>PMNA01000026.1 GCA_003162055.1 Actinomycetota bacterium | reverse complement strand
GCGCATGTCCTGCTCGCCGTCGAGCGCATGGATCACGACGCCGGCCGCCAGGAAGAGCAGCGCCTTGAAGAAGGCGTGCGTGACCAGGTGGAACATCGCGGCGCTGTAGGCGCCGATGCCCGCGGCCAGGAACATGTAGCCGATCTGCGACATGGTCGAGTAGGCGATCACGCGCTTGATGTCGGTCTGCACGAGCGCGATCGCGCCGGCCGCCAGCAGCGTCACCGCACCGATTCCGGCGGCCGTCTGTTGAACGTGCACGGCCTGCTCGAAAAGCGGGTGCGCGCGCACGATCAGGTAGACGCCGGCGGTGACCATGGTCGCGGCGTGGATCAGGGCGCTGACCGGGGTCGGGCCTTCCATCGCGTCCGGGAGCCAGGTGTGGAGCGGGATCTGTGCCGACTTGGCGAGTGCGCCGACGAGCAGCCCGGCGGCGACGATATTGATCAGCCAGGTGTTGCCTCCGAGCGAGACGGCCTGCTTGAAGACGCCGCCGGCGCCGTAAAAATCGAGCGTGCCGGCGTGCTGGACCAGCAGGAAGAGCGCGAGGGCCATCGCCGCATCGCCGACGGCGTTGATGATGAAGGCCTTCTTGGCGGCCGCGACGGCGCTCGGCCGCTCGTGCCAGAAACCGATCAGCAGGTAGGAGGAGAGCCCGACCAGGCCCCAGCCGACAAGCAATACGAAGAAGTTGGCCGCCTCGACGAGGAGCAGCATCGAGAAGACGAAGAAGGCCATGTAGGCGAAGTAACGGCGTTTCTCGTCCTCGCCCTTCATGTAGCCGATCGAGTAGGCGACGATCAGCGTGCCGACGCCCGAGACGACGAGCATCATCACCAGCGCCAGTGGATCGACGAGCAGGTTCAGCTTGATCTGGAGCGTGTGCGTCTCGATCAAGCCGAAGGCTGTCGTGATCGTCCGCCGGTTGCCTGCCGTGTGGCCGAGCGTGGCCAGGAGAGCGGTCACGGCCGCGGCAAAGGCGATCAGCGTCGAAGAGGTGGCCAGGTAGCCGGCGGCGCGGCGCGGCATGCGGTTTCCGCCCAGGGCGATCGCGAGCACCGCGGCCAGCGGAGCGAGCAGGCAAACCCAGGCGGCAGCGGCGATCACGTGTGAGCTAGCGCTCACTTGCGCAACCTCGACAGCAGGTCAACGTCGATCTCGATCTTGCGCCGCGCCATGGCGACCACGAGCCCGAGCCCGACGACCACCTCGGCGGCCGCGACGGCCATCACGGCGAGCGCGAACACCTGCCCGCCGGGCGAGTTGTGCAGGCGCGCGAAGGCGATCAGCACCAGGTTGGCACCGTTCAGCATCAGCTCCAGCGAGAGCAGCATGATCAAAGGGTTTCGGCGCAGCATCACGCCCGCGGCGCCGATCGCGAAGATGGCAGAGCCGACGACGAGATACCAGGCGATGGCGGGCCCGAGCATCAGCGCAACCCTCCACTGCGCCGGCGCTGCTTCTGCGCACCCAGGATCACGCCGCCGATCGCGGCGACCAACAGGACGATCGAGATGACCTCGAAGGCAAGCAGGTGGTTGCTCATGAACACGCGCCCGACCGAGCTGGCGCTGCCGAAATTGGCGGAGACGTGATCGGTGCGCTTCAGATCGTTCGCCGCGCCGAGGACGATCACGACGACCAGCTCGCAGAGCAGCGCCGCCGCGGCGACCACACTCCCCAGCGTCTGCCAACGAGGCCCGCCCGTCCAGGCGATGTCCTTATCCCAGCCGACGTAGGCGATCACGAACAGGAACATCACCATCACCGCGCCGGCGTAGATCAGCACCTGCGCGGCGGCGACGAACTCGGCCGAGAGCAGCAGGTAGAAGACCGCCAGCGAGATCAGGTTGCCGATCAGCGCCAGCGCCGAGTAGAGCGCGTTTCGCAGCGCGACCACGGCCAGCGCCGAGCCGATACAGGCCGCGGCGGCAGCGATCCAGACGATCCAGACGATGATGTTTCCGACGCTCAACTGTCCGTCCTGTAGAAGGGGGTCGGGGTGTCGTACAGCGCCGCGTCGGCGACCGGGGTGCGCTTGATCGGCTCGGCCAAGAGCATCTCTTTCGTATAGATCAGGTCGGTGCGAGAGTACTCGCTCAGCTCGTAGTCGTTGCCGAGCGTGATCGCATCGAAGGGGCAGGCCAGCTCGCAGTAGCCGCAGAAGATGCAGCGGCTGAGGTTGATCTCGTAGATGCGAGCGTAGCGCTCACCGGGCGAGACGCGGTTTTCGGCGCTGTTCTCGGCGGGCACGACGCGGATGCAGTCGACCGGGCAGGCCGCGGCGCAGAGCGAACAGCCGACGCATTTCTCGAGCCCGTTGGAGTGCTTGTTTAGCTGGTGGCGTCCGCGGAAGCGCGGGTAAACCGGGCGCTTGTACTCCGGATACTGCTCGGTCACCGTGCCGCGGAAGATCTGTTTAAGGGTGACGCCCAAGCTGCGAGCGACTGTGATCAGGGTCGAGCCAATCATTTGAGCACCACGAAGAAGGCTGTGGCGAGCGCGTTCACGGTCGCGATGGGCAGGAGCACCTTCCAACCGAGGTTCATCAGCTGGTCGTAGCGCAGGCGCGGCAGCGAGGCGCGAGCCCAGATGAAGCAGAAGAGCACGATCGCCAGCTTGAGCGCGAACCAGAGCGGTCCCAGGCGATGGCCAAACGGGAACAGCCAGCCACCGAAGAAGAGCGTCACCATCAGCGCCGAGATGGTGATCATGTGGACGTACTCGGCGATCTGGAACAGGCCCCAGCGCATGCCCGAGTACTCGACGTGATAGCCGGCGACGAGCTCCTGCTCGGCCTCGGGCAGGTCGAAGGGAGCGCGTCCGACCTCGGCCACCCCGGCGATAGCGAAGCAGCCGAAGCCGACGATCTGCGGGACGATGTACCAGATGGTGCGACCCTGCGCGGCGACGATATCGACCAGCGAGAGCGACCTGGCCATCAGCACCACGCCGAGCACCGACAGCGCCAGCGACACCTCGTAGGAGACAAGCTGAGCGCCGCTGCGCATCGCGCCTAGCATCGCGTACTTCGACTCCGAGGCCCAGCCGCCGAGCAAGACGCCGTAGGTCGAGATCGAGCCGATCGCAAAGACCACGATGAGCGAGATCGAGACGTTCGCCACCTGGCCGTCGATCTGGTAGCCGAACAGCTCCCAGCCGCCGCCCCAGGGGATAACCGAGAAGGCCAGGAAGGCCATCGTCCCCGAGAGCACCGGAGCGCCCAGGTAGAGAATGGGATGGATGACCTCGTCGGGCTGGAAGGGTGCCTTGCGAATCAGCTTGATGAAGTCGGCGAAGGGCTGCAGGATGGAGTACGGGCCGGCCCGGTTGGGGCCGAAGCGCCGCTGGAAGCGGCCGAGCAGCTTGCGCTCGATCAGCGTCACGAAGGCGAAGCCGAGCAGGAGCACCATGATGATCACGAAGGCCTCGATGGTCGCGATCCACCAGGGCTGGACTGTCGCCAGGGGAGCGAGGAGGCTCATGGCCTGCTCACCTCCACGCCGCGCGCCAGCTCGGAGGTGTGCGTCGCGGCGGCTCTGACCATGCCGGGCAGGAGCGCCGCGTTGATCCGGGCGCGCAGTGTGACCCTGGTTCCGTTCGAGCGCACGACGACGTCGCTACCGTCGGCGATACCGCGCCGGTCGGCGTCCTCCGGGGAGATCTCGATCTCCGTCGCCGGGCGCTGGAAGGCGAGCTCCGGGACGTGCTCGACCTCGGGCCCCGAGAAGAGCGCGCGGTAGCGGATCAGCTCGAGCGGCCCGCCGAGCAAGATCGGCGGCTCTTCTGCTTCGGGTATCTCGAAAGTCCTTGCCTCGCCGTGCGGCAGCAGCGGCGCCCGCTCGCCCAGCGCTGAGAGCGAGATACCGTCGAGCGCCTGCGCAGACAGCTCCGCGAAAAGCGCGGCCTCGCTGCCCGGCAGCGCTACGCCCAGGCGAACTGCCAGCTCGACCAGCCAGGACAGCTCCGAGCGGACGGGCGAGCCGGTGGCGCCGCGCAACCTCTGCAGGCGGCCCTCGAGATTTCGCATCGTTCCCTCCCGCTCCAGATAGCTGGTCGCGGGCAGTACCAGGTCGGCCCACTCACCGCTGTCGCCGGCGAACAGCGTCAGCGCCACGGTCGCGCGCGCGTGCTCGGCCAGCTGGCGTACCTGCGGATCACTCGCCGCCTCGTCGCCCGAGACGATCAGCAGCCCGATCTGCTTCGGTTGTCGATCCTCGTCTCCGGCGGCGGCCCAGGCTTCGGCGACGCCGCGCGCATTCGGACTGGCCGGAAGGAGCAGGGCGCCCGACCCTTTCTTCTCGTTCAGTCCGAGGGTAAGCGCGAGCGCGGCGAGGTGGGTGCCTCCGGCCGAGCCTCCGCCCGACCAGAGCAGGATCACGCGCTCGGCCGCGCGTAGCCGCTTACCTAGCGCGTTACCTTTCTCGGCCAGCTCGCGGCAGGCAAGGGCAGCCTCGCCGTGGGCGCGCTGAATATCTCCGGACGGCCCGATTCTGGTGACCTGCGCACCGTTTCGCCGCGCCTGCTTGAGCCACAGCTCCAGCAGCGGCGCCCGATCGAGCACGGGGCAGTCCTCGAAAACGACAATCTCCTCGGCCTCGGCAAGCGCCGCGATCGGCACGCGGAAGGGATCGAGAGCGTCTGAGGTCTGCTCCGGCAGCACAACCCGGTCGGAGCCGGCGCCCTGGCGCACGATCTTTGCCAGCGCGTAGGCCAGCTCGAGCGTCTCGCTGCCCGAGAGCGCCAGCACGACCCCGCCGCTCGCTCGCTCGACCATCCCTGCCAGCTCCTCGAGCGCCTGCTCCCAGTCCAGCTCCTCGAGCGCTCGGGCACCGCGGCGACGCGGTGTCACGATCCGCTCTTCGGAATACAGGTGGGGGTAGCTGAAGCGCCCCTTGTCGCAGAGCCAGCCGCGATCGACCTCGGGGTGGTTGCGCGAGAGAACGCGTTGAACCTTGCCCTCACGGCTCTGCACGGTCACGTTGCAGCCGACCGGACAGAGGCCGCAAACGCTCGCGGCCTGCTCGTACTCCCAGGGGCGCGCCTTGAAGCGATATTGCGTCGAGGTGAGCGCGCCCACCGGGCAGAGCTCGGTCACGTTACCCGAGAACGGGCCGCGGTAGGGCTCGTTCTCGAAGGTCGAGATCATCGACAGCGCGCCGCGATTCACCGCCGTCAGCTCCTCGTCCTCCGCGACCTCCTGCGAGAAGCGGGTGCAGCGGTAGCAGAGGATGCAGCGCTCGCGGTCGAGGGCGATCGTGGGCGAGATCGGGACCGGCTTTTCGAGCGAGCGCTTGTGGAAGGTCATGCGCGTCTTGCCCTGGCCGTAGCGGAAGCTCAGATCCTGCAGGGCACACTCGCCGCCCTTGTCGCAGACGGGGCAGTCGAGCGGATGGTTCAGGAGCAGAAACTCCATCGTCGCGCTCTGGCCCCGCGCGGCCTGCTCCGACGACTGGGCGGTATGAACGACCATGCCGTCGGCCACCGGCGTCGAGCAGCCGGTCTGAAGCTTGGGCATGCCCTCGATCTCGACCAGGCACATACGGCAGGCCCCGACCGCCGGCCCGAGGCGCGGCTCGTAGCAGAAGACCGGGATCTCGATACCGGCCGCGGCGGCCGCCTCGACCAGGCCCATTCCCTTGGGCACCTGCACCTGGCGGCCGTCAATGGTCACGGTGACGAGCTCGGGCGTACTCACAGCGCCGCCTCCTGGCCGACCCGGCCGCGGTAGAGCTCGTCCACGGGCGAGCGAACACCGGTCAGCGAGCTCGTCGCGGCGACGGGGCAGCCGCCCTTTTCTACGTGCGCCTCGAACTCGGCGCGGAAGTGCCTGACGTAGCTGGCCACGATCATCGCGTTCGAGTCGCCGAGCGGGCAGAGGCAGTTGCCGAGAATGCGGTCGCAGACGTCGAGCAGCAGGTCGAGCTCGGCTCGGCTCGCGCGCCCCTCCTCGATCTTGCGCAGGATCATCTCCAGCCAGCGTGTGCCCTCGCGGCAGGGCGTGCACTTGCCGCAGGACTCGTTCATATAGAACTGTGTGAGCCGAAGCGCCAGCTGCACCATGCAGGCCCTGTCGTCGATCACGATCACCGAGGCCGAGCCGATGAACGAGCCCGCTTTCTCCATCGAGGCGTAATCCATCGGAGTGTCGATCTGATCGGCGCCGAGAATCGGCGTCGAGGAGCCGCCCGGAATGATCGCCTTGAGCTTGCGCCCTTCACTGATACCGCCGCCGCAGTCCTCGATCAATTCGCGGAAAGTGGTGCCGTGCGGAAGCTCGTAGTTACCGCCGCGAACGACGTTGCCCGAAAGGGAGAAGAGCCTGGTGCCGGTGGAGCCTGCGACTCCGATCTTGGCGTAGGCCGCGCCGCCGAGCTCGATGATCTTGGGCACCGTGGCGATCGTCTCGACGTTGTTGATCAGCGTCGGCGAGTCGTAGAGGCCGACGAGCGCCGGGAAGGGCGGCTTGGAGCGCGGCTGGCCGCGCTTGCCCTCGAGCGATTCGAGCAGCGCCGTCTCCTCACCGCAGATGTAGGCGCCGGCGCCGCGGTGCACGGTGATCGGAATACCGACCAGGCCGGCCGCCTCGGCCTCGGCCAGCGCGGCGGCGAAGATCTCGCTACCTGTCAGGTATTCGCCGCGGATGTAGATGAAGCAGGCCTCGGCCTGAATGGCCAGCGCGGCGATCTGCATGCCCTCGATCAGGCGGTGCGGCACGCGTTCGATGATCTCCCGGTCCTTGAAGGCGCCGGGCTCCGACTCATCCGCGTTGACGACCAGGTAGATCGGCTTCGCGGTCTTCTCCGGCGCTGGAATGAAGGAGGCCTTCTGGCCCATCGGGAAGCCCGCGCCACCGCGGCCGCGGATACCCGATTCCTTGATCTCGGCGATGACTCTCTCGCTGCCGAGCTTGCGCGCCTGCTCCAGCGACGCGTAGCCGCCCGCTCGCCGGTAGTCCTCGAGCGCGCGCAAATCGCCCGCCTCGGCGCCGGCCAGAACCAACACAGGGCTTGCAGTCTTAGCCACGGCGCAGCTCCTCGACGATCGCGGGCACGTCTTCGGGCCTCACGGGCTCGCGGTAGCGGTGATCGATCGCGACGACGGTGCCGCGGCCGCAGCCACCCAGGCACTCGGCGCTGCGCAGCGTTACCCGTCCGTCAGGCGTCGTCTCGCCGGCTGTGATCCCCAGCTCGCGCTCGAAAGCCTCGAGCACCTGCGCCGCCCCCACGAGCGCGCAGGAGGCGTTGGTGCAGATCTCGATCGTGTGCGCGCCGGCGGGCTCGAGCTCGAACATGTCGTAGAAGCTGGCTATTCCGCGGCAGTAGGCCGGCGTCGTGCCGAGCGCGGCGGCAACCTCGCGGAAGGCCTCTGAGGTCAGGTAGCCGTAGTGCTCCTGAGCTAGCCGAAGCGCTGGAATTACCGCGGATTTCCGCTCTGGATAGCGATCGGCTACGGCCCGGATCTCATCGATGAGCTCAACCATCGCAGCCCTCTCCCGCGGAAAATGCGCCAGCATTTTTCGCGGTTATCATCGGTCTGAATCTCCCATCAGCGTGTCGAGAGAAGCCGTGATCGCGATCAGGTCGGCGATCAGGTGCTCCTGGCAGAGAGTCGGCGCGGCCGCGATCGTGAGCAGGCTGGGCGCCCGGAAGTGCACGCGCCAGGGCTTCGCGCCCCCGTTCGAGACGACGTAGCAACCCTCTTCGCCGCGCGGCCCCTCGATCGGCAGGTAAACCTCGCCCGCAGGGACGCGGTAGCCCTCGCTGACGAGCTTGAAGTGGTGGATCAGCGACTCCATCGAGGTCTGCAGCTCCTCGCGCGGCGGCAGCACGATCTTCCGGTCATCCGCGATCCAGGGCTCGCCGGCCAGCTGCTCGATCTTGTCCAGAGCTTGCTCGGTGATTCGCAGCGACTCGCGCATCTCGTCGATGCGTACGCGGACGCGGGCGTTGCAGTCCCCACTCTCGTAGACGGGCACGTCGAACTCGACCTGGTCGTAGAAGAGATAGGGCTCGCGCTTGCGGACATCCCAGTTCAGGCCCGATCCGCGCAGGTTGGGGCCCGACATCCCCAGCCGAATGGCGTCCTCGGCCGAGACGATGCCGATCCCGTTCATCCGCTTCTGGAACATCTTGTTCTGCCAGGTCAGGCGCTCGTACGCGCCGATTTGCCTGGCCAGCCCGCGGCAGAAGTTGCGCGCCTCGTCGACGAAGGCGGGCGGAATATCCTCGGCCAGTCCGCCGGCCTGGCAGTAGCGGCCGTGAACGCGCACGCCGGTGACCATCTCGAACAGGTCGAGCACGTTCTCGCGCTGCTCGAAGCAGTAGAAGTAGAGCGACTGGACGCCGAGCTCCAGCCCCACCGTGCCCAGCCAGATCAGGTGCGAGTGGATACGGTTCAGCTCGGCGAGCGCCATCCTGACCCAGGTCGCCCTGGCCGGCACCTCGATGCCGAGCAGCTTCTCGATCGCCAGCACGAAGACCATCTCGTTCTGGAAGCTGGCCAGGTAGTCGATCCGGCTCGGGTAGTTGATCGCCTTCCACCAGCTCTTCTGCTCCATGCTCTTCTCGAAGCCGGTGTGCAGGTAGCCGATCACGGCCCGCATCCCGACGACCTCCTCGCCGTCCAGATCGAGGACGAGGCGCAGGACGCCGTGCGTCGAGGGGTGGTTGGGCCCGAAGTTGACCTGGATGACGTTTCCGTCTTCGCGCCGCGAGTCGGCGACCTGCAGCCAGCTCGGCACCGGCGAGGGGATCTTCGTTCCCTCGTAGAGAGCGGGCCCGTTTACTGCGGAGTCCAGCTTGACCGCCATCACACTTCCTCCGAGAAGCGAACGGGCTCGCCGCCGACGGGGTAGTCCTTGCGCAGCGGATGCCCCTCCCAGTCGTCGGGCGTGAGCAGGCGCACAAGATTGGGATGGCCGTCGAAGACGATGCCCATCAGGTCGTAGACCTCGCGCTCGAGCCAGTCGGCCGCGGGCCAGATCTCGACCGCGCTAGGGGCGGTCTCGCCATCGTCGAGCCAGGTCTGCAGGCGCAGGCGCACGGGCTCGTCGCGCAGAGCCAGCAGGTGATAGCTGAGCGAGAAGCGCTTCGGCTTGGGCTCGGGGGCCGGGGCGGCTCCGAGCGTGTAGGGCAGGTTGAGATCGCGTCCCTCGGCCGATCCCCAGGAGCCGGCGACCTCGCCGCTCCAGCCCAGATAGTCGGCGCCGGCGATGTCGGCGAGGTAGTTGAAGCCGAGCTCGTCGCGTAGATGAAGCGCGGCCGCGCGCAGCTGCTCGCGCTCGACTACGAGCGTCGTCTCGCCGAACGCCTCGCGCACCTCGACGAGCCCGGGCACCTGCTTGTAGCCCGTCAACGGCTTTCCTCGTTCATCTCATAGGCGGGCGGCACTCCGGCGTTGACGCGCTCGTGCAGGCGGATGATCCCTTCCATCAATCCTTCGGGGCGCGGCGGGCAGCCCGGCACGTAGATGTCCACCGGCACGACTCGATCGACTCCCTGCAGCACGGCGTAGTTGGCGAACATCCCGCCCGAGCTGGCGCAGGCGCCCATCGCGATGACCCACTTGGGCTCGAGCATCTGGTCGTAGATCTGACGCAGCGGCGGCACCATCTTGTGCGAGACGCGGCCCGAGACGATCATCAAGTCGGCCTGGCGTGGTGAGTTGCGGAAGGCCTCCATGCCGAAGCGGGCGAGGTCGTAGCGCGGGCCGGTCACGGCCATCATCTCGATCGCGCAGCAGGCCAGCCCGAAGGTGTCGGGCCACATCGAATGCGTCTGCGCCCAGGTGATGGCCTTGTCGAGCGTGGTCGCCATGACCGCCTTCTCCAGCGCCATGACCTCCTGCTCGAACTCGCCCGGGCCCTTGCCTTCCAGCAGCAGGCGCTCGCTCGAGAGGCCGTAGTCGGCGAGGCGCTTTCCGTCTGCTATTCCCACTCCAGAGCCCCCTTGCGCCAGACGTAGACGTAGGCGACGGCGAGCAGCCCGATGAACACCGCAAGCTCCGCGAAGCCGAACCAGGCCAGCTTGTTGAGCACGAGGGCGAGCGGGTAGAGGAAGACGATCTCGATATCGAACAGGATGAAGAGCATCGCTGTGAGGTAGAAGCCGATCGTGAAGCGCTGGCGCTCGGGCACTCCGGTCGAGACGCCCGACTCGAACGGCAGGCCCCGTTGCGGCGGCGGCTTCGACGGCGCTCGCGTCGATAAAGAGAAGCTTATGAAGAGCATCAGCCCGGTTATGCCTGACGCGAACAGGCCGTAGATTAGGAAAGGGAGCCAGTTTCTAAGCATTGATGAGCCTTTAAGGCTCGGGCACCGGTCGATTCCGCGCCTTCGTAGGGGCTACTCTATAGCCCCCTGGTTGATGAATATAGACGGAATCGGCTAACTCCGTGGAGGCTCCGTCAGAGAAGTCGCCGCTGCTACCATGCGGCTCCATGTCGACGACCGAGACACCCCTTCTGACCCTGACCGCGGAAGCAGCCGCGAAAGTCAAGGAACTGATGGCCGAGGAGCCTGACGGCGACTCGGGCGTGCTGCGCGTGGCGATTCAGGGCGGAAGCTGCTCCGGCTTGGAGTACGCGCTCGGCTTCGACCACGAGGCGCTCGAGACGGACGTCGTCGCCGAGCAGCACGGCGTTCGAGTCGCCGTCGATCCCTACAGTGCCCCCTATCTCGACGGCGCCACGATCGACTTCGTCAACGCGGAGGGCGAAGAGGGGTTCGCGATCGAGAACCCGAAGGTGCTACACAGCAACTGTGGCTGCGGCTCGTCCTTCAGCGGCGAGACTGAGGGCTGCGGCTCGAACGGCTCGGGCTGCGGCGACGGCTGCAGCTGCTAGAAGCGCCGTTCTGAGGCGAGCACTTTCTCGTAAGGCGGAGGGACCCGCCTCTCCACCCCCCCCACGGGGCGTGAAACGGTATCGAGAAAACATGCGCGAAAATGTGCCGATTCCACGCTGAATGGCGTCGCGCCGACTCTCGACCAGCCTGTCGATTCGGTCACGGAAACCACCGAGCGTAGGATCTCGACAGTGACCGGCTCAGTCCACCCAGACGACGTCGTCGACATAACGATTCTCGGCGCCGGGCCCGCCGGGCTCGCAGCCGCTTACTACGCCGGGCACCGGCACGCGTCCGTGCGCATCATCGAGAGCCTGGACGAGGTCGGCGGCCAGCTGACCGCGATCTATCCCGAAAAGCGAATGGGCGACGTCGCGGGCTTTCCCAGCGTGATCGCGCATGAGCTCGCTGTGAGCCTGGCCGAGCAGGGGCTCCAGTTCGAGCCCGAGCTGCGCCTGGCCGAAGAGGCCTGCAAGGTAGAGAGGGCCGAGCTCGACGGTGAGGAGTTGATCCATCTCGGTACGAGCGCGGGGCACTCCTATCTAAGCCGAGCCCTGATCATCACCACCGGCCACGGCGCCTTCGCGCCGCGCAAGCTCGCCATCGACGATATCGACGAGTGGGAGGGCAAGGGCCTGTACTACCTCGTGCGCGAGAAGGCAAGCTTCGCGGGCAAGCGCTGTGTGATCGTTGGAGGCGGCGACTCGGCGCTCGACTGGCTGCTCGACCTGACCGACATCGCCGAGCCGCCGATCGTGCTCGTTCACCGCCGGGACAGGTTTCGCGCGCTCGAGTCGTCGCTGGCGAAGGCCAGGACGCTGGAGAAGGAAGGCAAGGCGCGGATCATGACGCCCTGCGAGTTGCGCGAGATCCGCGGCTCGGACCGTATCGAGTCGGTGACGATCGAGAACAGCGCTAGCGGCGAGCACGAGCAGGTTGCCTGCGATGCTGTGATCACCATGCTCGGCTTCTCTTCGCATCTCGGCGCGATCGCGCACTGGGACCTGGAGCACTTCGGGCGCCGGCAGCTGCTGGTCGATCCGGCGACCATGCGCACCTCCCATCCTCGCGTCTACGCCGCCGGCGACGTGGCGGGATACGAGGGCAAGATCGCCCTGATCACCGTCGCGCTGGCCGAAGCCGCGATGGCCGCCAACAACGCCGTCGCCGAGATCCGGCACGAGAAGGCCCAGCCCGAGTACTCGAGCGGGTAGCGGCGAGCTGCGCCCGCCGCCCGGTCAGGCGCCGATCCGCAGCGATCGTCAAACTGAGCGGTGCGATGTCCTCCGATCTCGAATTCGCCGCGAGCCTCGCCGATCTCGCCGACAGGCTGGCGCTGGAGCGCTTCGGCGCCGCCGACCTCCGGGTCGAGACCAAGCCCGACCTATCGCCCGTGACCGAGACCGACAAGGCGATCGAGCAGGCGCTGCGCGAGCGCATCGCCGCCGAGCGGCCGGCCGACTCGGTTCTGGGCGAGGAGCAGGGCGCGAGCGGCGAGGGCGGCAGGCGCTGGATTCTCGATCCGATCGACGGCACGCGCAACTACAGCCGCGGCATACCGATCTTCGCCACCCAGATCGCGCTCGAGATCGACGGCGAGGTCGAGCTGGGGCTGATCTCGGCTCCGGCGCTGGGGCGCCGCTGGTGGGCCGAGCGCGGCAAGGGCGCCTTCCGAAGCGACGGTCCGATCAGCGTCTCGGGGGTCGAGAGGCTGGAGAACGCGACCGTCTCGATCGGTTGGGGACGGAAGATGAAGGTCTCGAAGATCGAGCAACTCGCCGACGCCGCCGTCTCGTTCGAGCTCTCCGAGGGCATCGAGCGCCTGGCGCCGCTCGCCGAGCGAGCCTGGCACACGCGCTCCTTCGGCGACTTCTGGCAGCACATGCTGGTCGCCGAGGGCTGCGTGGAGGTGGCGATCGACCCGGCGGTGAAGATCTGGGACTGCGCCCCGCTCAAGATCATCGTCGAGGAGGCGGGAGGCAAGTTCACCGATTTGGCGGGGCGGGCGGTGATCGACGGCGGCAGCGGCGTCTCGACCAACGGGTTGCTTCACGCCGAGACACTGACTGCGATCAACCCGCGCTGAGTCGCGACGCTACGGCTCGGCGATTGGGCGCCAGGACGAAAAGCGGCGCTCGATCCACGTGTCGACCGCCCAGGCGGGCTTAGCTTCGGCGATCGATTCGAGTCCGTACAGCGCTGCGAAGACGAGCGCGTAGATGATTCCCTGCGCGATGTCGGTCGAGCTCATCGAGTAAGGGCCACCGAAGCCTTCGGGAATGGCCCAGATCGCCAGGCTGAAAACAAAGCCCGCGAGGTAGCCGGATCGCCTGCCGAAGCCGAACACGAGCGAAAGACCGAGCAATGTCTCGAGCACGATCGTGATGTAGGCAAAGCCGGACGGGCTCGTATTGATCACGTGAGTCCAGAAGCTAAACCACCAGTGGAGCCAACCGGGCTGACCCGCGGCGCCCTCGGTGAAATCGGCCTTGAACTCGTTGACGAAGACGTGGTTCATCTTCACTCCGGCGTCGATTAGCCAGATCACGCCGAAGACGATGCGAAGTAGAGCGACGCGCTGAGGTAAGTCGAATTTCCGGGGCACGGTCTGAATTTGCCCCGATCTGCGCGAAGTTCAAACCGCGGCGAGGATTGACCTAGCCGCCCAACTGCTCCTCGGCGCGGTAGCTGGAGCGAACCAGCGGCGCCGAGAAGACCGAGCGGAAGCCGAGCTCGCGCCCGAGATCGCCGAAGGAGCGGAACTCCTCCGGGTGCACCCAGCGCTCGATCGGCGCGTGCTTGGGAGTCGGCTGCAGGTACTGGCCGATGGTGACGATCTCGACGCCGTGCCGGCGCAGGTCGCCGAGCGTCTCCGCGATCTCTTCGTTCGTCTCGCCCAGTCCGACCATCAAGCCGGACTTGCTGGCGACCGGATCAGCGGCTACCTCCTTCGCCTGGGCAAGCAGGCGAAGCGAACCGTCGTAACTCGCCTTGGCGCCGCGCATGCGGCGGTGCAGGCGGCGCACCGTCTCGATGTTGTGGTTGAAGACCTCGGGCTGCTCGGCCAGGACGAGCGCCAGCGCTTCCTCCTCGTAGCCGGCGAAATCGGGCGTCAGCACCTCGACCGAGGCGCCCGGGAGAAGCTCCTTCAGCGCCCGGATCGTGGCGGCGAATTGAGCAGCGCCGCGGTCGGGCAGGTCGTCGCGGTCGACCGAGGTGACGACGATGTGGCCGAGCTTCATCTGCGCCGCGGTCTCGGCCAGGCGCCTCGGCTCGTCCGGGTCGGGCGGGCCTTCGGGCTTGCCGGAGTGCACGTTGCAGTAGCGGCAGGCGCGGGTGCAGGTGTCGCCGAGGATCTGGAAGGCGGCCGTTCCCCGACCCCAGCACTCGCCCACGTTCGGACAGTGCGCCTCCTCGCAGACGGTGTGCAGGTGCTGCCCGTGCAGGAGCCGGCGCACGTCGCCGTAGAGCGAGTCGGCGCTCGGAGCGCGCACCCTCATCCACTCGGGCCGGCGCGGACGGTCTCCGACGGGAAGCGACATCTCAGCCGGCTTTCGCGCCCAGCTTGGCGTGGACGGGTTGTGGCCAGAGACCGGGCTCGCCGTCCTCCACGGGTAGCTCCTCCAGCTCCAGCTCGAACACTTGCGCGAGCGCGGCGGCGGCGAGCGGTCGCACCTCCTCGACCGTCAGTGGGCGCCCCAACTCGCGACTGGCGGTGGTGAAAGACGCGTCCTCGAGGCCGCAGGCGGTGATCCAGCTCGTGAAGGGCGCCGGATCGAGATCGACGTTGAGCGCGTAACCGTGCGTGGTCACCCAGCGCGCAACGCGCACGCCGATCGAGGCGATCTTCCGAGGCGGATTCTGCAGCCAAGCCCCGGTCAGACCTTCGATCCGCGTCGCCTCGATGCCGAGCGGCTCGAGCGTCTGGATGATCGCCTCTTCCAGCCGGCGCACGTACTGCTTGACGTCCTTGCCGTGGCGATGGAGATCGAAGATCGGGTAGCAGACCAGCTGCCCGGGACCGTGGTAGGTGGACTTGCCACCGCGATCGGTCTCGACGATCTCCACTTCCGCTCCGGCGGGGACGTGCAGCTCGCCCGCTTCGGTACGGCGCCCGGCGGTGATCACGGGCAAGTGCTCGCAGAAGATCACGGTGTCGGGGATCGCGCCCTGCGAAACGGCAGCCGCCAGCGAGCGCTGCAGGTCCCAGGTCTCGCGGTAGGGCACGGTGCCAAGCTGCATCAGGTAGGCGCGGGTCATGCTCAGATCCTGCCGCCGTGCTTCGCGTCGGCCGGCGCGCCGAAGGCGAGATAGCGCAGTCCGTTCGGGCCGGGATCGATATGGCGCCTGGACTCGGGCGTGACGTAGACGTAGCGGCCGGGCAGGAGCTCGAAGCTCTCCCCGTCGATCGTCATCGTGCCGTTTCCCTCGAGCATGACAAACAGCTCGTCCTGGCCGGTCTTCAGCTCGTCGTGCTCCGGATAGGTGGTCGATCCCGCCGCCAGAGAGAACTCGTTCACCCCGAAAGACTCGATCTCGAGCGCCCTTCGCAGCGGCCGGACACGGCCGTTGAACAGCGGCTCCACCTCGTTAACGTCAATGAAGCGATAGCTCATTCGTCTTCCCCCTCTCTCGGCTTTCTTCAGCCTAGTTGTCCGGAATGTTCTTGAGCGCCTCTCGTTTGCTTAGTGGGCTCAGCCGGATCTCGTTCTCTCGTACGTAGCGAGCGACCTCGCCCGGGTCGGTGTAGACGTACGACCTGAGCGCCCAGCCGATTGCCTTGCGGATGAAGAAGTCTTTGTCGGAAAGATTGGGCTCGATGCAGGCGTAGAGCAGCTCGAGATCGGTCTTCTCCTTCAGCGTCAGCTGGCAGATGATCGAGCTGCGCCGCTTCCAGAGCGAGCGGTCGCGGCTCCAGTCGAGCATCTTCCGCCGCATCGCGGCGGGATGGGAGAGAAGAAGGGGCCCGAGCCGGTGCGTCGCGATCTCGTCGACGAGATCCCACCAGGCGCCGCGTACGATCAGCTCCTCGTAGAGCGGCAGGGCGGCGATCGTCTGGAACGCCCGGTACTGGCGCTGCCCGGCGAGGAAGCCCGCGCAGCCACGCTCTTCGCGCTGCTCGGCGCCGCGCCACAGTTCGAGCACCGTGTCACGCCAGTCCTCGAAGCTCGCGATCGGGAACTCGCCGGCGGCTCGCGCGACGATCTCACGCTGCAGCGGCACCGTCACACCTAGACAGGGCATGTCAGTCTTCAAATAGGCCTGCATCTGCGGCGCTTTGATCGGATCGGCGTGCGCGGCGAGCCCGCTGCGAACGGCCGAGATCAGCTCTCGGTTTGCGCTCATTACGCGAGCTTTTTTTCGTATTGAATGAGGGTGAAGCGCCCAGCGGGGTCGATCTCGCCGACTCTCACATAGCCGGCCTTCTCGTACAAGTACTGGGTTCTGAGGTTCCAACTCGGCGTGTCGAGAGCCCAGTGCCTCACCCGTGGGAAAGCGCTCTCCGCGAAGGCGAGCACCCGACCGCCGATACCCCGGTTCTGACAGTCCGGCTCGATGAAGACGCGGCCGAGCTCGGCCTTCTCCCCGTCGAGCGGGAAGACGATGAATCCGCCCACGATCCGGTCGCCCTCCAGGATCTTGTAGTAACGGCCTTTCTTCATCGCCTGGCGTTGCCAGGTGGGTGAGTCGTAGCCGGGCGGGCCGCTGATCCCGGGCGATCCGTAGTTCACGTCGTGCTCGAAGGCGCGGCGCGAGACAGCCGCCAACGACTCGGCGTCGCTCTCCACCGCCGGCTCGATCCGAATCTCTCGAACCGGGTCGTCGCTGTTCTGATTCTCAATCAAAAGGAGCGCTCCATCCAGCGGTGGCGCAAGGCAGTGCGGCGAGTCGTTCTCGGTCGAATCCGCGGCCGCCGGTCGCGAATACGGCTTTGCATCCTAGTCTCGCACTCACCGATCGCACCCGCTCAACGGGCCTGCGTTCGGCGAGCGGTTCCCTGTTAGCATCGCCATCGCCGTGGAGACGATCTACTCAGCCGACTGGTTGCTCCCGATCGAGGGGGCGCCGATCCAGAATGGCGCGATCGCGTTCGAGAACGGCCGTATTACGCGGCTCGGCACCAGCGCCGAGTTGGGCGCCGGTCGCCGCTTCCCCGGCGCCGCGATCATGCCCGGCCTCGTCAACGCGCACGTTCATCTCGAATACTCGGGTTACACGGGCTTTGGCGACGGGCTCGACTTCGGCGGCTGGATAGCATTGCACCTCCAGCGCAAGCTGAACCTCACTTTCGAGGACGTAGTCGCTCTGGCTCGTCTCGGCGCGGCGGAGTGCCTCGCGTCCGGAATCACCACCGTCGTCGATGCCAGCTACAACGCTGCATCGCCTCGCGCCTGCTCGGAGCTCGGGCTGAAGGCGATTGTCGGGCTAGAGGTGTTCGGCGCCGACCCCGAAGCGGCGCTCGCGCACTTCGAGGCGCTGAAGGAAATCGCGGCGCCCGCGCTGTCCGAGCAGGTTCGCCTGGGAATCTCTCCGCACGCGCCCTACACGGTCTCACCCGAGGTGTACGCGGCGGTTCGCGAGCTGGGCGTGCCGGTGGTGACGCACCTGGCCGAAAGTGCGGCCGAGCGGGCCTGGCTCACGCGCGGCGAAGGACCGCTCGGTGCGATGGGCGACGAGCTCCTGCCCCCGCTCGGCGAGACGGGGATCAGAGCGCTCGCCCGCGCGCACGCCGCCGGCAAGGAAATGATCGCCGCCCACTGCGTCGACCTCGATCCCGAGGAGATCGAGCTGCTCGCCTCGCTCGACGTCGCGGTGGCGCACTGTCCGCGCTCGAACGGCTTTCTGGGCTGCGGCATCGCACCGCTCGCCGACCTTCTCCGGGCGGGCGTCCGGGTGGGTATCGGAACCGACAGCCCGGCCTCGGCGCCCTCCTTCGACATGTTCGAGGAGCTTCGCTCGGTGGTTGCTTTCTCTCGCGCGCGCGAGCACAGCTCGCAGGCACTCGCGGCGGCCCGTGCGCTCGAGCTGGCGACACTCGGGTCGGCCGGGGCGCTCGGAATCGCCGATCAGATCGGCTCGCTCCTCCCCGGCAAGCGCGCAGATATCGCTATCGTGGCGCTGGATGAAACGTCGCTTCTACCATGGGAAGATGCACAGGCTGCCGTTGTTCTCGGCGGCAGTCCTGAACGAGTCGTGCTGACCGTCGTAGACGGCGAGACGAAGTACGAGAAGGGAGAGTTCGAGTGGGACGTTCTTCGCAGCGCAAGCGCGACCGCCAGAGGGCGAATGCTCGCCGGCGGCAGCAAAGCGCGCGCAGCCGGGCCGTAAAGAAAGCCGCGGCTCCCCCCGCCAGCACGAGCAGCTACTCTCCCGCGCTCGAGAACACGATGTTCTTCATGCGCCTGCGCCGAGGCGCCAAGTGGGCCTTCATCGTCGTCATCTTCGCCTTCGCCTTCAGCTTCCTCTTCGCCGGCGTGGGCAGCGGCAGCGGCGGCAGCGACGTCATTCAGCAGCTGCTCGGCATGCGCGGCGGCGATCCGATCAAGGCGGCAGAGAAGGACGTGGCCCAGCATCCGCACAACGCGCATTACCTGGCCGCGCTCGCTCTGGCTTATGACGGCAAGGGAAGACGCGGCGACGCTACCAACACCTACAAGAAGTACTTGAAGCTGAAGCCGAAGGACACGAGCGCACTTTCGGCGCTCAGCCGCCTGCAACAAGAGGTCGCGACTCTGCGTTGGGATCGATATTTGAGCCTGAAATCCGGCATGACGATCGTTTACGGACCTCTCAGCTCCGATCCGCTCGACTCTCTGGCCGGCACCGACACACTGATCAGTGCCTACTCGAGCCTGCAGATCACCAAAATAAACAGCGCCTATGCCTCGTACACGACGGCGGCGAAGGACTGGGAGAGCACCAGCAAGCTCCAGGCCAAGGCGGCGCCGGCGGCGGACATCTATGGGCGGGCCAACGCCGAGCTTCAGCTCGGGGAGGCGGCCTACAGTGCGGGCGACTACACCGTTGCGCTTGATGCATACAAGATCTTCGTGAAGCTGGTGCCGAAGGACTCGCGCGCCGCGCAGGTGAAGAAGGCTGTAGCTCAGCTGCGGAAGCTCGGCGCGAAGGGTTAGAGTGAGACCGGGCCTTACGAGCGCGAAAAAGGGGGCGGCGAGATGGACTTCGACATAGTCAGCGAGAGGCCAAGCGAAGGAGTTTTCGTCATCGCGCTCAGCGGCGAGGTCGATCTCTACACCGCACCGGAGTTCAAGCAGCAGTTGATCGACGCCGTAGCCGAGGGCGCCAAGCACGTCGTAGTCGATCTCACCGGTACGACCTTCATCGACTCGACCACCCTCGGCGTGCTCGTCGGCGGCGTGAGGCGCCTGCGCGAGAAGGACGGCGACCTCTCGCTCGTCTGCAGCGATCGCAACATCAACAAGATCTTCGAGATCACCGGGCTCGACCAGGTCTTCCCGATCGCCGCCAGCCGCGAAGAGGCGTTGGCGCGCCTGTCCGCGAGCTGATCTCTGCAGGCCTAGCTTGGCTTGCGGGTAAAACCGAAGAAGCGTCCGACCGGGTTGAAGCCGAGCTTCGCGTAAAGCGCCTTCGGCCAGTCGTCTTCATCGGCCATGATCCAGACCAGATCGTGGCCTGAAGCGAAGGCCTCCCAGGCTGCGTGCCTGACTACCGAGCTGGCCAGGCCCTGGTTCCGGTACTCGCTCAGAGTGCCGACCGCCTCGATCTGTGCGGTACCGCCGCGGGAGAAGAGCTGGCAACCGCTCACGACCCGGCCGTCTAGCCGGCGCGCAAAGTACTGGCAGTCGATCTTTCTCTCGACCAGCAGATACTGCTGCGTGAACTGCGCGACCAGCTCCTCGTCGTCGGGATGGCTCGCTCGGTTCTCCTCCTCCCAGAGGGGGATCATCTCCTCGCTCTCGACCTCGGCCACCAGCAGAAAAGGCTCCTGCTCGACCGAGCCGGAGTGGATCATGGCGATCGTTCGATCGACCTTCCAGCCCATGCTCTCGAACTGCGGCGCCAGTCGCTCGCCGATCTCGGTCGAGTCGGTGATGACCTTGCGGTGAGGCATACCGGCCGCCCCGTAGATGCGGTCGGCGAGCGCCGCGAGCTCGTTTGCGTTGGCGCCGGCGTCCTCGACGCGCAGGAAGTTGCGGTCGTACACGAGCGGCAGCGACTCGCACAGGAGCGCGGTGGCCAGGAACGAGGAGAAGATTCGCTCGGAGCAGCGCTCGTCGAGGTCGCGGCAGAAGGCGACGATGCGCTCGAGCTCGTCGGAGGACGTCATCGGTAGCAACCTGCCTTTTCCATACTGGTCTTCTACCATCTCGCGTCCTCGGTCGGCGGCGTCGTGCGGCCGGGCGCGGCCGGCCTCCCGGGCGCCCCGAGAACGCGAGAGACGATTCAGTTTTTTGAGGACACGGCGAGATAGGCTCTCGAAGTGCGTGCGATTCAGATCTCGGTAATCGGCAGCGGCGGCGAGTGGGAGGCGCAGGCCGAAGAGGTCGGGCGCCTGCTCGCAGGTCGCGGCTGCACGGTCGTGACCGGCGGCGGCGCCGAGGTGATGGCGGCCGCTGCGCGCGGGGCCAAGCAGGCCGGAGGAAGGACGATCGGAATCCTGCCCGGCGAGTCGCCGGACGAGGCCAACGAGTGGATCGACATCAGTGTGGCGACCGGCACCGGGCACGCTCGCAACCTCGCCGTCGCGGCCTCGGGCGAGGCGGTAATTGCCGTCGGCGGGAGCTGGGGGACGCTGAGCGAGATCGCCTTCGCGCGCCGGCTGGGGCGGCCGGTCGTGCTACTCGCGGGCGGTGTGGCGGTGGAGGGCGAGGGATTCCTCCGCGCAGCTACCCCGGACGAGGCGGTCGAGTTGGCGCTCTAGGCGCTGGAGAGCTGATGCCGAAGCAGAGGCCTGTGATTTGGAAGCGCAGCATCTCGACGCGTGCACAACGCGAGCGCGCCTGGGCGAAGAAGTCGCTGGAGCGGGAGCGGGCGCTGGCGAAGATGCGCGGGCCGTCTCTGCTCGAGCGGTTGCGGCGGCTGTTCAACCGCGAGCGCTAGCGAGCATCCGCTCGAGCAACTTCAGCGCCCCGGCCTTCCTCAGCGGCTCGTTCAAATTCCCGCACTTGGGCGACTGTACGCAGGACGGACAACCACGTTCGCAGGGGCAGCCTTTGAGCAGGGCCGCGGCGTCGGCAACCCAGTCGGCGAACACCTCGTAGCCGCGCTCGCTGATGCCGATGCCGCCGGCGTGGCCGTCATAGACGAAGATCGTCGGCTGCAGCGTCTGGGCGTGCAGGTTGGTGGAGAGGCCGCCGATGTCCCAGCGGTCGCACATCGCGCGGAGCGGGAGAAGGGCGATCAGCGTGTGCTCGGCGGCGTGCAGCGAGCCGAGCAAGAGCGGCAGCTCCTCGAGCCCTTCCAGCTGCTCGGGGGTGGGGCAGAACCAGATCGCCTCGGTCTCGAACGAGGTGGCCGGCAGCTCGAGCGGTGTCAGGTCGATCGCGCGCTGCGTCTGGATCGAACGGCGCTGGTAGCCGACCACTTGCTCGGTCACCGAGACGCGGCCGAAACAGAGCCCTACTCCGAGGCGCTCTTCGCGGCGCAACTCCTCCCGGATCTCGGTCTCGGTCTCGCGCTTGGCCTGCGTGTAGTAGTCGCCCGAGAAGGGCTCGACCAGGGCGCGGGCGGCCTCCAGGTCTAGCGTTCGTACGAGGTAAGCCTCGCCCATATGTAGGTAGATCGCACCTTCGTGGATGGTCGAGAAGGCGCGGGCCCGCTCAACCAGCCCGAGCACCGAGCCGGTGCCCTGTTCGATCACGGTGAAGCTCCCGGAGTCGGTCGAGCGCAGCGCAACGCGCGCCGCCGGGAAGTCGCGCCCCTGCCAGACGAAGCCGGCCGGGGTACTCCGCAGCTCGGGCAGCGCGGCGGCCTGTTCCAGCGCTTCCGGGCCGAGAATGTCCGCGTCCTCGGGCCCGATTGGATTCTCGTAGGCGGCGGCGAGCAGATGGCCGCCGGAGATGCGCGGGCTCGAGTGGTCGAGGATGGCCGCTTCGACGCGGCGCCCGATCAGCGCCTCGGGGTCGCGCATGAAGAACTGGTCGAGCGCGTCCTCGCTGGCGATCATCACGGCCAGGCCGTGCTCGCGGCGCCCGGCGCGGCCCCACTGCTGGCGCAAGCTGGCGACCGTGCCCGGGAAGCCGACCGAGATCGCGCAGTCGAGCGTGCCCACGTCGATGCCCAGTTCGAGCGCGTCGGTCGCGGTCACGGCCAGCAGCTCTCCCGCCACGAGCCGCCGCTCGATCTCGCGTCGCTGCTCGGGCGTGTAGCCGGCCCGGTAGGGCGCGATCCGACTGGCCAGCTCTGCGGGCAGGCGGTCGCTGGTGAAGCGGTGGATCAGCTCGACGACCTTGCGGCTCTTGGCGAAGCAGATCGTGCGCTGGCCGCGCTCGACGAGCGTTGCGAGCAGCTTCGACGCCTCGCCCAGCGCGCTCGCGCGCAGCCCCAACTCGGGGTCGATCAGCTCGGGGTTCCAGAGCGCCAGCGTGCGCTCGGGTCGCGGCGCGCCGTCCTCGGCCACGACCTCGACCTCCAGCCCGGTCAGCTCCTTGGCCAGCTCGCCGGGGTTGGCGATCGTCGCCGAGGCGAGCAGGAACTGGGGCTCGGCGCCGTAGAGGCGCGCCAGCCGGCGCAGGCGCCTGAGCACGTTGGCCACATGCGAGCCGAATACGCCGCGGTAGACGTGCGCCTCGTCCACCACCACGTAGCGCAGGTTGGCCAGCACGTCGCCCCAGCGATCGTGGTGGGGCAGCACACCTACGTGCAGCATGTCGGGGTTGGACAGGATCAGGTTCGCCCACTTGCGGATCTGCCAGCGCTGCTCGCTGGGCGTGTCGCCGTCGTAGATCGCCGCGCGCACCTTCGGCGCCCGCAGCGCTCCCAGCGCGCGGGCCTGATCCTGCGCCAGCGCCTTGGTCGGGTAGAGATAGAGCGCTCGCTGCTTGGGCTCACGCACGAGCGCGTCGAGCACCGGCAGGTTGAAGGCCAGCGTCTTGCCGCTGGCGGTACCGCTGGTGACGATCAGGCTCGAGCCGGCCTGGGCCAGCCGCCAGGTCTCGGCCTGGTGCGAGTAGAGAGAGCCGATTCCGAGCCCGAGCAACGACTCGCGCAAGCGCGGCTCCAGCTCGGTGGGCAGCGGCTCTTCTCGGGCGCCTCGAGCCGGTTCCTCGCCGCGGTACGCGAGCTCTTCGCCCGTAAGGAGCGAGTTCCAGCTCTTCTTCGGTGCGCGTGAGCTCAGGTTGCCAGTGAGCCGTTTTCGCCGCCTTCGGCTCTTCTTCCACCCCCGAGTGCGATGGTACCCTGTGCCCGCCGGGGTGCCCCGCGGGGCTGAGAGCAAACCCGAAGAACCTGATCTGGATAATGCCAGCGAAGGGAGGAGTTTTTTGGAACTCACCTCAAACCGAAGCACTCCGCCGCTTGGCCGCGCTCGGCGGCGCGCTGCGTTGTCCTCGGTCTCATCCGTAGCGCTGCTACGAATGAGACACTGCGTCCTAGCATCGCATCCACCGATCGCGGCCAATCGGCGGGTCTTCATTCTGAGGGGGGTTCCGAGTGGCAGTTGCTAGATGTCTGACAGTGGCGGGCTCCGATTCGGGCGGCGGAGCGGGTATCCAGGCCGATCTGAAGGCCTTCGCCGCCGCCGGCTGCTTCGGGATGAGCGCGATCGTCGCCCTGACGGCGCAGAACACGGTCGGTGTGACCGCCGTGCACGAGGCGCCGGCCGAGTTCGTGCAGGCCGAGCTGGAAGCCGTCTTCTCGGACATCGGCGTGGACGCGGCGAAGACCGGGATGCTCTTCTCGCGCCCGATCATCGCGGCGGTCGCCGACTTTCTCGCGCAGCACCGCGTTCCGCTGGTCGTCGACCCGGTGATGATCGCCACCTCGGGCGCGCGCCTGCTGCAGCCTGAGGCCGTCTCGGCGCTGGTGAGCGAGCTCTTGCCGCTGGCGACGGTGGTGACTCCCAACCTCGACGAGGCGGTCGTGCTGGCGGGGAAGCGCGGACCACGCCGGGAGCTGGCGGAGCGCATTCAGGCGCTCGGGCCGGCGGCGGTGATCGTCACCGGCGGGCACGGCGAGGAGGCGGTCGATCATCTCTTCGACGGGCACGAGCACTACGAGATTCCCGTTCCCAGGCACGCGAAGCTCTCGACCCACGGCGCCGGCTGCACTCACTCGGCGACGCTGACAGCGCTGCTAGCGAAAGGAATCCCCTTGCCAGAAGCCGCGCGGGAAGCCGCCCGGGTCGCCTCGCTTGCGGTAGCGAACGGGCTCGATTGGCTGGGCACCGGAGAGGGCCCGGTCGACGTACTCGGATTGGAGGCGCAGGAATGACCATCTCGCCGGGAGCGACGCTCAGCACCCTGCGTGCACGTAGGCCGCTCATTCACCAGATCACCAACTACGTCGTGATGAACGAGACGGCGAACGCGACGCTCGCCATCGGCGCGCTGCCGGTGATGGCGCACGCCCCGGAGGAGGTCGAGGAGATGGCTTCCTCTGCCGGAGCGCTGGTGCTCAACATCGGCACCCTTTCGACACCCTGGATCGAGGCCATGCTGCTGGCCGGTAGGGCGGCGAACGTCGCCGGCGTACCGGTCGTGCTCGACCCCGTCGGCGCCGGCGCCACGAGCTTCCGTACCGAGACGGCCAAGCGGATCCTCGATCAGGTCGACGTCACCGTGATACGCGGCAACGCGGGCGAGGTGGCGACGCTGATCGGTGAGAAAGCAGAGATGCGNNTCTCCGACGGCGAGCACGGATTCAGGGTGGCCAACGGGCATGAGCTGCTCGGTGTGGTCACGGGCACCGGCTGTATGTCCACGGCGATCACGGCCTGCTTCCTGGCGGCGAAGCCGGAGCAGCCGCTCGAGGCCGCCACCGAAGCGCTGGCCGCCTACGGCGTAGCGGCCGAGGACGCCGCGGTCGGCGCGAACGGGCCCGGTACCTTCCACGCCGCCCTTTACGACGGTCTCTACAACCTCGATCCCGCCACGCTCGACTCACGGGCCAAGATCTCATGAAGCTGCATGCCGTCGTCGACGATCTCGAAACGGCCAGAGTCGCAGTCGCCGGCGGCGCCACGGTGGTGCAGCTGCGGCTGAAGGACGCTTCGACACGCGAAGTTGTCGAGCAGGGAATTCCCTTTCGCGAGCTGCCGGCCACCTTCATCGTCAACGACGACGTACAGGCGGCGATCGCGCTCGCGGCCGACGGCGTTCACCTCGGCCAGAGCGATTCGGGCCTTGGGCTGGCGCTGGTCGCCGGACTGATGATCGGGCTATCGGCCTCGACGGTCGAAGAGGCGACCCAGGCGGAGAAGCAGGGAGCGGCCTACATCGGCGCCGGCCCGGTCTGGGCGACGCCGTCCAAGACCGACGCCGCCGCAGCGATCGGGCTGGACGGACTGGCTGCGATCTGCGCGGCGGTCTCGATTCCGGTGGTGGCGATCGGCAGCGTCGATGCAGCGAACGCCGCCGACTGCATCCGTGCGGGCGCGGCGGGAGTGGCCGTGATCCGCGCCGCCCGCGATTCCAAAGCGATCATCGAGGCGATCGATGCGGCTCTCTGAGCTGGGCGAGTTCGGCTTTCTGCGTGAGCTGGAGAAGCGCGGCTTGGTGCAGCGGATTCAGAACGACGCCGCGCGCTTCGCGCCCGATCTGGTCGTCACCCAGGACGCGCTCGTCGAGGGCGTCCACTTCCGCCTCGACTGGACGGGCTGGCGCGACCTCGGCTACAAGGCGGCGGCGGTCAACATCTCCGATCTGGCTGCTTCCGGCGCGGAGCCGGAAGCCCTGATCGTCTCGCTCGGGCTGCCCGGCGAGAGCGAAGTGAACGACGTGATTGAGCTCTACGAGGGGATTGCCCAGGCCGGAGTGCCGGTGCTCGGCGGCGACACGACCTCGGCCGAGCGCCTCTATCTGAGCATCACCGCGCTCGGTCGCGCCCTGCGCGTGCCCGGGCGGGACGGCGCCCGGCCCGGCGATCTGCTCGTCGTCACTGGGCCGCTCGGCGCCTCGGCCGCCGGCTTCTACTGCCTGCAGGCGAGCTTGACCAGTCCGCTCACCCGCCGGCACCTGCGCCCGCCCCTTCGCGTGGAGGAGGGAAAGGAGCTCGCCCGCAGCGCCCACGCGATGCTAGACATCTCCGACGGGCTGGCCTCCGACGCGCTGCGCATCGCCGAGCGCTCGGGCTGCCGCCTGGTGATCGAGCTCGAACTGGTGCCCGTCGCCAGGGGCGCGGCCAAGATCGCCGCTCACTTCAAGCAGAACGTCTACTCATACGCCTGCGCCTTCGGTGAGGATTACGAGCTGCTGGCCGCCGTGCCCGAGCCCGGACGCTTCAAGGTGATCGGCCGCTGCGAGGAGGGCGAGGGAGTGGTGTTCCTGCGCGGCGGCGAGCCGGTCGAGCTCTCCGGTTGGGATCACTTCCGCTAACGGGCTGCCGGCCGCCAGCGCCCGAGCTTCAGCAGCGGCACCTTCCAGAACGCCTCGAGCACGATGCTCTTGCCCATCTTCGAGCCGCCCAGCTCGCGGTCGGAGAAGACGATCGGAACCTCGACGACATGGAAGCCGGCGCGTAGAGCCCTGTAGGTCGTCTCGATCTGGAAGGCGTAGCCGCGCGCCGAGATGGTCTCCAGCTCGATCGTCTCCAGCACCTTGCGCCGGTAGCACTTGAAGCCGCCGGTCAGGTCGCGGATCGGGATCTGCAGAATCGTTCGCGCGTAGAAGGAGCCGCCGGTCGAGATGAGGCGCCTGATCCGGCTCCAGTTGCGGGTGCCGCCGCCCGGAACGTAGCGCGAGCCGAGCACCAGGTCGGCATCGCCTGCAGCCTCGATCAGGCGCGGTACGTCGGCGGGATTGTGCGAGAAGTCGCAGTCCACCTCCAGCACCAGCTCGGCGCCGTGCTCCAGCGCCCAGCCGAAGCCGGCGATGTAGGCGCGACCCAGGCCCTCCTTCTGCTCGCGGTGGAGCACGGCGACGAAGCCGAGCTCCGCCTTCAGGCTCTCGGCGATCTCGCCCGTGCCGTCGGGCGAGCCGTCGTCGATCACCAGCACCCGGTCATCCGGGCCGAGCACGCCGCCAAGGGCGCGAAGCATCCGCTCGAGATTCTCTTTCTCGTTGTAGGTGGGGAGGCAGACGCAGGCGCGCATGCCCGAATCATTCCTCATCCACGGGCTCGCTGTCTTTTTCGGCCTCTTCAGCAGCCAGCTCCCGAGCCGTGGTGCGGATAGCCCCCGGTGCGCAGGGCGAGCGCCGGCGATTACCGCGGCAGGTTGGTCACCTTCGTGACCGGCCCGAGACCAACGAGGTCCAAACCACCCAATCCCGTCTCGACCACATCATTCGTTGTCGCGTCGACGATCAGAGTCTCGGCGGAGTTCGGCGGTCCTGTGAACTTGAGTCCCGTCGGCGCTGGGCAAGTGTGCTCGCACGAAAAGCTTCCGTGTCGAACCACCAGGTAAACCGGTCGAGCTCCTAGCCGGCCGTGAGCGGGCGAATCTCCATTGGCGGCCTTCGCGCGCGCGAGTGTCGTAGGCACGATCTCAACGCTCTTGACCTTGCTGTCGACGCCGCTTTTCCCGAGCTTCCTTATTAACGCCCTAAGCTGGGAGCCGATCGGCGCGGACGGGGCTCCCTTCGCGAGCGGGGCGGTGTTGGAGACAGCGATGACCGGGCTCGAGCTCGGGCTCGAAGAATTGAACGTGCCGGCGATCGCCAGACCGACCACCGTCAGCGCACCGATGAGAAGAACCGCGATTGCACCGATTGTGAGGCGCTTTCGTCTGGTCTGTCCGAATCTCGAGCGCATCGAGTCTCCCTCTGAGGAACATTGGCGGCGGCATTGATAGTTGATCGAGCGGTGAGCCAGTTGTCAAGCCCGTCGACTCGCGACGCGGAACCGTGGCGCGCGGGATGGTTACGGTGACGCAGAGCTCGAGCTGTTCTCGCCGGCGACGTAGGGCATAACATCGATGCCATGCCGGCCCGGACGCCCACGAACAACGACGTTGCCGCCCAGTTCGAGCTGCTCGCCGACCTGATCGAGCTCGAAGGCGGCGACAGCTTCCGTATCAACGCCTACCGGCGCGCCGCGAAGCAGATCCAGGACGGCTCGGGCTCGGTCGTCGAGCTGGCGCTTGCCGGCCGCGCGGTCGACCTGCCCGGAATCGGCAAGACGATCGAGGGCAAGATCCGCGAGATCGCCGCCGACGGAAAGATCCACGCCCTGGCCGAGCGCGAGCAGCGCATCCCGGCCGGCGTCGTCTCCTTCCTGCGCCTGCCGGGCATCGGGCCGAAGACGGCATCCCGCTTCTGGCTCGAGCTTGGCCTGATTACGCCCGAGGAGCTCCGCCGCGCCGCCGAGCAGGAGCAGCTGCGGACGCTACCCGGGCTGGGCGCCTCGATCGAGGCGAAGGTGCTGAAGGCGCTCGAGCAGGGCGCCGAGCCGGTGGAGGAGAGAGTGCTGCTGGGGCGGGCGCTCGAGGCGGCGCGGGAGGTTCTGGCCCAGCTCGCCGCCTTGCCCGAGGCGGTGAAGGTCTCGGACGCGGGAAGCATCAGGCGCCGGCGCGAGACCGTGCACGACATCGATCTCGTCGCCACGGCCACCGACCCCCGCGCCCTGATCGAGAAGTTCACCCGGATGGACTGGGTGACCGAGGTCGCAGGCGCGGGAGAGACCAAGGCCGAGGTCGTGGGGCACGGCGGCCTCCACTTCGACTTGCGCGTCGTGCAACCCGACGCCTACGGCAACCTGCTCCAGCACTTCACCGGCTCCAAGCAGCACAACATCGAGTTGCGCGAGGACGCGGTTCGCCGTGGGCTCTCGATCTCGGAGTACGGCGTCACTACGGTCGAGACGGGCGAGGTCGCGCGCTTCGTGAGCGAGCAGGAGCTGTACGAGTTCCTCGGCTACTCCTTCATCCCGCCCGAGCTGCGCGAGGGGACGAACGAGCTGGAGCTTGCCCGCAGTGGCTCGCTGCCGCGCCTGATCGAGCTCGGCGATTTGCGCGGCGACCTGCACGTCCACTCCACCTGGTCGGACGGGCGCGCCTCGATCGAGGAGATGGCCCGCGCCGCGATCGGGCGCGGCTACAAGTACATGGCGATCACCGACCACGGCGACAGGCTGCGTGAGGGAAGGCTCGACGCCCAGCTCGAGGAGGTCGAGGCGCTGAACGAGAGGCTGGCGCCGTTCCGCATCTTGAGCGGAACGGAGTCGGCGATCAGGGCCGACGGCTCGCTCGATCTGCCCGACGAGGAGCTGGCGCGGCTGGACTGGGTGTTGGCCGCCGTTCACACCTCGTTCGAGCGCAATCCGACCGAGCGTATTCTCGGCGCGATGGACAATCCCAACGTCGACGGCATCGCGCATCCGACCGCGCGCAAGATCGGCGGGCGCCAACCCGCGGTGGATATCGAGCGTCTGGTGGCCAAGGCCGTCGAGACGGGAACTGCGCTGGAGATGAACGGACAGCCCGATCGGCTCGATCTGCGCGACACTCAGGCGCGCCTTGCGGCTGAGGCAGGGGCTAAGATCATCATCTCAAGTGATGGGCACCGGCCTGTGACTCTGATGAGCATCGAGCTGGCCCTGGCACAAGCGAGGAGAGCATGGCTGACGAGCGAGCAGGTAGTGAACACACGCCCCTGGAGACAGGTTCTGAAATCCAGGAAGAGCTGCTGAGCTTTCGCGCCAGCGCCGCGGCGACGAGCGAGTGGATCGAGAGCTTCCTCGAACGCCTGCCGAACTTGCCCGTGCTCGCCCAGGTCGAGCCCGGCGAGGTGCGCTCACAGCTTCCCGCGCAGCCGCCCGAGCACGGCGAGCCCTTCACGGCGGTGCTCGACGACCTCGAAAAGATCCTGCTGCCCGGCTTGACGCAGTGGAATCACCCGCGTTTTTTCGCCTACTTCCCGACCACCGCCTCCGAGCCCGGGATCCTGGCCGAGATGCTGATCGCCTCGCTGAACGTGAACGCGATGCTCTGGCGCTCCTCGCCCGCCGCGACCGAGCTCGAGCAGCTGGCGCTCGACTGGGTCGGGCAGCTGCTCGGCCTGCCGAGCGAGTGGTTCGGGCACATCGAAGACACCGCTTCCACCTCCACACTCTCGGCGCTGGCCGCGGCCCGCGAGGCCGGCGGTGGGCGCCGCGCGGTCGTCTGCTCGGAGGAGGCTCACTCCTCGGTCGCCAAGGCCTGCCGCCTGCTCGAGCTCGAGCTGCGCACGGTTCCGGTTGACGACGCTTTTCGCATGCGCACCGACCTGCTGGAGCAGGAGCTGGCCAAGGGCGATGTCTGCGCCGTCACGGCCACGGTCGGCACGACCTCGACGACGTCCGTCGATCCGCTGCCCGAGATCGGACGGCTGTGCAAGGAGCACGGCGCCTGGCTGCACGTGGACGGCGCCTACGGCGGCTCGGCCGCTGTCTGTCCCGAGTTTCGCTGGGCGCTGGAGGGGATCGAGCTGGCCGACTCCTTCGTCGTCAACGCGCACAAGTGGCTGCTCACGCCGATGGACTGCTCCTGCCTCTACACCGCGCGCCCCGACGACCTGCGAGCCGCCTTCAGCCTCGTGCCCGAGTACCTGCGCACGCCCGAGGACGCGCTCAACCTGATGGAGTACGGGCCGGCGCTGGGCCGGCGCATGCGGGCGCTCAAGCTCTGGGCCGTGCTGCGCTGGTACGGGCGCGAAGGGCTACAGAAAGCGATTCGCAACTCCATTGCCCAGGCCGAGCTGGTCGAACAGCTGGTGCGCGCCGACGATCGCTTCGAGCTCTGCGCACCGCGCCCCTTCTCGACCGTCTGCTTCCGCCTCAGGGGCTCGGACGAGGAGAACGAGGCGCTGCTCCACCGCCTCAACTCGGGCGGCGTCGCCTTCCTCTCACACACGCGCCTGCGCGACCGCTTTGTGATCCGCTGGGCGATCGGCAACGTGCGCACCAGCGAAGAGGACATTCGCCTCACCTGGCAGGCGTTGCTACAAGCCGCCGGCGTCTGAGACGTCAAGTGGCCGCCGCGACCGACATGGCGGACCTGGCTAACAAAACGCCGTCCCCCGGCTGACGGTGCTTTTCGCCGCCGAAAGTCATCATGCCTCCCAAAGGGAGGCGGACTTTCGGCGGAAAGTCAGATAGCGCGCAGTAACTCGACCAGCTCGTTCGGGCCGGCCAGGACGATGTCGGCCGCCTCGACCAGTGCCGCAGGCGCCTCGCTGGAAGTAAGCGCGACGCAGATTCCCAGCTCCAGGCCTTCGAGCGCCCGGAAGGCGTCGAGGTCGGTCGTGTCGTCGCCGGCGTAGAGCGCCCGCGTCAGCCCGCGCTCGTCGAGCAGCGAGCGGATCGCGGTTCCCTTGTCGGCGTCCACCGGCGGCAGGATCTCGAGCAGCATGCGTCCGAAGCGGGAGTACAGGCCGACCTCCTCCGCCGCCTCTGCGATTCGCTCCAGCGCCAGATGCGACTTCTCGGGCTCGGGCGATTGACGGTAGTGGAGCGAAAGCGAAAGGCTCTTGTTCTCGATCCACTCGGGCGGCCAATCGACGGTGGCGGCGAAGCGCTCGATCTGATCTCGCCAGACCGCGGCGCCGGGCGCCAGCTCGAGCCCGTGCGTCCCGACGTAGAGAAGCTCTTCGACGCCTACGATGCGCCGGGCCTCCGCGCTCGAGCGCCCGCTGACGCAGGCCACCAGTGCGTACCTGGCCGCGAGCTCGCGCAGCAGCGAGCGAGTCTCATCCGGCATATGCGCGTCGTCCGGGCGGGGCACGATCGGCGCCAGCGTTCCATCGACGTCGAGTAGCAGCGCGGCATGCGCGGGATCGGAGGCGAGGTCGATGAGGAGGCGGTTCTGTTCCATCTCTTGCTGTTGCTTACGGCGGCGGTGTGCGCGGAACTTCACTCGATAGGGGCATCTCTAGGATACGACGATAGTGATCGTTCTCATTGGTCTCTTCGCGGGCTTCTACGGTGGCTTGTTCGGAGTCGGCGGCGGCACGATCATCGTTCCCGCTCTGATCTGGCTCGGTCAGCGGCCCAAGGTCGCGGCCGCCACCTCGCTCGCGGCGATCGGGATCACCGCTGTAGCCGGCGCGATCTTCTATCTCTGGTACGGCGAGGTGCGCGTGCTCTACGCGCTGCTGCTGGGCATTCCCGCGGCGACCGGAGCCGTCTTCGGCACCGCTTTCCAGCAACGCCTGCAGAGCCGCGTTCTGACCGCGCTTTTCGCAGTACTTCTGGCCGCGATCGGGCTCAAGCTGGTGATCGGATGACGATTGCCCTGGCAATCGTGATCGGCGCGGCCGCCGGTGTTCTGGCCGGACTGTTCGGAGTCGGCGGCGGCATCCTCTTCGTCCCGGCGCTGCTGATGCTGGGGCTCGGTCAGCACCAGGCCGAGGCGACCTCGCTGCTGGCGATAGTTCCGGTGGTGTTCGTCGGCAGCTGGCGCCAGAACCGCTACGGAAACATCCGCTGGGCCTCGGTCTGGAAGCTCGGCCTTGGCTCGCTGGTCGGGGTGGTCGGCGGCGGTCTACTGGCCGAGCGGCTGAATCCGGGCTCTCTTCAGCGCCTCTTCGGCCTACTGGTGATCGCGATCGCGCTCGAAATGGGCTGGCGAGCTCTACGTGACGACGCAGCTAGCGAGCCCCCGCCAGGCTGATCACGAACACGAAGACGAAGCCGGCGACCGTGAGAGCCACCTTCTTGGTCGACGGGTGCTCGTGTGCGGCGGGCAGCAGGTCGGTGGCGCCGATGAAGAGGAAAAAGCCCACGTAGAGCGCGAGCAGGTAGCCGAGGTGGTGCTCGGAGATGCTGAGCAAGGAGCCCACGGTTGCGCCGATGAGCGGGGCGAGCGCGTCGGTGGCGAGCCAGCGCAGCGCCTGGCGGCGGTTGTCCGACTGCCGGAGCACGAAGGTGACCGTGTTGAAGCCATCGGCGAAGTCGTGGGTGATAACCGCCAAGAAGACGAGTAGTCCCAGCTTGGTGCTCAGGCTGAAGGCGAGCCCGATGCCGAGGCCGTCGATGAAGCTGTGCACCGACAGTCCGGCCGCGCCGAGCGCGCCCACCTGCGCGTGGGCCTGGGCCTGCTCGGTCTCGTCGCGGTGGTGCAGCACCACATAGCGCTCGGCCAGGAAGAAGAAGAGGAAGCCGACACCGATCAGCGTCGCAACGAGATCGGAGTCGTTCACGGCGTCGATCGCCTCGGGCAGCACGTCGAACAGGGCGACCGCGACGACCACGCCACCGGTAAGCGCGATGATCGTGCCTATCTGTTTTCGGTAGCGCAGAGCGACGGTGCCGCCGAGCAGAGTCGAGACGGTCGTCAGTGCCGCCAGCGGAATCGCAATCCAAGCGATCGAGGCGAGCTGGAGATCGAGCAGGGACGCAATCATGCGAAAGGGGGTGATACGATTGCGGTGAGAATGATTCTCGTTATCACATCGGCTATCTTACGCTCAGCATGAAACCAGCGCAAGCGACAGAGCAGGATTTCGCCGATCTGTTGGCGCGGCACGATGTCCAGGTCACCCGGCAGCGACTGGAGGTGCTTCGCGAGCTGGCCGTCGAGCCCAACGACGCGACCGCGCAGACGCTGTGGAAGCGCCTGCGCGAGCGGAGCGGAGCGACGATCGGCCTCGCGACGGTCTACCGGACGCTCTCGTTGCTGAGCGAGAAGCGGGTCGTGGACACACTTGCTCACAACGAAGGAGAGCTCTGCTACCGGCTTTGCGGAGAGACGCATCATCACCATCTGGTCTGCGCCAACTGCCACCGCGTCATCGAGATCGACGAGCAAGGCCTGTCCGACTGGTTGGAGAGGGTGTTCGCGAAACACGACTTCCTTGCGACGGCGCACACAGTCGAGCTGACCGGCCTTTGCTCAGACTGCAGAAAGTGACGCTTCGATCGGCGCGCCTCTTCACGCCTGGGCGCTCGCTCGTCACTCTATTCGGCGCCTCGTCGAGCGAGCGCCGGGGGTTTCGCCAATAATGGGTCACGTGCTGCGACGACGTCTCATCTGGCTCCTGCCTCTTGGAGTCCTAATCGTCACCGCGACAGCTCGCGCTGTGACCGCCACATCCGAGGCGGGGGCCGAAGCGCACGCTGTCGCGATCAAGATTTCCGTCCCCGGACAGGGCGTCATCAGCACGCCCGAGGCATCTGCGCCGCCGAGCGCGTCGGTCCCGCTTGTCGCCTACAACTATCCGGCCGACGGTTCGATCGTTCGCGCCCAATCGACCTCGGCCAGCGCCAGCGCGACCGACACGGGCGGTGTGGCCACCGGCACCGCGTCGAGCGAGCTCGATGGCATCGAGCTCTTCAACGGTGAGATCTCGATCTCGCGCGTTTTCGCCTATGCGATGGCCACCGCCACCCCCGAGCAGGCAAGTGGCGCGACCAGCGAGACGGACGTCGAGGGAGCCACCTACCTCGGCCAGCCGATCGCGCTGAGCACGAACGGCCGCATCCAACTGGGCGACTGGGGCTATATCCAGGCTCTGCTGAAGTCGACCAGCGGCGGCGATCCGAACACCAAGGGGCGCCACGAGACGATGCAGACGCTCGATCTGCACGTGGTCGCCGATCATGGAGGACTTCCGGCCGGAAGCGAGATCGTAATCGGTTGGGCTTCTGCCTTCGCCCAATCCGAGACCGTGACCTCAACCGTAACGATCCCCAAGTCCCACAGCAACAACACCGGCACGAGCACGAGCACGACGACGACTTCCAACAAGAAGAACAAGTCCAAGAACACCAAGGTGCAGCCGATTCCCTCCAACCTGAAGCTCAAGATCACCCGCAAAGGCCACGTCTTTCCGGTTTACGGGCAGGCCTTTTTTTCGGATTCGTTTGGAGCGCCTCGAGCGGATACCGGCTGGCACCACGGAATCGACATCTTCGCTCCGATGGGCACGCCGATACTCGCGGTCGCAGACGGAACGGTGTTCTCGGTCGGCTGGAACACCCTGGGTGGCAATCGCCTCTGGCTGCGCGACAAGGACGGCAACACGTTCTACTACGCGCATCTCTCGGCCTATTCGCCTCTGGCCGTAAACGGGTTGCGCGTGAAGGCGGGTGCGGTGCTGGGCTTCGTCGGTAACACCGGCGACGCCATCACCACGCCTACGCACCTCCACTTCGAGGCCCATCCTGCGTACTTGCTTCCTTACGGCTACAACAGAAGCGCCGTCGATCCCTATAAATGGCTCCTCGCGCTCAAGCACCTGCGCGACATCGCCTTCCCGAAGGGAACCGCTTCCTGGGCCAAGCAGATTGCGGCCGGGGTGAGCACGCAGCAGCCCGGCGCCGTGCTTCTGCATTCGACCGACATCTCGGAGCTACCAAGCCTCAACAGCCGCTCGCTCGCGACCGTGCTCAACTCCTCGTCGCAGTCCGAAACGCCGCGCGACTAGAAGAACCCAGACTGATTAGGCGGCGGAGTCGTCATCCGAGCCGGAGTCGTCGTCCGGGCTGTAGGCGATCTCCTCCAGCGGCCCCAGCACGGTCTCGCGCAGCCAGGCTCGGGCCTGAGGCCCCGTCACCGGGTTGAACAGGATTCCGAGCGCGATTCCGCTCAACAGCAGGGTCGTATTCCGGCCGCGGTGCGGCTCGTCTTCCTGGCCTTGTACGCGTGAGGCCGCGTGGCGCAGCTCTTCGACCGCCGTGCGCATGTTCTCCTGAACCTCGCGGTCGGTCACGGCGTGAGCCGCGGCCTTCGAGACCTGTCCCTTGGAGACGAGCTCTCCGTACACCTCTTTGGCGGCCTGGAACGCCTGCCGCACGTTGTCGCGGAGCTCCTCGTCCTTAAGCGCGCGCTCGACGTAGGGGCGCACGTTGGTCGCCGCGTCCGAAAGCTTCTCAGTCTTCTTATTCATTTTCTTTCCCCCGCATCGCTCGCAACATGGCTTCATCGCTGTCTCTTTCCTAATAGCACCGTACAGGATCGGCTCTCCGAGGTCGTTATTCAAACTCACCCTTGTTTCTTACTCTTTTTACGGCTTGCGGCAAAAGGCTTGGCCGAGGCCGCCTCGCGCTCGATTCGGGTAATCGAGGCGGGGCCCGTCTCGCTCTTCGACGCTAGTGCGGTCTCGAGCACCTCGCCCACGTTGTCCACGAGAACCAGCTTCAGGGCTTTCCGCGTCTCGTCGGGCAGGTCCTCCAGGTCGGGCTCGTTCTCGCGCGGCACGATCACGCGCTTGATCTCGGCCCGCTGCGCCGCGAGCAGTTTTTCGCGCAAACCTCCGATCGGAAGCACCTGGCCGGTGATCGTGATCTCGCCGGTCATGGCCAGGTCGCCGGCAACCGGGCGCTGCGTCGCCAGCGAGACGATCGCGGTCGCCATCGTGATTCCGGCCGAGGGCCCGTCCTTGGGCACCGCGCCCGAAGGGACATGGAGATGCAGGTCGTGGCTCGTGAACCACCCATCCTCGATCCCGAGCTCGCTGGCATGGGCGCGGGCGTAGGAAAGCGCGGCCTGGGCCGACTCCTGCATCACGTCGCCGAGCTGGCCGGTGAGGGTCAGGTGCCCCTTGCCTTCGTAGGCCGTCGCCTCGATGAACAGAATTACGCCTCCCACCGGCGTCCAGGCCAGCCCGGTGGCGACACCAGGCTCGGCCGTTCGCTTGCGCACCTCGCCGGCGAAGCGCCGCGGCCCCAGCCACTCGCGCACTTCCTTCCCGCCGACCGAGATCTTCCGTCTCTTCCCCTCGGCGATCTGACGGGCGGCCTTGCGGCAGAGAGCCGCGAGCTGGCGCTCGAGATTGCGTACACCGGCCTCGCGCGTGTACTCGCTGATCACCAGCCTCAGCGCCTCGTCCGAGAGGGTGACCTGCTTGGCGCCCAGGCCGTGCGCCTCGATCTGCTTTGGCACCAGATAGCGCCTGGCGATGCCCAGCTTCTCCTCCTCCGTGTAGCCGGAGAGCTGAATCGTGTCCATCCGGTCGAGTAGCGGCGGCGGAATCGTCTCGGCCTGGTTGGCGGTGCAGATGAACAGCACGCGCGAGAGATCGAAGGGCAGATCGAGGTAGTGATCGCGGAAGCTGGAGTGCTGCTCGGGGTCGAGCACCTCGAGCATCGCGCTGGCCGGGTCGCCGCGGTAGTCCATCCCCATCTTGTCGATCTCGTCGATCAGGAAGACGGGGTTGCGCGTTCCCGCATCTCGGAGCGCGCGGATGATCGTTCCGGGCATGGCGCCGATGTAGGTGCGGCGGTGGCCGCGGATCTCGGCCTCGTCGCGCACTCCGCCTACCGAGATGCGCACCAGCTTGCGCCCCAGCGCCCGCGCGATCGATTGTCCCAGCGACGTCTTCCCGACTCCGGGCGGGCCGACAAAACAGAGGATCGGGCCCGAGACGTCGCCCTTGAGCTTCGAGACCGCCAGGTACTCGATGATCCGCTCCTTGACCTTCTCGAGGTCGTAGTGGTCCTCGTCGAGTATCTGCTTGGCGCGCTCGAGGTCGAGATGATCCTCGCTCTCGGTCTGCCAGGGCAGCGAGACGATCCACTCCAGATAGGTGCGGATGACGCCGTACTCGGCGGCGGCGCTCGGCAGGCGCTCGAGCCGGCCCAGCTCGCGCTCGGCGGCCGTGCGCGCCTCCTCGGGCAGATCGGCGGCCTCGACGCGCTCGCGCAGCTCCTTCATCTCGGCCTGATCGGGATCGGTCTCGCCCAGCTCGTCCTGGATCGCCTTCAGCTGCTGGCGCAGGATGAACTCACGCTGGGTCTGGTCGAGCTCCGACTGCACCTGGGTCTGGATCTTCGACTCCAGCTCGCCGACGTCGACCTCGCGGGCGAGGATGCGCGAGAGCGAGCGCAGCCGCTCGGCAACGTTGGTCTGCTCGAGCAACTGCTGGCGCTCGGCCAGCGTCAGCCGGCGCAGATTGGAGGCGACGAGATAGGAAAGCAGGCCCGGATCGTCGACGTTGGCCAGCGCGATCGCCAGCTCGTCGGGCAGGTAGGGCTCCATCTGGATGACGCGCGCGAACTGCGACTGTACGTTACGGGTGAGCGCCTCGATCTCGTCGGAGACGTCGATCACGTCCGGATCCGCCTCGAACCGCCCGACCAGGTAGGGATCGTCGCGCACCGGCTCGAGCAGGCGAATACGGCGCACGCCCTGTACCAGCAGGCGCAGCGTCCCGTCGGGCATCTTGAGCATCCGCGAGATCGCTGCCTCGGCGCCCACCGAGTAGATGTCGTTCCAACCCGGCTCCTCGACATCCTCCTTCCGGACAGCGATCAGCGCCACGTGCCCCTCGCCGCTGACGATGTCGTCGACGAGCTTGACCGAGCGCTCCTGCCCGACGGCGAGCGGCATCATCGAATCGGGAAAGACGACGGTCTCCTTGAGCGGCAAGAGCGGCAACTCGAAACGCTCGCCCGGGACGGGCGCCGCGCCGCCGACTGCCCGCTCGTCTCCGACGGCGCTCATGGCTTCGACCTCACGTCGATCGGCACCCGCACGGCGCCGCTGGCGCGCTTGGCGATGGGCAAAGTGATCTGCAGCAGGCCGCGCTCGTAGGTTGCGCTGGCCGCCGCGGCGTCTACCTGTTCGTGAACTTGAATTCGCCTCTGAAAGGGACCGCGGTCGATCTCCATCTGCTGGTAGCGGCGGTTGCACCTACTCGGCCGCAGGCGCTCGCCGGCGATCACCAGTGCCCCGTTTTGCAGCACTATCTGCACCTGCTCGGGGTCGATTCCCGGAAGCTCGACCACCACCACGAGTTGCGGCGGATCCTCGGTGCGGTAGCTGTCGACCGGCGGCCAGAAGCCATGCTGGCGCCCGGCGAACTGCCCGTGCCAGAGCTCGGCGATAAGCCGGCCGAACTGATCTTCGGCTTCGTTGCGCGAATCGTCCTGCTTGCGCTCGCTCACGTCTTAGTTCTACCCCCTCGAAGCGACTTTCCAAGCCTAGCGATCTGCTGCACCGCGGCGAAACTCGCCTGCCGGCCAAGAACAACCGCATGGAGTTGGCCCGAGCTTCGCTACCGTTCGCGATTCGGATGGGGGGGCAGGGCGCCATTGAGGATTCGCTTTCGCTGGCCGAGCGCGGCGAGTCGCTCAGCGGGGCAGCGTAGTCGTCGAAATGCCTCGTAACGCGTTCTGAACGCGTAGCATCCAGCCCATGGCAAAGGGATTGAAGGGCGTGATCTTGGCCGGCGGCTCCGGCACCCGCCTGCACCCGCTCACGCGTATCACCAACAAGCACCTGCTTCCGATCTACGACCGTCCGATGGTTTCCTACGCGATCGAGGCACTGGTGCAGGCCGGGGTGACCGACCTGATGCTCGTCAGCGGTGGCACGCACGCGGGCGAGTTCCTGCGCCTGCTCGGAAACGGGCGCGAGTTCGGGATCTCGCGGCTCGAGTACGGCTACCAGGAGCAGCCGGGAGGCATCGCCGAGGCGCTCGGGCTCGCCGAGCACTTCGTGGGCGGCGAGCGGATGATCGTGATGCTGGCCGACAACGTGCTCGAGCGCTCGTTCAAGCCGTCGGTCGAGAGCTTCTGCAAGCAGGAGAAGGGCGCCCGCGTCTTACTGGCGCGCGAGAGCGACCCCGAGCACCTGCGCCACCTCGGCGTCCCCGAGCTCGACGGCTACAGGCGGATCGTGCGCATCGTCGAGAAGCCCGAAGATCCGCCCAGCGACCTGGTCGTGACGGGCGTCTACTTCTACGACTCCGACGTCTTCGAGGTGATCGCCAAGCTCGAGCCCTCGAAGCGCGGCGAGCTCGAGATCACCGACGTGAACAACTGGTACGTCGAGCAGGGTGAGATGGAGTACGACCTGATCGAGGGCTTCTGGGGTGACGCGGGCGAGTCGATCGACGCCTACTACGCCGTCAACGACTTCGTGCGCCAGAACGGAGTCAACAAGCAGTGACCGGCGCCGAGCCCCACCTGCTCCCGGGCATGCAGCTGATTCCCCTCAAGCGCTTCGCCGACGAGCGCGGCTGGTTCTGCGAGATCCGGCGCGACAGCCTCCTGCCCCGCCCGGTCAAGCAGACGAACGTCTCCTACTCGTGTAAGGGCGTGATCCGAGGCCTCCACTTCCACGAGCGCGGGCAGGACGACCTGTTCGTCTGCGTGCAGGGCATGGCGCGCGTCGTCTTGCTCGACCGCGAGTCGGGCGAGACCTTCTCGCTCGACATCGGCGAGGAAAATCCGGTCGCCGTCTGGGTGCCCGGCTACCACGCGCACGGCTTCGAAGCCCTGACCGACATCCTGTTCTGTTACCACGTGACCGAGGAATACGACCCGAAAGACCCCGATGAGCAGGGTATTTCGTGGGCCGATCCGCGCGTCAAGCACCTCTGGAGCACGCAATCACCGATTCTCTCGGCACGGGATCTCGGCGCGTCCTGATCACCGGCTCGGCCGGACAGCTCGGTCACTCGCTGGCCGAAGCGTTCGCCGCCGACCGGGTGACCGGGGTCGACCTGGCCGAGTGGAACGTCGCCGAAGCGGCACCTTCCTGGCTCGCCGCGCCCGATCTCGTTCTGCACGCCGCCGCCTGGACCGACGTGGACGGCGCCGAGGCTAATCCCGACGGCGCCGAGCGGGCTAACGTGCAGGGCACGCGCAACGTCGCCGCGCTGGGCGCTCCGCTCGTCTACTACTCCTCCGACTACGTCTTCAGCGGTGGCAAGGGCTCGCCTTATTTCGAGTCCGACCCGACCGACCCGCTCTCCGTCTACGGACGGACGAAGCTGGCGGGCGAGCAGGCCACCGGCGAGCAGGCCTGGATCATGCGGAGCTCGTGGCTGTTCGGCGCCAGCGGGCACAACTTCCTGCGCACAATGCTCAAGCTCGGCGCCGAGCGCGAGGAGGTCACCGTGGTGGACGACCAGCGCGGCTGCCCGACCTACGTCGGCCACCTGGCCGCCGCGACGCGCCGGATAGTCGAGCTTCCCTTCGGCATCTACCACGTCGCGGCCGACGGCGACTGCAGCTGGAAGGAGTTCACCGAGGCGATCTTCGAGCAAGCCGGGCTCTCTTGCCGGGTGCGGGCGATCACGACCGCCGAGCTGAACCGTCCCGCTCCGCGCCCGGCCTACTCCGTTCTGCGCAGCGAAAAGCCCGAGACGCCTCGCCTGCCGCACTGGCGCCAGGGCCTGCGCGACTGCCTGGATGAGATCGAGCGACTCGGCTCGTGACGGAGACGCCCGCCATCGTGATGGAAGGCGTCGGCGTGCGCCGGGGCAAGACCTGGCTGCTTTCGGGAATCGACTGGCGCGTGGAGCCCGGCGAACAGTGGGCGCTTCTCGGTCCGAACGGTGCCGGTAAGAGCACGCTGCTCACGCTTGCCGCCGCGGTCATGCACCCGACAAAAGGCCGGGTCGAACTGCTGGGCGAGCGCATGGGCAGGACCGACGTACGGCGCCTGCGTGAGCGGATCGGCGTCGTGGAGGCGCGGCTCGATCGCAAGCTGGACGAGGGATACGAAATCTCGACGATTGTCTTGACCGGTGCGACCGGTACGCGGATCCCGCTCTGGGAGCGCTACGACGACGAGGTAAAGGCCCGCGCCGAGGAACTGATCGAGCTGTTCGGCTGCGCCGACCTGTCCGCGCGCCCGCTCGGGATCTGCTCGCAGGGCGAGCGCCAGCGCGTGCTGCTGGCGCGGGCGCTGATGAGCTCGCCGCGGCTGCTGCTGCTGGATGAGCCGGCCTCGGCTCTCGACTTGCCCGCGCGCGAGGCGCTGCTCGCCGCGCTCGAAGCTCTCGCCGCCAGCGATCCCGAATTGACGACAGTGCTGGCCACACACCACCTGGAGGAGCTACCGCGCTCGACCACGCACGCTCTGCTCCTGCACGGCGGCGAGGTCGTCGCCTCGGGCCCCGTCGAGGAGACGCTTACCAGCGAGGCGCTTTCTCGTTGCTTCGCCATGCCGGTCGAGGTCAGTCACCGCGACGGGCGCTGGTGGGGGCATGCTCCGGCGGGCTGGCGCCGCGGCTAGGCAGAAACGTCTTCGAGCGGTCTATCCTCGGACGAAAGCACCGCCAGTACCTCTTCGCCGTAGCGCTCTAGCTTTTGCGGTCCGACTCCCCGCACTTCGGCCAACTCGGCCAGCGAGCCGGGGCGAGTAGAAGCGATCTCCACCAAGGCGCGGTTCGAGAAGACGTGGAAGGCCGGAACCCCGTCCTCCTGGGCGCGGCTGCGACGCCAGGCGCGCAGGGGCTCGAAGCCGGCCGGGCGAGACTCAATATCGGCCAGAGCCATCGGCCGGGCCTCGACCAGGCCCAGCTCGCCGAGGAAGCGGCTGGGGCGCGCCTTCTCGGTCCAGCTCAGGAAGAGTCGGTCCTTGGCCCGCGTCAGCCCGACATAGAAGAGGCGGCGCTCCTCGGCCAGCTCCTCGTGCTTGCTGGAGGAGAGCGCGCAGGGAATCTCCTTCTCCTCCAGGCGCGGCAGGAAGACGACCGTGAACTCCAGCCCTTTGGCCCGGTGATAGGTGAGCAGGTGGACGCCGCGGCCGGCGGCGCGGGGGTCGAAGCGGCGACGAATCTCGGCGACGTAGCCCGTTCCGTCCAGCTCGCCGCCCGCCAGCTCCTTGGCCAGGCGAACGAGCCGGCCGAGATCGGCGAGCCGCGTCATCTCCCGGTCGCCGAGGCGCTTCGGCGGCGTCTCGACCCAGCCCTGCGCGTGAGCGATTCGGCGCACCCCGCTCGCCAGCTCGCCGGTCCCGAGCGAAGCTGCCCGTCGCAACAGGTAGCGCGCCGCCTCGCGCTCGAGCAGCGAGGAGCCCTGGAAGGGAATCTCCGCCTCGGCCAGCGCCTCCTCGAAGTCGGCCGCGCGCGCGTTGGAGCGAACGAGTACGGCCATCTCCTCGAAGGCTAGGCCCTCCCTGGCCAGCGCGGCGATCCGCTCGACCAAGTACTTCTTCTCTTCGGCGGGGTTGGCGAGCACGTGGCGCTCGGGCTCGATTCCGCTTTCCCGCGTGGCTCGGAGCGACTTGACCGCGCCGCCCAACTTGGGAATGAGCCTGTTTGCCAGCTCCAGCACCTGCGCCGTCGAGCGGTAGTTCGACTCCAGGGTCACCACCGTCGCCCGGACGAAGCGCTCGGGCAGGGCCAGCAGATAATCGGGCGTGGCGCCGGTGAAGCCGTAGATGGCCTGGTAGTCGTCGCCGACCGCGCACAGCTCCTCGCGACCTCCGAGCCAGAGATCGAGCAGCGTCTGCTGGAGCAGGTTCACGTCCTGGTACTCGTCGACCGTGAAGGCGTGGTAGCGCTCGCGGAAGAGCGCCGCGGCCTGCTCGTCTTCCTCGAACAGGCGGATCGCCAGCTCGAGCAGGTCCTCGAAGTCGATCATGTCGGCCTCGCGCTTTTCGCGCTCGTAGGTCTCGTAGACGCGCAGCATCAGGTCGGGCGGAAGCGGGGGCTGGTGCTCGCCGAGCGTCTCAAGGTAGTTGGCGGGCGAGATGCGGCGATTCTTGGCCCGCTCGATCTCGCCGGCGAGGTCGGAGGCGTGGCGGAAGCAATGGGGGCGGGGCAGGCAGTTGGCGATCCGGCGTACGATCAGGCCCTTGCTGGGCAGGATCTCGCCCAGCCGCCCGGGCGCGAGCCAGCGCAGCTGCCCGAGCGCGGCGGCGTGGAAGGTGCGGGCCGCGACGCCGTCGGCGCCGAGCGTCTTGAGGCGGGAGCGCATCTCGGTCGCCGCCTTGTCGGTGAAGGTCACCGCCAGAATCCGCTCGGCCGGGAAGGCGCCGCTGGCCACCTGCCAGGCGATCCGGCGCGTGATCGTCGTCGTCTTACCCGAGCCCGCGCCGGCAAGGATGCAGACCGTTCCGCGCGTTTGCAGGACGGCGCGCTTCTGCTCGGGGTTGAGCCCGTCGAGTATCCCCTGCGTCCTCATGGCGACAAGCTAGCCGCCGAGCTGTGACGCATCAACTAACAGACTGTTCCGAGACTGTGCCGACTTCGTCCTTGGCGGGCGCGGCCTTCGGCGTCTCGACGCTCTGAATCCGCTGTGCGTTCCGCGCGACCTTCGCCAAACGCTTCGCAACGCCCTCGGCGTCGCCCGCCTCGACCAGCTTCGATAGGACGGCCAGCTCGCCCTCGAGCCACTTGGCGTCGATCGCGGAGGAGGTCAGCTTGCGGATCTTCGGGTGCTCGGTGCCGGAAACCGTCTCGTGCCCGCCCCACAGCTCCTCGTGCAGCTTTTCGCCAGGTCTGATGCCCGAGATGGCGATCTCGATCTCGCGCCCGGGCTCCTTGCCCGAGAGGCGGATCATGTTCTGGGCCAGCTCCATGATCTTCACCGGCTTGCCCATGTCGAGCACGAACACCTGGCCGCTCGCGCCCATGCCGCCGGCCTGTACCACCAACGAGACGGCCTCGGGGATGGTCATGAAGTAGCGCGTCATCTCAGGGTCGGTGACCGTGACCGGGCCACCTTTCTCGATCTGGCGCTTGAAGATCGGGATCACGCTGCCCGAGGAGCCGAGCACGTTACCGAAGCGCACGGCGATGAACTTCGTCCCGTTGCCCTCGCGCGCTCCCATAGCCTCGACGATCCACTCGCAGAGCGCCTTCGACTGCCCCATCACCGTCTGCGGCTCGACCGCCTTGTCGGTGGAGATGAGCACGAAGCGCTCGACGCCCGTGTCGCGGGCGACATTGGCCAGCGAGCGGGTGGCGAGCGGGTTGTTGCGCACCGACGCGAGCGGGTTCATTTCCATCAGCGGTACGTGCTTGAAGGCCGCGGCGTGGAAGACGATCTGCGGCTTGTACTGCTCGAACAGAGGCCGCATCTTTTCGGCATTGCCCGCGTCGCCGAGCACCGCGACACAGTTCGTAAACCCGTGATCCTGGCGCAGCTCGCGATCGATCTCGAACAGCGGGTTCTCGCCGCGCTCCACCAGCAGCAGCTTCTTCGGCCCGACGCGCGCGATCTGACGGCAGAGCTCGGAGCCGATCGAGCCGCCGGCGCCGGTGACGACCACGGTCTGCCCGGCGAGGTAGCCGGCGACCTTCTCGAACTCCACCTCCACCTGTTCGCGCCCGAGTACGTCCTCGACCTGCACGGGGCGGATCTGCGTGGTCAGCTCGCCCGAGAAGAGCTCGTAGAGCCCCGGCAGCGTGTTGACGGGCACCTTCGCCTCGCGGGCCATGTCCACGATCCGCTGCCTTGTCTGGCCAGAGGCGGACGGCATCGCGATCAGCACCTCGTCGGGGTGATTCTCGCGCAGCAGGCGCGGTAGATCCGCGATCTTGCCCAGCACCTTGACGCCGTGCAGTCGAATCCCTTGCTTGCGCGGGTCGTCGTCGACGATCCCGATCGGCGTGTAGCCGAGGTGGCGGTACTTGTGCAGCTCTCTCAGGGTGACGCTGGCGGCGTCGCCGGCACCGGCGAGGATGACCTCCTTGCCGTGCGCGATCCGCTCGCCCGCTCCGGGGCGTTCGAGCAATGTCCTGGTCAGGGCGCGCGAGCCGGTTATCAGCGCGAGCAGCAGCACCCAATCGATCACCGCGGCCGAGCGCGGAAAGGAATAGCCCCGCGGCGGGATACGCGCGAAGTAGACGACCAGGTCGGTGATGATGCAGGCGATCGTCACGCCTCTGGCCGCCGCCCAGATGTCGCGCGTCGAGACGTAGCGCCACCAGCGCGTATAGAAACCGAGCAGCACGAAGATCGCCAGCGTGAGGAAGATGACGAGAACGAAAACCCGAAGCTGGATGAAGCGGTCGTAGGGTCTGTTAACCGGCCAGCCGAGGCGTAGCAGGAAGGCCGCGAACCAGGCGAGGGCAACGAAAACACCGTCGACGCCGACCTGCCAAAGGCGGTGCCGATTGAGCAGGTTCACGGGACTGGCGTGGCGACAGCGCCCTGCAATGTCGCGACCACGCGCTCCTGTTGCTCGCGGGCGATTCCAGCCCACAGCGGCACGCAGAGGTTCTCGCGGGCGGCCAGCTCGGTCTCGGGCAGGTCGCCTTCCTTGTAGCCGAGGTGCGCCATTGAAGGCTGCAGGTGCAGCGGCACGACGTAGTGGCAGGCGTGCCCGATGCCGGCGGCGGCTAGCGCGCCCTTGAACTTGTCGCGCTCGGGGCTGCGGGTGCAGAAAAGATGGTAAACGTGGCCGGGCTCGTCCTTCGGCAGCTCGAGCAGCTCACCCAGGCCCAGCTCGGCGTAGCGCGCGGCCGCCTCGCGGCGCTGTTCGTTCCAACCCTTGATCTGGCCCAGGAAGACGCGCAGGAACGCCGCCTGCATCTCGTCCAGGCGCGAGTTGTAGCCCACGTACTCGAACAGCTTCTTGTCGCGCGAGCCGTGGAAGCGGAGCATGCGCACCCGAGCCGCCAGCTCCTCGTCGTTGGTGGCAACCAGGCCGCCGTCGCCGAGGCAGAAGAGGTTCTTGGTCGGGAAGAAGCTGAAGGTCGCGGCGATGCCCTTCTTGGCCACGTCGCCGCCGCCGAAAGCTTGGGCCGCGTCCTCGATCACCGGTAGCCCGTGCACCTTCAACTCGTCGATCTTGGCCGGGCGGCCGAAGAGGTGCACCGGAAGGATCGCCTTGGTCTTGGGCGTGATCTTGCGCGCCACGTCGGCGGGGTCGATGTTCATCGTCTCGCGCTCGATGTCGGCGAAGACGGGCGTAGCACCCAGCAGCGCGATCGGCTCGGCGGTGGCGTAGAAGGTGAAGGCCGGGCAGATGACCTCGTCACCAGGGCCGATCCCGAGCGCGCTCAGCACCAGCGTGATCGCGTCGGTTCCGTTTCCGCAGCCGATCGTGTCGGCGACGCCGAGATGGTCGGCTGCCTCGGCCTCGAAGGCCTTGACGTTCGGGCCGAGGATGAACTGGCCCGACTCGAGCACCTCGGCAAAGCGCGTCTTCAACTCCTCGACGAGCGGCGCGAACTCGCCTTTGACGTCAATCAGTGGGATCTTGGACATCTCGGTTCGCCAGTTTACCCGCGCGCCACCGGCGAAGAATGATCAAGGCGACTGCGGCCAGTATCAGGACGACTACTGCGATGTCTACGTAACGGAAACTTCGCTCAACGGTGCGCCATTTCGTGCCCAGCGCGAACCCGATCGAGGCGAAGGCGAAGCACCAGACGATCGATGCGAGCGTGGTGAGGATGGCGAAGCTGCCAAAACGCGCTCGGAACACGCCGGCGGGAACGGAGACGAGCGAGCGGGCGAAAGGAGTGATCCTCCCAAGCGGCACCGCAATCGAGCCGAAGCGCTCGAACCAGCGCTCGGCGCGCTCGAGCCGCTCGTGCGCGAGGTGGAGCCAGCGCCCGTGGCGCTCGAGCAGAGGGCGACCGCCGAAGATCCCGATCGCCCAGCCGCAGAGCGAGCCGAGCGTATCTCCGGCGATTCCCGCGGCGACAACCGTCAGGTACGCCGCCGGCCTCGTGTTGACGTGGTGCCCGAAGACCACGACCGACTGCGAGAAGGCGCCTGCCGCCAGGGCTCCGGCGTAGAGCATCACCAGCTCGCCGCCGGTCGGAAGAATGGCGGCCAGCGCCGTCAGCCCGAACACGGCCTCGACCCCGTGATTACCGATCAGGGTCGTGATGAAGTCGGTCAGCGAGCCGGTTATCGAAGCTAGGAGGAGCACCGCGGGCCAGTCTAGATGCAGTCAGGCTCGGTTATTCGTTAGCCGGCTCGATCGCCTCGAGGTAGCAACCCAGCTCGGCCTCGGTGTCGAAATAGGCAAAGGCGCCCGAGCCGTCGGCGCCGAAGCCATGGCCGTGCTGCACGCACTTGATTCCGGCCGCGGCCATCTGCGCGATCGTCTCGTCCACCGAGGCGACCTCGACGCCCATGTGGTGCAGTCCCTCACCGTGGCGCTCGAGCCAGTCGGCCAGGATCGAGGGGCCCTCGAGCGGTTGCAGCAGCTCCAACTGCGGATCCGAGCCCGTCAGCGCCAGGCGCATCGAGAAGTCGGCCGGCTCGCCCATGTAGTGCAGGCTGTGCATGTTCTGCGGTCCGTTCTCGACGATCATCCAGTCGTCGATTCCCCACAGCTTTGTGTAGCGGGCGGCGGCTTCGCGCACGTCACGCACGACGATGCCGATCTGGAAGGGGCGGGTGCCGAGGAGCTGCTCGATCACGCAGGGGAGCCTAGCGGGCCGGGGTGTGACACGGGCCGGGTGCGGCTAATCCCAGGTCTTGACCGGCTCGTAGTACGTATCTCGCTGCACCGGCGTCTTCCCGAAGGCTCGGATCAGGTGCGCGAGCTCCTCGGTTGTCGTCGTGTAGTGCGTGCCGGCCGAGGCGACGACGTTCTCCTCGATCATCGTCGAGCCGATGTCGTCGGCGCCGAAGGCCAGCGCGAGCTGCCCGATAGCGAGGCCCTGGGTGAGCCAGCTGGCCTGGATGTGCGGCACGTTGTCGAGGTAGAGGCGGCTGACGGCCTGGGTGAGCAGGTAATCGAACGGGGTCGGGCGCGCCTCCTCGGGCACCTTCTCTTGCAGGCGGTTGCCGTCGCGCTGGAAGGTCCAGGAGATGAAGGCGCGGAAGCCCGCGGTCTCGTCCTGCAGCTCGCGGATGCGGCGCATGTGCTCGACCCGCTCGGCGAGGGTCTCGATGTGGCCGTACATCATCGTCGCCGTGGTCGAGAGCCCCTGTAGCTGCGCCTCGCGCATCACCGAGAGCCACTCGTCGGTCTTGGCCTTGCGCGGCGAGAGCGAGCGGCGCACCCGGTCGACCAGGATCTCGGCTCCGCCGCCCGGAATCGAGTCCAGCCCGGCCTCGTGCAGGCGCCGGATCGTCTCGGGCAGCGGCATCTTCGAGCGGCGCGAGATGTGCAGCAGCTCGGAGGGCGACAGCGCGTGCAGGTGGATCTGGTAGCGCGCCTTGATCGAGCGGAAGAGGTCGTCGTAGTAGGCGAAGTCGAGATCGGGGTGGTGGCCGCCCTGCATCAGGATGCCGGTGCCGCCAAGCGCGAGCGTCTCCTCGATCTTCTTGAAGATGACCGGCTTCGGCAGCAGGTAGCCCTCGCGCAGGTCGCCGGGGTCGGTCGAGAAGGAGCAGAACTCGCAGCGGACGGTGCAGATGTTGGTGTAGTTGATGTTGCGATCGACGACGAAGGTGACGCGGCCGGGGTCGTTCTTGCGACTCCGGATCTCGTTCGCCGCTCTTCCGATCCGGATCAGCTCGCGCGATTCGAGCAGCGTGAGGGCGTCCGAGTCGGATAGGCGCTCGCCGTCAACCAGCGTGCGCTCGAGGATCTCGTTGACCGTCGACCGGGCGGTTTCCGAGGCGCTCATTCGGCGATCACGCTCGCTGCCAGCTCCGGCACCCGCTCCAGCACTCCGGCCTCGTGCGCCAGTTGGTAGAAGGCGAGCAGGCCTTCGCGCTCGCGCGGCCCGAAGCCGTAGCGCAGCTTCTCGAAGTAGCGGGCCAGGAAGCCGGCCGGGTAGTCGTAGAGCGCACTTGCCTCCTGCGCCAGCCGCTCGGGCTCGGCGCGGGCGGCCTTGACCGAGGCGATGAGCGCCTCTTCCAGCTCGTGCATGCCTGCGCCCGCGCCTTTCCGGTACGCCCAGACCGCGAAGACCATCGGCAGCCCCGTGCGCACGCGCCAGAGTCGGCCGAGGTCGTAGTGCGGTGTGGGATCCTCGAAGGCGCTCTTCAGCGCCGCGTCGCCGATCAGGAGTTTCGCCGGCGCCTCCTCGCCCAGCGGCACCTGCTCGGCCCGCGGGAAGAGGACTTTCGCCAGCGCCACGCTGGTTGCGCTCTCCGGGGTGACCGCGATCCGCCGCAGCTTATCGGGCGGGGTGCTCGAAATGAGCTGAATCGAGTCCACCGCGCCGTCGGAGGCGACGCAGAGGCGCGGCAGCATCTCCAGCTCCTCGGCGTGGCGGGCGTACTCGATCGCCGGGATCGCCGCCACGTCCACCTCGCCGGCCAGCAGCTTCCGCGCCAGTTCGGTCGGGACGCCCGTGACCTCCTCGACCTCGGCCTGCAGCCGGTAGTAAACCGGCGCCATGTTCACGTAACAGATCCGTCCGAGCTTGATCACGGTCTAGTCCCAGCGCCGAAGCTCGTTGTAAAGGGTGTCGCGCTCGACCGGGACGCGGCCGGCGGCCTGGATGTAGCGCACCAGCCGATCGACGGCCTGCTCGGTCTCGGTGCGGGCGCCGGCTGCGTGGAAAACCTGCTCTTGCCCGACGGTGCCCTGGACGTCGTCGGCGCCGAACTCGAGTGCGATCTGCGCCAGCGGCAGGCCCATCGCGATCCAGTAGGCCTTGACGTGGGCGACGTTGTCGAGCAGCAGGCACGAGACGGCGATCGTCCTCAGCACGTCGACCGCGGTGGTGGGGAGGAGATCGGGGTCGAGCCGGGTGTTCTGGAGATGGACGGCGAAGGGGACGAAGGCCAGGAAGCCGCCCGTCTCGTCCTGCAGCTCGCGCAGGCGAAGCAGGTGCTCGACACGCTCTGCGAGCGTCTCGACGTGGCCGTAGAGCATCGTGCAGTGGGTTGGAATATCGAGCCCGTGCGCGACCCGGTTAACCTCGAGCCAGTTCTCCGCCGGCTCCTTGCCCGGCGCGATCAGCCTGCGCACCCGGGCCGAGAAGATCTCGGCGCCGCCGCCGGTGAGCGAGTCGAGCCCGGCACGCTTCAGTTCGGTGAGCACCTGCTCGTAGGGGAGCCCGGAGAGCTTGGACATGTGGTGGATCTCGCTCGCCGAGTAGCACTTGAGATGCACCTCCGGCAGCGTTTCGCTGAGCGCGCGGATCGTCTCCAGGTACCAGGCAAAATCGACCTGCGGGCTCTCGCCGTTGACGAGATGGAGCTCGTTGTAGGGCTCCTGCTCGTAGGAGCGCTTCGCCTCGGCGGCCAGCTCGGCAGGGCTGAGCGTGTAGGCGCCTTCCTCCCTGACCGCGCGGGCAAAGGCGCAGAACCGGCATTTCACGCGACAGACGTTGGTCTGGTTGAGGGTCAGGTTACGGACGAAGTAGACCTCGTCTCCGCCGCCGCGCAGCCGCCGCGCCTGCTCGGCCAGCTCGCCCAGCCCGAGCAGGTCGCTCGTCTCATACAGAGCCAGGCCGTCGGCGGCGTCCAGGCGCTCGCCCGCTTCAACCTTCTCACGCACCCGCTCGAGCGCGGCCGCTTCGGTTTTCGTCGCGGCGCTCATCGTCTTCTCTCCACCACCGCCTGCGCCAGCGCCGCGAGCTCGCGGCTGCGCACGTCACCGGTCAGACAGCTGCAGGCCTTGTCGGCGTACTCGTGCGCGATCGTCTGCGCCCGCTCGAGCGCGCCACAGTCGGTGACGCGCTCGAGGACGCCTTCGCAAGAGCCTCCGGCGAGCGCTGAACGCACCACCTCGTCCCGCTCGGCGGCGAAGAGCAGCGGCAGGGTCGGAATGCCTTCGCGCAGATCGGTTCCGGGCGCCTTGCCCGTTTCGCTCGCTTCGCCGACGCAGTCGAGCACGTCGTCGACGATCTGGAAGGCGATGCCGAGCGCCAGGCCGTAGTCGCCGAGTGGGCTGTTCTCCTCGCCGGCGCCGAGCCGGCAGGCGGCCGAGAAGAGCGAGCCGGTCTTGAGCGAGCAGAGTTTCAGCTGCGACTCGACGCTGGTGTCGGGATCGAAGCGCAGCTCGCGCTGCAGGGCTTCGCCGCGCGCCAGCGCCAGCGCCGTCTCGGCCAGTGTCGCCAGAGCGTGCAGCTCGTCCTCGCGAGCCAGCTCTCTGAAGGCGAGCGCGAAGACACGGTCGCCGCTTGCCAGCGCCACCTGCGGACCGAACTCGTTCCAGGTGGTGGGGGCACCGCGGCGCACGGTGGCGCCGTCCAGCAGATCGTCGTGCATCAGCGAGGCGAGGTGGACCAGCTCGACGGCCACTCCCGCGGCTACGGGTGGAACCTGACCGGGCGGCGAGGAAAGGAACGAGAGCATCGGTCTTAGGCGCTTGCCGCCCGAGCGGAGCGCCTGTTGTGCCGCCAGATCCACGGCTCCCATGCCGCCGGCGAAGAGCTCGTCGAGCCGCTCTTCCACGGCCGCCAGGTAGTCCTTCAAGCCGCGGGCGTCGCGCACGAGATCGAGCGGCTCATAGGAACGGACGGCGCTCATCTCGCCACCCCCACGTGCAGGGCCATGATTCCTCCCGCCAGCAGTCTGTACCGGACATCCCCGAATCCGGCCTGCGCGATCTGGGCGGCGAGCTCCCTCGGAGCGGGGAAGCGGCGCACGCTGGCGGGGAGATAGGCGTAAGCGGAGCCGCCGGGAAGAAGTTTCCCCACAAGCGGGACGAGGCCCTCGAACCAGATCCGGAAGAAGGGCGCCAGCGGCCCGCGCACCCTGGTGATCTCGAGGATGCCGAGTCGCCCGCCCGGCGCCAGCACGCGCCTGAGCTCGCGCAGCGCACCTTCCCGGTCGGCGACGTTGCGCAGGCCGAAGCCGATCGTCACCGCCTGGAAAGAGCCGTCGGCGAAGGAAAGTTTGCAGAGATCGCCCTGAACCCATTCGATCGCGCTGGACTTGCGCGCGGCCCGCTCGAGCATCTGCTCGGAGAAGTCGACGCCGACGACGCGGGCTGCTCCAGCGCGGAGATCGGCCAGGGCCAAATCGCCGGTTCCGCAGGCCGCGTCGAGCACCGTGTCGCCGGGCTGAACCACCCGCCGGGCGGTCGCGTCGCGCCAGCGCCGGTCAAGCCCGCCCGTCATGAGTCGGTTCATCTGGTCGTAGACCGGAGCGATGCGGTCGAACATCGTCCGAACTTGCTCGGGCTCGAGGCTGTCGCTGGCGACGCTCAACTCTCTTCCTCTCCCCAGCGAGTCGCCAGATCATGCTCGAGGCCGAGTTGGTCGAGCACGCGCGCGACCACCGTGTCGACAATCTCCTGCACCGACTCGGGGCGGCGATAGAAGGAGGGAGCGGCGAAGAGAATGGTCGCGCCGGCCTGGCGCAGCTTCAGCAGCGCCTCCAGCTGAATCGCCGAGAGCGGCGTCTCGCGCGGTACGAGCACCAGCTTTCGCTCCTCCTTGAGCGCCACCGCGGCGGCGCGGTGAATCAAATTCGAGCCGGCGCCGGCGGCGATCTGGCCGGCGCTCGACATCGAGCAGGGGCAGACGACGAAGGCGTCCACCCGCGCCGAACCACTGGCGAAGGGGGCGCTGTAGTCGTCGGGTTCGAATACCTGAACGTCGCCCTTGAGCGGCGCTAAGAGGCGCTTGATCGTCTCTTCGCGGGGCAGGCGCAGGTCGCCGAACAGCTCCGCCGCAAGCACCTGCACGCCCGCGTCCGAGACGCACAGACCGATCTCGCAGTCGTCGCGCCGCGCGAGTTGCTCGAGCAGCCTCGACGCGTACGGTGCTCCTGAAGCACCCGTTATGCCAATAAAAACTTTCACTGATATCTCAAGCGAGATTAGCCGGGCGAGACCATCGCCTGCGGAAACTCCAGTCGCGATCTAGCTCAGAAACGGAAATGTCTCCCTGCAGAGGGTGCCGCTTTCGCGAGCTCCCGTCTAGTTCGATGAGCACGTTCCAAGTGAAGCACTCCACCCACTGGCCGCGCTCGGCTTCGTCCGTAGCGCCGCTACGAACGAGGCGCTGCGTCCTAGCATCGCAGCCACCAGTCGACGGGTCCTCAAACGAAACGTGCTCTACTAGGTTAGAGATCGATGCCGTACTCGTGCCAGCGTCGCTCGACCAGCTGTTTGATCTCGGCGCTCATCTCGATCTCCTGCGGCCACTCGCGCGCTCCTTCCTCGGCGCTCTTTCTCGTCGCGTCGATGCCGATCTTGCCGCCGAAGCTCTCGCGCGAGGCGGAGTGATCGAGCTGGTCGAGCGGCCCCTCGCCGATCCAGACGTCGCGCTTCGGATCGACGTTGGCGCAGAGGTGGAAGAAGACGTCCTCGTAGTTATGCGGATCGACCTGCTCGTCCACGACGACGACGCCCTTGGTCAGGCTGAGCATGCCCAGGCCCCAGACGGCGCTTGCCACCTTGCGCGCCTGGTGGGGGAAGTCTTTGTGAATCGAGACGATGACGCAGTTGTGGAAGGCGCCGGCGACCGGTAGGTCGAAGTCGACGATCTCGGGCACGGCGCTCCTCACCACGGGCAAAAAGAGGCGCTCGGTCACCTTGCCCAGCCAGGCGTCTTCAGCCGGCGGCTTGCCGACGACGATCGAGGGGTAGATCGCTCCCTCACGCATGGTCATCGCGCTCAGGTGGAAGAGCGGGAAGGGGCCCGCGGGGGAGTAGAAGCCGGTGTGATCGCCGAACGGTCCCTCGCTTCCGACCTCGCCGCGCTCCACGTATCCCTCCAGCACTATCTCGGCCTGCGCCGGCACGTCCAGCTGAACGGTCTTGGCCGGTACGAGCTCTACCGGGCGACCGCGCAGCAACCCTGCCAGCATCAGCTCGTCGATTCCGCGCGGAAGGGGCGCCGTGGCGGCGTAGGTGGTGACCGGATCGAGCCCGATCGCGACCGCCACCTCCAGCCTGTCTTCCATCTCGCGCCAGCTCGCCGCCGCGTCCTTGTGCACCTGCCAGTGCAGGAAGGTCGTACGGCGATCGACGACCTGCATCCTGTACATGCCGACGTTACGGGCCTTCGTCTCGGGATCGAGTGTGATCACAGCCGGCAAGGTGATGAAGGGAGCGGGGTCGTCCGGCCAGCAGCGTTGCACGGGCAAAAGGCCCAGATCGATCTCGTCGCCTGTGAGCACGATTTCCTGGCAGGCGCCGCGGCGCACCCTGCGCGGTTGGGCATTCGTCGCCAGCGACTTCAGCTCCAGGGCTTTGCGCACCTTGGCGCGGGCGCCGCGGGGCAGCTCCAGCTCCAACAGCGACGCGAGCTTGCCCGCCGCGTCGTCCAGCTTCTCGACCCCGAGTGCGAGGCAGATCCGCCGCTCGGTCCCGAATTGGTTGATCAGGAGCGGCAGCTGCGAGCCCTTCGGATGCTCAAACAGAAGCGCCGGCCCGCCGGCTTTCACGGCCCGGTCGGCGATCTCGGTGATCTCCAGCTCGGGATCGACCTCGGCGGCGACGCGCGTCAGCTCGCCCTCGCGCTCGAGCAGGGCGATCCATTCGCGGAGATCCAGTGGCGGCGCCACGCTGCCAGTCTAGGCAACCGGCTTGGCGAGGCGCTGCGGCCGTCGGGCGTGGCCGATCGTCCTATCTGCTAGCTGAGCCCTCGGAACTGTTCGGCGTGGATCGCGAGGGCTCGCTCAACCAGCTCACGGCCGGCGGTTTCACGGGCCATGCGCAGGAGCGGTTCCTGCTCGCCGGAACGGAGGAGCGCGTTTCCCGCATCGCTCAGACCGCCCTCTCCGAGCCGCGCAACCGCGGCGGCCCAGAGGGCGCCGTCGCCCGCTTTGCGCTCGGCCTGCAAGCGGGCGCAGAGCTCGAGCAACGTAGCCAGATCGGCCACCACGGCCACGCTTCCCGACTCGCTCACATGCACGAGGCCGCGAGCATAGAGGCGGTCACCGAGCAGCAGCGCCAGGTTCGGGTCGGTCTGAGAAAAGAGGCGCGAGCGCCCGTAGTGGACGAGGTAGCCCTCGTAGATCGTCTCGATTCCCAGCGCCAGCTCGGGCGTGGCCAGCGGCGAGAAGGAGAGCTGCTCGGAGCGCTCCGGCTCGGGCAGCAGTAGCTCGGCCCAAAGCGCGCTCTCGCTTGCGCCCTCCTCGACTAGGCGCTGCCATAGCTCACCCTCGAATTTCTTGCTGCTCATCAGGCCTCGGTCAACCGCGGCTGGGCCAGCCGCGCCAGCGCTCCCCAAACGACGAGCAGTCCGAGCAGCCAGAGAGCCTCGGGGCCGATCGTGGCCCAGGGGTGCAGGTCATAGAGCGCCGAGGAAAAGAAGCGCTCGCCGTGGCTGAAGGGGAAGATGTCGCTGACGTAGCCGGCGGGCGGCGCGACCTCGCGCGGAATCAAGCCCAGCAGGACGATCGGAAGCGCCACCAACAGAGCCCCCAGCGTGGCCGAACGACCCTCGCGGGCCAGCGCTCCGATCAGCGTTCCGATTGCGCCCAACGCCGCGCCGAAGAGCGTCACGCCGACCAGCACCAGCGGAACCCGTTGCCAGGGCTGGCCGCCGGCGATGCCGCCGACGTCGACGATGATGCCGAAGGCGAGCAGGATCACGCTGCCTACCGCGAGCGAGATGATCGTCGCCAGCGCGATCTTGGCGGCGAGCAGAGAGAGGCGCGAGACCAGCCCTCGCCCGAGCAGGCAGGCGACGTTCTCGTCGCGCTCGGAGGCGGTGACCGCGGCGCCGAGCGCCAGCGCCAGGATGCTCACCGTCAGTGCCAGTGCGTAGGCCTGCATCTGCGCCGAGAGCAACCAGCCGCGGCCGTTGCGAGTCTCGGTCGCCAGCTTGATCGGCTGGGCGACGGCCTTGGCCGAGACCTCCGAGGCCCGCAGCGCGCCCTCCGCGGTGTCGAGGAAACGGACGATCTTGGCCGCATCGGGATTGTTCTTCTCCCCCGCCAGCAGCGCGCGCGCCTTCTTGATCCCCAGCACCTTGTAATTCGAGCCGAGGAAATCGGCCTTACCGCCGTTGCGTATGACCGAGATGTAGCCGATCGCGTCCTTCACGTAGGCGTCCTGAAGCTTGCGGTTGAGGTTGTAGATGAGCGCCTGCATCTGCTGGATCACGCGCGAGGAGATACCGCCCTGCGAGGTCTCGAACTCGACCTGCGGGCTGCTGACAACACTCTTCAGCTGCGCGATGAAGCCCTTGGGAATCGTGATCACCCCCACCGCCTCGCCGGTGCGCAGAGCCTGAGCCGCTTCGGGCTTGGTCATCCAGGAGATGCGTACGTTCTTGGCCACCTCGTCGATCAGGTTCTTGATCTGGTACGTGTGCCCGGCGACCTTGGTCTTGGCCGGGATGTGATCGAGGTCGACGATGGCGATGCGCGGGCGCGAGTTGGCGTAGCCGGCAACCGTGCCGACGAGTCCCGCGATCAGGAGCGGATAACAGGCCAGCAGGATCACCACCAGAGGCGCCCGGCGCAGCGAGATGAGGTCTTTGCGGGCGAGCAGCGCGGCATCGCGCAGGGTTTTCACGGCTCACGCTCCCAAACGGTGTATTCCTCGGGGCCGCCGCCGAAGACGAGCCGGCCGGAGTCGAGTGCGATCACGCGCGTGGCATGGCGCTCGACCTCTTCGAGGTTCTGGCTCGAGAAGAAGATGGCGCCGCCGGCTTCGATGTGGCGCTGGGCCTCGCTCCAGAGCAGCGCGCGCTGCTTCGGGTCGAGCGAAGCGGTCGGCTCGTCGAGCAAGAGCACGTTCGGGTCGCCGAGCAGCGCGATCGCCAGGCTCAGCCGCTGCCGGTTCCCGATCGAGAGATAGGTGCTCAGGCGGTCGCTGGGCAAGGAGAAGCGCTCCAGCATCTGCGCGGCCTGCTGCTCGGGATGCTTCATCTGTTCCAGGCGGGCAAAGAGGACCAGGTTCTCGAGCGCGGTCAGGCGTCCGTAGTGCGCGGGTCGCTGAGGCAGCCAGCCGACCTTGGCCGAGCCGGTGACGCTGAGTCGGCCTCCGCTCGCCTTCAGCGCCCCGGCCAGAATCGCCATCAGCGTCGACTTGCCGGCCCCGTTCGGGCCCACGAGCGCCACGGCTTCGCCGGAGCGGAGCTCGAGATCGATCGGCTCGAGCGCGATCACCCGCCCGAACCGGCGTGAGATGGTGCGAGCCGCAAGCAGCGTCTCGGCCACGCGTTACTCCTCGGCCTTCTTCTTTTTGCCGCTCACCGGTCTGGGCGTCGTCCGCTTCGCACCTGTCCCTTTGGCCGCCGGCCGGACGGGCGACACTCCCGGGGTCGTAGCGGCGGCAGGCTCCCAGGTCTCGAAGGAGATTCGCTCAGAGAAGAACTCCCACAGCGCGCGCAGCACGGCGAGCAGCGGCAGGGCAACGAAGACGCCGAGCACGCCGTACATCTCCGCTCCGGCCAGCAGCCCGAAGATGACGAGCAGGGGATGCAGGCGGAGCGCCGATCCCATTACTTTCGGCACCACGACATGCCCCTCGATCTGATGGATGCCGAGGAAGAGGAAAAACACCCAGAGCGCTGAGATCGGATGCAGGACGAGCCCGTAGATGAAGGGCGGGATCGCTCCCAGCCAGGGCCCGAGGTAGGGGATCAACTCGGTGAAGGCGACCCAGATCCCGAAATAGAGCGCGTAGCGGTCGCCGCCCGGCAGCAGGCCCGTCGCGCCGAACAGCCAGAGGCCGACGCCGGCGCTGGCGCCGATGATCAGAGAGAGGAGAAGTTGACCCTTCACGTAGCCGGCAAGCGCCTGCTCGAGCTGCGCCAGAAGCGGCGGCGAGCCCTTTTTAGGCGGAAATCTGCGGTCGATCACCGTACCCAGCCGGTTCATGTCGAGCAGCATGTAGATCGAGACGACGACGACCAGGAGGATGCTGAAAAGAATCGTGATCGCGCTCAGCGCCGCGCCTTCGATCAGGTTAATCGCCTTCGACGTCACGCCCTTGATGTTGATGCTGCGGACGAACTCCAGCCCCTGCTTGCGGATCTTGACTCGCTTGAGATGGTGCGTGTTGAGCCAGATCTGCAGGCGGTCGACGTCGCGCTCGGCGCCCGTCTGGTGCCGGGGGTTTTTTGTCGTGAAATAGCTGTCGACGCGGTGGGCGGTCGAGCGAACGCGGTCGGTGCCGACGGTCGCCAGCGCGATGACGCAGAAGGTTGCGGCGGCGGCGAAGGCGAGGTAGACGACCGCGATGGCTATTCCGCGCGGGATCCAGATTCGGCTAAGTGCGCGCACGATCGGGTTCAGGAGCAGGGCTATCAGCCCGGCCAGGACGAAGAGGAAAACGGCGCGCCCGACGGTGCTCGCGAGCGTCCAGGCGAGCAGCAGGAGGAGCGGTAGGCCGACCAGTTGAATCCAGCGAGGAATCGCGATTCTGATCGCCCCGTCCGCCATAGCCGGGATCGTACCGCTCGTGCCGACGGCGACGGTAGTGCTCGTAATTTGAAAGCGTGACACCTCTCCGCTACGGTGGCCTTCATGCCTTACCGTGCACACGCGCGCCGGCAGGGTCGGCGCGCGCGGCGGCTGCACGAGTCGGCCCCTCACGCGAGCCGTTCTCGGCGTACCGTCTGGCAGGCCGTTCTGGGAGTTGCCGCTGCGATTGTCGCGCTCATTCTCGTGCTCAGCGCCTGGACGAGCGGTCGTCCGGTCTCGCCGCTGGGCACCATCGCAACTAACGAGGGAGCCATCAACGGCGGGGGGACGGTACCGATAGTCGTCGCCCGGGCCGGTGCGCTTCCGATCAAGCTGCCGGTCGCGCGCGCGGCGGTGACGGCGATCGGCTATCACGCCGTATCCGGCGCCATCGCTCTCTCGCCCGAAGGCACGCAGGTAAACGAGGGACTTCTCGCTCGCCTCTTCCACAGCATCTCGGGCTCGAGCGGCAGCGGCCTCAACTATTATGAGTTGTCGGGTGGAACGGGAACCGGTAACGGCGCGCTGGATATCGGCGCGGCGCCCGGCACCGACGTCTACGCGCCCGTCGACGGCAAGGTCGTTCAGGTCGGGCCATACGTCGTCAACGGGCGTGCGCGCGGCGTGCGCGTCGATATCCGGCCCGACACCGACGCGACCGTGATCGTCTCGATGACGAGAATCGCAGGCGACCCGACACTCAAGATCGGCAGTACGGTCCAGGCCAGCCGCACGCGGGTGGGAAGCATCATCGACCTCTCCAAGCTCGAGAAGCAGAAGCTCGCCCAGTACACCCAGGACGCCGGCAATCACGTGACGATCGAAGTCCACTCGGCCGCGATAGCGATCGTTCCCTAGGGCGAGGACGGGCGGCGTTTGCGCATCCTCTTTCTAGCTGACGTCTTCGGCTCGCCGGGACGGCTGATACTCGAGCAGGAGCTGCCGGGCCTGCGCGAGAAGCTGGCGATCGATTTCTGCGTCGTCAACGCCGAGAATGCCACCAACGGAGCGGGCCTCACGCCCAGGCACGCCGAGCGCATCCTCGCCGCCGGCGCCGACGCGATCACGCTCGGAAACCACGCCTTGCGCAGGCAGGAGATCGTCCCCTATCTGGCGACTACGGAGCGCGTAGTACGTCCGGCGAACCTCTCGCGCTTTGTGCCCGGCGCGGGAATGAGCGTGCTGGCGACGGCCGACGGCAGTGAGGTCGCGGTCATCAGCCTGCTCGGCGCCCTGTTCATGAACGCCGCCTGCGGGCCTTTCGAGGTCGTCGACCAGCTCGTCGAGGCCGCGTCGAAGCGGACCCGCGTCGTGCTCGTCGACCTTCACGCCGAGGCCACGAGCGAGAAGGTAGGGCTGGCGCGCTGGCTCGACGGACGCGTGACCGCTGTGTTCGGCTCGCACACACATGTGCAGACGAACGACGCCCGCGTGCTCGCGGGTGGCACCGCGGCCATCAGCGACGCCGGCATGACCGGACCGCACGACTCGGTGATCGGCGTCCGCGCCGAGCTGGCGATCGAGCGGATGCGAACGGGCATGCACGTGCGCTTCGAGCCCGCCGAGGGCGGCGTGCGAATCGAGGGCGCGCTCGTGGAGTGCGACGCAAACGGTCGCGCGACCAGCTGCGAGGCGTTCAGGTTCCCGACCTAGGAGCCTCTCCCGCTAGGCCCGCACGACCGATGCGACCGCTCCGCGGCGCCGGCGGCCACCCGAACCGCTCGCCGCACTACCAGTGCGCCTTCGCAGCCCGTGCGACCGCCGGCATCCACGCCTCGACCGCCTCGTCCGCGAGTTCCTAACGGGAGAGACTCTGAATAACCGCCGGCTTGAGCGCGGGCGACTCCTGGCCGCGCGGGCGCAGATCGGTAAGTAGGGTGGCGAAAAGCCCGACCAGCGCGATGTCACGCAGGAAGACGAAGGCGCTGGGCAGGGCCTCGAAGCCGAGCGCGTAATCCCAGTAGCGGTACGGGAACCAGAGCTGCGTGAGCACGAGGGAGGCCACGAGCAGCGCCGCGCCGGCGATGCCACGCCTGCCCCGTACGAGCAGCACGAAGGGGCAGAGCCAGATCATGTACTGAGGCGAGAGCACCTTGCCGAAGGCCACGAAGGCCACGATCGCGGCGGCGCTCGCTCGCGCAAGCCGCTCGCCGCTGGCCTCGCCCCTGGCGAACCAGATCCAGGTGCCGATGAGCGCGGCGGCCTGAAGAACTGTTTGCACGATCGCGATCGTGCCGGCGCCGCTCGCGTCCAGGTTTTGCGAGCCCGAGCCGGAGACAGTGCTCACCCCCAAGCCAAAGAGATGGTGCAGGACCACGAGCGTGGCAGCGCCCAGGCTCTCGATCTGCAGCGGGCGCCCCAACTGCACCGAGATGGAATGCCAGACGCCGTGCGGCGCGAGGATTACGAAGGGCACGTAACAGGCCGCGAGCGCCGCGAGAAAGATTCCCAGGCAAGCGGCAAGCTCGCGCCGGCCTAACCGCTTCCAGGCCCAGATGCAGGCGATCGGGAGCAGCACAACAGGGAAGATCTTCACCGCCGTCGCCAGGCCCAGCGCCAAAAAACCGATCCACTCGAGCCCGATGAGAATCGCCACCAGGCCGATCATGGCAACCAGTACCGGCCAGAGGTCGAAGCGCGAGAGGATCACGGGGCCGAGCAAGAGCGGACTGAGCGCTAACAGCCCCAGCGCGCCCGCCGCGCGACCGTTCGAGAAGCGAAGATAGCGCAGCGCGCCAGCCATCAGGGCCAGCGTGGCCAGCCCGCAGGCGGCCATCAGAAACTCGAAGTTACGACGGTATGCCGCTCTGACCCGGTCGGGCTCGGCTGATGGATTGGCGCCGCCGGAATTGCCGATAGCGGGGAGTACGAAGACGGGCAGGGCGCCCGGCGGATACTCGATCGCAAAGTCACGGTAGGGAAGGCTGCCGTGCATCATCCAGTCGCCGTAGCGCTGGTAGACAGGAGTGTCGATGATCTGATGCTTTGCGAAGACGCCGTGATGGATCACGGCCCAGGAGCCGAGGAAGAGCACTCCTGCGAGGCAAGCCGTGAGCAGTATCGAGCGCGTAGTGGTCTCCGCGCGAATTAGCTCACGTAACCTGCTCAGCGTCTCTCCTCGCGTGAACGATGCCGCCTGCGCCGGCCAGTAACGCGACGGCGGCAAACGGGAAGAACCAAACGATATAGGTGTAGAACCAGTAAGTCATGACAAGCTCGAGCCCGATCAGCAGCGCGCCGGTGAGGGCCGCAAGCTGTAAGGGCGAGCGCCGGCGCGGGTAAAAGGCGCTGGCCACGGCCAGCGCCAGCACGAGCGCTATCAGCACGATCTGAACGATGTGGAAGTTCGGTATCCCGGCGGCGTGGTACTGGCGCCAGTCCCAGATCGAGAACGGCGACTCACGACCGATCTGGCGGTGGAACGTCTTGTTCCAGAAGGTGGAGATCGCTTTCCTCAAGCTGGGCTCGAGCGCGAGCACCGAGAGCGAGGCGACGCTGGTGACCAGGAACGCCGCGACGAAGCGGGCCGCCTTACCGAGACTGCGCAGCCGAAGCGCCTCCGGATAGGTCGCCCAGAGCGGAGCCACGATCAGCGAGCTGAGCTTTGTCCAGCCCGAGAGGGCGACCGCCGTTCCTCTCACCCAGGGCGAGCTGACGAGCCAGAAGCCCCAGATGAGGAAGGCGGGGGCGATCGCGTCGTTGGTGTTCGAGCTGGAGACGTACTGCGTGAACGGGTAGGCGGCCCAGGCAAAGGCCAGTGTCACCGCCAGCCGCGCGCCGCCGAAGCGGCGCCCGACAAGAACAAGGCCGCCGATAGAGAGCAGATCGAACAGGATCGTCGTGAAGCGCACCGCCGGCAGGTCGTCCCACTTGTGTGACCAGCCGAAGAGCTTGAGACCGGGAATGTAGGCGAGGTAGGCCACCGGGCCGTAGGTGTCGCCCTCCGGGTTGATCGACTCGCAGCGGCCGTTCGGTTGGATCCGCTCGTGCACATTTCCCTCGGAGTCGGGAGCGCCGCAGGCCTTCAGCGTCTTCCCCTTCAGAGTCTCGATCGGGAAGTGACCGTAGGGCGATTCGCCCGACACGATGCGGTCGGCGCCGATCACTCCCGCGTAGCCGACGTCGATCACGTTGCCGTCGCGAATGTTGAGCCCGATGCGAAAACCGATCGTGAATACGGTCACCGCCGCCAGCAGCCAAACGGGCCAGACCGGCCGGCTCACGCGGGTCGGCCTACCGCGTATGCCGATGTAGAGCAGACGGCCGAACAGATAAATGAGCGGCGGATAGACGAGCGAAGCGCTCGAGAAGATGCGTCCCTGGTTGAAGTACCAGAGGCTGACCGAGAACGAGAGCAAGGCGAGGAGATCGAGATTGCGCAGCGAGAGCGGTCGTCGCAGGTCTCCCAGCCCGATCAAGAAGAGCGCGCAGAATCCGAGCCACACCGGCAGCGTGTTGATCTGCTTGCCCCCGAAGGCGCCGGGCGACCCCCGTGCCATTCCCCAGGCCACCTGCGGGCCGGTCCAGGCCTCGGTCACGATGCCGCTGGCGTCGTCGACGTGGCCCTCGGCGATTTGCCCGGCTTTCGTGTCCCAGACGCGCTCTCGCCAGTAGAGCCCGTTGACCTGGAAAACAGACTCGTAGGTCAGCTTCGAGCTCGGATAGCGGGAGAGCCAGTCGGCCACCTTGGGGTACTTCAGGAAGATCGTCTGGGCTGAGGTCTCGTTCAGCCGCTTGTTGTTGACCTGGCTGAACGGGATGACCGGGGGCTCTTTGTGCTTGGCCGCGGCGGCCGGCGCGACGGCAGGTACGAGCAGTAGGAAGAGTGCAAGGAGCGCGCCGGAAAAGAAGCGGCTACGAGGGAAACGTTCGATCAGGTTCGGAACGACCAGAGCTTGTTTCCGATGAAGTTGATCGGCGTGACCAGCACGATCGCACAGGCCTGCGAGACGATCTCCCCGAGCCCAAGCGCGACAAGTGCCAACAACAGAAGAATGTTCGCAGCGTACACCGTCGTCGACACGACAAAGAAGCGGAGTCCCTGATAGCCGAAGTGGCCGCGCTGGTCTCGGAATGTCCAGGCCCGGTTCCAGAGGTAGTTGTTGACAACCGCGACGAGGAACGAGATCGTCGCCGCGACGTAGTACTTGAGCCCCAGCACGTCGAGCGCGAAGGCGTAGACAGCCAGATTGACGATGTAGCCGCTGCCGCCGACGGTGCTGAACTTCGCGAGTTGGATCCAGTTATGCCGCGCTCTCAGCGCACGTCCGGCGCGAGAGCCGACCGTATCAGGCCGGTCGGAATGGGTCGTCATCTTCTTGGCGCCTTTCGCTGCCCGATACGAACGTGCTTGGCACCCAGCCTGCGCAGGTTTCCGCTCTCGCCTTTCACGACGATGCGGGTCACCTCGCCGTCGGAGCGCAGGACGATGTCGCTGAGAGTCCCGACCAGGCGCCCGGCCAGATCGACGCTCGTTCCTCGCAGCGAGCGCAACGAGGCACCGTGCCTGCCGTAGTACGCACTCTCGTCCAGTAACGCAAGGCTCGAGGAGGCGTTGATCTGCTCGCCTGCGAGCTCGGCCGCCGCCAGCGGCAGAAAGCGCTCCGCCCCCTGCTCGCAGCGAACGTTAAGCCCGACGACGCGAAGCCGATCGAGATCGACGAGCAGGTCGGTCGGGCGCCCGAGCTCGGTGCCGTCAACGCAAACGGGCAGGTGCAGAAGCTCGTCGCCCGAGCTGGAGCGCTCGTCGACCAGAGCGCGGTTGCGCTCGCCGTCGCTCTTAGCGAATTGCGAATCCATGCTCACCTTCCGGCTCCTGCCATTCGACGTCCAACTGATCGACATACGCCACTGACGACCCTTCTCGACACCAGCGAAGGAGCAACTCTACGTGTTCGCGCAGACCTTCGAAGGTGGCCTCGACGTTTCCGTTCGGCATGTTGCGCACCCAGCCGTTCAATCCGAGCGACGCGGCGCGCGAGCGAACCCAGTAGCGAAACCCGACTCCCTGCACGCGACCAATTGCGATCACCCGGGCTCGACAGATGTTCGGCGCGCCCTCGCTCATACGGCGAGTGGCGGGACGGTTGAGTAACTCGGTGGTTCGATACCAAAGTGCCTGAGCACAGTCGGTGCGACCTCGGCGATGCTCGCGGGCAGCCGCTCGATTCCCACCGCCAGCATCGGCACCTCCGAGTCGCCTCGCTCGAGCGAGCCGTGCGAGCCGCCGACGGCGTGATGGCGGCCAGCGATATCGGTGAACTCGACTTCCGGCGCAGCCGAGATCAATATCTCGCCTGCGTTCGGGTTCGCCAGCGCCGACCAGAGGCGCTCGCGGGCATCGGGTTGATCGAGGACTCTTTCCTCACCGCTCGTTCGCCAGCCCTTTCCGGCCGGGGCGAAACGGAGCTCGGCGCCCTTCCTCAAGGCGACCGCGTCGGCGCCGTCTCGGTAGCAGACGACCTCAACACTCGGATCGCCTTCCAAGCGCAAAGCGAGCTCCGGGCTCTCCAGCGGGCAGCCCGCTAGCCGGTAGACCATCGCCGCGCGGTTGGATGCGGTAAGAGCGATCTGGGCGCGGCGCAAGGCATGCCGTCCGGCCAGCGACAGGTCGTCGAAGCAGCGTTCCAGTCGTACTCCCTCCCGGACGGGCATCTGGCCGTGATCCGAGCAGAGCAGCACGTCGTAGCGCTCGAGGAAGGAGTCGATTCCCCCGGCGGCCTCGACGATCGTGGCGATCGAGCGGTCGGCGCGGCGCAGCCCCTCGTCCGTGCCCTCGGGGCCGAATGCGTGCGATATGTAGTCGTTGTCGGAGAGGTAGTAGAAGAGGAAGTCGAAGTCGTCACGGGTGACGAGCCAGCGCCCGGCCGTTTCTGCGTAGCCGTCCACCGAGCCGCTCGCCCGCTTGAAGACGGCAGTCGAGGAAGTCCCGGTGTCGCACGACTCGAACAAACCGTAGAAGAAGAAGCGGCTCGGGCCGAGCACCGGCCGTGCCACTCCGGGCACCAGCGGAGAGTGCCGTTGGCGACCGCGGTAGCAGGTCACGTTGATCCCGGCCGCCCGCAGGCCCTCGTCCTCGAGCGCCTCGAAGACGGTGACCGCCTCAGGGCTCAGGTGCTCGGCGTTCATGGCGTAGATGGTGTCCCGCCACCAGCGCAGGGCGCCCGAGCGGCGCGCGGCCGCGAACGACGAGCCGTACTCGACAACGCGTCCTTGCTCGCGATCGAACCAGACCAGGTGCGGGATGTGATGGATTCCCGGCAGCGCTCCGGTGGCGATGCTGGTCAGGCAAACGGGAGTGAGCGAGGGAAAGGCCGAGATCGCGCGCCCGAGTTGGCCGGCTGCGGCCAACTGAGAGATGGTCGGACAGGTGCCACTCTCTATCCCACGCTCGAGCGCGGTCGGAGTGAGGCCGTCGATGACGATCAGAACGAGTTTTCGCATCAGTCGCGTGCGAGGGTGCGGAGCCCTGCGAAACGGTCGCTGCCGCCGCGCCCCAGGCGCAGGGCGAGTATTACCGCCAGTACGATCTCTACGTATCCGAGCGCCGGAACGAAGGCCAAGGCGGCGGCGATCAGCGCGGCGCCCAGGAGCAATATCGCTGTTGCTCCGCGAGTGCCGCCGCGTCGCAATGTGCGCTGAGCAAGCTCCGCGCTACAAAAACCGCCGGCGATTCCCCCTGCCGCGCCGGTGAGCGCCGTCACGGGGCCGAGGAAGAAAAAGGCTGCCAGCGCATATCCGCCCAGCGCCGCCAGGACGGCGGATAACAAAGCCGCGCCGCGGAAGGGCGCCGGCAAGGCGCCGATCGCCACGCCGAGTGCGACTCCGAGACCGAGCGCAACACCGAGCCAGTACCAGAGACCCACGGTCCGCAGTCTAGCCGCCTTGTCCGCCGAGCCGGTCGGTTTGCGCTTCGGCAGCGAGGGAAAACCAAGTGCCCTAGAGATCGGGTTGATTGCCTTGAACGTAAATGGGTCGCCGCTACTCATCTTCTTTTTCTCCGTGAACTCGGGGCCGGCGCGCCGAATGGACAGCCTGGTCGCGAGCATCGCCTGGAAGGAGCGTAGGTACCTGCGGGTGCTGCAGGTCGATGTCGACGAGCGCCCCGATCTGGCCGGGCGCTTTCGGGTCGAGACCGTGCCCACGCTCGTGCTGGTCAAGCAGGGACGGGTCGTAGAGCGGCTCGAAGGGCGCGTGAGCGCCGCGCTGCTCGGGCGCGCCGTCAAGTCGCATCTGTCGGGAAACCAGCCGGCGCGAGCGGTCAAGGACGGTGAGCAGCTTCAGCGTGACGAAGCGCGGGCGGTCTAGAGCCTCGGACAAGACGAAATGCTCGTGTTCCGCCGGAGGCTCTCAGACCAGAACCGAAACCGCCGAGCGCTGACATTCGAACACGGCCGAGGTCACGTCACCGAGATCCTCACCGTCGGCGTGCAGCGGCTGCGGATAGTCGCAGACAACCTCGATGCGATCGAGGTTGTGCCCGTAGAGCGCATCGGTGGCGCGCGGCAGGTGGCCTGTGAGCACGGTCATGCCGAGCCGCAGGATCGAGCGCCGTCGCAGGCGCACCGGCGCCGTGAGGTCGAGGCCGAGCTCGAAGCGGGCCGCGGGAGCGAAGCGCAGCGGTACGGGGCCGGCGAAGGTGGAGGGGTCGCCGTTACAGACCACTACGAACGCGGCCCGTCCAAGATCTCGAATCTCGAGCACCTGATCGAGATTGTGACGTCGCTCTCGAATGACCGCCACGACCGAACGGACGAAGGCATAGTCGCCGGGGCGGCGGCCTTTCTCGTCGCGCCCGAGTCGGTCGACGCGGCGCACTACCTCGGCGTCAAGGCCGATCCCGGCCTCGAAGGCGAAGCGATAGCCGTTGACGCTGCCGAGCGAGATCCTGCGCACCCGGTTCTCTTCGACGGCCTCCGCGATCTGCGTTGCCGCCGCGATCGGGTCGCGGGGCAAGCCAAGCGCTCGTGGCAGGACGCTCGTGCCGCCGCCCGGCACGAAGCCGATCGGGATATCGCGCTCGAGCCCGTTCAGGGCTTCGTTGTAGCCGCCGTCGCCGGAGAAAACGACGATCGCGTCGGCCGTGTCGCAGGCCTTCCTGGCCAGCGTGGTCGCGTCGCGCGGGCCGCTGGTTTCGACCGTCCCGACTGTGCCGGCGCGGCCGAGGGCCGCCTCGACGCCGGCAACGCGAGCATCCGTGACCTGCGTGGCCTTGCCGTTGACAATAAGAGCTATTCGCATCGGCACGAGCATGCCACACGGCCGAAGTGACTGTCGGCGCGGCCCAGATTCGCACTCAGATAGCATAGCTGCTATGTTTCTCTCATGACCGAGGAGCGAGCATTCGAGCGGCTGAAGGAGCGAGCGCTGAAACGCATCGCTGGAGTCGGAGACGGAGGTTGGTTCTTCGCTCAGATCGCCGACCAGGTATCCGAGCAGCGTCAGGCGCGCGGGCTCTCACAGAGGCAGCTCGCCGAGTTGACCGGAACTACGCAGTCGGCGATCGCACGGCTGGAGCGCGGCGGACGCCCGCCGCGGATCGACACGCTGCTGCGAATCGGCGAAGCGCTCGACTGTCAGCTCGTGGTGAAGCTGGCGCCTCGAGACGGCACGCTGTAACCCTGCGCTAGAGCTAACCCGTCGCTTCGTCGTCGTGGTGGAAGAACCAGTGCTCGAGTCGAGCCAGGATCTTCTCGCGCTCGAAAGGCTCCAGATCCGGCTTGATCCCTTCCTCACGCGAGACGCGCAGGTCGTCCGTCAGCGCTCCGTTCGCTTCGTTCAAAGCATCGTCCAGCTCGAAGCCGCGGAAGATGTAGTCATCTTCCTTCGGCTCGTCGCTGGAGCGAAGCTGCGGATTGACCGCCCGCCCGACAGCCCAGAGAGCCTCAGGCTGGTATTCGATCCAGAGGACGATGCGCTCCTCGTTGCCCTGATCGTCGATTCCGGTCAGCGTGCGCTCGGCGAAACGGCGAGAAGGATGATTCTTGGGCACTGCCCGAGGATACCGCTCGAGTGCGCCGGGTCACAGATGTAATTCGAGACCGCGCTGCTCGGTCCGGGCTCGTTTGAGCACCAGTGCGGCCGCGGCCAGGTCCCAGGCGGCGATGCCGTTGGACTTGAAGACGACGATGTCCTGGTCGGACTGGCGTCCCAGGAGCGCGCCGGCCGCGAACTCGTGCAACTCGTGCACCTCGAGCCAGTCGAGGACGCCGCCGGCGATCGGCTCGATCAGGTCGCCCGATTCGAGCATGGCCTGAGACTTGAGATCGCAGCAGACGAGTGAGGCTCGCTCGAGCACGGCGTTATCGAGCTCGCGGCGGCTGGCCGCGTTGGCGCCCACGGCGCAGACGAGGCTGCCCGACTGGAGCCATTCGCCGCGCAGCACGGGGTCGGGCGAGCTGGTGATGGTGACGACGATCTCGGCCCCTGCTGCCTGCTGGTGATCGCGCGCCGGCTCCGCCCCGACGCGCTCGCAAAAGGAGCTCAGCAGCGCTTCGTCGCGGCAGAAAGCGCGAACACGCGTAATCGACGGAAGTGCGGCCCGTATGCACTCCACCTGCCCTAGGGCGTGGTAGCCGCAGCCGATCACGCCCAGGCTGCGCGCTCCGGGCCGGGCGAGCAGGAGCGCGGCAACCGCGCTGGCGGCACCGGTCCTGAGCTGTCCGAGGCGACGGGCCTCGATCAGAGCAGCGAGCTCACCGCTCAGCTCGTCGTGGAGAAGAACGACGGGGCGGAACGATCTCTCCCGCCCGCTGACGTAGCTCTTCGAGCCGCACAGGCCGCTCTCGTGGTCGACCGCCGCCATCGTTGTCAGGGTGCCGCCGTCCAGCTCCAGTCGCGTTCGGGGAAGCACCTCGAGCGAGCCTCGAGCGAGCCTCAGCTCGCTCTCTTCGACAGCGGCGTTGACCGACTCGGCATCGAGGAGATCGTTGACGTCGTTTTCGGTCAGGTAGAGCGGCACGTTCGCTCGATCGTAGTCGGCGAGGTGAACGACCGGCGAATTCGCGGGGGCGGGCTACACTAGGCGAGTAGGCGCCCGTAGCTCAGGGGATAGAGCGCTGCCCTGCGGAGGCAGAGGTCGCACGTTCAAATCGTGCCGGGCGCGCTTTTCCTCTCCGCGAAAAGTCCGCCGGCCATGCCGGCTGAAGCTTTTCGCGGTATTAGCGATTCGTACGAGCCTTAGCGCCTGCGGCGCTTGAGACTCGACTGCTCCTAGATGAGCGCTCGGCTAACCGCGGCTGTGGTCAGTGTTCGGAATGGACGTGGCGGGGGACGGCGTTTCGTGAGCCGCGCGTCGGTCGCGGCGTCGTCGAGGACGTACGCCGGCGCTCGATCACCGGCAAGCAGCAGGGGCCGAGATAGTTCGCCAGGCTTTCCCGTCGGAGCGCTAGCCGAGGTCCGCGAGCGATAGGCTGAACATCTCTTCGATCTGCTCAACGGTATGAGGTTGGAAGTCGAGTTGCTCGCGCGGAATTCCGAGTGTAAGCCCGTGGGCGATGGCCGCCTCCCAACTTGCGGCGTCAGTGGTCATGCTGATGATCCCCTCCGGGAAGACGACCACGATCTTCTCGCCCGCGAAGAAGTGCGCGTACCAGTGCTGGTCGCCTGCGAGCGCCTGCCGAATCCGCTCGAGCTCGGTGAAGAGCCGATCGGACGCAATGCGTACGAGCAGAAAAACCCAAGAGCCGTTGGGATCGCGCTTTCGCTGGACGACGTCGAGTGTCTCGGCGAAGGCCGGATCGGTCAGCGACTGCTCGATGACGATGCCATAGAAAGGGATCACAAAGCCATTCTCTCAGATCGAGGGATGCGTTCTTCCGACCCCAAGATATGCAGAAGGCCGGCTTTCGCCGGCCTTCTGCTAACGCTGATGCGCTATGCGCATTCAGCGCTACATCATGCCGCCCATGCCGCCCATGTCGCCTGGCATGCCCCCACCGGCCGGTGTCTTCTCCGGCGCCTCGGCCACGACGGCCTCGGTGGTGAGGATGTTCTTGGCGATCGAGGCTGCGTTCTGCAGCGCCGAGCGGGTGACCATGGTCGGGTCGATGATGCCGACCTTGACCAGGTCTTCCATCTCGCCGTCGTCGACGTTCAGGCCCTGGCCCTTGGCGGCCGAGCGAACCTGATTGACCACGACCGAGCCCTCGAAGCCGCCGTTCTCGGCCAGCTGACGAAGCGGCTCCTCGAGCGCCCGCACGATGATCGCGGCGCCCGTGCGCTCGTCGCTCGCGAAGTCGTCGAGCTTGATCGCCTCGACGGCGTTGAGCAGTGCGACGCCGCCGCCCGGCACGATGCCCTCCTCGAGGGCCGCGCGGGTGGCTTGCAGCGCGTCCTCGACGCGGTGCTTCTTCTCTTTCATCTCGGTCTCGGTGGCTGCGCCGACCTTGACCACTGCGACGCCGCCGGCCAGCTTGGCCAGCCGCTCCTGCAGTTTCTCGCGGTCGAAGTCGGAGTCGGTGTTCTCGATCTCGGCCTTGAGCTGCTTGATCCGGCCCTTGATCGCGTCCGACTCGCCACCTCCGTCGATGATCGTCGTGTCGTCCTTGTCGACGACAACCTTGCGAGCGTGGCCGAGCTGCGAGATCTTCGTGTTCTCGAGCTTGAGGCCCATCTCCTCGGTGATCACCTCGGCGCCGGTGAGGATCGCGATGTCCTCGAGCATCCGCTTGCGGCGATCGCCGAAGCCCGGCGCCTTGACGGCGACGGCGGTGAAGGTTCCGCGCAGCTTGTTGACGATGATCGTGGCGAGCGCTTCGCCCTCCACGTCCTCGGCCACGATCAGCAGCGGCCGACCGGCCTGGATGACCTGCTCCAGCACGGGCAGGAGATCCTTGACGGCGCCGATCTTCTGATTGGCGACCAGGATGTACGGATCTTCGAGCACCGCTTCCATGCGCTCGGCGTCCGAGATCATGTACGGCGACAGGTAGCCCTTGTCGAACTGCATGCCCTCGGTGAACTCGAGCTCGAGCCCGAAGGTCTGACCCTCCTCGACGTTGACCACGCCGTCCTTGCCGACCTTCTCGATCGCGTCGGCGATCACGTCGCCGATCTCGCGCTCGCGGGCCGAGATGGTGGCCACGCGGGCGATGTCTTCCTTGCCCGAGATCTCCTTGGACTGCGCCTTGAGATCTTCGACGACCGCGTCGACGGCCTTCTCGATGCCGCGCTTGAGCGCCATCGGGTTGGCACCGGCGGCCACGTTCTTCAGGCCCTCGCGCACGATCGCCTGAGCTAGCACGGTCGCCGTCGTGGTGCCGTCACCGGCGACGTCGTTGGTGGCCGTGGCGACTTCGCGCACGAGTTGCGCGCCCTGGTTCTCGAACGGGTCTTCGAGCTCGATCTCACGGGCGATCGTGACGCCGTCGTTGGTGATCGTGGGGGCGCCGAACTTCTTGTCCAGCACCACGTAGCGGCCCTTGGGGCCGAGCGTCACCTTCACCGCGTCGGCGAGGGTGTTGACGCCGCGCTCGAGCGCCCGACGTGCCTCCTCATTGAACTTCAGATCTTTGTGAGCCATTCGTTATCCCTTCTTCTTCGCGCTTTTCGCGGCGGGCTTGCCGACGACTTTCGCCAGCACGTCGGACTCGCGCAAAATCAGGTACTCGGTGCCGTCGACCTTGATCTCGGTGCCGCCGTATTTTGAAAAGATGATCGTGTCGCCGTCGGCGAGGTCGAGCGGCACGCGCTCGCCTGCGTCGTTGCGACTGCCCGGACCGGCCGCGACTACGCGTCCGCGCTGCGGCTTCTCCTTGGCAGTGTCGGGTAGAACGATGCCGCTGACCGTGGTCTGTTCCTCTTCGAGGACCTCCACGATAAGGCGGTCACCCAGGGGCTGGAGATTCATGTACGCCCTCCTGTAGTGAGCTGGTTCTTGGATTCCAGATAGCTTTGGCACTCTCTCCATAGGAGTGCCGATATCGAGTCTAGCGACGCGCTCCTCCCAGCGCAAGGAATCTAAGTGTCGGACACTAAGATCCAGCTCCTCGATGGACGCTTCGGTTCTCTCTCCTCAAAGCTTCCGGCGTCACGAAAGGTGCCTTCTCCCTGCGAAAGCTGGCCTTTTCCTACCGTCTGGTTTTATGATGCAGCGACTGCCGACCATGCACGCGCTCAACTTCTACTCTCCGCTCGTTGCCGACCAGCTGATTAATCATCGCAAGTCGGCGACCATTCGCCTGGGCGACAAGTCCGACAAATACAAGAAGGGCGATATCGTGCAGGTGCTCTGTGGCGCTCGCTTCAGCCCGCGCGAGAAGGTCTTCGACGCGGTTATCGACAAGATCGACGTCAAGCGGCTACGTGACCTGTCGCCGCGCGAGATCGAACACGACAATCCGGAACTGCGTCGCACCGAAGAGCTGGTCGAGTTCCTAAGCCAGCTCTACAACCGCGAGGTGGCGCCGGACGACATCGTGACCTCGATACGCTTCTCCGAGATCCTGAACAGCAGCCGCTAGCCTGGGCACGCTCGGAGGCGCACTGCGTCGTAGCATCGCATCCACCGATCGCACCCGGTCGACAGGGCATCAACTGAAGCGGGCGAGCTCCTAGGCGGCCTTCTCGAGCGCCGACATCAGCAGCTCGAGCATCAGCTTCGGATCGCGCCGCACCTGCTTGCCCTCGCCGGGGTCGCGCTTGCGCAGCTCGAGCGCGCGTGGGTCGGTCAGTGGGACGAGCCGGCCCTCCCGCATCAGCCATTCGTCCACGCCGCCGAGCCTGCCGCCGAAGGTCGTGTAAACGGGCACGCCCAGCGCCGCCGCCTCGCGGTTCATCGTTCCGCCGGCCGAGACGACCAGGTCGGAGAGGGCGATCAGGCTCTGCGCGTCGACGGCGCCGTCGGGAACGATCAGCGAGGGCAGCTCGAGGCTGCGAACGTAGACGCGCTGCTCGTCGGTGCGCGGGATGACGACAGCCTGCACCTCGGGGTGGCGCCCGAGATGGTCGAGCACGCGCGGAAAGAGCGGATTCGAGGCGCGGTGGTAGAGCGAGACATCCGGCGGCGTGCGGACGATGACGAGCACACGCTTTTCGTCGATCCCGAGCGCGTCCGCGACCGACCGATCGGGCTGGAAGTCGGACAGGTAGTACTCCTCCTTCAGGCCCGGGTAGCGGCGCAGCTTGGGCGGGCGCACGCCGTAGCGCTCCATTCGCTCGGGCGGGATCGACTCGGGAATGACGACTCGCGTCGCGGCGCGGCAGCCGAGCTGGTGCTGCAGAGTGGCCCACTCGTAGTCGAAAGTGGTCGAGCTGGGTATGCCAAGCCGGCGCGCTGTGATGGTCAGCTCGTGCGAGCCGTGCGCCAGCGCGATGTCGAAGTTGCGACCCTTGGCCCAGCGGCGCAGGCCGTGTAGGCGCGAGAAGAGCGAGCGCGCCTTGCCGAGCCGCGAGCGCCCGCCGTGGTGCCCGATCACCTCGGCCTCCATCCCGTGCAGCTCGAGCAGTTGCAGTGTTTGCGCGTAGTCGCGCGCGGTCAGCTCAATCTCCGCGCCCTGCTCGCGCAGAAGCTCCATCAGCGGCCGGTACACGAGCACGTGCGCCGGCGCCGTCATGTCGATCCAGACTCTCATTGCCGGCTCACGCTACCATCGCCCGCAATCGCGCCGAGGGCAAAGGGCCGGGCTCGTGCTCGACGTGCCCCTCGTACCAGAGTGTGAATGCGAGCAGGCCCCAGAGCTGACGCGAGAGGTCCTCCTTGCGGGCGACGTGGCGCTCGAACAGGCCGGCGACGACTTCGGGCGCGAAGAAGCCCTGTCGGCGCAGCACCTCCGGCGCGAGCACCTCGCGGGCGAACGGCTCCAGCTCGCCGCGCAACCAGGCCGCGGCCGGAATCGAGAAGCCGCGCTTCTTTCCATGCACGACCTCGCGCGGTAGTAGCGGCTCGGCGGCCCGCCGCAGCAAGATCTTCTTCTTCAAGCCCGAGACTTTGAGCCGGCGCGGCAGCGCCAACGCGAGGCTTGTGACCACGGTATCGAGGAAGGGGACGCGCGCCTCCAGCGAGTGAGCCATCGAGGAGCGATCGGTCTTGACCAGCAGGTCGTCGACCAGCGGGATGCCGAGATCGACATCCTGCAGGCGCGCGAGCGGCTCGGCCTGCTCGGTCTCGGCGTAGCGCTCGCGCAGCAGCTCTACCGGATCGAAGTCGCTGCGGCGACTGCGCAGCTCGGTCCTGAGCTCGGGCGTGAAGATCTCCTTCCAGCCGTGATGGCGCTCCAGCGGCGGCAGGTGCGCGGCGCGGGTGAAGCGCTTGGCCTTGTAGTCGAAGCTGATGCGGGCGTTTGAGCTGGGCAGCAGCTCGGCGAAGGGGCGCGCGAGACGGGCGATCGGGCCGAACCGCGCGGCAAGGAGGTCGGCCGAGTAGGTGTAGTAGCCGCCGAACAGCTCGTCGCCGCCTTCGCCCGAGAGGCAGACCTTCACGTCCTCGGCCGCAAGTTGCGAGACGAGGTAGGTGGGCAGGGCCGACGAATCGGCGAAGGGCTCGTCGAAGACCTCCGCCAGGGCGCGCAGGAGCAGTTCCGGCTCGGGCCTCAGAACGAGCTCGCGGTGGTTGGTGCCGTAGCGCTCGGCGACCTTGCGCGCGCCGGCCGTCTCGTCGAAGGAGCGCTCCTCGAAGCCGATCGTGAAGGTGCGCAGAGGCTTAGTCGACTCCTCGGCGGCGAGCGCGGCCAGCAGCGAGGAATCGACGCCGCCGGAGAGGAAGACGCCGACCGGCACGTCGCTGACCAGGTGGGCGCGAACCGAGTCGCGCATGCGCGCGCGCAACTCCTCGGCCAGCGTCTCGGCCGGCTCCTTGCGCAGGTCATCCGCGTCAGCTGGCTGGGGGCGGGCAAAGCGATCGAGCCTTGCCTTGCCTTCCTTCCAGACGAGCAGGTGCCCGGGCGGAAGCTTGAAAGTCTCCTGGAAGATCGAGTAGGGAGCGGGCACGAAGTTGAAGGCCAGGTAGGCCTCCAGCGCCTCGGGATCGACCTCGCCGCGCGGCAGGGCGCGCAGCTCGGAGGCGAAGCGCAGTTCGCGGTCCTCTTCGCGGTAGTAGAGCGGCTTGATGCCGAAGCGGTCTCGCGCCAAAACGAGCTGCTGTTCGCGCGCATCCCAGATCGCGACGGCGAACATCCCGCGCAAGCGGGTGGCGAAATCGAGCCCGTACTCCTCATAAAGGTGGGCGATCACCTCGGTGTCGCCGTGGCTCGCGAAGCGGTGGCCCTTGCTCGCAAGCTCATCGCGGAGCTCGCGGTAGTTGTAGATCTCGCCGTTCTGCGCGACCCGCACGCTACCGTCCTCGTTCGCCAGCGGCTGATCGCCCGTGTTCAGGTCGATGATCGAGAGGCGCCGCGCCGCGATACCGACGCCGCCGTCGAGGAAGGCTCCCTCGCTATCGGGGCCGCGGTGCGCGAGCTTGGCGTTCATCGCCGCCAGCTCGTCCGGATCGACACCTCGCCTCGTTGAGACGATTCCACAGATCCCGCACACGGGGAGGGAGTCTAGTTTGGATCTCTACTTGCGCGGCCGAACCAGGCCGCGCAGCGACTGCCTGAGCACGCGCCAGCCGGTCGCCACGAGCGTGCGCAGGTAGAGCCTGACCGAGCGATCGGCGATGTACTCCAGGTCGTGGGCGAGCTTCTCGGCCCAGGAGGTCTCGTAGCCCTTGCGCACCTGGGCGAAACCGGTCAGTCCCGGGCGGACGACTAGGCGCTGCCAGTAGGACGGAATATCCTCGGCCAGCTCCTCGAAGAAGCGCGGCCGGATCGGCCGCGGCCCGACCAGGCTCATGTCACCCCGGAGCACGTTCAACAACTGCGGAATCTCATCGAGCTGGGTGGCCCTGAGCCAGCGGCCGATCGGCGTGTACTCGGCGCGCGTGCGCGCGACCAGCTCCGAGCCGAGGTAGGGCCCGAGCCGGCTTTCGGCACCGCGCCGAAGTGTGCGGAACTTGAGCATCAAGAAGACGCGACCCGAGCGCCCAACACGCTCGCCCCGGTAGAAGATCGGCGTCCCGCTGGTGAGCAGGATGATCGGCACCACCAGCACCGTGATCGGCAGCGAGACGAGCAGGAAGGAGGCGGAGAAGAGGATGTCTAGGAAACGCAGAGCTAGATCGACTCCGCGCCTGTCCGGCGACTCCTCTGCCAGCTGGGAGTAGCGCGTCGCGAGGGTCCCTTGCTCCACGATTCGAGGATAACCGTCCTTCGGTTGGAACGCGTTGAGGACTGATAGATCTTCTACGCGTCATAGAATGTCTTTATGGACACGCGTCAGCTGGCCGCCTTCTGCGCCGTCGTCGAATTGCACAGCTTCTCGCAGGCCGCCGAGCGGCTGGGCGTGACTCAGCCCGCCGTCAGCATGCAGATAAGGGCGCTCGAGGAGAGGTTCGGGCTCCGCCTACTCGACCGCTCGGGCCGTCGCGTCGAGCCGACGGAGGCCGGGCAGCGCCTCTACCGCGGCGCCCAGCGCTTGATCATGCTCGAGGAGCAGCTGCAAAACGAGGTGGCCAGCGTGGAGGAAGGCGAGCTGCGCGGTCGGCTCGAGATCGGCTCTTCGACCGGGCCGGGCGAGCGAGTCGTGCCGCTTCTGCTCTGCGAGTTTCAGCGCCAATCACCGGCTGTCTCGATCTCACTCTCCGTCTTCGATACCCAGACCGTTGTCGAGCGGGTGGCTGAGCGCGAGCTCGAGCTGGGCGTGGTCGGGGCGGCGCGCAAGCACCGCGGCGTCGTCTTCGAGCCCTTCTTCCGCGACGACGTCGTGCTGGCCTGCAAGCCCGAGCACCGATTCGCCAATCGCACGATCACGCTCGACGAGCTGTGCCGCGAGCCGCTGATAGTGATGCAGGAAGGCGCGGGCCTGCGGCACCTGCTCGAGGACGAGCTGCGCCCGCGCGGTGTTCGCATGCGCGATCTCAACATTCAGCTCGAGCTCGGGCTACAGGAATCGGTGCGCTCGGCGGTGCTGGCCGGTTACGGCGTCGCCTTCATCGCGCATTCGGCGCTGGAGAGCGAGCTGGCGGCGGGGCAACTCGCCAGCGCCCGCGTCGAAGGCCTCGATCCCGCGCGCGAGATTTCGATCGTGCAGGCCAGCGGGCGCTCGCTGACACGGGCCGCCGAGGCGTTTCTAGCTTTTTCACGTGAGCGCCTTTCTTAAGAGCTCGTTCCAAATGAAGCGCTCCACCGCCTGACCGCGCTCAGCGGCGGGTCATCAATTGAAGCGAGCTCTGCTGAGCCCGAATCACCCAAACCGCCCCTCAACTGTGTGGATGGCCGTACCGGTGAAAGCGGCCGCATGTGCCACGATGAGCCTGTGACCACCGTTCTGATAGTCGACGATCACAAAGCCTTTCGCACCAGCGCCCGGCATCTGCTCGAGGCCGACGGCCTCGTCGTCGTGGGCGAGGCGGCGAACGGCCGCGAGGCGCTGGAGCTGACCGGTGAGCTCTCGCCCGATCTCGTGCTGCTCGACATCCAGCTTCCCGACATCGACGGGTTCGTGGTCGCCAGAGAGCTTCAGCGGCGCGGCGAAAACGCGGTGATCGTTCTCACCTCTTCGCGCGACGCGGCCGACTACGGCGAGTCCATCAGCGAGAGTGGGGCGCGTGGCTTTGTGCCCAAGAGCGATCTCTCGGGTGCGGCGATCGCCGTCTACGCGAAATGAGCCGGGTCGATAACGGGCTCGAGCCTCGCTACGCTGGAGACTGCCCGACCGCTCGGCGAAGGCTCGATTCGAGGGTGGTGATCGCGTGCGCGTCGTAATCGCCGAGGACTCGGTTCTCTTGCGAGAGGGAATGGCTCATCTTCTCGACGAGGCGGGCTTCGAAGTGGTCGGCCAGGCCGGGAATGCCGAGGAGCTGATCTTGAAGGTGCGCAGCTACCACCCCGACGTCGCGGTGATCGACATTCGCATGCCGCCGACCCAAACCGACGAAGGCCTGCGCGCCGCCAAGCAGATTCGCCACGAGCTGCCGCAGACCGGCGTGCTAGTCCTCTCTGCCTACTTGGAGTCGGAATACGCGCTGGAGCTTCTTGCCGAGAGCGCCGAGGGGGTTGGCTACCTGCTCAAGGACCGCGTCTCGGACGTCGAGCAGTTCCTCTCGGCCGTGCGCCGCGTCGGCGAAGGAGGCTCCGCGCTCGACCCCGAGATCGTCTCGCGCCTGGTCGGCAGGCGCCGGCAGCACGACCCGATCTCCGATCTGACGCCGCGCGAGCGGGAGGTGCTCTCGCTGATGGCGGAGGGCCTGAGCAACGCGGCGATCGCCGCCCGCCTCGTCGTCACCGCGCGCGCCGTCGAGAAGCACGTGACGAGCATCTTCGCCAAGCTGCGCCTGCCGGCTTCGCCCGAGCAACACCGGCGCGTGCTTGCCGTGCTCGCTTTCCTCCGCGCGGATTGAAGATCGCCGTGCCGCCTCGCGTTGCCGTTCGGGCGTAGCGTGAGATCGCCTCCTCGATCTCCGCGACTTACAGCGCCTTCTCGTGAAAGACGAGGGTCATGCCCGGAAGACCGGTCTTCGTGTCGATTGTCTTGTACGCGCTGCCTCGCTGCCGAAGCAGATCTCGGATCGCTCGGTATGGGCCCGTGTTGTAGCCCGAGTCGCTGGATTGGTAGAAGGTGTCGTGTAAGAGCACGACCGGGTGCTCCACGCTCTCGATGATCCCCTCGAGCTCTCGTCTCACGGAGTCGTAGGAATGATCTCCGTCCACGAAGAACACCGCCGTCACCGGAGCCTCGGCGCTTGCGAGAATCGCCAACGATGTATCGAGGCCGTCGCCTTGATGAAGGTGAACGGGCGTCTGCCTCACATACTCTCCGCGCGTATCGCCCGGGTGCTCTACATGGCCGACGTCGTCCGGTAGATCGACCGAGTGGATTTCCGTACCCAGGTCGTAGAACGTAGACGTCTCGTAGAAGACCCGAGCCGATTTACCGACGTGAGTTCCCCATTCGAAGATGTGCGTAGGCTGGAATCGGCAGACCGTCGAGGTCATCAACTCGAGCTCCGCAAGTGGGAACGGGTGCGTGCCGACGATCGGGAGTAACCGCTCCACGATGAAATCGGCAACGAGCCAGCGGTTTACCTCGAATTCGCTTGCGCCGGGATTTACGACAGGCAAGTCGTGCGCGAGCGCCTCGACCTTTTTTCGAAATCGTTTCATGACGCTATCTTCCATCGTTTTCGAGTTGTGGGGGCCCAAAGGTGAGTGTGACGGCCTGTAGTGACATCGGCCAGTTGCTCTCAGTGACCGCGGCTATGGGCGCGCTCGAACGGCCCTCGCGCAGCTGATCGGCCGGCTCGCCGAACCGTCGTTTGCGGGTCTACCTCGTTCCGCCGCGCATCTGGCTCGCGGGGCGCGTCGGCGGTTGGAGCGCGCGGAACTGGTTTCGGCTGGTCGAGATGAAGGAGCCCGGTGTCGGCCCGGCCGTAGCGGTGCTCGTCGGCGCCACGATCATCCGCGGCGTGCTCCTGCCCTCGACGATGAAGCTGCTCGGCCGCTGGAACTGGTACCTGCCCCGCTGGCTGGAGTGGATGCCGGCCACTCGCTTCGGGCGCCACGAAGCGCCCGGCCTGCGGCCCGAGTTGGTCCCCGCCGCCGACTGAGCGGTTCCTCAGCGGAGTCGCGACCGGGGTGTCTGTCGCGGCTCCGCGGTGGCGGGAATGCACATTGCCGATCAGAGCTCGGGATCCGACGAATAACGCCTGTTAACTGGTAGGCAATCGGTCGCTGGGGCTATCCTCGTTACTCTGAGTCGAGGCGCCGATGAACGACATCACTCTTGATAACAACGGGAACGGGTCGGACGAAGGCATGCTTCGCTTCGAGAGTCTCGATACCGGCGATCTGGTTCTCGCCGTCGCCCGCGCGGTCGAGGGCGGCTGGGTGTCGCTGGCGCTCGCGCATCAGATGGACGGGGAGCTGAAGATCTGCATGGATCCGGCGATCGCCGAGGAGCTGGCGCTGACGCTCGCTCGCGCCGCTGACGAGGCTCGGGAGCAAGCCGACGAGGACGAGGGCGAGGACTAGGACTAGTGCTCTATCGTCGGCTCACGCTCGAGTGCCTTACCGCGGGTCGGTCAAGCGATTCGTATCCCCTCGCCGTCGACTCCGACAGTCATGGAGAATCCACCCATCACGACCTGCGGGAAACCGCCCGTAAACGATTGGAGAACATCTATGTCAGCCTCTGACGGATTCCTCGCACTACCGCCTCGCAGCGCCAAGCCGCGCGCTCAGGGAATCACGCATATCTTCGACAAGGGCTTGACCATCGCCGCCATCGAGGGCCTCTACGAGGTCGCCGGCGATTACATCGACGTGGCGAAGCTCGGCTGGGGCTCCTCCTACATCACCTGCAACCTCAAGGAGAAGATCTCCCTGTACCGATCGCTCGCGACGCCGGTCGTCTGTGGGGGGACACTGTTCGAGGTCTCCTACACCCTGGGAAAACTCGACGGATACAAAAAGTGGATGTCGGCCAACGGCTTGACTCACGTCGAGATCTCCGACGGCACAATCGACCTCCCGCGTGAGCGCAAGCTCGAGCTGATCGCCGACTTTGCGCGCGACTTCACCGTCCTGTCCGAAGTCGGCTCCAAGGACGCGGAGGTCGTGTTCGCGCCTTACGAGTGGGTGAACTGGATCAAGGAAGAGCTCGAGGCCGGTTCCTGGAAGGTGATCACGGAAGGAAGAGAGGGCGGCACCGCCGGCATCTTCCGGCCGTCGGGCGAGATGCGCGAAGGGCTCATCGAGGAGATCGCGCACGACATTCCCATCAACGATCTCATCTTCGAGGCGCCGCTCAAGGCTGCTCAATCCTGGATGATCGCTCACTACGGGCCCGAGGTGAACCTCGGCAACATCCCGCCCGAGGAGGCACTGGGTCTGGAGGCGCTTCGTCTCGGACTTCGCTCCGACACGCTGAAGGCGGTTCTGGGAGAGAAATAGCCGCCGGCCGACGGCGCCGCCTCGCTCGCGTGGGGATCGGCAGCCGTCTTCATGGCAGTGGCGCGGGCCGGACGATCGGGGATCACTCGATCGCCCGGCCCGCTTCGTTTTCCGGGCGTACATGATTCGGCGCCTGAGTACCGGGGGCTCTCTCGCCGCCCTGCCGACCCAGTTCTGTAAACTCGCTCGGCTTTGACGGTTTTACCCTGCAATACGCGGTACCGGCCGCCTCGCATAGCGCCGCGAGCTGGAAGTTGACCGGAGGATCGTGGATGCGCTCGCACAAATCGGTGGCCCGCTTGCGGCACTCGGGTTAGTCGGGCTACTTCTCGCTCACGACCGATGGGTGCGTCTCGGCGGGCTCGCGCTGGCAGCCGGCGGGGGCATGCTCGCGGCGGCTACGTTCGCGCCGCGCGTCGGCCCTGCCTCGCTGGCGATCACCGTCGTGACCGTGCTGGTGAGCGCCTCGGTTCTCATCGTCGTACTGCGGCGCTGGCCGTGGCTGCTGCCGGTTCTCGCATTGGCCTGTGTCCCGGCCCGCCTTCCTTTCACGCTGAGCAACTCGAACTACAGCTCGTTCATTCTCCTTTACGTGGTCATCACGGCGGCGACTCTCGTGCTGGCGCTGGAGACCTACCGGGGCGACAGGCGGTCACGAGAGCTGGGGCCGCTCGCCTGGCCCGTGGCGGGCTTCGTCGTCTGGAGTGCTCTCTCGCTTCTCTGGAGCATCGACGTCCGAAGAGGCGCGACCGAGCTCGATGCCGCCCTTCTGCCCTTCACCTTTCTCGCGCTCGCGCTGGCCCGCTTGCGCTGGTCGCGGCGGCTGCTTCAGGGCCTACTCCTGCAGCTCGTCTCGATGGCCCTCGTGTTCGCGCTCATCGGCGCCTATCAGCACGAGACGGGGCAGCTCTACTGGAACCCGAAGGTCATCAACTCGAATGCCTACCGGCCGTTTTTCCGGGTCAACTCGGTGTTCTGGGATCCGTCCATCTACGGGCGCTTTCTCGTTCTGGCCATACTGGCCTGTCTCGCGCTCGTGGTCACGCGCGTCGGCCGCCCCTGGCTCGCCCTCTTGACCTGCGCGATCGGTGCGCTCTGGGTCGGGCTCTTTCTCTCCTATTCGCAGTCGAGCTTTACGGCTCTCGTGGTGGGAGTTGTGGCCGCAGCTCTCGTCTCCTGGCACCGGCGCGCAGCGACTCCGCTCGTGCTCATGGCGATGCTGATCGTGCCGGTCGCCTTGTTGGCGCCGCAGGCCCGAGCGAAGATGCTCGACGGGTCGAAGAGCAATCTCAACAGCATCACCTCGGCTCGCTCGACCCTCGTTGAGCATGGGATACGAATCGCCGTTCACCACCCGGTCGTAGGAGTCGGTATCGGCGGCTTCAGGCGGGCCTACGCCGATCTCACCGGGTTGTCCGGGCGCGACCTGCGCAAGGCGGCCTCGCACACCACGCCCGTGACCGTCGCCGCGGAAGAGGGGCTGGTTGGGTTCGTGCTCTTCCTCTGGCTGCTCGCGGCCTCGCTGCTCGTCACCTTCCGCCGCGCCGGACCGACCTTCCCGGGTCGCGTCCAGCTCGTGTGCGCACTGTCGCTGACCGCGATCGCCGTCCACAGCCTCTTCTATGCGGACTTTTTCGAGGATCCGATGACTTGGAGCTTCCTGGCGATCGCGGTTGCCTCGCCGCTTGCACTTCCCGGCGAGGCCTCGACGATCAGCGGTGGTGCAGTCGGAAGTGGTGTGGTCGGTACTCCACCGCAATGAAACCTAGGGCGACGAAAGTCATTGCCGCCGCGATTACCCACATCATCATCTGTCGGCCCTCCCGGATTAGCGCCGCATGAAATACGCCGCACCCTCATTTTCGGCAGGTGCGACGAAAAATAGAGTCCCGAAACTGCAAGTATTTCGAGCCGGTCGAACGCCCGCCTTTCGGTTACGTCAGCGCTTCGCCAGAAACCGGTTAACTCGGGAGACGACTTCGAACTTGACCCCCTTATGGGGGATCTCAATCCCCGATTTGGCTCTAGGAAAACGTTTTCAGAGGGCATAGTTTTCGTAGTGAGCCAAGTCGCTTTGGCTCTGAGAAAATCTAAGCCCCCCAAGGAGAAGCTCCCCGCATGAGCCTCCTCATGACAGAACCGCTGAAGTACGCCGCTCCGATCAAGGGGACCAGATCGGCAGTGACGGCACGGATGGTTGACACGGCAACTCGTCTACACGCCTGGTCGATCCCGTTGCCGCTCTGCGTTCACGGGACACCGTTCGAGCAGCACTGCGAGCAGTGCAGCGCAGCAGCGCCGCTCGGTTGAGCAGACGCACTCACAATCAGTGCAGACGCCGAAGCGAGAGGCCGATATCGACGGTCTCTCGCTTCCCCAGTAGTCGCTGAATCTCCGTGATCAGCCTGATCATGTTGAAGGGCTTGTAGAGGAAGGCGTCTACCCCGGCATCCTCGGCCGTTAGCCGGTCGCCCGGCTGCATGCTCCCCGTCGCCATCAAGATCGGCGTCTTCTCGAGCGCGGGCGTCTCCCTGATCGCCCGCGCGACTTCGATGCCGCTGCAGTCGGGCAGGCCCATATCGATGATCGCCAGATCGGGCTCTGCGCTACGCGCCAACTCGATTGCCGAGCGACCGTCACCGGCCTCGACGACCTTGTAGCCATGCGGCTCGAGCGTCAGCCGAAACAGAAGGCGAAGGCTCGGATCGTCCTCGCAGACGAGGATTGTGGCGGTGGTTGAGGTCACTTTGGCGGCAGCTCGAAAGCGATCCTTACCTTACCACAAGGTAATAACGCTGTCGAGACTCTCACCGCTCGCAGGGCACGTGACTCTGAGCGGCACGTAAACTCCCTTCGCCCGTGTTTACTCGCTTCGGCCCACCGATCCTCGTCACGCTCTTGATGGTGGCGACCGGCGTCGCCTTCGTGGTGACCGAACAGCTGAAGCTCGAGCCGCCGACCATCACGAGCACCCGCGTTACGAAGGAGTTCTCACCCACCTGCCGCTGTAACACGTCGAAGGCGAGAATCGAATTCTCGTTGCGCCGAAACGAGCGGGTGACCCTCTCGATCACCGTGCCGCCGGAGCACGTGGTTCGGCAGCTCCTCGGCGCCGCGTATAAGCCGCCGGGCCCGCTCCACGTGGTCTGGGATGGGCGCGACAACACCGGTCGACTTCTACCTGACGGTATCTATCGAGTGCGGGTGTACCTCGTAAACGAGCGACTGACCACCATGCTCCCGAACATCATCCAGCTCGACACTCAGGCGCCCAAACTAACCAACATCTCCGTGAGCTCACACACCATCTCGCCGGACGGCGATGGCAACAAGGACGCCGTCCACATCAGATACCACCTGAACGAGCGAGCTCGCATCCTCCTCTTCGTCGACGGGAAGCTGGTCGAGCAAACGAAGGAGCGAGCGGGCAAGCCGGGCAAGTTCGACTGGAAGGGAATGGCCGACGGACGCGTTCTCAAGGGCTGGCACGAATTGACGCTGAAGGCCGTCGATCACGTCGGGAACGAATCGGGCGCGAGCGAGCCGATCCCCATTCGCCTCCGCATCCTGAATTTACGGCCGGGCCGCATCCGAGTGAGCGCCGGAAATATGTTCCGGCTCAAAATCTCAACCGACCGGGTCTCCGTACGCTGGCATTTCAACGGAACGTACGGGCTGACCTCGGGCCGTTCGCTGGTTTTGCGCGCTCCTTCGACGCCGGGTCGCTACCGGGTGGTCGTTCGCTCCGGCCCGTATCGAGCAAGGGCGCTGGTCATCGCTCGCTGAGGGCGGGCACGGTCGATACGTCAGCTGTGTTGCAAGCGCAGAGCGCGGCGAGCAAGCGCGGCCATCTGCCTGCGCTCGGGAGCGAGGTAAAAACCGAAGACGAAGAGGACGAGGGGATAGGCGATCGCGAGAACGAGAGCGAGCGGGGTCGGGATCGAAAAGACCCCACCGGCCACGCTCAGCGCGGCTCCGACGCTGAGCAGCGTCACTATTCGGCGCCACTGGTACGGGACGAAGAAGACGTGCTGCGCACGCCAGCTGATCCCGAGGAACATCGTCGCGTACGCGACGAGTAGAGCTATTGCGGCGCCTGAGATTCCGATGCGCGGAATGAGCACGATGTTCAGGACAACGTCGACTAGCGCTCCCACGCCGGTGATGATCCAGTTCGCGCCTGTTTTGCGCGCGCGGCCGATGCCGATCGTCATCGCGGAGTAGCCGGCGAAGATCACGTTGCCGAAGGCGAGTAGCGGTATGACGTTGGCGCTCGACCGCCCGTGCCAAGTCGGTGCGAGGAAATGGGCCAAGAAGGGCGCGAGCAGCGAGAGTCCGACGGCCGCCCAGGTCATCAAGAAGAGGTAGTACGTCAGCACGTATGCATAGGTGTGGCGAGCCTCGTCGTCGTCTTCGATCGCGTAGGCGAAGGCGGGCCAGGCGAGCTGGAAGGCGGTGATCAGGAGAACCAGCGCCGAGGCGATCTGAACGCCAAGGGAGTAGACGCCGACCGTTTTGGTGTCGAAGTAGTGATTGAGAAAGAGGCGATCGGAGAACTTGGTCGCCCAGAGTGCGAGCGCCGACGGGAGCAGCGGCAAGCCGAAGTGCTCCATGGCCAGGTAGAGGCGCCGGTCGAACTCGAAGCCGAGTAGGCGGGCGCGGTAGAGAAGGAGCACCACGTATACACACAGGGTGCCGGTGAAATTGCCCACGATCATGCCCATCGGCCCCAGCTTTAAGACGACGACGAGCAGTACCGTCGCGCAGATGGTGATCAAGACGTTGCTGACGCTGGCGATCGCGTACGAGGTCGAACGCTGCTCGGCGCGGAAGATCGAGGCCTGCTGCTCGTAGTTCATGTCGCCCCAGAGAAATACGGCGGTCACCCGAACGAGGTTGGTGTGCCCGCTCAACCCGAGGGCGCTCGCTATCTCGGGCGCGAAGACGAGCCCGAGCGCTAGCCCGACAGTCGCGGCGGTCATCGTGTACCAGAAGGCGGTGCGTACGACGGTCCGTCTCTTGATCGGGTCGGAGGTCAGGTAGTAGAAGCGGAAGAAGGCGTTCTGGACGCCCGCCCGCAGGGCGATGACCATCAGCGCCTCGCCGGAGAGGAGAATCGCGACTGTCCCGTATCCGCCCTTGTGGAGGTCCCTCGTGTAGATGGGAATCAGGCCGATGGCGACCAGGCGCGAGACCACGCCCCCGATCCCGTAGACCAGGGACTGCTGCGCGAGGCGGCCCATCTGCTTTCGAATCACCGGAGGCTCATCTCCGCATGAGATTCGTCGCTATTTGATTCATCGCAGACATCGAGAAAGGGCGCCGAAACCGCCGCGCCAGCGATCGATCGTATCTTGAACTCCCTGGAACTGGTTTCGGGAGAACGAGCCCTTGGCCTGCCAGACGAGTACCTCGATACGAGACGAGCTCAGCGACTTGTGTGACAGCGGCAGCCGCTACGATCGCCCCCTGTGAGCGAGAAGATCATCGATCAGGAGACACGCACGCGCATCGAGCGCTATCTCGACGGCTCGTCGGCGGCGCCGGCGATCGTGCTCGAGGTCGGCTGGGTCAACGGCCTGGGTGCGATCCAGTCGCTGGCGCGGGCCGGTGTGCGGGTGCTGGCGCTCGACCACCGTCCCTTCGCGATCGGGCTTCGCTCGCGCTACTGCCTGCCTCTCGTTTGCCCCGATCCCTACGCCGAGGAGCAACGCTTCACGGCTTTTCTCTCCGAGCTCGTCGAGCTACTGCCCGCGCCGACGCCGATCCTCGCCACCCACGACGACGGTCTGGCCTCGATCTCCCGCGCGCTGCCCAAGCTCGGTGGCAAGTTGCTCTGCCCGGCGCCCGACGCCGCCAAGCTCGACCTGCTTCAGCAGAAAAGCTGGCAGCTCGCCCGCGCCGCCGAGGCGAATGTCGCCGCGCCGCTGACGCTCTATCCGAGCTCGGCCTCCGAGGCCCGCGAGGCCGCGAAGGAGATCGGCTTCCCTCTCTTCGTCAAGCCGTCGGAGCCGATCGCCTTCCGCAAGGTCTATCCCAGGCGGCGCGTCTTTAGCTGCGACTCGATGGCCGGGCTCGACGAGGCCTACGAGATGGCCGCGCCCTACGCCCCGATGCTGCAGGAGGTCGTTCCCGGTGGCGACAAGGAGCTCTACACCGTCGGTAGCTACCTCGGCAGCGAAGGCCGCGCACTGGGCATCTTCTGCGGACGCAAGCTGCGCCAGACCCCGCGCAGCCGCAAGCTGGTGCCGCGCGGCGTGGGCAGCTGCCGGCACGGCGAGGCGCTCTGGCTGCCCGAGCTGGTCGAGGACTCGCTGCGCCTGCTGGAGGTCTGTGCCTATACCGGCATTTCACAGGTGGAGTTCAAGCGTGATCCGCGCGACGGTCGCTACAAGCTGATGGAGATCAATCCACGGCTGTGGATGTGGCATACGCTGGCGGCCGCCTGCGGCGTGAATCTGGCCCACATCGCCTACCTCGACCTGACCGGTCGCCCATCCGAGCCGCGCACGAGCGAGGGGCGGCGCAAGCAGTGGGCGATCACGCTGATGAGAGGAGAGCGCCCGATCATCGCCAGGCCGCCTTTCGTCGAGCCGGTCCTTTCGCTGCGCGATCTCAAGCCGGCGCTCGTTTACCTCTATCGCTACCTCAAGAACTTCGGTCGGCTGTAGCGCGCTTCGCGAGGCTGGGCAGTCCGCCGCCTCAAAGCTGTGCTCAAAGGGGCGAAGACTTTCGTCCCGGGCGCCTCTTTACCCACCCACNNCCCCCACCCTCCCACGGGGCGGAGAACGGTATCGAGTAAAAACGCGCTCGAATGTCGTATCTTCGTGCCGATACGGCACGTTGCCGCGAAAACACCGTTCCGATAGCGCAGCGCCTAGAGAGCGGCGATCCGCTCGATCAGCTCGGCGATCTCACGCATCCGCTCCTTGCGGTCGATCTCGCTGATGAGCTTCGGCGGGAGCTCGACGTCGGCGAGCTTTCCCTTGCGCCAGCGCTCGACCAGCTCTTCCAGCGCGGCTTGTATCGCCTCGCTGTCGTCGGGTGCGGCGACGACGCCGGCGCCGGCGTCGCGCACGAGCCTGGCGGCTGCGCCCTGCGGCGGCACCGCCGCCAGAATCGGGCGCCTGGCCGCGAGATACTCGTAGATCTTCCCCGAGGTGACATCGACGCCGCGGCCGGCGGAGAACGGGATCAAGAGCAGGAGCGCTTCGGAGTTCCGCTGCGAGGCGATCGCCTGCGCATGCGGCTGGAAGTGGATCAGCTCGAGCTTCTCGCCCAGGCCGAGCTCCTCGGCCCAGAGCCGGTCGGCGGTGCGGAACTCGCCGATGAAGCGAGCCGTGATCGGCGCGTCGATCTGAGCCAGGGCGCTGAGGAACGGGCGCGGATCTCGCTTGCCGAAGAAGTTGCCGGTGTGCGTGATGCGGAAGCGCTCGCCCGGCTCGTACTCGATCGCGGCGAAGTCGTCGAAATCGGCCCCGTTCGGTATCACCAGAGTTTCGCCGCGTGTCCCCAGCGCGGTCATCTCCTCGGCGATCGTCTGCGTGACGCAAACGATCGCATCGGCCCGACGGGCGATGGTGCGAGCGAGCCTGCGGTTCGCTTTCTCCTTCAGGCGCACCAGCGCGCGCTCGTAATGCCGGTCGGACTTGGCGACAACGGAGTCGCGCAGGTCGGCGATCCAGCGCAGATCACCGCGGCGGCGCAGGCGCGCGCCAATCAGGTGCGTCGAAGTCGGGGGCGAGGTCGTGACTACGACGTCGATGCCTTCGCGCTTCACGATTCGTCGCGCCGCCGGAAGAGCGCTCGCGACCCAGCTGACGTTCTCGTCGGGAACGAGCAGGCGCCTCGGCGTGAGCAGCAGGCGGCGCCAGAGCCGTCGCAATCCGCTTTGCCCAAGTAACTGCTCGCCCGGCCGGATCCCACTTGGGCCGACGTAGCGAGCGCGGTGGACGTGCACATCGGCCGGAATCTCCAGCTCGGGGTCGCTCTGCAGCCAGCGCGAATCGTCGGGGGCCAGGACGTGCGTTTCGATTCCCTGCCCGGGCAGGTAGCCGGCCAGCTTCAGCCAGCGCTGAACGCCGCCGCCGCCCGCCGGCGGGAAGTAGAAGCTGATGATCAGGACTTTCGTGGCCATCTGAAGATCCCGCGAAACGTCTGGATAGACAGCGCCAGCATACGACCGAGCGGGCGGACGAGCGGGTGAGCCCTATTAAACCGGCGCTGCCGGCGCGCATGCGGCTTTTCTTCAGCCGCTAGTGTCTGCGGCGCAAGCCTATGTCTCATACTCATGTCGACCTAGCCAATCTGGCCGCAGTCCTGGGGGCGCTGGCCTGCTTCCCGCTGTTGCTCGGTCGAAATCGAATGATTCTCTCGGGCCTGGGCCTGTTGGCGGCGGCCGAGGTTGGGATGGCGTTCGCGCTCGTCCCGGGACGTGATCTGAAGCTACTGGTCACCTCGCCGACGCGGGCGGCGGCGCTCGTCGGGGCGCTGCTCGTCGTCTTGGGCATCGCCTTTCTGTTCAACCGCTACCCGGGAGTCGCGCCGCTACTACTGCTCCTGGCCGCGCCTTTCCGGATCGGCGTGTCGCTCGGAACGCAGCACGCGAACTTGCTCCTGCCCCTGTACGCGGTGCTCGCAGCGGCTGCGTTCGCGCTCGTCTGGAGACTGCTACGTAACGGCCCGGTGCGCCCGATCGATCGATCGCTTGCTGTTCCGAGCGCTGTCTTGATCTTTCTGTACTCGCTCTCCTTGCTCTGGGCGCGGGACGTACACGAGGGATCGATAGAGCTCGCCGCTTTTCTCTTCCCCTTCCTGGTGCTCGTGGCGGTCGTCGTTCACGAGCCCAATCGAGCGTGGCTGCCGCGGGCTTTGGCCATCGTTCTAGTTGGCGAAGCGGTTGTTTTCGCGGCCTTCGGCCTGTGGGAAGAAGGAGCTCGCCGCATTTTCTTCGATCGCCATCTCGAGGTGGCGAACGTCTACACCAGTTTCTTCAGAACAAACTCGCTCTTCTACGACCCGAATATCTACGGGCGGCATCTCGCGCTGGCGCTGAGCGTGCTTGTGGTGCTGATCTGGCAACGCCGGCGCCTTCTCGCTCTCGCGGCGGCGCTGATCGCCTTCATCTGGGTCGCCCTGTACTTCTCGTATTCCCAGTCGAGTCTCGTTGCGCTGTTCGTCGTTGCGGTCGGTATCACGCTTGTCGTCGGCGGTCGCCGAACCCGTCGGGCGATTGCGATCTGCACCGCCGTGCTGGCGATCGCCGGGGTGGGGATCGCGGCCGTCGGCGTTCAGGGTCATTCGCTGCGCCATTTGACCAGCGGGCGCTCGCACCTCGCGTCGATCACCCTCGATGTCTTTCGCGACCACCCGCTGATCGGAGTCGGCGTCGGCTCGCAGCCGCGCGCGGCTCAGGACAAGTCGTCTTCGCTCAGCTCGATCAAGAAAGACACCTCGCACACGACGCCGCTGACCGTCGCCGCCGAGCTGGGCATCGTCGGTCTGGCCGCCTACCTGGCCTGGCTCGCCGGAGCCTGCGTGACCTTGCGGAAGGCCTGGAAGCGAAATGCGACGATTGGGCTCTCTCTTGCCGCCGTATTCGGGGTGCTGTTCGTGCATTCCCTTTCCTACAGCGGCTTTTTCGAGGATCCGATTACCTGGGGAGCTCTTGCGCTGGCGGCGAGCGTGGTAGGGATGAAGGATCTCGATTCGCCCGCGCCGGCGCCGGCGCAGCCGACCGCCTGAGCGTTCTTCGCTCGTCACCGTGGGGTGCAACATACCGTCCTCCGGCGTCAACTTCTACTCGCGCCGGCCCGCGCGGGAGCCGGGCTCGCCGCCGCTATACTCGGCGCCTTGCCGACGCTTCCTAGCTGGGTCAGGAAAAAGCGGTTTCTCGTTCCACTGGGGATCGCCGTACTGCTGATGCTCTTTGCGCTCGGCGGCGCGCTTGCCCTCCACTTCCGGAGCCCCGGTTCCGCCGGTTCGATCACCTCGCTCGGGAGCGTGACGATCAAGACCTCCGACACCTCGACGAGAGCTGTCCATCCGGCGAAGAAGCCCCTCCAGGCCAAGGTTGACGAGCCGTGCTGGAACAATTTCGGAGGAGACGCGCTGCGCTCGCTGGCCCGGCCGAATCTGAACCTTGGGCGACCGACCAAGGTCGTATGGACACGCGGGTTTCACGATGAGATCGAATATCCGCCGAGTTACTGCAACGGGTACCTCTACGTCAACCTCGAGCACGGGCGGACGCTGGCGCTCAATGCCCAGAGCGGCCACATAATCTGGTCGCGCAAGGCCGCCGGATTCACGGCTTCGACCCCAGCGATTGCCGGCCCTCGCTTGATCGTCAGCACTCACGGCGGGAACGTGACGGCTTACCGGCGCTCGGATGGCCGCCTGCTCTGGCAACTCGAGACGGGCGCGGCGGTCGAGTCGTCGCCTCTCGTCGTCGGGGGCGCCGTCTACGCCGGTGCGGCCGACGGAAAGCTGTACGCCCTGAACGTGCGCACAGGGCGGCCGCTTTGGGTCTACAACACCGGCGGTCGAATCAGCTCCAGCCCCTCTGTCGTCGGCGGAAAGGTCTGCATCACCACCTACGGCGGCCTGGTCACGTGCCTGCGGCGCAGTAACGGCCAGCGCATCTGGGCCGTGTGGGTGCGCCGGGACTTCGTCAGATACGAGAGCTTCTATGCCAGCCCCTCGTCGGATGGGAAGAGGATCTTCACGGTCGCTCGCTCGGGCAAGGTGATCGCTTTCGCGGCCGCCAGCGGTCACACTCTATGGACCTACAACCTCGGGACGCTGACTTACGGCACGCCCGCAGTCGCAAACGGTCGCGTCTTCGTCGGGAACCTCGCAGGCAGCCTGAGCGCCATCAGGGCTACGACCGGCGCGCTTCTCTGGCGAACGAGCGTCTCGGGCCGCATCCTGGCGCCCTCGCTGGTCGTCGGCAATCTGGTCTTCTTCTCGACGCTGCAAGGTGACACATACGCCGCCCGCACGACAGACGGGAAGATCGCGTGGCACGTGAGCATGGGCAAGTTCTCGCCGGGAATCGCGGCCGGCCGTCACTACTACTTCTCGCTTAACGGAAGGCTCGTGGTCTATCGCGGCCGGTTCACCAAGTCGCAGGGCTGAGTTACCGTCGGCGCCGGCTGTGAAGATGGGACGGTGCACCAATTGAATCCGGCAAAGGACCGTGTGCTCTCGGGCAGTGACGCCTGGCTTCTGGTCGGGGCGCTTGGCGCGGTAGTTGTTCTCAATCTGCCAGTGCTCGGCCTGGACGGCTGGGTCTTCCGCACCGGTCACGTTCACGCCGCCGGGATGTTCGCGTCGCTCGTGTCGGCCGCGCACGGGCGCTGGGACCTGGGCCTGATGCGCTCGATCGCCATGCTGGCCGGCGTTCTGGTTGCCGGGCTCGCAGCCGTCCTTCTCGCCGCCGGCCGGCTCCGCCTGCGCTGGGCCGTCGCCTGCGCCGCGGTCGTCCTCTGCGCGCTCCTCCTGCCCGGGGTGGCGTTGCAGGCGGGCTTGCGGCAGTCGACGGCGCCGTGGTTCTACACGAACGATTCGACCTACCAGATCGAGATCGCGGGCAAGCTGCTGCAGCACGGCTCCAATCTCTACGGGCACGACTATGCGTCCTCGGGGCTCGAGCGCTTCTACAGCCTCGACGGCAGCGTCAAGCCTGGAGTCGAAAAGCAGCAGGTGGCGCTGCACCACTTCGCCTACTTCCCGGGCGCCGCCATCGTCGCGGCGGCCTGGGGAGCTCTGCCCAAGCCGCTCTCCGATTTTCGCTTCCTGGTTGTGCTCTGTGCGCTTGCCATGTTCCCGGCCGTCCTGCTCTTCCCGGGCCGGCTCGGGCCGCGCCTTGCGCTCGGCGTCCTTCTGGCCGCCAACCCTCTAATCGTGCATGCGGCCTGGTTTGGAACCGCCGACGCGCTCAGCCTGCTGCTCGTGGTCTGCGCCTTCGGGCTTGCCGCGCGCTCGCGCTTCAGCGGGGCGGCGGCGCTGCTCGGCGGCGCCGTCCTATGCAAGCAGTTCGCTCTTGTCGCGGCGCCTTTCCTCTTCGTCATCTTCCTGCGGAAAATGGAGTGGCGGCGGCTGAAGGTCCCGCTGATCGTGTTCGCGGCGGTTGTCCTGGCCGGCCTCGTCCCGTTTCTCGTGGCCGGTCCTGGGGCGCTCTGGACCGACACGGTCAAGTACGGCACGGGTACCTACCGCATCATCGGCTACGGCTTCTCGGCGCTGCTGCTGCGGGCGCACGTCATCTCGAGCCGCACGGGCTACTACCCGTTCATTCCGTTGGCACTGCTGGTCTGGTTGCCGCTGACGGCGTGGTTGCTCTGGCTCCAGCGGCGCTCGCGATCGCTCTGGAACGGAGCGGTCGGGTTCACGCTCTCCGTCTTTCTGCTGCTCTTCCTGGCCCGCGTTTTCCAGACCTCGTATCTGATCTGGCCACTCGCCGGCGGCCTGATCGCACTGCTGCTCAAGGGCGCGGAAGAGGTCGAGGAGCCTGACAACGCCGCCGCCGCGACTGCGAAGAGGGCGTCCTCCTCGGAAGCAGGAGCGTCTTGATCCCGGTCGAGATCGAGCGGCGCGCGCGCTGGGTGCTCGACACGATCGGGGCGAGCGAGCTCGGCTTCGGCGACGACGTTCCCTACGACGAGCGGGCCTGGGCCGAGCTGGCGAGCGGCAGGCGGCCCGAAGGAGACGAACCGGCCGCGGCCCTTGCCGGCGCCTTCTTCGATCTGGCCCGGGTCGAGGAGTTGGACGGGCGTCGCGACGAGCACGGGCGCTTTCTGGCCGCGTACTCCTCGCTCGACCCACTCGATCCACCGCTCGAGCGCCTGCGCCGCAAGCTCGGCGTGGAGCCGCGCCGCTGGGGCGGCGCTCGCTTCGCAGTCGCTCTCTCCAGCGACGTGGACGTTCCCTGGCGCTGGACGCGGCGAGCCGCTTTGGGCGCGGCGGCGCGGCTGAAGGGCGCCGTCCTGAAGGGCCGGGGCCGGGCGGCCTATCGCGAGGCAAGGGCGCTTGCGGCCATCCCGCTGCACAAGCTGCGCGGCAGCGACCCCTACTGGTGTTTCGAGCGGGTCACGGGCGAGCTCAAGCGTCGCGGCGCCGGCTCGACATTTTTCGTCATGGCCGGGCATGGCCGAGCGGAGGATGGGCCCACCCCCGAGCTCTACGACCGGCTGCGCCCGAAATTGGTGCAGACGTTGCAGGACGGCGGCGCCGAGGTCGGCCTGCACGGCAGCTACACCGCCGCAGACGATCCGGCCCAGCTGGCACTCGAGACGGAACGGCTGCGCGACCTTGCCGGACAGGTCTCAGGGCACCGCTTTCACTACCTGCGCCTCGATCCGCAGCGCAATCTGGGCCCGATCGAGCAGCTCGGCTTCAGCTACGACTGCTCGCTCGGTTTTCCCGACCGGCCCGGCTTCCGGGCCGGTATCGCGCAGCCGTTTCGCCCCTGGAACTTCCAAACCGAGCGAGCCTTCGACCTGATCGAGATACCGCTGGCGGTGATGGACGCCACGCTGGCCGAGGAGCGCTATCTGGGTCTTTCGGCACGCCAGGCCGAGCCGCGCCTGCTCGAGCTGCTCGACTGGGCACAGGAGAACGGGGGTGCCTTCTCGCTACTCTGGCATCCGGGGAGCTTCGATTCTGCCGGGGCGCCGGGCTGGGGCCGGCTCTTCTATCGCTTTGTCGACGCCGTTTCGGAGCGCGGCGGAGTGTGCGTAAGCTGTGGCGAGCTGGCCGCCGAGGCGGCGGCCGTGCTACCTCCCGCCTCCGACGGCGACGCTGCCTGAAACGGGGCGCGGTTATAGTTCGGGCCGGATTGCCCGGTGCCGTGGCGGTACGCTCGGAGCCGAACCGTCTACCGTCAGGCCAACGATTCGAAAGGCGACGTGTTAGCCGACAGCTGGAAGCGCGCTCTGGTTCTCTCTCCGCACACCGATGACGGTGAGCTGGGTTGCGGCGCGACGCTCGTCCGGCTCGCCGCCGCCGGTTGCCACGTTCGCTACATCGCCTTCTCGATCGCCAACCGCTCGCTGCCCGAGGGCTTCCCGCCCGACACGCTGGCGCGCGAGGCGCGCGAGGCGACCGCGGTGCTCGGGGTGAAAGACGTCGTCTTGCACGACTTCGACGTGCGCACCTTCCCCCAGCATCGCCAGGAGATCCTCGAGCTGCTGGTCAAGGAGTCGAAGGAGTTCAAGCCCGACGTCGTCTTCCAGCCCTCGCCCTCCGACATGCACCAGGATCACCAGACGGTCGCAAGGGAGGGTCTGCGCGCCTTCAAGCGCACGACCATGCTCGGCTACCTGCTGCCCTGGAACACCTCGGGCTTCTCGGATGACTGCTACATCACCTTCGGCGAGAGCGAGCTGGAGAAGAAGGTCGAGGCGGTGGGCAAGTACAGGTCACAGGCTCACCGTTCCTACGCCGATCCCGACTACATCCGGAGCCTGGCCAAGGTGCACGGTGTCACCGTCGGCCGCCCGTACGCCGAGGTGTTCAAGGTGGCGCGGCTGGTGCTCGACCCGCCGACGGACTAGCCGTAGTTACGCGATTCCGATCGCCTCGCCCGGAGTCGGGAAGGCTTCTCTCGGCTTTCGTGCCGAGAAGAACGCTTTCGCGTTCGCGTAACCAGGCTACTACTCGTCCCAACCGAGCTGATCGAAGTAGCGGAGGGTTCGCCGGCTGGGGCGGATGCGCGACGAGTAGGCGCGGAGCTCGTCGGCCGAGAGCTCGCCGACGGCGCGCTTGAGCGCCAGGTAGGGATAGTTGAAGTCTTCCTGGTAGGGCACGGTCGAGATGCGGGGGTTGATCTCGATCACGCAGTCGCCGACCAGGTTGACGCTGAAGAAGCCGTCGAAGTTGAGCTCGCGGATGATCTTGGCGCCGGCCTCCATCAGCTCGGGGCTGTCGAGCGTCTCGAAGTACATGGCCAGGCCGGCGCGCATCGCCTCGCGCGTCTTCGGATAGCCAAGCAGGATCTCGCCCTGCTCCGCATAGCCGTCGATGGTGTGCTCCTTGCCGGTCGCGAGCTCCATGATCAGCCACTCGACGCCCGTGCCTCCGGCCAGGTCGGCAGCCTCCTCGAGCCTCAACGCCTCGGGCATGCCGGGGCGGTTCTCGAGCAGTTGCCTGCGCCGGTCGGCCGAGGCCGAGATGACGCGGAAGCCACGCGTCCCGGAGGAGATGAGCGGCTTGATGCAGATCTCGCGCTCGGGGTAGCCGAGCTCCTTCCCGGCCTGCTCGATCTCGGCGGGGCTGGCGACGCGGCGCCAGGCGGGAACCCGCACCCCGATTGCGTCGCACAAGGCGAAGGTCTCGGCCTTGTCGTTGGCGCGCCTGATCGCCTCGATCGAGGCGACGACGACGACTATCTCGCCGAAGCTGTCCTTCTCGATCGCCAGGCCCTCGAGCGTGTAGGAGGACTGCGGCAGGACTACCTCCACATTCTCGCGGTGGCAGATCTCGAGCACGGCGCCGGCGAAGCCGGGGTCGCTACCGGCCGGAACGGTCTCGAAGACGTCGCAGAAGTGGCTGCCGATCGAGAGCGGGTTCATGTCCACCCCGACCAGGCGCACCTCGCGCTCGCCGTTCTCGCGCAGCGAGCGCAGCAGCGCCACGGCTCCGGGGCAACCGACGGCGGTGACGAGAATGGTCAGCGGTTTGAGCATCTTCGATTCGGCGCGTCCAGGGCGCGCAACGCCTAATCGTAGTGAGGATGAGCCGACGCGGGCTTACGCATCCGGTCCAGCCCTTCCGCCGACCGGCTACGGCGCTAGATGGAAAGAGGAAGGCAAGAGGAAGGCGAGTCGACTCCAGCGCTCGATCTCGCAGCCGTTCGTACGGTTGAAGTCGGCATCGATCTTCTTGCCCGCGAACCGTCCGCTGACGTGGGCGACCTGCGCTCCTCCGTAGATCTCGGTGCAAGCCGTTCCGGCCGGAACCGGAGCGAAAGCCTTGGCGCTTACCTGTCGCAGCCTCGAGCAGGCCGTGCGGGCCTTGGGAAGGGTGCCCGTTCCCTGGGGGCAGGTGAGCGTGTAGGTGACGCTTCCGCCGCTCTTGCCGTGCCCCCAGACGGTGATGCGGAGATCGCTCGAACCGCTCGAGCCGGAGCCGCCGCAACCCGCCGGCACGAGCAGAAGAAGTAGCAACAGCGTTGCCAGGGCCCGTCTCATCTCGTCGGATATACGCCGCCGCCGGGCAGCTGCGTCACCACGTCGCGATGAAAGCCCGGCGGCTTCGGCGGGACACCTAGCTCATGCCGCATGCGACCCGTTGCAGAACGGCTTGTTGTCCGACCGGCCGCAACGACAAAGAGCTACCTGGTTCCGGACCTCGTAGCCGGTGCCGTCGGCAGAGACAACCGGAATGCCGCCTCGCACCCAGATCGGTCCACTGACCCGTCTTGTCGTGTCCTCGATCAACCCCAGCGACGGCTCGTACTCCGGTTCGACGGACTCGCCCGTCTCTCGGTCGAACGCCACCAGTCGCCCACCGGGGCAATGCCCGGACTCGAACTCGACGAGTCGCCGGGCTTCGGGATCGCTGGTTTCGTAGACGAGGTTCCAGATCCGGCCTTTCGGATCGCAGAACCTGGCGAAGGCGCAGAGGCTCTCGGCGTCCGCGAGCGACATCGTCGGGCCCTCGAAGACCTCCGCCTGGTCGAGGTAGGGCTGCCGGCTGGCCGTTTCGGTGCCGTCGAACCCGACCTTCGCATGGCTGCTGTCGCAGAAGGGCTTGTTGCTGGACTCGCCGCAGCGGCAAAGCGCATATTCGGACGGCGTCGAGTAGCTCTTTCCCTCCTGGTAGTCGAGAGATTCGCCCTGATCATTGATGACGATCGACTGGTCACTGAGCGGCAGGCCACCGCTGACCAGGTAGGGGCCGTCCTTGCAGATCTCGATCTGCGGGCTCGGCTTTTGCTCCGGGCTCATGACTCACTCCTCCAACATTCGCTCGTCGAGACAGAATCTGACGGTTTCACGGCTCCATCGCTCTAGGATTCCTCGAACGCGCGAAGCTCGGAACGGCGGCCGCGGAGGAGGTCGTAACCCTGCCTCAGGCAGGGCGTTCGGTAGATGAGCGACGCTACGTCCCCGGTCTCCGCGGCTCCCTCTTCTGTTACGACGCGGTCGATCATCTCTGCAGGCACCAGATCGAAGATGTCCTCCGTGGGCGGGTGAGGGTCGAAGGGCGCCAGCTTGAAGGTCTCGCAGGCGACGACGACCGGCACGCCGGCGTCTTTTGCGGCGCTCGCTATCGCAAGAGTCCCGACCTTGTTGACGAGCGAGCCGTCCATGAAGACCGTGTCGGCTCCGAGCAGGACGAGATCGCATTCCTGAGCGGCGGCGGGGCCTTCGTCGTCGGCGATCAGCTCCGAATCAATGCCCTCCGCCTTCAACTCAGCGGCCAGTGTGCGACCCTCTCCGCCGGGCTCCGAGATGGTGCAGACGACGTGCTGGGGCGGAGTGTGAATCAGCGCCTCGTGCACCGTGCCCGAGGCCGAATGCGTCAACACGGTGCCCGAGATATCCGGCTCGAGCATGACGGCGATGATCTTCGCGGCGCGGTAGCGCGAGCCGATGATCGCTTCGGCCTCGGCGACGACCTGTGCGGGCGATCCGGCCGTGAGCACCCGGCCGACGGCGCCGGCGATCGCGCCCAGGGAAATCCGAGTCGAGGCGAGGAGACGGGCGGCCTCGACCGGATCCTCACCGTTCCTGACCGCCTCGACCAGCGCCTCGAGCGCATGCCGGGCCATCCAGCTCGCGCCGTGGTGGCGCTCCTCTCGTAGCTCGCGTACTCGCTCCTCGAGCGCGGCGTTCATGAACCTATTCTCGTGCTTCGGACCTGCAAACGCCAACTCCGCTCGACGAACGAGAGGCGTACCGTCGCCCGCAAGCGCGAGAATGGTTCTCCGTGACGGGAGATTCTCACGCCTGGGCGAAGCGGTTACTCGTGCTTGGCGCCGGGCCCGCTCAGCTCGGTTTGCTCGAAGCGGCGCGCAGGCGGGAGCTCTACGTGATCGCCGCCGACCGCGATCCCGGAGCGCCCGGCTTCCCGTTCGCCGACCGGCGTGCATTGATCTCGGCCGAGGACGAGACGGCGCTCGAGCGACTCGCCGCGGCCGAGCAGATCGACGGCGTGATCGCACCCGGGATCGACTGGTCGGTTGCGATCGCCGCGCGCATCTCGGCCAAGCTCGGTCTGCCCCATCCGCTCAGCATGGAGAGCGCCCAGCTCGCCGTCTCGAAGTTGAAGCAGCGCGAGCGCTTCACCGAGGCCGGTCTTCCCTTCGCCAGATACGCCGTCGCGACCCGCGGCGAGGAGGCCGAGACCGCAGCCGCCGAGCTCGGCTTCCCGCTCGTCGTGAAGGCGCCCGACCGCCAGGGGCAACGGGGGCTCGCGCTTGCCCGCGGGCTCGAGGAGCTCGGGCCCGCCGTCGAGCGGGCGCTGCACGCTTCGCGCTCCGGCCTGTGCATGATCGAGCAGCTCGAGCCCGGCCGCGAGGCTACGGTGATCGGCTTCTCGCTCGACGGCCGCTACCACGCCCTCGCCGTGACCGACCGGCGCAGTGCCGCGGCACCTGCTTTCGGAGTGTCGCTCGAGCACTCCTGGCCGTCGTCGCTGAGCGAGAACGAGCTGGCCCGCACGATCGACATCGCCGGGCGCGCGACGGCCGCGCTCAAAATCGAGCAGGGCCCCAGCTATGTGCAGGTCATCGTGGGCGAGCGCGGGCCGCTGTTAGTGGAGCTTGCGGCGAGATTGGGCGGCGGGCACGAGGCCGAGCTGATCGAGGCCGCGCTGGGAATCGAGCTGAACGAGCTGGCGCTGGCCGCGGCGCTGGGAGAGACGATCGATCCCCAGGCTCTGGTTTCGCAGCCTCTCGCCGGCGGCGCCTGCACACGCTTTCTGATCGCGCCCGAGGGCGAGTTGGTCACCGCCCACGGCGTCGAAGAGGCAAGCGCGCTGGAGGGCGTCAAGCGCATCCGCCTCTACCGCGAGCCGGGCTTCGTGTTCACTCCGTTTCGCTCGCGCTCGGATCGCGCCGGCGCAGTGTTGACGCTCGGGCCCGACCGGGAACGGGCGGTCGAACGGGCGCGCGAAGCGGCCGATCTCATACGCTTCGAGGTCGCGGGCGCGAACAGCGAGAGCCGAGACCCGCCACGACGATGAGACCAACCCGTCGAACAGTGGTCATTCTCCGGCGCTCGGGAGCCGGTAGTTGAACGACTCGAGCGAAGCGGCAGCAGTAGCGGCGAGCGAAGCTGGGCCGGCGGGCGCGTCCGTGCCGGCCTCGGTCTCGGCGATTGTCGTCACCTACAACGCGCTGTCCTGGATCGAGCCCTGCCTGGAGAGCGTGCGCGGCTGCGAGCTGATCGTCGTCGACAATGGCTCGAGCGACGGCACGCCCGCGCTGGTGCGCGAGCGCTTCCCCGAGGCGCGCCTGATCGAGCAGGAGAACAAGGGCCTTGGAGCGGGCTGGAACGTGGGAATCGAGGCCGCCGGCGGGCGCTGGCTCTTCTTCCTCAACGCCGATGCCTGGGTCGTCGGTGACGGGCTGGCGAAGCTCGTGCAGGTGCTGGAGCGTGAGCCCGGGGCGGCCGTGGTAGGACCGCGCCTGCGCTATCCGGACGGACGGCTGCAGCGATCGGTGCGCGGCTTTCCGACCCTCTGGCGGCTCTCCACCGAGTACCTCTTCCTGCGCAAGCTGGCGCCGAGGACGAAGCTCCTGAACGCCTTCTACGGAGGGGGCTTCCGCCACGACCGCGAACTGGAGGCCGAGTTCCTGATGGGCGCCGCCCTGCTCGTGCGCCGCGCGGCGATCGACGAGGTCGGCGGTCTCGACGAGCGCTTCTTTCTCTTCAGCGAAGAGGTGGACTGGTGCTACCGCTTCCGCCGGGCGGGCTGGAAGGTCATCTTCACTCCCACGGCCGAGGTCGTTCACGTCGGTGGCGCGGCTCACGCTGGGCGCCTCTTTCGCGAGCAGGTGCAGGGCCATCTGCTCTTTCTCGACGAGCACCGGGGAGCTCGCTACGCCAACAGGGCTCGGCGCCTGCTTGCGACTGCGCTGACCCTGCGAGGCCTCGTCTTCAGGGGCGAGCGCGGTCGCAGGTACAGGGAAACGGCTCGTTGGTTGCGCTCCGGCTCGCTGCAAGAGCTGCTTGCCTGGCGGCGCTGAGGGCATCGGATGATGGCTATGAACCGCCCCGGCCGCGGGCCGCGAGCACGTACGATCAGCCCGTGACGGTACCGCGGCCCCAGCGCTTGAGCAGGCGAACCGATTGGTTGCTCTTGATCACGCTCTTTGCAGCGACTTTCGAGAAGCTGCACTGGGAGGTCGGTGTCTCGGTCGCCCTGGCCGATCTCCTTGCCATCGCCTACCTGACCAGTTTCGTCGTCGATATCGCGCATTCGCGCGACCTCAGGGTTCCGCGCACCGCGCTCGTCACACTCGCCTTCAGCGCCGCTTTCCTCGTCTGCTACCTGGTGGGATTCTTCAACATCGACAGCGCCCAGGGCCTGACCCAGTTCAGCAAGGGAATGGTCAAGCTCGTCATTCACCTGCTCTTCCTGACCGCGGCGGTGATTCATCTCAGCGACCGCTCGCAGCGCTTTTTCTGGACGGCGCTGGGGGCTTTTATCGTCGGCATGGTCACGAACGCCGCCTACGGCATCGTCCAGCTCGGGGCGGCCGAGGCCGGCTTCAACATCGACAAGCGCCTGCTCGATCCGCTCACCAGGGGGGCGGCTTCCTCGATCAACATCTACGGCGCGGTCGGCAACCAGAACGTCTACCGGCCCAACGCGCTTACCGGCGATCCCAACCACCTCGGCGTGATGCTGGCGATGGCGCTGCTGATCCTTGTTCCGCTCTACCTGCGCCTCGAGCGCGGACATCGCCTGCGCTGGCCGCTGGCCGCTCTGCTCGGCTTCTTGCTCGTGGTCGAGCTGGCGACTCTCTCGCGCAGCGGGCTGCTCGGGCTCGGCGTCGGCTTTCTCGTTCTGGCGATTCCCTACCGCAAGTTTTTCGCTCGGGCGCGCTTTCTCGTTCCCTTCGGCGCCGTCTGCGTGCTGCTCGCGGGCGTGGTCTTCGAGCGCCGTCATTTCTTCGCCACCGTGCTTCGCTCGCGCTTGCAGACGAACACCGGCTCGGTCTCGGCGCACCTCGGCGTCTACCACTTCATTCCGCAGGTCTTGCACAGCCACCCGTTGTTCGGGCTTGGACTGAACAACTTTTCGGTCTACTACGAGTTCGTCACCGGTAAGACCAACTGGGGGCCGCATTCCTTCTACGTCGCGCTGCTGGTGGAGGGAGGGATCGTCGGCACCGTCGTCTTCGCCGTCTTCCTCTGGTACCTGTTCCGGCGCCTGGCGGCGGCACTCGCGCTCGGGCGGGCACTGACGGCCGCGGGTGACGCGCCGACCGCGGCCCGATTGAGGCCGCTGGCCTGGGGGATGGTCGCGGCACTCCTCGGCACGATGGCGTCGAATGCCTTCTATCTGACGATGCAGTTCTATTACTTCTATGCCTTCGCGGCGCTCGTACTGGCGACGCCGTTGGTGTTCGCCCGCTCGCTGGAGCCGGGAAGCAGGCGCGCGAAAGAGAGCGTCTAGACTCGACCGAGATGTCCGAACTGCGGCTCGACATCGTCATCGTCTCGTATCGCTGCCGGACGCTACTTCGCGACTGCCTCAAGTCGCTAAGTGCCTTTCCGCCCGCGGGGGGCGCCCGCGTCTGGGTAGTGGACAACGCCTCCGAGGACGGAACGGTGGAGATGGTGGAGGAGGAGTTCCCCGAGGTCGAGCTGATCGCCTCGGACGAGAATCTCGGCTTCTCGAAGGCGAACAACCTGGTCATTCGGCGCGGCAGCGCTCCCTACGTGCTGGCGCTCAATCCCGATACGCTGATGACCGGCGGCGCGCTCGATCAGATGCTCGAGCTGATGGAGCAGAAGCCGGAGGTCGGCATCTCCGGTTGCTGGCTCGAGCTCCCGGACGGAAGCTTCGACCATGCCGCGCGGCGCTCGTTTCCGACGCCCCTCGGCGCGCTGGCGCACTTCACCCGCATCGGGCGCTGGAAGAAGGCGCCGGCCCGGCTCGCCCAGTACCGCGCGCCCGAGGTCGAGAGCGGGCCCGTGGACGCCGTCAACGGCGCCTTCATGCTGATGCGGCGCAAGGCGCTGGACGAGGTGGGGCTCTTCGACGAGGGCTACTGGATGTACATGGAAGACCTCGACCTCTGCTACCGCTTCGCGCAGGCCGGCTGGATCACCTGGTACGACCCGGCGGTGAAGGTGATTCACGTCAAGGCCGGTACGAGCGGGAAGAGCCGCAAGCCGCGCGTCAACTACGCCTTTCATTACGGCATGTATCGCTTCTACCGCAAGCACTACGCGAAGAACGACAACATCTTGCTCAGGGGCGCCGTCTACACTGGTATCGCCGCCAAGCTGGGAATCTCGATGACACGCAGCGCGATCAACCGTCACCTGCTCAGGCGCCTAAGCTCGCGCCGGGACGCTCCGGCTCCGGGCGAAGACCTTTCGTGAGTAAAGCGCCGCTCTTCGACACGATCGTCTGCCTTCCGATCACGGAGTGGGCGGGTCTTCCGCACAACTCCCGGCATCTCATGAACGAGGCCGAGCGACGAGGCTACCGCGTTCTCTGGGTCGATCCGATTGGCCTGCGCAGCGCACGACTGCAGCGAAAGGACGTCAAAAAGCTGACTCGCCGGCTACGTCAGTTCAGGCGCCCGTTCGCTCAAGTGAGCGATCGCATCTGGCGTCTGGCGCCGTTCGGAATCCCGCTTCAGGGCACCCAGCTGGGCACCGCGCTCAACCGCCGTCTGCTCGCGCTCCAGATTCGGCGAGCCTTACGCAAGCTGGGCGCCGAGCGGCTGCTGCTCTGGTCGTACTCGCCTCATCTGGTGAAGCTTCGGGAGAAGATCGAGTGCGACCTTGCCCTCTACTACCGCACCGACGACTATCTCTCCGCTCCCGGCGTCAACGTGAGCCGCCTGCGGAAACTGGAATCCGAAGCGGCCGCTCTGGCCGATATCTGCGTCGCGGCCAATGAGCTTTCTCTCGCCGACCTGCCGGCCTCCGCGCACCGGCGCCTGCTGGTGCGAAACGGCGTCGATCTGAACCTGTTCGATGCCGGTTCACGAAGCGATGATCCGATAGCGCGGGTTGCGCATCCTCGCTTGCTCGTGATCGGAACTTTCGAACGCTGGATCGACCTCGAGCTGATCCACAGTCTCGCGCTTGCGCATTCCGAGTGGTCATTGCTGCTCGGCGGCGAGCGCAAGATCGACATCGATACCCTCACCGATCTTCCGAACGTGACCTACCTGGGCCAGGTCCCGCTAGCTCAGCTGCCCGCGCTTGTCCGCAGCTGTGACATCGGGCTGGTGCCGCATCGCGTCGAGCCGTTCACTACGAGAATGAGTCCCGGCAAGATCTACCAGTACCTGGCAATGGGGCTGCCCGTCCTCTGCACGCCCTTCGTCGACCCGGCGATCTTCGCCGGCCAGATCACAGTGGCAGCCGCGGAGCCGGGCGTCTTCGCAAAGGCAATCGAAGACCTTCTTCACTCCGACTCGGCCGAACTGGCAGCGGCGCGGCGCAAGTTTGCCGCCGAGCAATCCTGGCCGGCGCGCTTCGACGTGATCGAAGCCAAGCTGGCGCGTGCTCTCACGAGCGAGTAGCACGTCGCCTCGTTCGATCCGCTACTCAGTTATCCCGCCGACAAGCTCCGGATCCGTCTTGCCGGGTTGCCGGCCCAGATCTCATCGGCAGGGATCTCGCCTGATACGACACTACCGGCGCCGATGATGCTCCTCGCACCGATACGCGTGCCTTTTAGGATGATCGACTGCGCTCCGATAAACACGTCGGGGCCGATTTCGATCGGGGCGCGCCCGATCTGAGTCAGATCGTGCTCTCGCCGTGCTTCCGCTCCAAGCGGATGGAAGTCCGTATCCCAGATCGAGACATTCCCACCGCAATTCAGATTCGGACCGATTTCGATTCGTAAAGAACAGTAGATCGAGACGCCGGAAAAACCGTCGTTCTCGCCGATCTCAAGCTCGGCATCCGGTCCTACGTAGATCGACGTCCGTTTAAAAAGCCCGACGAAATTCGCGCTCGTCTTGCTGGTGAAGATCGAGCCGGAGCCGATCGAAACCCGCGCTGTCCGATCGATTCTGAATTGCGGGAAGCCGTTGAACCGAATTCGTTCCCCCAACGACACATGGGGGAACCTGACCACGATAGTCGCTCTGATCATCGCGCTCGACAAACGCCCATATGCCTTTCTCAATCCGAGCATCCGGTGGCACCTCTCTTCTTTCACAGCCCGATCGGGGGACCATACAACCGCTACCGGCGGAACTGACGTCTGCACTAAATCATGTCGGCGCAGCCCTTAGAGGCATCGCCTCTGGCCATTAGGTCGGAGCGTGGTGCTCCAGATACCAGGCGATCGTTCGCTCGAGCCCCTCACGTAAGGAAGTCCTTGCGCGGAAGTCAAACAGGCGCTCGGCGCGGCCGGTGTCCAGGCGGCGTCTCGGCTGACCGTTCGGTTTCGACGTATCCCAGACGAGCTCGCCCTCGTAACCGGTCAGCTCTGCGATCAGCTCGGCCAATTCGCGGATCGAGATCTCACTGCCGGTGCCGATGTTGACCGGCTCGGGCCCGTCGTAGCGCTCGGCTGCCAGCAGAATCGCCTCGGCGCAATCGTCTACGTACAGAAACTCACGAGTCGGCGAGCCGTCGCCCCAGAGCACCACTTCTCGCTTCCCGCCTCGCTTGGCATCGACCATCTTGCTGATCAGCGCCGGAATCACGTGCGAGGTCTCGAGATTGAAGTTGTCGCGCGGGCCGTAGAGGTTCACCGGCAGCAGATAAATCGCATCCAGCCCGTACTGCTCGCGGTAGGCCTGGGCGCCGACGAGCAGCGTCTTCTTGGCGATCCCGTAGGGCGCGTTCGTCTCCTCGGGGTAGCCGTTCCAGAGTTCTTCCTCTTTGAACGGGACCGGCGTGAACTTGGGATAGGCGCAGATCGTCCCGATCAGGACGAGCTTGCGCAGACCGCAGAGGCGGCTCTGTTCGAGGATCTGGGCGCCCATGATCAGATTCGCGTACCAGTAGCGACCGGGATTGGCCTGGTTGGCGCCAATGCCGCCGACCTCCGCCGCGAGATGGATCAGGAGCTCGGGACGCGTCTCGGCAAAGAGCCGCTCGACGTCGCGCTCGCGAGTGAGATCCCAGTCTTTCAGGAGTGGGATGTAGGGCTCGATGTCCTGCGCGCGCAACCGTTCGACCAGATGCGTGCCGAGGAAGCCGGCTCCTCCGGTGACGACGGTTTTCATGGGAGGGAGCGTGGCGACCTCCGCTTTGCGATCAACCGGACTCTGCTCGAATCTACGCTTACGCCAGCCAATCGATTCGTCCCAGCCAGCGCTCTCGGTTCGCCGCATACCAGGCGATCGTGCGCGAGATTCCCTCTTCCCACGACACCTTCGGCTCCCAGCCCGTCTCGCGCTTGAGCTTCTCGTAACCGACCCTGAGCGCCAGCACGTCGCTCGCACCGGGACGGAAGCGCTTCTCTACCGAGACCAGCTCGCGCCCGGCAGGCCAGTGACCGTCCGCCTCGCCGATCTCGAGGATCTTCTCGGCCCAGTCCCGCATCGAGATGTTCTCGCCCTGCCCGTAGACATAGAGATCGCCGGGGATTCCGTGAGCAGCGACGGTCAGGTGCCCGCGCACCCCGTCGGTGCAGAAGCAGAAGTCGCGCAGCGGCTCGAGATTGCCGAGCTCGACCTGCTCGCGCTCGAGCGCCTGGGTGATGATCGTGCCGGTGATGTAGCGCGGATTCTGGCGCGGGCCGTAGTTGTTGAACATGCGGGTCACAACGCCGGGCACGCCGAAGGCGTCGAAGTAGTTCATGGTCAGGAAGTCGGCCGCCACCTTGCTGGTCGCGTAGATCGACTTGGGATTGATTGGCGAGCGCTCGTGCAGGATCAGGCCGCCCTCGTCGTCGTAGTCGTGTTGATGAGAGACGGAGCTGCGCACGTTGCCGTACTCCTCGGAGGTACCGGCGGTGTCGAACTTCTCCAGCTCGAGCCCCTGGTCGACGATCGACTGCAAGAGGTTGAGCGTGCCGACGGTATTCGCCATCACCGTCTCGTAGGGCCGGTGCCACGATTCGCCGACGTGAGCCTGCGCGCCGAGGTGGAAGACGAAAGGCTTATCGGGCGCCCTGAGCAGGTCTTTCAGGAGATAGTCGATCGAGGTCTTGTCGGTGAGATCGGCGAAGTGAACCTCGATCTGCGGCTTTAGTTGACCGATGTTGTTGAGAGCGCCGCTTGAGGTTGCGCGCACGAAGGCATGGACGTGCGCTCCAAGCGTCACTAGCGCCTCGGTCAGGTGCGAGCCCATGAAACCGTCCGCGCCGGTGACGAGAACCGTACGATCGCGGTAGATGTCGCCGAACTCCTCGCTGAGCTCTGCGAGTGCTTGCTCGGACCAAGGTGATTCTTTCGTCATCGAGTTCATACGTTTTCGCTCCTCGAGAGAAAAGACTAGTCGGCAGCCAGGTCGAGTGCCCCTCGCTTCTTCCAACTCGTAGAAGCAACTACGCGAATACCGCTCTTTTCACGGGCGCAGCGCCTGCGAACCGCCGGATCCGAGTCAATTGTCTAGATTTAGCGCACGTGGCGAAGACGATGGCAAAGACCGCTGTCCTCTCAAGCCTCTTGCCGGCGCGTGAGACTCGATCGTGACCGCGCCCATCCTTTCGGTGATCGTCGTGAGCTACCGCAAGGGGCCGCTTCTTGAGGAGTGTCTTCTGTCGGCGCAGGCGGCACTCCGGCAGGTCGATGGCGCGTCGGAGCTGATCCTGATCCTGAACGGAGCGTCGCCGGGCGAGCCGGGGCTCAGCTCGGAGCTCGCCACGGGCGTCGATGTCGTCTACGAGCCGGAGAACATCGGTTTTTCGCCGGCCGTAGCAGAGGGTATCCGGCGATCGAAAGGCGAGTGGGTCGCGCTGCTGAACGACGATGCGATAGCCGAGCCGCGACTGTTTACGCAACTGCTCGCCGCCGGATCTTCCGCCGCCGACATCGGCTCGGTGGCCGCTCAGATGCGTTTCTTCGATCGCCGGGAGATGCTCAACTCGGCCGGTGTCGAGGTGGATCGGCTCGGCATCGCCTACGATCGCCTGCTGGGCGAACCGGCCAACAGCAGCGAGGGCGAGCCGGTGGAGGTCTTCGGGGCGAGCGGCGGCGCGGCCATGTACCGGCGCACGATGCTGGATGAGATCGGCGGCTTCGACGAGTCCTTCTTCGCCTATCTGGAGGATGTCGATGTCGCCTGGCGCGCCCGCATGCGCGGCTGGCGTTGCCTCTACGCGCCCGGCGCCGTCGTGGTGCACCACCACTCGGCCACCCTCGGCCATGGATCGGGCCGTAAATATTTCCTGGTCGGCCGCAACAGGGTGCGCATGCTCGCCAAGAACGCCGGCACCGCGCAGCTCAGGCGTTATGCCCTGTGGATGCTGGCAGACGACCTCGCTTATGTTGTCTTCATCGCGCTGACGCAGCTGACATTCGCTCCGCTGGTCGGTCGCTTTGCCGGACTTCGGGAATGGAAGCGCTATCGCCGCGCGGGCGCCGCCGGTCGCCGAGCGATACCGCTGGCCCGGGTGAGCGGCGCGCGGGCCGCGCTGCGGCGGCAGAAGGTCTGGACGAAGAGAGCCCTGCTTTAGGGTTCGGCGGGAGTCGCGGTCGGCTTCGTATTGTCGAGCCAGGCGGTCGCGGCCAGGATGGAGATGATCCCGAAGGCGGCGAACAGGTACGGGTTGACAGCAGCGGCGAGCATGATGCTGGCGACGATCGCGAAGGGAATCGAAGCAGCCCGGAACGGGATGCCGCTCGGCGGTGGCCTCTTGCGGAAGCGGACGCGCCAGGAGTCCCAGAGCAGCCGGAGCGGGAACGAGATGTAGATGAGGAAACCGATGATGCCGGCCTTGAACAGCAGCGCAAGGAAGGAAAGCTCGAAAGCGTAGGTAGGCCCGTAATGCTTCGCGACAGCGCCGAAGCCGTAGCCCAGAACCGGCCGCTTGCGGATGAGGCGGAAGAGGATCTTCGCCTCCTTGATCCTCATGGCGTTCGAGGCCTCTCCGTAGGCATCCGTCGGAGAGGACTTGCTGGACGACCCCGGCTTGCTGGACGACACCTTGTTAGTAGACCCCGGGTTGGTACCAGTGCTGACGATCGACGCCGAGCGATTGAAGACATAGCTGCGAAGCGAGAAGTTGTTCAGAGCTCCGCCCGCAGCGATCAGTCCCCACAGCGCAACAGTCGCCACCAGGAGCAGTGCCGCCCGCTTGAAGCTCGGCGAGGCGAGCGCGACGGCCATGACCACCGCGGCGGCTCCGGCGATCCAGATGCCTCTCGTGTAGGTGGCGAGGAGGTCGATCGAGAGAATCGCGTAAAGCAGCCAGGGCCAGACCTGCCGCGGGCGCGTGACCAATCGCCAGATGATCAGCACGAGGCCGACCTGGAGAAAGAGGCTGCTGCCGATGAAAAGCCTGTAAGCGCCTGTGCCCATACCTCCGAAGCCTTGGTGGCCGATCACGCCGCCCATGCCGAGCCGGTTCAGGAGAACATTCGCCATGGTCGTGTCGAGTAAGACCATTCCGGTCGAGCTGATGAAGATGAGCACCAGGGTGAAGATCCCGTTCACGGCACAGGCGGCGAGGAAGAGCCGCCGGAACCATTCGCCCTGCCCACGCATCAAGAGCGCGACGATGACGACTATGAAGGCGAAGAAGAAAAAGCCGTTGCCGTCCGCGAAGATATCGCTACGGACATTCCCGTAGTGCAAGCCGAGCGCCATCCAGACGATCGGGATCACCGTGGCGACGACTAGCGCGTGTCTTCCGTATCGTCCCAGTTCGAGTCGGCGAGTTCGCCTCCAGTCGCTCGCGATGATCGCCAGGGCTCGAACTGCGACTACCGCATCGAGGAAAGTCCGGCCGGTCAGACCTCCCCTGATATAGACCCACTGGCCGCCCGTTCCGGCGAGCACCAGCTCGAAGATGGCGATTGCGACACTGGCCTTGAAATCGACGACGGCGAGCGCGACAAACGAGACGACGAGCAGCGCCTTGAGCACGGGCTGCGCCTGCGACACCGTGCCGTTGGCCGTCAGCGCGGTGAGGCCGATGATGCAACCCGCGGAGACCAGCGTGAGAGCGAGCGCGAGAGCGCGAACCTTGAATACGCGGTAGCTCGTAATCGCATTTGCGAGAGACCTAAGCGAAGTCGTATTCATCTCTGAGCATTCGCTTTGCGGTCTCTTCTGCTTGACGGTACTGCTCTTTGTCGAACAAAAGCTCGTGTCCGTTGTAACCGGGGGTGGCCCACGCATGAGCGTAGTATCCAGTCCGACCGACATGCTCAACGGAGTATCCGAGCCGGTGAGCTTCGTAGAACCATTCGGTTCCGATATCCAGGTACATGGCGCCCATCGGCGTGCAGGGCCCGTACGGCATGGTGATCGGACGCGCTTTTTCCATGTCGATCATGCACGCCCATTCGTTCAAGCGACACTCCGGCAGGGGCCAGGCGGTCTCGTGGCGATAACGCGGGTAGTACTTGGACCTCGCGCCAGGGTGTTCGCGCGTCAACTCGGCATAGCCGGCGACTGACGGGCGATACTCCAGGTACCGCTCGCTCGAGCAAAGGCCCGCAGTGCTGGCCGGGCAGTTCCAGCACATGCCGACTTCGCCCACGCCGATGCGGTCATCGATGACCTCGAGATAGCGCCGGACGACATCGGCGGAATAGAGCAGGTCAGTGTGGGTGAGAAACAGGTACTTCTTGTCGGTGTTCTCCCAGGCGTACTGGTAGCGAAGAGAGTGCCGGAACACTCGATAGCGAAAGAGGAAGCGGTAGTACTTCGAGGAGCGAACCCAGTAGTGAAACCTCGGGACGAACAGAACGCACCGCCCAGTGAGTCGCTCGAGAAGAGAACCGTAGAGATGCTCCGTCCCGGACTCGTCGACTGTCAAATAGATCTTGTCGATCAGATCGCCGGAATGCCGCAAGAGCGACAGCAGCGTAACTGCGGTCTGGTATGGCTTCCGAAAGACGTTGACGGCGACGTCAACCGGGGGCGAAGAGTCCGAGCTCATCCCGGCTGTCACCCTTGCGTCGGGACCGGTTGGGGACGATCACAGAGACGACCAGCTCTCGTTCGCCCGCAGGCGTCCAGCTCGTCGTAGCGGCTTCCGGATGCGGCTTCGGGCATCATCTCGACCGGTCCACGATACCGCCTGGCTCGAGTGCGAGCGGCCGGTAAAGGAGCGATGGCGAGTTTTCGAGAGGCAACCTCCGGCTGCTACCGGTGCCGGCCGGCGTTCGCTTCGACTACCTCGACGCACCGCTTGCCGCCAATCGCCGGGGGCACGCTGCGTTTGACCTACTGTCCGAAGCGCAGGATTAGGTCGAGCTCTCGCTCGACAAGGCCAGCGCGCGACCGGTGAGGTTTTCCCGAGGCGCGGAAGGCTCACCGCCGGACTCTCGATCTGCCGGAGTTCGAGGCCGTCGATCTCAAACGCAAGTTCGTAGCTTCAATCGGGCGCGTGCTGTCGCCTTTGGCGCGCTCGGGTTGGAATCAGAGCCTAGAAGGCATAGATGCTCGACTCGTGAAGGACCCGGCCGTACGACATCCACCTAGACCGATTTCTCGATAAAGAGCCTTTCTGTCGAGGGGATATATATACTCGGTGCCATCATGCAAGCGTCGGCGCGACGCCTTATCGCGCGTTTACACCTCATTAAACCTGCGCGATTTATCTATCGTGCCGTCGGATTCTTTCGCTATTTCGCCCTCGGTTATCGCTACGGCCGGCAGATCGCGGCTCCAGATATCGCTCCGAAAGAAACACCGGATGTCGTGAGTCCGCTCGAAGCGTTCGCGAGAGAAAATAGAGAGGGACCAGGAATCTGGAAGTGGGAGCACTACTATGACGTTTACGATCGCCACCTGAGCCGGTTTCGCGGTAAATCGATTGGTATCTTGGAAATCGGCGTGCTGGGTGGCGGAAGCCTTTACATGTGGCGCGACTACTTCGGCCCGGACGCGCGTATCTACGGCCTGGACATCAACCCCGCCTGTAAAGAGCTAGAGAAGGACGGATTCGAGATCTTCGTCGGCGATCAGGGAGATCCCGAGTTCTGGAAGCGCTTACTCCGAGAAGTGCCGATGATCGATGTTGTGATCGACGACGGTGGTCACAGGCCCCATCAACAGGTCGTCACGCTGAAGAGCTTGCTTCCGCACCTTCGCCCCGGCGGCGTGTACATCTGCGAGGACATCCACGGGCCTTTTCAGCCTTTCCACTCGTTCGTGGATGGACTGACTCGTTCTCTGAGCGACATCAGTGGGCCGCACGAGCGCACCCCCGCGAGCTCGTTGCACCAGCAGGTCGCATCAGTGCATCACTACCCGATCCTGACCGTCATCGAGAAGACGATTTCGTGCCCGCCCACCTTCGAGGCTCCGCGTTTTGGCACGAACTGGCGGACAGAGTGGTACCAGGACGAATCTCGACGCCGTCTCTTCTCTCGGCGAAGATCGGGCTAGTTCCCCAGCCGAATCGAACCGCCCATCGGTCGCCGGACGGGGGAGGATGGGACTAAGAGCCTATCCCGGTAGGCCCGCACGCCCGATGCGGCCGTTTCGCGGCGCCATGAACCACCCGAGCCGCTCACCGCACTGCCAGTGCGCTTTCACGTCTCGTGCGGCCCCTGGCATCCACGCCTCGACCACCTCAACCGCGCCCGCCTATCGGGATAGGCTCTGAGCTCTTCCCGCGGCGTTGCGACTCAGCCGTGAAAGCCTTTGAACCCGAGTTTGCGGAACACGCGGTTGACTCGCATGCCAAGAGAGCGAAAGCGCGAGTTGGCGAGCCTGAGGTAGACCAGTCGTCGGTATCCATAGAACAGCGGCACCAGGAAACGGCCTCCGTAGGCGCGAGATATGCGTCGATGCTCCCTCCAGGCCCTCGAGCCCTCGGAGATCGTCTTGGAGGTGCCGTGGAGACGGAATCCCGACCAGCACCGGTCGACGCGATCGAGGCGTAGGCTGGACTTGGCGATCCGGATCCAGTAGTCGTAGTCCATGGCGTAGCGGTAGTCGGGGTTGAGGTATCCGACACGGTCGAAGACCTCGCGCCGGAAGAACGTCGACGGCTGCGGAAGGAGATTGCCTCGGTTCAGCATCCGCTCCAGATCGAAAGGCTCCGTCAGCACCCTCGCCCGCTCGTGGTCGTCGGCCTCGATCTCCATGAAATCGCTGTAGACGAGCGCCGTCTCGGAGTGAGCTTGAAGGTATTCGACCGCTTCGCGAATGGCGCCCGGGAGGTAGATGTCGTCGGAGTTGAGCCAGCCGATGATCTCACCCTTGGCCTTCTTGAAGCCCTTGTTGATCGCTGAGGACTGACCTTCGTCGGGCTCGGACAGCCAGTCGAGCTGGGGGTACTTCTTCAGTATCTCGATCGTTCCGTCGCTGGAGCCACCGTCGAACACAATGTGCTCGACATTCGGGTAATCCTGGCTCGCAACGCTCGCGATCGTTCGCTCGATGAACGCCGCCTGGTTGAACGAGGGCGTGACGATCGAGACGAGCGGTTGGCTCTTGTGATTGCGCATTCGGAGTCTCAAGCTTCGCCGACTGTTGCGGTCTCCAGCGGCCGAGCCCGCTCGATCAGGAAGCTATGAATATCGTCGGAAACGGGAAAATCCTTCCGGATTCGCAACCCAAATCGATCCAGGCGCATTTCCAGCTCGCCCAGATTCAAGTACGTCGCATATGTGTTCTGACCCACATAGCCAGAAGCGGTCACCGAGTAGGACGCCTCGTCCGTGAGTCGCTGGCGGTGCAGGATGAGCAGATTCGACGTTTTCGCGAAAAGGATGTCGAGCACCGTCCAGAAGTCCTCGATCACATCGACGAGGGCGCTCGCCATGACGATGTCGTAGCTGGAGTAGTCGAAACCCTGGTCGAAGACATCGTGGACGACGAACTTCGAGTGCGGCCACAAGGCTTCCGCTGTTTCGATCATTGCCGGTGAGTAGTCGCAACCCATGTAGTCGAAGCGGCCCGGATGAAATCGGTGAAGAAGCTCGGAGTAGTGCCCGACACCGCAACCGATGTCGAGGAATCGGGAGGCGCGAATGTCCTCGTTTTGGAGGACATAATCAACGATGTCGAGGAACGTTCTGAACGGAGCAACTCCGGTTGGGTCGCGAAGCTCTTCCTCAATCAGCGCTTTCTGCTGTTTCGCAACCTCGGGAGCTTTCCAGGAGTCCTTCAAGCTCCCTTCCGGTATTACGGGTTCGACGGTGGGACGCAAGACGCGTTTCGCGTAGTGCCACCCCCAGCGCAGCGGCGGAATCGAGCTCAACAAGCGCCTCAACCGGGCTCTCCTCTGGATCCGGAGACGCTCACGTTGCGCGTGGGGTGAGACCTCGCCGATGCCGTACGAATATCCGGGCTCCAGGACTCGGGTCGTATCGATAGCTCGTCGGAGCGCTTTGGTGTAGTCGCCGTAGAGGAGCTTCGCGTTCGTCCTGCTCACGCCATACTCGGGATAGGCAAGTATGAAGTTCTTGCCATCGTCAACGATCTCGAGCGAATGGAGATGACTGACGATGAGCGGCTCATCATCGACCAATATCACGCCGCTCTTCTTGCTGATCGTGTACCTGTCGAAGTTCCAAGGGGCGAGCCCTGCTCCCTTGTACTGCAGGACGACGACGCCTTCGAACCGCGCAGGCCAGTCGTCGAGATACTTCTGGTCGCCCATCTTGCCGTCTTCGACCCGGTGGTAGCACCACTCGATGCATCGATCGCGCCACCAGCTCAGACATGTCAGCGCGCGCTTGTCGTTCCTGAACACCATGAACCCGACGTTGTAGATGCCCGAGTCTTCCGCAAGGGCCTCCCATTTGGGCCCGTAGCGATGGCCGACAATGCCGATCGACCCCTCACCGAGCTCCTGGAAAACGGGCGCGGGATCGTCCGAGAAGAAAAGATCTGCGTCGAGGTAGCTGATCGACTCGAGCCCCGGCTCGTGCTCGAGCAGGTAGAGCGGCAGACTCGGAGTGCAAGTCCAGCAATACTCGACCTGCGTCCGAGTCTCTTTCGCCGCGAGTAGATCCTCGTCCTCGAATTGGGCGAGAGACAGCAGTTTGACGTCGGGCAGATCGAGTCGCTCGAGAACGTCGAACGCCGTGTCGTCCATACAGAGAATCCAGAGCGTGAAGTCTTCGACGTGGCGCCGAAGCGACTCGTGAAGAGCCAGCCCCTTGAACAGGTAGTTCTTATCGAACAGTGTGCAGAAGTCGTAGTGCACTACATCGGTCTCCGCCGAGCGGCTCATTCGCTTTCATTGACCTGTCGGCAGACGTACTCGATCTCGTCCTCTGCCAGCTGCGGAAAGATCGGCAGCGAGAGAACCTCGGACGCCGCGGCCTCCGCGACGGGATAGGCGCCCTCCCGCAGGCCGAGGTCTCGATACGCGCGCTGGAGATGAATCGGCACCGGGTAATGGATGAGCGTTGCGACTCCACGTTTCGCAAGCGACTCGGCGAGCTTGTCTCGCTCGGGATGGCGAATAACGTAGAGGTGCCATGCATGGACCGCATAGTCCATACACGCGGGGCTGCTTACGCGCAGGTTTTCGATCATTGTCTGGTACGCAGCGGCGATCCGCCGCCGGCGCTCGTTCCATGCCTCGAGGTGAGGTAGCTTGGCTCTCAACACAGCCGCTTGCATCTCGTCGAGGCGACTGTTGACGCCCTTGATCTCGTGGTAGTAACGCCGCTCTTGACCGTAGTTCCGGAGCATCTTGATCCGTTGCGCGTCGTCGCTACTTCGCGTGACCACTGCGCCCCCGTCTCCGTAACAGCCCAGGTTCTTGCTCGGGTAGAAGCTGAACGCGCCGAAGTCGCCGATGGTGCCGGCCTTGCGTCCCTTGTACTCGGCCCCGGCCGCCTGAGCGGCGTCCTCCACCACGGCCAACTCGAACTCCCGGGCGATCTCCATGATCGGATCCATGTCGGCGCACTGACCGTAGAGATGTACCGGTACGACGGCCTTGAGCCGCCGGCCCAGGCGCGGTTTCTGCGTGCCCACGAGCTCGCGCAGGCTCTTCGGATCCATCGTGAAACTCGCCGCATCGATGTCTACGAACAGTGGCGTGGCTCCGGCGGCGCTGATCGCCGAGGCGGTCGGGACAGCGGTATTGGGAACGGTAACGACGTAGTCACCGTGCTCGACGCCGGTGGCGAGAAGAGCCAGATGAATCGCCTCTGTCCCAGAGCCGACGCCGACTACGGGTGAGCCGCCGAGGTGGCTCGAGAACTCCGCCTCGAAGCCCTCGACCTCCGGGCCGAGGATGAACCAGCCGGACTCGATGACTCGATTGACTGCCGCCCGGATTTCGTCTCCGCATTCGTCCAGCTCCCGCTTTACGCTGCCGAACGGCACCTTTACGGGCTCGCCGGCGTTACTCACCAGTACTCCGCCTTGTTGCGACGGTAGTAGTCGATCGTCTGCTTGACGCCTTCGCGCAGTGGTGTCGTCGGCTCCCAGCCAACGATGCGTTGGATCTTGGAAATGTCCGAGTAGAAGTCACCGGGCTCCTGGGCGGCCCGCTCCTGTGTAAAGGGCGCGAATTCCCAGTTGCCCGATCCAGCTTCCTCGATCGCGATCTTGGCAAGCTCGAGGAAGCTCGACGCCTTGTCGTCGCCGACGTTCAGGACCTCTCCGTAAGCCTCCTCGCAACATGCGGCCATGAGGATGGCATCGACGCAGTCCTGAACGTACAGGAAGTCGCGAAGAATCTGACCATTGCCGAACACCTTGATCGTCTCTCCGTCGATCGCCTGACGGATAAACCAGTTCGCCACGCCGAAACGGCTGTGGTGCATCTGCGCTCGCTCGCCGTAGATGTTGGTCAGGCGCAGCGTCGCGGAGTGGATGCCGTGGTTGTCGTGGTAGATCTTGAAGATCTTCTGCGAGGTCAGGCTCGAGAGCTCATAGAGGCCCTTCGGGTTGATCGGTGTGTCCTCGCTGGCAGGTAGTTTTGCGACCGACCCGTACTCGCCGCGCGTCCCCGTGTACACCAACCGGGCCGTTGGATTGAACTTCCGGCACGCCTCGAGCAACACGACCGATCCTTTGATGTTGATGTCTATGTCCTGGAAGGGATCGGCGAGGCTCAGTACGTGGTCGTTCTGGCCGGCCAGGTGGAAGATGAAGTCTTTGCCACGCACGATGTAGTTGACGCTGTGCTCGTCGCGTATGTCAGAGAAGTTCACGACGACCTGATCGCGTATCGGCTCGATGTTGAAGAGGTTGCCCCCGAGGCCGGGGATCATGGCATCCAGCAGTACGACGTGGGCGCCGTAATCGACGAGCTTCGCGGCGAGATTGCTTCCGACGAAGCCGAGCCCGCCCGTAACCAGCACCTCTTTGCCCTCAAACGTCTTCTTGACTTCCTCGTTCACGTCTTCTCCCATTCGGCGAGGTGCTCTCAGTCCCAGCGGTTCTCACGAATAAGCCTCAATGATCTGCTCCAGCTCCTTCATTCGCTGGAGGTACGTATGGTCTTTCAGCGTACGTTCCTGACCGGCGTGCGCGATCGCACTGCGCTCCTCTTCGTGGGCAAGGTAGTACCTGATCTTCTCGACCAGATCGTGCACGTCGCTATACGAGACGACCTCCGTTCCCAGCTCGAAGAGCTGATCCAGGTTGTCCTTCTCGTCGGTGAGAAGCATGGCACCGACCCCCGTCGCTTCGTAGAGGCGCATGTTGTTGGCGAAGGCCTCGTTCTCAGGTGCGACCAGGCCGTGCCGGTTGACGACGATCTTGGAATTGTGGAAGACGTTGTACATATCCAAACCCCACGCCTCGCCGTGGAACCTCTTCTTCAGCGCCGATCCTGCCGGCAAGCTCTCGGCGCCATAGCCCCACACGTCGAGCTCGATCTCCGCGGCAACCTTCTCGAGGATCGCGCTCCCCTGAGTGTGAACGTTCGCGAACCCACCGACAAAGACCGCGCCGTAAGGGTGGGGAAGCTCGGTCAACCGGTCGAGCACCGTGGACTCGAAGCCGATTTTGAGGTATTCGCTTCCGATTCCCAGGCTTCGAAATCGATCGACGAAGCGCGGGAACGAGGTGAGGATGAGGTCACAGCCGCGTAGATAGCGCTCCGCGGGCGGAAGACTCGCAATCTGCCCGACGATGAGCTTCGCGAATGGGCGGACCTCGCGGATGAACCAGGGCTCGCAGAGGCCGATGTCTTGGACGTACAACACGTCGGGTCGCTCTTCCTTGATGCGTCGAGCGAGAAGCGGCAGGATCCAGTCTCGCTCCTCTGCGTAACGCCGTAGGTACGGAATTCTGCGCATCAGCTTCTGACTCGCCGGCGGCGAGGCCAGAGCCATATCGTGAGAGGCTGCCCATTTCGCCTGCAGCACCCGATCGTTGGCGATGACATCGATTGCCTCGTGCCCAAGCAAGCGAAGGTTCTTCGAGTAGAAGTCGGAAGTGCCGAAACACGTTGTCATCAACGCGCCCAAGGTCTCTTCGTAATCCGCGCCGACTAGCTCGGGGCGCCGCGCATGAAACGACTCGAGGAAGGCGGGGTAGTACGTATCGACGATTAGGAAGCTAAGAGCCAAGCCTCATGACCTCGCTTCGTCCCGGCGCTTCTTCGCGACACGGTGCCAGTGCCACTTGCCTCTTAAGTAAAGAACGACGCGATAGACGGGGACAAGCGTCCGCGTCAGCGGATACTGCGCGGGTAGATAGAGCAGCGGCGAGGTGTTCGAGCCGATAGCGGCAGTGCTCAATCCGTCGTCGCAACTATTCGCTGCTCTCATGACTGCCTCTTGACCCGCACCTTGATACCGAGACAGGCCAGGAGCACACCGAGCTGAACGAAGATGATCGCGAGATCCTCGAAGACCCAGTTCTGGCCGTGCTTGTAAAGACGTCGGCGGCGAAGCGACCCGGCCAGTCCGCGCACGAAACCAGGCAGCGCCTCGCGAGCGAGAATGCGAAAGCGCCCGCTGTGTGGATCGGTATCGCGGCGGATCGCATACATCGCTTGGCCCCCCGCGAGCGCCCGCTTGAGGACGTAGGAGCCGGTCATCTTGTGAGCCGGCACCGCGTGAAGGACGACGAGATCGGGCGAGTAGTAGAGCGGGGCGTCGGGGTTACGACGCCAGATCTCCTCGAAAAGCGCCGATTCCTCGCCGACCGAGAGTCGTTCTCCCTTCATTCCAAACCGATCGGAGAAGCTTCCGTGATCTCGGAGCGCCTCCTTGGCGAAGACCATATTGCTGCCCGAGAACGTCTCGCCTCTACTTAGAAAACGCGGCTCTTCGCCCCAACTACGAATCTCGTACTCATCCTTGAACCAATCCGGCTTAGGGGCGAGATAGAAGGGCCGGATCGGTCCGCCCACGGCTAGCGGAGTGGGGTTGACCTCGCCAAAGCAGCTAAGCGCTTTCTCAAGCCAGTCCTGCTCGGCTCGCGCGTCGTCGTCGAGAAACGCGACCAGGCGCCCGGCGGCGTGATCGTCGCCCGTGTTGCGTGCCCGCCCGAGGCCGCGGCGCTTCTCCGGCACCAGCAGCGTTCGTAATTGCGGATGTGTGCGCTGAAACTCGGCCACCACGGTGGGCGTCTCGTCAGTCGAGCCATTGTCGACCACGACTATTTCGTAACGCGAGCGATCGAGAGTTTGCTCAGCAAGGCTCTCCAGTGCTCCAGCGAGCAACTCGGCTCGGTTGAACGTGGCGATGACAATCGAGATCTCTGGTCGTGAGCGAGCCATGGTCAGAAGATGGTCTTCTTCATACCTTGGCGCGAGTGTTTTCGGAGCGGCCTAGGATCGAGCCGGGCGCCGTGCAGGGCGATCAGGACAGACGCCTTGCGCGAGAGCGGGCGCACCTCGTGAGCGAGCGCGTAGAGCTTGCGCGCAGTCTGGAGACTCAGAGTATTCCTCTCTTCGTCGGTGAGGTCGACTCGCTTCACGTAAGCCCGATGCATGAGCGGAAGAAGCTCAGCTATCCGTTTCATCTCTCCAAGGTCGTTGCGTACCTGGTTGGTCGCGAATAGTCTCAACGAGGCGACATCGTCCTCAGTCAGGGTCAGACCTAATCTTCGCTCGATCAGCGAGCGCATGACTTTTCTAACGACGACCTCCTGTCTTTCGGCCGCCCGGTGACCAATCGCGCCGGCCCACACTCTCCGCCTTACCAGGGGTATCGCGATATTCGCGAGCTTCGTTACATCGCTTGCTCTGGCCCAGAAGTCATAGTCCTCTCCGTAAGAGCGAAGGGCGACATCGTAGTATCCGAGGTCTCGCATCAGCGTTTGCCGGATCATGCTCGTCGGATTTGCAATACACGTTCCGAAAAATAATTCCCAGCGAACTACTCCCGGCAACAAAGGGGTTTTCCAAACGTCGTAGGGGTTTCCGTCTACGTCGATATATTCCACCCAGGAACCGACAACCCCGATATCAGGGTGGGCATCGAGATACTCGACCTCCATGGCGAGCCTGTCTGGCGAACAGATGTCATCCGCATCTAGACGAGCGATATAGGTGCCGGTGGCCTCTTTGCAGCCGTGACTGGCTGAAAACGCGACGCCTTCGTTGTGATCCTGATTGATCAGATGGATCCGCGAGTCGCGGAAACTGTTCACGATTTCGACCGTCCGGTCGGTCGAGCCATCGTTGACGATTACGAATTCGAAGTCCGCCATCGTCTGACTCAGTACGCTGTCGACCGCCTCGCGCAGATGTTCCTCGCCGTTGTAGACGCTCATCACGACCGAGACCCTGGGAGCTCGCGCACTCACAGCCGCAGCCAGCCGTCGGGCAGGAGATCGGAGGTGTCGATCGAGCCGTCTCGGAACCAGCGAACCGGCGCGACCACGATCTTCTCGGGATCGGGGTTGAGCCATGCGCCCCACCAGCTGAAGGAGGAGTTGGCCAGGATGTGGTGCCGGCAGGAGCTCATCAGGCGTAAGTCCTCGCTACCGCGAGCGTTGTGGTCGACGTAGTGAAGCTTGTGTCCGGGGATCGCGAGCTCGCGCTTGCACCAGTCGATGTCGTCGGAGAAGACGAAGATCTCGGCACGCCCCGCTTGCTCGGTCACCAGCTCGACGGCCTCTAGGTAATACGAGACCGGCATCAGACCGTGGAACCGGCCGGTTGCCTCGTGCGATACGTAGTCGCCGCGGCGGACATGGAGCGAGAGCGAGTTGGTTGCCCCGACCTTCTCGATCAGCTCGCGGTTGCGCTGCGAAGGCGCCTCCTCTAGCTCGAGCTCGGCGCGTATCTCGTTGGCGCATTCCGCGAAATACTTCTCGCTCTGCCAGTAACCGACGAGAAGCACGTCGCCCGAGACCGTGTCGAAGCGCGTATCGAAGGCGTGACTTCTTTCGTGCAGCACTGTGACCGATGGAACCAGCCCGAGCTTCCGGCGCAGGCGGTTGAGCGTACTCTCGCTTCGCTGTTCCAGCTTCGATACGAGCTTCGGGGTGGCGGAACGAGCCCGGAGGTGGAAGGCGTCGAGTTCGTAGTGACGCGGGGTGGCGAAAAGCCCTTCGCCTTCGAGCCAGGTCCGATCGATCAACAGTTCGGTATCAAGGCGCCGCGCGAGGCTCCGACCGGCCGCGTATTGGAACATCTGATTGCCGAGGCCGCCCATGAGGCGCGTGACGATCACCGCACCCGCCCGCTATCGAGCGACGGTCGCCTGAACCAGTACATGCCGCAGGCATATGCGTTGTCTCGCAGCTGCTCGAGCGTGACAGGACGAACACGCTTCTCGCCGTCGAGCACCGCGTCGAGCTGAACAAGCGCCAGCTCGTCGAGCGCTTCCACGATCACCGCTGGGTCGAACACGCGATGCGCGTTGAAGTACGTCACCGAGCGGCCGGAGGGGACCGAGAGATAGAGATCGCCGTTGGGCGCAAGGACGCGCTGCAGCTCTGCGAGCGCCTTGGCTGATCCGTCAAGATCGAGCGGGTCGCCGTAGCGGCCGAGACCGATGTGCTCGATCACATGCAGGCAGGAAAGCGACAAAATCTCGCCGTCTTCGTAGGGCAGATCAAGGACGGAGCCCTTCTTCTCGCTGAAGCCTTCGAACTTGGCTCCTGTCGGGCGGATATCGATGAACGTCGTCGGGAACAGAGCCGAAATGAATCCCAAATATCCGATGTAAGAGCCGACGTCTACGTGCGCGGGAGGCTTCCTCTGGAGGAGCTTCTCGAACAACCACGGGCCCTGGCAGACATAGTGCGTGTCAAAGCCGGTCGTCGCCGTCCAATCGCGAATCTGCGGGAGCAGCACGAATTTCCCGAGCGCCCCCTGCGAACCTACGGCACGCATGTAACGCCGCATGTCGGCGTAGTAGCGACGGTAGCCCGACAGCCACCGGCTGGCTCGTTTGGGCAATCCGCGAGCGAGACGGAGGTTGTGTGCGGCGATCTTCGCCGAATATCTAGTCCGCGTACCCATCGTCACCCAACCGCCCGCCTGGGCCTCTAGTCACGGGAGCGTGGCCTCCGCGCTCTGGCCGACATACCTCGTAAGACGTGAGCGACCGCCCCGGCTTTCTTTCGCGAGAGCGACCAGAGACGTTCTATCCGTCGATTCCAGTACTTGCCCGCAGTTCGCTCGGTATCCGTGTAGGTAGTGGAGTTCCAGGCCTGCTTCGGCTCACCCAGGTGGCTCCAGCGCGCGCCGTAAGTCTCCCAGTCGGACTCCTGATGCTCGAAGTTTTGCATTTTCAGCGGAGCGTTTACGTGTGACGCGTGCTCTATGAACGAGCTCGGCGAGTCAATGCAGCGGTAGCCGGCCTTATCGAGGCGAAGGCAGAGGTCGCCGTCGGCGTGGTAGAAGAAGTAACTCTGCGCGTCGATGAATCCGACCTTTTCGAGGGCCTCGCGAAGGTAGAGGCCGTGATTGACGAACATCCGGTTCCCGTAGGTGAAGCCGACCCAGTAATTGTCTTGCTCGGGCCAGTTACGCCAGTAGAAGGCGACGGCACCGACCCGCGGCTCTCCTGCCTCGAGGGCGCGCTCGAAGACGTCTAGCCCGTTGACTATGGCGCCTGGTATGACCAGGCAGTCGTCGCTTAGCATGCAGATGTACTTGCCGCTCGCCGCGCGGAAGGCGAGATTCATGAAATATCCCCAGCTGCTCCGCTCGATCGGTTTGCCATTCCACTCGCCGTGGTTGTGCTGAACGATGGTGATGACGTCCTTCTGACGGAGTAGCCAGCGGAGCGAGCCGTCGCTCGAGCCGCCGTCTACGACAACTATCTCGTGCGGTAGATCTGCGAGCTCGTGGCGCACCGTGTCCACCGTGGCCCTCAGATAACGAGAACGGTTGTACGAGCCGATGACGACGGAGACGACCGGGTTACCGGGAGCGCTCACTTCGCCTTGCCTAGCCTCGCTGCTAGCACCCTCTCGATATCGGCGAGGTTGACGGTAACCCACTCGAATAGCTCTCTCAGCCCGGCGGAAGGATTGATCGAAGGTGTCCAGCCCAGAACGGTCTTGGCTCGCGAGATATCAGAAATGTATATTGGCTGATCGCCCTGGCGCCATTCTCCTCTTTCGATCGGGATCGGGTGACCAAGCATCTCTTCGAGGAGCAGGCCGAACTCCGACCAGATCGATAGTGCGTTGCCGGGGCCACCGCCAATGTTGAGAATTAGGCCATCGACGCTATCTCTGTTTTCTATGGCCGCGAGATAGACCCTAGTGAGATCATCGACGTGAAGCATGTCCCGTACTTGCTTCCCATCGCCGTAGATAGTGATCGGGAGACCGAGACAAGCCGCGATCGTAAACCAAGCCGCCCACCCTTGATCTTCGACTCCGAACTGTCGCGGGCCGTAGATACACGATTGGCGGAGGACAACAGTCGGAAGCCCGTAAATTCGTGAGTAGTCGCGTACATATTGATCCGCCGCACCTTTCGAGCATCCATACGGAGAGTGAAAATCCAGTGGAGTCGCCTCCGATACACCGATTAGGTCGCTTTTGTACGCATAGCGCGTTGTCTCTTCCGCGATTTCAACGGACTCCATCCGACCGTATACTTTGTTGGTCGACGCAAAAATCACAAGCGGCCTATTAGTGAGTTGCCGGGCCGCCTCCAATACATTGAACGTTCCGAGTGCGTTGACTTCAAAGTCTTCCCTCGGGTTCGCGACGGACGAAGTGACGGCGACTTGACCAGCGAGATGGATGATTGCGTCAAGCGAGTTGGTGTTCGCGATTACCTTCGTTAGCGACTCGTTATCACGGATATCGACACGATGGAACACAACATCGCCTCTTGATTCGAGCCAGATACGGTTGAGCTCACTTCCCTCTCGTGAGAAGTTGTCGACAACTACGACTCGATAACCGTTGCTGAGCAACCTGGCAACAGTGTTAGCACCGATAAAACCAGCACCTCCGGTCACGAGAACGGTATTTCGCGAGTTCATCGAATCGCTACCAGTCAGAAATGAAATCGAAGTAGTCAGGAATGCTCTTCTGCCAGCGGGCGTAACCTGTTTCGTGGTCGAGTCTAGCGCGTAGACCGAGCGCCCGTAGATCGAGCCCTTTTATGCGGGACCAGTCCTGGCGATCGGTGAGATAGTAGTTGTAAGGATGCCGGTCGCGGCTAAGCATTCGTGCGAGTTTATTGACAACTCTTGGCGGCTCGGTAACCGGTTCGCTCGAAAAAAGGATGCCGTTTATCGCGTCTTCTATGTACTCGTTCATGGTTGGCGCGTTGTACGCGAGCACCGCGCTACCCCGGGACATGGCTTCGAGAAAGCTGAGGCCGACGCCCTCAGCAGCACGAGGAGCGATAAAGACGTTAGCCGATCGGGTGGCCTCGAGATAATCTGCTTGGGCGGATATTGAGAGCGTTGTGACCGCTGTCTTCCCGAGATGTGAAGGAAGCGAGAAGTGAGCGCGAGCGTCGATTCGTGGGTCGATGCGATTAAGGAATAGGAGCTCTCGCGCATCAAGTGCTTTACACAGCTTGCGAAGGAAGGTGGGCCCGACCATCCCGGTCCGGTTCCAGTAGAAGAGAATGCAGCCCTGGCTCCAGGAGGCGGGAGAGAGAGCGCCGGGGTCTTTGAAGTAGCGCAGTGGCAACGAGGTAAGCCCTGAGGCGCTTGTACGGAGTTGAATCTGCGTAGAGAACGAAACGACACGCAGCGATTTGGGAATTGCGTTCCACCAGGATTGTTCGTAACCGCGCGCTTGATCCCACATAGGAATCCAGACAAGCTTCCTCTGCTCGTCATTCAGAAGCGATGGAGGGGGAGGAAGCTGGCAAAAGATCGTCGGAGAAGAGGGGTCGAGCCCGACATCGGGAACGGTTGCGCCGTCCCAGGCCACGAGCTCGATATCGCAGAAGGGCTCGAGGGGGCGAAGAAGCAAGTCTCGGAGGGCGGGGCTACGATCGATGTGCCAATCGAGGCAGAATGCTTTGAGGTTTTGCCGGCCCATATCAGTCGTTACCCCACTCTGTTCTCAATACGATGTCGAGGTAGCGGCTCATTCTCTCGCTGAAAGCGCGCCGGCTGTACCGGCGTTTCGCCTCGGTCTGAGTCAGAGCGATGGACTCGCGAACGTCGTCCGAGGTCATCTCGCGTAAGGACGAGGCTGCCGCCTCGATCTCCGGGATTGAGCATGTCTCGAGGTATGTGCCGGCGCCTTCGGGCAGCGTGATACCCGTGTTCCTGCTTACGATCGGGTAAAGGCCGATGAGCATGCAGCTGGCTGCTGCGGGCGAGATTCCCTCGCTCGCAGACGGCGCCACGAAGGCGAAACATCGGTCGACGATCTCACGAAACTCGGATCCAGAAGGGTCGAGGTAGCCGTGCTGAAGGATATTCGGCGACGCGAGCTCGTGGCGATAGGAGTCGAGAAACTCTCGCTCGTCGATGTTGCCCACGACGTGTAGCAATAGCTTTGGGTTCGCGGCGAACGCCTCGACGGCGAGATCAAGGCCTTTCAGGATGCATCCGCCGCCCGCAAACCAGAGGAACTCTCTTTCGCGTGGTGCGTAATCGCGCGAGCTCTTGATCGGCAAAGGCCACGAAGCTGAGACTGTCACGGGCGTGATCTTCTCTCGCACCTCGGCGGGATAGGTCGAGAGGGTGCAGTAGTTGCCTATGAGCGAGCAAGCGTCGGCGATACTCAACGCCTCCAGATACGAGTCGAGGTCCGACACGTGACGACGAGGCGGGTACGTCACTCCGCGCCGGCTCTCGAACGCTTCGATGCGGGCGTTTTCGGCTTCGTGTTGGAAGGGGTTGTAGCTGCCGGTGAGGTGCAGGAGCTTACGAGCGTCGGGAAACTGGGCGGCGAGCCTAGGGAGGTTGCCGTGGATGTCGAAGAGGCAGTCGAACGGCCCGGCGGGCGAAGACTCTTGGTCGTTCCAGTCGATCGCCGCGACCTCGTAGCCTCGTCGCGCAATGAGTCGTGCTATCTCGCGGCTCTCCCACTTGTTGCTGTGACCGCCGAGTCGCGGGTCTTGCCGTTTCCAGGAAACGGGAGCGGCCAGGTAGCTGAACAGGGCTCTCTTTCGGCGTCGACTGAGTGGACTGGTCATTCTGCGAATTGTGATCACGTCGGAAGAAATACCTAACACGCGAAACGGATACCAGACGTAGTGGTGCGCTCTTGTCAGTGCGCGAATAACCCCTTCGAGCGTAAAACCGTTCCGTACCTATCAGTAGTTGTGGCCATACGAGCTATCCGTTCTATAGAAAGCTAGAGAATAGTCGGTATAGACTCCGACCGGAAATAGAGCGTTCACTCGCATTTGGAAATCGCGATCCTCACAACTAGCTTCGTGTATTCGTTTACCTCGCGGCCGGTATCCGCCGACAGCCTCCCAGGCGAAGCGGAAAAACGAGCAAGACGATTGAGTCATGTTCAAGTCGTTGAGCTCTCTATAGCTCGTAGTGTTTTCCGGATGGTATATGGTGACTCGTAAGTCGGCGGCAGGCCGCTGGACGTGCTCGGGGCGTTCCTCGCCCGAGAACCAAATACTGCTTCCGCCGACCATGGCGAGCTCCGGGTAGCGCTCGAGCGCAGTGAAAATCTTTTCGAGTGCATCAGGAACCAGTATGTCATCGTCATTTAGAACGACGATGAGATCGTTGAGTGATTCGCGTATCGCCCGATTCAACGCTCCCCACTGATAGATGTTCTTTGCGTTTCGAAGGATCTTCGTCTTAATATGGGGAGGTGCCGCGCTTTCTAGTTTCTGAGTAAGCGTCGGCGTTGCGTCGGTGGACGCGTTATCGACGAACGTGACAAAGAGAGGGTATTTCGCCCATGTCTGATCGACGATGCTTAGGAAAGCGTCTTCGAGATAAATCGCACGGTTATAGCACGGGATGATTATTTCAGTCGACCGCTCGTAGTCGTCGGGTCTGCGGCACGCGCGAACATCGACCTTGGTATGAGCTCGAAAGCGCCGCAGGTTCCTTCCGATGTCGTCCTTCCCGCTCCGGCGGAAACGGGCCGCCGCGATCGATCCGAGTTGACGGAGTGGCCGCACCGTCTATTCGCGCCGTTCGGGTACTAGGGCGGGGACTAACGACTGGGTGGAATCGGTCGGCGTGCGCGAGATCGTGAACGGGCCCTCCCAGGCACCGTTGACGAAGTGCCAATCGATTTGCGACGCGTGACGACGGAGGATCTCGTCCAGCTCCTTGTAGCTCCACTCCCGCAGGTGCCAGTAGTTCTTGGGCGTGCCGTCCGGGTTGGTGAACTCCGCTCGCCGGTTGGGCGTCCCGAAGACCACCCGCCTCTTGGCAACTCGCAGCAGCTCGTCGACGAATGCGTCATAGCGCTCGACGTGCTCGATCACGTCAACACATGTCACGACGTCGAACGCCCGGTCATCGTAGGGGAGGTGATATCCGTCGTAGTGGCGTAGCTCCTTGAGCTTCGGGTTCTTGTTCAGCACGTGGGCCGTGCAGTAGTCGATCGCCTTCGCGTCCACATCCACACCCACGACCTCGCCGGCCTTGATCGAAAGAAGGTTGAGCCCGTAGCCGATGCCGCAACCGACGTCCAGGACACGGTCACCATCCTCGACGTGCTCGTTGAGCACGGCGTAGTAGGTCTCCTTCTGCAAGGGCACTTCGGTCGGTCCGTCAGTGGTCGTGTACTCGCTGGGGTTTGGTTTTGGCGGCGCTTCTAGTGGTAGAGGCGCGCGCGAAAGCCCGGGTCCTCTCTCGCTCGCGCGACCCAACAGTTTGAGACTGGTCGGCAGAAGAGCTCGGCGTACACGTAGGACGACCGGTGGTGTGACGCTCTTGACCATGAGCTTGACGATCTCAGAGTACGACCTGCTTTGCGAGGAAACTAACGGCGCCGCCGTCTGTATCGACTCGAGGAACGCGTCGAACACCTCCCAAACAGAAGTGGTTGGTCGGAGATCGTCCGGGAAACGGAGGGTCTCGGGAGCGAAATCATTCTTCGTCTCCCATTCGAGCGACCAACTCTGTTGCGACCTCGATGCATGCGTGCCTTCGGAAAAGCCCAGGTTTTCGACCATATTCCAGGTTGGGCAGACAAAAAACTGATGGTTCTTGATCATGTGTAAAAGGGAAAAAACATCAGCTGTAGTCGCTCCCCAGTAGGGTTCTCCTTCCGCGAGGTATCGAACCATTTCCGGGACGTCGGGACCTGCGACTCTCAACTCGGCATCGCTCGTTGTAGAGAGATCGGCGATCGCCTTACGCTGATCGAAGCTCACTCTCTCCCACCAGTGTTTCCAGGTTCCCCACCCCCATGACGAGAAACGAGGAGAAAGGTAGACGTCGTACGGATAGTCATCGAAGCAACCTCGATCGAATGGATAGCGAAGTCCTGTTACTCCCGCAATAGCGTCTTCGTCGCGATAACGATCGAGGCATGTGTTCATGAACGCGCAAAACTCGGGAGCAACAGATATGTCATCCTCGATTACGATGACGCGATCCTCCCTGCTGAAGACCAGCTCCAGGCCGAGTAGCATCGACTCACGAATTCCGTGGTTAACAGGTCTCTCCACTACCTCGGGCGAGATCCAGCGGATCGATCGAACCAGTTTCCTGACCTCGTCCACTCCGTTCGCGTCGGCGGGGCCCTTCGGACCATCCGAGAAGATGTAGAGCTTGGAAACGTTGTTCCGGCGCAGCGACTCGAGCACGCGCTCGACCTGAGCTGGACGGTTGTAGACGAAGAATGCAACCGGCGCCTGCGGGACGTTCGCTGCCTCGCCGCTCACCCTGGATGACGCCGATACTCGGCTCTTCGGAGGCCGGTCGGGGGACTTTGAGTCAATCGTCATCAAAGCCTCGCGCGTACGGAGTGCTCATCACGGCTAGAGGACGGCACTCGCCCCACTGGCCCGCCGCCCCTCCCGAAAACGAGCAGCATCTCGCCATAGGACGACTGGGGACTTCCCAAGGCGCTCGCGATAGCGAACGATGCGTTTAAGCGAGAGAAGAGACATCTTCGAACTTGAAATCTGAATAGAAGGTCGCGCCTTTCATGATCGGCAGGCGCCCTGTTCCGTGGTAATCGTACTCCGGTATCACGATCTGGGCAGCATGTTTTACCCAGTCGAATATCTCGGAATTCATCGTATCTGAGGAAAGGAAGACGTTGAGGTAATAGGTGCCGGGGACGAGATGCATGTTGGCAATGCTGATCCGTAATCGAGACTCCGTTAGGCCGACTTTTTGCGCGTAGCCAATATTCTGACCCACGATGTTGGTAATGGAGCGACCAGTGTTGTCCTCGATCACGACAGAGACTAGAACGTCGTCGAACACCTCGCTAGTGTGATTGTGAATACTTAAATCGATCGAGAGCTCGCGTAGATCTAGGTTTGTGTCATTCACGACGATCTCGGAAAATGTGAGACGACCGCTGCCCTCTCTGTCTCTACGTTCATTGAGCGGCGTTCTGTGACGCGATTCGGTCGTACCGAGATAGCTATCGGTAACCTCTGTGGCGTCGCCACTATTTACGATGACACCGTGATCGAGTTGGAGCGCAGTCTTGCAGAGGTCTCGAACCGATTGCATGTTGTGACTCACGAAGACCACGGTACGACCTTCTCTGGCGACCGAGTTCATCTTGCCGAGCGAGCTCCTCTGGAATTCGGCGTCACCGACTGCCAGAACTTCGTCGATGATGAGGATTTCGGGCTCCAGGTGGGCGGCCACAGCGAAAGCCAGGCGCACATACATTCCCGATGAGTAGTACTTGACCGGCGTATCGATATAGCGAGAAACACCGGAGAATTCGACTATCGTGTCGAATTTCTGGTCGACTTCTTTTTTACCCATACCGAGGATGGCGCCGTTGAGAAAGATGTTCTCACGTCCTGTCAACTCGGGATGGAAACCGGTGCCGACCTCTAGCAGGCTGGTTGTCCGTCCGCGCAAGATCGCGGAGCCTTTTGTCGGGTCGGTGATGCGCGAGAGGATCTTGAGCAGCGTGGACTTGCCCGAGCCGTTGCTTCCGATGATTCCGAGGATCTCTCCCTGCTGAACGTCGAAACTCACATCGTCGAGAGCCCAGACCGTCTCTCGACGTGCACCTTGCGTGATATGGGGCTGGAACGGACGACGTAGGAGATTGACGATGTCGTCGCGCAGAGAGCCATACGCCGCCTCGCGCTGATGGCTGATGACATAGGCCTTGGACAGACCGTTGATCTCGATGATCGGCGTCATATGTAGTCCGCGAAGCTGCGTTCCTGCCGCAGGAAGTAGAAAAGACCGAGCACGAGCATGCAGACGGTGCTGGCCACCGAGATCAGGAGCATCGACCACGGGATCGCTCCCTGGTGTAGCGTGCCGGCGCGCATGGTCTGGATGACCCCGGTCATCGGGTTCAAATATAGAAGCCACTGATAACGCTCGGGGACTAGCGAGACCGGATAAATCACCGGCGTCAGGTATATGAGAGAACTGACGAGGAAGGGCACGACGAAGCGAACGTCGCGGTAACGGACGTTGAGTGCGCCGAAGAAGAGCCCCATTCCCGTGGCGGCGAAGAAGGTGAGCGCGAGCATGGGCAGGAGCATGACCACTCCGGCAAGACCCGGTGTCACCCGGTAATAGAGGAGAAGAGCCGCGTAGAGGACGAAGGCAAAGACGAAGTCGGCCAGGTTGACGATCGTTGCCGAGAAGGGAGCGATGAGGCGCGGAAAGTAGATCTTAGTGATGACACCCTGATTGGCCACCAGGCTGCCGCTGGTGGAGGACACGGCCGCAGCGAAGAAGTTCCAGAACAGGAGGCCCGTGTACGAGAAGACGGCGTACGGGATGATGCCGGGCGATTTGATGTGTGCCACACGGTTGAAGAAGATCGTGAAGATAACGACGGTCACGAGCGGGGCGAACATCGCCCAGACCACTCCGAGCGCCGTCTGCTTGTAGCGGACCTTGATGTCGCGCCAGGCGAAGAAATAGAAGAGCTCGCGATACTGCCAGAGCTCTCTCGGGTTGAACCTGAGCGCTCCGCCGGGCTTGATGACGAGCTCCACCGGTTTCGGTGCCATCTTCTCCCGTTTCCGGGCCGGTGGGAGTATCTCTTCGAGTTTCACTGCCTCGCCTCGGTTGAGATCCGATTCCCTCTCGGATCGTTGAACTTCGTGCTCGTAACGCAGCAGATCTCGCGGATCGCCGCGACGAGGCTAAACGATACCCGATGCCGCCGCGGCGATTGCCGTTACCGTTGCGAAGGATTCCCTCGAAGTCGCTAGCTCTTGCCGATACTCCGGATCGGTTGCGCGGGCGGGCCGACCCCTTGACGCTATGGCGTTAACAGAAGGTTGCGCCTACTTGCGAGGAAACGCCGCGAACCGGGGTCGTCGGGTGAGCGAAGCCGGCGGGAGCCTCTCCCCGCGGGCGAGCTCACGCTTGCCGCTTCGCCTCATCGATCAGCGAGAGTATGTCCTGGTCTCTGCCAACGTCGAACTTCCTCGCGAAGAGATCCTTACTCTTTTCGAGGTTTTCCCAATCGTCCTTCACGAGGACCTTCGGTGCTTCTCGCGGATCGGACCAGTCGATATACCGGATGTCGTCGTTGACGAGATCGACCTGATAAGGAGAGTTGAGGAGAATCGTCTGAAAAAAGATCTCGTCGGGAACATGACCGCGCCTGAAGAAACGCTCGTATTTCGGATGGCTACGGATGAACTGCACGACGTAGTCCGCGTGCTCTCTATAGAGCGTCCAGTAACCGGACCCTCCCCACGGTGCCAATCCATATGGAATCTCTCGCTGGCAGAGCAGCGGGAAGCGGTCTCTCGGAACCTTTCGTATCCTTCTCGGGGAGTGAAACCACAGATAGCTGAGCCGATCCATTCCTCCATCCGTCCAAACAGGAGACGGAAGAGAAAAATGATCGAGAAACGACTTCCCCGGGTTGTTCTCGAGAAACGTTGATATCTCGGCGGGCGACTTCAGCGGGTAGTCCTGCCCGGTCAGCAGAAAGACGTAGTCGTAATCGATACCTTGCTTCTCGAGAAAACGTAGGCCTTTGATCGTGCTTCTCACGTGTCCGAAGCCACCGTGATAGCTACGGTGGCGAGGTAGAAAGTAGACGCCCGGTAACGTCTGGAGATCTCTCTTCATTCGTTGGAAGACCTCAGATGGAGTCTTCTTGTCGACCGCGATGACGACGTAGGAATCTGGCCCGGAGATCGCTTCGACGAGTCGCTGTAGATTCTCAGGAAGCTTGTAGGCGGAGATTATGTACGCGAGTTTGATGGTCGCATCCTCGTAGAATCACGCCGGGGCACTTCATTTCGTGATCGTATCTGGTCACGGGAGCAAAGAAGCTGCTCAACGTGACTTCGGCCACACGCAGGCACGAAAGACCTTCCCGGCCACCGGTAACGCGACCTAGCTTTGGCTTTCGATTCACGGCGCGACCTTCGGCTGCTCAGCTCGAGCCCGATCTATCCCGATGGCAAGCAGATGTAGTTGGCGTACATCAACACTTCGTGCCGCTCGGAGTAAAGAGGCATTGGCCAAAGGCCATCCGGCAACAGGCGATGAATCGTGTAGCGGGGCGTGAGTAGGTAGAAGAAGTCTTGGAAGTAGATTCGAGAGTCGATCGCGGTGCCGCCGAACTCGAATTGAATCGCTCGTATTCGCTCCGGAACGAGCATCTCGCCCGCGCTTTGAAGTACTGATAATTCGTGGCCCTCGGTGTCGATCTTTAGGAAGTCAATTCGTTCGATACCGTTCTCCGCGCAGAACATGTCGAGACGGGCGATCCGCACCTCCTCGACCGCGTGCACGTCGATTCCGAAGTGGTCGAGCCTCCGCGGGTAGACCGAGCCCATGCCAGATCCACGCTTGTCGGCATATAAGGTCACCGTTGCATCTTCCGCTCCGAAACCGAAGTTGTGTAGGTGCGCGCCGGGTGTTCTTCCAAAACGCTCGTGCAACAGCGCGTAAGCCGTTTGAGAAGGCTCGAAGCAGTGAATGAGGGGGTCGTTCATCGCGTCGATGACGACCGCGGCGTAGTCACCGGCGTTTGCCCCGACATCGAAGACAATCGGGCGATCCGGAAGTGCACCGGCGAGATGGCGAAGAAACCACGCTTCTCCGTTAGCGGCCATGTCGGAGTTCCCGTAGTTGAGCTCCCTCAACGAGAGATCACGTTTCTTTTCGAACTTCTCTTGCGTTCGAATAGATGCGGGAGGCGGGTCTCCGCTCGCTCTCATTAAGCGGCTCAAGCTGAATCGCACGAGGCAGAGACTATCGGATCGTATCCCTGCTCAATCCTAATTCGCGCCTGCGGCTTCCGGTGGCCGATAGCTGCGACACGCCTACCCGCCTGGGCTGGGCGGTCAAGGCGGGCCAGACCGAGAGTCTGAAGGAGCGAGTAACATGGCGACAGGCCCGGGTATCGTCCGGCGGCACGCCGGCGCGGTGCGAGACTATATTGAACCGTTGCGAGAACTGCGCCTGGAGAGTCTGTGCCGAGAGTCAGCGTCATCATCCCCGCCTTCAACGCCGAAGCGTTCCTCGCTCGCGCCCTGCGCTCCGTCGAAGCGCAGACGTACAGCGACTACGAGGTCATTCTGATCGACGATGGCTCGACTGACGCTACTGCCGAGGTTGCGCGATCTTTCGAGAGCGTTCGCTATTTCCACCAGTCGAATCAATACCAGCCGGTCGCCCGCAATCGGGGATTGAGGGAAGCAAAAGGCGAGATCGTTGCCTTCCTGGACGCCGATGACGAGTGGTTACCCGAGAAGCTCGAGCGGCAACTGGCGTTCATGGATGAAAACGAATCGAGGATCAGTTATACGGACACCTTCTACGCCAAGAACGGCAAGCGAGTTCGCTACAGCAAGCTTGCGCCGCCGCACGAGGGGCAGATCCTCACTCAACTGATCGAGGAGTGGCTCGATTTTTGCTTCATCACGATGAATTCGGTAGTCGCCGAAAAACGACTACTGGAAGAGGTCGGCGGGTTCGATGAGCATGCGCCCTTTTCTTCTTTTGAGGACTACGGGCTCTGGCTGAAGGTCGCCCTCTCCGGAGCGCGGTTCGACTATCTCGACGAGCCGCTGGCTGTCTACTACCGAGGTCACGAAAGTGATTCCTCGGACAGCGTCGTGATGCTCAAGCGATATGTGCAAGCGCTCGAGTACTACTCGTCGCACTACGCGTTACCGCCTGACGCACGCAATCGGCTCGGGCAAATGCTGGAGCGGGCCAACGTTGCGCTCGGAGCGAAGTTGTTCAAGCACGGGCGTCTGAGGGAGGCCGCGCCCTATCTTCGCCGGAGCAGTCCGCTTCTGCTCGTAAGAAAGGTGGGCTTGTTCATCACGCGCCGGATCAAATCCGTCTTCATACGCTCCGAATAAGTCGCACCCGCTAAACGTCCTCTCGCGTACCGACCTGGCGAGCGGTTCTAACCTCAGTCCGTCGCTACGATTGCGTCTGCCGATGCCCGATCACCCGTTCAGCAGCGAGCCCAGAGTCGAGGCCTGAAGGTGAAGTCGCGGCGCGACCGGCCGATCGAGCACATCCTCCTGGTCGCCTACCTCTATTCGCCCTGCAACGTGGTCTCGGTGCACCGGCCGCTCGGGCTGCGCCGCGCGTTCGAGTCCGCCGGCGTCCGGACGACGGTGCTGACGAGCAAGATCTCCGGCTCGGCCGACGACGATGAGGCACAGCGTGTCATCCGCGCCGGTGATCTGAGGACGCGTTTCCAGACTCAATACCAGACGCTTGTCGGCTACGGCGAAGCCGAGGCGGCGGTCGATGCCCGCACCAAGCCACGTTGGTGGACGAAGTACGTCGTTCCGGACATCACCGCCCTGACCTGGTTTCCCCGGGCCTGCATGCGTCTGCTCGGACTGATCAGGCGAGACCGTCCTGATGTGATCGTGACGACCTCGGGACCTGAGTCGTCCCATCTGCTGGGGCTCGTCGCGCGCGGCTTCGGCGTTCGCTGGGTAGCCGACTACCGCGACGGATGGTTACGCGACGTGTCCCATCCCTTCTTCTTGCGCTGGATCGACAAGTTGTTGGAACGATCGATCGCCCGGCGCGCGACCGTCGTCACGGCGATCAACGAGGAGATTGCCTCCGACGTCAGACGCCGCTACGGCGTCTCTGCCTATGTCATCTCGAACGGGTTCGACAAGGCGGCGATCGCCGAGGCCGCGGACGAGCGCGAGACACTCGATCCGAAGCGCTTTTCGCTGGTCTACACGGGCATGTTCGCAATCGACCTGGAAGAGCGTGTTCTTCATCGCGGCAAGGACTCTCGTACTTTCGTCGAGGCGCTCGAGCTGTTGCTCGAACAGGAGCCGGGCCTGAAGGAGAGGTTCGAGTTGCTGGTGGCCGGCACTATCAGCAGCGCCGAGCGCGAGTTTCTCACCAGGGGCGACCTGGCCGAGGTTGTGCGCGTCTTGGGGCAGGTTCCATATGCGAGGGCGCTCGGTCTCCAACAAGCCGCCGACGGGCTTCTCCTCATTCCCGGCGGTGCCGCCGCGACGACCGCGAAGGTCTTCGAGTATCTGGCCGCCCGCAAGCCGATCTTCGCCATTACCGAGCAGCGGTCGGCGGCCGCGGAGCTGCTTGTCGAGGCCGGGCCGCACACGATCGCGTCGCCGGACAGCCCGGCTTCGCTGGCGCGGGCTCTTCGCGCTTACGTGACGCGCTGGACCGAGCAGGGAGCGCGTTACGAGCCGCTCCCCGACTTCGATCTCGATGCCTACGAGTATGAAAACCTGGGCCGCAGGATGCTCGAGCTGGTCGCCGCGGCCGACGCTCTGGAAAGGCGCAAAGTACACGGCTTTGGCAGGAGAAAAGACCGCTCATGAAAGTCCTCTTCATCACGAACTGGTACCCGACCCACGACTTCAGCTACGGAGGCGTCTTCGTGCGCGAGCACGCCAGGGCCGTCGCTGCCGCAGGCAACGAGGTCGTCGTGCTGCATCTGGCGCGGGCCTCGAAGGAGTGCCGCGGGCTCTGGAAGATGGAGGAAGAGCTCGATCCCGAGCTACGCGAGGGCATTCCCGCGTACCACGTTTTCCATCGCATGTTGCGACTTCGCGGAGCCTCTTATCCGCTCTACCTCTACAGCGCGATCAAGGCCTTTCGCCGCCTGCGAGCGAACGGGTTCGAGCCCGACGTGATCCATGCGCACATCTACGACGCCGGCGTCCCGGCGGTGATGATCGGCAAGCGGAACGGTATTCCGGTCGTGGCTACCGAGCAGTTCACCGGTTTCCCGCGGCGGACGCTGAGCCGAGCTGCCGTGCGCAAGGCCCGCTACGCCTACCGGAACGCCGACCGTGTGCTGCCGGTCTCGATGCATCTGCAGCGCGCGATAGAGGCCTATGGGATCGAGGCGAAGTTCGAGATCGTGCCCAACGTCGTCGACACCTCTCTGTTCTTCACAGCGCCGCGCAGGGCGAAGAAGAACGACGAGAAGCGAATGATCTTCGTCGGTAACCTCGAGCCCTCTCAGCACAAGGGCTATCCGACCCTGCTCGAGGCGCTGATTCTGCTCGGTAAGCGGCGCAGCGACTGGCGACTGGACGTGATCGGCGAGGGACCAGAACGCCTGGATTACCAGCGGCGCACCGAGGCGGCGGGCTTGCAGGGGCCGGTTTTCTTTCACGGCGCGAAGTCGAAGCGGGAGATCGCGGAGATGATGCGCGGCTCCGATCTGTTCGTGCTCCCTTCGAGAATGGAGACCTTCGGTTGCGTGCTCGCGGAAGCCCTGGCCTCCGGACTGCCGATCGTTTCGACGACTGTCGGAAGCATCCCGGAGGTCGTCCCTCGCGAGGCCGGCATCCTGGTACCGCCTGACGATCCGCCGGCGCTGGTCGATGCTCTCGACAGCGTGCTCTCCAATCTCGGTTCGTACGATCGCGACGCCATCGCCGCTGACGCCCGCGCGCGCTACAGCCTTGAGGCGGTCGGGGCGCAGCTACAGGGGATCTACGACTCGCTGCGCTCGGCGTCGGCCGCGGATGCAGCGGCCGCCGCGGCCAAGGCCGCCGAATCCTGAGTGACCGGGTGCTTCAGCAACCGGCGCACCAGCCGGTAGTAGGCGGCCGCGTCCTCCCGGGAGGGAACGATCACCGAGCGAACCGAGGTGCGTGAGATCCTGCAATAGACGGCCACGGTCGCCGCGAACAGCAGCGAATACGAGATCGTGCTGGCCCAGGCCGCGCCGTTGATACCGAAACGCGGGACGAGCGCCAGGTTGATACCGAGGTTCACGACCACGCTCATACCGGCGATCCAGGAGTTGAGGCCCGGGCGCCCGCGTGCGGCGATGTCGTTTGAGAGCACGCGGGCGCCGCTGAAGGCGACGATGCCCAGAAGTAGAGCGCGCATGGCACCTGCCGCGGCTGCAAAGGCGCCCGAGTAGAGGATCGAGATGATCGGGCCGCTGAGCAGGAAGAGGATGGCGGCCGCGGCGGTCGTGAGCCAGAGCGTGTTTCGTGCCAGTAGCGGCGTGATCGAGCGGCGGACGTTTTCGTCCTTCTCCTCGGCGATGCGCGGGAAGAGCGCGTAGCTGACGGCCTGCGAGAGCATCCAGAGGCTCTCCGCCACGGCCACCGCTGCCGCGTAAATGCCAACCGCCCCAGGCCCCTTGTAGTGATTGACGACGAAGACATCCTGTCGGTAACCGAGCAGGGTCAGCACGGTGGCGACTTGAATGCGGAGGCCGTACGAGGTTGCGGTTTTGAAGTAGGCGCGCTCGAGCCTCCAGCTGATACCGAGAATCCGAATCGCCCTGACGAGGAAAACGACGGCGAGCGTGGCCGTGCTCAGAGCGCTTGCGATAATCGCAGCGCGCGCTCCGCCACCGAACGCGAGCAGAGCGACGCCGATCAACAGCAAGGGCAGCGCGGTCAGCCCGACAGTGATCTGGATGAACTCGCGAAACCGCTGCGACCCCAGATAGACGGATTGGACGTTTCCGAGGACCAGGGCGAACGGAACGGCGAGTATGGCGATCAGGAGATAGGACGCCGGGACCTTGTGCATCGTCACGCCGCCCAGCGCGATTACGCCGTATCCCCCGCCTACGATCGCGCTACCGAACACAAGCCCGAGCAGAACGCTGTTCCCGAGCACGATCGATCGGGGCCGCTCGCCGCGCGCGGTGAAGTAGGTGGCCGCCGTTCCCAGCCCGAGGCCCCCGAGCACTACGAGCCACGTCGTCACCTGCGCTGTGTCGTAGAGCTGGCCGCGTCCTTTGGGACCCAGCAGGCGCGAGGTCATGATCGACGTGCCCATGAGGGCGACGTTCGCGACGATCATGGCCAGCAGAACGCCCGAGGAGTTACGGGCCAGCTTCCGGTGCTCGCTGGCGCCCCTGCTCTGGGTTTCTTTCCTCGTCTGCGGCTTTGACATCAGTATCCCGCGGCCCTCTTCTGGCGGCTCGACACGATACCTCTTGCTCTCCTCGCCGACGTCGGCCCGATCCGACATTTGCGCGATCGGTCGCAAGCTTGCAGCCTGGCTCTTGGTTAGGCTGGTTCGGCGGCGGCTTCGAGACCGTCGAAGAAGAAGCGGAAATGGCAAAGAGAGAGAAAGAGCTTTCGAACGAGCCGTCGGTCGGCGTCGTCATCCCGAACTGGAACGGAATCGCGTTTCTCCCGGCTTGCCTCGAGTCGCTTCGGGCTCAAACCCACACCGGCTTTCGCACGATCGTCGTCGACAATGCCTCCAGCGACGGTTCGCTCGATCTGATCGAGTCGAAGTTCCCGGAGGTCAGGTTGATCCGCCTCGACGAGAACAAGGGCTTCGGCGCCGCCATGAACATCGGCATGCGCGAAGCGCAAGGCGAGTACGTCGCCTGCCTGAACAACGACACGGAGGTCAACCCGGACTGGCTGAGCGAGCTCGTCGCCTGCCTCGAGCGCCACCCTCGCGCCGCCGCCGCCACGTCGAAGATGCTCGACCTGTCCGAGCGCGGTCAGATCGACGATTGCGGCGACATCCTGACGGCCTACTTTCGGGCTTATTCCCGCGGGCGAGGCGAGGAAGACCAGGGCCAGTACAACGAGGAAGAGCGCGTGTTCGGCGCCTCGGGTGGAGCATCGCTCTGGCGCAACGAGGTCCTGCGCGAGCTCGGCTACTTCGACGAGGATCTGTTCGCCTACTACGAAGACGTCGACCTGAGCTTCAGGGCGAATCTGGCGGGCTACGAGTGCTGGTACGCGCCGAAGGCCGTTGTTTACCATGCGGGTGGTGGCACGTCACGGCAGCAGGCGAGCGAATTCGCCTACTATCACGCGGTGCGCAACCGCTGGAGCATGATCGTGAAAAACGGCCCAGCCGGCCTGCTGCTCCGAAGCTTTCCCCGGATATTCTTCGCCGAGATGCTCTCTCTCGCCAAAGCGGTGACCGAACGCAAGACCATCCTCACGCTGAAGGCCCATCGGGACGTGTTGCGGGCGTTACCCGGCTGGACTCGACGGCGAAAAGAAGTGCAAGGGACGCGCAGGATCAACAGCAGGGAGCTGAGGCGCTTGATGAGCGCCGGCTATCCGTCGCTCGGAGATCGAATCCGAGAAGCGTCGGCGAACGTCTTTCGGGCGCGCGCGACATGAGCGCGACCGCACGGAGATATCGCGCGGCGATGAGCGCGAGGCTTGTGGGCCCGCGCGTGCGCGCGAGCCTGTTCGCTCTGAGCGCCGCGTGCATCATCGGGCTCGCGCTCCTGAAGGCGACCGACGTGGAAGTGGGCCCTCTGACGATCCTGCTCAAGGTGATTCTCCCCTTCTCCTTTGTGGGCCTGAGCATTGTCGACTTTCGTGCGAGCGTCGCCATAGCCGTTTTCGAGCTGGTCCTCGGCGGCACCAGCGGTAGCTGGGTTGCGTACGCACCGCATCTGAGCGGCCGCATCCTCCTGGACGGATTGGTGATGCTTCGGGCCGCGAGCATCGTCATCTCCGACTGGCGGCGAGGAGAGCGGAAAGTCCTCGGCCGCTACGGCGCGCATGCGCTGGCGCTTGCTTTTCTGATCCCGGCGATCTGGATGACCATTGGCCTGCTCAACCACAACGGCGCGAGTAACGTCTTCGGCGATGGCAACGGCTTCATTTATTTCGCCTTCGTCGTCGTCGTCGTACTACTCGTGCGGAGTGGTAACGGGGAATGGTTCCGCAACGTGTTCTTCGCCGCCTGTGCGACGAACGGGATAGCGAATCTGCTACTCATCCTCGCCTCCGCGTCGCATTTGATCGCTCTCGGATCGATTCATACCGCTCTTCTATCCAGCCGCCTCGACATGGGCGGGATCATCGGCCACATGACCAACGGGGGCTTTCGGCTTTTTACCGGCGCCAGTCTCTATCTGCAGATCGGTCTGGCGCTGACTACATGGCGATTGATCGCGCGGCCACGGTCATATTGGTACTGGCTGCTCTATGCCGTGCTGTGGATCGACCTCGTTGCCACGTACACCCGCGGGCTTTGGATCGGCGGGGTCGCGGCCGTCGTGGTGATAGTCGCTCTAGCAGCGCCGACGTTGAGGCGAGCACTGATCTTTTCGGGCGTCACGGTTGCGGGTTTTGCGGTTGCGTTGATCATCATGCCGGCGGCGGGGTTTTCGCTGAGTAACTACGTGCTCAAGCGCACGGCATCGATCACCGACACGAGCGCGTCTGAATACCCGATGGCCGTCGTTAACCCGGGCTTTGAGAGAAGAGGCGACTGGGTTCGGCTCGACTGGACCACGCCCTCGCTGCGAATGCGTCGAGTGACAGCCGAACACAAATCCGGGTCGCATGCGCTCGAATTGATCGACACCGCCGCCAACGAGGACGACTACGCCTACCAGAATCTGTCGGTGCTGCCGAACAAGCGCTACACGGTCAGCGCATGGGTCATCTCGCACTCCACGATTCCCACGCGCCTGGACGTCTGGGATGTTCAGGACGGGCTTTCCTTCGAAGTTGGGGTCGGAAACACGAGCGACGCCTGGAAGCGCTTGGTGCTCACGTTCACGACTGCTGCGAAGGCGAGCGATATTCAAATCAGGCTCTACGCGGCGCTTGGGCAGGTGTTCTGGGACGACATCCACTTTGCCCCGGCAGTCGATGCGCCGGCGCCTTCAACCACAACAGCGCCTTCAACCACAACAGCGCCTTCAACCACGCCGCCGCCTGCGACCACGACGGCGCCTGCGACCACGACGGCGCCAACCTCCACGGCGCCGCCAACTTCGACGACGACACCGACCCACGTGGCGCCACAACCGCGCATCGACATTACCGCAAGCGACACACCAAACGGTGACCTCGAGGGTGAGCTATCCAATGCGTACCGGATCAAGCAGGCCAAGAGCCTGTTCCGACACATCCGCAAGCACCCCCTGCTCGGCTCTGGATTCGGCGCGATCGCAACCGACTACTCGCCCGTGGGCTACAGGTACGAGCTGTCGTATCTCGATATTCTCTTCAAGGCCGGCATAGTCGGGCTACTCCTTTTCCTCTCCTTTCCAATGCGACTCGTCTGGGGTGCTCTGCGGTTGCGCTTCGGCAGAGCCAAGAAAGTCTCGAGCGTATCGGAGCGAGGCGGCGCGGTGGTAGTTGCGATCGTCGTCAGCGTCCTTCTTGTCGGCGCCACCAACCCCTATCTATTCGCGGCTTTCGGCCTGTTCCCGATCCTCGCCGCTGTCGCCTGGCTGGAGCCTGTGCCCGAGGCCGCGACGGAGTCGCGGAAGAACTAGTTGCGCTAAACGGCGCCCTTGCGCCCGAGCACCACGCCGACCGTCAGCGCAAGGATGCGCAGGTCGCGGCCGAGGGAGAGGTTCTCGATGTACTCGCGCTCGACGGCGAGACGCTCGTAGAACTTGAGCCTGCCTCGTCCGTAGACCTGCATCGGCCCTGTGAGGCCGGGTTTCACCGAGATTCTGAACAGGTGCTCCGACTTGTAGCGCTCGACCAGCTCTACCTGCTCCGGCCGTGGCCCGACCAGGCTCATCCTGCCAACCAGCACGTTAGCCAGCTGCGGCAGCTCATCGAGGCTCCAGCGCCTGAGGACGCGCCCGACACGCGTGATGCGAGGATCGTCGGCCAGCTTGAACATCGGCTCGGCAAGCTTGTCGAAGGGCACGAGATCTTTCAGCTGCTCCTCGGCGTCGCGGACCATCGTGCGGAACTTGAGCATCAGGAAAGGCCTTCCGCCGAGGCCGGCGCGGTTCTGCGAGTAGATGGCCGGGCCCCTACTGTCGAGCTTGATTGCGAGCGCGATCAGGGCGAAGACAGGAAGCAGGACGATCAGCGCGACCAGGCCGATGAAGAAATCGAGCAGGCGCTTCAGGAGGAGGGTCGAGCGGCCAATATTCCAGGTGCGGTACTCGAGCACCGGAAGGTCGGCGATGCGGCTGAGCTGAACAGCGGTGCCGAAGAGGCCCTGCGTCAGGGGGATGACGCTGAGTCTGATGCTGTGTTCTTGACCAAATGCGATCAGCCGAGCGACATCTCGCCCGTCAGTGGCGGCAGAGGCGACGACGATCCTGTCGATCGATCGCCACCAGCCGTCTTCGCTGCGCAGGTCCTCGAAGTCCATCTCCGGGATGTTGGCGACGACCTCGAGATGCGTCTCGGGGAACAGCTCGACCTTACGCAGGAACGCTTCGGTCTCGGGACCGGAGCCGACGACGACGGTGCGCTCCGGCGGAGTGATACTTCGCCAGAGGTGGCGGGTAAGACCTCTTATGGCGAAGGCAGAGACAAAGACGACAAGAGCCAGATGCCCCGTCTCGCTTATCGAGAGCGATCCCGGTACGGGCAAGTGGAAGAAGAGACCGACGCCGGCCGAGCCGAGCAGGGCCCAGACCGCGAGCGGGGCGGTCTCGTCGATCGTGAGGTGTCGCAGCGACCGCTGGTCGCGGTCGTACAGGCCGACGAGCTTCGACAGCAACACCCACAGCGGGGCGAGCGTGATCGTCCAGAACAGCGCATTCACGTTGTCGCCGAATACGAAGCCGACGGAGAGCGCGCCGAAAAGAACCGCCAGGATGTCGCTGGCGGCAAGCATTCGGCGCAGGAGCGCATCACGGGTCTCGTTGGATGAGCGCCGCGGCCAAGCATCGATGCTGCCAACGGCCGCGTGCGAATCGGCTGTTTCGGCGCTATTCAGCCCGGCGCTCGCGAGTCGGCTTGCGAGCGTCTCGGGATCTGGCGAGTGAATCTCCAACTACTACTCCGCTTCGTTCGAATACGTTGGCGGTGGTCAGGTTACGTTTCCCAACTCAGCCTACGCTAACACCTGCCTATTTTGATGGCAATAGGCAAACTCCTAATTCTTACCTGCATTTTACGTTGATCCCGAGATCGAAATCGCTCTCGAATCGGGCTGACCAACGGCCGAAATGCGCTCTTTTGTGCTAACCGGCGAAGATCGGCGATCTCGGATTGAGCGATTTCGCTTGTTTCAGACTCTGTTGCGCGCCCTTCGAATCGCCCAGCTCGATGTCGAGGCGAGAGGCTACCAGCCAGAGGTGCCAGTCGCTCGGGTCGCGCTTGATCGCACTGTTGATCCAGTTATGCGCCTGCTCGAACTGCCCCTCCTTTTCGGCTACGAGCGCAAGCTGGAGGTAGGGGCTCGCTGCCCAGGGCTGGAGATTTCGGGCATCCATGGCGGCTCGAATTGCCTGATTCGTGTTTCCGCTGTTTACGTACGCCTGGCTGTCCTTGATTCTCAATTGAGAGAGGAGCGGAACCCCCTGCGCACAGATGAGCAGCCAGACACCCACGAGCGCGGCTACGCCGAAGCCGAATCCTCTTTGCCGGTGGCGTGGCTCGTTGCTCTCGACCAACCGCGGCCGGCCGGGATCGGTGACGGCAGCGCTGCTGAGAAGCGCGAGCGCGACGATTCCAACCCCGGCCACGACGGTTAGCTCCCACATCCAATCGACCGCCGCCGCTACCGAGAAGGCGGCGAAAACGGCGGTCAGCGCCGCCAGGTTCGCGCGTTTTTCACCTGACCTTCGTAATGCGCGCCGCGCTCCGATTCCGATTCCGAGCAACGCCAGCGACAGAACGAGAGCAAAACCTGGAATCCCCAGCTCTCCGAGCGACTGCAAATAGAGAGAATGGGCGTCCTTCACCGGGTGCGGGTAGTCGGCCGGCTCGTGTTTGGGCCACCACGCCTCGTACGAGCCCGCTCCGTTGCCGAGCACCGGGTGACTCTTCCACTGGTCGATCGAGGCCGTCCAGAACTGCCAGCGCCCGCTGCCGCTGCCGCTGGTCAAATGCTGTGCTGCGTAATTGTTCGTCGGGGTAAACGGCGCCCGCTTGAAGGCGTCGAATTGTCGAATCGGATGGCTGGCGACGATCCCGATCACGAACAGCCCCACTACGAGCGCAACGATGGTCCGCCCCAGCCAGGGCTTGGGGCGGAAGGTCCGCTTCTCTGCAAAGCGGGACGCGAATTCGCGGCTTAGCGCATAGGCGCTACCGGCGAGCACGCAGCAGAGCGCCACGAGCAGTGCCGCAATTCGACCCTGGTGCTCGACTGTGCTCGTTCCAAGCGGCCCATTGACGAGCTCGTTGCGGGAGTCGAGTACGAGTATCGAAGCCGCCGAGCCGGCCAGCCCCCAGAAAAGAGCGGCGCTTGCCGTCCAGCGTCGCGAGGTGAGCAGGAGAAAGGCGACGATGCCTACGAAAGCTGTCAGAGCTCCGCCTCGCGAGGAGGCCAGGAACACCGCCGAGGCGATCGCCGGCATAGGCGCCACGGAGAGCGCTCTGGTCATAGCGTTGCTGCTCGAGACGGCGACTCGAAGCAGCAAGGGTAGAGCGAGTGCCGCGAAGATCGCCAGCCCGTTCCAGTACCCCAGCGGGAAACTGAGCCGGTTCGCAACACTCGGGAGTGATGCGTTTAGCCCCTGGTCGGAGAAAGTACCCGGGAAAAACCGACTGATGAGAGCGACGACGGTCACCGCCGAGATCGCGATCGCCAGCGCGTTGCACCAGTACGAGGCCGGCAGGTGCCGAGCGGCAAGCGTTGTCAGCACGAAGACGCCGAGGAACAGGGACACGCGGTTGAACTCGTTGAACGCGTTCTCGGCGCTCGGCGCCCAGAACACCGAGATGAATGTCCAGGCGCAGAGCGCAGCGATGACTCCGCCCAGAGCGACTGAAGCGCGGGTCGAACCCTCCAGGCTCAGCGCGCGTAACGCCACGCCGACGATCACGACCCACCAGACGGCGATGGCGAGGACATTCCGACTCGGGAGTGAGTAGCTGCCGTTGTCGTAGGCGGCTACGAACGTCACGATCGCTACGAGAGACGCAATCTGCAGACTCGGTGAGAAAGCAGCCGAGCGAATTCTGTTTAGCAGCGGCACAGGATTGGTAGACTAAACGTTCGTGTCGTGTCGCGTCGAGACCGGGAAAGGCTGGTGCCTACTGTGATTTCGCGCAAATTCATTGCCAGTTGTATCTTGGTCGCCGCGCTGATCGTTCCCGCCGCTGCGATGGCCGCCGGGGCAGGCAACTGCTCCGCGTGCCAGCAGTACGTCGATAATCCGCCCTCGGCCGGTGGCTCGAAAGCGACGAGCGGGAAAAAGAAGACCGTTGCGCCTTCGGTGACAACTCGGAAGGTACTCAACTCCGTACCTAAGTCGGCGCACCGCAACACGCTCAGGAATATTGCAACCGATTCCCGCTACGGCGCTTCGATCGGCAAAATCCATGTCGCCACGGTCAAGACGCCGTCGGCGTCGCTCGGAAGGTCGCTCGGCGCGGTGATCACGAGTCCCGGTTCCGGAAGCACCGGGCGTCTCGGCGCCCTACTTGCCCTGATCGTTCTCACGACGATCGCAATCGGCATCAACGCTATTCGGAAACAGCGCACCTAGCCCGGCTCGGCGCTTTTTCGCGAGATCACACTGCGTCGGGATCTCGCGTTCCGAGCGGCGAGTCGGAGGTCAGGAGCACCTGGATGGCTCGCGTTCGCTGCCGAAAGCCCAGACTCCCGAATCGGTATACCGGTCGCTACGGAAGAGCTTCGGGACAGGCAGTTCCCGGGCTGCGAAGAAGCTTGCTAAGAGGTGTGCTGTCTCGACGAGCTCTCGGAGGAGCTCAAGTGTTTATCCCGAAAACGCCGCCGTGCCAGGACTTCTTTGGGGTCTTCAGCGCGAACGCGGCGGACTGATCGCTTCCGTTAGACAGGAGTGCTTTGAAGGACGTGGCTCCCGCAGGCTTCGCGATACGGGCCTTGAAGATGCCGAAGCTGTTGGCCGACAGCGTCTTGACCTTCTTCCACTTGCTGCCGGACTTGCTCTCGATTAAAACTTGACCCGACTTGCCGGCCGGCGTTCGCCCCCAAAGCGTCACCGTTGTCTTGCCCTTGACTGTCTGAGGCATGGCAACGAAGGGGAAGCGGAAGGCGCGCAAGATGGGCTTGGCTCTCTCCGAAGAGATACCGCTGGAACTGGCGTAATAGAGGCCGGATTGGAATTTCGAGGAGTCCATCGGCTGGTCGCTCAGAAGGAACCAGCTCACGAGCGATACCCCGGAGATCCGCATCTGATAGAGCATCTGCGAGACCCAGCGCGTCTCCAGTGCGATCGGGACGCCCCCCGGATCGGGCGGCTTGGAATCCCAGCTGAACTCCGTCACCCAGAGCCGTGGTTTCTGACTGGATACGACGTGGTTCGCCTTGATGGCGGCGTTCAACACGCTCCGCATCGCGCCCATGTCGCCGAGCGATGCGTTGCCGTGGTTCGGCGACTTCATCGTCGGGCCGCCCTGCGTGTACGGGTGATGTGACCAGACGTCGAATTTCGTCTTCGTCTTGCAGGAGGCCTTGTAGGTATAGGTGACCGCCTTGGTCTTTTTGTTGACGACCTTCTTCTCTTTTACGCAGAGCACGTTCTCCATGAAGGTGATCGGCCTGGTTTGGGTTCGATTCGCCGTGTTGAAGCCGAACGGCGCCGTCTCTCCGCCGATGACGACGTTGCTCGCACTCACCCCGTGGATGGCATCGGCCGCGGCGTTGAGCATCGAGCGGTACCAGGCGGGGGAAAAAGCCTTCTTCTTGACTACCTGAGGGTCGAGGAACGTATTCAGGTTGGGCTCGTTCCAGATCGCCCAGTACTGCACTCTCGGTAGCCCGTCGAAGCTTCCGCTATAGCGTGTCGCCGCGGCGGTCACGAACTTCGCCAGCTCGCTCGGGCTCGGTTTGTGGCTGCCCCGGTCCTGCGATCCGATACCTGAGCCTTCGGCCCACTCGGGAGCTTGCGTAATGAACACCATCGGCTTGAGGCCGGCAGCCACAGCAGCCTTGACCTGGTTGTCCGTGCCAGCCCACTTGTAGTTGGAGTCGGCAGGATCGTCAGCCTGGAAGCCGGCCGGCTTCGTTGTTCCCGAGGGCGCGATCTGGCTCCAATACACGTGGATCGCCGTGTACTTCGCGCCGGCCGCCTGTATGCGCTCGAGCTCGGTCGCGTTGTCGGCGGTGGAGGAGAGTGGCGTGAAGAAAATAGCGGTGTTCAGCGCACCAGAAGAGGCCTTGACCGTCGCCATCTTCCGTGCCCCCGAGGCGCCGGTCGCCAGAACGACCATTGCGGCGAGGAGGATGACACTTCCTCGAACTAGCTTGCGCATGGCCGATCAGGGTACCTGAAGCCCCTCCGAGGCCGCCATCTAGAAGGGGTATCTAGACGTAAAACCCGCGTAAAACCTGGATAAACATCAGCTGAAAACGGTCTACCCGCCGACGAATGCCCTGTAAAAGTAGCCCACCGCCGGACTACTCGGTCAGAGGCGCCCATACAACTAGAACCGCTACCTTGCTTTCTCGGGGCGTCGACGGCCGCCGCGACCGACATGGCGGGCGCGGCTCACAAACGCCATCCCCAGGTCGCCGTTGCCTTTCGCCGTCAGAAGTCTTCATGCCTCCCAACGGGAGGCGGACTTCTGACGGAAACGGAGCGACCGACATGGCGGGCGCGGCTCACTATCCGCCGTCCCCAACACTCACATCACGAACACTGCCCACAATCACGGCTAGTCCGCCCCGCGCCTGGGAGCAGACGAGTCACAAGCGCCAAAGGCGCGCAGACTCGTGCACAGAGGCCATACCGGCGAAAGTCTAAGCCGCGCTCCGCGGGCCGACTTTCGCCGGAGAAGTGGGCGGTGCCGGTCTCGAACCAGCGACCTCCTGCTTGTAAGGCAGGCGCTCTCCCAGCTGAGCTAACCGCCCGCGCCGCAAGTGTTCCATATCCAGTCGGGGCCGGCTCAATTGCACGGATGGTCGCTTGATAATCGAGAAAGCGGGTAGGGATTTGGAGTACTCACCCTGAAAGGGAATAGATGATGCTGCCCGAGCTCTATCCACATCGCAGGCCGCCGCTCGAGAACGGCCCGAGGCGGCGGTGACCACTCTTGCCGAGAGAAATCGCGGAGATCGAGCCGATGAGCGAGCCTGATCTGCGATCGGCTTACGCCGGCTCTTTGTGGGCATACATTGCCGCGGAGAGCGAAGACGAGCTGGCACGCGGCCGGGAGTTGGGGAAGCAAAGCCTCCAGGCCGGGCTCGAATCATCGGACATCGCCGCAGCGCACGTCGAGGCACTGCGAGCCGGAGAGCCGCCGGACGACCTCAACGGCGAGCTCCTTGACGAGCGCGCCGCGCGCTTCCTCGCCGAGGCGATGCGGCCCTTCTCGGTGGCTCGGCACCGGCTCGAGCAGATGAGCCAGGAGCTGGCCGAGATGAACGACACTCTGATCGAGCGCACCAAGGAACTCGAGATCTCCAATGCCGAGCTCGAGACCTTCAGCTACTCGATCTCGCACGATCTTCGCACCTCGTTGCAGGCAGTGCTGGGTTTTGCGCAGACGCTGGACGCCCGCCACTCGGAGAACTTGCCGCCGGAAGCTCGCCGCTGCATCGAACTGATCATCAAGGGCGCGCGGGGCATGAACGAGCTGGTCGCCGATCTGCTCGGTTTGGCTCAGGCCAGTCGTCTGCCACTCGAGCTCGAGTCGGTCGATCTCGATCTGCTCACCCGCGAGGCTATCGGTGAGCTGGAGCCGCAGCTCGCTGCCTCCGATGTCGATCTGGAGATCGGTGAGCTACCGGTCGTCGATGCCGACCGTGTCCTGCTCAAGCGGGTGTTCGTGAATCTCATCTCCAACGCGATCAAATTCTCGCGCGGGGCGGAGCCGCAGGCACGAGTCGAGGTCGGTTCCTCGCGGCTGAACAAGGTGCCCGTGATGTTCGTTCGCGACAACGGAGTGGGGTTCGACATGGGTCAGTCCGGGCGGTTGTTCCAGGCCTTCGAGCGCCTGCACGGCCGCGGCGAGTTCGAGGGAACGGGAGTGGGCCTGGCACTCGTCGCCCGGATTGTCGACCGGCACGGCGGTCGTATCTGGGCCGACTCAGAGCCCGGGAAGGGCGCCGTCTTCTACTTCACGCTCGCCGGCGAAGGGGACGACGCGGCTCCGAGCCAGGGCGAGAGCACGGTGAGCAGGAAGCGCGAGAAAACGGAGTCAGACGGATAGAGTCCGCAGAGCCGCCCGAATGGCGCTCGGGCGCGGTAGCGCCGGCAGGAAAGCGAGGTAACACGGCTGCCACTCGCTGGGCTCGAAGCGCGCCTCGTAGCGGGCCATCGCGCCGAAACCGTAGCGGTGGTCTACCCGGCGTATCGCTCGCGCCACTATGCGACCAACCAAGCGCGCGCGGGGGTCGAGCTGCTCGCCGACGCCGCGCATGGGGGCCAGGGCGAACGCGGCTCCCGCAGCGCCGTCGGCCTGCAACCGCATGAGCGCCGTGGAGATCAGCAGCTCCGTCGCGCCGTTGGCGGCATCCGGCGCCCGGAACGAGTCCTCCAGATACCAACCGTTGAGCGCGGGGAGATAGGAGCACGCGAGAGCGGCTTCGGCTGTTCCGGCGCGGCGCGCGAGAAAGACACGCTTCAAAGACGGCTGCTCAAACGGCGCGGTACCCAGGAAGGAGTTCGACTCGGGTCGCTTCAGATGGGCTCGCCAGCGTGCGAGCACGTCCAGCACCTCGTTCTCGAAATCGATGTCCCTAGCCTCGCCCGGGCGGTACTCCTCGATCTCAACTCCCATGCGGCGGGCGTGATTCACCGCCCAGCGGTACTTCTTACCGCGGTTCCCGCGCGGCGTGTGCCAGTCGGCGAGGTCGAACCAGGGCTCCTCTCCGATCTTCAGCGCCGAGTAGCCGTTGGCGAGCGCCGCTCGTGCGGTTCGCTCGGAGATTACGAGCAGGCAAACAGAGCGGTGCTCGACACGCATGGCCCGCCCGAAAGCAGCCAGCAACGCGGACAGCTCCGACTCCTCGCAGAGCGGATCTGTCCAGACGATGGCTGCCCGCGGCGACTCGAGATAGCAGATGACTCCCTCGCCGAGCGAGAAGGTTCGCCACGGCGCGTCGTAGCGCAGCAGGAAAGAGAGCGGCACGGTGCCGAAGAGATCGAGCTGCGCGAGGAAGCTCTTGCCGTTCGCACTCCTGCTGGTGCTCGGATGCTCGTCGCTGAGAACGCTTCTCATTGCGCGGAACTGGGCGGAGTTAGTGGTGGGAGTCTGTCAGCTGACGTGGGCCGCGGCCTCGTCGCCCTCCTCGCGGTTCCGCGCTGCTGTTCCCCGGACGGCGAGGGAATTAACCGGCTAGTCACGACTGGGCACCAGGTTCAGCTCGGCCTGGCCCGATTCGATCAGGCTCAGGATCGCCGCAGCGACCTTCTCGGGCGGATCGGCGGGAGGTAAGTTCGAGGGAGGACCGGCCGAAGAATTCTCGTCGGCGCCGATAGCGTTCTTCTCCAGGTCGGTCGCCGTGATGTAGGGGTAGATCAGCGAGACGGCGATGCCGTCGGAAGCCAGCTCCTCTCGCGCGACCAGAGAGAGGTGGTTCAGAGCGGCCTTGCTCGCGGAATAGCCGGCCGAGCCGGTGAGGACCATCTTGGTTGTTCCGGAGCTGACGTTCACGATTGCGCCCGAGCCCTGGCGGCGCATGAGCGGGATCACGGCTTGCATCGCCTCGAGCGGCCCGATCAGGTTGAGCTCGAGAATCGATCGGAAGTCGCCGGGCTCGATAGCTTTGACCGGCGCGTTGAAGTCCTGGCCGGCGTTGTTGACCAGACAGTCGACGCGGCCGAAATGCTCGAGCGTGCTCTCGACCAGCGCGCGGATGCTCTCCGCTTGACGCATATCGGTCTTGACCGCAAGGGAGCCCGAGATTTCCGCCGCGGCGGCCTGTAGAGCCGGCTCGTTTCGAGCAGCCAGAACGACCTGTGCGCCTCTCGCGCCGAGCAACCGCGCCGTGGCGAGTCCGATTCCGCCGCTGGCGCCGGTGACGATGATCACCTTCCCGTCGATTGTCATGCGCGTCCACTCCTACACATTGAGACCAGCCTAGCTCGATCGAAAAGGAGGGAGCCGCGATCGGGATCTCGTGGCGCGGCTGGTTTGCCTAGCGACCCAGCGTCGCAGCGAGCCTGGACGGTCGGATCGAGCTCCGCGCGAAGCCAGCGCGCTGACCTGCTGCGGAGCGGTGAGCAGGAACCAGGCGAGGGCGGGTGCGACGAGCGGCGTGACACTGAGCATGTAGCGAGGCTCGCCGATCACGAATATCACGTGAAAGACGATCCAGTAGCCGACCAGAAGCGCCGCCAGCCCGGCGCCGGGAAGGCGCCTCCTCGCAGCGAGTGCCAGTGCGGCCCCGCCCAGGAGCCAGTATGAGTAGTGCCAGAGCCTAAACAGCCACTTTCGGTCCAGCGAGCCGTCGATCAGCGTTGCCTCGGCGCCCGATACGTGACGGGTGTGCCAACCGGTACGCGGATCGCTCCCGGTCTGCGCGATGAGCTCGCTCTTGATCGGGCCTGGATTCCAGCTCATCAGATCCCCCGCCTTGGCCGGTATCAGCTCCAGCCAGGCGAGCGGATGGTCGGTCACGTAGGAGACAGCCTCGTTCATCAGGGTGGAGTTCTGACGCGTCTCGGCGGCGACGCCGAGGATGGCCCAGTGGTGGTGGTTGGGGGCAAATCCACCGGTCGCCTTCGGATTGGCGCCCATCCAGATCGTGTAGCCGCCGTTTGTCGAGAGCGCGGTGGTGTGCATGACCACCTCGTTTCGCACCAGCCAGGGCGCCAGCACCAGGCAGGAGGTGACACCGAGCACCAGCGCAGCTCGCCATGATTCGTGGCGCGCCCGGCTCAGGAGCAACCAGAGCGGCAAGACTAGTGGCAGGAAGATTGCCGTCGAGCGAACGAGCACGGCGAGCCCGAGCAGTAACCCCGCAAGAGCGGCTCGGCGCAGCGATGGCGAGCGGCCGTCGCGCGTCAGAAGGAGCAGACAGACGCCGAGCAGAAGCGGGATGAACAGGTTCTCGGAGGTGCCGTGCATCGCGTACAGGGCCATGGTCGGCGCAACGGCGACGAGTCCGCCCGCCAAGACGCCGACGCGGCGCCCGCCAAGACGCCGACCGAGCGCGTAGGTGAGCCCTGTCGTAATTGTCCAGAGTACGAGGTTGACGACCTTGACAACTACGAACGACGGTCCGGTGACGACGAAGATGCCAGCGAGGAAAGCCGGCCACCCTACCGGGAAGAAGGCGGTCGGATGACCGAGAATCTGGTACCCGTGACCGGCGGCGATCGATTTGGCGCCGAGGTAATAGAAAAGGGAATCGCTCGAGGCTCCCCCATGAGTGAGCAAGACCCAGGGCAGCCTGGCGAGCAGGCTGAGTACTGCGAGCAATGCGATATCTGTTAGCCAGGCGCGGCGGATGAACTGGTGATAACCGATCGCTCCCGATCTCTACCCTGCTCGGCTTGAACTCCCGGCTGCGAATGCCGTTGCGCGGCGCGCTCCCTCGACCAAGAGCCAGGCCAGCGCCGGCGCGACCAGAGGCGTGACGCTGAGCATGTAGCGAGGCTCACCGTGGATCAGGATGACGTGGAAGAGGATCCAGAACGCGACCAGGAGCGCGGCCAGGCCGGCCGTCGGGCGACGGCGCCAGCTCGCCAGCAGCAGAGCGAGGGCGCCCAGGCTCCAGTAGAGGTAGTGCCAGAGCTCGAACGCCCAAGTGTTGTTCAGGCTGCCGCCGAGGAGCTTTTTCTCGGCCCGGTCGAGCTTGCGGGTGGATGTGCGGGCGGGGTGGGGGGTGCTCGGATCCGGACCTTTTTGCTCCAGCTCGACGATCGTCAGCGGAGAGGTCGACCAGGCCATCAGGTGCGTGAACTTGTGGGGCATCAGATCGAGATAGCGACCCGGGTTGTGGACGGCCCAACGGAAAGCTTCCCTGGTCAGGTCGTTGTTTTGCTTCACCTCGGCGGCGGCGCTCGAGATGGCCCAGTTGTGCTTGCCGTAGGAGATCCAACCTCCGTCGGCGCGCGGATTGGCGCCGAGCCAGAGGGTGACGCCGCCGTTAGTGGAGAGTGAGGTCGTGTGCATGACCACCGTGTTTCGCACCAGCCACGGCACCAGCACCAGACAGGAGCTGACGGCGAGCACGAGCGCTGCCCGCCAAGACTCGCGGCGCGGGCGGCGCCAGAGCAGCCAGAGCGGCAGGATCAGGATCAGCCCCTCAGCGGTCGAGCGCACCAGGATGGCGGCGCCCAGGAGCACCCCTGCGAGCGCTGCGCTGCGCAACGAGGGCGTCTCGCGCCGCGAGGTCAGCAACAGGCATACGCCGAGCAATAGCGGGATGAAGAGCGCCTCGGAGTAGGCGCGCATCACGAAGATCGCCATCGTGGGCGCGATCGCGACGAGGATGCCGGCCAGCACGCCCGTGGCCCGGTCGCCCAGGCGGCGCCCCAGGACGTACACGAGCGCCACGATCAAAGCCCAGAGAACGAGATTGAGGATCTCGATCGCGAGCATCGAGGGCCCGGTGAAGTAGAAGAGCCCGGCGAGAAAAGCGGGCCATCCGACCGGGAAGAAGGCCGTGGGATGGCCGAGGATCTGATATCCGTGGCCCTGCGCGATCGAGTTCGCGCTGAAGTAGTAGAAACGCGTGTCCGAGACCGGCACGGGATGCACGATCAGCAGCCACGGCAGGCGTACGAGTACGCTCAGCGTCGTCACTACGGACAGGTCGATCAACCAGGCGCGGCGAGCTGCGAGCTTCGAGATCAACCTTCGACTCGCGGGGCGAAGCGAGGGGCTTCGAGATGAGTCGATGTAGCTTATGGGGCGCTCCATGGGCCGTAACGCGTCTCAGCCTGGACCTGAGCTGCGATCGCTGACATCCGCAAGCCTATCCCCTGGGTCTGCTTGCAGACCCCGTCAGCCTGCAGACGTGGTCGAGCCGAGTAGAGCTCTCGCCCGACCGCTTCCAAGTACCTGCAAGTTGCAGTATTTGTACAATGCAACTATATGCGCGCAGGCAAGAACGACTCAACCGTGATCGACAGCCAGACCGACGAGCTGGTGGGTTACTGGCTCGTGCTTGGTCATCGAATCATGAGCAGGAAGCTCGCCGCCTCGCTTTACCCGGAGTTGACGAGCAAGCTCCCACGCGGCCAGGTGCACGCGCTGGTGCTGCTTACGGAGGCCGGAGAACCGAAGATCAGCGAGCTGGCCGCGGTGCTCAGCCTCGACGAGAGCACGGTGACGCGCCTCGTCGACAAGCTGGAAGCCGCCGGTCTAGCCGAGCGCCGACGCTCGACCAGCGATCGGCGCTCCACGGGCGTAGCAATCACAAAAGAGGGGCGCAAAGTAGTCGCCTGCGCGCGCGCACACCAGCGCGCCCTGATGACCGAGGTGCTGACCGCGCTCGATCCCCACGAGCGGACCGAGTTCATCCGCCTGACGGCGAAGGCGGCCGAAGCAATGCGATTACGCGCACCCTAGGGCCGGGCCTGTGAACGAGCAATTCCACTTCACCCACCGCCAGATCCTGATCGTCTACAGCGGTCTGATGCTCGGCATGCTCCTGGCCGCGCTCGACCAGACGGTCGTCTCGGTCGCGATGCCGACCATCGTCGGCAAGTTGCACGGGCTCAACCACTACACCTGGGTGACGATCTCGTATGTCCTGGCGTCCACGGTCTCGCTGCCGTTGTGGGGAAAGCTCGGCGACATGTACGGGCGCAAGCACTTCTTCCAGCTCTCGATCCTGCTCTTCTTGATCGGCTCGGCTCTCTGCGGGCTGTCGCAGACCTACATCGAGCTGGTGGGCTTCCGCGCCCTGCAGGGAATCGGCTCGGGTGGCCTCATGGTCGGCTCGATGGCGATCATCGGAGACATCGTCCCGCCGCGCGAGCGCGGCCGCTACCAGGGCTACATCGGCTCGGTCTTCGCCGTCTCGACCATCGCCGGACCGCTCGTCGGCGGTCTCATTGTCGACAACTTCTCCTGGCGCTGGATCTTCTACGTGAACCTGCCGGTCGGTGTTATCGCCCTGTTAGTCGTCGGCGCTGTGTTGCACCTGCCCAAGCGGCCTATCTCTCATCAGATCGACCTGATCGGCTTCTTCCTGCTGGGGCTCGGGGCCAGCGCCCTGACGATTGCGCTCATGCTCGGCGGAACGAACTATGCCTGGGGGTCGAACATGATCGTCGGGTTGTTTGCGGCCGGAGCGGTCCTATGCGGGCTCTTCGTCCTCCAGGAACGTCGTGCCCCCGAGCCGATGATTCCGCTCTACCTGTTCCGCAACGGAATCTTCAACGCCTCCAGCGGCGCAGGCTTCATCGTCGGTCTGGCCATGTTCGGCTCGATGATCTATCTGCCCATGTACATGCAGTTCGTGCACGGTGTCGGCGCTGTCAGCTCCGGGCTGCGCCTGTTGCCTTTCATGGTGACGATGCTGACGATGTCGATCTTCTCCGGTCGCACGATCTCCAAGCGAGGTAGCTACAGGATCTTCCCGATCGTGGGCATGGCCATTACGACGGTCGGCATCTACCTGCTCTCGACTCTGGGAGCCGGCAGCAGCTACCTCATGCTGGCGCTCTTCATCGCCATTCTCGGGCTGGGGATGGGCATGGTCATGCAGGTGCTGGTGCTCGTCGTTCAGAACGCTGTCGAGTACAAGGACCTGGGCGTGGCGACCTCGTCGTCCACCTTTTTCCGCTCGATGGGGAGTGTTTTAGGGCTGTCCATCTTCGGCGCAATCTTCGCTCACCGCTTCAACTATCTGATGCCGAGGACGTTGACCAAGCCGGAGCTCGCCGATCTGGCAAATCGCCACCTGAGCGTCCAGCAGCTGACGCCTAAGGTGATGAAGACCCTGCTCGGGTACCACCACCTGGTCCAGGTGTTCGCCGATTCGATCCACACCGTCTTCGTCTGGGGTGTCCCGTTTTCTCTGGCCGGCTTTGTGATCACGCTCTTCCTGCGCGAGGTACCGCTGCGCGAGCGCAAGCAACCCGCCGCCGTCGAGGATCAGGAGATGAAGCCGGAGGCCGGAGAAGTCGAGCCGGAGCCGGTGGGCGAGGCACGCTGAGGCGCTCGGCTTCGCGCTCGTTAGCGCCGACTACGCTGACGAACGAGCAGCAGCGGGATCGCGAGCAGCAGCGCGGCCGCGAGCACTCCGAGCAGTAGCGCGCCGATAGCGGAGCCCAGCCTAACGGAGGTACCGAGAAGCGCCACCGGCGCCACCGAAACCGCGGCGACTCCGGTTAGGGCCAGCTGCAAGAGGCGCCTGACGATCACGCCCGTCTCGATCGCCGCCGCCGCCGGAAGTTCCGCCAGCCAGAAGACGAGCTCGCAGAGCACGATCAACCCCGCCGCGTAGGCAACAACCGAGACGGCGCCCACCTGCCCGGAGGACTCGGCGGTTATGTATTCGGCCCCGAGCAACAAAAGCGGCAACCAGGCGCCGCGACCGCGCCAGAGCAGGGGAAGAAGCAGCGACAGGAGCGCCAGCGCGCCCAAACCCTCGACGAGCGGCCTGAGCCTGCCGGCATCGTGCATCGGGTAGACGGCGAGGACTGTCGCAACGGCGACCGAGACAGCTGCAAGCGCCAGGCGCAGCGGTGCCGAGCTCATCGTGCGGAGCGTCGGAATGCTCTCACCTCCTCCACGACCCTTTCCAGAGACTCGCCGCCTGTCCATTCGGTCACGGCTACTCCGAGCTCCTGGTAGCGCAGGTGCAGCGTCTCGCGCCAGAGGCGCCAGAGGCGAAGCGCCTGTGGGTCGGGACCTCCGCCCTCCGAGGAGCCGACGAAGGGGATCGGAGATAGGTCGACGACAGCCAGGTCGAAGCCGCGCCGACGCAGATCGGCCAGCGCGTACATGCCCCGCTCGTCGAGCAGCGGGCTCAGGGCGATCACCAGCGCCTGCGGCGTCAGGCTGCGCGCCGGCAGCACGTCAATCCGCTTCCAGACGAAGGAGAAGTTGACCTCGGTCTCGAGCAGCGCCTCGGCGATGCGGTAGGACTGGAGCGTGCCCGATGCGGGTGTCAGCCACCTGACGATGCCGCCGAAGCCGACGACGCCGACGCGGTCTTGAACGGCGAGGTAGTGATCGGCGAGAGTGGCGGCTGCCCGGACGGCGAGGTCGAGCGTCCCGCCGTTTTCTCGCTGCGCCTCGGCGAAGCTGTCCATAAAGAGGATCACGTCAGCGCTTCGCTCGGGGTGCTGCTGGTTGACGTAGAGCGTCTCACCGCGTGAGCTGGCTCGCCAGTTGAGGCGGCGGACGCGGTCGCCGCGCACATAGGGGCGGATGTCGGCGAACTCGACTCCCTCGGCCTTGTCGCGCGAGACTCTGTTGCCGACGAAGGGCTGAGTCTCGCGCGGCGAGACGAGCGCTTGCAGCCGCTCGCGACTCGGGTAGACGCGGAGCGTAGAAGTGGCGCCGATGTGCTGGTCGGAGAGGCGCAGGCGCGCGCGGTCGCCCGAGCGCACGAAAAGCTCGCCCAGCCGGTAAGCGCCCCAGCGCTCGCAGGCGAGCTTGACTGTGACGAAGCTCGAGTGCCTGCTAGTGAGCCGGAGCACGAGGGTCGCGGGCCCGTCCAGCATCACGATCCCGCGCGGCAGCGCGAGCGCCAGCTGGACCTCGCAGTCCTCGGACGAGGAGAGGGAGAGCTCGGCCTCGATCTCGTCGCCTTCCAGCCCGCGCTCGCGGCTCAGGCGCAGAGAGGCCTTGGCCCTCGGCGGCGGCGGAAGCGAGAGACCGATGGCCAGGACGAGCGCGAAGGGAGCTCCCAGGCCGGCGAGCTCCGGGCGCCCGAGTGCGAGCGCGGCGATGAAGGAGGCCGCCGCCAGGGTCGCGTAAAGGACCAGCTTCGGCGAGCGATTCAAGAGCTCGGCGATCCGGCTTCGTCGGGCATCGGCGTGGGAACCGTCCGCAACACCTCTTCGATGATCTCTTCGGGGCGCACACGTTGCACCCACAACTCCGGGGGCAGGGTAAGGCGGTGTGAGAGCGCCGGAACCGCGATTCGCTTGACGTCGTCGGGAGTGACGAAGTCGCGACCGTCGAGCGCTGCTCGCGCGCGCGAGAGCGTGTAGAGAGCGAGCGAGCCGCGCGGGCTGGCACCGACCTGGGCACGCGAGCTGTCGCGCGTCGCCCGCACGAGATCGACGATGTACAGTCGGATGCTCTCCGAAACGTGCACCTCCTCGATCGCGCGCTGCATGGCCAGGAGCGTGGCCGCGTCGACTACCGGGTCGAGTGTTATCTGCTCCTGCTTGCGCTCGCCGCGGCGTTCGAGCACCGCGGCCTCGTCCTCGCGCTCCGGGTACCCGACCGAGATCCTGAGCAGGAAGCGGTCGAGCTGAGCCTCGGGCAGTGGATAGGTGCCCTCGTACTCGATCGGGTTCTGGGTTGCGAGCACCAGGAAAGGCGGCTCCAGCCGATGCGTTTCGCCGTCGATCGTCACCTGGCGCTCCTGCATCGCCTCGAGTAGCGCCGCCTGGGTCTTCGGCGGCGCGCGGTTGATCTCGTCGCCGAGCAGCAGGTTGGTGAAGGCCGGACCGGGCTGGAACTTGAACATGCCGTCGCGCTGGTTGTAAATCGAGCCGCCGGTCACGTCCGAGGGCATCAGGTCGGGCGTGAACTGAATGCGCGCGAAGCTCATCGAGCTGACCTGCGCGAAGGAGCGCGCGATCAGCGTCTTGGCCAGCCCGGGGTAGTCCTCGATCAGCACGTGGCCGTCAGCCAGCAGCCCGAGCAAGACGAGCTCCAGCGCCCCGCGCTTGCCCACGACCGCCCGCTCGATCTGCTCGAGTATCTGCTCGCTGAGCGATCCGACTTCCTTCAGCCCCACTTGCTTCGTCATAGCGCCTCCAGCTCGTTTAGGAGTTTGTCCAGCTCATCACGGGACAGGCCGCGGCCCCCCGCGCCGGACGGCGGCTCACGCTCGGGGCGGGCGAGGCTCCAAACGTAACCGTCTCCGACGACGGCGTGTGCCCGGTCGGGCGCGCGGTCGAGATCGATTCGGTGGTGGCGGCGCAGGCGGGCAGCGAGGATCTCGCGCACGAGCGGCCGCATCGATTCGTAGAGATGAGATTCGTTCCAGGAGGCCGCCACCAGAGCGCGCTCGATTTTCTCGAACTGCGCGATCGACTGCCTCGCTTTCCAAGGGCGCGGCCGCGGCGACCAGACGAACGTCTTTCGTGGCAGCGCCTTGCGCAGGAGATCGATCAGGAGAACAAGCCCCAGCGCGACCACGACCAGCGTGTAGACGAGAAGAGCGACACCGTGCTTCCGGCTGGCGAGCGCGAGCGCCGGCACGAGAACGGTGACGATCAAACCCCCCGCCAAGGCGAACTTCTTCACCTCGGCTCGACCCCCAGCTCGCCGCGGAGCTCGCTCAGCGCCGCGATCGACTCGCTCTTCATCTCGGGCCCGATTGCGTGGGTGCTGAAGCGAGCCTGCTCGAACAGCCGGGTCAGCCGCTCGCCCGGGCGCCTGCTCAGGCGAAGGGCGCTGAAGGCGCGGCTCAGATACTCGCCCGGGGCCTCGAACGAGCGGCGGCCCAGGCCGTGCCTGGCCAGCGTGCTCTCCATCGCCGAGTAAGCGCGGATCACCGCCCGGCGTGGATCGGCTTCCCGCTCGATCTCGGCGATCGAGATGTCAACCTGCTCACGCAGCTCGCGACGGGGCGATTCCAGCTCATACTCGTCCCTGTGAGGCGCCGCGCCGCGCCGTCGTCGCTGCACAAGAGTCACCACGAGCAGCAACACCAGACATGCGATGACTCCGGCAAGGACCCAAGGGAACAGCTCCTGCGCGAGCTTCAAGGGTGCAGTGTTGCTCGGGGGCGTCGTATTGGTGTTCAGGTGTGTGCCGTGCCGGCTCATCGGGGTTGAAAGCGGGGCGGGCTTGGCGTTGCTCTTGTGTCGAGTCAGGGCGAACGCGCACAGCGCTCCGCCCACCAGCGCGAGCACCAGAACCTGCTTGAGCGCACGCCGTTTTTGGTTCTTTCTCGAGCCCGGCATGGCTTCGTCGTGCAACGCATGCAGCCAATCCCAGATCACGTAGAGCATCGCCGGGATCAGAAGCACACCGACGAGCAGGAGGATCAGGTCGCCGGCGACGAGCCTCGCGCTGGTCAGGTCTGTCGGCCCCGAGACGTGGGCAACGGAGCGGCTACTGCCCAGCGCGACGAGAAAGACCAGCAAAACCACGCCCAATGCGAGCAAAGGAGTATGACCCTGGATGCGCGCGCGGCGGCTTGCCGGCGTGCTCTCGTCTCGTGTCGATTGCCTCTCGGGCATTTCCGAACGCTTCGTCATAACCTGGATCTCGGACGCCCGGACGCCGCTCGCTCGAAAAGAATACTGCAGAAAACGCCTCGGCGCGGTAATCTTCGAGACGTTCGAAGGACGAGTACCGGGATGCGCTTTCCTCGCGTTCCTTGCTTGTTCGCAAATTGGCAAGGAGGTGAGTTATGGCAACCGGAACCGTCAAGTGGTTCAACAACGACAAGGGGTACGGGTTCATCACGCCCGAAGACGGCGGGAAGGATCTGTTCGTCCACCACACGGGCATCGAGGGCGAGGGCTTCAAGAGCCTGCCCGAGGGCGCTCGCGTCGAGTTCGAGGCTACTGAGGGCCAGAAGGGCCCCCAGGCCACGAACGTTCACGTTGTTGGCTGATAAGGCTTGAAGAAATGAGAAGGCGCCGCCGGAGCTGCGCCGCGTTTACGCGGCAAGCGAGGCGGCGCCTTCGGTCTTTGCGGGCGGGTCGCGAGCCCGTCCGAGAAAAGCGGAGAGTTCTTGTGACAGAGAGGGTGAAGCCGCGCCTACGCGGCGTCTTCCACGAATGGGCGTTCTTCCTGGCGATTCCGCTGGGGGTCGCGCTGGTGCTCGCGGCCGATACGACTCGCGCCCGCGCCGCCGCCGCCGCGTTCGCGCTCAGCGTGGTGACCATGTTCGGAGCGAGCGCGCTCTACCACATTCCTGATTGGACACCCGGTCGACGCGCCTGGCTACGCCGGCTCGACCACGCCGGCATCTACTGCCTGATCGCGGGCTCCTACACGCCGATTGGGCTGCTCGTTCTGCACGGCGCCTGGCAGACCGCGGTGCTGGCGATCGTCTGGAGCGGATGCGCGACCGCGATCTTGATCCGCCTCTTCTGGATCACCGCGCCCAAGTGGCTCTCGGCGGTCGTTGCCATCTTGCTCGGCTGGGTCGGCGTTGTCGCCCTGCCCAAGATCGTCACGGGCGCCGGCTGGACGTGCATGTTTCTGATCCTGGGCGGCGGCATTCTCTACAGCATCGGCGCGGTGGTCTACGCCACGAGGCGGCCCGACCCGTATCCGGCGGTCTTCGGCTATCACGAGGTGTTTCACCTGCTGACTGTGTTAGCCGTCGGGCTGCAATACGCGGCGATCGCGTTCTACGTGGTGCCGACCTAGGGAGCCGAGAGACTCGGTCTCCGCTTTGCGAACCAAGCGCGGCGCCGAGGTGCCGCCGGGCGGGAAGGAACCCAATGCCAAGGGCAGCTGGGCGAAGCCGTCCCAAGGTCCTGCCGATAGGTAATACGCGCCTTTTTACGAGGCTGCTGTGATATGTCTCAGCGCCCGTTCCGGCCCCTGCACGAACGGGTAGGGGGAGGCGCTGGTAGAGCGATCGAACTCGCTTGTTTCGCATTCACGCACGCGCGCGCGATCCGTCAGATTGATTACCTCCATGACGCTCCTTTTAGGCATGCTCAATCCCCCATTGAGGGCATAGGGCTACGTAAAAATGGGAGCCAGGATGCGTCAAAGGGCAACATCCCCCCGAACGCGCGAGCAGCTTTACCTGGGCACTCATCAACAAGGTCACGTTCGTGTTCCCCGAAGAAATCTGCGGAGCAGCATTTGCGGCAGCAGCTAACAGGGAGACCAGTAATCACTCGGCGGCTGAGATGTACACGGCCTCGAGCGACTCGCTGCGCGCGCGGCTCGTACCGGCGCTGCGCCCGAGAGGCCGGTCGATGAACACGCGCGCCACAGCAAACGGCATGGCCTCACGGCTTTCAGTCAACGGCGATCACAACGGCGATCACAACGGCGATCACAACGGCGATCACAACGGCGATCACAAAGTGGCGCTGAACGGCAATCACAAAGTGGCGCTGAACGGCAATCACAAAGCGGCGCTGAACGGCAATCACAAAGCGGCGCTGAGCCCGAAGGCGCTTAAGTCTTCCGGCTGGGTCGACCGCTGGCTCGCGACCTGTAGCGATCTCGCAGCGCTCGAGCGCTCGAACCCGATGACGGATGCCGTGATCGACGAGATCGACGGACGGATGATCCGCATCGGTGATCAATGGCTGATCGACTACGCCTCTTGCAACTACCTCGGGTTCGACTTGGATCGGGAGATCATCGCCGCGGTTCCCGAGTATCTGGAGCGCTGGGGGACACATCCGAGTTGGTCGCGCATGCTTGGCAGCCCGCTTCCCTACGTGCAGATAGAGGAGCGCCTGAGCGAACTGCTTGGCTGCGAAGACGTGCTGGTGCTGCCGACGATCACGCTCATTCACATGTCGGTCATCCCTGTCCTCGCAGGCTCGGGAACGATCTTCATGGAAAGCAATGCTCACAAGACGATCTTCGATGGTTGCCAACTCGCGACCGTCCACGGCGCCACGGTCAAGCGTTTTCCGTCGGGTGATCTCGAGGAGTTGGAGCGGCTTCTCAAGCAGGGCCACGCGGTACCGCGGATGATCTGCATCGACGGCGTCAACAGTATGTCGGGGAACTATTCCGATATCACCGGCCACGCTGCCCTCGCTCGCGCCTACGACGCCCTGCTCTACGTGGATGACGGACACGGCTTCGGCATCATCGGCGAGCGCAGCCCCGGCGAGTCCTGCCCATATGGACAGCGCGGCAACAGCATCGTGCGCCACTTCGACGAGAGCTATGACCACATCATGCTCGTGTCGGGCCTTTCGAAGTCGTACTCGTCGCTCGCAGCCTTTTTGACCTGCCCACCGGAGCTCAAGCGGCTGCTCAAGAGCGCTGCGCCGCCGTACCTCTACTCCGGGCCGTCACCGATAGCGTCACTCGCCACGACGCTGGCCGGCCTGGATGTGAACGAGAAACGCGGCGATGCGATTAGGGCCGACGTCTGGCAGAAGACGTCGACAGTGCTGGAGGCGCTCGAAGAGCTGGGCGTACGCACCCAGAACGAGTCGGGGTTCCCGATCATCGAGGTACCGCTCGCAAATCACGAGGACATCGATGCCGTTGGCCGTTTTCTGTTCGAGCGCGGGATCTACGTCACACTCGCGGCCTACCCGCTTGTGTCCAAGAACGAGGTCGGTTTCCGGGTTCAGATCACCGCCGCAAACACGGAGGCGGAGATCGAGCAACTCGTAGACGTGCTGGACGGGCTCGCGAGCACGTTCGATATGCAGCCGGCGGAATCGGAGCAGGTCGCATGAACCGTTCCGAATGGCGCCGAAGCTGGCGCACGCACACCTGGATCTGGTACCTGGCGATCTGCGGCGTCGTGGCAGTGCTCTACTTGTTCGTCCCGTTTGCGGCCGGTTTTACCCTGTTGATGAACGCTCTCGCGCTCTCGATGCCGATCGCGATCCTGATCGGTATCCGGAAGTACAAGCCGAAGGCGCGCGCGGCCTGGTGGTTGTTCGCTGTCGGCCAGTTCCTCTTCTTCAGCGGCGACGTCTACACGATGAGCTACCGGACGTTGTTCGGCGCCGAGGTTGGCTTCCCGTCGCTGGGTGACGCACTCTATCTGGCCGTCTATCCAATCCTGATGGCGGGAATGCTCGTCCTCGTGAAGCGGCGCAACCCGCGTCGCGACTCGGCGGGGCTGATCGACGCGGCAATTCTCACTATCGGTGTCGGCGTCATTTCGTGGGTTTACCTGATCGCTCCGAACGCCCACCTCTCCGGACTCTCGCCGCTGGCCAAGGCGGTCTCGGTGGCTTACCCGCTCGGGGATGTGCTCCTGCTGGCTGCGGCGATCAGGCTAGCCGTCGAGGCCGGGAAACGGGCTCCGGCTTTCTATTTGCTCGCCGGCAGCATCGTCTGTCTGCTCGCCACCGACTCTCTCTACAACTACGCCCTGCTCAAGGGCACCTACAACCATCAGCTCATCTACGACGCCGGTTGGATCCTCTACTACGTGCTTTGGGGCGCGGCCGCTCTTCACCCCTCGATGCGAACGCTCGAGGAGCCTGCGCCCGAAAGTCGCCCGCGACTTACGCCGCTGCGGCTTATCTTGCTCGGTGGAGCGTGTCTGATCGTGCCGGGCATCCGCTTCATACAGACATTCAACAACCCCGACGTTCTCGTGCTCGTCGTCGCCTCCGCCGTGCTCTTCCTGCTCGTCGTCGTCAGGATGGCCGGGCTCGTTCGCCAGGAGGAAAGGGCGCTGGTGCGCGAGCAGGTGTTGCGAGAGGCGGGAATCGACCTCGTGGCCGCGGCCGGCAGAGAACAGGTCTACGAGGCCGCGATCGCCGGTGTTCAGCGGCTGTTCGGGGATGAGGTAGCCGTCAGGCTGGCGCTCGTCGATGACGGCGGCGGGATCATCGTCGCATCCTCGGAAGAGGCGGGAAGCCACCTCACCGAGTCGACGGCGGCATGGTTGGGTCGAAAGCACGAGAACCCGTTACGGATCCCTTACGCAGAGGTGCCTGCCTCCGTGCGCGGCGATCTGAGGCTCTTCCACGGTGGTTCGGTGTTCGTTCTCTCGCTCCTAATCAGGTCGACGGTTCGTGGCGTTTTCGTCGGGCGCTCGGCGGAGCGCGTATCGCGCGAGCTCGCCCGCTCGCTCAAGGCGCTGGGAGCTCAGGTCGCACTCGCTCTCGAGGGGGCGTCGCTCGCCGAGGATCTACACAGACGGCAGAACGAGACCCGCTTCCACTCCCTGGTCGCCAACTCGAGCGACCTGATCACCGTGCTCGATGCGAATGGAATCGTCACCTACCAGAGCCCGTCGATCGAGCGCGTTCTCGGTTATCCGGTCGAAGAGGTGGAGGGGAAACAGTTCGACTGGATCTTGAGTGAAAGTGATCGTGCTCTGCTCGAGCAGGTAGTCGAGCACGCGAGCGACGGCGCCGGCGAGTCGCACGTCACAGAGTGCTCCCTCACGCACCACGACGGAAGAATGGTGAAGTTCGAGCTGCGCTACACGAACCTGCTCGACGACGAGCACGTCCGTGGCATTGTCCTGAACGGCCGCGACGTGAGCGAACGCAAGGCATTCGAAGATCAGCTCGCGCACGAGGCCTTCCACGATCCGCTCACGGATCTCGCCAACCGGGCGCTCTTCACCGACCGCGTCGATCACGCGCTCAAGCGCGCGCAGCGAGGCTTCCCCGACATTGCCATCCTCTTCATCGACCTGGATGACTTCAAGACCGTGAACGACAGCCTCGGTCACGAGGCCGGCGATCTCGTGCTGCAGGAGGTTGCGCGCCGGCTCCAGATCGTCGTGCGTCCCACCGATACCGTCGCCCGCTTCGGCGGCGACGAGTTCGCGGTACTGCTCGAGGGAGTAGTGGATTCACCCTATTCGGCCGATGCTGCCGGGCGGATTCTGCAGGCTCTGGAGATCCCGATGGAGATCAACTCGACAAAGGTCTTCCCGCAGGCGAGCGTGGGCATCTGTCTTGTCGACCGGAAAGGCCCGACGCCCGAAGCGGCCGAGCTGCTTCGAAACGCCGACGTGGCGATGTACCGGGCCAAGCGCGACAACAAGGGCAGCTACCGCATCTTCGAGCCGGCCATGCACGAGCACGTCGTCGAGCAGTTGGAGCTGCGGGCAGAGCTCGAGCACGCGATCGATGCCGACCAGCTCGAGCTCCAGTATCAGCCGCTCGTGCGTCTGAAGGGGCAGGAAATCCTCGGCGTGGAAGCGCTAATTCGCTGGCACCACCCGACCCGTGGCTTGATCTCGCCGAATCAGTTCATCCCGCTGGCCGAGGAGACCGGCCTGATCGTCCCGATCGGCCGCTGGGTGCTGGAGAACGCCTGCGAACAGGGCGTTCGCCTGAACACGAGATTCGGCCGTTCGGAGCCACTTGCGATCAGCGTCAATCTCTCCGTCAGGCAGCTGCGCTCGGACGCGATCGTTTCCGACGTGCGCTGCGCGCTGGAGAAGAGCGGCTTTCCGGCCGAGTCGCTGGTGCTGGAGATTACGGAGACGGTGGTGATGGCCGACACCGAGTTCGCCGTTCAACGCCTGCGCGAGCTGAAATCGCTCGGCGTTCGCCTCGCCATGGACGACTTCGGCACGGGCTACTCGTCGCTCAGTTTCCTCAGCCGCTTCCCGGTCGACATCCTGAAGATAGATCGCTCTTTCGTGCGGGCAGGAGAGAACACCGCCCTCACCTCCGCGATCGTCGCGCTCGGCATGAGCCTCGATCTCGACGTTATCGCGGAGGGCATCGAGATGCAGGAAGAGGATGCTGCCCTGCAAGACCTCGGCTGTACGATGGGGCAGGGATTCCTGTACGCCCATCCGCTGAGCACGGAGGATCTCTTCAGCTTCCTCTCCTCGCGCTTGGAAAGCGCGGACGTCGGTGGGAGCACGACGTCCAATGCAACATAGTCACGAAGCGCTCGACCGCCTCGGCGGCTTCTCGCGGAGCGGTCTGACCACTCCCCTGAGACAGCGCGACTTCCGCGTGCTCTGGGCGGGGATGACGGTCTCGCTGATCGGGGACGGCATCTTCCTGGTCGCCATGGCCTGGCAGACGTACCTGCTCTGGAACGCGCCTGCCGCCCTTTCGATCGTCGGAATCGGGATGACCGTTCCGACGATTGTGTTTCTGCTCGTCGGAGGCGTTGCCAGCGATCGCTTCGACCGTCGCCGCTTGATGCTCTTCGCCGACGGGATTCGTGCGGCTGCCGTTTCGCTCCTTGCGATCCTCGTCTTCTCCGGCTCTCTGCGCTTCTGGGAGCTGGTGGCGTTGGTCGCCGTCTACGGCAGCGGCACTGCCTTCTTCACCCCGGCCTTCGAGGCGTTCATTCCGTCTCTGTTGCCGAGGCGCGACCTGCCTGCCGCGAACTCGCTCGACCAGGTCGTACGGCCGATCGCGCTGCGCCTGGTCGGTCCGCTCGCCGGCGGATTGCTCTTCGCGCTCAGCTCGGGTGCCGCGTTCGCCGTCGACGCGGCGTCGTTCGCCGCCTCGGCGCTTGCGGTGCTGATGGTCTCGCCGCGCCCGCTGGCGCGCTCGAGCGACGGGCAGTCGAGCTTCTCCGCGCTCAGGGAGGGCCTCTCCTTTGTCCGCGGGCGCGTCTGGCTCTGGGGAACGCTGGTCTCGGCCGCGATCGCCTATCTCGTTTTCATGGGCCCCTGCGAGGTGCTGCTTCCGTACATCGTCAAGAACGATCTACGGGCTTCGGCGAGCACGCTCGGCATCGTCTTCGCAGCCGGCGGCGTAGGCGCTGTCGGGGCCGCCCTCTGGATGGGAAGTCGCGGTCATCCGCGGCGCGCCGTGACAGTCATGTACGCGACCTGGACGCTGGCCACGCTGGCGATCGTCGGGTACGGGATCGCGACCGCCGCCTGGCAGCTGATGCTCGCCTGCCTGATCTTCAACGCGCTCGAGACCGCCGGCACGATCGTCTGGGCGACGATCAAGCAGTTTCACGTCCCGAGCGCCATGCTGGGCCGCGTCTCGAGTCTCGACTGGCTGATCTCGATCGGTCTGCTTCCCATTTCCCTGGCGCTGACCGCTCCGATTTCCGCCGTCGTCGGCGCCCGCGCGACGCTCGTCGGGGCGGGCATCATCGGCGCCGCTATTACGCTTGCCGCCCTCTTCCTGCCCGGGATGCGCGATATCGAGCGCGAGCCGATCGAGCTCTCGCAGCCGCTCGACGAAGCGGTGACCGTAGCGGCGCCGGCTCGCGCCACGGTCGGAAGTGCGCGCCGTTGATACGCGACGAGAGCTTGCGCTACCTGAACCGAAAGACGATGCGCCCGCGCTGCAAGTCATAGGCCGAGAGCTCGACCTTGACGCGGTCGCCCGGGAGCACGCGGATGCGGTAGCGGCGCATCTTGCCGGCCGTGTAGGCCTGGGTCTCGTAACCGTTGTCGAGCGCGACGCGGTACTTGCCGTTACTGAGCGCCTCGACGACCTCGCCTTCGAACTCGACCTTTTCTTCCTTGGCCATCCGATCACCACGCTCCGTTTGAGTGGGCGGTCTCGACGTTCTCGCCCTTCGAGGCGAGGAGGCTGTGCCCACGAAGTTGCAGCTTCAGGGTTCTGCCTTCCATCGAGAGTCACCTTCTTTTCGGTCGGAGCGAGGACGGGGCGCCCGAGGCGCGAAACCTCGCTCATAGCGGTCGATGTCCACGGTAGCAGTTCCGAGAGCGGGCGCTTCTGCTACGGTTCTGTCACGGACGGCGGTTCGCCGCTCTGTGAGATTTAGCTTCTCGTTCCTCCTTGCGCGGTTTCGAGTGGACGATCTCGAACCCGAATATCAAGGAGTTTGAACATATGTACATGCAGTCTTTTCGCGCGCTGGGCGTCAGCGTGCAAGTCGAGCAGTTGCTCGCTCGTCGCGGCATCCTGCAACCCTTCCCGATCCAGGAGCTGGTTCTCCCGGACGCCCTCGCGGGCCACGACGTACTGGCCAAGTCGCCGACCGGATCGGGCAAGACGCTGGCCTTCGCCGTGCCGATCGTCGAGCGAATCAGCCGCGAGCGAACGCAGCCGGCAGCGCTGGTGCTTGCGCCGACGCGCGAGCTCGCCGGGCAGGTAGCCGATGAGATCAAGCCACTCGCCGACGTATGCGGCCTGAGAGTCGTCGCCGTCTTCGGCGGGGCGCCGATAGGGCCGCAGGCCAAGAAGGCGCGTAACGCACAGATCCTGGTCGCCACACCCGGGCGTTTGCAGGACCTGGTCGAAAGAAAAATGGTTTCGCTAGAGCAGGTCAACCTGCTGGTGCTGGACGAGGCCGACCGGATGCTCGACATGGGCTTCAAGCCGCAGGTCGAGCGGCTGATGAAGCGGCTTCCGCGCGAGCGCCAGACGATGCTCTTCTCGGCTACTCTCGACGGTGCGGTTGGTCAGCTCGCGGATTCCTACACACGCGATCCGTCTCGCTTCGAGACGGCGCCCCTGGCCGACCACGAGGAAGGCAACATCGACCACCGCTTCGTCTCGGTCACGGCCGACGGGAAGGTCGAGAGGCTGGTCGAGGAGCTTTCGGGCGAGCGTGGGCTGGCGCTAGTGTTCGTGCGTACCAAGCGCGGCGCCGATCGACTGGCAGGCAAGCTGGCACGGCGCCACGTGGATGCTCTGGCCCTGCACGGCGACATGCCGCAGAACGCGCGCCAGCGCACGCTCAAGCGTTTCCGCGACGGCCAGGTTCGCACGCTCGTAGCTACGGACGTCGCCGCGAGGGGGCTCGATCTCGAGGCCATCACGCACGTGATCAACTTCGATCCGCCCGAGGAAGACAAGGACTACGTGCACCGAGTCGGGCGCACCGGTCGCGCGGGCAAGAGCGGAAACGGCATCACCTTCGTTCTGCCCGAGCAGCAGGCCGACGTCAGCCGCCTGGCGGCGCGGCTCGGGCACCGCGAGCAGTTCGAGCGCGAGGGCATGCGCGTTGCGCCGGCTCGCCGCGTCTACACCAGTCGCCGCGGTCGCAACTCACGCTGGTAGAGAACAGCTCGTGGCTCAGACACACATTTGTGCACAATCTTTGACCCTTCCGTTCGGAAATCCGAGGGGTAATGCCCCTCGGAGAGCGCTAGGGTTGAGTCAATCAGGACGAGTACCGGTGCGCTGCCAGCGCTCCTTGCTTGTTCGCGTCACAGCAAGGAGGTGAGTTATGGCAACCGGAACCGTCAAGTGGTTCAACAATGACAAGGGCTACGGATTTATCACGCCCGAGGACGGCAGTAAGGATCTGTTCGTCCACTTCAACGGCATCGCCGGCGATGGCTTCAAGAGCCTTCCCGAAGGAGCGAAAGTCGAGTTCGAGTCGAGCGAGGGTCAGAAAGGCCCGCAGGCAACGAACGTACGCGTCATCAGCTGATCAAGCCTGATGCCGGGATCACGGGAGGCGTCGTTCGCGGCGCCTCCCGATCTCGTTCTGGGGCGCTTTCCCACCTGGCGAGGCGCCGGCTATTTACCCGTGCTGGGCAGCCAGTCGTTGGCTCGGCACATGGGGCAACGCGGCAGGACGCCGTCGGCGACTATCCCGTATCCGCAGCCGGCGCAGCGATATCGCGGCCGTCTGCTCGCCGCGAGATGCTGGCGAGGCCTGAGCACAGTGCGAATGAGACGGCGCTTCGAGTCGGCGTCAACGGTGCTCGGTCTGCTTTTCCGCGTGAGCCCCTTGACGGTGCCGGCTGCCATAGAAAAAGCGCCCCCCTATCGAACGGATCGGGAAGGCGCCAGAAAGCGCGGCCGGTACTCGCTCTAGTGTCAACTCCATTCTAGCACGAACATTTGTTCGGCGAGGCAGCGAGAACGGCTCGTGGGGTCGAAAACGCGGCTTCAATTGGTCGGCGCGAAGCCGTTTGGAGAGCGCCGGCGACGACGCTCCCTAGTTGTCTAGTCGCGTCACCGATCATCTCTTCCGGTTGAGTGATCTAGATAAACACATGCTCGGTCTAAAGAAGTTCTCGGCCGTGTTCTCAACAACGGCATGCACCTCATGAGACAGCTTTCCAACCCTGGGCCCGAGGTGCGAAACCTTGATCAGTACCGGCCTAACGATGGATCCATGACCTAACTGACTTGTCTAATTATACCATTCGTGCTATGCGCAACCTTGCTTTTCGGGGATTCTCGGAACGCGGGGAACCTGCACCCGGGCCGAATCTCTGTTTGGTAACGGTCGACTGCGATGATCGAGGCAATGGCGTCAGACCGACACCCCACCTGGACTTTCGCGCACAGTAACCTCAGCCTTGGCGCTAGCGCTCGGTGCCTCCCGAGTACCCGGATACTCCGTCGGAGACGGCAGGTAGATAGCCGTTCCTCCCTGCGGTTCGCCGACGCGGTTTTGCGCAACGCACTTAAGGTTGCTGCCGTCGATCGTCGTTCGTGCGTAGCTCAGCTTCGCTTTCTTCGGTCGATTGGGCTGCCGTTTTCTCCGAGCCCCTTGGGTCACGAGCGTTTCGGCGAGATTCCCGACGGTCGGAGGATCGTCGCCGGCGCTGGGTTGGTCTCGAAAATGCGGCGTTGTCGTCGACAATGGACATGACGGTACGCGCCACGTTCACGACAGACACGTCGAGAAGCGCCATCTTGACATTATATCCACGTTTTGATCGTCTCCCAGTAGTGCGATCGTGCACTTAGGTGTGAGGCTTTCCTTAGGAATACATCCAAACGCCTACCGCAGCCAATCATACGAACTGGAGGATGATGATGAACTATTTTAATAGAACTGTTGATCGCGTTCTTTCGCGTTTCGCGCCCACGGTGTCGGCATCGGCATGCGTCCCGCCTGATGGGTATTACCTTTGTAATAGCCACTACTATCTCTACTGGTGCTACGTCAATTGCTCCGGTATTGGTCACTGCACCCTACTCGGGCGCTGTTGATTTCGCAATTACGCGTTCGGTGTTCTGGAATGGAACCGGGGTACTGTCACCGTCTCTCTCCGGTCGCTCGGGTAACCGTCGGTGCGATATTCGCGATGTCGGTTGCCGTCAAGATCAAACGGCGACACACATTCGCGTCGTTCGTGAACCGGTTACGATAGCTGGTTTCGTCGTGGCGGCGGTGGCTTGCATAGTTATCTCGCTCGTCTCTCAACGAGTGGTCCGCGTTGAACTATTGGCTGCCGCCGCCCACGCGGGTATTCTTCGCCGCCTCACTTACTGCCTTACACGGAATAGCACCGGCGTTTCGCGCGACCTGTGACATTTCGTATGTCTGAAACCAGCGGCTTCCTTTGTCGTATTGTGATCGCTGGCGATAGACATGGCGGAACGCGCCACGCCTGCAATAGGCATGTCGATAAGCGCCATCTTGACGGTATATCTTAGTTTTGCTTTTCTTCTCGTAGTGTGATCACGCGCTCGGTTTTCAGGCCAGACTGGAAAGCACACCCGTGTACCGATTACTGAACCCTACGAACTCGAAGGATTAGGATGGGTCTCGCTATTAACACTGCCGATCGCCAACTCTCGCGTCTTATTCCCGCAGTTTCGGCGGTTATCGCCTTTACTGTCACAACAACTGCGCCGGCAAATGGTTTAGCGTGTTTGTCGGTGGCTGCTGATGTAGCTCCCCGCACCGCATTCTGACCGGATACGTTGTGACCGTAGCCATCACTCTTATCGCTCGCGTAACCATCGGTGCGGTATTCGCGATATCTTTAGCCTCAAAGATCAAACGTCGGCGGGCATTCGCATCGTTCGTATCCTGGCTGAGTGATCTTTCGGTGATTCCGAAGGGTATGGAGACGACGGTCGGTATCGTCTTCGTGGCGGCGGAGACTAGCATAGTCATCTTGCTCGTCCCCCAACAAACGGTTGACATTGGTCTGTTGGTCGCTGCCGCAACGCTGGCATGTTTCGCCGCTTTCACATACTGGATCATGCGAAAACACATCGGTGCGTCATGCCACTGTTTTGGGCCAACATCTTCTTTGTTGAGCGCACGCCATATCTCGCGCGATTTTGCCCTTTTTGTATTAGCAGTTCTTGGCATCCCAGGTGCCGCCGTGTCTTCGCCGGACATTAGGATCGTGACCGTGTGTGTGCTGACCGGAGTGATTTTTGCCTTCAGCGTCGTTTTCCTTGACGATATCATCTACCTTCTCCCGACACACGATCCGGACTTCGTTGAAAACCGCAGCAACTAATTAGGAGGAGGACAGTGATTGTTATCGGGGCTTGTGTTGTAGTAGTCGGGTCATTCTGCGTTTTGAACTTTCTTCTAACTCTCGGCGTTATTCGCAAACTCCGTCAACACGAACGTGCTCTTATGCGGAGCCCGGCGCCGGAGGAATGGATAATGCCGAACGATTGGAGACTAGCGGTTGGAGCTCCCGTTCCAGACTTTACGGCGACCGCAATCACGGGTGAGACCGTATCGCGCGCGGACTTAACGGACAAGCGCGCCGTAATAGCATTCTTCTCGACAGATTGTGAAAGTTGCCGAACGCAGTTAAACCGATTCGCGAATCACGCGCGGAAACGATCGAGCGAAGGTTGGAGAGTCGTCGCGGTCGTCAATGGTGATCTGGCTACCGCTCCCGAATTCGTGAGTGCACTTCAGGGCGTCGTGACGACCGTAGTAGAACCCGACCAGGGTCCGGTATCAACAGCGTTCTCGACCGTCGTATTCCCGACTATCTACGTGGTCGGGACCGACGGGATCATTCAAGCTTGTGTTGGAAGTGTGAAGCATCTCGAGAATATGGAAACGACGAACGATGAACGCGAAAGCGCAAAAGAGCACTCAGAATGGCGTAGTGCTGACCGTAGCGGGGATCTCGTGTAGACGGTGTAACCGGATGATCGTCAATCGCCAACGTAAACGCTAACGGCCACGGTACCACGAAGTGTATAGCGGGCGCGATACGTAGGAGCGGCGCGACCGCTCGAGACGCGGCAATACTTGATCGCGTACGGTCCCGGCGGACGCCTTAGGGTGTCGTCGTAACCATAAATATGGAATCGTAATTACCAACATGCGCTCTGATAGACCATCCGTAACGCTTTCACCGCTCGGCGGGGTAGCTGAAGTGTTGCGAGTGGCTTGGGAAGCCTCGCCGTCCCTCCTATTATGGCAAGCGATGATCGCCGTAGTCGCCGGTTTGGTACCGACTATAGCGGCCTGGATAAATCGCGCAGTACTCAATGCAGTGGTGGGCGATTATGGTCAGAAGGGAAACGTCGGGCCTACGGCGCATAGGAGTGTGCTCGTACTGGCACTCGCCCTCGGTACCACTGGTCTCATCGTTGCCATAATACCCCACGTTACCCGATACGTAACTGCGGCGTTTAAGCGCAAAACAGATCTTTTAATACAGGATCGCCTTTGCCGGACGATGAACTCGTTTCCCGGATTGTCGAGATTCGAGACGCCCGAGTTCAAAGACGAAGTGCGACTCGCGCTGGATGAAGGTAGTACCGCGCCTGGTCAATTCCTCACGAATGGGTTCGGTGCGTTGCAGGCGTTGATTTCTGGAGGTACCTTTATCGCAGCGCTCGCGCTCATAAATACCGATTTTATCCTACTGATCGTTGGCGCGGCCATTCCTGCAGTCACGGCGCAGCTGATCACAAGTCGGCGGCGAATGGGAGTACTTTGGACGCTGAGCCCGTCAATGAGGCGGCGGCTGTTTTATCGGGGTCTTCAGTTCGATCTCAATGCCGCAAAAGAAGTTCGATTGTTCGGTCTAAGTGACTTTCTTCGTACGCGCATGCTCGACGAGCAACGGACGATCAACAATGCTGAGGAGCGATCGGATCGCACAGTAGTCTCGGTTCAAGGCTCGCTCGCAGTATTAGCGGCATGTATAACCGGTGTCGGCCTAATCTGGGTCGTTAATCAGGCGGCGAGGGGACGTGTGTCCGTGGGTGATGTCACACTTTTTGTGATGGCTATCGGAGGCGTACAGACGGCGATGGCGTCTCTAATAGCATCCCTAATAGGCGGCTACGAAGCGCTGACGAGAGTTGGGTACTATAGGAGAATCATCGGCGCGGGACCCGACTTACCGATCGCCGAGAAATGCTCCCCGGTACCCCGTCTCGATCGCGGCGTCGAGTTTAGGAACGTCTGGTTCCGGTACGACGAGCGACAACCTTGGGTGTTAAAAGGTGCGAGCCTGTTCTTACCTGCGGGCCGAACCGTGGGCCTTGTCGGGCGTAATGGTGCCGGAAAATCGACTCTGATCAAACTTCTCTGTCGGTTCTATGATCCCAGCAAAGGAAGCATTTTCTGGGATGGCGTAGATCTACGCGATATCAATCCGGCGGACCTTCGACAGCGAATAGGAGCGGTGTTTCAGGACTACATGGCATACGATCTGACCGCGGTAGAGAACATCGGCATGGGTGATCTTAAGAGGCTAAGAAACAGCGAGGAAACTAAGAAAGCGGCGGAACAGGCGGGAATCCATGCGAGGTTGAGTAGCCTCCCTCGAGGTTACGATACCCTTCTGAGCCGGATTTTCATCGATAGCGACGACGAAGCGGATCCGCAGACCGGATCGACGCTATCGGGGGGCGAATGGCAGCGGCTTGCCGTCGCCAGAGGACTAATGCGACATGATCGAGATCTTCTGATACTCGATGAGCCGAGTTCGGGGCTGGATGCCGAGGCAGAGCACGCCATCCACGCGCGACTTCGATCTGTACGGCAAGGGCGTGCGAGTTTGTTGATCTCCCACCGCCTCAGCGCCGTACGCGAGGCCGACACGATTGTTGTTCTTGCCGACGGCAAGGTCGTGGAGCAGGGAACGCACCTCGAGTTGATGGCGGCAAAGGGCGCGTACTGCAGATTGTTCAGTTTGCAGGCGGCCGGCTATCGTGACGGGCCGATAACAACCGTTGAGGACGCGCCGCTAGGGCAGAGTGCCGAAACGCGTGTCGGAACCCTTTCGGAGGCACCGCTTTGAGTGTTGGCTATCTAGCTCTTGGCGCTGCAATAGTAGCCGGGGTCGCGAAACTAACGATCTCACTACAAAAACTCTTCGTCGTCAACGTTGAGGGAACGAGCATGCGGCCGACGTTCGATGGAGGCGATCGGCTTCTCGCTCGACGGTGTAGCGTTCGCCGTCTTCGTAGCGGAACAGTCGTGATCTTGAGGAATCAACTAACTCCACTCGCGTTGGAGGGCGACGTTGACACACCGCCGAACATCCGTTTCGTCGCAGACGAGATGAAGTACGTAGTCAAACGCATCGCTGCGCTGCCCGGTCAGCTCGTGCCGGAATCAGTGCTTCAAGCCGTGGACGGCATGAATGTCGTGCCCGACGGCATGCTTGTTGTGCTTGGCGACAATAGCCGGAGTCGCGATTCGCGTCATTGGGGTTTTGTGCCGCTTGATGATGTTTGTGGAATCGTGGTTCGAAAGCTGTCCGAAACGCCGGTTAGGTCTTCCGAGTCGGAAACCACTAGCTCCTGAAGGAAGCCTCAAAACGCACAGTGATGTCTGCCCGGTACGCCTCTTCCCTCTTCGCGCTCCTCAACCCTCACTATCCGACACGATCTGCCCATCGAGGAGCTCGATCACCCGGTCGCACCGCGACGCGAGTCCAGCGTCGTGCGTTGCGATTAGGAGGGTCAGACCACGTTTGGAGCGAAGCTCGAGTAGCGCTCCCATCACCTTCGCTCCTGTTCTACTGTCGAGATCGCCGGTTGGCTCGTCAGCGAAAAGCAGTCCGGGCGAGTTTACGAGCGCGCGCGCGATCGCTACTCGCTGCTGCTCGCCGCCAGAGAGGTGGGAGGGAAGGTCGCGCTCGCGGCCAGAGAGGCCGACAGCGGCGAGTAGCTCTCGAGCACGTTGCTGTTTATCGAAGCCGACCTTGAGCGGCAAGAGCGGCGCCGCAACGTTGTCGAGCGCGGTCAGCGCAGGTAGCAGGTGGAAGCGCTGGAAGACGAATCCTATCTGGCTGCGGAACGCTGCGCGTTCGCGTTCTTGCAGTCGGGCTAACTCCAGCTCGCCGACCGTGATGCTGCCCTCGTCGGGGGTATCCATTGCACCGACAAGATGCAGCAGCGTCGACTTACCTGAGCCAGATGGCCCAGTAATCGCGAGCGCCTGACCGGAAGGTACCCGCAGACTGACCAGGTTTAGTGCGTGCACGGGCAAGCCAAAACCAGTCCGATAGGTCTTGCTGACGTTGCACAGCGAAACAGGAAGTCCCGCATCTCGTGGGAGCGTTATGCGTTCAAACATCTTCTGGGCATCGGGCATTTCTACTCCTCCGTGAGAGCAGCGGCCAGCGGGAGCCGCGTAAGAACATTTGCCACCACGCGAGTGGCCGCGATTGTCAGGACAACTCCTCCCCCGATTGCACAGAGAGCCGCTAGAAGCATTGCTAAACCTCCTGCGCCGACCGCGGCGGCGACGGTGAGCCCGAGAGCGGCTCCGGCGAGGCTACCCACAATCCCGACGCTGGCGCCCTCGTAGAGCGCCACTCGTATCAAGTGCTGGCGCTGCCAGCCCGTCGCGGCTAGCGCCGCGATCTCGGGCGCTCGCTCGCGCAGGTTTAGGTAGAGGACGTCGGCAGTCGAAGCGACGCCGAGTGCGACGGCAAGCGCGGCACTCAAGTAGTCGACGGTCCGAGTCCGGGTCGTAATAAAGCCACCTAAGGAACTACCGGCGATTTCCCGGCGGAATCCGAGGTCGATAGCAAGCACCGCTGTGAACGCGGCGATTCCGACTGCGAGAGCCAAGGCGGCGAGCGCGGCGCGGCCCGGCCTGCGGCGCAGGTTCGACCAAGCGAGACTGCTCAGGTGCCGCACTGGTCTCGCCCGGCGTGCGGGCAAAATGGCCGGTCTGACCGCATCGAGGGCTTCGCCGCGGCCAGCAAGCCAGGCCGGTAGAAACCCTCCGAGCGCCGCGAGCGCAATGGCGGCGGGCGTGATCAGGAGCGTGCGCGATAGCGGCAGGTGTAGGCCGAGCCCCACAATCAGTACCGCCGACAAGCCGGTCCCGGTGAGGCCGGCGGCGAGCCCGACGAGGATGACCTCGCCGAAGATCCAGCGCGAGATCGTTCTGCGTCTCCAACCTATGCAGCGTAGGATCCCGATTTCGGTGCGACGCGCCCGCACAGCGGCCGCGGTGCCGTTCGCCACTAGAAGCGCGCTAACGAGCAGAATGAGCGCGAAGAGGACAGCACTCTTGCGATCGATTGCCCTGAAGATGACGAGCGCAACGCCCTTCTTTACCCACTGCTCGCTGATCTCGAGCGGCGGGCGACCATATCGTCCCTTCGGTAGGTCGATTGTGATCGATGTTGGCGAAGAGCCTGCCGTCAGATCAACGTCGAGCCCGGTCGCGTGTTTGATCGCGGCAGCGATATTCGCCGCTTGGTTGAGCCGATCGCGTCCGCTTCCATGCAGACCGCCGAGCCGGACACGGATGACGCTGATCGGCGCAGCCGCGTTCGCGCCGCGGAAACCTCGCTCGAAGGCCGGTAGCGCACCGAGCGTCGTCAGGATCAGCGGCGGAGTCTGAAGATAGCCCGCCATGTTGGCGTTCGGAAGCAGCGGCCGGTTCCCGAGCGCGCCACGGCTAGCCGAATCGGCCCCCGTCGCAACCGGCGAGTAGTAGGTCTCCATCGGCACCTGAGAGAGTGCGCTGAAGCCAGGCAGTTTGTTCGGGTCGAACTCGCCGACGGCGTGCAGGCCTGGTAGATAACTCCCGCCGCCGTTTGCTTCCTTGGCGCTCCCGAGCCTCTGATACAACTTCCTAAAGGCTAGGTCGCTTGATTCAATCGGAACAGGCTCATAGCCCGTGCCGGCGTAGAAGTCCGAGCGCCAGACCGAGACCGGGTTCTCAACCGGAACAGGCTTGAGCTGAGTTGGTCCGACGCGACGATAGTTGGTCTGCCCGGCTGTCCAATAAGCATCCAGGCTTATTACACTTAGGCGGGGAACGAGCGCCACCTTCAGCTTCCGAAGTAGCTCCGTGTATGCATCCTTCGCGTCGATCGTGAGCCGCTTAACCGCAGTGGACGGCACTCTGGAAAGCGCGGCACGTAGGTTGTCCGGCGACAGGCCCTTCCGCATCAGGGCCACTGCTGAAGGCGGAAGCCGGTTGATAATGATCTCGTCCTGATCGTCGAGGAACGGCGCCGTAGTCGCAAGCAGCGGTACGACCGGGTACGCTGCATGTCCCCGTCCCTTGTTCGTGACGCGATCAGACGGCCTAAGGTAGCGGCCGCTAACTACCGCATTGCCGAGTCCCACGAGCTTCTGTTCGGCGTCTGGATTAATCGCCGCGATTAGGAACGGGAAGACGACGTCAATGAAGGCGCGGGGGCGACGTGACTGTACTCCCGTTAGTACCCTCGCTCCCTCGCTCACCCTCGACCAACAGAAGGGGTAATAGGTCGTATAGTCGGCAAACGGCGAACTCGCCTCGGGGGGCTCGAAATACGACGGACAAACCGTTATCTTGCGGCCATTCGATAGTGTTTCCTTCGAACCGAAGACCGTGTTTGAAGTCACGGTGAACGACTGTCCGAACCGGGGTTGTTGAGACTTCAGAGGGTTGTCCGTGACGTAGAGGTAGCCGACATGACGTGGCGGGAAGCGGGTCAGTCCGCGGTCGGTCGTGCGAGTCTCTGTAAGCGTTAGCACTTCGGCCCCGGATGACGCGATCGCCGAGTTTATGTCCACGGGGACCCTAACCCGTTGAAGTATGTAACCGATCATCGCGATAGGCGCTGCGACCTGGACGCCCGGGATCTTCTCCACTTTCTCGTACTGGGCGAGCGTAATGCCGCCGTAGATCCCGGAGACGTAGTTCTCCCGTACCAAGCGGCGACTCCTTTCTATCGCGGTCTGCGAGCCCTTCGGACGAACGAGGATGTCATACGCCGGGCGCAGATTGCTCGTGACGGTGCCGCGCGCATCGGCGGCGCTCGTCGTTGCCGCAGCTGTCAGTAGCGAGAAGCTCGCTGACGCAACAAGAATGCACGCTCCTAAGGCTGTTGCCCGTCCTCGCCGGTTGCGGAGCTGGGACATCAGATTGAGCAGCATCAGTTGGTAGCCCCTACCTGACGCTCATGCGTCGACCAGCTATTACTCGAGTGCCAATCGCTCGAGCGAAGAAGCATCGTATTAACCAGGTTACCCGTCACTATCCGCCGGAACCGGTATTCGGCCATCTATTGCGTTGACGCTGAACTCGAAGACTTCGAAGAGAGACGAACCGCCGATGAGAACAAAATAGCCTCGCGGAATCTGATCTCTCCGCTCAACCTTCAGTTTATTACGTATGACATTGCTGTTGACCGGCCCCCACGCTTTGGTCCAGTTTCTTTGTGAGTAATCAACCGGGCAGCTCTGTAAGCAGAGTCCAGCGTCAGTCCGACCAAGAGATCCGGCTCGCCGGGCGACTGGTCCAGAAGTTGTGCGGGAGGTCACTCTCACTTGCTGCCCTCTCTACAGTCTTTCGCATATTGGAGCGGCGTGCGCATGCCGAGGCCCCGATGAGGACGGCGCGTGTTGTACTCCTCGAGCCAGGCCTCAAGGACGACCCGGGCCTCGAGCACGCTTGTGAATTCCTCGCCGGAGAGCTTCTCGTCTCGCATCGTTCCGTTGAAGCGCTCGACGTAGGGATTCTGCTGCGGCGAGCCTCGCTCGATGAAGACGGGCTCGACTCCCTGGGCACGAAGCCAGCTTACGAGCGTCTGGGAGATGAATTCGCGGCCGTTGTCGGAGCGCATGAGCTTGGGCTTCCCGTGTCGGCGAAAGAGCCCTTCCAGCTCCTCGATCACATCGAGGGCGCCGATCGAGCGCGCGACTCTACACCCGAGCGCCACACGGGTGTACTCGTCGACCACGTTCAGGATCCGGATCAGGGAGCCCTTCTGAGTCCGGGCGTTCATGAAGTCGTAGGACCAGATGTGGTTGGGACTCGCCGCAGGCCGGTTCCAGGCGGCGTTTTGAGAGCCGCCCTGGGCCTTCTTTCCCGACTCCTTGCTGCGCCTGGGCGGTACACGGTGGCCTTCGAGGCGCCAGAGGCGCTCGATTCGCTTTCGGTTGACGGGGAAGCCCTCACTTCGTAGCAAAGCCCAGATCCGGCGATAGCCGTAGCGCGGGTGCCTGGCGGCGAGCTCGTTCATGCGCTTGGCGATCTTGAGCTCGAGCTCGGCCGGGATCGGCCGGTAGCGCTGGGTCGAGCGGTGCTGATCGCAGACTGAGCAGGCCCGGCGCTCCGAGACCCCGTGCTTGCGCACGAGGTACGAGACGGCATCTCGCCGGCGCGCCGGGCTCACCATTTTCCCCGCTCTAGGTCCTTTAGCATCGAGATGTCGAGCGCCTGCTCGGCGACGATCCTCTTGAGCCGGGCGTTTTCCTGCTCCAGCGCCTTCAGACGGTGAGCTTCGTCTTCTTTGAGCGCTCCGTACTTGAGCCGCCAGCGGTAGAAGGTCTGATCTGATATCTGAAGGCGCTTACAGGCCTGCGGAATCGTCAGGCCCTGGCCCTGGAGCTTCTCCGCCTCCCGTAGCTTCGCGATGATCTGCTCTACGCTGTAGCGCTTGCTTGCTGCCATCTTTTCCTCCATTCGGTCTCTCAAAGTCGGACGCTACGACACACGACTTGGACCAGATAACGGGGGGCCGGACACGTTAATAATCCTGCATATAGCGTTTTTCTCAAACTGACCCACTACCCATTAGTGCTATGCGGTTTCCTAACGCCCGAAAAGATCTGAACGGACTATGAGAACCGGCGACCTAGAGTGTCAACTCTGGAGGGGAGCGGTCCAGTGCGCCTAGCGGCGACGGAAACGGCAACGGCGGGCGCGGCAGGTACACGGCCTGCTGCCGCCGAAGAGCGGTAGGACCGCCGGGCGCTCTAAAGTAGGAGTGCAGCATCCGATGTCGACCTCCCCGAAGACCCACCGCGCGCCCTCCGCACCCTTCCGGTTCGAGTCCGAGATGACCGGCCCGGTAGAGGCGCTCGTTCAGCGGTTGACGCCTGGCCAGGTGCGGCCAGAACATGTGCTGCGCGAGATGCCGGCCGGACAGGGCGTTGTCGATCTGGTTGCTGTCGACTTCGACGACGAGGTGCTCTCACGACGTCTGCGTGAGGGGCTCGGCCCCATCGAGCTTCCACTACGGATCGAAGTCCTCTCTCATCTTCGGGTCGATCGGTTCCTGTCCCTGGAGCTTCTCGCGCGCCGGGTCGGATCCAATCCTCGCGCGCTCAGGCGGTCGACCTTGGGGCCGCTTGCTGAAATGGGTGCGATCGAGCTGGATGCTCGGCGCGCGCGCGCAACCGGGGTTTGGATTCCCGTAGCGAGACGAATCACGGCGGTAGAACTGAAGCTGTCCAAGTGGCGTGATGCCGTTCGCCAGGCAGACAACGCGGCGTGGGCGGCGGATCGATCGTGGGTCGTCCTCGATGCTAGGCGCGCGACGTCAGCTGTAGCGAATCGCGACTACTTCGCTGAGCTGGGAGTTGGTCTTGCGATCATGGACTCGGTGGGCGTCCTGCGAGTCGTTGAGCGCCCTCGGCGTGCGAGGTGCGTCAGGTGGCTTCGGGCCTGGATGGGCGAAGTCGCGTGGGCTCGCGTCGCTGCTCGCGGCGACCTAGACGTCTTCTAGACGAGCGAGAGCCAGGTGTCGAGGAACCGCGCGTCGGCGCGATCCTGAAGCGTCCTCGGGAGGTCATCGCGGAAGTCGACGGCCGCGTCGATCCGCGCCCGGATGGCACGTCGCCGCCCGATCACGTTGAGCGGGCGCAGCTCGTTGCTACGCGCGTGCGCGACCCGAATCTGGTGAATCTTCGCCTCGACGGCGTCGAAGTCGCCGTCCATCGTCACGCAGCTGTCACAGGAGCATTCTTCGTAGCCGTCCTCGTTGAAGAGCTGCTCGTGGAGCGTCCAGTGCACGTGTCGAAGTAGCTGCGGTTCGAAGATACTGTCGCGCCGACCGGGATTTCGCATCGGGGTGGGCATTCGGTCGAACCAGCTCCCCTTCGAGAGACCGCCGGAGTGTCCGTGCGCTCCCCAAGCTCCAGCGAGCCAGCCGACCCACCCGGCGTTTGGTAGGAAGATCGGCACGTCGGCGCCGGTGCAGCCCTCGACGAGTTCACGCAGACCCTCGAGAAGCCGCCGGTCGGAGATCGGGCTCAGTTCGCTCTGGAAGCACCGAAAGACGACGCCTGGGAAGCCGGCCGTGACCACGGTGTCGGCAAGCTCCGTTAGGCGGGCGTTGTTTCGCAGGTAGTCACGGTCGACTGCGATGCCGAGCCAGCATTCACGCGTTCCCTCGGTCGAATCTCGCGCAGCAGATGCGGCGTCGACAATGGTGTAGAGCTCGGCAGTACCGGAGGAGGCGAGGAGCTGCGGCGAGGGCGTGACGAGGATGCTGGGCTCGTCCGCGCCGCCGCGAAAACCGCGCGATAGTTGGTGCTGCAGCGATTGCTCCATCCACTCCGTCCAGGCATCGAGGTCGTCTGGCCGGCCGTACGTCGGATCGAGCCACGGGTAGTTAGTGGCGCGCTGCTGCCGGCCGTCGCGGTCGAGCAGGAAACCTGACGGGTCGAGGAACGCTTCCCCTTCGGCGCGCATGCGGCCGTAGAGCTGGCAGAGACGCGCCGGGTTTCCGACTGGCGCGAAGACGATGCCTGGCCGGTATCCGTTGTCGGCGAGGTCGTCGGCCAGATCGACGAGGTCGTCCGCATTCTGTGACGCGTACTGGAGCCAGAAGCCGTTTTCGATGCTCACCACGTCTCCTCTAGCTGGTTGACTGAACGGGCCGGACTCGGTCGGCGATACGCGCGGTAGTTGGCGGCGTTTGTGATCCAGTCCCGCAGGGCTGCAGGTCGCGCTCCTGGCACCGCCGGGCCCCCGCGAAGGCGAGCGTCCCAGTCGTGCGGAATCGAAGGCTCGCCGCGGAAGAACGGATGGGCGCCGGAGGCGATCTCCGCGGCGATGATGGCGACCGCCCAGACGTCGCTTAGGCTCGTCGCCCGTTCTGCCCGCAGCTGCTCGGGAGCCATATACGGCCAGGTGCCGAGCGCCCAGGGGTAGACGGTGAAGCTCGTCGTGTCGACCAGGCGGGACAACCCGAGGTCGATCACGACGGGATGACGCCAATCGCCGGCGCGCAAGATGATGTTCTCCGGCTTCAGGTCGCGGTGCACAATACGGGCGTCCGCGAGTTCCCCCACACCGCGGAGGAGTTCCAGTAGGAAGGCCCGCAGCGTGAGGTCGTCGGGCGGCGGCCCTGCTGCCATGTGCGTGTTAAGACTGCCGCCCGGTACGAACTCGCTCCGCAGATAGGGGAACGTTTCGGCAGTCACGGCAATCGTGCCGTGGTCCTGAACCCGCATCACGCGGGCTGAGTCCAACCGCGCGAGCGCGGTGACTTCGCGAGCGAAGCGTCCAGGCTCGTGCTCGTGGACGACGATCTTGATGACTTGTCGATCCGCTCCTACGCGGCCGACCCAGCACTCTCCGCTGCCACTCTGGTCGCCGATCGGGTTCAGTTCATCGAACGGCCCGAGTGCAGCCTCTACGTCGGCGGCGCTGACCCGGCGCACGTAGGTGCTCGCCTTCGGAAGGTTCGGCACGAGAACATCGTATGCCGTGGCAGTGACAGAAGCTAATACACCCGTCCATTAGTTCCGGCTGGTACAGGTCTTGTGTTGCCACACACGCCTGAATGGCCGAGCGACCGGACAAGCGACCGGAGTTGAACCGGCGATCTTTTCCATGGTAGGGAGGAATGTTAGGCCGCTACACCACGAGCCCAGTCTCTACGCAAGCGCTCGCTCGGCACCCTGCTGGTAATCGCATAACAGCTATGACGAGGTTGAGTCGTTAAGTGCTGTACGCGGATTCGGTCCATTGTTAGCGGGTGGGAAGGCTCGCTGTGGCACGCGATATGTTGATGGACCATGTCTAACACCGCGGATAGGTACACCCAGCCCATGCTCTTGCCTCTGCCAATCGTCGTCGACGCCGACGTGCTCATCAGGAATGTCGATTACGTGCTGCGATGCGAGCGAGAAGGCGCGTTGATCGCTAGCGCGAGCGGCGAGTACTCCCTGCTCTCAGGGGTTGTGTTGTTTGCAACCCCGACTGTGATCGTGACCTGACCCCGTTTACTGG
>PMNA01000032.1 GCA_003162055.1 Actinomycetota bacterium | reverse complement strand
CCGTCCTGATAGGCGGTCTGATCGCCGAGCGGGTAAGTGCTCTCGAGGTCGAGCCGAGCGGCCTTCTTGCCCGAACCGCGGACTGTCTCCGGTCGCACTTCGACGGGCTCGCTCCTGCGCCGCCGACTTTGGGCTGAAGCCGGTTCGCCGTCTCCGGCGCTCCTTCGTTTCGGCCTCGGCTTCGTCGCGGCCATCAGGCAGCCCTACGATTCGAGCGAGATCGCGAACTCAGCCGACGCGAAACGCTCCGTTGCTGACGTGGTGGCCGTTCGCGGCTAGCGACGGCACGCTCCTTACCGCGGAGCCTTGAAGCTCGCATCGGCTCCCTTGTCGGCCCGACGTCGTCATCGGCGAGCCTGGTCGCCCAGGCTGCGGGCACGCCTGAGAAGCCGTGCTCGAAGCCATTGAGATTGGAGTCCAAGACGTGTACCATCCGCTCCCCCTCTCTCGCGCCGGCTGGAGCGCCGACACGCAATCGCCGTGTCACAGAGAGAACAGTGCGTTCTCTGTACGGAACAGTAGCGACATCCGGAGCGTTGTGCAACAATCAGGAACGATGCGTTCTCTTAAAGGACAGATGTCGTTGTTCGACGAGCTCCGCCGACAAGAGCCCGGACTCAACGATCGGCAGGTTCTCTCTGTCGCCTGCCGTCGTTTGGTGCGCGAGACCCGCCTCCATCCGCCGATCAATCCACTCGCCCTAATGGGATTGCGCGGCATCGTGGGCGTAGAGGCCAGCAGGCTGGCCCAGCTGGGTTGCCTCGTGCAGCTCGGGAATGGACGCTCCGTCATTCATGTACGCGCCCAGGATCACCCGATCAGGCAGCGCTTCACAATCTTCCACGAGATCGCCCATACGCTCCTGCCGGGGTATTCGGGGACGCAGGAATTCCGCTGTGTCGAGAATTCAAAGCAGCCAAAGGAGCAGCTCAGTAACCACGCGGCTGCGGAGCTTCTCTTTCCGGGGCTCTTCTTCGAGGGCGATCTGGCCTGGGCGGGATTGACAACCAAGGGTCTGGAATTACTGGCGCGTCGATATCAGGCGAGCCTCGAAGCGACTGCGATCCACGCCGTAGATCACTGGAGCAGCCCCGCGATTTGTGTGGTTGCCAAGCAGCCGCCTCTAACGACGGCGACTCTAGGGAGTAATGATCGGCCCGCCCTAGTGGTCAGTTACGTGCACCGGCAGGGAGTTTGGCCGGAAGCGGTCAACGCATATGCGATTCTGCGGTCGGGCGTTCTNNGAGCAGGCGACGCGATTACGTTTGAGCGCCAAGGCCTACCCGTTTCGCACCGGCGGGCGAAGGCAGAACCGCGTGATAGCGCTGCTGACTCCTGTTTAGAACCTGGAGGTTCAAGTGACCATCGGTCAGAACATCCGCCGCTTTCGTGAGGAAGCCGGCGTCAGCCTGTCCGAGCTCGCCGAACGAGCGGGCGTCTCAAAGGGCTATCTCTCTGCGCTCGAGAACGAAGACGCTGAGATCAAGAAGATGCGCCCATCTGGGCAGAGTGTCTACAAGCTCGCCGAAGCGCTCGGAGTGACCGTCGGCGATCTACTCGGTGAACACACCCACCTCGACGAACCGGTCGACGTCCCAGGCAGCCTGCGCGAGTTCGCTGAGCAGGAAGGCTTGCCCGAGTCGGATGTCATGATGCTCGCACGTATTGAGTTTCGCGGAGAACAGCCAAAGACCGTGGACGCATGGGGCTTTCTCTACCGCGCAATCAAGTACAGCGCCTCCCAATAAGCGGTGACTGGGATAGAGAACTAGAGAACGGAGCGATTAGAGAATCAAGACCGACACAGTATCGCCGACTGGTATCACATCGGCAAACCTGTCCAGCGATGCGTGAATACTAACGCTATACGCTCGTACTACGAAAGGCGCTTCGACCGATTAGATCGCGCTATTTGAGTGACGGATACCATCAATTGTCGTATAATCATTCTTTATAAGGCGGACTGTTTTATATGAGTAAATCGCTCCTCGATGCGCTACCTGGGATCGTCGCCGCCGGCAAGCGGCAAGCGAATCAGATCCTGGAGCAGCTTGAATCAAACCAACGGGTCACACTCCAGACACGCGAGCTGGTAATCCCATCGAAAGATGTATCGCAAGGCGACCTTTTCCGTTCTGACGGAAACAAGGCCGACATTGGCAACCCGAACCGGCTCATCTACGGCGACAACCTCCTCGCGATGGCAGCGCTGCTCGCAGGAGACGGGGAGACAGCTTCTCTGCGTGGCTCAGTGGACTTGATTTATATCGATCCGCCTTTCGACTCAAAAGCCGATTATCGCACGAAAATCGCTGTCCCTGGGGCGACCATAGAACAACGTCCGACGGTTATCGAGCAGTTCGCGTATTCTGACACGTGGTCTGACGGTACCGCGTCCTATCTCGCGATGATCACACCTCGATTGGTGTTGATGAGAGAGCTTCTTTCAGATAGCGGATCGATCTATGTTCACCTCGATTGGCATGTTGGGCATTACGTAAAAATGGTTCTAGATGAGCTATTTGGACGCAAGAGTTTCGTTGATGAAATCATCTGGGCTTATGGTTCGCCGTCAGGCGGTAGAGCAGCCGGAGCGAAGCTCGTCAAAATGCATGAGACTTTACTCCATTACGCGAAGGACTATAGCTGTCGGAAATCGAATAAGCTTCATCTTCCATACAGCGACAAGTACATCGAAGACTGGTTCAAGTGGACTGACGAAGACGGACGTAGATATCGTAAGCGAATGCGAGACAAAGGCCAATGGGAGCGCCAATATCTTGACGAGAGCAAGGGTATTCCTGCCTCGACAGTCTGGTCAGACATTAAACAGGTTTACGCAGACCCGCGCGCATATAAAAGCAACCAGACCAAGCACTCGGAGATAGTAGGGTACGACACGCAGAAGCCCGAGCGACTTCTTGCGCGCATAATCGAACATTCAACCGACCCGGAAGATGTTGTTGCCGACTTCTTCGTCGGGTCCGGAACCACTGCCGCAGCGGCAGAGAAATTAGACCGACGATGGATAGTGTCGGATCTCGGAAAGCCGGCGGTTATGATCACGCGTAAGCGGCTAATCGATCAAGACGCGAGGCCGTTTCTCTATCAAGCGATCGGCGACTATCAAGTAGAACAAGCGAGGTCGACTTTAGGGCGTCGTTTCCGTGTAGGCGACCTCGCTCAGGTTGTGTTGAAACTCTACGGAGCGCTTCCGCTCTCTCCAGAGGAGAATGCGTCTGGGAGTCTTGGGAGACTGCCGAACGCCCGAACGCTTGTACTCGCCGATAGTCCGTCCCGTCTTACGACTGTCTCGACACTCCGGCGCGCTCAGCAATATCGGGATTCGCTCATGGGGGGTTTCGACAAGGTTGTCGTGCTTGGCTGGAACTTCTCTGCCGGGATCGGTCAGGACATCGCGGCGCTCAACGACCCTCATCTGGAAGTTCTCGTCATCCCACCTGACCTGCTCGATCGCTTAAAGAAAAAGAGTTCGCTCGATAAACTCGCCGGTGAAGTCCGGTTTTCGAGCCTGCAGTATCTACAGGCGCACGTGGCTGAGCGCAAGACCTCCGGCGACGGAGAGGAACTCCACGTCGTCCTCGACAACTACGTCCTTCTCTCTCCCGACGCGATCAACCTCGACGAAAAGAACCGTGAGGCCCTTCAACAGGTCGCGAACGACGATCCTCTCGCACTTATCGAATACTGGGCCGTCGACCCGGACTATGACGGTGCGATCTTCCGCTCTGTGTGGCAGGACTACCGGGAGAACACCGAGAACGACAGCGATCCCCTGAGAGTCGTCAAGAAGGCCGTCCTTCGTGTCCCGCCCGCCGACGGCCCGCGCCGCGTTTGCGTTCGCGCCGTAGATGTCTTCGGATTCGAATCCGAAGTCGTAGTCGAAGGGGTCGAGGCGACCAGATGAGCCCCAACCGTGATGTATTCCCGCTTGCAGCCGGTCTTCACCATCTAGTAGGTGGGCAGATCGCGGATCTCGTTTCGGGACATCCGACTGAACTACTCGAGCAAGTCACGCCCGTCACGGCGGAGCTCCTCCGGTATTGGTTCGAGGCTGACTACTGCGATCTCCGCGAGCTGAACTTTCACGAGGGACAGCGAGAAGCGATCCTCAACATCGTTTATGCGCAAGAGGTGTTAGCGCCCCGACGGTTGCAAGACCTATACGAGAAAGTTGCACCTGACGCACTCTTGGAGGGTGGGATGCTCGGAGAGGTGACGCGCGCTCACCACAACCACCCCATGTACGCCGCGAAGATGGCAACCGGTACTGGCAAGACCTGGGTGCTGAACGCCCTTCTCGTCTGGCAGTACCTGAACAAGCTTGCCACTCCTGAAGACGAGCGCTTTACGAGCAACTTCCTCCTCGTCGCTCCCGGGTTGATCGTCTACGACCGCCTCCTTGACTCCTTCCTTGGCAAGGAACGAGATGGCGAACGCCACTTCAAGACCTCCGACATCTTCTCGCACCAAGAACTATTCGTTCCGGAGAACTACCGCGAAGCCGTCTTTGGGTTCCTGCAGTCATCCGTCGTCACAAAGACTGATATCGGTCGAAAGGTCACCGGAAGTGGGATGGTTGCGATCACCAACTGGCACCTGCTCGCGGGTGTTGAGGATCCGGACTTCATCCCGGATACCGAGGCGCCCGGGACAGACGTTGATTCTGAGGAGGCCGTCAGGAGCTTTTTCCCCGTAACCCCCGGTACGACTAGCGGAAACGCACTCGAAGCGCTCGACCGCGCATATCTCCGCGGCGGACCATTGGAATCGCTCAAGGATCTTCCCGACCTGCTCGTCTTCAACGACGAGGCCCACCACATTCACGAGATTAAACGCGGCGAGGAGGTAAGCGAGGTCGAGTGGCAGAAGAGCTTGACCGAGATTGCGTCGACTAAGGCGCATCGCTTCATCCAGATCGACTTCTCGGCGACTCCTTTCAACGAGACCGGGGGACGAGGCGGCAAGAGGAAGATCTATTTCCCCCACATCGTCGTTGATTTCGACCTCAACGCCGCGATGAGTATGGGGCTCGTCAAGGCGCTTGCGCTAGATAAGCGCAAGGAGGTCGCCTCGCTACCGCTCGACTTCAAGGCAGAGCGAGATGAGCAGAAGCGAGTCACCGGACTGTCGAACGGACAGCGAGTGATGCTGCGCGCCGGCTTGCGGAAGCGGCAGATCCTCGAGCAGAGCTTCGCGTCTACTGACCCCGATAAGCACCCGAAGCTTCTAGTCGTCTGTGAGGACACGAGCGTCACAGGCCATGTTGTCGAGTTTTTGAAGACGACCGGTTTGGGCGACGACGAGATTCTCGCTGTCGACTCCAATCGCAAGGGCGAGATGAGCAAGGCGGAGTGGGAATTCACGCGGGAGCGATTGTTTGACATCGATCGCCATCCTCACCCTAAGGTCATCGTCAGCGTCCTCATGCTGCGAGAAGGCTTCGACGTCAACAACATCTGCGTCATCGTTCCGCTCAGGTCGAGTCAGGCCCAGATTCTTCTTGAGCAGACCATTGGTCGCGGTCTGCGGCTCATGTGGCGTGGAGAAGCTCGGATCGACGAGCTAAAGCACGAAACGCGAGAACGCTTCCGACAGAAGCTCGAGCCCACGAATTACTTCGACGTGCTCTTCATCGTCGAGCACCCGGCATTCGCCGCGTTCTACGACGAGCTACTCGAAGGCGGACTCGCTGTCGAGGTTGACGAAGATTCTGACAAGACTGACCCGGCGGGCGACCTGGAGATAGTCGAGTTGCGCGATGACTACGAGCGGTATGACTTCCGCATTCCGTTCCTCGTGCGCGAAGCCGAAGAAGAGCTTCGCACGCCGTCGCTCGACCCTCTCGCACTTCCGCCGAGTAAGTACCCATTCGACCTTCTGAAGCGTGCTATCGGGAGGGGCGACCGTTTCGTCTCCGAGGATGCCCAGACAGGGACTCAGTACGGTGACTACCGCGTCGACGGCGGCGTGATGACCGCGACAGGCTACAACGACTACCTCGCTCGCATGACCACCCGTATCACTGAGGCTCTTGGTAGCAGCATCACGCGTAGCGCCAAGCAGTACAGCGAGGCGAGCCAGTTCCCGATGCTCCAGGCCTATCGACCGCTCGTAGCCGGCTGGCTCGACACCTACATCCGGAATCGCCTCTTTGGGGAAACCATTGAGCCACTCGAAGATGAGAACTGGCGAGTTCTACTGCTCGACGACGTCGCTCACGGCATAGCCGGCACGTTCGCAACGGCGCTTACCGAAGCCGCCGCCAATCAAGAGGTCGCAGGCGCCGAGGTGGTGTACCGCCTACTCTCGGAGGTCAAGTCGATCAGCATCCGTAGCTCCAGCGCCGTCGATGTCCGAAAGTGCATATACCCCAAGCTGCCGATCCCGACCCGAAGCGGCGGGCTCGAGCGTCTATTCATAGAGTGGGCGGATGACGACAGCCAGATCGAGGCGCTAGTGAAGATTCACGAGTATCGCCACGACTTCCTTCACCGGCCATACCTGAAGGCCGACGGGATGCCAGCGCAGTACTCACCGGATTTTTTAATTCGAACGACTGAGCGGGTCTACGTGGTCGAGACCAAGGCGCAGAGCGCGTTGACGGACGAGAATGTACAGCGGAAGCAGCGAGCCGCGATCGCGTGGTGCGAGCAGATCAACACACTGCCGTTGGAGCAGCGTGACGGTCGGGAGTGGCAGTACGTCATCCTCGGCGAGTCGTCTGTGAAGGAGTGGCACTCAAAGAGTGCTCGTGCAAGCGAGCTGCTCGATTTCGCGCGTCTTAGGCGCAAGGAGCGAGCTTCTGTGCAGGAGACGATTCTATGAGCCCGCCACACCTACGGATGAGCACCGTGCTTCCAGAACGAGAAACGAGAGCTCGAAGGTCTTTCGAATGAGCGTCGAAGACGACCTAGCCGAGTGGATCGCCACTCGGCCTGCTTGGCAGCAATCCGTCATTGCGCGACTGTGCAAGCAGGAGTCTTTCGATGATGCCGCTATCGCTGCGCTCGCTGATCAACTCATAGCGAACAAGGAGGCAACGGCGGTTGCCAATGTCCTAGCTAGCGATATCCCTGGATCATCGGTTGCCGCCGCTGCTGTGAGTCTGGCCGCGATCGACGAACTCCAGGGTTTGAATGCTCTTGTTACCGGTCAGGCGCTATCGTTCGGCGCCACTGGGATTACTGTCGTCTATGGCGACAATGCAAGCGGCAAGTCCGGATACGCTCGACTTCTCAGGAATATGGCTGGCGCCCGAGTCCGCGAGGACATTCTCGGTGATGTTTTCGCTAAAGCCGGGCAGGCCCAGCAGCACGGGGTTGTGCAATACCGCGTCGGGAGCTTGGATGGTGAACCATGGACGTGGCCCGGGTCTCCAAATCCTGAACTACAACAAGTTCACTACTACGACAAGGCGTGTGGCAACGCCTATCTCAGCGCCACGTCTGAGATCACCTACCGCCCGTCAGCGTTCATTCTTCTAGATCAGCTCATTGTGGTATGCGATGCGGTACGCGAGGAACTTGACGAGAAACTCCGAGACAACCAGCTATCAAGGGCAGCGTTGCCAGCACTCCCTGATGGGACGACAGCGGCCCGTTTTCTGGCGACACTTGGAGCGGCGACCAAAGAGACGGAGATTGACGCGCACTGCCGAACGCCTGAGGGTGCCCCCAAAACACTCGCGGCCTTGCTTGCTGAGGAGGCGCGACTAAACGCGAGCGATCCGTCAAAGGAGCGACAACGCCTCGAGTCTCTGGCGACGAGGATGGAGACCATCAAGAGTTACTGTGATCGCCTTGTCGAGAGGTTCTCGGAGCAAGCTCTCGAGAAACTCGCGCAGGTCAGACGCAGCGCAGCGGAGTTGCGAGCTGCTGCCACAGTGGCATCGTCACAGAACTTTGAAGCCGAGCCCCTGCCGGGGGTGGGAAGCAATACGTGGCGTGCCCTCTGGGAGGCAGCGCGAGCGTACTCCGAGGCTGAGGCTTTTCACAGCCACCCGTTCCCAGTGACAATCGCCGGAGGCCTGTGCGTGTTGTGCCAGCAGGAGTTATCCGAAGATGCGGCTGATCGGTTCAAGAAATTCCAGGCCTTCATGTCAGACACGACCGAGCAGGAGGCCAAGAAGGCGGAGCAAACACTCGCGGCGTCTAGCGAGACTGTGAAAAATCTTTCGAACCAACCCGCAGGTGTCTTGACTGCCCTTGCAGAGATTCGGGCTGGCGACACGACCACGGCTGAAGTGATCGACGCTTGGCTCGCCCCTGTTCCGAATCTTTGCGAGAGCGTGTTGGCGTGGCTGGATGGGAGTGCGGAAGCCGCCGGAGGTTCGCTCGATAGTGGACCAGGATCCATGCTTGGCGAGAAAGCGGAGGGGCTGCGAGAGCGGGCGTCAGCACTAGATGCGACGAGCTTCGCGGAAGCCCTGAAGGTGGTCACAACCCAAAAGAACGAGCTGCAAGGCGCAATCGCACTCGTCGAGCACAAGCCCGCCATTTTGCAGGAGGCCAGCAGGCTCAAGGTGCGCGCACAGATCGAGGCCGCGAAAAAGGCAACAGACACAGGGCCGATCACCAGAAAGTCCTCGGACTTGACCCGCACGTATGTGACGCGGCTTGTGCGCGATCAGTTCGCCCAGGAGTCGGAGAGTCTCCGCCTGCGGAGGATTACCTTGGACGATAAGGGCGGTGTCAAGGGTCAGCTTCGTCACCGTCCGTCGCTCTTGGGTGCGGTGAGTCAAGTCCCAGTGACAAAGGTCCTTAGCGAGGGGGAACAGAGCGCACTCGGCCTGGCGGGCTTCTTTACGGAGGCCACGTTTGATGACACGAAGTCCGCAATCGTGCTTGACGACCCTGTCACCTCGTTGGATCACGTACGGCGCTCGCTCGTTGCCAAGCGTCTAGTGGAGCTTGCCGGCGAGCGCCAGATCGTCGTCTTCACTCACGAGGTCACGTTCGTAGGGGACTTGGTGCGCCATGCAGCCGAAGCGCACGTACCAATCACAGAACGGTCGATCCAACGCAGCGGAAACGATCAGCCTGGGATGTCCACTAACAAGCTCCCGTGGAAGGCAAAGGATGTTGCCGCACGGATTGATGAGCTAGGCAAGCTTCTTGCCGAGATACGACGCGAGCGAACCGGATGGGACCAAGACACCTACGAAGAGCATTGCTCTGGCTGGGCTGGAAAGTTGTCTGAGGCCTGGGAACGCACGGTGAATCTTGAAATCGTCAATGAAGTTGTGGATCGTGGCACATCTCAAGTGCGACCGATGAAGTTTCGGATTTTCGCGGCGATCACTGACAAGGACAACGAGGAATTCCAAGCAAGCTATGGGCGGTGTTCGGAGTGGGCGAGGCGCCACGACAAAGATCCCGCAGTTAACTTTGTCGCACCCGAGCCCGAGGACATGGAAGCGGAACTGTCGACGTTCCACGAGTGGTTCAAGCGAATCAAGAGCTATCGAGGAAAGTGACACCTTGCTCGGTCCAGCGGCTCCGATCGCGGGCGCGCCTGACGAGGGCCTGTGGTCGGACTAGGTATGGGTGCTGTCTGCAGTACGCTCGCCGGGACAGGCTCGGAGAGGAGGCAGGGTGGGCGTTCCGCCCGAGGTACGGCTAGTGGCTAACCGAACGATGTCAACTAGATCGAACCCCTAGCTCGCTGAGGTGGGAGGGCGATCATTGGGCTTTCGCGAATTCGATGATCGCGTGACATAGCCCAGTCAATGCCGGCGATGAGAGACCCTCGTTCCGCGCGGCGGAGACCCAGTCGGCGATGAAGAGCTCGTTCTTCTCAAGGCCGCCCTCCTGCGCGTAATGCTGACGAGCCGTCTCAGTGAGACGCCCGTAGGCGTCGCCGAACTCTTCCTTCACTGCCTGGGTAAGGCTTGTCCGCCAAATCACGTAGTTCGGACCGACAACGTCTTCCGCTGGGAACGGGTTAGGGTTCACTCCGAGGAGGGTTTGGAGCGCACGGTTGTCCCGCTCATGCTTCTCCCGGTGATCCGGTTGCAGCGTATCTGAGTCAGCATCGAACATCACGAATACTGGCATCTCCGTTTCGACTGCGATCGCCAATGGCTGAATCAGCCTGTCTTTTCCGTTGACGGGAATGATGTAGCAGCCGAGCCGCCTGAACTCTGTCCACAGACCGGCGAGATGTAGTTCAGTAGTGATGTACGCCACGTCTTCAAGGCCTTCAACGAGGACCGCCACTTTCGTGAAGAACATCTCCGCGATCCCGGGTTGAAGCGCTTGGTGAATCTTGGCCACCAGCCCTTCGATGGGTCTCTCTGTGTCCTTGCCCGTTGCGCCACGGATGCGCGCGCAAAGGCTAGAAAACGTTAATGACCGCACCGTTGTAGACCCGTTCAATCCGAGGCGACGGACGAGTCGTACATTCTCGAATCCATCACCACTGACGAACAGCGGCGAATGAGTCGTCACGAGAATCTGGTTATTGCCGGTGGCGAGCTCGCAGAGCACCTCAGCAAGGTGGCGTGCTTGCGACGGGTGCTGATACAACTCCGGCTCTTCGCATCCGAGAATCAACGTCGGTGCGTTCTCCGCTTCCGAGCCGGCAAGCTCTTGCAGCAACGCAAGCAAGTACGAGCGCTGCAAGCCATGGCCCATCCGGGCCAAGCTGCCGAGGAAGTCGCCATCGCCTGTCCTTATGCCAGCAACAGGCGGTTGGAGCACAACTGACTTGCTGGGGTCCGACAGCCACTCCATGCCAAGGCGTACGTTTGGATGGGCCCAGGCTTCTAGCCGTCGCTGTAGCGACTCTGATAGCTCCGTGAGGCTTGCCTCATTGTCACGAAGAAGGCCCCGATAACGCTCGAGGGTCTCGGTCTTCAAGGTCTCGAGCTCGGTATCGAAGTTTGTTCGGCCTCGTACTGCGCGGGCAATCAACTTCCCGAGAGCGGTGTTCTTCGCCTCCTGCCCCTCTTCGCCCGCATCCTTAACTGCCGGGACAAACACCCATTGCACGAATTGGGCGAGCTTCCCGGTGCTGTTAACGCCGTAGAAGTTGTCCTCGCTCCGAATCAGGGCGCACGACTCGGTGTTCTCGCTCTCGAAAGCGCGAAGAGCAGCGATGTTCGCAGCCTTCGAGCCCGCAGCTGGTAGATCCGGAAACTGCTCACGAAGGGAGCTGTAGATGTCCTTGAGCTCGCCGGCCGCAGCGCCGGTCTTTTCCTGTTCGAAGAACCCGCGAAACGCGTGGAGTCCAAGGCGGTGTCCGAAGTAGTGGACGTTGCCGACGCGTGCCTCAACATCGAAAACGGCCTCAGCGGTGACGACGAGCTCGCCTTGCCGAACATACGCATCAAGCTCCTGCTGCGCCTGCTCCGAGAGGTCACCAAAGGTAACGGTGATTCGAACAGGTTCCGCGATGTTCTTGAGGAAGTAGTCCTCATCAATAAGTTTGGCAGTGTCCGTTGTGGAATCGGTTTGCTCGCGGAAGAACACGTTCAGCGCCGAAAGTACCGACGACTTACCAGCGCCGTTCGGACCGACGAAGCATGAATGAGGGTTCAAGGCGATAGTCTCGTCTTGGAAGCTCCGGAAATTCTCGATGTGGATCGACTTGATCCTCATCGAGCGGAGCTCGGCTCAGTCTGTGTTCTCTGGGATTCCACGTATGGTTTCTGCCGGTCGCGGAAATGGTCAAAGCGAGGAGAACGCTTAATTGGGGGGATGGTGGTCCCCGCCTGCCCACTTCCCCTCAACCGATCTTCTCGCACGGGTAACCCGCCTTTTTAACATGGACATCGAAATACTTTCCGTGTGAGTCCGCCGTCATGAGCCCGGCATGAATCTCGCTCGGCACACCGGAGTATTGGTACACGCCGCCATGGAGAAACTCGACTTTGAGCGTCGACGACGACACGTCATAGCCGATTGACGCAAGGCTGGTCGATGCGACCGGTTGGCGTTCCATGTCTAATCACTCCTTCTTCGTCTGAAATGACCGCCCGCTGCTGTCTCGAGGTTGTGGCCGTGAGGCAGCACGCCGGGGAAGTCGCCTGTGGCTCCAGCCGATGGCGAGAGGTCCCGGCCGTCCGCCGGTACCGAGTGGCGGGACGAGCTCAAGCGGTAGGGGGGTTGAGTGCATTCTCTTCGAGGTGGATCACAGTTGCCGACCCTATGTTCTGATAACGCTCGGGTACACAAGTGAGGACAATCACCTGGCTCTGGTGACCGGCGGAATTAAACGCGGCACCCACCCGCTCAAGCCGGCTGGCGTCGGAGTAACCCAGCGCGTCGTCGAAGATCACGGGGACGCCGCCATCTCCTCCGTCCTCGGAGGCGGGGCTCACCAGCGCAGCACACGCCAGTCGCGCGAGTACGCAAAGCTGTTCCTTCGTGCCAGAGGAAAGCGAGTCATAGGGGACAGTGACCCCGTCGATGGTCCGGCTGACGATTTCCAGTGTCTCGTGGTCAACTTCGAGCGCGACCGTTGGGCCGAACACGATGCGCGCGAGCGCGTCGAGCTGCTGCTGAAACGGAGCAACGTATGATCGTCTCGCGTCGTCGCGGTGCGCGCTGAGACGCGCATGGAGTAGCTCGACAGCGGCAGCACGGCGCTCGGTGAGCGTTGTCGTCCTCTCGAACCGAGCGAGCTCCGATTGCTGCGCAGCGAGTAGGTCAGCGAGGCCCGACTGGCCCCGGACGTCAAGCTCCCTCCCGATGCCTGCAAGCTCCAACTCGAGTTCGCGCTGATCGTTGCGGAGGCGATCGAGGACTGCTTCAGCATTCTCCAGTAGCGTCCGAGCAGAAACTGGATCTCCGGCTGCTAGATCTGCAACCTCCTGGTCATGCACTGCAGCCGCGTCGATGCCGGCTTTCTCGTCTTTGCCACGCTGCTTCTCTATCTCAGCATCGGAGACCTTGAGGCGAGCAGCGTCAAGTTGGTCCTGGGCGTCCTTGAGCGTCGCCGCTGCGAGTTCGAGGCGGACGCTCCGCTTGCCGGCCTCCCCCTGAAGGCTGTTCGCGAACGCCTCGGCCTGCTCCAGCGCCTGTTGGCACTGTGCCTCGCCGCGGCGCGCCTCATCGGCGAACTTGGAAGCCGCTTCACTGATCCCCTTCGCCTCATCGAGGTCAGCTGGCAGTGGGACTGAGGCGTCTCGCTCGGTTTGATATGAGGCGATCTTTGCTTCGTATCGTCCGACCTTCTCGGCGATGAGTTGCAACGTGAGGTCTCGCAGATTGTCCTTCAGCGTCTTCGTGGCGGTTGCGACCGACGTCTCCGCGTCTGATCGCTGTCGCACGAGAGCCCGGGCCTGGTTGAGGCTGTCGTCTCCTGCTATGCCGACAGCCTCGAACAACGAGGCGAGGTGTCGATCGGCAGTTTGGGCCGCCTCTTGAAGCGCTCGTCCGGTCTGCTGACCAGCGACGGTGACCCGCGCCACATCTCCGAGAGTTAGCTCGATGTCTCCCGCGACCGCCTTCTCGAAGCGCTCGCCAGCCTCAAGCGCAGCCTCCTCGTCCCCGATCTGAACGCGGAGCGGCTGGATGGCGTCAACCACAAGCGTGAGCTGTTCGACAATTGCACGCCCGCGCGCCTCGGCGGCCCCTAGGGAGGCCTGGTCGATCTCGTCGAGCTTGTTCTGATCGATCAGGCAGGCGTCGAGGAACTCCGTTGCTGTCCGGACAGCCGCTTCGGCCTCCTCTGCCCGAGCGCGGCGTTCACTCAATAGCTGATGTTCAAGTGTGTCTCTGAAGTGCTCGAAGTCGGAGTTCGCCCGCTGGCCTTCCGCCTCGGCCGTTTCGCGCGCTACCCGCGCTAGGTCTCGCGTCTTGAGAGCTTCGATCTGTGCTGTGTGAGCTGCCTCAAGCCCCTGAGCGTCCCGTGTCGTATCCTTCTGGAGTTCTGCGACAGCCTTCTCGGCCTCACTGACAGCCTCAATCGCCTTCTGCCGAGCTTCGCTGGCCGCTCTCGACTCTCTCGCTCGTCCCTCGGCCTTCTCTCGTGCGAGCTTGAGCAGCTCGACCGCATGCTCCTTCTTTGCGAGTTGATTCACGTTCGTTCTTCGCTCTGCGATCACGTCGAGCTGCGTGGTTTGCTCCTGGGTGCTCGCACCTATATCCAGGCCGATCTGTCGGTGCCGCTCGGCAGATGTATCGAGACCCCGAAGTTCGGCTTCGACGTCTCTCACGCGTTGCTGGAGATCCACTAGTTTTGAAGCATCAACAGCTCGTGCGGCCGTGGGCCTGCCAGTAGCGGTGAAGTAGAGTTCCCGTTCTTTCTCGACGCGCGCGAAGACATCAGCGCCGTCGTCACCGCCAAGTGCGCCACCTGTCGCCGCAGCATCGAGGGCGGCGGCGAGCGTGCGGCTTTCGCCGAGTGCGGCCTGGGTGATGCTGACCCCCTGCTGGTAGCGCAGCGCTCCGAAGAGAGCCCTGTCTAGGGTCTCGTCGAGGATCTCCAGGACACGGTCGTGGGCTTCGCGGCCAGTGTGATTCTCCGGAACCGGTGCCAGTATTTTCAGCTCGGTCTTCGCCCCGACAACCCACTGCTTCGAGTAGATGAGGTGATAAGCGCCGGTCGTCAGCTCAACCTCGACCGACGGCCCGGCATCAATATGCACCGGCTTGACGGCCCTCAGCTTGCTCTTGCTCGACGTGTGAGGCTCGTCGAATAGGAACACGATCGCATCGGCCAGACTCGTCTTCCCAACCTCGTTCGGGCCTTGAATGATCGTTACTCCGTTTGGAGCGAGACTGACGTCGGCGCTCCGCACGCCGCGGAAGTTACGCAGCGAGATTCGATGGATTCTCATGAGCCGGCGCGCGCGAGGCGGAAGAGAAGGCTAAGGGCATCCTGGGCCACCTCGCCGGCCTCGCCGTCCGAGCGGGCCTGCTCGCGTAGATCTTCCAGGGTCGCGGCAGCGAACCCGGTGAGGCCGAGGTCAAGAAGATCCTCCTCATCCGGAAGAACGACGAGATCTGTGTGGCGCTCCCAGGTCTCCAGCGCCGCAAACAGATCGGAGTAGTGGTTAAGCACCTCGTCGAGGTGCGCCTTCTCCGTCAGGTTCAGCGTGCCGACGAAGCTCAACTTGACGACGGCGCTTCGCTTGTCAGCGATCGCTTCAAGCCATTCCGCGATCGCGTCGACTTCTTCTCGGTTGTTCGCAGGGAACGATTCCTTAAGGAATGTCCAGAAGCCCACCTGACGCGCCTCGACCTTGACCGACTCGCCATCCAGGTCGACCACGAGCACCTTGTTCGGTTCGTTCTCCGTGAAGTCAGTGACAAGAGGCGTTCCCGAATACCAAATGCGGTCTCCCGGGTCGAGGCGCGTCACCGAATGTCGGTCACCGAGCGCGAGGTAGTGGATGAGCCCTGAGGCGATCGCTTCGCGGACTGATGCCATCCGGATCAGCGACGGGTTCTGCTGGTCGGGGTTCCCTTCATCCACCGCACCATGCGCTACCAACACTCGAAGCGTGTTTCCTGCCGGGGTGAGCTCAGCACAAGCCTTCGCGACAAGATCCTCGAGCGGCTGCTTCGAGTCCCAAGGCGCTCCGACCAACTCTGCGTCCGCCCCCGGGATGGCGACTGGCGCGAACGTATCGAGCACGATTAGATTCTTGGGACGATGATCCAGAAACGTGGATGAGCGGTAAACCGACGCGGCATTCGCCGAGTCATGGTTCGCCGGCAGGAGGAAGAGCGGCACGGTGAAGCTCGACATGGCATCGAGCGCTCGAACGACAACTTGGCGGTCAAGATGGTTCGAGTCGAACACGTCGCCGCTCACCACCACGAACGCGCAACTCTCGACCTCTGCCAGCTTGGCAATTTCTTTAATCGCCTCGAGGCGAGCTTCCGAGTAGCGAGCCTGAGCCTCGGCAGACAAGAAGTGCCGGGTCATCCCTAGCTGCCAGTCCGCCGAATGGATAAAACGAACGCGCGTTGCCTGGGACAAAGCCATCAGAACGACAGTAGCCCTCGGGTGAGAGGCCCGCAACAGACGCTGTGCGCGCTCACTTTGATTCTCAACGAGTCAGAGGAACCAGGTCAAGGATTGAATCGTCCATCGTGTCCGAGGTCGGAGGCATCCGCGAGCATGCCTGTGACATCCTCGACGGTGGCGAAGACGCATTCCGGAAGCGGAAGGAGAAGTACAAGATCTAGGTGTCGAGACGCTTGATGCGCTTGCCGCTTGCGTCCGTGATCTCGGTGTGCTGGCCGAGGATGCCATCTCGCTTGTACGAGTAGGCGTGCGTCTTTCCGCCCTTACTGTGGTTCATCCGCTTGCCGAAGAGAAACGCGTCCTCTTCGCGCGACTCCCGTACGAGCTGTCCGTGCGAGTTGTAGGTCTTGAATACGACTCCTAGCGGTCCTTCTTCACGCTGGGTGTGGAACGGCTGGTGTTTGAACAACTCTCGGCACGCCGGGCACTTCTTCGGCTCTTGCCACCCCTCGATCCGGCACTTGATACGTGTTCCCGACTTGATCGTGAACCATGTTCCGCAGTGCGAGCAGGGCGCACTCTTCTCAGGGAACGACGCTCGACACGATTTACAGACATCCGGGATGTTCGACCAGTCGCGGTGAGCCTTGAAGTCGGTGTTGCAGATTCGGCACCGGACGTTGAACCACTTCGTTGCCGCGCGCTCGCGGCACGGACCACAACGCTGTGGTGGGTTCGTCCAGTCCCGGTGGGCGCGGATTACCGTACCGCAATCCTTGCAATACACGTCGTACCAGGCCGCTGCGCGTGTTGCACGGCAACTCTTACAGCGATCCGGAACGAATGACCACTCCAGGAGGTAGGGCATCTGAGCCCCACAATCCGCACAGTACTTAATGAGCCAGTTCTTCGGCATCGTCGGACAAGGGTCGTGATCGAGCTTAGCCCGGATCCCCCTGTCTCGGCATGATTGCCAGCGTGAGGATACTACGGCGGTCTTTCGCCAGCTGTGATCTAGTCCTGAAGCCGAGTTGGAAGCGCCAAGCCTTGAGGCGATCCGCTAGGCCCCGGCTTTTTCGGGCGCGAGCGTCTTCGGGAGAAAGCGCTCGTAAGTTTGGCGAAGGTAGTCAACGGCTGCGTCCCGTGTCGACTGAATCTCAAGATTCGCCTCCACAAACTTCAGCCGCTGCCGGCAGTCGTCAATCACCTGCGACCATGTCTTCGCCCAAACGCAGATGCCCTGTCCTTGGAAGACAACGCCTGGAGGCCGACCGACCTGGGCAGCCATCATTTCCGCATGGTCGTCCATCTCGTTCGAAACGATCCAGAAGCTCCAGTTCGTGATCGTCTTTGAGAACCGCTCATCGCGGGCAACGGCTGTCGCGTAGCGTTCGATCTGCGTCAACTGTTCCGCGCCGATCTTCACTGAGGGTCGCTTTAGCTCGACGATAAGGTGCTCGTGTTGCTGCACGCTCATCTGAATCGCCTTGGCCAACATCACATCGACAATGCCCCGAGAGTCGTCTTCACGAAGCACCTCAGGCTCTTCTGGCGCCAGTTCTGCCCGGCCGAGTAGCTCAACGTGCTTCTTGAGCACCGACGTCAATGACTCGTCGTCGACTGCGAGCGCGTACTCATCACCGAAGACCCACGGCTCGCTGGCTAGCATTCGGTGGAGTTGACTGCGCTCAAGCAGTTCTTTCTTAGTGGCGGGCTCATACAACATCACTTCCAGCGCGCGGAGAAAATCGAGGCGATCAGCCACGATTCGAGCAGCCGAGATGATCGCGCTCAACGTCGTTCGCTCTAACAAGCGCTCAAGCTCGGCAAGTCGTGCCTTCGGCAGATCCAACACCTCTTGGAGGACGCGATGGAGCGATCCGGGGCTCCGCTCGATCGCCTGTTGGAGAAGCCGCAGCGAAAGCTTGCGACTGGTCTTGTCGGCATTCGAGTTGAGGACACGGGACGCGGTCACAGCGACGATGTCGAATACTTCTCGCTCGGCACGCTGAGTCGACGTCGTCGGCTCTCCTTCATAGGGATAGACCTGCTGCTGTTTCCACTCCTCGATTACCTCTGCCTCGACTTCGGTCGCACGGTTCTTGAAGTGGGTGCGAAGGTGATCCTTCGCGGCCTCGATCACGGGCTGGAGCACTGGGTGGAGTTCGGCCACAACGAGTTCCGGCTCGTACTCGCGGAACCCGGCCCAGCGTAGGTACGCGGTGAAGTCGAAATAGGGCGCGTGGATCCCGGGCGGAATCTCGCCGAGTGGCATCCCGCCCTGGTCGCAGAGCAACATCGCCCGACGCACGTCATGCGACCACTCGATCACGGTCAGCGATGCCTCTCCGTGCGCGGTCTCCAACTCGATCGGATAGGTCTGGCGATACTTCGCGGCGACACTAGGATCGACGGGGAAGGTTCGATAGTTCACCTCGACGTCCTTGTACATCTCGAGGTAGAGCGCGAATTCAGCGCCAAGGTGGTCTACCGCATCGTCGGCGACCAACGCGCCAGCAGTACCCTCGCGGATGTTCTCGACGATCACGATGGTGCCGACCTCCTCGTCGGTCGGCTCGGGCTCGCTGATGTCGAACTCCTTAAGCGTCGACCGGAGCCCGGTGATCGTGATCTTCTCTCGCCGCCCGTCGGCCTCGGCCACGCTCACCCACCGCACCATGTCCCCAAGAGCGAAGGCGCGCCAGCGTCCCTCCCCCTCGCTACCGTGAACAATTCTCTTGTCGTTCTTCGACTTTCCTCGATCACGCTTCCATGAGCCACCGAGAAGTTGGAAGTCATGCAGCGCGGCGGCGTGTGTAATGCCGTGGCCATTGTCGATGACCTCGACGACATCGACCCCTTCGAGCGCGTTCTCAACGACACGCACGGAGACTCTGTCCGCCTCGGCATCCAGCGCATTCCAGATTAGCTCGCTGACGCCAGCGAGCCGACGCGAGGGGTGAGTCAGCTTCTCAAGGTGATCAACCTCAACGGTAACGGCGACTTTGGCCATCTGAGTAGATGTTCGCACACCCGTCACTCAGACCCTCCACGTCCACCAGCACCACCCGGATGCTGCAGACCGAGCGACCGACCCGTGGCAGTACGCTCACAGCATGACGAAGGTGACCGAGTTCCCTCGCCTGGCGCTTTCGCCCGACGAGGCAGCGGCCGCGCTCGGGGTCTCGAGGGACTATCTCGACGAACACATCGCGGGCGAACTGCGCTGGGTTCGGCGAGGCCGGCGCAAGTTCGTGGCAGTCCGCGAGCTCGAGCGCTGGCTCGAGAGCGCCTCAGCACTCACGTTGCAGCCGTGATAAAACTCCGCACGCGATCGAGACTGTGGAGCTCCGGCAGTCGACGGTAAAGTTTGAACCTCAACCCGTCTGTGTAGTTAAATAGCTTTTATTAGCAGGGTGTTTGCAAGAGCCCGCTTTTGGATAGAAGGTCGCTTCCGAGCTTGTCGGAACTAGTGTTCGCGGCTCCGTCTAGGGGCCGGAAAGGCTGTGCTTGCAAACACTTGAATTGAGGGTAGTTACCTTGTATCGTCCGACCTGTCGTGTAGATTCGAGGCTCGACACGGAGGGTAGTAACTGGACACGACTGGACACGACTGGAGTTTTGCGTATGCTGTGGGACGCAAATGGCCAAGAGTCGCCTCCGAGAGCTTCGAGAGAGGGAAGGACTGACCGCCACGGACTTGGCAAGGCTCTCCGACGTCTCGACGCGCACCATCAAACGCCTCGAGAAGCTCGATGATCCGGCAAGGGAGCAAGTGACCGAAGTAACTAAATATAAGGTCATCAACGGCTTGAATGACGCTCGGCTCTCGAAGCAGCGCTCCGAATTTGGCTTTCCGGTCGTGTTTCCCGAAGATGTCTCAGGGGACAACGGAAGATAAGAGGCGTATGACGACCACGGATCGGTTAGGTAGGTGGATTTACCGATGCTGGGAGTCGCGCCTTAGACTTGACTTTACTAACTCATTAGGCACACACTATTCTTGATGAACAGAGCAGAAAAGAAACCTGAATTATTCGACGCTAATAAGCTCGAAGAGGCGGTGGGTGAGTTCGTCGAACATCTCCACGATGATCTTCCTCCCGGCCCGCCCTCCGAACTCGGCGGCGAGGTGCCTAGCTTCCGCACGCGTCGCACTGAGGCTGAGTTTCGTCGGATGGCGGCACTCGGCAAAGCCATGGTTGACGGTCGCATCGCTGCCCGCAAAACGGGGTAGCGCAAAACACTACCAGTGTCAACTTGGCGATCGCTTTGCCGAACGACAATGATACGCGCGAGCCAAACTCGGGGCTTTGCCCTGATGTACTCGCCAAGGTTTCGACGATTTTTGGTGCTCATCTAGCCGATGTTCTCATTGTTAACCGGCGACTTGAGACGATCACTAATGAGACAAACATTGTCGGCCGGCAGAACCTTCTCGAGGCTTTTTCACATCTAGCGATTCTATTTGCAAGAGCCCCCGAGTTTGATCACGAAAAGCAACTTGAGCAAGTTGCTTTTCTCTCAGACCATCTTCGCCGCACCCTAATGGAGGGCTTCGAGCTGGAAGTTTACGTAGCTCTCAACGCAGTCTGGAATGGGGAGTCGCCAGACAGTATTGGGCGACTCTACGAGGCTCGGGCGGCCTCGCTGATCAGACGGGGGAAGCTACTCGGTCACGTTACGCCTGACGATGTAAACAGACGTCTTGACGAGATCATCGACCGCGTGGACGTTGCGCGTTCGGCAAAGGTTGCGGACGGTGAATGGGAGATCTGGAAAACTGCGGCGAGCGATTTCGACGCTGCCGCCGACGCTATACGGACTCTCAAACGGGAGATGGGCGCAGCAGTGGATGGCGCAAACGCACTAATATCGTCCAAGCGTCAATTGATCGCAGGAATCGTGTTGAGTGCAGTCGCTGGTGTTGCTCTGGGGTATCTGCTTCCTTGTCTTCTCAAGCTCGTTAGCTAGACGCGAAGAGGGCTTGGTGCGACCGTATGGGCAGCCTGGCCATTAAAGGCTGTGAGCTGTTTTCTGAAAGCGCGCAGCTCCTTCTCTCGCGTCAAGTGCCCGACGATTCGCCGGTGTAGGCCTTGCCACACGGCATGAAAGTGTCGCACGCTAGTAGCGGTCTTCGACACGCTTCTCCGCGTTGTGGCTCAGATCGGGCGACGAGTCCTTCGTCGGAGCCCCCGTGAAACCTTATATATCTGCAGAAGGGTTGGAACGCGATCCCTGAAAATCTGGCCGTGAGCAAGCATCCATGAGCCCAGCGCCACGCGCTCGGTTGGCGCGGCGATTCCCAGTCAAGGGCGAGCAGTGCCACTGCGCCAGTCGGCGATGCGCTGTGCCGCCGCCATGATGTCGCCGTTGGCAGTATCTATCTCCGCGGCGGCGGCGGTGAGCTGCTCTCCGTCGCGGGCGCGCGCCGCCGCCGCGCCACGCTGGCCGCCGTCGGCGATGAGCTTGAGAGCGCCCTGGAGCTGATCGTTGGCGCCGCGTAGGTACGGTGGGCAGTGAGTGGTCGAGAGCTCGCCGAGGAAGTCCGCCGTGTATCGGCTCACACTCTCCATGGCCTGCTCGGCTGTCGCCAAATCGGCGGCGTTTAGCGATCGGGCGGCTCTACCCGCAGCACTGGCCATAGAGAGCATCGCGTCACCAACCTGCTCGGCGTGGGCACCGATGATGGCAAGGTAGGCATCGTGCCCTGCATCGACCTCTCGATCTTCGACTCGCATTGTGGGTGGATTGTAGGCTTGCCACCGGCCGCGACCGTACCGTCTTTTCCACGAACGCTACGGTTCACATAGCAAGAATGCTATAATCGAGAGTAATCAGTCAGATGCTGGATTCACTGTCAGGCCTGTACTGGTCTAGGTTTCGCACCTCTGGAGCAGGGTTGGAAAGCTGTCTCATGAGGTGCAAATCGTTGTAATTAACTCTACGTTTTACCCTGTGCCCGGCCCCCCATTATCCGGTCCAAGTCGTGTGTCGTAGCGTCCGACTTTGAGAGACCGAATGGAGGGACAGATGGCAGTACGTAAGCGCTACAGCGTGGAGCAGATCATCGCGAAGCTACGAGAGGCGGAGAAGCTCCAGGGCCAGGCCTGACCATTCCACAAGCCTGCAACTGAGCCCGAGCGCTCTCTTGCTTGGCGACAAACGTTTGGCTCGACTTTTGCCCACCTGAGCCAATCTGACCTGATCTCAGGTGACCTGAGAAGACGAAACGATGCCGGTTCCCGCCCCGCCTGACCTAGGAGTGGCTGACTCATAACCCGGAGGTTAGAGAGGGAGAAGCGTGATCAACTGAGGGGCTCGCCCGGTAACGACAGGGGCCGCATTGACGCTCCAGGAAGAGCCGGCATGGGCACGCAACGGCAAGCCAACTTTCTGTCGTAGGAGATCGGCAGATCCCGCCACGATGGCCTCTTCTGGAACCGAAAGCTCCAAAACGTGCTCCATAACCGCCGCAGCATGCAGATTGGGCGGATCGTTCTGAAAGAATAAGCCCGATTAGCAGGGTACTTGCGAAGCCCTCTCACGGACTCGAACCGTGGACCCCCTCCTTACCATGGAGGTGCTCTACCAACTGAGCTAAGAGGGCAAGAGCCGGAATTGTACCGCCCCTCTTCCCTTCTATCTCACATGCTCGGCCGGCCGCCGCGACCGACATGGCGGGCGCGGCTCACCGAACGCCGTCCCCAACTCATTCCGGACACTGCTCACACGCACGGCCCAGCCGAGCGCGCGACTAGGAGTAGACGAGCCACAAGAGCCAAAGGCGCGCTCAGACCGCGAAAAGTCATCGCCGGCTAAGCCGGCGGACTTTTCGCGGAAAAATGGGGGAGGGAGGATTCGAACCTCCGTAGGCTGAGCCGACGGGTTTACAGCCCGCTCCCTTTGGCCGCTCGGGCACTCCCCCGGGAGAAGCCGCATTGTAGCGGCGCCAAGGCGTTGGTTCTTACAAAGGCCGTCGCGACCGACCTGCGCGGGCGCGACTAACAGAACGTCATCTTCCGGCCGCCTCTGTCTCTATCCGCCGAAAGTCGTCATGCCTCCCAACGGGAGGCGGACTTTCGGCGGACTATAAAGGGCCGGGGCCAATGTGCCGATGCAACCGCGGATGGAACTTGACGACCTCCTTACCCGTGTAGTCGAGATCGGGGGCTCCGATCTTCACCTCAAGTTGGGTCAGCCACCGATCGTCAGGCGCGACGGTGAGCTCGGCGCGCTCGACGGCTTTCCGCCGCTCGGGCCGAAAGAGCTGAACTCGATTCTCGAGACGCTGACCAAACACCTGCCCAGCAAGCTGCAGGAGTTCCGTCAGACGGGCGAGCTCGATATGGCCTTCACGCATCCGAGCCTGCCGCGCTTCCGCGTCAACGGTTTCAGGCAGCGCGGCGCTATCTCGTTTGCTTTTCGCGTCATCCCGCGCGAGATTCCCACCTTCGAGCAGCTCGAGCTACCGCCGGGCGTGGCCAACCTCGCCAGCTACCACCGCGGCCTCGTGCTCGTAACCGGCGCGACCGGAGCGGGAAAGTCGACCACCCTTGCGGCGATGGTCGACCACATCAACCGCACCCGTCGGCAGCACATTCTCACGATCGAGGACCCGATCGAGATCCTTCATGCCGATCGCGGCTGCATCGTCAACCAGCGCGAGATCGGTCTGGATTCCGCCTCCTTCGGCCAGGCGCTAAGGCGCGCCATGCGCCAGGACCCGGATGTGATCCTGATCGGCGAGTTGCGTGACCGCGAGACCGCCGAGACGGCGCTGCAAGCCGCCGAATCGGGTCACCTGGTCATGTCGACCATGCACACGATCGACGCCGCCGAAACCGTTTCGCGCCTCGTGGAATTGTTCCAGGAGAGCAAGCAGGCACAGATCCGCTCGATTATGGCGGGCGTGCTGCGCGGCGTCGTCAGTCAGCGCCTGCTACCGCGCATCGGCGGCGGGCGGGTCGCGGCGGTCGAGGTGATGGTCACCAACTCGCGTATTGCCGATCTGATTCGCGAGGGCAAGAGCGAGGAGATCCCCGAGGCGATTGCCGACGGCGCCTTCTTCCAGATGCAGACCTTCGCTCAATCGTTGATCCAGTTGGTGCTGGACGGAAAGGTTGACAGGGAGATCGCGGGCAACGCGGCTTCGAACCGTCACGACTTCTTCGTTCAGATTGACCATGCGACCAAGAGCCAGGCGGCCGGGGAAGGAAAGGGCACGGACGACGGCGCCCCGGGCGGACTAGGGACTGCGCTCGCGGGTGCGGGAGGCATATCGCCCGACGCTGGATCGCTGAGGGTCGCCGGTCCGGACGGATGAGGCGCGCGCTAGCGGGCGCTCTGCTGGCGTTCGCGCTTTGTGTCGGAACCGCGAGCGGCGACACGTTCGCGGTCGTTTCCCCATCGAGCGTTCCTTTCACAAGCGGCGGACTGCCGAGCGCACAGGTTCCGAACGTCTCCGGCTCGCTTGTTCTGCCACTGGCCTGGACCGAGCGCGCCGGCAACGAGACGGTCGTCACCCCCGCCCAGCTGCGCGGAATCTGGCAATCGGCGGGTGCCGCCTACGGCATCCCCTGGTCGGTGCTGGCGGCGATCAACAAGGTTGAGTCGAATTTCGGCCGCAACATGGGCCCGAGCTCGGCCGGCGCCATCGGCTGGATGCAGTTCATGCCCGATACCTGGTTGCGCTGGGGCGCCGACTACAGCGGCGATGGAGTAGCCGATCCCTGGAACGCCAAGGATGCCGTCTTCTCCGCGGCCCGCTACCTGGCCGCCGCAGGCGGCGCGAACGACGTCTCGCGAGGAGTTTTCTCCTACAACCATGCGCAGTGGTACGTGGACGAAGTGCTCTCTCTGGCGCGCTTGCTGTCCAACGACAGCTCGCTCAGCTTTTCGCTCGACGAGCTGCAGGTGAATCTGGAGAAGGCCGAGCGACAGGTCGCCTCGCTCAACCAGAAGATCGCCCAGACGCGCGCTCGCGCCGGCGCGATGGGGCGCCGTGCGCAGCGGATGTTCGTCGCCGCCGAGAAGATGGAGCTGATCGATGCGCGTTCTGCCGCTCGTGAGCGTGCGGCCGGGGTGCAGATAAAGGCCGATTCGATCGAAGCGCGCGTTGCGGGTCTGAATGCGGCGCTCGAGACGGCTGAGAAGAGCCTCACAAGCGCGCGCGCCGCCTCGGTGCCGCAGTCGTTCAGCTCCGGCACCTCGGTCTACCTTGCCAGCGCTCAGTACGAAAACGGTTACGTCTTCCCGGTCGGCGGCGGACCGAGCCGCGTCTCGGTCGGGCACACTCACCACGACTACCCGGCGGCAGATATTGCGGCCCCGGCCGGCTCGCCGGTCTACGCGCTGGCGGACGGCGTCGTCGCCAAGGCCTGGCGAACCATCGATCCTCTCTGCGGCATCGGCCTCAGGTACCGCACGGACGATGGTCACCTCTGGGCCTATTGTCACCTCTCCTACATCGAGCCCTCGGTCGTGACCGGCACGCCGCTAACGGCCGGCTCGCTGATCGGCCTCGTCGGCTCGACCGGGCACGCGACCGGGCCGCACCTCCATCTCGGGCTGCTTCCCTCGAGCGAAGGCTATCCCCAGGATCTGCCCTGGTTCCAGAGCTTCGCCAACATCGCTTTCCGCTGGCAGGACGAGGGCACGCAGCCGGTCTCGGTCGTTTCCACGGCGCTGAGCTCGCCGACGATGTTCGCCGTCGTGAACGATGCGGTCGGCGATTCGGCAACGAGCAACTGGACGGTCTCCTCGCAGACACTGTCACCGTCGCCGAGCGCGTCGAGCCCGAGCCCGAGCCCGAGCAGTGCCGGAAGCTCGCTCTTCGCGGCGGCGCCCGGAGGCTCCACGTCGTCGAAGTCCTCGGTGAGCACCGGATCGGGCTCGCGCGGGCAGGGTTCGGCGCTTTCGTTCAGTAAATAGTCCATAGCTCAGCTCAAGCTGGCATCCTGTCGAAATGAAGCTCATGCGAGTCCGGATAACGCTTGGCCGCATCGTGGCGCTAGTCGTCCTCTGCGCGCTTGCCTCGATTGCCTTGACCATCGCCTTCGCGCACGGCGACTCCTCGAAGTCCAAGCGCAAGGCGAAGGTCACCGCGCCACCGACCAAGACGGTGCCGGGCGTGGTCAACCAGCCCTATGTCTTCGCCGAGAGCACGCTGCAGCAACAGGGGTTCGGCTGGAAGGTCGTCGGGCCGGTCGCCGGTTGGGCGAGCGCCCTCGTCTCGAGCCAATCACCCGCCCAGGGAACGAAGGTCATGGACACGGGCGCTCCGCTCGTTACCTTGCAGCTGAGCAAGCCGAAGGGCCTCGTCACTCAGGGCATACCTGAGAACTCCTCGCCCTATACAGGCACGAAAATCATGCTTCCGGCCGGCTCGACCGGGACGACGCAGTCGACGACCAGCGCCCAAACGACGACCACGGGAGCGTTCTCGACTTCGACCACGACCACCAGGTCGATGTCGACATCAACCAATACGACGCCGGCGCAGGTCGAGAAGCGCCCGCCCGCGTTCAAGATCGCAGGGGCGAAGCCCGAGCCGCTCGACGAGATTCCGCTTTTGCAGCGAGCGAGGAACCTGAACACCTGGCTCGACTCGCACCGCGCGGCCAGCGGGGCGAACGAGCGCTACTGGCTGTTCCAGCACGCCTGGATCGTCACCGGAGCCAAGTTCGGCTGGTGGCACGGAGCTCAGGCGCTCGAGATTCTGATCGCGGTGGATAGGCGCGTCGAAACGCTCTGGGGCGTCGGCTCGAGGAGCGAAGCAGAGGCTCGCGCCGCGCTCGAGTTCGTGCACGCGCACGGCGGCTGAGAGGCCGCTGCCGGTAAGCCGGACACACGTCCGCTAATCTAGGCTCGCCCACGAGACGGTGAGGGGCTTAGGCCGAGCGCCCCCTCACATTGCGCGTGTAGTGGATCGCGCGCGCCGCGACTGCCCGCTACCCCCTTCGACGGCCCAGAAAACTTCTGGCCCCGAAACGAACCGGTGCGCTTAACCGACCGGGATTGTGGTGTTGGTCGGAACGGTTTCGAAGAGCACCGTGGTCTCCATGCCGTTGATCACCGGATACCACGGCGGGAACAGAGACTGAAGGGCGTTGAAGGTGCTGCTGTACGAACCGTCGTCGGATACGTAAGAGCGGTTGTCGAAATCGGATGCGCAGCCCGCCGTCTGGGCCGTTGACGAGCCTATGAACAGCAGCGTGGAGCCGTTCGCTCGGTTCGTCGAGCACGACGCGGCGGACGACCAGGTGCCTGTCAGGGCGATAGAGGCTGCGCGCCACTCGAATGGTGCGGAGGTAGTGCCATCAGGGGACCACGAGGCCATCCAGACGTCGCTGTTGGCGATCAGTCCGAGCACGTCGTCGTTCGGGCCTCCACCGTGTGCCGGGTCGGAGTTGTAGTAGATGTCTCCGCCGACCACGACGTCCTGGTTCGTGGCGACGGTCACGCTACCGTTGACGATGCTCGAGCCGTCGCTGCTGTACCCGGTAATAGCGCTCGGCCAGGAGATGATCGCGTCCTGGCCGGTGTAGAAGGCGCCGTTCCCCGGAACCGGTCCGTTGTATACGGGGTTGGGGCTGGGCAGCCCGCCCGAGACGTCGGATACGATCGTGCCGGCGTTGAAAGTTGTTCCCCCCGAGCCGCACGAGCTGCACTTGACCCCGGTGAACGTTCCGCTGGTCGAGCTGTCCGCCGTGCCCGTCGTGCCCGTGTAGGTGACCGCCGTGGTGACGCTGCCGGAGGGGCCGATGTAGAGCGTGCCGGAGCTCGGGAAGGAGGCCGTGTTCCCGTTTACGGTCATGGTGGTCGAGCTGTTCGACTTCAGCGTCACACCACTGCTGAGCGCGACGTCGTTGCAGTATGGCTGGGTGGTTTGCGGAGTCGAGCTGTTGATGCATCTCCATACCTGGACGGTGCCGTTCTGAGAGAAGTTGAAGCGCCAAGCGCTTGCGGTCGAATCTTCGAAATCGGTCGAGGGAACGTTCTGCCCGGCCGCGCGCTTGACGTCCGCCAGCGAAACGGCGAAGGAAGAGTTGCTCACGAGAGTGGGGGACGAGAAGATCGCGGGGTTGACGAGCGTGCGGATACTCGGGTTCGTGGTGGGCGTGTAGATCTTCGCTCCATTCTTGAGAGTCGGCGAGCCGGTCACGCTCACTTCCGACTCCAGGTTCCCGTACGCGGTACCGCTGTGACTGATAGTCCCGCCCGCGTAAACCGTTCCGTAAGTCGTGGCGTCGTCTCCGTAAGAGACGCTACCGGGCCACATGAACTGGTAGTCGGCCGGAGTCGATCTCCTCACGCGCGTCTCGATCGATTGCTCAGGAACGGTCGTGTCGCAGGTCGTTCCGCCCGAGACGAGCTTGCAGCCGGTGGACAGGATCGTGACGTAGTTTGTCGCGAGCGTGGGGCTCGGCGGTGTGATCATCAGGTCGTAGGCGTAACCCTTCAGAATGGTCGAGTTGCCGTAGACGTTGCCGGTTCCCTGGTACCAGTTATCCTCGTTATTCGTGGCGCTGGGGTTTTTGTATCCCCAGTGAGTGCCCGGAGTCCAGGCAGAGCCGTGGGAGACGACGAGGGAACCCCAAGCGTTGCAGACTCCTAGAGAGTAGGTCGTGCACGACGTCCGCGTCGCTTCGCCGTTGGCGACATAGTGGTTGTAGTACTGAGGATCGTCGAGCAGCTTGGCGACGTAGTCGTTAATGCCTGCTTCGGCTGCCTGATAAACGGCGTCCTTCTTGACTGCGTCCGTGGCGCGATTGGACTCCGCGGTAACTTGGTCGACCAGCACGACGGCGAGGACCGTGAGGAGCGAGACCATGCAGACGACCGTGAGCATTGCGAATCCGCCCTCGCGTGCGAAGAATCTCTTTAGGTTTCTCATGATGATGATACGTTCCACCTCAGGGTTGCGACCGCGCCGTAGTAGTACGGCGCGCTTGACGCGATGGGTGCTATCGCTACTTGCGTGACCATGGTCTTGAGATACGAGACATCGGTTGGAGCGGTGCACTGCCAGGTTATGAGCTGGGGAGAAGTCGGGTTTGTCGGAGAGAGCGCCATATCGCGCGGAGTCGACGTGCAGTACTGAAAGACGGTGGTGGGATTCCGAATCGAGTCGAAGAGCGTCTCGACGGGGCCGGTATCGCTGCTGATTCCCGTCCAAGGCGGCCCATTCTTGTTCGTGCTCGTGGTCACTTGGCGGTACATGTACCAATCAGCCGATGTGCCGCCCACCCAGTACTTGATCCTGCGCATGTGTCCCAAACGATCGGGTGAATAGAAGGCGATCGAGCTGGAGGTGTAGCTGATGATCGGCACGGTCGTGTCTCCGTAGGAAGCATCGCGGACGTCGCTCACGAGCTGATTGAGCGAGGCGCGCACCGAGGTCTGAAGAGTGTTCTGCTCTTGCACCGCCGTGCTTCGGGTGATGACGGCGCTGAGTGTCGCCGCGAACATGGCCGACATGATGCCGACCAGAACCACGACGATCAGCATCTCGATCAGCGTGAACCCGCCCTCGCGCTCCATCGCTGCCCAGCGGCGGTAAAACGTAGACACACCGTTCATGAGACCGTCACCGCGAGGGCGGAGCACGAGTTCGTTGTCCAATCCTGATTGACGAGGCTCCCGCGCAATGCTCCGCTTCGTGCGTAGAGGTCATAGTGGGCCTGCGCCGGGACGTAGAAGGTGTACGTTCCGACGCTGCCAGTCATCCCGGTGAGGTAGATGTTTGGAACGGCAACGGTATTCGACCAGTCGTCGACGTCAACGCGGGCGTTCTGCAGCTTGGTACCGCCCGAGTTCTTCACGGTTACCGTGCACGCTTTCGTCGTCGCCACATTGGGTGAAGCCGGGAGGGTGACGACGATGGTCTTGGTGAGGGTGTTCGGGTAACCGTCAGACGCACTGAGCTGGGCGGTCGCGGCAGCGAAGTAGCAGCTCGGGGAGGATGTGCTTGAGCAACCTGTCGTCGTCGTCGAGGCCCTGACGCCCAGTTGGTAAACGACGCTGGGAATGAGCCCCTCGGCTCCGAGATCGTCCGAGATCTCGCTTGTTCCGGTCACGTTTATGTAGCAACTGCCCGAAGCAGGGCCGGACTGTGTGAACTCCTCGGCGCTACGGAGGAGCGAGGAGGAGGAGGAGAGGTTCTCGCCCACATCCACGCTTGCGGAGCCCGCGTATGAACTTCCGTCCGCGTTGTTGATCTGGATGCAGAAGGTCACCGGTTGGTACAGGTAGATGGTCGTCGATATCGTCTGGCTAGGAGAGATCTGGACGTGCGCGGCGTTCGCGGCCAGGCTGGGACTGGGCGTGGTGGGGCCGATGTCCTCCCTGAGCGTCTGGTAGTTGGTCAGGCCTGTCCCGATGTCGTAGTAAGAGGTATTGCCCGAGGTTGGATTCGCCGTCAGCGCCGGGAAGGTGACCAGGCCGGTCTCGTCGGTTACGTCGTTCGCGGGCGTGGGCCCGTCAGTAAGGTTCACGGCGACGTTCTGGAGCGCCGTCTTGAGAGCGTAGTCCTGAGTCGTGACGTTGATGATCGCGTTGTTGACGCCACCGTAGGGGGCGCGCGTCGAGGACGACAAATAGGTCAAGACTCTCGCGACCTGCGCGTTGTCGGTGTTCCGGGTAATGGTGACCCTGATCTGCTTGTAGTTCGCGCCCGTAGCGAAGCTGCTCGGGATCGGGTCGTTCACCCATCTGATGCGGGTCTTGAGTGTGTACCAGAGCCCGGCCACCAGTTTCGTCTGACTGGGCGTGACAACGCCTGTCGGGTTGCCCGTAGTGGTGCCGACGTTCGCGTAGCTCAGCTGGCGAATGTACTCGACTTGCTGCTGTGCCAGCTCGAGCCCGATCGTTCGCTGCCTAGAAAGAGCATCGGACGCCGAGGCGGATGAGAGCACGGTGATGAGCGAGGTGCTGACGATGCCGAAAATGACGATGGCCATGATGGCTTCGATCAGCGTGACGCCAGCCTCACGTCGGACGACGCGAAGCAGCCTCTTCGTGATGCACTTCATCCAGTCCACCTGAATACACCTTCGGCATAAACGAGCGAGACCTCGTCCCCCAATCTCGCTATAGGGCATACCCGTTTCGGTTCTCGGGTTTTTCGCGCCGGGCGTTGAATTACGCTCACTTGGGAGGGGTGAGAGGGGCGCGAGCGAAGAAACAGCCGTTAGCCTTGGCACGGACGAGGCCGAAAGCAGAAGCCCGGCGATGACTCCAGCACCATTCAATTCCCTGAAGCGCGAGCGATGAGCATAGCCCTCGCGATCTTCATTCTCTTGCCGGGGCTCGCGCTCGGCAGCTTTCTCAACGTCGTCGCCGCCCGCGTACCGCTGCACGAGTCGATTGTCCGCCCGGGCTCGCACTGCATGACCTGCGGGAAGGCGATCGTCTGGTACGACAACATCCCGCTTGTCTCCTACGTCGTTCTGCGTGGCCGATGTCGTAACTGCGGCGCTTCGATCGGACTTCGTTATCCGGCGGTCGAGCTCGTGACGGCGCTGCTCGCGTCGGGTTGCGTCTGGAAGTTCGGGCTTCATCTGGAGGTGCTCGCCGCGATCTTCTTCTGCGCCGTGCTGGTCGCCATCTCGGCTGCCGACCTCGAGCATCGCATCGTCCCCAACGTGATCGTGCTGCCGTCCGCCGTGATCGTCCTCGTTGCCCAGACCGCACTTCACCTGTCCGTCGAGTGGACGATCGCCGCTTTCGCGGCGTCGGGCTTCTTACTCCTTACGGCGCTGCTCTATCCGGGCGGAATGGGCATGGGCGATGTGAAGCTGGCCTTTCTGCTCGGTGCGATGCTCGGTCGCACGGTTGTCGTCGCGTTCGCTGCGGGCATGGTCGCCGCGCTCGTGCCTTCGATCTGGCTGCTCATCCGCCACGGCTCCAAGGCGCGCAAGATGAAGATCCCCTTCGCTCCCTTCCTGGCGCTCGGCGGAGTAGTGGCGCTCTTCGTCGGCAAGGCGTTGCTCGACGCCTACCTGTCGCTCCTTTGACCATCCCCGGGCGGGGCGCTTCCCGCGCCCGCGAAAAACCTGCAAGCGCCAATCGAGTGGGTGAATTTTTCGCCCATCTGCATCACTCGTGGCGGTGTCAAGTAGTGGCCTTAAGCTGCCGATAGCTCGTTCGAGGGATAGATGGCCGAAGAACGTCAGTCCACAAAGAGTGGGGGACGCGCGAGCGCGCGCGGGAGCGCACGCCCGCTGGCCGGCGCGCGGAAGATCAACGAGCTCGTAGAGCTCCTCGGAGATCTGATCGAGGCAACCGGCCTGGTAACGGCCGACAAGCTCGCCCAGGCGCGCAGCGACGCCGGGGCCTCTGGCTCGCTCATCGCCGCGCTGACCGAGAAAGGCGTGATTCCCGCAACGCGGGTGGCCGAGGTTCGGGCGTCGCACTTCCACCTGCCTCTGATCTCACTTTCCGACGAGAAGATCTCTCCCGACGCGGTTGCCTCGATCCCGATTCACGTCCTCGAAAGGGTCGTCGCCCTTCCTTACAAACTTTCCGACAACCGCCTGCTCGTAGCGATCGCCGACCCCTCCGACGTGACCGGCGTCGACGAGCTGAAGTTGGCAACGCAACACCACGTCGAGCTCGGCGTCGCATCGAGCGAAGAGATCCTCGAAGAGCTGCAAGGATTGCAGCGCGCCAACGAGACCCTGCATGCTCAATCGGCGGCGCTGGAAGACGTCGAAGTAGTCGATGAGGACGCGGAGATCGAAGACCTCGAGGCCGACGACGGCATCTCGGACGCGCCACTCGTGCGACTGGTGAACGCGATCATCTTCCAGGGTGCCGAAGACGGGGCGAGCGACATCCACTTCATGCCCGAGGAGGACGCGCTCGTCATCCGCTACCGAATCGACGGTGTGCTGCAAGAGGTCCAGCGTGTTCCGCGGCGCATGGCCTCGGGTGTCACGACGCGCCTCAAGGTGCTGGCCAAGCTCGACATCGCCGAGCGCCGCAAGCCCCAGGATGGGCGTATCTCGTTGAACGCCAAGGCGGCAGGCCGGATGCTCGACATCCGCGTCGCGGTACTGCCGACGGTCGAAGGCGAATGCGTCGTGATGCGCCTGATCGACAAGTCGAAGAAGGCGCCGACGCTGGAGGGCCTCGGTCTGGCCGACGAGATGCGCGAGGCGCTGGAGCACGTGGTCAAGAAGCCGACCGGCACCCTGCTCGTCACCGGACCGACCGGCTCCGGTAAGTCGACCACGCTGTATGCGGCCTTGCACATCGTCGCTCAGCCCTCGGTCAACGTCATCACCGTCGAGGATCCGGTCGAGTACCGGCTGCAGGGCATCAACCAAGTTCAGATCAACACCAAGGCCGGACTGACCTTTGCGGCCGTCCTGCGCTCGATCCTGCGTGCCGACCCCGACGTCCTGATGGTGGGGGAGATCCGCGACCCCGAGACGGCCAAGATCTCGATCGAGGCGGCGCTCACCGGTCACATGGTGCTCTCGTCTCTGCATACCAACGACGCTCCGAGCGCGCTCACGCGCCTGAACGAGATGGGCGTCGAGCCCTTCCTCACCAGCGCCGCCGTCTCGGGCGTTCTGGCTCAGCGCCTAGCCCGCCGCCTTTGCACCAACTGCGCCGAGATGTATTCACCCTCGGTCGACGAGATGATCGCGGCGAACGTCTCGCCCGACAAGGCCGCCCGGCTCGACGGAATGGCCTTCTATCGCAAGGTCGGCTGCCCACGCTGCAACCAGACCGGCTTCAAGGGCCGGCTCGGTGTTTTCGAGTTCCTGAACATGAGCGACGAACTGGCCGCCTACTCGGCGACGAAGCCTTCTCATGAGGAGCTGAGAACGCGTGCGATCAAATTGGGCATGCGCACGATGTGGGACGAGGGCATGGACAAGGTCGCTCAAGGATTGACTTCGATCGAGGAACTGGCTCGTGTCGTTGCGAGCTAGACCTCGGCGCTACAGTGTGCGTGTCAACGCGCTCGAAGTCGGGCGCCGGTGATTGCGGAGGCGTGAGAAGTGCCTTTTCATCGTCGTAAACAAGAAAGTGAGCCCGATACTCCGACTCCGGACGTCCCCCCGGTAGCGCCCGAGCCTGCTGCCGCAGCACCCGTACTTCCGCCTCCGCCGGAGGTGCCGCCGCCGAGCGAGCCTCTACAGATGCCCGAGGCGCAGCCCGAGACGTCGGTCGAGTCGCAGTTCCAACCCGTGGAGGGTGCGGACGAGATGCTCGATATGCCGCTCGGGACGCTCATCTTTCGGGCCGGTTTGATCGCGCCGCAGCAGCTCGAGGACGCGCTCGCCGAGGGGCTTCGCTCGGGCAAGCGCCTGGGCGAGGTGCTGCTCTCGCGCGGCTGGTTGAGCGAGGAGGATCTGGCCCGGCTACTTGCGGGGCAGAAGGGCTTGCCCTACGCCGATCTCGACAAGATCGCCATCGATCGCGAGCTGGCCCGTGCCATGAGCTACGACAACGCGCGCAGCGAGGTGGCACTGCCGGTCGTGACCGAATTCGGCCTGCCGGTGGTCGCCATGGCCGACCCCGACGAGACGGCCATGGAACGCTTGCGCGTTCAACTCGGCCCCGAGGTTCGATTCGTCGTCGGCGCGCCGAGCGTGCTTGTACGTCTGATCGACGAGGTGCTCGGCGACGCTCCGACTCCAGGGCTGGTGGTCGCTCCAGCTACCGACTATCAGTTCGCCCCGGTCGAGCCGGCGCCCGTCGCGGCGCCCGTCGCGGAGCCTGCAACGGAGCCCGAGTCGGCTCCGCTCGAGCCGGTCGCGGTCGATTCGGGCGATCAGGAAGCAGCCGCGCCTGCTCCCGAGCCCTCGACGCACGAGATTCGCCCAATCATCGTCGAGGGGGAAATCGAATACCCGACGTTCGGCGAGTTCCAACCCATCCCGGAGACCGAGAGCATCACGAAGCCCGAGGAGCAGCTTCCCGCCGAGGTACAGATGGGTGAGTTCGGTTATTACGACGATCCCTCGCTGCTGGAGGGAAATGCCTGGCGCGCCGGAGAAGCCGGACCGCCGCCGCCGGCGGAACCGCCTGAGGAGAGCACCGATCTGAGCGCCGGTCAGTACGGCGCCGAGCAGCCGGTTGAAGAAGCCGGGCAGCCGTTTGAAGAGGCGGCAGCGCCGATCGTAGAAGCCGAGCAGCCGGTCGAGCAAGCTTGGGAGGAGACTCCTCCGGAGGTCGCTCCGGAGCCGGTCGCCTCCGACGATGAGGAGCCCGCGTACGAGCAACCGCCCGAGGGGGCGGAGGAGGTCGCAGACGCATCCTCGGGCGAGGAGGATCAACCGCTCACGGCGCCCGCCTGGATGCGAGGCGAGGTGAACGTGATCACGGCCGACGTGGCCGACTTCATCGATTCCGGCGCTTCGGTCGCCCCCGATACCCCGAGTGCACCGGCAGGCGAAAGCGGCGACGTCGCGGCGGACGAGTCGCAGCCTGTCGTGAGCGAAGACGAAGCAGCGGCCGAGACCGCGCCGATCGTCGAAGACGAGGCCGAGGCGGAAGCCGTCGAGCCCGNNCGACCTGGGCGAGCGAGCCCGCCGAGCCGGCCGAGGAAGTTCCCGCCGAAGATGCCGACAACGCTCCGACCGAACCGGCCGCCGCGGAGATCGGCAGCGAACCTTCGACCTGGGCGAGCGAGCCCGCCGAGCCGGCCGAGGAAGTTCCCGCCGAAGATGCCGACAACGCTCCGACCGAACCGGCCGCCGCGCCGCAGGAAGTATCGGCTCCGGGCTCAAAGCAAGGCGCGTTCGAGTTGGTACTACGGCTCGTAGACGGCGATCGGATTCCGATCGGATCCTTCGACTCCGTCGATAAAGCCCAGGATAAAGCGGCCGAGGTCGTCAAGCAGTTCGCCGAGACGGAGGAAGGCCGCTGGCCCTTCATCGGCGGTCGGTTCCTGCGCCCGGAGACGATCGTCTCGATCGACGTCGACCAGCACGGCTCCGGCTGGGGCGGCTCCAACGCTCGCGGTCGCATGTTCTCGGGTGGCGACAGCGAGTAGAACCCGCGGCTCGCTTGGCCGAGCCGCGTCGGCGCCTCGCGTTACCGGGCGGGGCTAGCTGACTTCACAGCCCAGGTACTCGAGCGCGAGTAACGCTTCCTCGATATAGGCAGCCGCTTCGTCCTTGCTCCCAAAGTGGTACGGGCCTGGATGCAGCGGCTCGACGCGCAGGCTGTTTGTCGGATAAACGTCACACTCGACCACGAACTGCTCGTCGCGCTCGAACAGGCGCAGGATCACGACGCGGCGCCCGTCCTTCTTGGCATGGCGATGAAAGCTCTCCTTCGCCGACTTGGTGCCGCTCTTCTTCGCTCCGCCTCTGGCAGGTGAGCGGAGGCCATATTCGTCGGCTAGATCGCTCACGGGGCGCAGGCGGTGATCTGGAGGTTCGCGGCGAGGCTGTCGGTGGTGGCTGACAGCATCACTTCTTTTTGCGCAATCGTTTTGGCGCCGGCAAGATCGCCACGACGGAGCGCCACTGCCTCGGATCTCAGGTAGGTAGCGAGCTGTTGTAGGCCGGAGACAAACTGTGCGTAGTCTTTGGCTGCGCTCGCGTTCGCTCTGACCGCGATTAGCGATTTCGTTGTCTTACTCAGTAAGCCCGCGACTTCTTCTATTGACGAAGCGCTCTGATTTCTGCCTGCTGCGGTGTCTGTGCTGACGCCTCTCGATTTCGCCATAGCCGTCGCGAGTGGAGCCGCGTATTGCCTGCAAGCGCGGTTCGCTTGTCCAACCCAAGGCTCCACGTGCGGGAAGACGTTTTGCGCCGCCTGAGCAACCACCTGGCTGTCGGAGAATCCGTGCAGCGTGAAGGCCAGCGTGCGCGGCCGCTTGAAGAAGAGCACCTCGGGATCGGTCACCTGGGAACTGTCGCCGAGCAAGGTAGCCAACTGCCGCGCCAGTTTCTCCTTGTAAACGTCGAAGGCAACGAATCCGGCGCCGACTTCAGCCGCGCCGGCCCTCGCCTCTTTCATCGCCGCCGTGTCCGTGGTGACGTTGCGTGCATACACCGAGACTGCGACTACAGGATGAGCCACGAGAGCGGCGTCGAGTGCGGTAATTCCTTCAACTGACGTCTTGCGCTGACGCTTCTTCGATTTCGAGCTTTGCTTCGCGGTCGTCCGAGTCTGCGTCGTCGTGGTAGACGGCACCTGTGTATCCGATGTGGCGCTCGCAGGACTCGATCCACTCGAGCCGTGGATGAGCAAGTAAGCGCCGGCGCCGACGCAGAGAATCAAGGCAAGCACCGCTAGGAAGCGAACACGGGGACTGGGGGTCGACTTCATCGCGTTTTCTATCGGTTCGTGATTGATGCAGCATTAGCCTTAAAGTGCGCGGCCTTAACGAGGCGGAATCGTGCTTGCGCGATCACGAAGCGTCCGTCGCTGAGACTGACGATGCGGTTGGAGCGTACGAGGATGTTCACCGATCGAGTTCCGCGTAGGCGTATCGAGACCTTGCTCGAATGTCCGGGAGTGAGCCTGACGCGATCCACGCTCCACGGCGTCTTGACGTTGATTCGCTCTGATCTGACGTCGGACGGGAGTGTGAGTTCGATCTCGAGCGTCCCGCGTAGGTGCCCGTTTGGGCTGGGCCAAACGGTCGTCGTGCCGTCCGGCGCCAGCCAGCCGTCGAAGTACAGGCCTTTGCTCATGAGCTCGAAGCGAGCCTCGGCGTGCGGTTGCCAAAGATCGGACGTCAACCCGTGCAGCAAACGGTGTGCGTCCTGGAGTTCCGCTTGCGACGCATAGTCACTGACGAGAAGCGGTCCTCGCCAGGGCTTTCCATCCACTAGTAGCCGGCCGTCCGGGGCGATGGTCCCGCTGCGGCGCCCGTACCTATCGACGGTCTCTGAGCCGGGGAGGTTGATCGGGTCGCCGATCGACTGGTTCCAGAGCATGAGCTCATCGGCAAGCGGGCCAGGGGTTCCAACCGTGACGACCAGTCCGACCGGTTTCGACACGAGGTCGTCGATGCGATCGAAATCCTTGGGAAGGTATGTGCGCGCAGCCATCTGGCTTCGGGCATTCGTCTGCAATGTGGCCAGTACGGAGAAACTCCCGGCGAAGGCGATTGCGCCGGCGATAGCAATCGGCGCCAATAGCCGTGGCAAGATGAATGCGAGCGTTCCCAGCAACAGCAGACCGGCCGCCACCGTCGTAAAGAGCAACGCCGCTTCGCCTGGCCCGAACCGTTGATGCAGCCAGAGCACTCCTCTTAAGAACGGCGAGCCCGTAACGTGGTTGATTTCGTCGTATGCCGTGAGCGGGAAGCGGAGGAGGGCGACCAGAACGACAGCTGCCACTCCCGACACCGCCAGTGCGAGGCGGCGTCCCCGCTCGATCGCGAGCGCGAAAGAGATGCCGAGCGCCGGCAAGATCACGAACATGTATCGCTCCTCGACCTCGTTGGTGATGTTGCTTGCAAAGAGCGCCGCCTCGGCGAGAAGCGAGAGGAGAAACAACAGGACGAAAAGCGAGAATGCTCGCTCGAGGCGCCGCCGAGGCCGCGCCAGAGAGACAGCCAGCCCCACAAGGGCCCCCGGCACCACCGCCGCGCCTACGGCATAGGTGAGGACGAGTGCGTCGATGGCGATCCAGCGAGCGGTGTCGAGCGGTCGTATCCCGAAGTTGAGCACGCCCTTGTAGTACCCGAGCAAGCTGTGGAGCCCGATGCCGATGAGAATCGCCGCCAGCGCCGCAACAATCGCTGCGCTAGCGATGAGATGACGGCGCAGCAGCCCGTAGATCGCGCGCGGATCGATTAGGCCCCAGGCCAAGAGAAAGACCGGGAAAAGCACAACGTACTGGATACGCGCAAAGCTAGCGAGCGCTGCGAAGCCGAGGAACAGCGCGAGCCTGCGAGGAGTCGGCTGGTCGAGGGCGCGCACCGCAGCGAGCAAAGCGCAGAGGCAGAGCGTAAAGCCGAGAACGTCGGTGCTGATGTACGAGGCGAGAGCGAGTCCAGGCAGCGCCAGAGCGAGTGCAGTCACGCCGAGGCGAGCAGTTGCGCGCAGACGAAGCTCGCGCGCGAGAAGAAAAACTGGAACGGCGGCGAGCGAAGCGATCAGGGCGTTCAGCGCTTGGATGAGCTTGTACACCAGTTCGGCATCACCGAACGCCCAGAGAGGTGCGCTGAGGAGCGGGAAGGCGAGCGAGAAGTAGTGCTCATTGTGTCCGCGGATCAGAGGCTCGTAACTAAAAGCGAGGGAGCGAGAGAGCGCGAAGTAGAGGTACTCGTCGGGGACCATGATCATTGAGGGTTTCGCGAGCCCGGCCAGCAGGCGCAGCGCAAAACTCACACCGACGAGTCCCGTCAGAGCCAACACTTCTCTTCGCTTTGTCAACCGCCTCAACACGGGGCTTTTCTCTTCACTCGTCTATCTTCCTTTCGGAGGGCGGTCAGGCGCCGATCGGAACCTTCGTCGACATCGAAGAGGCGTAAGAACAGGCGGCGAAGAAGGGTCGACGACTCAATGCGCGTTCAAGACGAGTTCGCTACCGTCGCGGAGCCATCCTCCCAAGAAAGAGGGGCGCGACCGGCGCGCCCCTCTTTCCGAGTCGGAGACTCAAGGGTGGTTTACGTACAAGCAGTGGTCGTAACCGATGCGGCCGGCCCAGCCAGATAGTACTGGTTGCCGGTGCCTACGATGTCCGTG
>PMNA01000009.1 GCA_003162055.1 Actinomycetota bacterium | reverse complement strand
CTCTCCTCGGCGACCGAGCGCAAGCTCACCGTCCAGGCCGTGCTGCAGCTGCTGGGAGTGATCGAGGAGGACGCCCTCTTCCGCCTGATCGATCTGGTCGTCGCCGGGGACACCGCCGGCGCGCTTGTCGCAATCGAGGAGTTGTCGAGCCAGGGACAGGATCTGGGCCGGCTGATCGGCGACCTGCTCGAGCACCTCCGCTACCTGATGCTGGTGCAGCAGATGAACGAGGTGCCCGANNCCTGCCACTAGAGCTGGCGCTGGTCAAGGCGACCCGGCCCGCCGCCGACCTCTCCTGGGACGCGCTCTCGCACCGGCTCGAACTGCTCGAGCAGCGCCCGGCCGGCGCCGCGCCGGCGCCGCGCCCGCAACCCGCCGCCGAGACGAAGCCGGCGCGAAAGAAGAAGAGCGAGACCGTGACGGAGAGCGCGCCCGAACCGTTCGCCGCGCCTGATCCACCCGAGCAGGCAAGCGCGGCCGAGGAAGCCCCCGAGCAGAGCGAGCCCGCCGCCGCTGCCGATTCTCCGTCGGAGCCGATCTCGGTGGAGCTGCAGCGCCTGCAGGAGGCCTGGCAGCGCTCGATCGTGCCGGCGATCGCCTCCATCCCCGCCCGCTCGATCTTCCAGGAAGCCCATCCGATCGCGCTCGAGGGCTCGCGCCTGAGCGTCGAGTTTCCGCACAGCGCCTCCTTCCACCGCAAGATGGCTGCCGACGAGAAGAACACGATTCAGCTGGCCGACGCGATCTACGAGCTGACCGGAGCTCGCCTCAGCCTCGAGTTCACGGTCGCCGAGAAGCCCGCGAGCGAGGAGAAGGTGGAAGCCGCCGAGCGCACGCCCGAGGAGGATCTGATCTCGCTGCTCAAGAACACGCTGGACGCGCACGAAGTAGAGGAATAAGGGGTCGCCGCGATGTCGATGGACATGAACCAGATGCTGAAGCAGGTGCAGCAGATGCAGGCCGAGATGGAGCGGCTACAGGCCGAGGCGGCTGCGGAGGTCGTCGAGGCCTCCGCCGGCGGCGGCATGGTGACCGTGAAGGCCAACGGCGCGCGCGAGATCGTCTCGATCGCGATCAAGCCGGAGGCAATCGACTCCGCAGACCCCGAGATGCTCGAAGACCTGGTCGTCGCCGCGACCAACGAGGCGCTGCGCGCCGCCGACCGGATGCTGCAGGGCAAGCTGGGCGGGCTGATGGGCGGGCTCGGCGAGATGCATCTGCCCGGGCTGTAAAGACTCCGATAAACGATGATGCCTCGTACGGGACGGGCTCCCAGGGTACGGACGCCTCCTTGACCACCCACCACCACCCACCCACGGGGCGGGACACGGTAGCGAGAAAAGGCGCTCGAGAATGTGCCGACTCTGCGCCTGATTAGCGCCGTTGCCCCACCTAGCGGCTTGGCTCGTCCCAACCCGTCCGGAAAGGACAGGCAAAATGCACGGATGCCCTCTCCAGCGATCGAGAACCTGGTTGCGCAGCTGACGCGCCTGCCCAGCATCGGGCAGCGCACGGCGCGCCGGCTCGCCTTCCACCTGCTGCAGGTGCCGAAGGAGGAGGCGAACGCACTGGCTGAGGCGATCATCGATGTGAAGGAGCGCGTCCACTTCTGCGCCGAGTGCGGCAACCTGACCGAGGAAGAGCTCTGCTCGATCTGCCTCGATCAGCGGCGCGACCGGCACCTGCTCTGCGTCGTCGAGCAGCCGGTGGACGTCGTCTCGCTCGAGCGCACGCTCGAATTCCGCGGCCTCTACCACGTGCTCGGCGGCTCGCTCTCGCCGCTGGACGGCGTCGAGCCGAGCGACCTGCGCATCGCGGATCTCTTGCGCCGTATCGACGCGGGAGGGATCGAGGAGGTAGTGATCGCCACCAACCCGAACATGACCGGCGAGGCGACCGCCTCCTACATCGCCGACCAGCTGCGCGGCCGTGCGCGCGTCACCCGCCTGGCCAGCGGCCTGCCCGTCGGCGGCGACCTGGAGTACGCCGACGAGGTCACGCTCGGGCGCGCGCTCGAGGGCCGGCGGGAGATGTGATCGCGCGGCGCCCGCTGGCGCTCGCAAGGAAGCCGTCAATATCGCGTCGAAGACCAGTTCTTCAGCGAAAAAGCGCACGCGACAAGTAGCATTCCGAGCAAGGGCGGGAGATCCCACTGTGACCAATCCCCGCACCGCTTCAGACTATGAGCGAGACTGAAAGCCACCACCAGTACGGCCCCGTGCCCCGACTCGGCACGGTGGTGATGAAGTTCGGCGGCACCTCGGTCGGCGACCCTGAGCGGTTGAAGCTGGTCGCCGAGCGCCTGGTCGCCACCTGCGAGGCCGGCAACCGCGTCGTCGGCGTGCTCTCGGCGATGGGCGACACCACCGACGATCTGGTCGAGCTGGCCTACAAGATCTCCCCGAATCCCGACCCGCGCGAGATGGACATGCTGATCTCGGTCGGCGAGCGCATCTCCTGCGCGCTAGCGGCAATGGCCATCCACGACCTCGGCCACGAGGCGATCTCGCTCACCGGCTCGCAGGCCGGCATCGTCACCGACACGGTTCACACCAAGGCCAAGATCGTCGCGATCAGGGGGAAGCGCATCCTCGAAGCGCTCGACAAGAACAAGATCGTGCTGGTCGCCGGCTTCCAGGGCGTCTCGTCGGACTCGCTCGACGTGACCACGCTGGGCCGTGGCGGCTCAGATACCACAGCGGTCGCGCTGGCCGGGGCGATCGGTGCCGAGGCCTGCGAGATCTACACCGACGTGGATGGTGTTTTCACGGCCGACCCGCGTGTCGTCAAGACGGCGCGCAAGCTGCACGCGGTCTCCTACGACGAGATGCAGGAAATGGCCGCCTCAGGCGCCAAGGTCTTGCAGCTACGCTCTGTCGAGTTCGCGCGCAATCACAATGTGATGGTGCACGTCCGCTCCAGCTTCTCGGATGCTGGCGGAACCTGGATTCGCGAGGAGGACGAACGAATGCTCGAGAAGGCGATGATCTCCGGTGTCACGCACACCATGGAGGAGAACATTTACAGGGTCGAAGGAACGACCCCCGCGAAGCTCTTCTCGGCACTCGCCGAAGCCCAGGTAAACGTGGATACCATCCTGATCAACGGTGACGGCGCGATCGTCTACTCGGCGCCGCTGGAAGATCACCAGGCCAGTGAGAAGACCCTGAACGCGCTCGGCGTCAAGTGGACTTCACGCGACGATTTGGGCAAGGTCAGCGTGATCGGCGCCGGCATGAAGAGCCATCCCGGCGTCGCCGCCAAAACTTTCGAGGTGCTGGGCGAGCTGGGAATCGAGCCCGAGGTGGTCTCGACCTCGCCGATCAAGATCGCCTGCCACATTGCCAAGGCCGACGTCGAGCGCGCCGTACAGGCGCTGCACGCGGCCTTCGAGCTCGATACCGAAGTGGCGGAGCGCGGTCATGAGTAGCCCGCTCGAGAACGCCCGCATCGGCATCGTCGGCGCCACCGGCGCCGTCGGCACGCTCACCCTGCGCCTGCTTTCGGAGCGCGGCTTCAAGAACGTGCGCGCCTTTGCCTCCTCGCGCTCGGCCGGGAAAGAGCTGCCCTTCGGCGACGGCAAGCTGGTCGTCGAGGAAGCCACGCCCGAGGCGCTCCGCGCCGGCGACCTGGATCTATGCCTCTTCTCGGTCGGTACCTCTCGCTCGGAGGAACTCGTTCCGCACGCCTCCGCCGGCGGCGCGATCTGCATCGACAAGTCCTCGGCCTACCGCCTGGTCGACGGCTACCCGCTGGTCGTGCCCGAGGTGAACGGCGCGCGCGCGCTCGAGGCGCTGGAGCGCGATCGGATCATCGCCAACCCGAACTGCTGCGCCATCCCGCTCACGACGACACTGAAGCCGCTGCACGATGCGGCCGGACTGAAGAGCGTGCACGTCGCGACCTACCAGTCGGTCTCGGGAGCGGGCGCAAAGCGGATGGAGGCGCTCAGGGCCGAAAGTCCCGCCGAGCACAACCTGATCATGGACTGGACCTGGGAGGGCGAGGACTCCGACGAGGAGTCGAAGTTGCGCCAGGAGACGCAGAAGATCCTCGAGCTGCCCGAGCTGCCCGTGGCACCGACCTGCGTCCGCGTGCCGGTGCTGGTCGGCCACTCCGAAGCGATCTGGATCGAGCTGGAAGACGACCTCTCGCCCGAGCAGGCCGCCGACGTCCTGCGCGGAGCGCCGAGCGTGCGCGTGCTCGACCTGCCCGAGTTCCCGACCCCCAAGGACGCGGCCGGGGGTAACGAGGTGCTCGTCGGACGCATCCGCTGTGACCCGACCGTGGCGCGCGGCCTCTCGCTCTATCTGAGCTGCGACAACCTGCGCAAGGGCGCCGCGCTGAACGCCCTGCAGATCGCCGAGCTGGTGCTCGCGGCCGAGCCGGCCGCAAGCCGTTCCCGTTAGTTAGCACGGATAGCGCGGCGACTGTACTCTCGCTCTATGCGCGTGCGTGCTCTTGCCGCGGTCTTTCTGGTCGTGCTGATCGGCGGCGCGGCGCCGACGAGTGCCGCCAAGGTGGCCCGCGCCCCGCTGATCCTGCTCGCAGCCGGCGATATCGGCGACTGTTACTCGGACGGCGCCAAGCTCACGGGGCGCTTGATCGAGAGCCGCCCAGGCACCGTCGCGGCGCTCGGAGACACCGCCTACCCGACCGGATCGAAGAGCGACTTCGCTCGCTGCTACAACCCGACCTGGGGACATTTCAAGGCGCGAACCCGCCCGGCAGTAGGTAACCACGAGTACTTCAGCGCGAATGCCGCTCCATACTTCGCCTACTTCGGCCGCAAGGCCGCTCCGCCCGGCGGCTACTACAGCTACGAGCTGGGACGCTGGCACATCGTGGTCCTCAACTCGAACTGCGACAAGATCGGAGGCTGCGGAGTCGGCTCGGCCCAGATGGGCTGGCTGAAAAAAGACCTCGCCCGCGATGCAGCCCGTTGCACTCTCGCTTACTGGCACAGCCCGCGCTTCTCTTCAGGCATGCACGGCTCAGACGAGACCATGCAACCGATCTGGGCCACTCTGGCCAAGGCCGGTGCGGACATCGTCCTGAACGGCCACGACCACGATTACCAGCGTTTCGCTCCCCTCAACGCGGCCGGAAAGATCGACCGGGCGCGGGGAATGCGCGAGTTCATAGTGGGAACGGGCGGAGGGCCGCTCCGTCCGGTCAGTGGGACGGCCGTCGGGAGCCAGAAGATCATTGCCCTTCAGTGGGGCGTGCTGCGCCTGAAGCTGAGCGCGAATCGCGCCTACTGGCGCTTCCTCTCGACGCCGAACGGCCGCGTGCTCGACTCCGGCAGCAGCGCCTGCCACTGACTCGAAGAGACACCCGAGCAAACGAGCGAAGTTGGGATGGTATCGGCACTCCGTCGTGCGTTTTCTATTGGCTCAAAGCAGTAGCTTGAATCGACCCCGCGGGCGAGTGGTATTGAGCGCCAAATGAAGAAGTGCCAGTCCCTGAGAGCCTTTAGGGCCTCGGAGGCGCCGGCATCGGCGCCGGCAGGTAAAGGCGCTTGAGCTTGGCCAGCAGCCCGTTCTCCTCGGCCTCTGCGCTGGGCTCGAGCCCGCCGAGCTCCAGTCGCGCCAGTTGCACGCGACCGGCGCTTCGAACCGTGATGAAACCGAGATCGGCCAGAAGGTCGTGCGGGAAGATCGCGCGGTGAAGGATCAGGCGCTGCTCGAAGTCGTCCTGCTCGTGGTAGCGAAAGGCGAACGCCTCCAGCGCCGCCGCGCCGCGTAATCGCATCTCGCCGGCGGCCGCCAGAAAGAGCGACTGGATCACCCAGGGAGAAGCCGAGTCGACCAGGTAGGCGCAGGTGACGAGAACCGCATCATCAGAGGCCGGCCCGGCCGGAAGCTTCTGCGAGCGCGGAAAGAGGAACGCCGGCCCGTACTGCATGACGCCGAGCAGGCGCTCGTCGTCGTCGAAGTAGACCATCCCCCAGGCGCCCCAGGCGTCCTCGGCCTGCTCGATCCAGCGCTCCTTCGCGACCGGCTTGTCGCCGCGCGCCTGCCACCAGACGCAACTGTGGCAGACAGAAGGGGCGCTCGCCAGCGTCCCGCGCGAGAGCGGCTCCAGTCGCGGGCTCATTCTTTTCCGGGCTCGATCTGGGCGACGACGACCTCGACGGCGGACAGTTCGACGTCGGCCATCACCTTCAGATACCGGCGCACACGCCGCTGCACCTCGCGCGCTACCGGAGCAATCGCCATCCCGTACTCCAGCACCACCGGTACCTGCACGTGCACCCCGTCCTCGCCGACCTGAACGCGCACGCCCGGCTGCCGGCGCAGGTGTCCGGTGATGACCCGACGGACGCCCTCGACCTCACGCGCGGCATCGGCCGCGTAGCGAGCCAGCACTTCCGGCGAGATCAGCGCCTGATCGTCCATCACGTAGAGCTTATCTCGGTGGGGATGTTCGGCTGAGGGAGTCGAGCCGTCGATGTCAGCGGTCACACGGCCACGAAGGCGCACTGGTAGTGCGTTGAGAGGCTTGGGTGACCGCCGGCGCCGCGGAGCGGCTGCAGCGGGCGCACAGCCCTGCCGGGAGAAGCTCTCAGGATCGCAGATGTAGCTCGGTCGCTTCGGGGCGGGCGAAAATGCGGAAGGGAACAAAGGTGGTTCCGAGCCCCGCGCTGAGGTGCAAGAGCCCGCTCGGGCGGCGCAGCAGGCCCCTGCCCTGGCGGTAGCGCGGGTGAGCGAAGCGGATCTTCCCGCCCGGGTAGGGAAGCGCGATCTGCCCGTCGTGCAGGTGACCGGAGCAGATCAGGTCGAAGGACTGCGGCGGTATCCGCTCGGCGATGCCGGGGAAGTGGCAGAGACAGATGCGAAGCGCCGCCTCGCGATCGGCAAGAAGCTGCGGCGCCGCCTTTCTCGCGTCGTAGCTGCGCGGATCGACGCCGACGATCTGAACCCGCTTCCCGCGCAGCCGGATGTTGCGCGCCTCGTCGAGGAGGAGCGTCGCGGGCTCCAGTTCCTGCACGGCCGAAGGACGCGAAAATGGATCGCGCGAGAGGGCGAAGTCGTGGTTGCCGAGGACGACGAAGCAGTTTTCGAGCCGCCCGAGCAACCGTCTCAGCTCGGCCTCGCCGCGCGGGCGCGAAAGCAGGTCGCCGCTCACCAGCACCAGGTCGGGCTTGCGCTCGCAGATCCAATCGACGGCTTTCGAGACGGCGTTATGGCCGCGCGAGGGAAAGCCGAGATGAAAGTCGCCGATGTGACAGACGCGCAGACCGTCCAACTCCTCCGGCAAGCCCGGGATCGGAGTGTCCAGTTCTTCCAGCCGCACCCAGCCGGCTTCGAAGACGCCCCAACCGAGCGCGGCCAGGAGCAGCCCAGCGAGCGCTACGACGAGCCAGATCATCATTCCTCCACCAGCGGAGAGGACAGCTTCGCCAGCACGCTCCCCAGCGGAACGACGTGGCGCGAGAGCTGAAGTTGGGCGGGCTCCACTCCGGCGGCCAGCGCGATCAACTGGGAAAGATGGAAGACCGGCAGTCCGAGTTTTCGCCCCAACGCGCGCTCTGCATTCCTCTGCCAGGCGTCGAGCGAGAGGTGGCAGAGCGGACAGGACGTAACCATCGCCTCGGCGCCGGCGGCGAGCGCCTGCTCGAGCGGCCGCGCAAGCTCGGCCAGCGACGTCTTCTCGCGCGCCAGCAAGATCGGGAAGCCGCAGCAGAGCGTCTTGGCCGGGTAGTCCACCGGCTCTCCGCCGCAGGCCTCGATCACGGTCTCCAGCGACGTGGGCCGGTCGGGATCCTCGAAGCCCATCAGCTTGGAGGGACGAAGCAGCTGGCAGCCGTAGAAGGGCGCCACGCGCAGTCCGTCCAGCTTCTTCACGGCGATCTCCTTCAACCGACTCAGCCCCTCGCCGCGGGCGATCAGCCAGAGCAGGTGCGTCACCTCGACGCCACCGGAGTACGTCCTGGCGCCCGCGCGGCTCAGGTTCTCGTTCACCCGCGCGCGCAGCTCCGCGTCGCCGAGCTGCAGAGCCGCCTGCCTGAGGTTGAGCGTGCAGACGTTGCAGATGGTCAGGATCGTGTCCAGGCCGGCCTGCTCGGCCTCACTCAAGATGCGCGCGTTCAGGTGCAGGGCGTAGTCGGGGTCGGCGGTCTGGATGTCGCCGGCGCCGCAGCAGGTCACGTTCTCCAGCTCTACCAGCTCCAGCCCGAGCTTCGGCGCCAGCGCCCGGGTCGAAGAGTCGAGCTCGCGCGCCGAGAGCCCGGCCAGGCAACCCTTGTAGTAGGCGACACGACGCATCAGAAGTCCTCCGCTTCCGGCTCCGGCGGCTCGGGCACGCGGACGAGCTCGATCCGGGCCAGCACCCGCTCGCCCTGAACGATCCCACGGGCCCCGCGCCGATCCTGCCCGGCCACGATGCGCTGTAGCGCGCGAGCCGGCTCGAGACCTTTCGCCTTGTGGCGCGGTAGCGGTAGCGGCGCCTTGCCGCGACGGAAGAGGCGCAGCGCAAGCGGGATCTTCGTGACCGAGACGGCGACGCCGAGCGTCTTCACGACCAGCTCGCTCTCGCGCAGCCAGCCGGTGGTACGCGCCGAGGTGACGAACCAGCGGGCGTGCCGCGCGCCTCGGTCGCGCGTGACGCCGGCCGCGAAGGCCTCGGCGCCGAGCTTGGCGATCGCGTCGCGCGGATCGACTCCCTTGGGGCAGCGCTCGTTGCACAGATAACAGCGCGTGCACTCCCAGATGCCGTGCTCGCGGCTCAGCTCCTGCAGCCGCCGCCCGGTCGCAGGCTCGCGTGGGTCGCCGACCAGGCGCCAGGCCTTGCTCAGCGCATGCGGGCCGAGAAACTCCGGACTGACCGTCAGCGCATCGCACTCCGAGATGCAGGCACCGCAGTTGATGCAGAGCGCCTCCTTGTGCACGGCCTCGAGCAGAGCGGGAGAAACAACCGTCTCGCGCCCCTCGCCGGGTGAATCGGAGGTCGGGCTCAGGAAGGGCTGGACGGAGCGCATCTTCTGCCACATCGGCTCCATCTCGACGACGAGGTCGCGTATCAGCGGCAGGTTCCCGATCGGCGTGATGAGCGGGATGCGGCCCCCGGCCAGCAGCTCGGCCACGGAGGTGCGGCAGGCCAGCGCCGTTCGCCCGTCGATTCTCACCGCGCAGGAGCCGCAGATTCCCTCACGGCAGCTGCGGCGGAAGGCGAGCGTGCCGTCCTGCTCCTCCTTGATCTCTTCCAGGCAGTCGAGCAGCGTGGCGGCCGGGCGCACGTGATCCAGCTGGTAGAGCTGCAGCCGTGTCTCGCCCGTAGCGGGATCGGAGCGCCGAATCTGGAGCCGAACCTGCATCAGTAGGTCCGCCTTTGCGGCTGCCACTTGGTGATCGTCACGGGCTTCCAGGAGAGATCGAGCCAGTCGTTCGTCCAGCGCACAAGCGAGTGCTTGAGGAAGTTCCGGTCGTCGCGCTCGGGGTAGTCGTCGGGACGGGAATGGGCACCGCGGCTCTCGCGCCGCTCGAGCCCGGCGCTGACCATGCAGAGCGCCAGATCAAGTTGGAAGCCGAGCTCCAGGGCCTGGCTGAGATCGCTGTTCCAGACCGCGCCCTTGTCCTCCACGAGCACCTCTTCGTAGCGCTCGCGCAGGTTCTCCAGCAGCTCGAGCTGCCGGCGCATCTTCTCCTCCTCGCGGAAGACGCCGAAGTTCTCGTTCATCGAGGCGCCGAGCTCGTCGCGGATCGCCTTCGGTCGCTCGCCCTCGCGGCGCTCGAGCAGGCGCGCCAGTTCCCGCTCGCCGTCCGAGCGAGCGCCCGACCCGAGCTCGGCGCTTCCGCTCTTCTTGAGCGCCTGCTCGGCCGCGGCGCGCCCGGCGCGGCGCCCGAACACGATCGTCTCCATCAGCGAGTTGCCGCCGAGCCGGTTGCCGCCGTGCAGCGAGACGCAGGCCACCTCGCCGGCGGCGAAGACGTTCTCGACCTCGGTGCGCCCGTCCACGTCCGTGGCCACGCCGCCCATGTGGTAATGGGCGCCCGGGCGCACCGGAAGCGGCCGCTCGAGCGGATCGATGCCGGCGTAGGTGATGGCAAGGTCGCGCGTGCCGTGGAAGCGCTCGCGCATCTTCTCGGGCCCGAAGTGGCGCAGGTCGAGCAAGAGCGAGCCGCCGATGGAGCGCCCCTCGTCGATCTCGGTCTGCTCGGCGCGCGAGACGACGTCGCGACTGGCCAGCTCCATCGCCTCGGGCGCGTAGTGGCGCATGAAACGAGCGCCGTCGGCGTTGAGCAGATAGCCGCCCTCGCCGCGCACCGCCTCGGTCACCAGCAGCCCGCTCGGGACGAGCGTAGTCGGGTGGAACTGCACGAACTCCAGATCCTCGAGCGGCAGCCCGGCCCGCAGCGCCATCGCCATCCCGTCGGCGGTGCAGGCGTGGGCGTTGGTCGAGCCCTGATAGACGCGACCGGAACCGCCGGTGGCCAGGATCACCGCCTTGGCCGCGAGCGCCTTCACTCCCCCGCGCGCCAGATCCCAGGCCAGTACGCCCTCGCAGCCGGCCTCGCCGATCACGAGGCGCCAGGCGAAGTACTCCTCGTAGACGCGAATGTCGCGTGCCAGCAGCTGCTCGTACAGCAGCTGCAGCAGCACGTGGCCGGTGACGTCGGCGGCATGCACGGTGCGCGGCGCGCCGGCGCCGCCGAAGGGTCGTTGCGCCAGCCTGCCCTCGTCGTCTCGATCGAACAGGGCGCCCCAGCGCTCGAGCTGGTAGATGTCGCCGGGCGCCTCCTTGCAGAACAGCTCGATCGCGTCCTGGTCGCCCAGGTAGTCGGAGCCCTTGACCGTGTCGGCGGCGTGTGCCTCGGGGCTGTCCTCGCCTGCGTTACCGAGCGCCGCGTTGATACCGCCCCGCGCCGCGCCAGAATGGCTGCGCGTCGGATGCAGCTTGGAGACCAGGGCGACATCGGCGCCCGCATCGTGCGCCTCGATGGCGGCGCGCATGCCGGCGCATCCGGCGCCTATGACGAGCACGTCGTGAGAGCTCTCCACGTCGTCCAGACCGTACACAATCGCCCTCCGCGTAGTCCTGGAGCTCATATTCCTTCCCCCGCTGTTGATATAAATACGACTTCCTTCGGGAGCGAGGCAGGCAGAAAGCGGGCAACCGCCGGCCGCTTCAGTTACCGCGAAGGGATAACCGGATAGGTAAAGGCGACCGGCGAGGTCGAGGAAAGAGTCTACGCGACTTCAGTTTTCCAGCGAATCACCAGTAGGCGGCCCGTGAGCTGGGCCGCGGGCCCGAAAATTCTCAAGCAGAGGTAACTCATGGCTTACGAAGCGAAGAACCGGAAACTACGAGAGTGGGTGGAAGAGGTGGCCACGCTCTGCCATCCCGACGAAGTCCATTGGTGCGACGGGAGCAAGGCCGAGTACGACCTACTTATGGCGCAGATGGTCGCCGCCGGCGCCGCTATCCCGCTCGAGAAACGCCGCAACTCTTTCCTCTTCCGCTCCGACCCCAGCGACGTGGCCCGGGTCGAGGACCGCACCTACATCAGCACGCCGAACGAGGAAGACGCCGGCCCCACCAACAACTGGGTCGCCGAAGACGAGCTCAAGCGCACGATGCTCAATCTCTACGAGGGTTGCATGCGCGGGCGCACGCTGTACGTCATCCCCTTCTCGATGGGCCCGTTGGGCTCGCCGATGGCCAAGATCGGCGTCGAGATCACCGATAGCCCCTACGTTGTCTGCAACATGCAGATCATGACCCGCATCGGCGAGAAGGTGGTCGAGGCGTTGGGCGAAGACGACGAGTTCGTGCCCTGCCTGCACTCGATCGGGGCACCGCTCGAGCCCGGTGAGGAGGACGTTCCCTGGCCCTGCGCGCCGATGGAGAAGAAGTACATCTCCCACTTCACGCGCGAGAACCTGATCTGGTCGTTCGGCTCGGGCTACGGAGGCAACGCGCTCCTGGGCAAGAAGTGCTTCGCCCTGCGCATCGCCTCGGCTATGGCCAGGCGCGAGGGCTGGATGGCCGAGCACATGCTGATCCTGCGGCTAATCAGCCCCAAGGGACGGCGCTATCACATCGCCGCCGCCTTCCCCTCGGCTTGCGGCAAGACCAACCTGGCGATGCTCCAGCCGGCTATCCCCGGCTGGAAGGCGGAGTGCATCGGCGACGACATCGCCTGGATGAAGATCGGCCCCGACGGCCGCCTCTACGCCATCAATCCCGAGGCGGGCTTCTTCGGAGTCGCGCCGGGCACCTCGTATCAGTCGAACCCGATGGCGATGGAGACCTGCAAGGAGAATACGATTCTGACCAACTGCGCGCTCACCGACGACGGCGATATCTGGTGGGAAGGGATGGGCGTCCCGGCGCCGGCCCACGCGATCGACTGGAAGGGCCGCGATTGGTCTCCGGGCAGCGCCGAGCCCGCCGCGCACCCCAACGCCCGCTTCACCGCCCCGGCGGCCCAGTGCCCCGCCATCAGCTCCGACTGGGAAAAGCCCGACGGCGTGCCGATCGATATCTTCATCTTCGGCGGCCGGCGCAGCGGCGTCGTCCCCCTGGTTACCGAGGCGCTCGATTGGGACCACGGCGTCTTCCTGGGAGCGACAGCCTCGTCCGAGACGACGGCGGCCAACATCGGCGAGGTGGGCAAGCTGCGCCGCGACCCCTTCGCCATGCAGCCCTTCTGCGGCTACAACATGGCCGACTACTTCCAGCACTGGTTCGAGATGGGCGACCGGCTGGGCGACAAGGCTCCGCGCATCTTTTACGTCAACTGGTTCAGAAAGACGGCCGAGGGCGAATGGCTCTGGCCGGGCTACGGCGACAACAGTCGCGTGCTTGCCTGGATGTGCGAACGCGTGGAGGGCGAAGTGGAGGCCGGCGAGACTCCCATCGGCTATCTGCCAGGCGAGAGCGACCTCGACCTGGGCGGGCTCGATCTCCCGCCGGAGAACATCCACGAGTTGCTGCGCGTGGACATCGAGGCCTGGCGGGCGGAGCTGCCCGACATCGAGCAACACTTCGCCCGGTTCGGAGAGCGGCTGCCGGCGCGCCTGCGCGATCAACTCAGCGGACTGCGAGAGCGCCTGGAAGGGTAGCCCGGCGCTGTAGTTAGCTAGAGACGACTCGTTCTGATTGTTTGGTTGGGCCCGCTTCGGCGGGCCCTTCCTGTTGGCTGCCGCGCTTCAGCGACGGTTCCCGCGCCTGAGCGCGATCAGCCGCAGCTCGAGGGCGCGCGCCCGAGGAAGCGCAGAATGCCGCGGCACATGCCAACAGCCGCCTTCTGCTGGCCGGCGCTGCTCGCCAGTACGCGATCCTCGCCGGGGTTGGTCAGGAAGCCGAGCTCGGGCAGGATCACGGGCACGTTGGCCCAGTTGAAGCCGGTGATGTCAGAGCGAGCATCGAGACCGCGGTTGGGGAAGCCAAGCGAGCCGACCAATCCGGCCTGTACGAGCTTGGCCAGCCTGAGACTCGATTTGTAGATGTCGTCAGTCCAGCCGCGGTGGTAGGCGGGATAGAGAGTGTGCGTGCCGGTGGTGCCCGAAGTCGAGCCGTCACAGTGCACGCGCACAAAGGCGGCGGCATGGCGCCGGTTGGCGAACTGGGCCCGAGCGACGTTTCCCATCGAGACGTGGCTGGTCGTGGTGCGCGTCATCGCAACGCGGATTCCGGCCCGCCTGAGCAGCGTCGCCAGGCGCTTCGAGACGGCTAGGTTGATCACGGCCTCCGGCTTGCCCGAGACGACACCGCGCGTTCCGCCGCCGTCCTTGATCTTCATCGTGCTCGAGCCCGGCCCGATCGGCTCGGTAGCGGAGTTGGCGTAGCGATCGTGGCCCGGATCGATGACGACCAGCGGGGCGCTCGCCGCGCGACCGGGCGAAGAAGAGCTGGCGAGCAGAGCCGAGGCGGCCAGCGCCACAGCAAGTGCAAGGAGCGCCTTTGCCAGATTTCCGAGTCGCGGCATTCTCGGCATGGTACGTGGCGGGCATCGCACCTTGCCGGAACAGGGGTGGATCGTTTACTGACTCGGCACAGAATCGACACGCTGCGGTGCGTTTCCGGCCGCGACGAGATGGTAGTTTTGAACGACCCCGCGGGCGGGTGGTTTTGGGGGAGGGCGTAGAGAGAAGTGTTCCGCGAACGGGATTTTCGCTCCAACGGCGAATCACTCCAGAAGTGGATCTCGACCGAACCATCGACCGTTTTCTCGCCTCTCCGTCCTTTTCGGACGCTACCCGGCGCGCCTACCGAAGCGACCTGAACGAGTTCGCCGACGTCCTCGCCCGGAAGAACGCGACGCTCGAGAACATGGACGGGCGCCTGCTCGCTCTCTACGCGGCCGAGCTCGGTGCCGCGCGCCCGGGACGGCAACCGAGCCGACTCGCTGAGCGCACGATCGCGCGCAAGCTGGCGGCGGTGCGCGGGCTGATCGCCTTCGAGCTCGGCCCCGCCCACGTGCCCGAACTGGCGCTCAAGCCGCGCCGCTCGCTCCACCTTCCAGAAACGCCGCGCCCCGACGAGGTCGATGAACTTCTCGCGGCGAGCGAAGGCAAAGGCCCGCTCGCGCTGCGCAACCGAGCCCTGCTCGAGCTGGTCTACTCGGCCGGTCTGCGCAGCGCCGAGGCGGTCGGGCTCGACCTGGCCGACGTCGATTTCGAGAACGAGACCGTGCACGTGCGCGGTAAGGGCGGCAAGGAGCGAGTCGTTCCGCTGGGCGAGGAGGCGTCCGCCTGGACGGGTCGCTACCTGCACGACTCCCGGCCCAAGCTGGCACGCGGCGCCGAGAACGCCTTCTTCCTCTCGACGAGTGGCCGGCGGCTCGACACCAGTACCCTGCGCCGCCTCATCCGCCATCCGCACCGCCTGCGCCATGCCTTCGCGACCCACCTGCTCGAAGGCGGCGCCGATCTTCGAGTTATTCAGGAGCTGCTCGGACACAGCTCGCTTTCGACCACTCAGGTCTACAGCCATGTGGATGCGCGGCGGTTACGGCGGGTTTATGACCGGGCGCACCCCAGGTCGTAGCGCACGAGCGACAGCGACCTCTCGCGCAGGGTGGAGTTCGGCTCCACGCGGCGAACTAGAACAGTCCGATGGAACAAGAGGTCGAAGGCTTTCTCGCACTCCTCGCGGCGCGCCGCTCGCAGCTCACGGTCGAGGCGTACCGCCGCGACCTCACCGACGCCGCCCGGGTGCTCGATAGACCGCTGAGCGACGCATCTACCGACGATCTAGAGCGCTACCTGACCGAGCTTCGCTCGCGCGGGCTGGCCTCGGCGACTGTTGCGCGGCGGCTGGCCGCGCTTCGCTCCTTCTACCGCCACCTAGTTCTGATCGGGGCGCGCGGCGACAACCCCGCCGCCGAGCTGAGGCCGCCGCGGCGACAACGTCACCTCCCCCATCCCCTTTCTCCGGCCGAGGCCGAGCGCCTGATCGAGGCGGCGAACGGCATCAAGCCACGTGACCTGCGCGACCGAGCGCTGGTCGAGCTGCTCTACGGGGCCGGGCTACGGGTGAGCGAGGCGGTCGGGCTGGAGCGGGCCGGCCTTGATCTCGATAACCGGATCGTTCGCTGCCTGGGCAAGGGCGACAAGGAGCGGATCGTGCCGATCGGGCGCCGGGCCGCCGATGCCCTGACCCGCTATCTGGCGCGCGGGCGACCCTTCCTCGAGCGCCGTCCCCGTCCCGAGCTCTTCCTCAATGCCCGCGGCGGCGGGCTGACCCGGGCCGGCGCCTTCCTGATCCTGCGCCGCCTGGCCGAGGTCGCCGGGCTGGAGCCTGGTCGCATCCATCCGCACCTGCTCCGTCACTCCTTCGCCACCCACCTGCTCGAGGGCGGCGCCGACCTGCGCAGCGTCCAGGAGATGCTCGGCCACGCCGACCTCTCGACCACCGAGCTGTATACCCACGTCTCCGACAAGCGCCGGCGCGAGACCTACTTCAGCGCGCATCCGCACGCCAGGACGAAGGCGCGCTAGAACTCGAAGCGGAATGAAGACCCGCCGACTGGGTGCGAGCGGCGAGTGCGAGGCTCGGACGCAGTGTCGCGTTCGTAGCCGGTGACTACGGGCGCGACCGAGGACGACGTCCTCGTGCCGCCAAGCGCGGCCAGGCAGTGAAGTGCTTCGTTTAGATTCGAGTTCAGAAAATCAGCGCTTCGGCGGTCGGGCGCTGGCCCTGCGCTTGAGCGCGGCGACGACGCTACGTGCCGTCGAGCGCATGCTCTCGTCCTGCGACTCGTCGTCGGCCATGCCGGCCAGCATCCCGAGCGTGTCGGACTGCGGCGAGCCGTTGCGCAAGCAGACAATGGCCAGCCGCCGCACGGCGCCGTTGTCGTCTCGACTCGCAAGCGTGTGCAGGTTGGAGCGAACGGAGTTGACGGCTCCGGGGTGGCCGCGCGAGAGCAGTTCCAGCGAGACCAGCGCCGAGCCGCGACAACCCGGGCTCTCGTCGTCGAAACCGCGCTTCAGTAGCTCCAGCTTCTGGCGAAAGCGAAACTGACCGATCGCCTTGTAGGCGACGGCCCGCTCGCGGAAATCTTCGCTACGGGCGGCGGCCTCCAGCTCGTCATCCCAGACGCCGCGCATCTGAGCCAGCTCGCGCTGGGCTCCGCGCAGGGCCAGTTCGTCGGCTTCGGCGGCGGCCTCGGCTAGGGTGGTCGGCTTCTTGCTTTCTTGCTCGCTCATGCTCGCTCCTGGCTGACCGGAAGCTCGCGCGCCGGCGGCCCTATGTAGTTGATGGTAGGCCTGATGATTCTATTGTCCGAGTGCTGTTCGATCACGTGTGCCGCCCAACCGGCTACGCGGTTGGCCGCGAACAACGCCGTCAGCAGGTCGATCGGGAAGCCGAGGGAGTAGAGCACCGAGGCCGAGTAGAGGTCGACGTTCGGCACCAAGCCCTTGCGCTCGAAGACGCGGCGCTCCATCAGTTCGGTCATCGCGAACCAGTTCGGCTCGATCGGGTCGGCGCGCTCGAACGCCTTGCGCCCGATCTCCTTCAGGATGATCGCGCGCGGATCGGTGACCTTGTAGATGGCGTGCCCGAAGCCGGGGATCTTCTCGCCCCGGTCGAGCACGTCGTCCACCCAGGCTTCGACCTTGTCCTCCGAGCCGATCTTCTTCAGCGTCGCCATCACCCACTCGTTGGCGCCTCCGTGCAGCGGGCCCTTGAGGGCGGCGATGGCGCCGACGATCGCCGAGTGCATGTCGGTGCAGGTGGCCGCGATCACGCGCGCCGCGAAAGTCGAGGCGTTCATCTCGTGGTCGGCGTGCAGGATCGAGACGGCGTCGAGCACGCGCGCATCCTCTTCGCTGGGCATCTCGCCGCGCAGCATCCAGAGGAAGTTGGCTGCGTAGTCGAGCTCGGGGTCGGGCTGGACCGGCTCGAGGCCGTAGTAGCGGCGTCGGTAGCGTGCCATCACGGTCGGCAGCTGGGAAACCAATCGGGTGGCCTTGCGCAGATTGGCGTCGGGCGCGTTCGAGGCCTTGTCGGGATCGGAGAAGGAGAGCGCCGAGCCCATCGAGCGCATCGCCTCCATCGGCCGCGCGTAGTGGGCCGAGTCGTCCACGACCGCCTCGACCTCGGTCGGAATCGTGCGTGCGGCGAGCAGATCCTCTCGGAAGGTGGCGAGCTCGCCGGCGCCCGGAAGCTCGCCGTAGAGGAGCAGGAAGCAAACCTCTTCGAAGCAACAGTGCTCGACCAGATCGCCGACGTCATAGCCGCGATAGCGCAGAATTCCGCGCTCACCATCGATCGAGGTGATCCCCGAATTTACCGCTACGACGCCCCGCAGGCCTTTATCGCTATCAGGCATGAACTTTTACTGTACCCAACGGGCCGAGCCGGTACGGGACAGACGGTGCGAAAAACCCGGGCTTGGAACCTATTTTCGGGCTGCGACCGCGATCATCGGCGCGGCCTGGAGGCATACTTCCTAAGTACCTGGTAGCCGATAACGCGAGGCTGATGGAGCCATGACGATCGAGACGCTGAAAAACGCCCAGCCGAAGCGCACGCTCGAGATCGAGCTCGAGACGTTGGAGTTCAGCTCGCTCTGCCCGCTCACCGGCGCGCCCGACTTCGGCCGCCTGACCATCCGCTACGTCCCCGCCGAGTCGCTGCTCGAGCTGAAATCGCTGCGTGACTACCTGACCTCCTTCAGGCAGCGGAAGATCCTCCAGGAGGAGGTCGTCGGCGCCGTGCTCGACGAGATCGTGAGCTCGGCCGCCCCCCGCCTCGCCGAGGTCGAGGGCGTCTTCAACGTTCGCGGCGGATTGACCACGCGCGTCCGTGCCCGGTTCGAAGAGAATCCCGCCAACGATGCTTAAGCTCGATCTACGGGACAGAACGGCGATCGTCTGCGGAGCCTCTTCGGGGATGGGCCTGGCGATCGCCGAGGCGCTCGACCAGGCGGGCGCGAACGTCACCATGTTCGCTCGCCGCCGCACGCTGCTCGAGCAGGAGGCCGACCGCATCGGCGCGTTGGCCGTGCAGGGCGACCTGACCAGCCCGCGCGATCTGCGCAATCTGGTCGAGCGCACCGTCAGCACCTTCGGCGGCATCGACATCCTGGTCAACAACGGCGGCGGCCCGCCGCCCGGGCCGGCGCTCGAGATCGACGACGAGGCGCTCGAGGACGCGCTCACGCTGCTGCTCTTCTCCGCCGTCAGGCTGACCAACCTCTGCCTGCCGCACCTACGCAAGAGTAAGGCGGGCCGAATCATCAACATCACCTCGGTCGCCGTGCGCGAGCCGATCGACAACCTCGCCCTCTCGAACGCCATTCGCCCGGGCCTGGTCGGCTGGGCCAAGACGCTGGCGCGCGAGCTCGGCTCCGAGGGAATCACCGTCAACTCGATCGCGCCCGGCCGGATCGCCACCGAGCGCCTCCAGCAGCTCTACAAGACTGGCCCGCCCGACGCCGACCTGGCGCAGATCCCGCTCGGTCGCTTCGGCGAGGCGAAGGAGATCGGCGCGCTCGCCGCCTTCCTCGCCTCCGACGCCGCCAGCTACATCACGGGCACGCTGATCCCGGTGGACGGCGGCGCCGGTCGCGGGCTGCTCTAGCGACGCCCGTCAACGGCTCCAGGAGGACCTAGCGGCGCCTGTATCCTCGCTCGTGATGAAACCACGCTCGCTCGCGACATCGCTCGCGACGGCCGGCGGAGTGCTCCTCCTCGCGCTCGTCGCGGTTTTCGTCTACGCACGGCTCACCTACTCGAGCTCCTATTTGCTTCTGCCCGACAAAGCTCATCCGCTGGCGACGCTGGTCAAGGTGAAGAAGGGACGAACGGACAACAAGGGCGGCCTCTACTTCGTGGACGTGCTCGAGCGGCGGGCGACCTTGGCCGAGCGCTACCTTCCCTTCCTGCGCCACGACGCCACGCTCGTCTCCGAGCAGGAGATCGGGCCTTCGAACATCAGCGACAAGGAGCGCGCACGCCTCGACGCCGTCGCGATGGCCCAATCGAAGAAGATCGCCGAGGCGGTGGCTCTGCGCAACCTCGGCTACAAGGTCGTCATCCGCCTACGCGGCGCGCTGGTCGAGAGCACGAAGCCGGGCTCGCCTGCCTCGAAGAAGCTCCGGCCCGGCGACCGGATCACGGCCGTAGACGACGTGACGACCCTGTCCGACTCGCGGCTGAGCACGCTGATCAGCCGGCACCGCGTCGGCACGAGAGTGCGCATCACCTTCAGCCGTAGAGGCGTACAGAGCACCGTGGCGCTTCGCACGATCGCCTCGCCCTACGGGCGGCACGCTTCCATGATCGGCGTCTCGATCGGCCAGGCGACGACGGTCAAGCTCCCGATCGAAGTCACGATCGATGCCGGCAACGTCGGCGGACCATCGGCCGGGCTCGCCTTCGCGCTCGAGCTGACCGACAAGCTGGGCCGCGACATCGATCACGGCTACCGGGTCGCGGCGACCGGCGAGCTTTATCTCGACGGCAGCGTCGGCGCGATCGGAGGCGTGAAGCAAAAGGTCATCGGGGCGCGACGCGCCGGAATCGAAATCATGCTCGTGCCGGTCGATGGGGATAACGCCAAGGACGCCAGGCGCTATGCAGGCAATATGACGATCGTTCCAGTAACGAGTTTTCAACAGGCGTTGCATGCCCTGGCAACAGCCGAGCGGAAGCGCTGATTACCTTTTCTTTTGACAATAACGAATCGGCCGCAAATTGCGGCTTTTTTAACTTTCTGGACCCTTGTCTATCCTGGACTAGCCCTTATCATCCAGGCTTGTAACCGGGGTCGCCGCAGCTAGAGCAAAAGAGGGGTATGAGCAACAACATTGATGTAACTTGTAGTAATTGCTATTTCCATGGGGCTGGGCTCTGTGCGCTTCGTTGTGACGAGCCTTGTCCCACTTTCAGGTACAGCATCCAGGCTTCGCAGATGCCCCCTCACCCGTCGTCGCATCGCAATGCTCTCGCGCTGGCCGAGTTGGCGCGCGAGCACGCCGTCGCCTGAGCCGGGCCCGCCGGCGCGTCGCCACGCAGGTCCTTTACTTGCGCACCAGTTCAGCGATTAAACTCTTCCCATGAGCGAGAAAGAGTCCCAGCCGGCGCCAGAGCCGGTCGACGCAGGCGCAAAAGAGAAAGCCGCGGAGATCGAGAGTGAAGAGCCCTGGCAGCCTCAACTCTGGTCGAAGCTGATCATTCTCCTCGTGCTCGTCGGTTACGGGATCGCGCTCGTGATCGCCAACAGCTCCAAGGTCAAGATCTCGTTCCTCTTCCTCTCGGTCAAGATCTCGCTGATCTGGATGATCCTGCTCTGCCTGGTGCTCGGGTTGATAAGCGGCGTCCTGATCTCGCAGATGCACCGGCACCGCAAGCTCGAGCAGGCTCGCCTGGAGTTGCAGGCCGAGCGGAACAAGTAGTAAGCAGCCTGCGGCGCTTACTCAGGCGTTGTTCTTCATCTCGCCGGCCAGCTCGGCCAGGATGGCAACTCCGCGCTCGATCTCGTCCGGCGAGGGGAAGCTGTAGGCGAGCCGGAGCGAGCTGGCGCCACGGCCGTCGGGATAGAAATCGGTGCCCTTGCAGTAGGTGACGCCGGCCTCGGTGGCCCGAGCCAGCAGCTCGCCGGCGTCGACGCCCTCGGGCAGGTTGAGCCAGTTGAAATAGCCGCCCTCCGGCCGACTCCAGCTCGCGCTGTCGCCGAAGTGGCGCTCGAGCGCAGCCAACATCGCGTCGCGGCGTGTGCGAAGAAGGTTGTTCATCCGCTCCAGGTTGGGCTCGAAGTGGCCGCGCCGGGCGAACTCGTAGACCGTCGCCGCGGGCAGGTTCGAAGGCGAGATGGTGGTCGAGGAGGCGATCAGCTCGAGCGGCTTGAGCAGCGGCTTGGGCAGGATCAGGTAGCCGACGCGGAGCCCGGGCGAGATCGTCTTCGAGAACGAGGAGGTGTGCGCGACCTGGCCGGCGACCGAGCCCTCGAGCTCGAACATGGTCGGCGGCGCGGTGCCCTCGTAGCGGACGAAGCCGTAGGGATCGTCCTCGAGCACCAGCAGGTCGTACTCTTGCGCCAGCTCGACGATGCGCTTGCGGCGCTCGACAGATAGCGTGCGCCCGCTCGGGTTCTGGAAGGTGGGAATCGTGTAGAGGAAGGCCGGCTTGGGCCCGCGCTTCAGCTCGCGCTCCAGCGCCTCGGGGTCGAGCCCCTCGTCATCCATCTCGATCGTGCTGACCTCGACGCCATGGTGACGCAGGATCAGGAGCGGACGATCGTAGCTCGGCGCCTCGACCAGCACGCGCCCGCCCACGCCGCTCCAGAAGAAGTGCTGGGCCAAGTAGACGAAGCCCTGGAGCGAGCCGTTGGTGAGCAGGATCTGGCTCGGATCGATCGAGTAGCGCTCGCTCAGCCACTCCCTGAGCGGCGCATAGCCAAGACCGGTGCCGTAGGAGAGAACGGCGGTGCCGTCTCGCTCGATCGCGCTCTTGGCACACTCGGCCAGGAGGTCGACGGCGAGGCATTCGGGCGCCGGCGCGCCGCGAGCGAAGGAGATCGTCCCCATGGGGCCGCAGCCTAGCGGACGTCACCGATACCCTGCGCTTGTGAACGATTGGATCGAACGCGACGCCGGCAGGGTCTGGCACGGCTTCACCCAGATGGCCACCTTCCCCTTGCAGGAGCCCGTGATCGTTGATCGGGCCGAGGGGCACGAGCTGATCGACAGCCAGGGACGACGCTATCTCGACGCCATCTCCTCGCTCTGGGTGACCACGCTCGGACACCGCGTGCCCGACCTTGACGCGGCCCTGACAGATCAGCTCGGCAAGGTCGCCCACTCCACGCTGCTCGGAAACGGCAACCGCGCGGTGATCGAGCTGTGCGAGGCGCTCGCGCGCGTGGTGCCGATCAACGATCCTCACTTCCTCTTTGCCTCGGACGGCGCCTCGGCGGTCGAGCAGGCGCTCAAGTGCGCCCTGCAGTACTGGCGCAACATCGGCCTCGACCAGAAGTCCGGTTTCCTCGCCCTGCGCGACGCCTACCACGGCGACACGATCGGGGCGCTCTCGCTCGGCGATGGGTTTCATAGCGAGCACTTCGATCAGCTTCGCTTCGCGGTGCTCCGCGCCGGCGGCTACGCCAGCCCGGGCTGGGCCGAGGAGGCCTGCAGCCTGATCGCCGCGAACTCCGAGCGCCTGGCCGCGGTCGTGATCGAGCCGCTGGTGCAGGCCGCCGGCGGCATGCACATCGCGAGCCCCGACGACGTGCGCATGCTCGCAGCTAGCTGCAGCGAGCACGGAGTGCTGCTCGTCTGCGACGAGGTCGCGACGGGCTTCGGACGCACGGGCAGCCTGTTCGCCTCGCGCCGCTGCGGCATCCAGCCCGACCTACTGGTGCTCGGCAAGGGCATCACCGGCGGCTACCTGCCGATGTCGGCGACGGTGGCGAGCGGACGTGTCTTCACCGCCTTCATGGGCGAGGATCTGGGCTCCAGAACCTTCTACCACGGGCATTCCTACGGCGGCAACGCGCTCGCGGCGGCGGTCGCCTCGCGCCATCTCGAGCTGCTCGCCGAGTGGAACGTGCTGGCCAACGTCGAGGCGCGCTCGGAGGAGCTCGGGCGGCTACTGGACGAGCGGATCGCGCCGCTGCGCGCGGTTACCGATGTTCGACTTTGTGGACTGCTTGGAGGCGTGGAGCTGGCGCCCTGGATCTCGGCGCGTGACGTCTGCTCCGAGGCCGTGCGAAATGGAGTTCTACTGCGCTCGTTGGGTGAGGTCGTTCCGCTGGTGCCGCCGCTGACGATCACAAGCGAGGAGCTGGAGCGAATCGTCTCGGTGCTGGAGCAGGCGATCAGTACGGTCGGCGGAGGCGGCGCTCGTGGTTAGTCGCTCTTTCGAAGACTTCGCGCCTGTGGGGGTCGAGGCTGGATCGGTACAAAGGTGTCGCTATCCCGGGCGTCTTTCCTCGCTACCGTTCCGCCGCTCCGTGGGTGGGTGGGGGGTGGTGGGTGGTCAAGGAGGCGCCCCTACCCCGAGCACCCAGAATCTCAGAGACGAGCAGTGAGCCCCGAGTCGACAACGCGCTGGAACACGCTCGCCGAGCAGGCGCTCGCCGGCGAGCCGCTTCGCTCGAAGCAGGCGCTCGAGGTGCTCGCGGCGCCCGACGAAGAGCTGGTCGACCTGCTTGCCGCCGCCTTCCGCGTTCGCCGCCACTACTTCGGAACGCGCGTCCGGCTCAACTTCCTGGTCAACGCCAAGAGCGGGCACTGCGGCGAGGACTGCGGCTACTGCTCGCAGTCGCGCGTCTCGACGGCCGAGATCCCGCGCCACCAGCTTCTCTCGAAGGAGGAGCTCGTCCAGGCGGCGGAGCGGGCGCTCGAGCTCAAGGCCTCGACCTGCTGCATCGTCACCAGCGCCCGCAAGCCCTCGGCGCGCGAGCTGCGCGGCGTGGCCGAGGCGGCCGAGGAGATCAAGGAGCGCCATCCCGATCTCAAGCTCTGCGCCTGCCTGGGCGAGATCTCGTCCGAGCAGGCCGGAACGCTCAAGCAGTCGGGCATCGACCGCTACAACCACAACCTGAACACGGCCGAGAGCCTCTATCCGGAGATCTGCACGACACACACTCACGCCGACCGCGCGCGGACGGTCGAGACCGTCGCCCAGGCGGGCCTCTCGCCCTGCTCGGGGCTGATCGTAGGACTCGGCGAAACGCGGGAACAACTAGTCGAAGCCTGCTTCGCCCTGCGTGACACGGGCGCCGACTCGATCCCGGTCAACTTCCTGCTGCCGATCGAGGGCACGCCGCTCGGCGAGCACGATCCCGGGCTCGACCCGCGCTACTGCCTGAAGGCGCTCTGCATGTTCCGGCTTGCCTGCCCCGAGCGGGAGATCAGGCTGGCCGCCGGGCGCGAGCTGCACCTCGGCTCGCTGCAGCCGCTGGCCCTCTACCCCGCCAACTCGATTTTCGTCGCCGACTACCTGACCGAGCCCGGCCAGGCGCCCGAAGACGACTTTCGGATGATCGACGCGCTCGGCTTCGAGATCGAGCAGTGAGCGGGCGCGGTTACTTCGTCACCGCCACCGACACCGCCGTCGGCAAGACAGTCGTGACGGCGGGACTGGCCACCGCGCTCCGGGCACGCGGCCGCGACGTCGCCGTCTTCAAGCCGGTGCAGAGCGGCGCCCTGGCCGACGATCCCTCGGGCGACGCGGCTCTGCTCAGCGCCGACTGCATCTACGCTTTTTCCGCTCCGCTGGCACCGCTCGTCGCCGCCCGCGCCGAGGGCCGGACGATCGCGCTGGAACCGATCGTGAAACGGGCCGAAGAGCTGGGGCGCGAGCATGAGCTGTTATTGGTCGAAGGCGCGGGCGGACTGCTCGTGCCGCTCGCCGAAGATCTCGACCTGGCCGACCTGGCCGTGGCGCTCGGGCTGCCGCTCGTCGTCGTGGCGCGGGCGGGGCTGGGCACGGTCAATCACACGCTGCTTACGATCGAAGCGGCGCGGGTGCGCGGGCTCGAGCTCGCCGGTGTGATCCTGAACGGAAAAAGCGACGAGAGCACGGCCGACAACGCGGCCTTGATCGAGGCGGGATCGGGAGTGCGCGTGCTGGCGCAGGTACCCCTGCTCGCCGATCCGCGCGATGCGGCAGGCTACCTCGATGACGTCCTGGGATAGCTGGCTGGAAGGCGAGCGGGCGCGGCGCGAGCGGGAGTCGCTCGAACGCCGCTTGCAGACAACCGAGCAACCGGCCGAGCCGATCGCGTATCGCGGCGGCAAGCGTCTCGTCAACCTCTCCTCCAACAACTACCTCGGCCTGNNCGCTCGTGGTCGGCTCCGGCTACCTGGCCAACGTCGGCGCGATCGCCGCGCTCTGCGACCGCGACACGGCCGTCTTTCTCGACCGCCTCGACCACGCCAGCATCGTCGATGGAGCGAGGCTGTCGGGCGCCGAGCTGAACCGTTACCGGCACCGTGATCTCGACCAGCTCGAAGGGCTGCTGGCCAAGTCGGGCGCGGCGCGCAAGCTGATCGTCACCGACACGGTCTTCTCGATGGACGGCGACNNGAGGGCTATGCGCACGAGCTCGGCCTGGCCGACCGAATCGATCTGACCGTCGGAACGTTTTCCAAAGCCTTCGGCGTCTACGGCGCCTACATCTCCGCCGACCGAGCGCTGATCGATCACCTCGTCTCGACCTGTCGCACGCTGATCTACTCCACCGCTCTGCCGCCGGCCGTCATCTCTGCGATTGACGCGTCGCTCGACCTCGTCGCCACAGCGGACGACCGCCGCCGTTGGCTACGCGCCAAGAGCGAGCACTTCCGCGCGCGCCTGGCCAAGCTCGGTTTCGACACGGGCGCCTCGACGACGCAGATCGTTCCCGCGCTCGTCGGCTCGAGCGAGCGGGCGCTCGCGCTGGCCCGGGCGCTCGAGGAACGAGGCGTGCTGGCGGTCGCGATCCGCCCGCCGACG
>PMNA01000008.1 GCA_003162055.1 Actinomycetota bacterium | reverse complement strand
CCAAAGCCCGATTTTCCAGGAGTAACGCGAACAACAAAAGTGCTAGGTACGAACCCCGACCTCTGTCGCCGGATATATGGCGTATGAAGTGCCCTGGCTTTCCTCGAGGCCACCGGCTTTTCATGGCATTAAAGAGATAAGTCGAGCGGGCGACGCCGGGCGCGCTACCGCTCGACCTTGACGTAAGCCACGGCGTTGCCGCGGTTGCTGCCGCACAAGAGTTCGAGGAAGCCGAGGCCAGGAGTATCGGAGCGCTGGATCTTAAGTACCGCCCTCACCGTGTCTCCTGTGCGATGCAGTGGTTCGACGCGCCGGAACTTGTGCATGGCTGAATGCTCCAACTCGTAGCTGTCGTACCAGATCATCTCGTCGCGTTGACCCAAGAGAGGAGGACAGTTTACGCCCGTGACATCGATTCTCGAGCCAGGGCGTCCGCGATGGGCAGACAAGATCAGACGCAGCTTTCGGGATCCGGATGTCGTAGTTGCGGCGCTGGTCGCGCCGCTGGTCGTGGCATGGATTCGAGCGGACCCGCAACCGCAGGCGACGACCCCGATTACGGCGATAATCGAGGCGACTCTTAGTCCACCCCAACCCACCCGTCGTGAGCGCTTTGGTACCGAGGTCGAATGTGCCGTGGATGCCATCATGCGTTACGAAGCTTACTGTCTGTCATGACGAAGAACGCTCGCTAGGAACGGCTCGCTGCGCCGAGAGCGGACGCGCTTCCAGCCTCGTAGACGCCGCGCCGAACCCTTTTGAAGCGAGGATTCTCACGAATCGCTCCAGCCGAGAGTGCTGCCTTAATCGATTTCCGAGGTAGGGGTTCTCCCAGCAGAGCCTCGGCCGCCGCGTGCTCGAGACGCTCGGCCGTGAGCCCGAGTGGACGAGGAAGCTCGCCGAGAGCGAACTCCGTCGTAGGGTCGTCGATGTCGAGCGAGACGGCTACGTGAGGCCGGAGCGACTCACGCTCAAGGAGATGGTCGAGCGCTTCCAGCGCGACTACCTACCCGCCCGCAATCTCAAGAAGTCGACCATGCTCCACTACCAGGGCGACCTGCGCCGGCACCTCATCCCGGCACTCGGACGCCACCTCTTGACAGAGCTCGAGCAACACCCCGAGCTGATCGACCGCTACATCGTCCTAAAGAGCGCGCAGGGGCTCTCGCCGAAGACGATCGGTCATCACCTGCGCACCCTCTCGCTCGTCTTCAAGGTCGCCCAGCGCTGGCGCCTCGTGCGCACAAACCCCTGCACCCTGATCGAGCGCCCGCGCGTCGAGGAGGCCGAGATGCAGGTGCTGACAGAGATCGAGATCGCGCGCCTCATTGCCGCCTACCACCAGCTCGAAACCGAAGCCGAGGAGGCGGACAGCCTCTGGTGGGCGATCTCGCGTCGGCTTGTCCTCGTTGCCCTCGGGACAGCCATGCGCCGCGGCGAGCTGCTTGCGCTGCGTTGGCAGGACGTGAAACTCCTCGATGGGCTCGTCCGGGTCGAGCGGAGCTACGTCCGAAACGAGATGACGACGCCGAAGAGCCGGGCTTCACGGCGCACGATCGAGCTCGGGCCGCGTATACGCGCCGCGTTCGAGGAGCAGTGGGAGCAAACGTCGTACCGAGCCGACTCAGACATCGTCTTCTGCCACCCGCAGATCGGTACGCCGCTCGATGCCTCCAAGCTCTCCCGCTGTTACCTGCGCCCGGCGCTTAAGAGGGCCGGCATCGAGAAGCCTTTCCGCCCTTGGCACGACCTCCGTCATACCGCCTTGACGCACGAGGCGGCGGCCGGCAATCCGCAGGCCTACATCCAGCTCAAGGCCGGGCACTCACAGGGGACGATCACCGAGCGCTACATCCACGCCGCGCAGGTGCTCTTCCCAGGCGCCGCGGCACGTGCGGAGGAGCGGATGTTTGGCAGCGCTTAACTTCCCCCTGCCCCTGTCGGCCCTTTGAACCATTAACCGTTCCGGGTAGCGCTCCAGTTGACCGGCCCCAGCGTGATGGTCGAGCCCATATACACTCCATTCGTTGCCTCGTTGCACGTCGGCCACCAGCGGTCGATGCTCATCGATCCACCTGCGCTGGTCGCGCTGTGGAACGTGCCGGAGACGTTCCCCGCATCGACGCCGGTCCCGTCTGAAATCAGACCCTTAGCGCTGAATTGATCGTTCGCTTCAGTAGTTGAAGCCGGGAAATAAAAAGTGTCCGATATTGATTGAACGAGTCTGCAACCTACGGTCTCGCCGGACGCCGCGATTTCGATATTTTCAACTTGATTACCGGATACCGAGAACGAGATACCATCGCCCTTCCAAAGGCCGGGCTTTGGCGTCGAGCTGCCGCTTGTGGAGCTGCCACTCTTCGCTTTGACCACCTTGAAGGTGAGGAGTTTGCTCCCCGTGTCGACCGAGAGCTTGAGCCGGTAGCTACCGACCTTGACCGACTTCCCTGCGAAGAGCTTCTTGACCGTGACCGTGTGGGAGCCCCTGAAGCTTCCCGTCTTCTTGACGCTCTTGACCGTCACCCACTTGATGCCCTTCTTGAGGGTGAGCAGGTAGTTAAAGTGCTTGCTCGGAGCCGTAAATCTGTAGATGAGCTTGACCGAGCCCGCCTGGGGGCTCGTAAAGCTCGTCGTCGTCAGATGGGCAGAGATCTTTGCGTTGGAGGCGGTGGCGGTTGATAGGTGAGCACTAGGAGCGGCGGCGGCAGCAGCGCCAACCGATAGCAAGACGAGTAGGCAGCCTAGGAGAAAGCCGGAGAAGCGAAGGCGCGCAAGAGCACTGGAGGTCATTGCGCTAGTCGAGAGCAAAGAAGCCATTTCGCTACCTCCGTTAGTGAGCGATCTCGAAAAACCGGATTGGCAAACGGGAGACGAGTCGGACTTTACGTGTCTCAAGCGCTCGAATCAAACCCGCTCGAGCAGATCTCGAGTGGAGCAGCCGGGCTGGCCTTCGTCTGCTCACATTTATTCCTAAGATCGGACGGAGTGGAGTCGCCTACGAATCTTGTGTCTCGATTGGGATCGACCGCCCAGGCATCGATGTCAGCCTGGAGCGCGTGAGAGCGGATTACCGCCCAGCCCCATTTGAGCCAAGCGCTATCGAAAAGCCCGTCTATGCAGTCTCAGCGGACAAGCCTACTCCTCCCCACACAACGCAGAGGGAACGGCTCAACCATGAGCCCTAGCGCGCTTACTCGCTGCTCGGGCAAAAGAAAGGCAAAGAACCGTGTCCCCGATTGCTCTCGAAACGACGAAAGCCCTACGCTTGCAGGGCTTTCTCAGCTCCCCGGGTAGGACTCGAACCTAC
>PMNA01000027.1 GCA_003162055.1 Actinomycetota bacterium | reverse complement strand
CGATTTTCGGGGGTCAGGTCAGTGCGAAGGCTGTGACTGCCGCCGACGGATGATCGATCCTCCGCGCTGCGGAAGAGGATACGGCGCGGCGGTGCAGAACCGGCACGCAGACTCGTCGAACCAGCGCAATTCAGGCGGAGTCCGCCACGGAGAGCGCACGAGTCCCTCATCCCCTCCAGCAGCTCGAGGAGCCTCACAAAACGGGGCTCTTCGAGCAACCGCCAACGCGCATGTCACGTACCCTTCTGAGGGGTCGAGAATCCTGTGGGAGCTGCCGATTCGGTTGATGTCATCGTTGAATCCCTCTCTCCGGCCCGAGGTGTATGAACAATGCGAAGAATTAATCACATTCCTTTCCGCCTGTTCCTGGTTGTTTCCGTCTTGGCAATGAGTGGCGCGCTCGCGTCCGCGGCAAGCGCTTCGCAACTCATTGATCGAAACGCGACCAAAGTCCACCTGGCCGTGAACCAGGCCGGGATCGCGCTGCTCACCTACACCAAGCAGGGCAGGGTCTACCACGTCCTGGCCAAGGGCGCGATCAACGCGCGCCAGCCCGTCAAAGGCGGCAAGCAAGTCGCGTTCAAGCTCGACCGCGCCGGCGGTTGGGGCTTCTTCCACAAGTCGAAGTACTGGAAGACATTCAAGAACGTGTGCGAGCCCTACGACGGACCGGCTCTGGCCTGGTACGTCACCGCCTGCACCATGCCCGACGGCTCTTACTGGGCGGTGCAAGCATGGCAGCGCCTGCTCGCCAACTACGGCCTACCGTCCGTGGGCCCGAGAAACGCCCGCGAGCTTCGACTGTCGCACTGGAATACCGATCTGCCGCTGTTGACGATCAAGCTCGACTGGTCATGGGGCGGACGCTACGACCATCTCTGGGGCTTTTTCACCTATCTCGGCAAGCCCGTTTACGGCTTCGCGCACACCGCCAAGGGCGACCCGACCGACGGCTTCGGCCGCAACATCTACGTAGACACCTACAACTCCCGCTACGGGGCCGGCTGGAAGCGCGAGAACAGCTTCCTCACCCATCCGCCGACGGGCGGCTTCTGTTACGGCTTCTCCATTCACCGTAAGAGCGGCATAACGGGCAAGGGCCAGAAGTACCGTGCCACGGTCGAGGGGCCAGGCGTCACTCCGGACGTGTGGTGGATGGGGAACGCTCCGGGCACGTACAACCAGCTGGTCGACGCGCAGTTGAACCAGGAACAGGCGACCGAGCTCGGCAACGACGCTCGCTGCACCATCAACTGAGTGCCCAAGCTGCAGGGAAGGTGTTCGAGCGCGGTCACGCGCCTATGATCACGCCGTGACCGGCATCGACGCTGCAGGTTCTCTCGAGGCTGTCGTCTTCGACCTGGACGGCGTTCTCGTCGACAGCGAGGAGATCTGGGACGAGGCGAGACGCAAGCTGGCGCTCGAGCGCGGCCTCGCCTGGCCGGCGAGCGCCCAGCGCGACATGATGGGCATGAGCTCGCTGGAGTGGTCGCGCTACATGCACGAGCGGGTTGGGCTTACCGAGGCGCCGGAGGAGATCTCGGCCGAGGTCGTCTCCAGGCTCGAGGGCCTCTACTGGCAGCATCTGCCGCTGATGGAGGGCGCCGTACAGGCGGTCGGGCGCATGGCCAAGCGCTTCCGGCTCGGGCTGGCCTCCTCCTCGAACCGACCGATCATCGAGCTCGTGCTGGGGCTCGCCGCCGTCGCCGACTACTTCGAGGTCAGCGTCTCGTCCGAGGAGGTCGAGCACGGCAAGCCCGCGCCGGACGTCTACCTTGAGGCACTCAAACGAATGAACGTCACCCCGAGCCGCGCCGCCGCCGTCGAGGATTCGACCAACGGGCTTCTCTCCGCGAGCGCGGCCGGAATGCTCGTGGTCGCCGTTCCCAACCCCGTCTTCCCGCCGCGCGCGGATGCGCTGGCCGCCGCCGCTGTCGTGATCGACTCGTTGACCGAGCTGACGCCCGAGCTGATCAATGACGCTGCTAGTGCGTGAACAGCCTCACGCCGGTGAGGGTCATCAGCAGGCCGTACTCGTTCGCCGCCTCGATCACCTCGGGGTCACGGATCGAGCCGCCGGTCTCGGCCACGTAACCGACCCCGACCGCCGCGGCGCGGTCAATCGTGTCGCGGAAGGGAATGAACGCGTCCGAGCTGAGCGACATGCCACGAAGCTGAGCCAGCCAGTCGGACCGCTCTTCGGCACTGAGCGGGCGCGGCTCCTCCGAGAAGGACGTGAGCCAGGCCTCGCGCTCCTTCGGCGTCATCTCGTCGCGCAGATACAAGTCGATGGCGTTGTCGCGCTCGGGGCGAGAGATGCCCTCGCGTAGCGGCAGCGCCTGCACGAGCGGACTGCGCCGCAGGTGCCAGAGCTGGGCCTTGTTCGCCGCCAACTGAACACAGTGGATGCGTGACTGCTGACCGCAGCCGACGCCGACCAGCTGCCCGCCCGAGGCGAGCGTGACCGAGTTGGACTGCGTGTACTTGAGCGCAATCGTGGCCAGGAGCAGATCGCGGGCTGCATCATCGGGCAGCTCGCGCTTCTCGGTGACGATTCCCGCCCGCAGGTCATCGACCGTCAGGCGCGCGTCGTTGCGCGGCTGCTCGAGCGTTACGCCGAGTAGGTCGCGGCGCTCGGTTTTCGGCAGCTCGACCTCGGGATCGGCCTCGAGCACGAGGTATTTCCCGCGCTTCTTTTCCTTCAGAAGCTCCAGTGCAGCGGGCTCGAAGCCGGGCGCGATTACGGCGTCGGACACCTCTTGGGCAAGCAGTGCGGCGGCGGCTTCGTCGACGGTGTCGCTCATCGCCACGCAGTCGCCGAAGGAGCAGAGGCGATCGGCGCCGCGAGCGCGCGCGTAGGCCGTCGCGATCGGGCTCAGCTCGACCTCGCCGACGAAGTACGACTCCTTTAGATCGTCGGGCAGAGGCACTCCGAGACCGGCGCCGGCGGGGCTGAGGTGCTTGTAGGAGGCGGCCGCGGGAAGCTCCAGCGCCTCGCGCAATTCGCGGACCAGGTTCCAGGCCAGAAGCGCGTCGAGGATGTTGATCGCGCTGGGCGCGCCGTTCAGCACGCGGAAGGGAAGGCGCTCACCGGCCGCCAGCACCTGCGCGGGCGCCTGGTGCGGGTTGATTCCGTAACGAAGCTCGAGTCGCGCCTGGGTGTCCATCGAAAGCCCTCCTTGGGATCGTCGGTTCGCCCAGGCGCTCGGCATCTCTCCCCGCCACTCCCCGGTGGTTTATTCCACCTCGTAGCGCCAGTTGCGGCGGGGCTTCATTGTCACACAACGGCTGGGGTGCGGGGTGCGGAGGTCGAACGAGATGCTCAAGTCGAGGCGATGATCGGGAAACGGCCGCCTTGATGAGGGCGAAACGATTCTCTCTTCGCCCGCCACCGAGCCACCCGCCCGCGGGGTCGTTCCAAACTACCGTCCCGAAATGAAGGAAAGCGCACACTAATGCGCCATTTTGGGAAAGAAAGCGCTCGCTCGCGGCGAGCGCGAGGCAGCTACTAGTCGACGCGCCCGAGCAGAACGCAGCCGTTGTGGCCGCCGAGACCCATCCCGTTCGAGAGCGCGTAGGAAAGGTCGGCCTTGCGCGCGACGTTCGGGACGTAGTCGAGGTCGCATTCGGGGTCGGGATGCTCGTAGTTGATCGTCGGCGGGATGATCCCGTGCTCGATCGCCAGCACGCAGGCGATCGCCTCGAGCGCGCCGGCGGCGCCGAGGCAGTGCCCGAGCATCGACTTGGTCGAGGAGACCGCAAGCTTGTAGGCATGGTCGCCGAAGGCGGCCTTGATCGCCCTCGTCTCGGCGGCGTCGCCGAGTGGAGTCGAGGTGCCGTGCGCGTTGATGTAGCCCACCTGCTCGGGCTCGATGCCGCCCGCAGCGAGAGCCTCGGTCATCATGCGTGCCACTCCACCGGCCTCGGGGTCGGGCTGGGCGACGTGGTAGGCATCATTCGAGGCGCCGTAGGAGACAACCTCGGCGTGGATCTTGGCGCCGCGGGCCCGCGCCGCTTCCAGCTCCTCAAGCACGAGAATCCCGGCTCCTTCGCCGATCACAAAACCGTCGCGCGTGGCGTCGAACGGACGTGAAGCGTGGGCTGGATTCTCCTGCTCGCCGGCCAGGCCGCGCATGTTGCTGAAGCCGGCCAGGATGAGCGGCGTCAGGGCGGCCTCGGCACCGCCGGCGAGAATCGCGTCGGCCGCGCCGCGACGAACGATCTCGGCGCCCTCACCGAGCGTGTAGGAACCGGTTGCGCAGGCGGCGACCATGGCGAAGTTGATTCCGCTGAAACCAAAGCTGATCGCCAGTTGGCCGCTGGCCGCGTCGGTGAGAACGCTGGGAATGAACCACGGTGCCACGCGACTGGGACCGCGTTCGAGCAGCGTTTGCTCCTGCTGCGCGATGCAGCCGATGTCGCCGACGGCCGAGCCGAAGACAACCCCGATCCGCTCGTTCGGGTAGGCGCCGACGAGATCCGCGTCTTCCACGGCCTCCTTGGCGGCGGCCAGTGAGAACTGCGTGTAGCGCGCGAGCTTGCGCAACTCCTTGGGCGAGGCGAGCCCGGTTGGGTCGAAATCCTTGACCTCGGCACCGACCTTCACAGGAAAGTCGGCGGTGTCGAAGCTCTGAATGAAGTTGAGCCCGCTCTTGCCGGCGACGAGCCCGTCCCAGGTCGTGGCAAGGTCGTTCCCGAGCGGGCTGACCGCTCCCATTCCCGTGACCACGACCCGGCGCATGGCCAAACTCTAGTTGAGACGCCCGGCCGAACGGCAGGTGATGTTGGCCGCCGCGGTGTCGCCACGACCATCTCACGTGCGATCAGCGCGTATGCTGAATACAGGATGATCGACGAGCATTCTCGCGGGCTTGATCTCTCCCTGGAGCCGCTGGACGACTACCTCGTCGTTCAGCCTTCCGACGAGGAAACCGAGACCCGTGCCGGCCTGATCATTCCCGCCAGCTCCGAGAACGGCTGCCAATCTGGCGTCGTCACGGCCGTGGGCGTCGAGGCCGAGGGCGTCGAGCCGGGCGACAAGGTTCTCTTCCCCAAAGACGCCGGCTACGAGGTGCGCCTGGCCGGAACGGTCGTGCGCGTCCTTCACCGCCGCGAGTTACTCGCGCGCATAAACGACTAAACCGGCGGCGGCCGACTCGGGAGGTCACGGGCGCAGCGGAGCGAAAGCTCTAGCCCGATGCCGATAGATGAGCCGGACACTGCGTCGCCGCTGATCGGAACACTCCGAGAAGGCGCGCTGCATGCGCAACTCAAGGAGTGGTACCGGCGGCCTGGCGACGAGATCGAGAAGCGACTTTCGGGCTACGTCGTGGACATCGTTCGCGGCGAGCTGCTGATCGAGATCCAGACGGGTAGCTTCGCACCGCTGCGGCGCAAGCTGGATCTGCTGACGCGCGAGCATCCGGTTCGGGTCGTGGCTCCGGTGGCGCGCGAGCGCAGGATCATTCGCCTTTCGGCGGGCGGCGAGATCCTCTCCACCCGCCGCTCCCCCAGGCACGGCAGAGTCGAGGACGTCTTCTCCCGCCTGGTCAGCATTCCGACGCTGCTCTGCAGGCCGCAACTGGAGATCGAGATCCTGCTGATCGAGGAAGAGGAACTGCGCCTCCATCGACCCGGAAAGGCGTTCAGGCGCCACGGCTGGGTCGTCAGCGGACGCTCTCTCTCGGGCGTCGCGGACTGCATCCGCATCGCCTCCCCGGAAGACGCGGCGGCCCTACTTCCCTCGACGCTGCCCGAGCCGTTCGACACCGCGGAGCTCGCCGAAGCGGCCGCGATCACGCGACGGCTCGCGCAGCAGATGACCTACTGCCTGCGAACGATGGGGATGCTCGAGATAAGCGGTAGCCGCCGCCGCGCGCACCTCTACCGGCGCACCTGCGCCCCGGCCCGCGTTTCGCATCGGAGCCGGACAGAAAACGCGCCCAGAAAGAGCGAAGCCCGCCTCGCATAAGCCGCAGACGGGCGACGCCATGCCGGGATGAGGGGGGAGCCGGCACCTACAGTTTCGCTGCTCGGCCTGACTCCGGCAGCACCCCATCGGGGGATTTTCTTCTCCGCGAAAAGTCGGCCGGCGATGCCGGCCAAGACTTTTCGCGGTATTGGCGATTCGTACGAGTTTCACGCCTGCGGCGCTGAAAACTCGCCTGCTCCTATGCGCGCACTCGGCTAACCGTGGTTGTGGGCAGTGCTCGTGACGTGAGGGTTAGGGACGGCGTTTGGTGAGCCGCGACCTCCATGTCGGTCGCGGCGGCTGTTGAGAAGAACCGCTGGCTAGTAGTCTTAGGTCTAGTTAGCTATCCTGAGCGCGCTCGGAGAAGTGGCCGAGTGGCTGAAGGCGGCGCCCTGCTAAGGCGTTAAGGGGGTCTACACCTCCTTCGAGGGTTCGAATCCCTCCTTCTCCGC
>PMNA01000002.1 GCA_003162055.1 Actinomycetota bacterium | reverse complement strand
CGGTAGTTGATCGTCTCGGGCTTGGTCACCTCGCCGTGCGACCAGTCGCGGATCTGCTTCGGAGACGCGAGCCCGATGCGGATGGCGTCGAATTCGTTGATGTCGATCATTTCCGCCTACCTCCGACCGCACGAACGGCCTCTGTAAGGGTGCGCAACTTCGTTCCCCCGCTCTCTCTGTGTCTTGCTTGCAATTTCGTCTCGCCGACCATCAGGCACCCTCTTCTTCGACGGTCACTTCGGAGGCTGCGGGCTTGACCTCGACCTCTTCGAGATCGCCCAGCGACTCGTCGCTGGGAAGTGACATCTCCCCCGCTTCGTCGACGCGTTCCTGACCCTCTTCGACCTCCTCGGCCGTGGGCGGCCTCGCCGCAGCTCTGAGCGAGCCGGGCGAGAGGTCGATGCCAAGCTCCTCCGCCGCGCGCAGAAGCTCGTCGTCCTCTTCCCTCACCTCAACGGCCTGCCCCTCCTCGGAGAGCACGTTCACATCCAGTGAGAGTGACTGCATCTCCTTGAGCAGCACCTTGAAGGACTCGGGAATCGAGGGCTCCGCGATGTTCTCGCCCTTGACGATCGCCTCGTAGGCCTTGACCCGGCCGACGGTGTCGTCGGACTTGATAGTGAGCATCTCCTGCAACGTGTAGGCCGCTCCATAGGCCTCGAGTGCCCAGACCTCCATCTCGCCGAAGCGCTGGCCGCCGAACTGCGCCTTACCACCCAGAGGTTGCTGGGTGACGAGCGAGTAGGGGCCGGTGGAACGAGCGTGGATCTTGTCGTCCACCAGATGCAGCAGCTTGAGGATGTACATGAAGCCGACCGTCACCTTCTGCTCGAAGGGCTCGCCGGTCTTGCCGTCGAACAGGCGCACCTTGCCCGAGCAGTGGCGGCCCTTCGGGCGCTTCGGATCGACCACCATCGTGATCGCCGAGTCGCCCCGCTTCGTCCACTCGACCAGCGCGTTGTCGACGTCCTCTTCGGTCGCGCCGTCGAAGACCGCGGTGGCCACCGGGCTCGGCTCGGGCGCGGCGATTACCTCCATGCGCCCGGACACTTTCTGGCGCCCGCCGATCGGCGGCGATCCTTCGGCGCTCGTCGTATCGGAGAAGACTCCGTGCGCCGCCGCCCAGCCGAGATGCGTCTCGAGCACCTGCCCGATGTTCATACGGCTAGGAACGCCAAGCGGATTCAGGACGATATCGACCGGCCGGCCGTCCTCTAGGAAAGGCATGTCCTCTTCGGGGACGATCTTGGAGATGACGCCCTTGTTACCGTGGCGCCCGGCCAGCTTGTCGCCTTCGGAGATCTTGCGCTTCGTGGCCACGTAGGCGCGCACGAGCTCATTCACGCCCGGCGAGAGATCGTCGCCGGCGTCGCGCGAGAAGGTCTTGACGTCGATGACGACGCCCCCTTCGCCGTGCGGCACCTTGAGCGAGGTGTCTCTAACCTCGCGCGCCTTCTCCTTGAAGATGGCGCGAATCAATTTCTCCTCCGCGGTCAGCTCGGTCTCGCCCTTGGGTGTCACCTTGCCCACGAGCAGATCGCCCGAGCCGACCTCGGCGCCGACGCGGACGATGCCGCGCTCGTCGAGGTTGCGCAGCGAATCTTCCGAACGGTTGGGGATGTCGCGGGTGATCTCCTCGTCGCCGAGCTTGGTCGAGCGCGCGTCCACCTCGTACTCGTGGATATGGATCGAGGAGAGCACGTCCTCCTTGACCAGCCGCTCGGAAAGGACGATCGCGTCTTCGAAGTTGAATCCCTCCCAGCACATGAAGGCCACCAGGAGGTTGGCACCGAGCGCCAGCTCGCCATGATCGGTCGAGGAACCGTCGGCGAGCACCTCGCCCGCCTTCACCTTCTGACCGAGCGTGACGACGGGCTTCTGGTGAATGAGCGTGCCCTGGTTCGAGCGCATGTACTTCGTCATCGCGTGCTCTTCCTGGTCGCCGCCTCGCGCCTCGATGACAACCTTCTCGGCGTCGACATCAACGACGGTGCCGCCACGAGAGGCCAGAACGACGTCGCCGGTATCGACGGCGGCGCGGTGCTCGAGCCCGGTTCCGACGAGCGGAGCCTGGGTGATCATCAGTGGCACGGCCTGCCGTTGCATGTTCGCGCCCATCAGCGCTCGGTTGGCGTCGTTGTGCTCGAGGAAGGGGATCAGCGCCGTCGCCACGCTCACCAGCTGAGCCGGCGAGACGTCCATGAACTGAATGTCCTTGGGCGCCGCGGTTACCGCCTCGCCCTCGCGCGAGCGGCACAGCACCATGTCGTTGGCGAACTTCCCTGTCTTGGGATCGACCGGCTCGTTGGCCTGGGCGATCGTGTAGTTCATCTCCTCGGCCGCGTCGAGATAGACGATCTCGTCCGAGACCTTGCCCTTGGTGACACGCCGGTAGGGCGTCTGGATGAAGCCGAACTCCGAGATCGTCGCGTAGGAGGCGAGCGATCCGATCAGGCCGATGTTCGGGCCTTCAGGCGTCTCGATCGGGCACATGCGCCCGTAGTGGGTCGTGTGCACGTCGCGCACCTCGATCGGCGCGCGCTCGCGGGTGAGGCCGCCGGCACCGAGCGCCGACAGGCGCCGCCGGTGCGTGAGCCCGGCCAGCGAGTTGGTCTGGTCCATGA
>PMNA01000006.1 GCA_003162055.1 Actinomycetota bacterium | reverse complement strand
TCTACGTTGCCCACCATGTTCGTTCCGGCGAGGACGATTCTTCCATCCGGAAGGAGAGTTACCAGGTCCCAGCCGAGGTAGTCCATCCCGTTCGGAAAGCGCCCCTCGAACATGTGGAAGGGCCAGCGGACGATTCCGTCCTTGCCGAACGAGGAATCGAGCGAGCCGTCAGGGAGCAGGCGTACGACCTGGGCGAAGTTGCCCTTGTAGTTACCGACCGCGACGATCCGCCCCGACGGGTCCTCGATCGTCTGCTTGACCTCGAAGCCCGGGAGCTTCGCCACTCCGTCCTTGCCCCAGCTCGTGACGATACCGGGCTTCGAGTCTCCTCCGCAGCCCGCTGCGAGAGCGGAGAGGAGGAGGATCAGAGACAGGGCTGCTATCGGGGGGAAGACGCGGCGCATGAGTTGACCATTGGAAGAGTCGGTCAAATCGCGAGACAGCTAAAGGTCGTTATAGAGAAAAGGACTCGAATGCCGCCAGGGCCCGAGGTTCCAAGAGACATTCCTGAACACTCGCCCACGCCACGAATCAGTACGGCAGCCGTTTTCGCGAAAATTGCTTGACAATTGGCCCGCAACGAACGAGATTCACGGTGTTCAATACGAAGCGCAAGTCGGGAGGAGTCGTAATGAGACGGTGGTACTTGATNNTGTAACGACGGCACCTACAGCTACTCGCAGCACCGGCAGGGAACTTGTTCTCACCACGGCGGCGTCGCCGTGTGGCTGAACGGAGGCTCGACCGCGACCAAGAAGAGTTCCGGCGCGAGCGCCGGGACAGTCGATGTCGGTAAGACGGTACTGCTCAAGAACCGGACTAAGACCTCGGGTTGCAAGCTCGGGCCGAACCCCGACCGGCGCTGCTCGCCCGGCGCCTACTACTCAAAGCTCACGAAGGCCGTTATCTGCTCCGCGAGCTTCCACACGGGCTCGATCCGGAACGTCCCGCAGTCCGAGAAGTACGACGTCGAAGTGGAGTACGGGATGACAGAGAAGCTCTACGGCTCCTCGCTTGAGATCGACCACATCGTCTCGCTCGAGCTCGGCGGCTCGAATGACATCGCAAACCTCTTCCCGGAGAGAGCGAGCCCAGCTCCCGGCTACCACGTCAAAGACAAGCTCGAGAACAAGCTCCACAGCCTCGTCTGCTCGGGGTCGATGAGCCTCAGTAGCGCCCGGGTCGGAATCGCAACGAACTGGCAGAAGCTCTATAGGAAGGTTTACGGAACGGCTCCCGTCGGCTAGCGGTTTGTTTCGACCAGGGCTTATAGGCACTCTGCAGTCAGCCGGTCTTTCCCTCTAGTGCGCGTACCGTGCGCGTACGGGTTCGTCTCTGAAGAGGGTGTTTCGCTGCAGTTCGTTGCAGTACCGAAAGCTGCGTTTTGCAGCCTTTTTCAGTTTCCTGCGATTCGCAGAAACTCGTCTGGCCGGACTTTTAATCCCAAGGTCACAGGTTCGATTCCTGTACGGCCCACTTCTCCGCGAAAAGTCCGCCAGTGAGGCCGGCGAAGACTTTTCGCGGTATTGCGTCTCAACCTCAATAGGAGCGCCCCTGCGGCCGACGCAGATCACCGCCGCTGCCGCCTTTAGCGCTTCTTTACTCGCCCGTGGAAACGTCCCCCTATGAGAGGCGCGATGAAGAAGAGGCTGTCCGTACCCCATACGGGGGTGTTCGCATTCGGGGCCACGCTGACGGTGATCGTGCTGGCCATCGTGGTGTTTGTGTTTTTGCCCGCCGACGGAGGGACAAGCGCGCGCCGTGTGGTTGTCTACCAGCGCGGCAGCTGGATCTATTTCACCCCGCTGAACGGGGTCGAACCACTTCGCGTTGGCACGCCCCGTCGTCTGGCACAAGGGGTCGGACCATCTGTCTCGCCTGACGGACGGCTGGTCCTTTTTTGGGACCGGAGCAGCCTCCTCCAATACAACTACAGCGGCCGACCTACCCCCGCGCCTCTCTACTTGATCTCTTCGAACGGCGGGCGACCAGAGGTGCTCAGCGACACGGCAACCGATGGTTTTTGGTCACCGGATTCGCGCCATATCGCCGTTGAGGCGCCCGGAAAGAGTGGATGGTCAGAACTGTTGATCGTCGATGCCCACAGCGGGAAGGTGGAGAAAACGATCAAGGCCTATGAGGGCGCCGCGAGCTTCACTCCCGACAGCAAGTCCCTTGTCTACGTGGGCTTCAAGCCCGGTTACAAGAAGGACGTTAAGGGCAGCGAGATCTTGGTCGTTGATCTTCGCAGCGGGCAGATACGTCGGATCGCCGATCTCAACTTCGATCTCCTTTCCACGAGTGAGAGCGGCCTGACATTGTCTCCGGATAGTAGTCACGTTGCCTATATCGGTGAGAGCGCCGTCCGAGGAGGCAGAGATATCTTTGTCGTCGATCTTCGCAGCGGGCAGACACGCCGGATCACCCGTGTCGGTGACGTCGAAAGGGTGCTCTGGGGCCCCAAGCAAATCGCTCTTACGCAGAGTGACTCGGCTGGAATCTGGTTGATCTCGCCCGCCGGAGGGCGGATGCGGCTCTTAGGAGCGCGAAGCGAAGCCAGCTCCTATTCCGATGGATATCCCGATCGCTGGCTACGTGACGGCCAGCTGCTCCTGACCGACAGCGACCCGCGGCTGCAGCTGCTCATCGATGTCGTACGAGCCAAGACGATTGCCACCTTCGATCTCTCGGCCACCGGCGTCACTGCCGGCTTCACTATCAGCTTCGACGGGCGACTGGCCTTGACCGACACCTGCGGCGAGGATGAAACTTCAGGCAGCATCGGAGTCACACAGCTCGGCCCGCCGGAGCGCGAGACGCCGATTGCCAAAGGCTGTAACGCGAGCTGGAACAATTGACCGGTGGGGCAACAATGGGGCAACCAGCCCCACCAAGATCCACCGAGATCGAGCCGCCGAAATCGGCCCGAAATCTGCTCGAAAGCGCGTGTTTTCCAGCTAGACCGAGATCTACCGAGGTCCTGGCGGCCTCCTTTTAATCCCAAGGTCACAGGTTCGAATCCTGTACGGCCCATCCGATTAGCAGGGCTTTTACGAAACAGCCGAAGAGCGCGCGACGCGCTGAGAGCCGTTCTGAGCGGCTAGTTATTGACGCGGTCGGGGGGGCTTGCCCGCGCTAGCGCTCGACGCGCGTTACGCGCCGGTCTATGGCGGTTGCAACGCCGACCGAGGATATCTCACGCGTGTCGCGGAGTTGGTCTAGCAAGCGTCCCTGTTAACGCCCGTTACCACCGCAGCCCACCCGTCACGGTGCCGGCTGATTGACCAAGCGGAATCGGATTATCCCGAGATTAGCCGGGTGGCAGGCCGGCCACTACGGCTGTCTGAGCTGAGGTCGCACTCCCTGATGCAACGACAGTGCACGCGAAGTGAGGGCAAAAGCCGATGTACGAGGCCGTGACTACGACGCGGATGGTTGAACCAACGTCGGCAGAGGTGAGCGTGTAGGTGCTAGAGCTGGCGCCCGAGATGTCCGAGCAGTTCGCGCCAGAGCCATCGCAACGGCGCCACTGGTAGGCAAACGAGATAGGTGGATTAATCCAGGAGCCCGTCGAGGAAGTGAGCATCTGACCCTGAGTGGTAGTGCCCGAGATGGTTGGAGGAGCGGTGGCCGTAACCACGGGACCGGAAACGACCGCCGTCTGGCTCGACGTGGCGCCCGTCGAGCCATAGGTGTTTGTAGCCCTGACTACAACGCGAATAGTCGAACCAACGTCTACGAGATCGAGGACGTAAGAGCTAGAGGTTGCGCCCGAGATGTTGGAGCAGCTCACCCCGGAGCTGTTGCAGCGTCGCCACCGGTGGGTGTACGAAGACGGCGAGTTGCTCCAGGAGCCTTTCCCGGCCAAGAGCGTCTGGCCCGCCGCAGTGGTGCCCGAGATGGCTGGACGAGAGGTGTTTGCGGGCTTACCACCCACCTTGAAGCTGAGGAGCTTTCTCCCTCCGTCAGCGGAGAGCTCGAGCCGATAGCGACCGACCTTGACCGGCTTCCCCGCGAAGACCTTCCTGACGGTCATCGATTTGGAGCCCTTGAAGGTTCCTTTCTTCTTGACGCTCTTGACCGTCCGCCACTTGGGACCCTTCTTGAAGGTGAGCAGGTAGCCGAAGCTTTTGCTCGTAGCCGAGAAGCTGTAGATGAGCTTGACCGCGCCTGCCTGTGAACTCTTGAAGCTCGTCTTAGTCAGATGGGCAGAGATCCTGGCACTGGAGGCTTTGCTAGACGCAGCGCCAGCGAGACCGCCGGTGTCGACAAGCGCTAGGGCGCAAATCGAGCTGACGAGGAAGCGCGAGAGGAATCCCACCGACTTAGCCTACGCCCGAACCTGCGACCGTTCCAACGCTGAATATCGTCGAGCCGAACTAGTGGCGAGTCGCCCTCAGATGCTTCGAGCAACCCCGGGGGCGCGGCCGAACTTCGTGAGAGGCGGCTCGCCAGCCTTCACGCTACGCGACCGGAGGCCGCTCCGCTAGACGCTCTTTCGGACGTGGTCGTTCGGAGCGATGGAGGAGACGAGCTACGGGACGACCTCCTATAGTCTCCTGCTCTGGCTTATAGTTGACACGAGTCCGAGAATTGAACAAAGAGATCACGTGAGGATACTGAAAAAGGCGATAAAGAAGACCCTCGCAACTCTAGGATATGAACTATGCCCGTTAGGACTGCGAGCGAGCATCAGCGACTTCGTTAACCCCACGCAGGCATATGAGCAGCGGCTCATCAGAAACTTCGTAAACCTTACGCAGGCATATGAGCAGCGGCTCAATGAGTCGGGCGATCTCATTGAGATAAACGAAACTCGTTCAACATTAATCGCGCGGATGTGCGGAACGCCACCATCCGAAGCATATTACCTAGTGGAGGCACTAACGAGGTGCACAAACGTCCGTGGCGATGTTTGTGAATACGGTGTAGCTCAAGGAGAGACATCCGCCCTAATCGCAAACGAAATACGGTCCGGCAGCAAAGCTCTCCACTTGTTCGACTCGTTCGAAGGACTCCCTAAGCCTTCAGAAGAAGATCGGCTGAAGGACGATATCTTTTCGCTGGGCAGTATGGAAGCCTATACCGGGACGATGTCGTGCCCAGAAGATATGGTCCGCGCCCGTTTGAGCGCGATATCATTTCCGCCGCAGAGATATGTTATTCACAAGGGTTTCATAGACCATGTGCTTAAACATGATTCGAACCTACCCGAAGAAGTAAGTTTTGCTTACGTAGATTTCGATCTGTTTGAGCCAACAAAGCTCACTCTTGATTTTCTCCACCGAACGACTTCGACCGGCGCAATCATCATTGTGGATGATTACGACTTCTTCTCAACAGGTGTAAAAACCGCAGTCGATGGCTTCGTCGAAGAGAAGAATTCGGGCGCAACGGTTTACGAGTGCTTTGTGCCGAATTCACGGTACGGGTATTTCGCCGTTCTCACAAGAAAAGGTTAACAACGGGCTGGAGCCTGACTGCTATCCGTTGCGCTCCGGGCCCCCAAGTGGCCCTGACCAAGTAGAGCACCGTGGCAACGGGGCGCCGTAGGCCACGGTGCCTTAAACGCCTAGCCCTCGTCGAGTTGTTCTAGCCTCGCTCCGGTGTCCGCCTGCGCGTACGGTGCGCGTACGGGCTTGTCTCCGAAGGCCACCTATCGCTGCATATAGCTGCAACCCGCATTTCGGCAGGTGAGCTAACCCCGCGCCGCGCGAGCTCGGCTCACTCGTGTCCAGCCTCGTCGACCGGATTCTCCATGTTAGGCTCAGCAGACTGTGAGGGGCTGGAGATTAAGCACTGAATTGCGACGCTACGCTTGGGCCGTCGCGGTGCTTGTGACAGCGCTCGCCGCGCTTGTTCTACGCCTCGCGCTGATCGGTCATTACCTAAACGGTGGCTATGACTTGCAGATCTACACCTACTTTTCGGATCTCTTTAGGCACGGGATTAATCCCTATCATGCGCCAGCCTCCGGCCCTATAAACCCCGTCTACGGCGACAATCAGCCAGGGGAGATGGGGCTACTAGCGCTGCTTCTTTCGGTGCGAGACTCGCCGGAGACGCTCCGCGTGTTCTTTGCGATCTGTGAAGCTCTCTGTGTGGCCGTAGTCGGCTGGTTCTATCCTCGGAGCTACCGGTGGCGTGCGGCGGTCATGGCGATACTCGCCTTCAACCCGCTGCTGCTGCTCTGGTGGACGGTATACGCCGAGGACAAAGGGCTTTGCCTGCTGCTTCTCCTCGTAATAGTGATTGCGATCGAGCGCGGAGCACCGAATGTCTCGCTCATCGCCTCTGGTGTGCTCGGCGCCCTCAAGTGGCTGAGCGGATTCTTCGCTCTACCACTCGTTGCCTACGCGTGGACGAAGAGGAAGACCGAACAGGTATGGCGGTTCTGGGCGTCGCTGCTGCTCGCCGCAACGTGCGTCATCGTCGCACAGATCCCGTATTTCCCCGCGAATCTTCTTCCCTACAGCCGCCGCGAGAACAGAATCGGATACCCACCCGGGAACGCGAGCATCACCGTCCTTCTCGCCCGTACGGGAATCTACTCGTCGTGGATCCCCCGACTCGGGATTCCGTTAGCAATCTTCGTACTCTACGTCCTCTTTTTCAGGCGGAAACTCGACATTGTCGAGACCATTATTCTGACCGTGTTCGCCTCGTTCGTGATTCTCCCGGACGAGTCGACCGACCGGATCCTCCTGATTACGCTGCCGCTGCTGTTGATCACACGACTAACCGCCCTCCGACAGCTCGCGTTTTGGCTGATCAGCGTAGTCGCTGCCATTGTTGCGTTCAGCGTCTCCTACGCAGCAGACATGCCTCTCCCGCTTCTCCATACCCATCCCTCGGTGGCACGCGCATTGGTCTCGGTCGGAACATGGCTCGGTGGCGCCTACGCTTCACCGCGGTACGTAATTTTTGAGAACTTGCCAATGGTGTTGCTACTTGGATTGTTTATCGCTGACAAGGTGCGAGGACGCTCGCAATCAGTCACGACGCACTCTGCTCAGACGTCGTCAGAAGTTGTTGCATAAGACAGCGCGGCAGTCGCGCGCCGAGAAAACGAAAAGCCTCGATCCGCGTCCAGCGCGAGGGCAACAGTGGGGCAACCAGCTCCACCGAGATACACCGAGATCGAACCGTCGAAATCGGCTCGAAATAGCTCGTTTTCCAGCTAGACCGAGACCGGCCGAAGTCGCAGGGCCTCCTTTTAATCCCAAGGTCACAGGTTCGAATCCTGTACGGCCCATCTTGAAAGCGCCTGCACGGCGCGTCGATCGAGTCGGTCGCGTCTCTCGGCCGCGTTGCTCGACGCCTGCAGATGTGTAAGGATCGATTCGGACCGCCGGTTCGAGCGGTCGGTTCCGCTAGCTCTACCGCTACGGAGGTGCCTAAGTGGCCCGCTTTCTGCTTCCCCCCTCGTTCCTTCGCAACAGCCCGAGGAGAGCCGCACGCGTCGCAGCCGGCTTCCTACTCCTGGCACTCGCGTTTGCGATCACGAGCAGCGTCGCCGCCGCCGGCTCGAGCGCGCGCGGCAAGCTCTCGGCCCATCTCACCAAGACGAGCTTTACCAGCGCACAGGCGAGCAAGGTCAAGCTCGTCTACAAGTTCTCGGTTCCGAGTAAGAGCTTCGCCTACCTGCTCACCATCAAGAAAGGGACGAAGTGGCCGAAGGTCGTGACGGTCAAGAAGAACGGGCGCTTCAGCGGTTCCCAGACGATGACGGTCAAGCGGGTCTTCGCCGGAAAAGCGATCAAGGTCGGCAGTTACCGGCTCAGGCTTTCCTGTGACTACGCCGCCGTAACGCTCTCCTTCAGGATCGTCAAGGCTATCGCCGGTCCGGTTGTCGTCGTTCCAAAGAAAAGCGCCCCGGTAAACACCTCTCTCCCCACCATCTCCGGCACGACCAAGCAGGGTCAGACGCTTTCTGCCTCGCACGGCTCCTGGAGTAACTCCCCGACCGCGTATGCCTATCGCTGGGATCGCTGCACCGCCTCGGGCGCGATCTGCGCGGATATCGGCGGCGCCACCTCGAGCACCTACGTTCTCGCGCTCGGCGACGTCGGCTCGACCATGCGCGTCATAGTCACGGCTGCTAACTCTCACGGCTCGAAGAGCGCTACTTCGAGCCAGACGGCGGTCGTAGCCGGCCTGCCGCCGGCGAACACCGCTCCGCCGGCGATCTTGGGCACGGTCAAGCAGGGCCAGACGCTCAGCGCCTCGAACGGCTCCTGGAGCAACTCGCCTACCTCTTATGCCTACCAGTGGCGCCGCTGCGACTCTTCCGGGAACGGCTGCTCGAGCATCTCGGCGGCCAGTTCGAGCACCTACTTACTCCGGGCTGCAGATGTCGGCTCGACGATCAGGGTTGTCGTCACCGCTTCCAACGCCTACGGCTCCGCGAATGCGACGTCGGCCCAGACAGCGACCGTGGTGACCTTCACCTCCGCGGTCAGCGCCGGCTTCGACTACAGCTGCGCCCTTTCCTCCAACGGCACGATCAAGTGCTGGGGCTACAACGGTGAGGGCGAGCTGGGTAACGGCTCGTTCACAGACAGCTCGAGCCCGGTTCAGGTCAGCGGCATCACCGACGCGACCGCGATCAGCGCCGGGAACGACCATACCTGCGCCCTCATCTCCGACGGTACGGTCGAGTGCTGGGGCGACAACACCTACGGCCAGCTCGGAAACGGTACCTCCGTCGGTCAGAGCTCGACGCCGGTTCAGGTTACCGACATCACCAGCGCGACCGCGATCAGCTCCGGTAGCTCCCACAGCTGCGCTCTCCTGTCGGGCGGTACGGTCAAGTGCTGGGGCCTCAACGGGAATGGCGAGCTCGGTAACACCACCACCACCACAGGTAGCTCGACCCCGGTTCAGGTAAGCGGCCTCGCAAGCGCGACCGAGGTCAGCGCGAGCAGCTACGACACCTGCGCGCTCATCTCCGATGGAACGGTCAAGTGCTGGGGCGACAACGGCGAAGGGCAGCTCGGCGACGGAGTCACGGACCACAGCAATGGACCAGATTGGTCCGGGAACGACTTCAGCCCGACTCCGGTCCAGGTCAGCGGCATCACCAGCGCGAGCGAGGTCAGCGCTGGCGGCTGGCACGGCTGCGTCCTCGTCTCCGGCGGCACGGTCAAGTGCTGGGGCGGCAACAGTAACGGCGAGCTCGGGAACGGCACGACCTCAGATAGCTGGACCCCGGTTTCGGTCTACTCATCCGGAACCACACCGCTCACGAATGTCACTCAGGTGAGTGCCGGTAGCTGGCACAGCTGTGCCGTCATCTCCGGCGGCTCCGTCGAGTGCTGGGGCTACAACAGTGACGGCGAGCTCGGAAACGGCGCGACCGCTGACAGCTCCAACCCGGTGCAGGTGAGCGGCATCGCGAGCGCGAGCTCGATCAGCGCCGGCGGCGAGCACAGCTGCAGCATCGTTTCCGGCTCGGCGGTCGAGTGCTGGGGCGACAACTACTACGGCGAGCTCGGAAACGGCGAGAAGGGGTACAGCCTGACGCCGGTTCAGGTCAGCAACATCACCGACGCGACCGCGATCAGCTCCGGCGACGAGCACTTCAGTTGCGCTCTTGTCTCGGGCGGAAAGGTCGAGTGCTGGGGCTACAACGAGTACGGCCAGCTCGGGAACGGAACGACTACAGACAGCTCGATCCCGGTCACCGTCTACTCGTCCGGGACGACGCCGCTTGCGAATGTCACGCACGTGAGCGCCGGCGGCTCTTTCGCCTGCGCCTTGATCTCCGACGGAACGGTCTGGTGCTGGGGCGATGGCTCTTACGGCCAGCTCGGCAACGGCACCTCCGGCAATCAGAGCTCGACGCCGGTTCAGGTCAGCGGCATCGACGGGACGACGGTGAAGGCGACCGCGATCAGCACCGGCATCGTTAGCGCTTGCGCCGTCCTCTCCGATCACACAGCTAGATGCTGGGGCTGGAACCGCAGCGGCGAGCTTGGGAACGGCACGACGACAGACAGCTCGATCCCGGTCACGGTCTACTCGTCAGGAACCACCGCTCTCGCCAATGTCACTCAGGTCAGCGCTGCCGACGATCACACCTGCGCCCTTACCGGCGGCACGGTCAAGTGCTGGGGCGACAACGGCGAAGGAGAGCTCGGCGACGGAGTCACGAACCACAGCGGTGTAACGAAGGATTGGTTGGGGAACGACTTCAGCCCGACCCCGGTCGCGGTGAGCAACATCACCAACGCAACGGCGATCGGCACCAGCAAAGGCGAATACAGCTGCGCGCTCATCTCCGGCGGCACGATCGAGTGCTGGGGGCAAGGCGGTGCAGGCGAGCTCGGCAACGGCCTGAATACGGACAGCTTCACTCCGGTTCAGGTCAGCAACATCACGAGCGCAAGCGCGGTTGGCGGCGGGGAGGTATACAGCTGCGCCGTCCTCTCCGGCGGCGCGGTCGAGTGCTGGGGGAGCAACGAGTACGGTCAGCTCGGAAACGGCACGACGACGAGCAGCTCGACTCCCGTTCAGGTGGGAGGAATCACGAGCGCAAGCGCGGTCGACGGCGCCTACGACCACAGCTGCGCCCTCATCTCCGGCGGTACGGTCGAGTGCTGGGGCGACAACTACTACGGCCAGCTCGGAAACGGTGAGATGCGCTACAGCCCGACCCCCGTCGGCGTGATCGGCCTTCCGTAACGCGGTTCGTCAGGACGGTCCCACGTCTTGGGGGTAGAGATACACTCGCGCGCTCGGTGGGATTAGCGAGCGGTCAAGACACGGCCGTGTGCCGTATCCGCGCCTGGTCGAAGCGAAGAGGCGATCTCAAACTACGAGAAGGTCATACGGCTCCTCGGTGAGGACATAGGCGCGGACCTGCGAGAGCCGGTGAAGATCGCGCTCACCAACACTGTAGGGGCAACAATGGGGCAACCAGCCCCACCGAGATCCACCGAGATCGAGCCGCCGAAATCGGCCCGAAATCTGCTCGAAAGCGCGTGTTTTCCAGCTAGACCGAGACCGGCCGAAGTCGCAGGGCCTCCTTTTAATCCCAAGGTCGCAGGTTCGATTCCTGCACGGCCGAACCACGAAATACCTGTAAACGCCGGCACCGCGGGCATTATCGGCTCGAACCTGAATGCCCGCAATAGCCTTCGGGGGCAACAGGACGCTTTCGAGCTTTCCGGCGGGATCGGCATGAGGCCGCTCTATTGGGGCCAGCAGCGCGAAGTTCGGCCGGGGTGACGAACCGAACGCCTCGTGCGCCTCCCACGATCCGGCTCGTAAGAGACACTACGAGCGAGGATTCCATTCGACTAGATGGACGAAAAGGACAACACGAAACGTGATCGACTCGGACAGTGGCTGGCCGTCACGCCACCGCCGAGTCCTACATGCGGCAGACAGCGGTCTCAAGCGCCGAGCGGTTACAGGTCGGCGTCGGCGGAGATCATTCGGACGATGATCGCTGCGCGCGGTTCCACCGCCAGAGACACGGCGCAATCGTCGTCCGCCAGGCGGGGCTGAGAGCCGCGTGTCTGGCGCTCCAGCCGAGACCCTGGCGATCGTCCTTCTCGCGGCCGCGCTGATCGCCGCCATGGTCCGGCCATGGAGGCTGCCGGAAGTGGTGGTGTCGGTGCCGGCGGCAGCCCTGGTGCTGGCGCTCGGCATCCTGCCGCTGCATGTGGCAACCGAGGAGGCACGCAGCCTCGGACCAACGATTGGGTTTCTCGCGGCGGTGTTGGTGCTCGCCGAGATGGCGAAGCGCGACGGGCTCTTCGCCGCGGCCGGCGCGTGGATGGCGGCCGCCTCGCGCGGCAGACCGGTAGCACTGCTCGCGCTCGTGTTCGTCGTGGGCTCGACCGTGACGGCGATCCTCAGTCTCGATGCGACAGTGGTCTTGCTCACGCCGGTCGTCTTCGCCACCGCGGCGACGCTTCGGCTCCGAGCCCGACCTCATGTCTACGCGTGCACGCACCTGGCGAACTCGGCCTCGCTGCTGCTCCCGGTGTCGAATCTGACCAATCTCTTGGCGTACCGAGCGAGTGGGCTGTCGTTCACGCGGTTCGGGACGATCATGGCGCTGCCATGGCTGGCGGCGATCGCCGTAGAGTGGCTGGTGCTGAGGCGGTTCTTCGCAAGCGACCTGGTGGGCCGGGGCGTGACGGACAGCGAGCGCCCGGTCGCACTGCCGATCTACCCGGTGGCGGTGATCGCGCTCACTCTGGTCGGCTTTTTTGTCACCTCGATCGTCCACATCGACCCCGCCTTCGCCGCCGCCGCCGGAGCGATCGCGCTCGTGCTCCCGGCGCTGCGCAGCAGGAAGGCGTCGCTCCGGGACGTGGGGCGGGCGGTGGACATCTCGTTTCTCGCCTTCGTGCTGGCGCTCGGGCTCATCGTGAGCGCCGTCTCGTACCGCGGCTTGGGGAGCGCGGTGAGCCACCTGGTTCCCCACGGCTCATCGCTGTGGTCGCTGCTCTTGCTCGCGGCGATCGCCGCCGTGCTCGCTAACGCGATCAACAACCTCCCCGCGGTCTTGCTACTGCTTCCCGCCGCCGCGGCCGTCGGCGCCGGCCCGGTGATGGCAGTGCTGATTGGTGTCAACACTGGCCCGAATCTCACCTACGTGGGGTCGCTGGCGACGCTGCTGTGGCGCCGGACACTACGCCGGCACGAGGTCGAGCCACCGATGTCCGAATTCCTGCGCTTGGGGGCGCTCACGGTGCCGCTAGTGCTCCTGGTTGCGACACTCGCTCTATGGCTATCGCTCCGAGTGGTGGGATGATTCAGCCGTGCACGTGATGCTGTGGCTGGCCGAAGGAACGTGGGAGGGCTGCATTGATGCTGCCTCGCCTTTGATCCCCGAGGATGCCCGGGTCTCGCTTCTCTACGTGGTGCCCGAGGACCTGCTCCACGCAGCCGGCGCTGCGGCCGAGGGGTTGATCGGGCGCTGGCGGTCGCGGCCACAGCCTGGTCTGACAGAGCAGATGGAGGCCGAAGCGACGGCGTCGGGGGAGGCTCTGGTCGCGGCTGGTGCCAGGCTGTTGGGGCGAGCCGATGTCGGCCAGGTGATTTGCCGAGGACGGGTCGAGAGGGAGGTCGTGCAGGCCGCCGAGGCGGCCGACCTGCTGGTGGCAGCCCGTGACGGCGACCGCTCCCGCCTGGGGCCGCACAGCCTCGGCCCGGCGACGCGCTTTGTCGTCGATCATGCGCCCTGCTCCGTGCTGCTCGTCTGGCCGGACGAAGTGCCCGACGTCGACTCGATTCCGCCACCTCCAAAGGGCCGCCGCAGCGATCATTCGGCTCCACCGCTCCGATAGCATCCGCCCCTCCCGAGCCGAGCCGAGCCCGCAAACGCAATCCCAGGACGTCATTCTCCGTTGAAAGTCATCATGCCCTCGAACAGAGGGCGGACTTTCAGCGGCTAATCCGGTACGGGCTCAGCTTCCAGCCTGCCCAGCGCGAGTACCAGTCGGGCAGCGGCCGCGGCGCGTGTGGATGCTTTCCCTTCTGCCCCTTCTCCTGCCACGCTAGGCGGCGCCAGGCCCAGCGCGGGACGGCACCGGGCAAGCCGCGCGGTCGCGCCTTGGCGACCACTTTGACGTAGCCCGAGAGCGGGCTCTGGTTGCCCGCCCCGTCGATGGCCCTGATGCGGTAGATGCTGCGGCCGCTTTGCCGGAGCTTGCTCACGAAGGCGCTCTTCGCCGTACCGGCGACCGTCTGAACGAGGGTGCCGCCGAGGGTGATCTGGTAGCCGGCGACGGCGCCGCTGTTGTCGCTGGAAGCTCCCCACTTGAGCTGAAGCTTTCGCTTGACCAGGTTCCCGCGCAGGCTGCTCGGCTTGGTCGGCGCCGCGACGTCCTGCAGCAGCGCGAAGTAGCCGGGGACGAGTGTGTAGATGTCGAGCGAGCCGTCCGAGTTGACCAGGTAGCCACTCGTTCCGTTCACGGGCAGAGCGGCCGAGCTGAGGCGCCGAATGGGCTTCCAGCTCACCCCGTCGGCGGAGAAGGCGACGACCACGCCCTTCGGCGGCAAGGTCACGTGAACGTCGAGCAGCGTGTTGAAACGAGTAACCGGCGTGCTGGTCAGCTCGTCCACGGTCTGGAGCTGCAGGACGTAGCTCGGGGCGGCGAAGCCCTGGAGCGGGATTGTGGCGCTGGAGGGCGTCAGCGTGGGCGCCACCGACACCGACTCGTCGAAGGATTCCTCCCACCAGCTGACCGTCGCCTCGCCGTCGCTCGAAGAAGCTGTTCCGATCGGTAGCTCGGTCGGCAGGGTCGCGGCGGCTTCGACCACGGCGCCGTCCACGTAGCTCGAGTCGATGTTGATCTTCACGCCGCCGTAGGTCTCCTTGTGACCGCCGCGGTACTGATGGACGCGCTGATGCTCGCTCCAGTAGTCGTCCGAGACGACCGGCTCGCCGAAGACCGTCTTGACCCCGTTCCAGCGCGCGATCCAGATGTCGTCGGGAATGCCGTCGGAGCCGTCCTCGAGCATGGCGGTCATGTCGCGGATGGTCGAGGCGGCGCTACCGTAGACGCCGGCGGTGTAGCCCTTGACGTGCAGCTCGTTCGTCCAGCTCCTGACGAAGCGCTGCACCGCCACGGTGCAGGAGGCGCTCGTCTTGTAGCCCTCCATGTCGTAGTAGATGGGACTGCCGGCTTCGAGCCCAAAATAGGCGGCGCGGAGGGCGGCGCCGTCGGCGGCCGACTTGCCCTGCGACCCGGCCGAGCCCGACGAGATCAGGCTCAGCCCTTTCTGCGATACGCACGGCGCCTGCCGGCCGACCCAGAGCGGCAGCAGGTTCCAGCCCATGGCGCGAGCGCTGTTCACCCAGGCGGGCGTAAGATTCCCGTCGGCGCAGGCGCGGTTCTGTCCGCCCAGGTAAATCCCGATCGCCCGGTAAGGCGAGGCGAGCCAGGCGTCCATGGCATCGAGCGAGGGCGCGCTGCAGGCATCGAAGCCGTAGCCGGTGAAGTAGCTCGGGCTTGCCGACAGAGTGGCGCTCGAAGCGCTGCCCGCCGCGCCGGTCACGAGCAGAGCAGCGGCGATGACCGCGAGAAATTGGGGAAGCCTGGCGCGCATCACGAAGCGCCTAAGTGTACGGGCCCCTTGTTAACGGTTTGTAAGGAGAACCGCCGACCGACTAGAGAGGAAGGCGGATCTGCAGCTCTTTCCCCCGCTCGCACAGCTTCGATGCGTAGACGCCGAGCAGGCGCACGGCCGCCCTTCGCTCGCTCAGCGCGCGGGCCAGTAGCGACTTGGCCGCCGCCGCGAGCTCCTCGGCCGAGGCGAACGGCTCAGCCGAGGTCTGCGAGCGCGTGAGGGTCTGGAAATCGAAGTAGCGGATCTTGGTCGTGGCCCGCCGCGCGCAAAGATCGTGCGCTTCCAGCCGCGTCCACACGTTGTCCGAGAGGCGATCGATCCAGGCCTCCATCTCCGCCGCCGCGGAAAGATCGCGCGGGAAGGTCTCCTCGGCGCCCTGCGAGACCGGCATCTGCGGGCTCGGGTCGACCGGGCGCTCGTCGATTCCGCGCGCCCGGTCGCGCAACTCGCGCCCAACCGAGCCCGGAAACGATCGCGCGAGCGCCTCGTTCGAAAGCGCCGCCAGGTCGCCGATCGTGCGCAGCTTGAGCTCGGAGAGTCGCGCCTCGAGCCGTGGCCCGATTCCGGGCAGCGCGCGCAGCTCGAGCGGCGCCAGAAAGGAGGCGCTCTGCTCGGGCGGCACGACGGTCAGGCCGGCCGGTTTGCGGAAGTCGGAGGCGATCTTGGCCACGGTCTTCGAGCCGCCGCAGCCGATCGAGGCGCTCAGCCTGGTCTCGCGCAGCAGCCCCTGCTGGAGATCGAAGAGGATTGCCCGCGCCGGCTCGGCATACGGCGTCTGAAGCTCGAAGTAGCCCTCGTCTATTCCGACCTGCTCGACACAGCTCATCCGTCCGCGGATCCAGTCCCAGACCGCACGGCTTCGCCGCCTGTAGCGGTCATGATCGGGGCGAACGAAGATCGCGTTTGGGCAGCGCCGGAGTGCCTCGGCAGCGTTCATCGCCGAGCGGATGCCGAAGGGCCGGGCCTCGTAGCTCGCGGTCATGACGACGCCGCGCCCGTGCGGATCGCCCGCCACCACGAGCGGCTTGCCGGCGTACTCGGGATGGTCGAGCACTTCGCAGGCGGCGAAGAAGGCATCGAGATCGAGATGGGCGATCATTATCGGAGGAAAGTCTGGCGACTTTCCTCCGAGTCTGACGAGACGATGAACGCGCCTTCTTCCCGACGAAAGTCCGCCCGCTGCGCGGGCTTGATGACTTTCGTCGGCGAAAGACAAGGAAACCAGGGGATGGCGTTTGGTGAGCCGCGCCCGCCCTGTCGGTCGCGGCGGCGTGCGACTATCCTTGCCTGGCCGCCCCCATCGACTAGCGGCCCAGGTCACAGCCCTTTCAAGGCTGCAGCGCGGGTTCGAATCCCGCTGGGGGCACCAACGAGACAGTATTCAAA
>PMNA01000021.1 GCA_003162055.1 Actinomycetota bacterium | reverse complement strand
CCAGTAAACGGGGTCAGGTCAACACCGTTTAACAATTATACCTGCAGCTGGGATTCAAACCCGGTTTCCACCGGTGATCAGCCTACGGTTTCCGTTAATCTTAACACTAATGCTACAACGGACTCGTGGGTATTTAAACGAAATAGCACCGTGGAGACTAATTGGGACGCCGGGTTCTCGGGTGGTGTTCCGATCACTAATGCGGAGCGCCACGATTCTTCGGACGATGAAAACGCGGCCTTCGGCGAACTCTACTACTACGGGCCGATCTCGAATAATACGGTAACTTCTCAATGGTATTATTGGGCAACGCCTTTTTACAACTGGGATTGCGACTATGAGTGGGATCAAAGCATAACCGCTTACTCCGATTACCACGGCTACTACGTCAACGCAAACGTATATCGCGGCACAAGTGGTATCCACCAAACACCTTGGGCGTGCGGTAGCACGCGTTAATGCGGACCGTAAACTGAATAGTAACTAACGAAAGCGGAGTATCAATGAAACGTACCCCAAATACCACCAAGGTACTTGCCTATGCCGTTGTCTTGTTCATCGCCTGCTCAAGTGGCGCCTGGGGGATCAGGTCCGTAATTAGTCACAACGACGTCAACTCCGGCATGAGATCCGAGTTCGGTCAAGACCGTGGACCGTGGAAGCCCCGAGTAGCGGCTCTCGGCGATAGCACCGCGGAAGCGGTCTCTCTTCCGATCGCTAAGGCCCAAGCGGCATTTCCGGTGCTCGTTCCGAATGCTGATGCGGTGTCGTCAACTGTTCCAGACCTAACTACAGGCGCACCCGCCTCCGAACCGGCCACCGATAATGGCACTCCACCTGACAATTCAGCGAGGGTCGTTTGGCTCGACCATATCGGTACATTCGCAAATGGTGCAACGCGAGATATGGTAGCGATCGAGTACAACCACCTCGAGATCAGAGAAGAGCAGATGGAGCTGAACTACGATGGTCCGAAGAGCTACCGCGACTTGGTTGATCAAAAGGCTGATCCCAATGCGTACGTTGGAACCGTTCAGGGTTCGGCTGCCTACATCGTTCCCCCGAACAACGATCAAGGGACGGCGCATCCCGGAGGCGCTGTGTTCATGAAGGGTAACGTGCAGATCAGAGTTGAAGGCTACTATCCGGTCAGGCGATTAATCGCGATCGCTAACTCCCTTACCTAGGAGTAGGTGGGGAGATAAACAATTACAGGGGGGTCTGGACTTTAGGTCGCGGCCGACGCGCGTTCAGCAGAGTCCGCCATCCACGCTAAAGTCCAGACCCTCCTTTTCGGTAGCCTCCGTTCATCACCGTCGATCTTCGCGAAAGAGAAGTCCGAGTGATAGACAAGTAGAAGCGATTCGTATTCTGGCTCAGATCATCGCCTTGTCTTATCGCGATTCGCTGATTTTACGCTCTCCACACATTACGAGCGACTGGACATCTGTCCTAGCCGAGGGACTTCGCGATCGAAATCAGATCTTCGGCTGGGTAGTAGCCTTCTACTCTGATCTGCACGTTACCGCTCATAAATGTAACGCCTCCGGGATGCGCCGTCCCTTGATCGTTGTTCGGGGGAACGATGTAGGCAGCCGAACCCTGAACGGTTCCAACGTACGCATTGGGATCAGCCTTTTGATCAACCAAGTCGCGGTAGCTCTTCGGACCATCGTAGTTTGGTCTCATCTGCTCTTCTCTGATCTCGAGGTGGTTGTACTCGATCGCGACCACATCTAGCGGCCCATGATGGTCGAGCCAAACGACCCTCGCTGAATTGTCAGGTGGAGTGCCATTATCGGTGGCCGGTTCGGAGGCGGGTGCGCCTGTAGTTAGGTCTGGAACAGTTGACGACACCGCATCAGCATTCGGAACGAGCACCGGAAATGCCGCTTGGGCCTTAGCTTCGGCGAGAGAAATGGCTTTCGCGCTGCTATCGCCGAAAGCCGTTATTTGAGGTTTCCACGGTCCACGAGATATTCCGTTGGCGCGATTCTCGTTGGCGCTATCGGAGACATTAGGACGGATTACTCCGTAGAACCCGGGATGTTGATTGGCGCCGTTGGGATCTCGAGAGCCGTTCGAAGAGATCCCCAGATAGGCCGAGAAGCTCGCTAACCCGGCTGTGAGGATGACCACAGTGGCGACGATACGGTGTCGGCGCGCGCGGCGGTTGAGCGCCGCGGCTTCACTTGAGACACGAGCGTGCAGCTCGGTAGCTTGTTCATATGAGAGTTTGTCGTCAGGCATGCTGCCTCCATTCGTCCGTCGGTAAGGACGCAGAGTTTCGCTTCATTCGGGCGAGACCTCTCGTGACGTTGCTTCTCACGGTCGATGGGCGGCACCCGAGCATTTTCGCCGCCTCTCGGTCTGAAAGCTCGCAGACGACGCTCAAGTAAACGCAAACACGCTGACGTATAGGGAGTTGCGCTAAGAGTTCCGTACCCCTGAGTCGAGCTCCGATATCTGGCTCAGAGCCGTCGCCCAAGGTAAGGGATGCTGCAGAGATTTCCCGATCGATACGCCTCTTTGCCCTGAGTCTGCCCTTTGTGATCAGGCGGAGAAGAACAGTGCAGGTATACGCATCCGGATCTACCACACCGCGGTAGTCCGGGTAACGCCGCAAGGTCTCGATCAGCGTCTCTTGTACCAAGTCTTCGGCGGAATCCTCACAGCCGACCGCCCATGCGCGCTTCAAGAGGTGCGGATAGACAGATCTAGTGGTCGCGATCGGATCGTTCTCAGGTGGTCGCTCTCTCTTGGTCGTCATGAGTTCGGAAGTTACGTTCACTCTACTTACTAAGAGTCATCTCAGACCCGAAAACGCTGCATCCCGAGGGCCAACTCAGCGCCGGCTATGGTCTCCCGACCGACGGGAACCTCGCCGAGATGCTCGTAGTCTAGGGGGTGCTCGGGGAAAACAGCAAGGAGCTCAATCCACGGACAGGAGCGAAGCTGGGCTACGCATGCTCGATCATCGGCGGCAACAACCTCGAGTGCGTCGCGCAAAACGGCGTCGGCGAGCTGCCGAAAGGAACGGCTGCCTACGTGCTGTCTCCGACGGAGCATCCGCGGTACTCGGGAGGCACCGGGTGCTAGCGCCAGGGAGCAGGTTTCCCGCGTTTCGAGAATCCCCGAAGAGTGAGGCGCGCCCATAGCAGTTGTGGTATTATTGAGACTAGGTCAGCACTTCATGGATCCAACGTCAGACCTGTACTGATCAAGGTTTCGCACCTCTAGCCCAGGGTTGGAAAGCTGTCTCACGAGGTACACTCTCGGTGCACTGGAACGGCGCCGAACTGCAGGATGCTTCGGCCGAAGCTTGCCTGGACGGATACTTGCTGTCCTGCGCGAGCAAAGGAATCTCGGTCTCACGCTTCGCGACCTTCTCCTCCTTTGCCAACGCCGCCCCGGCGTACCGAGAAGGAATGTTCGGGTTCGTAACTGTAACTTTGATTGTCCGCGTTTCCCCATAAAGCAGTGGTTTGGAACTAGGCGGATTCGAATCGGTGACGTCCTATTCACGCTGGTAATCAAGGAAACACGCATCGCATAGCACCCTCTTTCGGTGCGGGATCCTGCCGCCGCATTTCTTACAACGCTTCTCTATGTGGAATTCGAGCTGCGAGTAACAAGCATCGAAGTCAGCCCTTCCCCGCTATGGACGTGGGTCACAAGTGGCACGCTCAGGAAGGAGTGGACGAGCCTCACCGCGTTCGTGGTAGACGGTTGGTAGACGGATCGCCTACGACAGCCTTTGCGAAGAAGCTCCGAATCTCCGCAAACCCGCTTCCCGGGCGGTCTCACAAGTAATGCCCCCGGCAGGAATCGGACCTGCGCACGTGGTTTAGGAAACCACTGCTCTATCCACTGAGCTACGGGGGCTCGGCACGGTCAAGATAGCCGCTCGCATCTAGTAGTGCCTTTCGGCCGCCGCGACCGACCTGCGCGGGCGCAGCTCACTGACGCACTCCATTAGTGACGAGGGGGTTCACGGGGGAAACCGGGTTTCCCCCACGCTGCCTTCCGGCCCGTTAGCGTTAAGGAATCGCCAGCTCCGCCAAAACCCCACTCACCGGTCTGACCGAGGCCGAGGCCGCGCGCCGACTCAAGCAGCGCGGCGAGCTCCCGCGCGAACGCTCGAGCCGCTCGTACGCCAGCATCGTCCGGGCCAACACCCTCAATATCCCGAACGCGATCCTGTTTTTCTTCGGCGTGCTGACGCTCGTGCTTGGATCCTGGAAGGACGCTTTGTTCATTGGAATCCTGGTCGCGAACATCGCGATCGGGTCGTTTCAGGAGATTCGCTCCAAGCGCGCACTCGACCGGCTTGCCGCGCTGGTCGCGCCCGAGGCGGTGGTGGTACGAGACGGCGTCGACCGTAGCGTCCCCGTCGATCGGGTGGTGGTGGGTGACCTGGTGCGCGTTGCGGCCGGTGATCAGATCGTCGCCGACGGAACGCTGGTCGGTGCTGACGGTCTGGCCCTGGACGAGGCCAACCTGACCGGCGAGTCGGAGCCCGCCGTCCGGCGTCCGGGCGAGCCGGTTTGGTCGGGCTCTTTCGCGCTCGAAGGCGCCGCGCTGTTCGAGGCCACGGCGGTCGGACCGGACAGCCGCGCGGCTAAGTTGGCGGCCACCGCGCGCGCCTTTCGCCATCCGCGCTCGCCGCTCGAGCGGGCCAACGACCGACTTCTGCTCTGGCTCGTCGCGCTCGCGGCTCCGCTGGCGATCGGGCTCACGATCTCCGTCCTGCTCCGCGTCCATACCAACGAGGGGCGAGTGCAAGCCCTTACCGCGGGGATCGTGAACCTGGTTCCCGAGGGGTTGATCCTTCTGATCAGCCTCACTGCTGCGGTCTCGGCCTTCAAGATGGCGCAGCGCGGCGTGCTCGCCCAGCAGTTGAACGCGGTCGAGTCGCTCGCCTCGGTCGACGTCCTCTGCACCGACAAGACCGGCACGCTGACCGAGCCGACGCTGCGGGTGGTGGAGCTCGTGCCCGCCGCGGGCACCGACGAGATGTCACTCGCGCGCGCGCTGGCGGGCTACGCGGCCAGCGCGCCCTCGCGCAACCTGACCCTGAAGGCGATCGCCGCCGCCGAGCTGGCGCAGGTCGAGCGCCGAACCGTCGTCGATCAGGTGCCGTTCTCCTCGAGGCGACGCTGGAGCGCGCTCGATCTGGGCGACGAGCGGCTGGTGCTGGGGGCGCCGGAGCGATTCGCCGCCGTCGACCCGGCGCTCGAGGCGCGGGCCCGCGAGGAGGCGAGCGAGGGACGCCGGGTCCTGACGCTCGGGCGCACGGAGTCGCCGTTACCCGAAAGAGGCCCGGAGCCGGCCTTCCCCGAAGATGTGCAGGCGCTCGGTCTGGTCGTGCTCTCCGAGCAGTTGCGCTCGAACGCAATCGAGACGGTCGCCTTCTTCGCTGCCGAGAACGTCGACCTACGGGTTTTGTCGGGCGACGCGCCGGCGACGGTGGGCGCGATCGCCAAGGACGCCGGCATTCCGGGCTCGGCGCCGGCGCTCGACGGCGAGGCACTGCCGTCCGACCCGGCGGCGCTGCGTGAGGCCGTGCTGTCGGCGCCCGCTGTCGGTCGAATCTCGCCGGAAGGAAAGCGGGCGGTGATCGGCGCCTTCGCCGCTGCCGGGCGCTACGTGGCGATGGTCGGCGACGGGGTCAACGACGTGCCCGCGCTCAAGGAAGCGCGCCTGGCCATCGCCCAGGGGTCGGGAGCGCAGATGGCGCGCTCGGTCGCCGATCTCGTGCTCGTGCACGACGACTTCGCGGCCGTGCCGCGCATGGTCGGCGAAGGGCGCCAGATCTTGCGCAACATCCAGCGGGTGGCGCGGCTGTTCGTGACCAAGTCGGTCTTCGCCGCGGTAGCGTCGCTGGCGGTTGCGATCCCGACGGCCACCTATCCGCTGCTGCCGCGTCAGTTCACGATCGCTTCCTCGGTCACGATCGGCATCCCCGCCTTCGTGCTCGCGCTGGCGCCTAGCTCTGGGCCCTGGCGCCCGGAGGGATTCCTGCGCTCGGTCGTCCGCTTCGCGCTCCCGGCCGGGCTGACGACCGGGACCGGCATCGTCGTCGGCTACTACCTCGCGCGCTACGGCTTCGACCTGAGCCTGCGCGACTCGCGCACGGTCGCCACGGGAATTGTCGTCGCCTGCGGGCTCACGGTCGTGATGCGACTCGAGGACGAGCGCGGGAGGCGGCGATTGGCGGTGGGCACTCTCTGCGCGCTGATGGCAGCGTTCTTCATCCTCGCGCTGTTTGTTCCGTTCCTGCGCCATTTCTTCGAGCTGACCACGCCCTCGGGCGAGGCCGTCGTCGCCTGGGCCACGGGGGCGGCGCTAGGGCTCGGTGGGATGCTCGGCGTGCTACGCCTCTTACGCGTCTAGCGGCGTATCCGGCTCCAACCCGAGCCAACCGGCTATCGTCTCGAGCTCCGCGGCCAGCGCCGGCTCGACCTCGGCGAGATCGACACCGTCTTCGAACTGAGTGGCCAGTAGGAGCAGGCGCCCGCTCGAGCGCTCGGCCTTGAGGTCGACGCGGGCAACGAGGCGATCGCCGAGCAGGAAGGGAAGCACGTAGCAACCCCGGCGCCTCTTCTCGCGCGGAGTGAAGATCTCGAAGCAGTAGTCGAAGCCGAACAGGCGCTCGCTGTGCCGGCGCTAGCAACTTCGCCGCCTTCGATTTGAATTCCCGCTCCCGAGCGGGTATGAACTGGGCATGCGCCGCGACGGAGAGGATGCCCCCGCTTGAGCGCGCTCGCTGCTACCACCGCCGACCTGTCGCGCTGGCAGTTCGCGATCACGATCATCTACCACTTCCTCTTCGTCCCGATCACGATCGGGATGGGGCTGTTCGTGGCCGGGCTGCAGACCGCCTGGCAGCTCACGGGGCAGGAGCGCTACCAGCGCTTGACGGCCTTCTTCGGCAGGATCCTCCTGATCAACGTCGCCCTCGGCGTCGTCACAGGAATCGTGCAGGAGTTCCAGTTCGGCATGAACTGGGCCACCTATTCGCGCTACGTGGGCGACGTCTTCGGCGCACCGCTGGCGATCGAAGGGCTCGTCGCCTTCTTCCTGGAGTCGGTCTTCATCGGGCTCTGGGTCTTCGGCGCCGGACGGCTGAGCCCGCGCCTGCATCTGGCGACGATCTGGGCCGTGGCGCTCGGCTCCATCCTTTCGGCCTATTTCATCCTGGCCGCCAACTCCTGGATGCAGCACCCGGTCGGCTACCGCATAGTCAACGGGCGGGCGGAGATGACCTCACTACGCGCGATCCTGACGCAGGGGAACCTGCTCGAGGCCTTCGCGCACGTCATCTCGGCGGCGATCGTCACGGCCGGGGCGCTCGCGCTGGCCGTTTCCGCCTATCACCTGCTGAAGAAGAACGAGGTCGAGCTGTTCGGCCACGCGGCGCGCATCTCTCTCGTCGTGCTCCTCGTCGGCGGGCTCTCGGTCGTCACCTGGGGCCATTTCCAGGGTCAGCTGGTGTCGCGCGAGCAGCCGATGAAGATGGCCGCCGCGGAGGCTCTCTTCACGACCGAGAAGCCCGCGAGCCTATCGCTGTTCGCGCTCGGACCGTCCCAAAACGCGAGCGGGAACGTCGTCACCGTCCCGCACCTGCTCTCCTTCCTCACCGACTGGCACTGGTACAGCAAGATCTACGGCGTCAACTACTGGCAGCGCGAGTACGCCAAGGACTACGGCCCCGGTAACTACGAGCCGATCGTGGCCGTCAACTACTGGTCGTTCCGCCTGATGACCGGAATCGGCTTTCTCCTCGCGGGCTGGTCGCTGCTCGGGCTCTGGCTCGCGCGCAGGCGCAAGCTCGAGCGCTCGCGCCGCTTCCTGCGCTGGTCGATTCCGCTTCTGGCGCTTCCCTTCCTCGCCAATACGTTCGGCTGGCTGCTGCGCGAGATGGGGCGCCAGCCCTGGGTCGTCGAGGGCTTACTCAAAACGTCGGATGCCTTCTCGCACTCCGTCAGCGTTCAGGCGGTCGCTTTCACGCTGGTGGGCTTCATCCTCGTCTACACGCTGCTCGCCGCGATCGAGGCCTGGCTCGTCGTCTACGTGGTCAAGCGCGGGCCGACGCCGCCGGCCGGCGAGGGCGAGCAGCCGAAACAGATCGAGCTGGGGTACTAGATGGTCATCGCCGACACCTTCGTCAGTCTGCGGGGCTTCTGGTTCGTCGTGATCGGCGTGCTCTGGGCCGGCTATCTGGTGCTCGAGGGCTTCGACTTCGGCGTAGGCATGCTGATGCGCCTGGTCGGACACAGCGACGCCGAGCGCAAGGCCGTGATCGGGACGATCGAGCCGGTCTGGGATGGAAACGAGGTCTGGCTGATCGTCGCCGGCGGCGCCACCTTCGCCGCCTTCCCGAACTGGTACGCGACCCTGTTCTCCGGCTACTACATCGTCTTCTTCCTGATCCTGATCGCGCTGATCTTCCGCGGCGTCGCGATCGAGTACCGGGCCAAGCGCCCCGAACAGCGCTGGAGATCGGCCTGGGAGGCGGCGATCGTGCTGGGAGGCGTGGTGCCGGCTTTCCTTTGGGGGCTGACCTTCGCCAACATCATCCACGGCGTCCCGATCGACGCGCACGGCGAGTTCGCGGGCGGGCTGACAGACCTCTTCGGCGGCTACGCGATCCTGGGCGGCCTGGCCTCGCTTACCCTGTTCGCCTTCCACGGCGCCGTCTTCCTCACCCTGCGCACGGAGGGCGAGTTGCGCCGGCGGGCGAAGGCGCTCGCGATACGCCTGGTGGTACCGGCCGCCGCGCTCGTGCTGGCGATTTTCGTCTGGAGCGCGGCCGACTCTGGCGAGATCGACGGAAAGTGGCTCGCGGCGGCGGCTCTGGCCTCGATCGCAGCGGTACTCCTGACGCTCTCGCTCTGGCTGCTCGTTCGCAACCGCGACGGCGCCGCGTTTGCCGCGACCGCGCTCGCCATCTGCTCGAGCGTGGCCTTCTTCTTCGTCGCCCTCTATCCGAGAGTGCTCGTCTCGAGCAGCAAGCCTGCCTATAACCTGACCGTCTTCTCGAGCAGCTCTTCGCATCACACGCTGGCGCTGATGGCGATCGTGGCGCTCGTCTTCACCCCGATCGTGCTCGTCTATCAGGGCTGGACCTACTGGGTCTTCCGGGCGCGGCTGCGCGGCGATTCCCTACCGGGCGGAGGTCTGCCGGGCAAGGCGGCCGGCCGGCCGCCTTCGTAGTGGGCCCGCTCGACCGGAGACTTTTACGCGAGGCGCCGGCGATCAGGCGCTTCCTTTACGGCGCCTTTGCTCTCGCGGCGCTCTCCGCCCTGCTCGTGATCGTCTGGGCCGAGCTGATCGGGCGGATCGTCGCACGCGTGTTTCTGGGCGGCGCCGATCTGGCCTCCGTCTCACGCCTGCTCGCCGCGCTGGTTGCGATCGCCGCGCTGCGAGCCGGGCTCGGCTGGGCACTGGAGACGAGCGGCCAGGCGACCTCGCGGCGGGTGCGCGGCCGCTTGCGCCGGCGCGCGCTCAAGCAGGTCTTTCGGGCGCGGCCCGCCGGCCTCGGCGACCTGCGCACGGGCGAAGTGGCGACGACGGTAACGAGCGGGCTCGGCGCGCTCGATCCCTACTTCTCGCGCTTCCTGCCCCAGCTCGTGCTGGCCGCAGTCGTTTCGCCGGCGATTCTCGTCTGGGTCGCCTTCCGCGATCCGGTCTCGGCCGCGATCATGGCGATCACGCTTCCGCTGATCCCGCTCTTCGCCGTGCTGATCGGCAAGGCGGCGGAGGAGAGGACGAAGCGCAGGCTGGGCGCGCTGTCGCTGATGAGCGCCCACTTCCTCGACGTGGTGCGCGGGCTGGCGACGCTGCGTGCCTACCGGCGCGGGCGAGCTCAGGTGGAGACGATCGAGCGCACCAGCGAGCAGTTCCGCGAAGAGACGATGGGCACTCTCCGGGTCGCCTTCCTCTCGGCGCTGGTGCTCGAGCTGGCCTCGACGATGTCGATCGCCCTGATCGCGGCCGTGATCGGAATCCGGCTGGTGAATGGAAGCGTCGAGCTCGGGCCTTCCTTCGCGGTGCTCGTGCTCGCGCCGGAGCTGTACCTGCCGCTGCGGGCGGTCGCGGCTCAGTTTCATGCCTCGGCCGACGGCCTGGCCGCCGCGCGCCGGGCTCTCGAGCTGATCGACCTGGCGCCGGCGGTGATTGTGGCGCCTCGACCACAATCCGCGCCCGACCCGAGTACGGCCGCGATCCGGCTGGAGGAGATCGACTTCGCCTACGCGGGCCGGGCCGGGCCGGTTTTCTCCGGCTTCGACTGCGCGATCCAACCCGGCGAACGGCTGCTCGTCGCCGGAGGGAGCGGCGTGGGAAAGACGACGCTGATTTCGCTCTTGCTTCGCTTCTCCGATCCGCAGAGGGGCCGGATCACGGTCGGCGGCATTGACCTGCGCGAGCTCGATCCCGACGGGTGGCGCCGCCGCATCGCCTGGCTGCCGCAAGATCCGCGGCTGCCTGCCGCGACAGTAGCCGAGGTGCTCAGATTCGCCGCGCCCGACGCGAGCGAGGAAGAGCTCTGGGCGGCGCTCGAGGCGGCGGACTGCAGGGCGCTCGTCGCCGGCTTGCCCGCTCGGCTCGATACGAGAGTGGGAGAAGGCGGGCGGCAGCTCTCCAGCGGCGAGCGGCGGCGGATCGCGCTGGCCCGCGCTCTCGTTCGCCGCTCATCGTTGCTGTTGCTCGACGAGCCTACCGCCCATCTCGACGCCGCTGGCGCGGCGCAGATCCGGTTGGCGCTGGGGCGGCTGGAGCAGAAGCAGACCGTCGTGATCGCCAGCCACGATACCTCGCTGCTGCCCCTGGCCGAGCGCACGATCCGGCTAAAGGAGGTTGCGCGATGAGCCCCGCGCTTCGTCGCATGCTCGCCGAGGCTCGCCCGCTGCGCCGCCGCCTGGCACTCTCGATCCTGCTCGGCGCCGGCTCGATCGCGGCCGGAGTCGGCCTGATGGCGACCGCCGGCTACTTGATCTCGAAGTCAGCGCTACAGCCGCCCATCCTCTCGCTCGGGGTTGCGATCGGGCTGGTGCAGCTGTTCGGCGTCTCGCGAGCGGCGCTGCGCTACCTCGAGCGTCTCGTCTCGCACGACGCGGCCTTTCGCTTCCTCGGTCGCCTGCGCGTCTCGTTCTTCGAGCGCCTGGAGCCGCTGGTTCCGGGCGGGCTCGGCAGCGCGCGAATGGGCGACCTGCTCGGCCGCTTCGTGGGCGATGTCGAGACGATGCAGTTCCTCTTCCTGCGCGCGCTGGCACCGCCGCTGGTGGCGCTCGTGGCCTGCGTGGGAGCCGTCTTGGCGGCTGCGATCGTGCTGCCCGTCGCCGCAGCAGTGCTGGGCGCGGGGCTCGCCGTCACAGCGCTTTTCGCCGCAGCGATCACCAGGCGGGCGACGAGAGCGAGCGCCCGGCACGAGGCGCGCCTTCGCGCCGAGCTGACCAGCCGAGTCGTCGAGGCGCTCGCGACCGGGCCGGAGCTGGTCGCCTTCAGCCGCGTCGACTGGGAGCTGGACGCGATCGACGGAATCGACCGCGATCTGGGGCGGCTCGATCGCCGGCACGGGCGAATCGCCGCACTGGGCGAGGCGTTGGTGTTTTTCGGCTCGGGCCTGACGCTGGTCGCCGTGCTCGCGGTAGCGACCTCCGCGGTCGTGGGAGGAAGGCTCGGCGGCGTCTGGTTGGGGATGCTCGCCCTGCTTGCGCTCTCGTCCTTCGAAGCGGTGCGCCCGCTTCCGCTCGCCGCTCAGCAATCCGGCGCGGTGGCGAGCGCCGCCGAGCGCCTGTTCGAGCTGACCGACCGCGCCGCGCCCGTGAGCGAGCCTGAAAACCCGCTGCCGATTCCCGCGACCGGCGTGCTCCGGCTCGAGGATGCGCGCCTGCGCTATACGCCGGATCTGCCCTGGGTACTCGATGGAGCGTCGTTCGAGCTGAGGCCGGGGCGGAGAGTGGCACTCGTCGGCGAGAGTGGCGCCGGCAAGACGACGATCGCCGGCGTTCTCGTTCGCTTCCTCGAGCTCGACGGCGGCCGCGCCACCCTCGACGGGCACGATCTGGGCGCCTACGCCTCCGACGACGTGCGCGGCCTGGTCGCACTCGCCGGCCAGGACGCCCACCTCTTCTCCACGACCATCCGCGAGAACGTCCGTTTCGCCCGCCCCGGCTCGAGCGACGAGGAGATCGCCGCCGCGCTCGGGCGCGCGGGCGTCTGGGACTGGGTTTCGTCCCTCCCGGAGGGGCTCGACACCTACGTGGGCGAGACGGGCGATCAGGTCTCGGGCGGCCAGCGGCGGCGGATCGCGCTGGCCCGAGCCTTCCTCTCCGGCGCCCGCTTTCTGATTCTGGACGAGCCGACCGCACAGCTCGATCGCGCAACCGCCGAGGCCATCCTCGACGATCTCTTCGCCGCCGGCACCGACGACGCCGGCCTGCTCGTGATCACGCACGACGAGCTGATGCTCGACCGCTTCGACGCGGTGCTACGACTGGAGAACGGGCGCGTCGTCTGAGATTCGTGCGGGTGGCGCTCCGGCCGCTTCTCGCTAGAGTCTCACCGTCTCGAGGATCCTATGGAGAACTTTCGCTTCGTCGTCATCGACGTCTTCACGGACCGGCCGCTGGCCGGAAACCAGCTCGCCGTCTTCACCAACGCGCAGCCGATTCCCGAGCACTTGCTGCAGCCGCTGGCCAAGGAGATGGGCTTTTCCGAGACCGTCTTCTGCTACCCCGCCGAGGGCGAGGGACACGTGCGGATTCGCATCTTTACGCCGGCGAGCGAAGTCCCCTTCGCCGGGCACCCGACGCTCGGCACGGCCTTCGTGCTCGCGGCGCCGATGCAGCTGGGCCTGATCGGGCTCGAGACGGGCTCCGGTCTGGTCGAGGTCGAGCTGGAGCGCGGCGAGAGCGGACGCATCCTGTTCGGCCGCATGAACCAGCCGCTGCCGCGGATCCAGCCCTACGAACGGGCCGAAGAGTTGCTCGCGGCGCTGGAACTGGAAAAGAGCGAGCTTCCGATCGAGCTGTACGACAACGGCATCGAGCACGTCTTCGTCGCGCTCGGCTCCGAACAGCAGGTCGCCGCACTCGAGCCCGACGGCAAGGGTCTGGCGGCGTTCGGCTCGATCGGCGTCAACTGCTTCGCCGGCGCCGGCAAGAGCTGGAAGACGCGCTGCTTCGTCAGCGGGCTCGGGATCGACGAGGATCCCGCCACCGGCTCGGCCGCCGGGCCGCTCGCCCTGCACCTGTCCCGCCACGGGGCCGTCTCCTTTGGCGACGAGATCGAGATCCGCCAAGGCGAGGAGGTCGGGCGCCCCTCGGTTCTGTTCGCCGGCGCGTACGGAAGCGCCGATGCCGTCGAGCGGATCGAGGTCGGTGGTTGCGCAGTGGTGGTCGCCCGGGGCGAGTTCAGGCTTCCGAGCGCCGGTTAGAGCCTATCTCGATAGGGATGTGCGACGAGGTGGTCGAAGCGCGGACGCCAGGGGTCGAGCGAGCCGCGAAAGCGCGCTGGTAGTGCGGTGAGCGGTTTGGGCGGCGGCTGGCACCGTGAATCGGCCGCATCGGTCGTGTGGGCCTGGCGGGACAGGCTCTCAGTCCTCTCGGCTCAAGGCCGGCGCCAGGTGCCGGCTGAGCATCGCGCCGACGAAGGCTGCCGCGCGCGCAGCCGCGACGCGCGGCGATCGCCCGCGGCTGCGAGCGGCGATGTAGATGGCGGCAAAGGCGTCGCCGGAGCCGGTTGCGGCGGCGTTCGGCACCGGTGGCTTGGCCGGCACCTCGGTCAGTTCCCCGGCAGCCCAGATCAGCGCGCCCCGCGAGCCGCGAGTAACGATCACTTCCGGCACTCCCAGGCCGGCCATGCTCTCGGCGTTGATCTCTTCGAGAATCGCCGCCGCCTCCTCCTCGGCGAGCTTGAGCACGCTGACGTGGCGGAGAAGGTCGCGGTCGAAGTCGGCATCCAGCGCCAGCGGCCCGATCTTGGGTGAGCGCGCGAGCCCCTGCCCGTCGAGCGAGAGAATTCGACCGCGCGCTATCTCCTCCAGTGCGCCGGCCGAGAACTCGTCACGCAGCAGCGGCGCTACGTGCACCCACTCGCAGGACTCGAGCGCCGGGCTGACCCAGCTTCGCGCCTCGTCCTCCGTCCAGCCGTCGCCGATCGACGTCACGGCCATGATCCGGTCGTCATCGTCTCTGATCAATTCGAAGCCCGTCGTGGCCTCGGCCGTGCGCCAGCTGACCGGGATCCCGAGCGCGAGCAGCGGCCCGAGCAAGAGCCGCCGATGCGTAGCGGCGCATTTGGTGACGATGCGAGAAGGCCGGGCCAGCAAGCTCAACGCCCGCGCGGCGTGGTACGGGCAACCGCCCGGAAACGGCTCGCGCCCGGGCGCGCTGTCCAGCGAGAGGCTGCCGACTATCGCAACAGGGCGCACGTGCTGACTGTAACGGCTCCGGCGATCGAATCAGGCGACTGGCGAGCCTCGTGCGCGCCTGCGCACGAGAACGTTCAGGAGCGCACTCAACGCGAAGGCGAGCGCGAAGGAGGGTATCGAGGCGCCAAGGCCCCAACTCGTCGGGTGCAGCTGGTTGACCACGTCTTTCCACCAGGAGGGCCCGGTTGGTATCAACCACTGGTACAGAGCGAAGCCGGCCAGCCAGGCGCCGAGTTGCGCCGGCCGCAGCGACGGCGCGCGGAATACGGCATCCCGGTTGTAGCCTCGACGCACGAGCCAGTCGGCCGCAAGCACGCCGAAGAGAGGCACGAAGAACGAGCCCAGCAGGTAGAGGAAGGACTGGTACTGAGCGAGGTCGATAGTCAAGGCGCCCAGGGTCGAGACAGACGCGGCGACGAGAATCAGCATTCGCTGCGAGGCGCGTGGAATGAGGTTCTGGAGCGAAAGGGCGGTCGAGTAGACGTTGGCGAACGGCTCCTTGGTCTCGTCGACGCCGAGCGCGAAGAGCGCCAGTCCACTAGCCAGACCGCCAGCCGCGATCGCCGTCATCAGCGAGGTCGCATCGCCGAGGTTTTTTGAGAGCAAAAGAACGGCGCCGAGCGCGTAGAGCCAGACGTTGGGAAGCAGGTAGCCAAGCCCGGTACCCCAGAAGGATCGACTACGGCTGCGGGAGAACCTCGTGTAGTCGGCCGCTAGCGGCAGCCAGGAGACCGGCATCGCGATCATCAAGTCGACCCCTCCCCAGAAGCCGAGGCCGCCTTTTCCGGGACGCGACCAAAGCCGCTGCAAGCCCGCATCGTGAAGCGCCCACCAGGTCAGATAGGCGAGCGAGGCGAGCACTACCCAGATCGCGAAGGGCTTGACCCAGCGGCGAACGAAGCCCACCGGTCCGAGTAGGGCGAGAGCCGTCGTCCCTACCGCGGCAACAAGCGTCCAGAGCCACTTAGCGCCAAAACCGAAGACCCGCTGCGACAGGGCGGCGGCGGCGGTCGCGATCACGATCAGCTCGAAAACCGTCCAGCCGACGTTTTGAACCACGTTGAGCACCGTGGCCAGATACGAGCCGCGGCGCCCGAGCGGCGCCCGCAAGAGCACCATCGCCGGCACGCGAGCTTGCGCCCCGATCAACCCGGCAAAACCGAGCATCGCGTTGCCGACGACGCCTCCGACGAGGATCGCAAGAAAAGCGTCTCGCAGGGAGAGCGCCGGGACGAGGTAGGTACCGGCAACCAGGACGAGCAGACTCAGCCCAAGGCTGCTCCAGAGCAGTCCGGTGTCGAAAAGCCCGAGTACGCGCAGGCGCTCGGGCACCGGCTCGATGCCCCAGTTCGGTGTCTCGTGGCTCATCGCTCTCCCTTCGCTGGCATTACCCAGATCAGGTTCGGCGGGTTTGCTCTCAGCCCCACCCACGCGGACGGGACACCCCGGTTGTCTCGGCGCCTCGTCGGCTTACTTGCGGAGGCTCGCCGGCGACTCTAGCCGATCAGGTGCACGGTCGTCATCGTGAGCAGATTGAGACCAATGGCGACGAACACCAGGCCTCCGACCAGATCGACGACGAAGAAAAATCGGGGGCGGAGGAAACGGCGCCCCCAGGAGATCGCGCCCGCCGCAAGGAGCGCGAAGGCAAGACAGGTAAACATGAAAGCGGCCGAGAAGACCGTGTAGCCGAGAACGCCGGTGGACGAGACGCCGTAGCCGGAAAGAGAGCCGGAGACGGCGATCCAGAAGGGAAGCGCGTAGGGGCTGGCGACGCTCATCGCCGCGCCGGTCGCAAAGGCCTGCTCGACCACCACGCCACCGTTTTTCGGCGGCCGCTTGCTCCGAGCGCTCGACAGCGCGCGCGCACCCAGCCAAAGCAGGAACAGGCCGCCGGCGGCGCCCGCCGCGAGCCGAACACCGCCTGCCTGGGCCAGAGCCGCTGCACCCGCGAACATCAATACGACCCAGAGAGCGTCACCGGCCAGTGATCCCAGCTCAACCGCCAGCGCGGCGCGAAAACCGTTATTGAGGCCACGCCGAGTCGTCTCCGCGAGAACGGGGCCGGGCACGGCGCAGTAAGCCAGCGCAAGCAGCATCGCGAAGACAGCTAGCCTCATAGAGATTACTATATCTAGAGTTCCTGAGGGGTCCCTGAGAGGCGCCTGAAGACCGCCTAAGCATTTGCTTTAAGCTCGGAACAGCTCAAGAAAGACCCTCGACCGCCGCTCGCGGCGCGATTTCCAGGGTATGAGCGCCTCCTTGACCACCCACCACCCCCCGCCCTCCCACGGGGCGCGAAACGGTATCGAGAAAACGCATACGAGAATGCGCCGCTTCCGTGTCGATCTTGCGCCGCCTGGCGCAGCCGAAGACGGAGCTTGTCGCGGCGCCTACCGACCTTGGTGCGACTGGTCGAGGCGGGCCCGGATTACGTAGGGCAGAATCCCGCCGTGCTCGACGTACTCTCGCTCGCGCGGAGTATCGAGGCAGACGCGAAGCTCGAAGTTGATCGGCTCGCCGCCACCGTCGGGCACCGCCGTCACGGCGGCGCGGCCGGACTCCCCGTCCGCGAGCCCTGAGATCGAGTAACGCTCGCGCCCACTCAAGCCCAGCGCCTCGCAGCTCTGGCCGTCCAGGAAGCGAAGCGGCACGATGCCCATCATGAGCAGATTCGAGCGATGGATGCGCTCGAAGCTCTCCGCGATCACCGCCCGCACGCCCAGCAACTTCGTGCCTTTCGCCGCCCAGTCGCGCGAGGAGCCCGAGCCGTACTCCTTGCCGGCCAGCACGATCAGCGGCGTCCGCTCGGCCAGGTACTTCTCGGACGCGGCGAAGATCGTCATCTCCTCGCCGTCGGGAAGATGAGCCGTCCAGCCCCCTTCCTTCCCCGCCACGAGAAGGTTGCGCAGGCGGAGGTTGGCGAAGGTGCCGCGCACCATCACCTCGTGGTTGCCGCGGCGCGAGCCGTAGGAGTTGAAGCTCGCGGGCTCCACCCCGTGCTCGAGCAGGTAGGCGCCGGCCGGCGAGTCGGCAGCGATCGACCCGGCCGGCGAGATGTGATCGGTGGTGACCGAGTCGCCGAGCAGCGCCAGGCAGCGTGCGCCTTCGATGTCTTCGATCTGCCCCGGACGTTTGCTCATGCCGTCGAAATAGGGCGGCCGCCGCACGTAGGTGGAGTCGGCATCCCACTCGAACAGCTCGCCACGTGAGACCGGGAGCGCGCGCCAGCGCTCGTCACCCGAATAGATATCTCGGTAGGCCTCGCTGTACGCCTCTCTGTCTACGCAGGAGGCGATCGTCTCGGCGATCTCCTCCGCGCTCGGCCAGATGTCGCGCAGGTACACGTCCTCACCGTTCGCGCCGCGGCCGAGCCGCTCGCCAGTGAGGTCGATATCCAGCCGCCCGGTAAGCGCGTAGGCGACCACCAGCGGCGGCGATGCCAGGTAATTGGCCTTCACCTGGGCATGGATGCGGGCCTCGAAGTTGCGGTTTCCGGACAGAACGGCGCAGGTCACCAACTCGTGCTCGGCGATAGCTTGCGAGACCGGCGCGGCCAGCGGCCCCGAGTTGCCGATGCAGGTCGTGCAGCCGAAGCCGACCAGGTCGAAGCCCAGCTGCTCGAGATAGGGCAGAAGCCCCGAGCGCCGGTAGTAGCTCTCGACCGCGCGCGAGCCCGGGGCCAGGCTCGTCTTCACCCACGGCTTGCGGCGCAACCCGAGCTCGACCGCTTTCTTGGCCAGTAGCCCGGCCGCGATCATCACCTGCGGGTTGGAGGTGTTCGTACAGCTTGTGATGGCGGCGATCACAACGGCGCCGTGCGAGAGCCGGAAGCTCTCTCCGTCGAGCTCGACGAGCGCGCCGTCCTGGCGGACGATGGGAGCGTGAGGCTCGGGCGTGGGATCCGGCAGCGCCTCGTGACCGGGCGCCTGCTCGGCGGCAGGATCGCTGGCCGGGAAGCTCTCGGCGATTGCCTCGTCGAGCGAGCCGCCCGCGAACTCGACGCCGAAGCTCTCCAGCCCTTCGCAGAACGATCGCTTGACCGAAGCCAGCGGAGCGCGATCCTGCGGGCGGCGCGGACCGGCAAGGCTGCGTTCGACCGTCGCCAGATCGAGCTCCACGATCTGCGAGTAGCGAGGCTCCAGGCCCGGATCGAGCCAGAGCATGTTCTCCTTGCAGTAGGCCTCGACGAGGCGCACGTGCTCGTCGCTACGGCCGGTCAGGCGCATGAACTCGAGCGTCTCCGCGTCGACCGGGAAAAAGCCGCAAGTCGCCCCGTACTCCGGAGCCATGTTGGCCAGAGTCGCGCGGTCGGCCAGCGCCAGGCTCGAGATCCCGGGGCCGAAGTACTCGACGAACTTTCCCACGACGCCCGCGTGACGAAGCAGCTCCGTCACGGTCAGGACGAGATCGGTCGCGGTCACGCCACCTTCCAGTTCGCCGCTCAGCCGCACACCGACAACCTGGGGAACGAGCATCGAGATCGACTCGCCGAGCATCGCCGCCTCGGCTTCGATCCCGCCGACGCCCCAACCGAGCACGCCGAGCCCGTTCACCATCGTCGTGTGCGAGTCGGTGCCGACGAGCGTGTCGGGAAAGGTCATCCCGTCGCGCACCTCCACCACGCGGGCCAGATGTTCGAGGTTGACCTGGTGGACGATTCCCGTGCTCGGCGGTACGACCTTGGAGCCCGCGAAAGCGCCCTGGCCCCAGCGCAAGAAGATGTAGCGCTCGCGGTTGCGGACGTATTCCAGCTCGCTGTTACGCTCGAGCGCCAGCGGGCTCGCCGCCTCGTCGACCTGAATCGAGTGGTCGATCACGAGCTCCACCGGCAGGCGCGGATTGATCGCGCACGCCTCGCCGCCCAGCTCTCGCATGGCGTCGCGCATCGCGGCCAGATCGACTATCGCCGGTACGCCGGTGAAATCCTGCAGTAACACCCGCGTGGGAGTGAAAGAGATCTCGCTGGCGGGCGGGGAGCCTTCGTTCCATCCCGCGATCGCCTCGACCTGGGCCGCGCTGGTAACCGTGCCCTCGTGACGGAGCACGTTCTCGAGCAGAACGCGCAGAGAGTAGGGAAGGGTGTCGATCTCGTGCTCGGCGGCCAGAGTCGCGAGAGAGAAGATCGAGTGCTTAACGCCGTCGATCTCGAGTTCGCTGCGCGCTCCAAAGGAGTTGGCCATAGACACGATTCAACCAGAAAGGCGGCACGAAGCCCATGACCGTGGCTTCGATCAGCTTGCGGGCTGCCGGCGCACGTCGCCGCTACTGCTCGCCTCGAGCACGCCGCGGATCTTGTGGGCCAGCTCCTGCGGCGTGAAAGGCTTGCCGATGAACTCGGCCACTCCGTCGAGAACGCCGTGATGAACGATCGCCTCGTCGGTATAGCCGGACATGAACAGCACTCGTGTTGTCGGTCGCCTCTCGGTGAGGACCTTCGCCAGCTCGCTCCCGCTCATTCCGGGCATCACGACATCGGTGACGAGCAGGTCGATCTCCCGATCAAGAGAGTCGGAGAACGCGAGTGCCTCGTCGCCGCTCGAGGTCTCGAACACTTCGTAACCGAGATCGCGCAAGATGCGGGCGACGAGCTGGCGCACCATCTCTTCGTCCTCGACGAGAAGCAGCGTCTCCGAGCCGCGCGCCTCTCCCAGCGGAGCGGCCGCTCTCTCCGCTTCGGCGCCTTCCGGCGCAACGGGAAGGTACACGGAGAACACGCTTCCTTTCCCGATCTCGCTCGAGACCTGAATCGCGCCGTTCGACTGCTCCACGATGCCGTGTACCGTCGCCAGCCCGAGTCCGGTGCCCTTGCCTTGCTCCTTGGTGGTGAAGAACGGCTCGAAGATGTGCGACATCGTCTCTTCGTCCATCCCGAACCCCAGGTCCGAGATCGTCGTCAAAACGTAATCGCCGGCCGATATTCCCAGCCGGGTGGCCTCGGCCTCATCGAGGCTGGCGTTTCCCGTCTCGACCCCGATCTTGCCGCCGCCCGGCATCGCGTCACGAGAGTTGACGACGAGGTTCATGATCACCTGCTCGACCTGACCTCGATCCGAGCGGATCATGGCGATCTCGGGCGCGAGCTTCGCAACCAGCTCGATGTTCTCGCCGATCAGGCGTTGAAGCATCTTCTCCATCCGCTCGATCACCTCGTTTGGATCGAGTAGCACCGGTTGCAGCACCTGCCGGCGGCTGAACGCCAGCAGCTGTTGGGTCATCGCCGCCGCCTGCTCGGCCGCCCGCTTGATCTCCTCTGCGTCGCGGGCCACCGAGCTGGCGGGGTCGAGCTCCGACGCGATCAGCTCGCTGTAGCCGGTGATCGCGGTGAGAAGGTTGTTGAAGTCGTGCGCGATACCTCCCGCCAGGCGACCGATGGCTTCCATCTTCTGCGAGTGCAGAAGCTCCGCCTCGAGTCTCCGCCGCTCGATCTCGGCCTCGCGCTCGACACTGATATCGAGCAAATAGCCCTGGACGTAGAGCGGCTTGCCCGACAAGTCGCGCACGACCACGGCCTCGTCGTGAACCCAGACCGTGCGCTCGTCCTTCGAGATCAGGCGGTATTCGAGCGCGATCCTTCCCTTCCCGCCGCTGGCGGCTCGCTCAGCGGTGACATGCTCGCGATCGTCGGGGTGAATTGCGTTGACGAAATTGTCGTAATCCGAGACCCAGTCGGCCGGCTTGTAGCCGAGGATCTCCTCGAGCTGCGGGCTCAGATAGACCCAGCGTCCGGACTCGCCCGGAGCGTTGATATAGGTGATCAGCGGTAGCTGCTCGACCAGGAGCCGGTAGCGCGCTTCGGCCTCGCGCAGCTCTTCCTCGGCGTTACGACGCTCGCTGATGTCGCGGAAGCTCATCAGGATCGAGTTGAGCTGACCGTTCTCGTCGAGCACCCCGGTCGTCGTTCCCTCGACGAAGACCCAGTTTCCGCGCTTGTGACGCATGCGCAGCTCTACGACGGAGGCGCTCCGAGTGGTCACCGCCTGCCGGAGCGCATCGCTCGCACGCTGAACGTCAGAGGGATGAACGAGGCTGATCGGTGAGACGTCGACCAGCTCTTCGGGCCCGTAGCCGAGCGCCTGCTCATAGGAGGGGGACGCAAAGACAAAGCGTCCCATCGGATCGAGCACCGCGATCATGTCGTGCGAGTTCTCGACCACGACGCGATAGAGCTCGCGGCTGCGAAGCAGCTCTTCCTCGGCGAGCCTGCTCGCGCTCAGGTCGGAGCCGATCCCGATCACGCCGATCGTGTTGCCCTCGGCGTCGCGATGCGGTGCCATCGAGATCAAGTAGGGGAAGACCGTGCCGTCGCGGCGCCGTCGCTCGGTCTCGTAGTTATTGATCTGCTCGCCCTGGCTGGCCCTTCCGATCAGCTCGTTGTGCTCCTCGAGCCGATGCTCCGGAACGATCGGCAAGATCGTTCCGACCACCTCCTCGCTCGACCAGCCGAAGATGGCTTCGGCAACCTCGTTCCAGACGGTGATGCGCCGGTCGAGGTCGACCTCGATGATCGCGACCGGCGAAGCGTCGATCATGGCCTCCAGGCGCTCGTTCAACTCCGCGGTCTTGGCTCGGATCGTCCGCGCCTCTTCTTCGAACTCGCGCTGCTCGATAGCCGAGCCCAGCACGTTGGCAAGCGAGCGTAAGAAATCGATATCGGCGTCGCTGAACTTTCGGCTCCCCGCCGAGCGCACACCGAAAACGCCCCAAGGGTGCTCGCGACCAGGAATCGCTACGTTCGCGGCGCTGACAATTCCCAGCTCGAGCAGGGACGGCGGCGGATCGAAGCGTGTCTCCCGCGCCAGATCGGTCACGACAACCGGCTCGTCCACAGACAGCGCGTAGCGCGAGAAGGCGTCCGGCGCCGAGGCCGAGTCGGGCTCGCTGGCGCTCGCCAGGCGTCCAGCCGAGGCGCGCATCGAGAGCAACCCGTCGCCGCGAACGTTTTCGAAAATGACAACGCGGTCGAGCGCCAGCGCTTCCACTGTCGCCTCGGCGGCTTCCCGCGTGAGAGCAGCGATGTCGGTCTCGATCAGTGCGCGCTGGCCGAGTCGAGCGACGATTTGCTGGCCGTGCGCCCTGGCCCGTAGATCTTCGACGAGCCGGTCGACCGCGTTTCTCGCTAGAAAGACCGCGAGCGCAAAGAAGGTCAGCGCCGCTGTCACGGCGATCCACTCAACGAATACGCGCGACCTGGCTCCCGCAGCGATCAGAGCTACGAGAAAGGAGCCCGAGGCCACCGTCAACTGCAGCACTAGGCCGCGCAGTGAACCGAAGTAGGCCGTGTACATCGAGGCCAGGCAGTAGACGAGCAACCCGAGTGCCCAGCTACGGGAGTCGGCCCAGATCCCAACCGCGACCAGCAGCGAGGCGGAGACTCCAAATGTTGTGGGTAGTGCCGGCCAGCGTTTCGAGAGCGCGAGGTATGCAAGAACCAGCGCGAAAAAGCCGAGCGCGATCGCCAGCGTAATCAGACGCTTGTCGGCCGGGGCGAGCGCGGTCAGGACGAGCACGATGAAGCCCGACGCAGCGGCGAGCAAAGCCGCGGCGCGCGAGGTGCTCTCGAACCGTGCTTCCGGGTTCGGAGGAGCAACCGCGTCTCGCAGCCTGGAAACTTCGTGGCTAATCCGCTCGCTGATCGGAATCATTCTCATCGCCCGCCGCAAAAAGGCGTCCCCTTCTCTATCGACAGAAACGGCCGGAAGTTCGATCGGTAGTCAGCTTCGGCATTCTTGACCCACGCCGGTCGTAGCGATTGTGCTCTCTCGCCGCCGCTTAACAAAGCCCTAATGCGGACAAAGACGACTCTAACCGGCCAACTGATCTGGCGGGGTATAAATCCAGAACTGCCATTGAATCGCGGCCGGAAGAAGGGGATTCCAGATGAAGTTGAGGACACGAGGTATCGCTACTGCTCTGGGCGTTCTCGTCGCGGGCGCGGCAGGCGCAGGGATCGCGCTTGCCCTGGCATCCGCTTTCGGCGGTCTCAGTACGACTACGACCGTTGTGAAGCCGAGCGTGGAGACACCGACCGCGCTCCGGACCTCGAGCACGACGGGCGGCAAGGCGCTCACGACCGCGGAGATATATGAGCGCACAGCTCCCGGGGTCGTTCAGGTGACCACCAAATCAATCGTGAAATCGCAGGGCAACCCCTTATTCCCCGGCCAATCTCAGAGTCAGGTGCAAGAGGCCCTCGGCTCGGGCTTCGTGATCGACAAGCAGGGCCACATCGTCACCAACTACCACGTTGTCAAGGGAGCCAAGTCGATCGAGGTCCTGTTCTCGAACAACGTCACGACCAAGGCGACGCTGGTCGCCAGCGACGAGTCAACGGATCTCGCCGTGCTCAAGGTGAACGTCTCTCCCAGCGCTCTGACCCCGCTCTCCTTCGGTGACTCTTCAGCGGTGGAAGTCGGAGATCCCGTGGTCGCAATCGGCAACCCGTTCGGGCTCGACCGAACAGCCACGCTGGGCATCATCAGCGCTATCTACAACCTCGCAGACAGCTCAACCGCCAGTCCTCTCACCTCTCCGACTCGCAACTTTCCGATTGCCGCAATCCAGACCGACGCTGCTATCAACCACGGAAACTCGGGCGGGCCGCTGCTCAACAGCCTGGGCCAGGTGATCGGGGTGAATTCGTCGATCGTCAATACCGGTAGCATCGACCAGGGCAACGTGGGCATCGGCTTCGCCATCCAGTCCAACACGGTCAAACAGGTCGTCGCTCAGATCCTCAAGAACGGCAAGGCCTCGCACGCCTACCTCGGCGTTGCGATCAAGGCGATCACGCCCGAGCTGGCGAGTCTTTATCGGCTTCCGGTCAAGGAGGGCCTGCTCGTCGGCGAGGTGACCAGGGGATCCGGGGCGGCCAAGGCCGGAATCAAGGGTGGAACGCGCGACGTGACCGTGTCGGGGTATACCTACACGATCGGCGGCGACATCATTGTGGCGGCCGACGGAGCGAACGTCGGTGGCTCCGCCGGAAAGCTCCTGACCATCATCGCCAAGCACAAGCCCGGCGACAAGATCACGCTCGAGATCTACCGCGGCGACAAGAAGATGGCCGTCACCGTCACGCTTGGCAATCGTTAGTAGCGACCGCGCCGCCGTTCCGCTCGACACGAAGGACGCCGAACGGCGATCATAGGCTCGTGGCCGAGATCATCGACATCAGCGTTCCGCTGAGCCCGAGCACGGTCAGCTGGGAGAACGAGTTGGCTCCCGTGATCGAGCGGGTGAATTCGATCGAAGCCGGCGACGGCTACAACCTGAGCCGGCTCGCGTTCGGTAGCCACAGCGGCACTCACGTCGATGCGCCCCTGCACTTCATCGAGCAGGGCGGCTCGGTCGATCAGATGCCGCTCGACGCTCTGATCGGTCCCGTGGTTGTTATTGACGCGCGCGACGTCGCTAAAGAGATCGATCTCGAGCTTGTCGAGCGCGAGCTTCCCCCGGGCTGCGAACGCGTCGTCTTCAGCACGCGAAACTCCGAGTTGTGGGATCAGCCGAGCTTCAGCGACGACTTCGTCGGGATCTCCCCCCGGGCGGCGTCGCTTCTGGTCGAGCGCGGCGTTCGACTCGTGGGAATCGACTACCTCACGGTCGGTGCGCCCGAGACGCACCGCGAGTTGCTCTCGCACGAGATCATCCTTCTGGAAGGTCTCGACCTGCGCGGAGTCGCGGCGGGTCGCTACCGGCTGGTCTGTCTTCCCCTTTGTATCGTCGGCGCCGACGGGGCTCCCGCCCGCGCCGTACTGAGCACGCTATAGGCTCGTTCGATGGAGCCCCAGCCCGTTCGCCCGACACGCACTCCCATCCTTGCCGACCCGCCCAGCAAGGAGGAAGAGCTCTGGACCGACGAAGGGAGCGACGACTATACGGGCTGGTTCTGCGTCGCCACCGACCCCTTCCCCTGTCCCGCGCCGGGCTGCCCCTTCGTCGCCGAGTTCATGACGGCGGCGCATCTGATCCTCGTCTGGCAGAAGAGGGACGATCCCAATCTCCTCCGCCACGCCCAGCGCGCCAAGGAGGTCGAGCGCAATCCGCACGTCACCGAGTACCAGCGCTCGTTTGGGCCAAGTGCGTCCTACTACGCCTGGGAGGCTGCGGGTCGCCCGGTGCACGGAATCCGAGAACACTGATGCTCGGGGCGCCAAGCTCGGGCGGTACGACGAGTGCGCAGGCACCCGCCTGGGAATACGTAGGGATGGCTCAGCGTTGGCAACGAAGTCGAACGCAAGTGGAGCGGCCGCAATGAGCGAGCAGGCGCCCGATACGGTGGGGCGAGGGCTCGCAGAGGACGCTCGAAACAGGGTGCGATTCGAGGAGGAGGCGCTCAGCCATGCCGATCAGGTCTACCAAGTCGCTCGCCACCTCGCCGGCTCGAAAGAAGAGGCGGAGGAGTTGATGCAGGAGACCTACGCGCGGGCTTTCCGGAGCTGGCGCTCTTACACGAAGGGTACGAACATACGCGCCTGGCTTCTTCGCATCCTCACCAACATCAACATCGATCAGGGCCGACGCAAGCAGCGGCGACCGCCCGAGCGCTCGCTGGAGGAAGGTGATTACTCGCTCTACGACCGCCTCGAGCAGACGAGCGGCGACGGCTCGGCCGGCGACGAAGAGCGGCTGCTGCAACGACTCTCTCAATCCGACATCGTCGATGCCCTGGCGGCGCTGCCGCATGACTTCCGCGACGTGCTGGTTCTCGTCGACCTGGGCGAGTTCAGCTACCAGGAGACGGCCCAGATCCTGTCGGTCCCGATCGGCACTGTCATGTCCAGGCTGCACCGCGCGCGGCGACTGCTCAAGCAATCACTGGCAAGCTCGCTGGGAGGCGAGAGATGAACGAGGCTCCCTGCCCGAAGTGCGAATCGCTGCTTCAGCTCTATCTCGACGGAGAGCTGAACGAGAGCGAGGCGCGCGAAGCAGAGGCCCATCTCGACGGCTGCGGTTACTGCCGTCGGCAATACCGCTTCGAGCGGGCGTTTCGCGCGTATCTGCGCAAGACGCTTTGCGAAGAGCCGATGAGCGCGGAGCTAAAGGTCAAGCTCACGGCACTCAGAAGCGACGCCTCTCCGGGCGACTGCCTCTAGCGGAATCAGCCGCCTACGGTCAGAGTCGCCGGCCCGACGATGACGAGCAGGTGAAGCGCGTCGTTGCCGCTCGGGAGCGGCAAGAGATCGGCCTTTAGCTGACCCGCCAGTCGCTGGCCCAGCTCTTGGCCTTTGCCGAGATTCGAATAGAAGATCGTCGTGCGCTTGTAGTTGAAGCGGCTGGCGCGCTTGACGGACGAGATCTGGTAGCCGAACGAGGCGATACGCGATGCAACCTGGCGTGTGTAGTTGATGTCGCCGCCTCCGTTCTCGACCACGACCTTCACCTTCCAGGCGGCCGGCAGGGTGGCTTTACTGCCACCCAAGCTCAAGGCATGGGTTGCCGGCCCGCGCAGCGCATAGCCGAGCATCACGGCGGCCGCGATGCCCACGATTATCAGCGCAGCGGCTGCGGCCAGACGCCCGCGCGGATTGCGCTCGATCCTCCGTGGGAGCACAGGAAAGCCGGCCAGCTCTCGCGCCTCGTGGTTGTCGATCTCAAGCCCGCTCGCCAGTAGGAGCGCGGCCGCAAGAGCGTCCTCCGGATTACGAAAGGCGTAGACGCGACCTTCCTCGAGCCAGCTCACCTGCTCGGCCGTGATTCCCGACCGCTGCGCAACCTGTTCCCGGCTCAGCTGACGGCGCAGCCGCGCCGTCGCAAACACGGTCGCGGCGGCTCCGCTCTCCAGCGAAGAGACGAAGGCAAGCGCCGACTGGGGCTGGTCTTTCGGGTCAAGCGGTCGCACGCTGGGAGTCTTCATCGGCAGATCCGCGGTCTCCCTCGATAACCGAGATTTTTATTGCAAGGCAAGCCGGCGCGGTAAACCCTAGCCCTGAGCCTTTCGCCGCCGCCGCCCCGCGTCCTACGAGCAGCCCGCGAGCTTCTGCCAGCGCTGCGTGACCTCGGCGACGTAGATTCGAGTCTCTTCCGTCGGAGGGCCGCCCGCCTTCTCCACCGCGGTCGGGCCGGCGTTGTAGGCGGCGAGCGCAAGATCCAGCGAGGTGAAGCGGTCGAGCATGCGCCGGAGGTAGCGAGCGCCGGCGAGAACGTCCGCGCCCGGACTGTTGAGATTGATCTCCAGTTCTTGAGCGGTCGACGGAAGCACCTGAAGGAGACCGCGGGCGCCCGCATGCGAGACCGCGTTGGGTACGAAGTTCGACTCTGCCTGAGCCACGGCCACGAGAAGTGAAAGCGGAACTCCCGAGCTGTTCGAGGCGGTTTCGAAAACCGCTCTGAACTGCGCCGGTAGAGGACAGCGCTTGTTCGGCGCCGCCTTTTCGGTCGAGTCCGCCTTCGCGACGACAATCGCAGCCACTCGATCGCTGGCCCGGGCGACGCTCTTCTGGCCATCGTTGGTCGCGCTGGCCAAGGTAGCCGTAGTCATCGCCAGCGTCGCGGCGAAGAGAAAGAGCAGGGATAGTCGGCGGCTCACGCGCAAGATCCTAACTCTCTTGCCGGGAATCTATCGTCCCCTTTACCGGTAGCGCCCGCTCCGGGCGAATCCGAAGCTCTTCCGATCAGGCGCCCGAGGTCGCCGCCAGGATGTCGGCGAGATGAACGAGGCGGAAGGTGAGCCTGCTCACGCGAACCCGATCGGGCTCGCGCTCCAGTTCGGGGAGCGTTCGCCAGAGCTCTCGGGCGCAGGTCAACAGCTCGCTGATCTGCTCCCGGTCACTCGGGTGCGTGTCGACTTCGCTGCAAGCGTTCAACGCCAGACGGAGCGCACCCACCGTGTCTTGCTGACGCGTCCACAGAAGCGGGATCGCCATCGACAGGTACTGATGAATCCGGGCCATGGTCATCGACTGCGTGAAGGTCGCGCTGCCGTGGGGAGAACTGGGTGTCAGCGGTGCCTCGTGGCGACTGATGCGATCGGCATTGTCCCAGAGAATCATGCGCAGGTCGCCTTCGCTGAGACCGGCGAAGCGCGCCGTACGAAGAGCTATCAGTAGTGAGCTCGGCTGCTGTCCATAGGGATAATCCGAGGCGTAGAGAATCTGCTCGGGCGCAACGTGGCGGAAGAAGTCGAGCAGGTCGATCGGGCTCCAGGCCGAGGTGTCGAAGAACGCTCCCGCTCTTCCGCCGAGCGCGCTAGCCAGCGCTCCCAGGTCGGCGATCCCCGCGTGAGCGACAATCAGCTGGGCAAGCGGGTAGCGCTCGATCAGCTGCGCCAGATGGTCGGCGATGGGCGGAAGGCCTCGACCGCCGTGGATCAGGACCGGCACTCCTCGCTCCGCCGCCAGCGCCACGATCGGCTCGAGGCGCTCGTCGTTGACGCGAAACCCCTGCGAGCGCGGATGGAGCTTGATCCCGCCTGCGCCCAGATCGAGGCAACGCTTGGTCTCCTCGAGCGGCGACTCGTCGAGATTGAGGCGCACGAACGGAATCAGCCTGCCTTGAGACTGCTCGGCGTAGGCGAGCGTACGGTCGTTCGGCTTGCGGAACGCAGGGTGGCTGTCGGGCTCGTCGAGCGGGAAAACGAAGCAGCGTTCGATTCCGTAGCGCTCACAAACCGAAGTCAGCTCCTCGTACGTGCCGGCCATGCCGTCCACGTCGTTGCCGAGATGAACGTGCGCATCGAAGATGGGCGTCTGGGGAAGCTCGGCGCGGAGCTTCTCCTCCCAGGAAGAGATCAGCATCTCGGCGCACACGAACGCGTCGTCCATATAGAGGAGTCTATTCGCGCCGGGGAGGTTTATGAAACGGCGCCAGGAGAAGCGCTACGCGAGCAGGCCTGATCGCTACGCGAGCAGGCGCTCGAAGCGATCGCCGTCCTCGAAAGGACCGATCAGCGCGAGATGGAAGGCGCGCTCGCCGATGATCTCGTGAGCCACGCGCTCGATGTCCTCTCGATCGACGGCGTCGATCCCGGCCAGCACCTCGGCGGGATCGACCAGCTCTCCCTCGACCACCTCGCGCCTGAGCCCGAAAGAGATCAAGCCCTGCGGGCTTTCGAGCTGCAGGACGAGCCGGCCTTTGAGGTACGCCTTGGCCTTCGCCAGTTCCGCCGCGGGCACGGGCTCGGTGACAATACGGCGAAGCTCCGCGACGATCGTCTCGATCGCCTCGTCGATGCGGCTGAGGTCGACGCCCGCCTGCGCGCACAGCGTTCCCGTCTCGGCATAGGTGCTGTTATGGCAGAAGATGTAATAGGCCAGGCCGCGCCGCTCTCTCACCTCGGTGAACAAACGCGAGGACATACCGCCGCCGAGAATCGCGGCCAACACCTGCAGTACGTAGCGGTCGGGATGTTGCGTCGGCCGGCTGAGCGTCCCGAGAATGAGATGAGCCTGGTCGGAGGTCTTGTGCTGAACCCTCACCTTCGGCCCGGTCGGAGAGGGCACGTCGGCCTCGACCGGAGCTCCGCTACCCACCGGCGCCATATCGCCGAGCAGCTTCTCGACCTCGGCCGCTATATCTCCATCCAGGCGCCCGCCGAGCCCGACCACCATCCTCGAGGGCACGTACCAACGCCCCAGATAGTCGAGGAAGGTGTCACGGGTGGCCGCCTTGACGGTCTCCTTCGTCCCGATCACGTCCCAGCCAAGCGGCTGATCGCCGAAGAGAAGGCTCTCGTAGATCGAATCGACGTAGTCACGCGGCGAGTCGAAGTACATGTTCATCTCCTCGACGATGACGCCCTTTTCGCGCTCGATCTCGCCCGAGTCGAACTTGGAGTAGCGAATCATGTCGACGAGCACGTCGAGCGCGAGCGCTCGCGACTCCGCCGCGCATCTGACGTAGTAGCCCGTATATTCCTTACCCGTGAAAGCGTTGAACTCGCCCCCGATCGCGTCCACCTCGGCGGCGATGTCGCGCGCGGTCGGGCGCCGCTCCGTGCCCTTGAAGAACATGTGCTCACTGAAGTGAGCAATGCCACTCGACTCGCGCGTCTCGTAACGGGAACCGGCGGCGACCATGATCATGCAGGTCACCGAGTGAGCCTCGGGTATCGGCGCGGTCACGATACGGAGCCCGTTGGCGAGAGCTGAGCGCTCGAAGATCACGCTGTTCATGCTAACTGAGCCACGGCTGGTCTGGGCCGTCGCACAGCCCGCGCGAACGAGTCGAGCGGCCGGCTGAGACGGTTCCCAGTCAAGGTTGAGCCCGAGTGGTCGAAAACTCCGATTGACGACTACGGCAATTCACTCTCAAGCCCAACCGTGTTTTTCCCGATCTAAACGGCGTCTTCGAAGCGGCTTGGACGGAAGAAAGAGGCACTGATGCGGATCGTGAAAGTAATGCTCCTGATCGTGGCGATCGCTCTCGTGCCGCTGAGCGCCGGCTTGGTGATGGTAAAGCAGCAGCAGAACACCAAGAACAACCTCGACCGCGCCCTGACCAGCCAGGTGAGCGAGCAGGCCTACCGCCTTCAGAACGTCGAGAGTCAGGCTGCCGCGACTCTGAAGATTCTGAGTCAGAATCCCATTCTTGACCTTCCCTTCGCCAAGTCGAAGCTCACCGACTCCGATCGCAGGAAGATCAATCAATCTCTTGAGTATCTCGGCACGCACATTTACGCGAACCTGGTCAGCTCCGCCGGCTTGATCGACAACGCCGGTCACTGCCCGCTCAGCGGCGGCTGCCTATACGACGTTGCGCGCGTCGCCTTTTTCAATCAGAGCTCGAGCGGACTCAACCAGGGCAATAGTCTGTCCGTCTACGCCTACGCCCCGGACTTGCTTAATCAGCTCAGGCTCCAACCACCGAGCTCGATCGACAAGAAGTGGCTCGCGGCGACCAGGAGTCTTCAGCCTGGTGAGGTCTATACCAGCGGCGTAACGGATTCAGGGGACACCCATCGCCGGATCGTGAACTTCTCGACCTTGCTCCCGCCCGTGGCGGGAAAGAATCGAGGGTTGCTCTTCTTCGAGCTCGACCTCGAGAACTTCCGTGAAGCCGCAGCAGCCACCGTCAAACGGGCCAAGCTGCGTGGGCTCGATCTGCTGATCATCAACAGAAAAGGGCGAGTTATTCTGAATAGCGGGGTCAAGGAGACTCTCTCAGCTACCGGGGTAGCGGTTCAGAAGACAGTCACTGACACGCGCTTCACATCCATCAGCAAGAGGAAGGCCGCTAGCGGCATCACGACGATCGCAACGAAGGAAGGTCCGCTACGCGTCGCCTGGCAACGGATGTCCACCTCGAAGCTCGACAAGAACGGCTGGACGGTTGTCTCCGAGGCCCCCGCTCCTGCGGGCAACATCATCTCGAATAACCCGGTTCCGGTCGGGCTGATGGGCCTAGCCCTGCTGGCGATCGCCTTCGTCATGGGTCGCCGCTGGGTGCGCACCTCGAACCAGGCTATGACCGACGCCCTTACAGGCCTCAACAACCGGCGCAAGCTAGTCGTCGACCTCGAAAAGGCGCTACCCAATGCAGACGAGACGGCACCCCTTCTACTGGCAATCTTCGACCTCGACGGCTTCAAGAACTACAACGACAGCTTCGGCCACCCCGCCGGTGACGCGCTGCTGACTCGGCTTGGCCGGAACTTGCAGACCACGATGCACACGCACGGCGGCGAGGCCTACCGCATGGGAGGCGACGAGTTCTGCATCATCGCGACGCTCGGGACTGAAGGCCAAGGGACGATCGTCACCGACGCCACCGCTGCTCTATCGGAGCGCGGCGAAGGGTTTGCGATCGGCAGCTCATTCGGGACGGTTCTGCTCCCGCAGGAAGCCAACGACGTATCCATCGCACTGCGCCTGTCCGACCAGCGCCTGTACGCGAACAAGAACAGCGGCCGGCGCTCGGCAGGACGCCAGTCGGCCGACGTGCTGCTTCAGGCTCTGCACGAGCGCAGCCCGGAGCTCGGCGATCACCTGGTCGACGTGGCCCGGCTGGCTGCCGAAGTGGGACGGCGCCTGGGCATGAGCGGCGAGGAGCTCGACCAGCTCGCGCAGGCTGCCCAGCTGCACGACGTCGGCAAGATGGCGATTCCCGACGCAATCCTCAAGAAGCCCGGCCCGCTCGATCGAGAGGAGTGGGAGTTCATCCGCGGACATACGGTCGTCGGCGAGCGCATCATCTCGGCCGCGCCTTCGCTCTCACAGGTGTCGCGGATCGTTCGCTCCAGCCATGAGCGCTACAACGGTTCGGGCTATCCCGACAGCCTCAAGGGTGACGAGATCCCGCTGCCGTCGCGCATCATCGCCGTCTGCGACGCCTTCGACGCCATGATCGGGCCGCGCCCGTACCGGCTCGGCATGAACACCGGCAACGCCGCCTCGGAGCTGCGCCGCTGCGCCGGAGCCCAGTTCGACCCGGTCGTGATCGAGTTCTTCCTCTCGGTCGTGGACGAGCTGGCGAAGGAAGCGGTCGCGCAGCAAGAAGAAGAAGAGCTCTCACCGAATCCCACCGCTTAATCTCGTTCACTCGGCAGGCGGCTCCGTACGGCCAGGCACGACCGGTCTCCCGGAGCCGTCCCGAGAAAGCGAGATGGCGATTCTTCGGTGCTCGCGCTAAAGCCGGCGCGCTACGCTTCCGCCGTGTCAGCGACGCTGGTGAGCCCGACCAAGACGAAACATGCGTCGCGCGGCGGTAGCGGACTGGGCGACCTCTGGCGGGTAATCGTTCTCAACGACAATCACAACACTTTCGACGGTGTCGCGCGGGCGCTCGCCTCAGTACTCCCAGGCGTCAGTTTCGACGCAGGCATGCGCCTGGCGACCGAGATCGACCGGACGGGACAGGCAATCGTCTGGAACGGGCACCGCGAGCTGGCCGAGCTTTACTGGTCGCAGCTCGAGACGCGAGGCCTGACGATGGCGCCGCTCGAATCCTGAGCCGCTACAGCCTTCGCCCCAACAAGAAACGGTTACGACAAGTTCTCCGTCCGGCTGCCTACATAGCCTTGAGCCGTGCGATGGCTTCGGGCATTGTCCGAGTCTGACTGTTATCTCCGCTGCTATGGAGAGAAAACCGGCACCGTGGATGTCGTCAACACGGCCCGACGGCAGCATGAGCGCCAGGTAGCCCGACTCACGATCGACCCGGAGCTGACTCTCGGCAGTGAGACCGAAGAACGTCAGGTTGATCAGCCGGCCGAGGCCGCCTGACACGCTTTGTCGATAGCGGTATCCCTTCCATCCCCGCGAAAGTCCATCCGGACTTTCGCGCGCCCGCGATGCTTCGTCTCCTAATCGCGCCAGCCGTTCGTGACCGGTGTCCGCCGGTCACGCCCGAACGCCTTGGGGCGTAGCTTCACGCCGGGCGGCGCCTGGCGACGCTTGTACTCGGCGCGATCGATCATCGCCAGCGCGCGCTCGACCACGTCGGGCGGGTAGCCGTCCTCGAGCAACTCGCTGCGCGAGCGATCCTCTTCGATGTAGGCCTCAAGCACGCGGTCGAGCTCGGCATAGGGAGGCAGCGAGTCCTCGTCGCGCTGGTCGGCGCGTAACTCGGCGCTGGGCGCGCGCTCGATCGTCGTCGCCGGAATCAACTCTCTGCGCGCGCTCGTGTTCAGGTGGCGTGCGAGCCGGAAGACGTCCGTCTTGAAGACATCCTTGAGTAGCGCGAAGCCGCCCGCCATATCGCCGTAGAGGGTCGCATAGCCGACCGACAGCTCCGATTTGTTGCCCGTGGCGACGAGGAGCCAGCCGAACTTGTTCGAGAGAGCCATCAGGAGCACTCCGCGCACGCGCGCCTGCACGTTCTCCTCGGTCAGATCTGGCTCGCTGCCGGCGAAGACCGGAGCGAGCGAGCGTTCGAACTCGGTGACCATCGGCTCTATCTCGATCTCGCGGAAGTCGGTGCCCAGGCTCTTGGCCACAAGCGCCGCGTCGGAGCGAGTAGCAGCGGACGAAAAGCGCGAGGGCATTGAGACGCAGTGGACGCGGTCGGCACCGAGTGCCTCGACCGCCAAAGTGGCGGTCAGTGCGGAGTCGATTCCGCCCGAGACGCCGATCACCACGTCGCTGAAGCCGTTTTTTCGCACGTAGTCGTCGAGCCCGAGCGTGAGCGCCCGCCGCATCTGCTCGAGGTCGTCGGCGAAGGGAACGACGCGGGCCGTCGCGGGCCGCTTGCGCGCGCGATGCTTCGGTGCCGGAAGCACGATCGACGAGACCTTGGGGCTACCCTGCTCGCGCGCTATGGCCCGCTTGCGCACGTCGCTCAGGCGGCGCGCGACCGCCGTGGTCGGGTCGATGTCGACGACGAGCAGTTCCTGCTCGAAGCCCGCAGCCCGCGCGATCACCTCGCCCTCGTCGTCGATCAGCACCGAGTGCCCGTCGAACACGAGCTCGTCCTGGCCACCCACGAGGTTGCAGAAGGCGACGAACGAAACCATGTCGCGCGCGCGCGTACGAAACATCTCCTCGCGCATGCGCTCTCGGCCCACGTGAAAGGGCGAGGCCGAGATGTTGACGATCAGCTCGGCGCCTGCGAGCGCCAGATCGGTCGCCGGCGGCCCGGGCTGCCACATGTCCTCGCAGACGGTGACTCCGACCTTCACGCCGCCAAGCTCGAGCATGAGGAGGTCTTTCCCGGAAGCGAAGTAGCGCTCCTCGTCGAAGACGCCGTAGTTGGGCAGGAAGCGCTTGCGGTAGAGGCCTTTGATCTCGCGTCCGGCGCACACGGCGCAGGCGTTGTAGAGGTCGCCGTCGAAATACGGCGCGCCGATCAGGGCGACCGGACCGCGCACTCGGCGCGCAATCCGCTCAAGCGATCCGCGCGCTGCTTCGAGGAAACCGGGGCGCAGTAGAAGATCCTCGGGCGGATACCCCGTCACCGCCAGCTCGGGAAAGAGAATCAGGTCGGCCTTCTGCGAGCCGGCGTCGGCAAGTGCTGCGCGTATCTTCTTCTCGTTACCGCCGATGTCGCCGACAACGGTGTCGATCTGAGCCAGCGCTATGCGCACCGTGCCTCCAGGTTTACGACTACTGGTCTAAAACCAAGTTTACCATGCTCGCCGCCACCGTCCCGCGCTTGCCGGCTTTTCGGATACCCTCTCGATCTCCCGGCGTTCGCGAATGCGCCGACCGGGTAAGTCTGTCTTCTTCGCTGAAAACCTCTGTTCTACCGCGAAGAACGGCGGCCTGGTTGATCGAGAGGGGACTGAATGCGATTCGTTAGCGAGCTGAACCGCAAGTGGTGGACGCTGGGCGCGGTCGCCTTCGGGCTGTTCATGATCATGCTCGACAACACGATCGTCACCGTCGCCCTGCCGTCGATCAAGCGCGACCTCGATATCGGCATCTCCGAGCTGGAGTGGATCGTCACCGCCTACACGCTCACCTTCGCCGCCTTCATTCTCATCGGCGGCAAGCTCGCCGACCTACTCGGGCGCCGGCTGATGTTCAACGTCGGCCTTGCCATCTTCACCATCTCGTCGTTCGTCTGCGGCAGCGCCGGCGACATTCACATGCTGCTCGGCGCGCGCGCCGTTCAGGGGGTGGGCGCGGCGATCATGATTCCCTCGACGCTCTCGATCGTCACGGCGACCTTCCCGCCGCGCCAGCGCGGTACAGCGATCGGCGTCTGGGCCGGCACCGCCGGGATGGCGCTGGCCATTGGCCCGCTTCTCGGCGGCGTCCTGACGCAACAGCTGGGCTGGCACTGGATCTTCTTCGTCAACGTGCCCGTGGGCATTCTGGCCATCGTCGTCTCGCGCATCGTCATCACCGAGTCGCGTGACACGTCGCACGAGCAAGGCCTCGATTTACCGGGGCTGCTCACTTCCGGCCTCTCGCTGTTCGCGCTGACCTACGCTCTGATCGAAGGGAACAGCAAGGGATGGTCGTCGCCGCTGATCGTTTCCCTGTTCGTTATCGCCGCCGTGTTGATGCTCGTATTCGTTCTGCTCGAGCTGCATCAGCGATTGCCGATGCTCGAGCTGTCGCTGTTCAGAATCGGCAACTTCGTTGGCTCGGTGTTGGTAGCTCTACTCGTCTCGCTGGCGATGTTCGGCGTCTTCTTCTTCATGTCGCTCTACATACAGAACATCATCGGCTACTCGCCCACGCGGGCCGGCGCGAGCTTCCTGCCGATGACCGTTCTCGTCATCCTGGTAGCCCCGTTCGCAGGGCGGTTCTCCGACCGCATCGGCTCTCGCTGGTTGATGGCAACCGGGATGGCGCTGGTAGCGATCTCGCTCTACCTCTTCTCGCGAGTCGGTCTTCACACGACCTACCTTCAGCTCTTGCCGGCGATGATCATCGGTGGGATCGGCATGCCAATGGCGATGTCGCCGACGACCGCCGCAGCGATGGCAACAGTGCCCGTCGATAAAGCCGGTGTGGGCGCCGGGGTACTCAACAGCTTCCGTCAGGTCGGCGGTTCGCTCGGCATCGCCCTGCTCGGCGCGATCATGGTTTCGCGAAGCTCGTCGTTCGCCGCCAGGGCCGAGGCCGCCTACCACGCCAAGGTGCAGAAGGCCGCCGCGCTCGGAATCCACCTCCCCGCGCCGAGTGCTCAGCAGAAGCAGGCAGTCACACAAGAGGCCTTCGTGCACGGACTGCACAGCGCCCTGCTCGTCTCGGCCGCTATCGCGCTCGGCGCCGTGTTCGTCGGCGTGACGCTGGTGCGCAAGCGCCACCATGAGCACGCCGAAGAACTTACGCCCGCGAGCGAGCCCGCCTAACTCCCGCTCTTCTGCTGCCGGGCGACGTATTCGAGAGCCCCAAGAGACACCTAACGGGATGAAGACCCGCCGACTAGGTTTGATCGGTGGATGCGATGCTAGGGCGCAACGCGCCTCCGAGCGCGGCTAGGCGGCGGAGTGATTCGTTTCGTTAGGCGTCTCAAAAAGGAAAAAGCCCCGGCTGCGGCACCCGGGGCTCAATCCGTTTTGGGGAGACCCTCGGCTGCGGCTCCAGAGGGCACTCCCAGAAGATTGGCCTTAGCGACGAACCGAGAGCTGTGGCTCTGCGGCCCAGCCACGACTTCGGAGCTATCGTCGCTGGCCTCTCTTCCCATCCGACCGCGTCTGGCGTCTGACTTAGTCGGCGTGACCTCACTATATGGCCGCTTACGAGCCGAGTCAAGTAGCTCAGTCAAGTGATTTTAGCAACCCAAAAGCGGCACAAAGATCCTGCAAACCGAGCTCCCGACACGAAACCGAAGGCAAGAGAGATTCGCTCGTGTAGCGGTGTGCTGGGATATTCTCCGCTGTGGTGAATAGCTAGTACCCGAACAGGTGATTGCAGCCATTTGGGAAGGCGACGAGTATCAGAGAGGGTAGATATGCCGCAGGCCCACACCGATATCCATGCCGTTTCGGCAACCGAACGCCAGCGACCGAAAATCGGGCTGGGTGAGCGGGTACGTCAACGGCGCGTCGCGCTCGGCCTTACGCAGACGGAAATAGCCGGCGTCCGCTTCTCCAAGGAGTACATCAGTCAGATCGAGCTCGGAAAGACCCGGCCGACACCTGACACGGTCGAGTACCTGGCCTCCCGGCTCAGCATCGATCCCGGCTACCTCTCCCACGGCGTATCGACGGAAGACCGCGCCCGGGTCGAGGCGATGCTCGCGCGAGCCGAGGCACACACGCAGGCGCGCGAATACGAGAGCGCACTCGAAGTTTTCGCCGACGTCAAGACCGCCGTTGCGGCATCGGGGTCGGCCGATCTCTCTGCTCGCCGACTGCTCGGAGAAGGCTGGGCGTTGATAGAGCAGGGTCAGATCCGCGAGGGGCTAGAGGTGCTGACCAAGGCGCGCGAGTTGGTCGACGCCGAGCAGCTGGACGACGTTATTCGCGCCGAGTCTCTGTTCAAGCTGGGTGTCGCCCGTTGGAAGATTGGCAGCACGCACGTCGCCATCTCGCTCCTCACCGAGGCGCACAAGCTACTCGAGCGGCTTCCTCTGGCTGCCGACTCGATGCGCGCCCAGGTGCTCGGTCATCGCTCTGTCTGCTATCAGCGCGTGGGCGACCTCGAAGCGGCGCGGGAGGATGCTGAGCGCGCGGTCGAGCTCTCCGAGCAACTCGGGGATCCTCGCGTAATCGGCTACTCCTACATGCAGGCCTCGCTCGTCGCCGAGCGCGAGGGCCGTTTCGTCCTGGCTCGCACGTATGCCGAGAGGGCCCGAGCTAAGTACGAAGAGGCCGAGGATCAGTTCCAGCTAGCGAAAGTTCTGAACAACCTCGGTCTGTGCCACGCGCTGCTCGGCAAGCAAGACGAAGCTCTTGCGAGCCTAAAGCGCGCTTTCAACATCTTCCTCGATCTTGGAGTCAACGAATGGAGCGGCGGTGCGATCTCGTCGATCGCTAGCTTGTACCTCGAAGCGGGCGATCCGGTCAAAGCCGAGGAGCAGGCCAAGTACGCGCTCGAGCTGATCGGAGACGAGGCGGTCGACCTCGAGCAGGTTGGCGAGGCCCGCTTGGTGCTGGGCAAGGCACTGCTCGCCCAGAACCAGCTCGACGAAGCCGAGAGAGTACTGCAAGACGTCAAGAGCCTTTTCGAGGGTGCGCGCGCAACGAGCAACCTGTCACGCACCTACCTGGCGCTGGGCGACCTCGCCCACGCACGCGGAACCACGGATGAGGCGGCACATCTCTACCGGCACGCCGCCGAATTGATGCAAGACCTTCGAATTTAAGAGGAAGGAGGTAAGAATGGCCAAACTTCTCCTAATGCTCACGCTTTGCGCAGTGTTCGCTGCGGCGATCCTCGCAGGTCCCGGATCCGCAGCAAGGCAGAAGCCCGCGAACACGACCGTTACCGTTGTGGCTACTACGACGAGCGACAGCTCGACAACCGTAGTCGTCAAGGGTCACGGCGTCGGGCATATGCACAGCTAGCAGCCGTGATGGCCTCGGGGGCGTGAGGGCAATGGCGGCACGCCCCATGTCGTCCCGGCTGCTAGCCCGTGTCGCGCGGCTCTGCGCTGGTCCACCCGCCCTGGTGGTGTGCTCGCGACCGGCCGGACACTCCTTTCGATCGCCTCGATCTGAGCGGATCCGACCGCGTGCGCCTTCATACGCCTATTGACACCTCGACCGCCAGACACCGCGGCGGGACCATAAACTGTCCGAATGAGTGCGCTCAAAATCGTCTCTCGGCCGAAGCTCAAGCGGCCGGTCTTCATCGTCGCCTTTCAGGGCTGGAATGACGGTGGCCAGGGAGCGACGCTTGCGGCGGGCTACTTGGCCCGTCTCTGGGACGCCACGCGCTTCGCCGAGATCGATCCGGAAGAGTTCTTCGATTTCCAGGCCACGCGGCCGCAGATTTCGCTCATCGAGGGTGAGACTCGCGCGCTCACCTGGCCCGAGAATGTCTTCTTCCACGCTCGCCCCGAGGGTCTGAATCACGACGTCGTCCTGTTGATCGGGGTCGAGCCGAACCTGCGCTGGCGTTCGTTCACCGATCTCGTCGTGGGGCTCGCGCGCGATCTCGGCGTGGAACGCGTGATCACTCTGGGCTCGCTTCTCGCCGACGTGCCGCACACGCGTCCTGCCCCGGTCACCGCAAGCGGCGACGACAGCGAGGCGATTGATCAACTCGACGTGGATGCTTCGCGTTACGAGGGTCCGACGGGAATCGTGGGCGTGATTCAGGATGCCTGCCGAAAGGTCGGGATGAAGACCGTCAGTTTCTGGGCGGCCGTCCCACACTATGTGTCGCTCACCCCCAGTCCGCGCGCGGCGCTGGCGCTGTGCGAGCGCGTCGATCAGATCCTGGGCACGAAGCTCGGTCTAGACGAGTTGGAACAGGCAGTCGACAACTACAGCGAGAGCGTCAGCGAGGCGGTGGCCGGCGACGAGGAGACGACGTCGTACATCGAGGCGCTCGAGCGCCAGAGCGACTCGGGCGAGCCGCCCGAGGAGTACGAGCCGGACATCCCGAGCGGCGAGTCGTTGGCCGCGGAGTTGGCCAAATTCTTGCGAGATCGCGAGAACGACGGCGACGACTCGAGCCCTGCGGCCGGATAGCGCCGACCGATAACTCGGGCTCGCTTCTCTTCTATTACTACGAAGTGCTTCCCGGCAGCGGGATCGCGCTCGACTTTTCCTGCTCGGGGGCGGCCTCGGCTTTCGAGGCGGGCGCTTCCTTGCGTCCGCTGTCATCGGTATCCGCCGTCGAGCCTTGCGGCGGCGGCGCTTCTGCGCTCGTCTCCTTGCTCGGCGCGGCTTTCGCTTCGTCGCTCTTGCCCTTGGCGCTACCCTGTTGAGCCGTTCCGGCCCGCCGCTTCCGCCGCCGCCTTCGTCGCGACGACTGGAGCTTGGGCGCCGGTAGGTTCTCGGCCAGCGCCGCGGCAATCTCATCGACACCGGCCAGGCGCTCGCGCGCCGCTTCGATCAACTGAGTCGCTCGCGGCGTGTAGCCCTCGGCCGAGGCCAGGAGAGCCGCTCCGACGTGCAGTGGCTGCTCGCGGGCAACGTTGACCAGTCGCGCAACGTTCTCTTCATGGCGACGTCCGCGAGAGTTGGCTACTGCGCCGAGCAGACGCTTGGCATCGACGAACTCGGCGCTGGCCTTGCGGTCCTGGGCCTTGCGGCTCGCCCGCGCAAGCCGCCAGAGCCAGCGCACGAGAATCTGCTCGGGGGCGACAGCCTTGCCTTCGGCGAGAGCGCGTAGAAGAACGCGAATCCCCTGCAAGCGCTCCTTCTCCCAGGTGGGAGCCTGCGTGACGAGCGTGACCAGATCGTCATAGTCGGCTCGTTCCACCGGAGTGGAAACCCGATCGACAAGCGCCATCAGGCGCAGGCGGCGATTCGGATTCTCGGCGGCGCAGGTGAAGAGGAACTGCTCGAGCGCCACCTTGCTGGTGTTGCCTTCGATCAGCTTGCGCACGAACTCCGCCCGCTCCTCGAAGCGGATACTGCGCCCGGCGATCATCGCCCAGAAGCGCTGTTCGTCGACGTCGAGATACTTCGGATCGATCCTCTGCCACTCGCGCGCGATCACCGCCAGGCGCCGCTTCACGTCAGGCGTTACGGGCACCAGCCAGGGTGCGGGAGCGAGGCGGCGGCGCGCCCGGCGCTGCATTCGCCGCCTGGGCGCCGGGGTCACGCGAGCGCCCTCGCGGTAGAAGTCGGCGCCGAGCAACGAATGAAGCGAGATCACCTTCTCGCTGTGCGTCGAAGACTTGGGAACGAAGTCGATCACAACGCCGGCTTCCTTGCGCGGATGGGTGCGCATGATGCGACCGATCCGCTGCTGGTAGACGCGCCGCGAGGCCGTCGGTGCCAGGTGCATGCAGATCGTGGCGCGGGGCGAGTTCCAGCCCTCGGCCAGCAGCTGAGCGTTGATCAGTACATTGATCTCGCCGCGCTCGTAGGCGGCCAGCGTCTCGGCCAGTTTGACCGGTGGCGTGCGCCCGCTGACTGCTTCGGCCTTGAGACCGGCGGCGCGAAACTCCTGGGCCAGGTTGTAGGCGTGATCAACGCCGGCGGCGTAGACGATGCCGGGCGTATCGTCGAAGCGATCGCGGTACAGGCTTGCGGCCGCCTGGTTCAGCGCCGTGTGGTCGAGAACCTGGGCCAGCGCGCGCTCGTCGAAGTCGCCGCCGACGATTGGAACGGAGTGAATCGCCGCCACGGGCGGAACGCGCAGGCAGCGCAGCGGTGCGATCAGGCCGCGGCGCGCCGCGTCCTGTAGAGGCAGATCGTCGACCGAGGCGGGGAAGACATCCGAAACCTGCTTGGCGATCAGCTGCTCGGTGGCGGTCATGCCGATGAAGATTGGGCTGGGGAAGGCGCGGATGGCGGCGCTCGTCTTTTCGCCCAGTGCCGTGTGCGCCTCGTCGCAGATCACCAGCTGATAGGCGGTCGGATCGACTTCGGCGTGGTGACGTGCGAACCAGGCGTAGGTCTGAATCGTGATCGGGTTCGGCTTGCGGACGCGGTGCCCGAGCAGGATCACGTCCGCGAAGCGCTTGGCGTAGCCGGTTTCGGTGAGATCGTGGCGGAACTGGCTCACGAGCAGGCGCCGGTGCGTGAGGATGAGCACGCCCTCGGTCCGCGCCGCATCGACAAAGCCCGCTGCCGCGATCGTCTTGCCCGAGGCGGTCGGGTGGCGGAAACGGAAGCGACGGATAGCGCCGGGGTCCTGCTCGGGCGTCAGCTCTACCGGCTCTTCCTCCTCGCCGGGATGCGACTCGCCGAAGCCATTCTCTTCCTCCTCTTCCTCCTCCAGCTCCGCCTCGTCGGGCAGGTGGCCGTTGGCGAAGGCCGCCTCGACCTGGCGCTGGTTGAAGGCGATCAACTCGGTGAGCATGCCGGCGAGCGCATCGACCTGGTGGCGCCTGAGCTCCAGGCCAGAGGCCAGATGCGGGGGTTTCTCGCTCAGCACCCGCTCGAGCCCGAGCATCAGCGCGTAGCGGACTTTCCACTCGGGCGAGGGCGTCGCGTTCCCCTTCTCGATCTCCGCGATCGCGTCGTCGAGGGCGCGCCTGCGGGCCGTGCCCGAGGCCATGACCTGGACTGGATCCTCGCCCTCGCGCAGGAAAGACTCGCCCGCCCAGGACTCGGCGCGGCGTGCTTTGGCGACGATTTCTTCGCCGGATTGATCGAGCGTTGTCGGAAGTTGGTCTGTCGTCTCTGACATGGGAGGGCGGCGTTCGTCGCCGCGCCGTGACCACCAGGAATAGACGTGCCGACGCTCAGTTAGCTACCGATGAAGAGCGCGGCTCGCAGAAAGAATAGCTTAAGAACGCTGATGGAGCCAGAAGTAGACGCTAGGAAAGTCGTCAAACACGACTAGCCTAAGCAGTACATTCCGTCAGAGAAGCTCCAGACAACGAAACCGATGAACTCGAGGATCACGAGTAGCAGCAAGGCGAGACCTGCGAGATGTAGCGAGATCTTGCGACACCTCGGTAGTCCGAGCCGCGTGAAATAGGCGAGGACGCCTAATAAAGCCGGCAGGACTCCGGCGGTAAAAAGTATTGAGGGGCCATTCGAATCGAGTTGCCAGTTCACTTCACAGTTGGGGTTGTGGGGATCAGTTGCCGCCCAGATACCTACGAGAAAAGAGATCGCGACGAGAGCGAGGATAACCCGATCGAGCCAGACGGCCACGCGGCTTTTTCGATCGCTCGCTTTTTCCGGGCTTTGGCCCTACGTGGCGCCGGTTTCTACCGGCGGTCGAACTACGTTCGGGTCATTAGCATCAATATCTGATCCTGCCATCGTGCCCTGACCCACTACCCAGTATTGCTATGCCATCAATAGCGCCCGATCGGCGGCGCTCGGTTACCCGCTGGTCGCCGGCGGATGCATGAAGACCGTCAGCAGGATCGGATCGAGCTCGGGGTCGAACTCCGACTGCGCCTGCTTCACGGCCTGATCGATCAGATCAGACAAACGGTCCGGATCGATGCGCACAGCGTCGGTGAGAACGCGGAAGCGCCCGGTCTGCGAGTACTTGGCCAGGCCGCGCTGTACTTCCTCGAGCATCGACGAGTGCACGTCGCTGATGGCAGCGTTCGCCGAGAGCAGCTCGGGCGCGACGGTGATGTGCTTGGCGACCGCCCGGTAGGGCTTCTCGCGCCGACCGCCGTTCTCGTCGGCCAACTGGATCAGCCCGGCCTTGAGCAGCATCCGCACGTGAAAGTGCAGGTGGCCGGGATCGATGCCGATCCGACCGGCTAGCTCACGGTTGGTGAATGCCTGCCCGGCCTCCTCGCCCAGCATCTCGAGCACGCGCAGGCGCAGCGGATGCCCGAGCGCCTTCAGCTGATCGGGCCTGCTTATCGTCAGGACTTCCAGCGTGCTGCGCTCTTCGGGCGAGGGGGACATAGACCGCACTATATGACGTGATTCGGTTCGGCGCGCCGCTCTAGCTTCGACTAATCGTCGCCGCCGAGCTCACGCGATCGCTCCATCGCCGCCTGAATCGCATTCAGGAAGGCGGCTCGTATCCCCGCGCGCTCGAGCTCGCGAATGGCCCTGATCGTGGTTCCACCGGGCGAGGTGACGTTCTCGCGCAGCTCTACCGGGTGAATGTGCTCGTCGCGCAGCAGCTTCGCCGTCCCGTACATCGTCTGGACGACGAGCCGCGTCGAGATCTCGCGCGAAAGACCCAGCAGCAGACCGGCCTCGATCATAGCCTCGGCGAGAAGCGCAAAGTAGGCCGGGCCCGAGCCCGAGACAGCGGTTACGGCATCCATCGCGTCTTCGTGCACGCGCACGACATCGCCGAGGTGCCTGAGCACCTCTTCGGCCAGGGCCAGGTGCTCCTCGCCCGCGTGCGAGCCGGCACAGATCCCGGCCATGCCTTCCTGCACCGTCGCCGGCGTATTGGGCATCGCGCGAACCACCGGCACGCCTTCGGCGAGATGCTTCTCGATCGACGCGGTCTTCACGGCTGCCGCGACCGAGAGAATCGTCTGCTTGCTCGTGACCGCATCGCCTATCTCCTCAAGCAGCGCAGGTAGATCCTGCGGCTTGACGGCGAGCACGATCAAGGCGACGTCCTTGATCGCCTCGCGATTGTTGTCGGTCGTCTCGACGCCGCAGCGCTCCTTGATCGACTGCAGGCGCTCGGGGTGGATATCGGTGGCGACGATCTCGCCCGGCTTTCGCCAGCCGGAAGCGCAGAGCCCCTTGATCAGAGCCTCTCCGATCTTGCCCGTGCCGATGACGGCGATACGACGCTCGTCCACGCTCATCGCGCGGAGTCTATACCCCGCCCGGCGCGCGGCGCGAACGGTTGCTTTCCGTGCAGGCGAAGGGCTCTGGCGCCTAGCTCGACGTTCGTAACGCCGCGACCGAGCGGGACCAGCCCCCGGCGCGAGCCTCTCAGCAGGTAGAGACCGGCCAGCCCCTCCCACTCTTCGTAGCGGGCTAGTAACTCGCCCGTCTCGGCTTCACTGGCACGGCGGCCGGCTAGCACCGAACAGAGCTTCACCAGCCCGAGATCGGCGACCAGACCATGGTCGTAGCGACCAAGGCCCTCGAGGAAGAGGACGCCGATCGACCAGGGCCCGATCTCCCTTTCGCGAGCGAGCCGGGCGAAGACGGAGCTCGACGGCAACTCGCGCAGTCGCTCGAGATCGAGCGTGCGACAGATTCGAACCAGCGTCGCGGCGCGTTTCGAAGCCAGGCCAAGCCGACAGATCTCGGCCGGCGAAAGAGCTGCCAGCCGCTCCTGTGTAGGTGGGGCGTACAAGCCGCTCTCGAGATCACGCGGCGAGACTCTGCGGATTACGCGAGCTTCGATGCTCCGCGCCTCCCGGGCGGTGATCAGTTGCCCGCAGAGCGCGCGCAGAAGAGCGTGGGCGACCGTGCTGAGCCTGATCGGCCGCAGCCCTCGCAGCACGCGCAGCGAGGAGCGGAGGAGAGGGTCATCGCCGAAGCGCTGGAGGAATTCGGAGTGGTCGTCGTCTAGCGCCAGTGCGAAGCGCAGCCGCTCCAAGCCCAGCTCGCCGGTGGAGCGCAGAACGACCGTGCCGTCGGAGCGCTGGCGCGCCTGGGCGATCTCCAGGCCGCTATCGCCTTCCACCAGCGCAGTGAGCACTCCGCCGCGAAAGCACCTGCAGGCATCGCCAGAGCCGCGCGCGGAGAGAGCAAGCGAGAAAGGCCCGCTCGGAGTCACTTCGGCAACCCGATCATCCGCTCGCCATGACCGGTCGGCCTGTTCGAGCACGGTTCCGCGCGGCCCTCTCACTCTCGACCGAAGTGTATGAGGTCGTGCCGATCGACAAGTCGCCTACCGAGCGCGCGAGCCGCTCTAGCGATAGGCGCTTGCTTGCAGTTCGTAGAGCTCGGCGTAGAGGCCCTCCAGTCGCATCAGCTCGGCGTGGCTGCCCGACTCCAGCACCTTCCCGTCGGCTACGACAAGGATCAGGTCGGCCATGCGCACGGTCGAGAAGCGGTGTGAGACGAATAGCGTGATTGCTCCGGTGGCGACGCCTACTCGCTTGGCGTTCTCGGCGTAGCGCTCGAACAACTCGTGCTCGGCCTGGGCATCCAGCGCGCTCGTGGGCTCGTCGAGGACGAGCAGGAGCGGATGCTCGCGCATCATCGCCCGCCCGAGCGCCAGCTTTTGCCACTGCCCGCCGGATAGCTCGGTACCGTCGGCGTAGCTCTTGCCGAGCTGAGTCGAAAGGCCCTGCTCGAGGCGGTCGATCATATCCTCGGCGTGGGCGCGCCCCAGCGCCTCTTCGACCGCGGGCTCGGAGTCGAGGTTCGGCAGATCGCCGACCCCGACTGTCCGCTGAGCCAGAAGCTCGAAGCGGGCGAAGTCCTGGAATCCGCTGGCGATCCGCTCTCGCCACTCGTTGATGTCGAAGCGGTGAATGTCTACGCCGTCGAGCAGCATCTGGCCCTCCTGCGGCTCGTAGAAACGGCAGAGCAGCTTGACCAGCGTCGTCTTGCCGGCGCCGTTCTCTCCCACGATGGCGACCGTTGATCCGGCCGGAAGCTTCAGATTCACACCGCCGAGTACGACGCTATCGGTGCCCGGGTAGCGGAAGCTGACGTTGTCGAAGACGATGCCGTCCGCGATCCGAGACGGCGTCGAGCGGTCGGGCTTGACTCGCTGATCGCCCGCCACCAGGTCCTTGAGCCAGTGGTAACGACCAATGATCTTCGCCATCCCCTGCAGGTTGTAAACGAGCCCGAGCCCGATCGTTACCTGAGCGTTCACCTGGGCAGCGAGCGTAATTGCGAGCACGACGTCGCCGGGCTTGCCGTGGTGGCTGACCACGCCCTGAACGACCAGGAGCACCGAGGCCACGTAGCCGACCGAGAACACAAGCTGGCCGAGCGCGCGGATGACCGTGTTCGAGCGATGGATGCGCCAGAGCCGCTTGGTGGCATTTTCCCACAGTTCCAAATGGCGGCGGCGAAGCTCACCTTGAAGCCCGAACAGGCGCAACTCCTTGGCCGGCCCGGCGCTCGTCGCCTGGCGGAAGAGATGGCGGCTGAGGCGAATCTCGCCGGCGCTCTCGTCTCGCGCCCGGTCAAGGCGGTTCTGAGCCCAGCGTCCGGTCAAAAGCGGCGGCAGCGAGAGTAGCGGCAGGAACAGAAGAATCGGATTGACCATGGCCAGCAGAACGCCTGTCTCGACCATCGCGACTGCGAGGCCGAAGGCTGTCAGAAGGGCTTCCAGAGAGGCCTGGAGCTGGAACATCTCCTCGCGGATGATCGTCAGTCGATCGGTGTAGTCCGCCCGCTCCTGATGCTCGATGCCGGGCGAGCCGTTGGCCAGGAGGATCAGATCGGAGTCGAGCTCGAGAATGTTGGTGTCGGACAGCTCGAAGTAAGCAATGTGAGCGAAGTGCCCGAGTGTTAGCCCGAAGATGACGAGCAGCGCGGTGACGGCGCCGGCGACCGTTGCTCCCATGACGTTGGGGGCGGCACCGCCGACCGGGAATGCGGCGTTAGTCAAATAGCTGAGCGAGAGAGCGACGAGCGGCGCGGACGCGTAGTTGGCCGTCATTAGGCCGACCGCTAGCGCAGTCTTGGGCTTGCTGTAGCGCCAGGCCAGACCGAGAAGCGTGCGAGCGCCTTGGATCGTTTCTCTCACAGCTCGTCGTCCTCCTCTTCGCCTTCCTCTTCGCCGCGGGCGAAGCGCTCGGCCTGCAGCTGGAAAAGCTTCGCGTAACGACCCTCCGCGGCCAACAACTCCTCGTGCGTTCCCTCCTCGACGACGCGGCCGCCTTGCAGCACGACGATCCCGTCGGCGTGGCGGACGCTCGAGAAACGGTGCGAGATCAGGATCGTGGTGACACCACGCGTCAGCTCGACGAAGTTCTCGAAGAACTCGGCCTCGGCGCGTACGTCGAGAGCGGCTGTCGGCTCGTCGAGCACGAGGATCGAGGCGCCACCTTCGAGTGCGAACAGCGCTCGGGCGATCGCAATCCGCTGCCACTGGCCCCCGGATAGATCGGCGCCGCCTTCGTACTGGCGCGAGAGGGGCGTGTCGAAGCCCTTCGGTAGCCGCTCGATCGCTTCGAGTATGCCGGCCTTGCGCGCGGTTTCGCGAATCGCCTCGCGGTCGTTCAGGCGCGGGATCGAGCCGAAGCCGATGTTGTCGGCCGCCGACAGCTCGTAGCAGTTGAAGTCCTGGAAGATGATTCCGATCTGGCGGTGCCAGTCTTCGATCCGGAAGTGGCGGATGTCGATACCGTCGGTTGTGATGCGGCCCTCATCGGGCTCGTAGAGACGGCCGAGCAGCTTGACCAGAGTTGTCTTACCGGCGCCGTTCAAACCGACGATCGCAGTCGACTTTCCGGCCGGAATCGCGAGCTCGAGCTCTTTCAGGACCGCGCGATCGCTGTTCGGGTAGCCAAACGAGACCGACTCGAAGTGCAACTCATCTTGCGGCAGCCCTTCCGGACTGCGCACCGGCTCGAGTTGCACGGTGCTGCCTTCGTACTTCTCCACTCCCCGCTCGAAGCCGAGCATTCCTGCGTAGGACAGCATCCCGAACTGGGTCTGGGTATCCGACTCCGGGTAGTGGCTACCCAGGTTGATGATGGCGGTCGCCGCTTGGAAGGTGAGCGCCAGATCTCTCAGCGCGACACTGCCGCCGGCCGCGCTGTGGCCGAGCGCCGCGAGCGTGCCCGCCGAGACGATGAGCGCGAAGGCCGTGATCAGGAGAAACGGCACCAGGTAGATGCGGCGCCGTTCCTTCCAAACAGGGACCATGTACTCGAGGTAGGAATCGCGGTAGCGCTCGCGCACCCAGGGCGCGAGTCCGAACACACGCAGTTCCTTGGCCGCCGGCGGATCGAGGCCTACTCGGCGGAAGTAGTAGTTGCGACGGCGAGGGTTGACGTTGGCGCGGAAGACGGCCGAATACTTGCGCAGGCCACCGCGCTGGCCGCAACGGAAGAGCATCGTGACTAAGAAAAGCGCAGCTGCGGCCAGCCAGGAGAAGACGAGGCCGACCACGACGAGCAATCCCGCGAGCTGAAGGTAACGAGCGATCAGCGCCACCAGACCGGCGCAGGCGCGACCCGGGGTGCGGAAACCGAACTCAAGCTGATCAGCCGATTCGCTCAGATCGCCGAGCAGCTCCTGATCCTCGAGCGGCCCGATGCCCGGCGTCCGCAGTGCATCGCCGATCAAGCGATCAGACGCCTTCCCGTCGACTCGTCTCGTGATCAGCTCGCCGAGTGAGGCCTGAAGCGGCGTCAAAAGCTGCAGCAGCACGAAAGCCGCGGCCGCCAATAGGAAGGCGTAGACGAGCGAATCCCAGGCGCTCGAGCCGACGCCTCCTTTGGTCGCCGCGGGCACGCGGCCGAGCATGAAGCTCGTACCGAGAATGAAGAGCACCGGCAAGACACCGAGCGCGATATTCAGGACGACGGCCGCGACAGTGAGGCCCGTCCCGCTGTTCGGTAACTCGCGCGCGATCTCCCAACGCTCGCGAACACGCGCTCGCACGAAGACGGTGAACCGCGCGATTGCAGGTGGTCGCGTCATCTCGGCTGTCTGGCTGGGGCCCAAGTCGGTCATCCCAGGTCTTCGTCCGCGCTAGAAGTCAAACTGAAAGCGTCATAACTGCCGTAAAACGATAGAAAGTTATGCCGCGGGTCGAATGGCTCGATTCTCGGAACTTCCTTTCTAATCGAACACGTGTTCGCTGTCAAGCACTGCGTCTCGTACGACGCGTGCACCAAAACGCGTTCCGGCAACTTTCCGGCCACACTAGCGAAGCTTTCTGAACTTCCCCTGAATCCGGGCCCCACGCGAAGCTCAGGTGTTGCATTCTTAGTAGTGCAGGTCTCGAGCGAGAGGACAGTGAGCCGTGCACGCCGGACAGAGTTCGATCCCAAGCCGCTTTCGCGATCGCGCGGACGCCGGCCGGTATCTCGCCGAGTTGCTGTCGGACTACGCCGGAAGGGATGACGTCGTCGTGCTTGCGCTGCCGCGGGGCGGAGTACCAGTGGGATCCGAGGTTGCCCGCGCGCTCAAGGCTCCGCTCGACGTCTTCGTCGTCCGCAAGCTCGGAGTTCCCGGCCACGAAGAGCTGGCCTTCGGCGCGATCGCCTCGGGCGGGGCGCAGATCCTGAATTCCGAAGTGATTCGCCACGTCGGCCTGACGAACGATCTGATCGACTCGGTAAGCGAGCGCGAGCGCGGCGAGTTGGCGCGGCGAGAGCGCCTCTACCGCGGCGATCGAACCGACAGCGAGCTCGCGGGCAAGGCGGTGATCCTCGTCGACGACGGCCTGGCCACCGGCGCCAGCATGCGCGCGGCGGTCGCTGCCGTTCGCGCGCAAAACCCGGCGCGGATCGTGGTCGCTGTTCCCACTGCCGCCCCTGAGACCTGCGCCGCTTTGAGCAGCGAAGTGGACGAGCTGGTATGTCCGCTCAGGCCCCGGAACTTCTATGCCGTCAGCCTCTGGTACGACCGCTTCGAGCAGGTCTCCGACGACGAGGTCCGTACACTGCTCGAGAAAGCGGCGGGGGTGAGCGGGGAATGAAGGCACGCGAGATAGACGTGGCGATTCCGGTCGACGAGGCGCAACTCGCCGGCATGCTGCGTATTCCGGAGGGTGCCGACGGCATCGTCCTCTTCGCTCACGGCTCGGGCTCCAGCCGTTTCAGCCCGCGTAACCGTCACGTCGCGACCGTCTTGGAGCGCGCCGGGCTGGCAACCGTGCTGATCGATCTGCTGAGCGAGCGCGAGGAGAGAGAGGATTCCCGTACCGGCGCCCTTCGCTTCGACATTCCCATGCTGGCCGATCGGCTCTTGGCGGCGGCGGTCTGGCTGCACGCATACGAAGGCACGACCTCGCTTCCGCTCGGTCTGTTCGGCGCCAGCACGGGTGCCGGCGCCGCTCTACTGGCCGCCGCAGGGCGACCGGAGCTGGTCAAGGCCGTTGTCTCGCGCGGCGGCCGCCCCGATCTCGCGGGCAAGGCGCTGCGGCACGTGAGCGCCCCCACGCTGCTGATCGTCGGCGAGAGGGACGCTGTGGTGCTCGATCTGAACGAGCGCGCCGCAGCGGATCTCGCAACAGAGTGCCGGCTGGAGATAGTTCCCGGGGCGACGCACCTGTTCGAGGAACCTGGGGCGCTGGAAGTGGTCGCCGTGCTCGCGCGCGACTGGTTCTCCCTCCACCTGGCCGGCCGAGCAAGCGGCTAGCCAGATCGGCGCACTCTCGCTAAGGGCGCCTCCGCGGCGTCATTCCGGCATACTCTGGCGAGTGCTACCTGGTTTCTTGCTCATTCTCGGTGGCGGCCTCATCGCGCTGGGCTCACAGCAGGACTGGTTGACCGCCCATCTCGCGGGCAACCAGAGCGCGGGTCTCAATGCCGCGGGCTCCCGCTTCGCGGGTAACCAGAGCGCGACTCTCAATTCCGCGGGCTCCCGCTTCGGCATCGCGATGCTGGTTTTCGCGGCGCTGATCCTCGTGCTCGGCTTCGTTCGCATCTCTCGTGGCTATGCAAAGGACGCGTCTTTGCACCAGATCGCCTCGTGGGCCTCGTTTGCGGCGATTGCGATGGCCCTTGCTCGCACCGGGCTATTCATGAGCGACCACAGTCTCGCGATCACCTCTACGTCCTCCTACGGGCATCTCAGCCTTGAGCTGGGCGTCTACCTGCTGATCGCTGGATTCATCTCGACCCTGGTCTCCCGCCTGGCCTGAGCCGGCGCCCTGGGGACGGGCCCGCGCGCCTGGGGCGGTTGTCTAGACGAGACCGAGCTCGTTCACGAGAGCCGCTAAACCCTCGGCGCTCGTATCGACGTCACCGACTCGGTGCAGCTGCCAGCGCTCTTCGTGCTCGGACTCGGCGCCGGGCTCGAGGCGAGATAGAGGAGCCTGTGTCTCGAGCTCGAGCACGCGGTCGTCGCAGTAGACCTCGATGTTCGACCCCATGTCGACGTGAGCGCTCTCGACCAGCGGATCTATGCGTTTGCAGAAAAGCACGCCGGCGCGGAGATACGCGGCCCAGCCGGTACGGTTGAGATAACCGATCTTGAACGGAGTCGGCGCGAGCTCGGCGCGAACGAGGACGAGCTCGTCACCGAGCTCCAGGCGAGAGTCCGCGATCGAGCTGTAGGGCCAGAGCACGAGTGTCCGGTTCGGTAGGTACTCGTTCTCCCCGAGCGGCCCCTTCTGTTGCGGCAAGATTGCGATGCCGCCCAGCGGCAGGATCGTGATCGGCCAGGGCGCCAGCTCGACCGCCTCTTTCCCAACGTTTCGGATGCGGTGCATGACAGTCACCGCCGCGGCGCTCGAGGCGAGCTCGATCTCCATCGACTTGCGCAAGCCCGACTGCGGCTCGAGCCTTTCCAGGCAAACCCCGTGCGCGCTTTCGGTTACGAGCAGGTCGCCCTCGTCGGGCGGAAAGGTGAGCGGGGGATTCTCGGGCGCGTACCAGAGCCTGTGCCCGCCGCGCAGGTGATACTCGCCCCACGGCGTGTCCCAGCCGACGTCGGCGACATCGCCGAGTAGGTTCTCGCCCGAGCCGGCTAGCTCGAGCCGTACGATCCGTGGCCCGGCGCCGGTCAAGACCTCCAGACGCAGATGCTCGCTCTCCAGAACGAGCGTCTCTTCTCCGTGGAAGTCGGCTCGCGTCATCTGTTGCTCTTTCGAGTCGGGTGACGCGACTCCTAGGAAAGCGTTACTTTGACCTCGACCTCGCTCTTTCCACTCGGGAGCGGGGCGACGTCTCCTTCCACCGGTTTACCGTCCACAACAAGCGAGACGTTGTTCCCACCGCCCGCGCGCTTGACGGTGATGTTGAAGGTAACGCCACGAAAGACTCGCCTGGCGCGGAAACCGGGCCACTCGCGCGGGATCGCGGGGGCGATTTGTAGCCCCTCGTAGCTCGGACGGATGCCCAGGATCCACTGCGTGCCGGCGACGTAGGTCCAGGAGGCCGTGCCGGTGAGCCAGGCGTTTCGGCCCATGCCGAACTGCGGATGCGCCGGCCCGCAGATGTTCTGGCAGTAGACATAGGGCTCGACCATCAGACGATCGGCGTCCTCGCGCGCCAGGGGCAGGATCTGCCGGTAGTACTGATAAGCGCGATCGCCCCAGCCGAGCATGGCGGCGGCGATGATCGCCCAGGTGTTGGCGTGACAGAAGATGCCGCCGTTCTCCTTCGCGCCGGGCGGGAAGGTGCTGGTGCCGCGCACCCGATCGGTGCCGTGCTCGTACGGCGGCCAGAGCAGGGCGATGCCGAATTCACTGTTCAGCCTCTCGTGCATCGAGGTCATCGCCTTCTCGGCGCGCTCGCTCGGGGCGACTCCGCCCAGCACGCTCCAACTCTGCGGATTGAGACTGATCTTCTGGTTCTCCTCAGCGGCGACTCCGATCGGCTTGCCTTCGTTGTCGAAGGAGCGTGCGTACCAGTCGCCGTCCCAGGCCCAGTCGTTGACGGCCTTCGCCATCTCGCCGTGCAGGGCGCGGAAGCGATCGGCCTCAGGGCGACCCAGATGGTCGCTCAACTCGGCCAGATCGAGCAGCGCGCGGCAGAACTGCATCGCCACGAAGACGCTCTCGGCCTTGCCCGAGCCACGGTCGATGTTGTGCGTGTCGTCCCAGTCGGAGAAGCCGATGCGCGGCAGACCGTGCGGGCCGCGGTTTTCCAGCGTGAACTGAAGCGCCCGCATCATGTGGCCCCAGATCGTGTCGGCGCCTCCCTCGACGTAGGGCACCTCCTGATCGAGATAGTCGAAGTCGCCCGTCTCGCGCAGGTAGGCACAAACCGAGAGAACGAGCCAGAGATGATCGTCCGAGTACCACTGCGGCCAGTCCGGTAGCTCGGTCGAGTGGCCGGGCCCGCCCTCGCCGCTGAGCGGATAGAACTGGTGCCAGGTATGCCCGTCCTCGAACTGGAGCTCCCAGATCTTGGTCAGCATGCGGCGCGCGTGGTCGGGGGCGTTGTGCATCGTCCCGAGCGTGTCCTGGCCCGAGTCGCGCGTGCCCATCCCGCGCCCCAGTCCCGTCTCGTAGGCCGAGACGAAGCGCGACCAGTAGAGCGTGGTGCGGCACTGCACCTGGTTCCAGAAGTTGAGCATCGCGTTCGTCTCGGCATCAGGCGTATCGACCGTGAAGAAAGCGAGGTATTCGTCCCAGTCGGCCTTGAGTGCGGCGAAGGCGCTCTCCACCTGCGCCGAGTCGCGGTAGGTGGTAACGACTCGCTCGATCTCCTCGGGCTGATCGGTGATCCCCAGCATGAAGATGATCCGACGCTCCTCGCCCGGCTGCAGCACCAGGTCGTGACAGAGCGAGCCGATGCTGTTCCCGCGCGGCGAGTCTTGGTTCGAAGGCTCGCCGCGCTCAACCGCGAGCGGGCTGCCGAGGTCGCGGCAACGACCGACGAAGAGCTCACGGTCGCAGTCGTAGCCGTAGGGCTCGGCGCTGGACGAGAAAAACGTCGTCGTCGGCGCGAAAACAGTCGCAGCGCGGATGACCCCGTCCTCACATTTACTGTGCATGATGTGTTGCGACCAGTCGAGGTTGTTCAGGTCGTTGAAGGCGTCGGGGAAGCTGAGTTCCGCGTAGCTGAAGCTGCGCAGGTGGCGCGGCCGGTCGCTCGTGTTGCGCAGCGTGAGGGCCCAGACCTCGCAGGGACAGGTCTCCTCGTCTGGGACCGGCGGAACGAAGTACAGAATCTCGCTCGAGATTCCCTTGTACTCGCTGGAGATCTTCGTGTAGGCGGTGCCGTGGCGACATTCGTAGGCGTCGAGGTCGCGGCGAACGGGCTGCCAGGTCGGGCTCCAGAACTCGCCGCTGTCCTGATCACGCAGATAGAGATAGCGCCCGGGCTGGTCGTAAGGAACGGCGTTGTAGCGGTAGCGACTGACGCGCCGGTTGCGCGGATCGCGATCGAAGGAGTACCCGCCAGCGGTGTTCGAGATGATGCCGCCGTAGCGTCCGGCGCCCAGGTAGTTGATCCAGGGGGTGGGTGTGTCGGGGCGGGTGATGACGTACTCGCGCGCCTCTTCGTCGAAATAGCCGTATGGATTCACTGCAAGCCGCCCTGCCTTAGGTCGAGTAGTTGAGCACCAGTCGAGAAAAAACGCTCTATGCCGCCTGAAAACGTTTGCAAGACCTTATTGGAAAAGCGTCGCGCGGTCAAACGGCGACCGGCTCTTTCTTTCCCCGGGCTCGATCGTAGATGATCCGGCCGGCCGGTTATCCCATCGTGACTTCGACTACAACCTCTGCGCCCGCCGCTTGCGGCTCGATCAGGTTGCCCTCGATCTTCTTGCCGTCAACGGTGACCTGCGCGACCCCTTTGCAGACGCCCTTCGGATTGCTCACGCTGATCCGGTAGGTCGCCCCACGGAACTTGCGCGTGGCCTCGAAGCCCTCCCACTCCTTCGGCAGACAGGGATCGATGAGCAAACCGTCGTGCTCGGCGCGGAGGCCGAGAAGCCATTGGCTGATGGCGACGAAGTTCCAGGCCGCGGTGCCCGAGAGCCACGAGTTCTTGGCCTCGCCGAAGGTCGGCGCATCCTTGCCGGCGATCATCTGCGGGTAGACGTACGGCTCACAGCGATGCAGCTCGGAGATGTCCTCACGCGCGGAGGGGTTGATACGCCGGTAGTAGTCGAAGGCCTGGTCGCCGCGCCCGATGATCGTCTCGCCGATCATGATCCAGGGGTTCGTGTGGCAGAAGATGCCCGCGTTCTCCTTGTAGCCCGGCGGGTAGGAGCTGATCTCGCCGAGATTGACGTAGTAGTGCGTGAAGGGCGGCTGTTGTAGAACGATCCCGTGCTCGGTGGCCAACCTCGCAGCGACCGAGTCGAGCGCCTTTTTCGCCTTGCCGTCGTCGACGCCGATGCCGGCGAGGACGCAGATGCCCTGCGGCTCGATGAAGATCTGGCCTTCTTCGTTCTTGGCCGAGCCGACGACCTCGCCGAAGTAGTCGTAGGCGCGCCGGAACCACTCGCCGTCCCAGCCGTGCTTGCGCACGACCGCATCCATCTTGGCTCCGTCGGCGCGGTAGCTGTCCGCTTCGTCGGTGTGAGCGCGGCGTTCGGCGATCTGCGCGAGCTCTTCGGCCGCGAGCACGAACAGCCCGCCGATGAAGATCGACTCGGCGACGCCGCCCTCCTTGTTCTCGGTCGTCTGAAACGACTCGCCCGGGGTGGTCGAGAAGCAGTTCAGGTTGAGGCAGTCGTTCCAATCGGCGCGACCGATCAACGGCAACTCGTGCGGTCCCAGCCGGTGCAGCGTGTACCGAAGCGAGCGCTGCAGGTGCTCGTAGAGCGACGACTCCGAGCCCGGCTCGTTGTCGTAGGGCACTTCCTCGTCGAGAATCGCGACGTCGCCGGTCTCCTTCAAGTAAGCGGCGACGCCGAGGATCAGCCAGGCTGGGTCGTCGTTGAAGCCCGAGCCGACGGCGTCGTTGCCGCGCTTGGTCAGCGGCTGGTACTGATGGTAAGCGCCGCCGGTTGGAAGCTGGGTCGCGGCGATGTCGAGAATGCGCTCGCGCGCTCGCTCGGGAACCATATGCACGAAACCGAGCAGATCCTGGTTGGAGTCGCGGAAACCCATCCCGCGCCCGATCCCCGACTCGTAGAACGAGGCCGAGCGGGACATGTTGAAGGTGACCATGCACTGGTAGGCGTTCCAGATGTTGACCATACGGTTGGTGTGCTCGTCGGGGGTCGAGACCTGCAGGGTTCCGAGCAGCTCCGACCAGTAGTCGCGCAACTGTTGGTAGGCACTCTCGACCTCGTCGGAGCGCAGATAGCGCTCGATCACCGGCTTGACCGTCTTCTTGTTGACGGTCTGCGAGCCCGGCGGATCGAACTTGGCCTCGTCCGGGTTCTCCCAGTAGCCGAGCACGAAGATGATCTCCTTCGTTTCGCCTGGGGCGAGCGCCAGCTCGACGTGGTGTGAGCCGCAAGGCGCCCATCCGTGCGCAATCGAGTTGAACGACTGGCCGCGCTCCACGGCGGCCGGACGACCCCAGCCCCTGTAGGCGCCGAGGAAGGTATCGCGCTGCGTGTCGAAGCCCGCGAGCGGCTCGGAGCAGGCGAAGTAGGCGAAGTGATCGCGGCGCTCTCGGTACTCGGTCTTGTGGTAGATGACGCCGTCTTCGACCTCGACCTGTCCGGTGGAGAAATTGCGCTGGAAGTTGGTCTGGTCGTCCCAGGCATCCCAGAGACAGAACTCGATCGCGGAGAAGAGCGACAGCTTCGCTTCGCTGTCGCGCTTGTTCGTGACCCGCGCGCGCCAGATCTCGAGGTTCTCCTCGACCGGAACGAAGTACAGCGTCTCGGCCTCGATGCCGTTGTGGCGAGAGGCGATCGCCGAGTAGCCCATGCCGTGCCGGCACTCGTAGTCCTCGAGCTCCGTTTGCGTCGGCTGCCAGGACGGCGACCAGAACTCGCCCGAACTGGAGTCGCGCAGGTACAGGTAGCGCCCGCCCAGATCGAAGGGAGCGCTGTTGTAGTGGTAGCGCGTGAGCCGGCGCAGTCGGGCGTCTCGGTAGAACGAGTAGCCGCCGGCGGTGTTCGAGATGATCCCGAAATAGGCTTCGCTTCCCAGATAGTTGATCCACGGAAGTGGCGTGTCCGGGCGCGTGATCACATACTCGCGTCGTTCATCGTCAAAGTGTCCGTAGCGCATCCTTTATCTATCCCTTCAATCGGCTCCGCATAAGGTCACGGGAACATACACGCGTGGGTCGCGCGAGGCGGCATAAAGACGTCGAGCGCAGGGAGATCTAGCCGCCCCGGGGACGGCCCGACAGTTCGCTCAGCTCGCCGGCGGCGTTACCGCGACCAGCCGCGCGAAGACGATCCAGCGATGAGAAGCGCTGAAGAGCGGGTGGCAAGCCGAGAGAACGAGCGTGTCGAAGCGCCGCCTGTGCAGGATGCTCCAGTCGTTCGAGGGAACGACCTCGTGCCTGAACACACGATAGGTGAAGGTGCCGTACGGCATCAGAAGCCGAATACGATCGCCGCGTGCAATCTCGTCGATGTGACGGAAGGGGGCCCCGAAGGTAGTGCGATGCCCGGCGATCGCCGTGACCTTCCCCATGCCCGGCCAGGAGCTCTGCGGATAGCGCCCCGGCCCACGGCTCAGATCGGTGGCCCAATCGGTGCCGTTGACGAACACTTTGTTCAGGCCGATGCGCGGAATCTCGATGCGACCGATCGGCTGTCCGGCGTGGGCCTGGAGCGAGAAGCGCCAGGCAGCGCCGCGAATCGCGGTGGGCGACGGCTGTTTGCTCTTCTTCGAGAAGGGAGCGGACGGACTGAACTGCTTGAACTCCTTGTTCAGCTGGCCCGACATCTGATGCTGGCGCCAGTCCTGGTAGAGGGCGGTAACGGGATCGCCGAAGAAGAGAATGACGATCGCCCAGACGATGAGGACAAGCCCCAGGGCGGCGATCGCCAGCCCGAGGCGGTTCGCGAAACGCCGCTTTCGCGAGCCGGGACGGCTCACTAAGGCGCTCGCGTCGTTCTCGCCGCCAGCGCGCTCTGACGAATCGTCGGACATTCGGCGATCGTACCCGGTTGTTGCATCTTCACTCCAAGGAAAAGCACGATCAGCACCTGCGCGGCTCTGCTTTCGGCACAAACATGCCGCTTGGATCGGCGCCGCGCCCGCTTATGGAGCCGAACGCTCGCGCCGCTATCCGAGTCATCTGCTCTGCTCCCTGCGAGTACGTGGATTCTCTAGGATGCTGCAGAGGACGTTAGCCACTCGAAGTGCGGCCGCGGGGGAAGCCAAGTGGACACGGCAGGAACATTGAGGCAATCAAGCAGCGGACCTGCGCGCGACCGGCGCCGGTTGGTAATCATGCTCGCGCTGGCGCTGTTCATCGCCGTTCTTTCGCTGACCCAGGGCGGCGTTGCCAATTCGCAGACGAGGGCCGCAAAGAAGTCTTCGGTCACGAGCATGACTCGCTACGAGAAGCGCCTCGCCGCGACGATCGACGCGACGCGTAAGCGCCACGGCCTGTGCACGCTACGGCTCGTGCCCGGGCTGATGCGCTCCGCCGGCAAGCACTCGCTGCAGATGGCCGTCAAGGGCTACTTCGCGCACTCCTCGGCCAACGGCGCCAGCTTCCTCACACGAGTGAAGAGTTTTTATGGCGACACCGTCGCGGCGGGCGAGAACCTCTTCTGGACGGAGCCCCGAGTGAAGCCGCACGAGATCGTCGAGCGCTGGCTGGCCAGCCCGGAGCACCGAGCCGTTCTGCTCTCGCGGCGCTGGAGAGTTTTCGGTGTCGGCGTGGTCCGCTCGGCTCACGGGGCCGGGATCTTCAGGGGCCGCACAGTGATGCTCGTGACCGCTGATTTCGCGGTCAAGCGCTGAGCAGCGACCCCTTCTTCGAGCTCATTCCGCTCTAGGCCGACGCCGCTGCGCTGCGATTGACTGCGCTGATGAGCGCCCGCATCGAGGCCACGACGATGCTCTCGTCGATGCCGACGCCCCAGAACACCTCGTCGTCGATCGCCGCTTCGATGTAGGCGGCCGCCGCCGCGTCGGCGCCCGAGCGCATCGCATGCTCTGCGTAGTCGAGGATGCGAGCGCTGATACCGAGCTCATCGCCGAGAGCTTCGACGAGGGCGTCGACGGGCCCGTGCCCCGAGCCCACAATCGTTCGCTCGACTCCGTCCACGCGGAGCACGGCCTCGATGCGATCGTGCCCCGGCTCACCCTCCAAATGTCTGAGCGAGATCAACTCGAGCGGGCGCACCGGCTGCAGGTACTCGCCCTGGAAGGCCTGCCAGATCACTTCAGGCATGACCTCACCGCCCTCGCTATCGGCGATCTTCTGAATCGCCTTGGAAAACTCGATCTGCAGGCGTCGCGGCAGTTCCAGATGGTGCTCGGTCTTGAGCACGTAAGCCACGCCGCCCTTGCCCGACTGGCTGTTGACGCGAATTATCGCCTCGTAGGAGCGGCCCACATCCTTGGGGTCGATCGGCAGGTAGGGCACCTCCCAGGCTTCGCCTTCCGGCTTCTTGGCCCAGGCTTCCATGCCCTTGTTGATCGCGTCCTGATGGGAGCCCGAGAACGATGTGTAGACGAGGTCGCCGGTGTAGGGATGGCGCGGGTGAACGGGCAGCTGATTGCAGTACTCGACGACGCGGCGCAGCTCGTCGATATCCGAGAGATCGAGCCTCGGGTCGACGCCCTGGCTGAACATGTTCATCGCCATCGTGATCAGGTCGACGTTGCCGGTGCGCTCGCCGTTGCCGAAGAGCGTCCCTTCGACCCGCTCGGCGCCGGCCATCAGCGCCATCTCGCCGGCGGCGACGGCCGTACCGCGGTCGTTATGCGGGTGAGTAGAGATGATCGCCCGCTCGCGCCCGGTGAGATTGGTGCAGAACCACTCGATCTGATCGGCATAGATGTTGGGGGTGGACATCTCGACCGTGGCCGGGAGGTTGAGAATCGCCCTCCGCTCGGGCGTTGCCTGCCAGACGTCGAGCACCGCCTCGCACACTTCCAGCGAGTACTCCAGCTCGGTGCCGGTGAAGCTCTCGGGCGAGTACTCGAAGCGGATATCGATGCCGGGAACGGTCTCGGCGCCGCTCAAGCACCACTTGGCGCCGTCGATCGCGATCTTCTCCACGCCCTTCTTGTCACTGCGGAAGACGACGCGGCGCTGCAGCTCGGAAGTGGAGTTGTAGAGGTGGACGATCGCCTGTTTGGCGCCGCGCAGGCTCTCGTAGGTGCGCCTGATCAGCTCTTCACGGGCCTGAGTCAGCACCACGATCGCGACGTCGTCGGGAATCAGATCCTGCTCGATCAGCTGGCGAACGAAGTCGAAGTCGGTTTGCGAGGCGGCCGGGAAGCCGATCTCGATCTCTTTGAAGCCGATGGCGAGCAGAAGGTCGAAGAGCCGCTGCTTACGGGAGCTGTTCATGGGATCGATCAGCGCCTGGTTACCGTCGCGAAGGTCGACCGAGCACCAGATCGGGGCCTCGGTGATGGCCTTCGAGGGCCAGGTTCTGTTCGGCAGCTCGACCGGCGGATAAGGCCGGTACTTGGCGATTGGCATGCGACTCATCTCATTTCCTCGTTCGTTCAATTTTCGGCCACAAAAAAGCCCCCAGGCCCGAAGGCGGTGGAGGCGGAAGGCGACCGGACCGGGGTTTATTTACCCGGCGGTCGCCAAGCTAAGCAGGAGGGTCTGGCTCTTCGTTTGCATGAACATCCGCTTCGGAGGTTATCTGCGGCGGCGCCCGTACGCAAGAAAATTGCGTCACAGCATTCGCGCAAGGAACCCGCAAACGACGCGCAAAGAAGCCGCAGAATCGTTTCGCCGCACGGTTCTCCCGCCCGCCGCAGGGCCGTCTTTGATACTTCTTTGCCATGAGGACGCCTACCCCGAGTGGGTGGCGTTGTTCGAACAATCGTCGAGTAGTGACTATGGCAGGAGAAATGAGCGCAGAGGCGCTTCGCTCGCGCGCCACCGAAGTGCGGTTGGCGTGCGCATTCTTATCGGGAGCCTTTCGGGCCGAGCGCCCGCGCTGCCATGCCACCGATCGGGTGGGCAGGCTTCTTCCACAGAGCCACAGACTCGACGTAGACGCTTAAACACGAGAAGAAAGGGACAGACAGATGCGCTACGTCTGGGATTTTGATCAACCGTCCGAGGGCGGTAAGGCATTACTCGGCGGCAAGGGAGCCGGTCTTGCGGAAATGACGCAGATCGGGATGCCGGTTTGCGGCGGTTTCACCGTCTCGACTGATGCTTGCCGCGCGTACATGCGCGAGGGAAAGGTTCCGACAGGGCTGGACAAGGAAGTGGACGAGGCCATCGTTCGCCTCGAGAAGAAGTCGGGCAAGAAGTTCGGCGATCTGAAGGATCCGCTGCTCGTATCGGTGCGCTCCGGCGCCGCCGTCTCGATGCCGGGGATGATGGACACCATCCTCAACCTCGGTCTCAACGACGCCGCGGCGGCCGGGCTGGCCGAGACGACGGGCAACTCCCGCTTCGCCTACGACTGCTATCGCCGCCTGGTCCAGATGTACGGCGAGGTCGTCGACGGCATCGAGCCGAACCTGTTCGAGGACGCACTGACCGGGATGAAGAAGAAGCGCGGGGTCAAGAACGACGCCGAGCTCAATGCCAACGATCTCAAGGAGCTGGCCGACACCTTCATCGCCATCTACGAGAAGGAGAGGGGCCGCAAGTTCCCGCAGGATCCGCGCGAGCAGCTGATGCACTCGGTCGAAGCCGTCTTCGATTCCTGGGAGACTCCGCGCGCCCGCGTCTACCGCGATCACGCCGGCATTCCGCACGACCTCGGCACGGCGGTCAACGTCTGCCAGATGGTGTTCGGAAACCGCGGCGACAACTGCGGTACCGGCGTCTGCTTCACGCGTAACCCGTCCACCGGCGAGCAGGGCCTGTACGGCGAATTCCTGCTCAACGCTCAGGGCGAGGACGTCGTGGCGGGCATCCGCACGCCGCAGCCGCTCGAGCAGATGGAGAAGCCCTTCCCGCAGGCCTTCAAGGAGCTGGTCGAGTCGATGAAGACGCTCGAGCAGTACTACCACGACATGCAGGACATGGAGTTCACGGTCGACGAGGGCAAGCTCTACCTGCTCCAGACCAGATCGGCCAAGCGCACCGGCAGCGCCGCGTTGAGAGCCGCAGTCTCGATGGTGGAAGAGGGCCTGATCGACAAGGAAGAGGCCGTCAAGCGGATCAACCCCGATCAGCTCAATCAGCTGCTGCACCCGATGATCGATCCCAAGGCCAAGATCGAAGTTGCCGCCAAGGGCCTGAACGCCTCTCCCGGCGCCGCCAGCGGTAAGGCCATCTTCGACGCCGATACAGCCGCCGAGCTCGGGAAGACGGAAGACATCATCCTGATTCGTCCCGAGACGACGCCGGACGACATTCACGGCATGCTCGAGTCCAAGGGCGTACTCACGACCCGCGGCGGCATGACCTCGCACGCCTCGGTCGTCGCCCGCGGCCTGGGCATTCCCTGCGTCGCCGGCTGCGAGGCGCTGGTGCTCGACCTCGACGCCAAGAAGGCGAGCCTGAACGGCAAGACCATCAGCGAGGGCGAGATCATCACCATCGACGGCGGTAACGGCAGCGTCATCATCGGCGCGGTGCCGCTGGTCCCGCCCTCGATCAACGACGACTTCCGCGTCATCCTGGAGTGGGCCGATAGCTTCCGCCGCCTGGGCGTGCGGGCCAACGGCGACACTCCCGACGATGCGGCCAAGGCACGCGAGTTCGGCGCCGAGGGCATCGGACTGTGCCGTACCGAGCACATGTTCATGGCCGTCGAGCGGCTCCCGGTCGTACAGAAGATGATCCTGGCGACGACAACCGTGGATCGTCAGAAGGAGCTCGACAAGCTGCTGCCGATGCAGCAGTCCGACTTCGAGGGCATCTTCGAGGCGATGGAGGGCCTGCCGATCGTGGTCCGTCTGCTCGACCCGCCGCTGCACGAGTTCCTGCCCAAGCTGGAGGAGACGGACGACCCGGTCATCCGCGAGCGGATCATCGCGCTGCACGAGTTCAACCCGATGCTCGGCACCCGCGGCTCGCGCCTTGGCATCCTCTATCCAGAGATATACGAGATGCAGGTGCGGGCGATCGTGCGGGCCTCCAAGGCCGTAGAGAAGCGCACCGGTAAGCGGCCGGAGGCCGAGATCATGCATCCGCTGATCGGCTTCGCCGAGGAGCTCAAGCGCATGCGCGAGCTGACCGAGAAGGTCATCGCCGAGGAAGAGGCCGGAGAGTTCCCGATCGGCACGATGATCGAGCTACCGCGGGCCTGCGTGTGCGCGGACGAGATCGCCGAGTACGCCGACTTCTTCTCCTTCGGCACCAACGACCTGACCCAGACGACGATGGGCATCTCCCGCGACGACGCCGAGGGTAAGTTCCTGACCAAGTACATCGAGGATGGCGTCATCGCGCAGAATCCGTTCGCCTCGCTCGACCAAGACGGCGTCGGTGATTTGATGAAGCTGGGCCTGGAGCGCGGTCGCAGCGTGAAGGAGAACCTCACGACCGGTATCTGCGGCGAGCACGGCGGCGATCCCGTCTCCGTGACCTTCTGCCATAACATCGGCCTGGACTATGTGAGCTGCTCGCCTTTCAGGGTTCCGCTCGCCCGTTTGGCCGCGGCGCAGGCGGCGTTGAACGAAGCGGCGAACACCGCGGCAGGGCTCTCGCTCCGCGAAGCCCAGGCCATGACGCACGAGTAATCGACGTAGAGACACAGAGGTAGTACTGGGGCGCCGCCGAGAGGCGGCGCCCCTTTCTTGCCGTACTACCCGTTATCGTTTGGCGGTGACGAGATAGCTATTAAGACCGGCGCGAGGAAGGCGGCGCCACTATTGACCATCGACGAGCTACTCAAGCAGCTGCGAACCGAAGGCCAACACGAAACCTACTCACCCGCGCCGATTGGCGAGGTTGAGAAGACCGAGGCGGCGATTGGTCATCCACTACCGGAGTCGTACAGGCAATTCGTGACCCAGTACAGCAATGGCGCGTACCTTTTCGAGCTTCAGGAGGTTAGCGCCGTCGGCGGTGGCAACACGCAGATCATGGCGATCCAGGACATTACGCGCGAAGGCGAGTCCGACGAAACGATCCCGTTTCGCGACGGCGGTGAGACTCGTTATGGCAACCTCATCCCGTTCGGGCTTGACGCGAACGGCAACGAGTGGTCCTTTGTGGTCGAGCCCGGTCGCCCTGAGAACGAGTACGACGTCGCCTATCTCGATACGAGCGGTCGTAAGCTCTACGGCAAGCTGTCCGGCTTCAGCGACTGGCTGTCGGTGGTTATACGCGAGCAGGACGAGGTCATCCGGGCGCTGTACGACGAGGACGTGCTCAGCGACGAACTCATGCTCGGCTAGGCGAGCGCTCCTTGCCGCGTTTATTTATTCGAGCGCGATCTCGATATCCTCGAGAATCACGCAAGCGATTGGGGCACGTCTCGCACCGGTCCCAAAGAAGAGCGCGGGTACCCGCGGTGTCAGACACCGTTCAGAGGTAAGGCTTCACTTCAAGGGGTACTTCGTGCCGAAAGTGTGACGTTCACCACGCATCGGATCAAGGTGTCAGACACCGTTCAGAGGAATCGCGGCGTGTCAATAGACCTTTGTGACGAAAGTGCGACGTCTCAGCGTGCGCCGGCCTCAGTCGAGCGCGATCTCGACGTCTTCGAGTACGACGCCCTGAGCGTTCGGGTCGGTCAGATCCTCGGATAGCTCGGCCTCGATCTTGCAGCCCTCGGCGATCGTTCCGGCGGCGGCATCGACCCAGTGCTCTTCGAAGTGCTCGGGCGTGAAGTGGGAAAGCGCGCCCAGCTTGACCTTGATGCGGACGACGCGCTTGGCGTCGTTCTCGTGCGCGACGTTGAGAACGGTCGTGACGAGGTCGCGAATTGTGGCCTGCTCGTGCATCAGTTTCCGTTCAGCAACGTTTCGACTTCCTTGGTGATCTCCTCGACGATAGCGGGCACGGCCGCCGCGACCGCGGGAGAGAGCGGCTCGCCGGGAGCATAGTGCTCGCCTTCGATGCCGAGGAAAAGCGCCTTCGCCGGCAGGCGCTTGAGCGCGCGCGCCAGCTCGATCGTGTCGCCGAGCGAGAAGTGGTGGGTCGAGCCCTGGAGCACGGCGTGCGGGACGACCTCGGCGTTGAGATCGACTCGGTGAATCGTCCCGGCCGGCGCGCCGGAGTGGACGGCGTCCACGATCAATACCGTGTCGCAGCCCTCCCATTCGTCGAGCAGGCTCGACTGTTCGGCCTCGGTGGCGAGCACGCGCACGGACTCTGGAAGTCGCCCGCGCAGAGCGCTTGCGACTTCCAGTCCTACCGCGTCGTCGCCGCGCCAGCTGTTGCCGGTGCCGACGACGAGGATTCCGCTCAAGTTCTTTCGATCTCCAGGTTCAGGAAGTGCGTGGCGCAGGAGATGCAGGGGTCGTAGTTCCGGATCGCCTGCTCGCAGCGGAGCGTCAGCTCCTCGTTCGAAAGATCCATAAACTGGCCCACGAAGCCGCGCAGGTCGGCCTCGATCTGGGGCTGGTTCTGCGCCGTCGGCGGAGTGATCGTGGCGTCGAGGATGATCCCCTTGTCGTCGATCTCGTAGCGGTGGCAGAGCGTTCCGCGCGGTGCCTCGCTGGCGCCGCAGGCGGCTCCGGCCTTGGGCACGACCTCAAGGCTCGCCTCGGCCGGCTGCTCGTACTCGCGGATCAGCCGCAGCGCCTCTACGCAGACCTCGACCAACTCGACCGCGCGGACGAGGATGCTCTTGAACGGGTTGGTGACCACCTTCGGCAGGCCGATTCCCTCGGCGGCCGCCTTGGCCTCGTCGGAGAGCAGGTCGTACCAGAGCGCGTAGCGGGCCAGCGGGCCGACGAGATAGGAGCCGCGCTCCTTCAGGTGGCCTTGCAGCGCGTTCGCGTACTTGGCGTGCTCCTCGACCACGTGCTCGTAGAACTCGTCGATCGGGATGTCGAGGCCGCGGTTCGAGACGAAGCGCTCGCCGCCCTCGATCGGATAGACGCCGCCGGCATCGAGCGCGGCGAACTCGTAGTCCATCTCGAAGTCGGGGAAGTCGAGCGTGCTCGCCCACTTGACTGTTTCTAGCGAGGTCTCGAGCGCCCACTCCAGATCGGGCACCATCGCCTCCAGCTCGGCCTTGCCGGGCGCCTTGTAGAAGCCGCCGACCTTGACGTTGATCGGGTGGATCTCGCGACCGCCGACGACGGTCATCACGTGGTTGCCGATCTTCTTCAGGCGCAGCGCCGTCTCGACGATCTCGGGCGCATCCGCGGCGATTTCGATCGCGCTCGGATAGCCGAGGAAGTCGGGGGCGTGCAGCATGTAGATGTGGAGCGCGTGGCTCTCGATCCACTCGCCGCAGTAGAGCAGGCGCCTGAGCTCCTTGATCTCGGGCTCGACCTTGACGCCGCAGATCGACTCCATCGAGTTGATCGCCGCGGTCTGATAGGCGACCGGGCAGATGCCGCAGATGCGAGCGGTGATGTCGGGCGCCTCGGTGAAGTAGCGGCCGCGCAGGAAGGCTTCGAAGAAGCGCGGCGGCTCGAAGATGTTGAGCTTGACCTCTTCGATCTCGCCTCCCTTGAGGCGAATGAGCATTCCGCCCTCGCCCTCGACTCGGGCCAGGTAATCGGTCTTGATGGTGCGGGTCTCATCAGCCATGACGGGCACTCTCCTCGCGGAAGGCGGGCTTGTTGGCGTTGAAGGTACGGAAAGCGCGCAGCAGGGTGCCCTCGCTCGCGCCCATCTCGCTCCAGCGCTTGGCCAGCGAGACGGTGTTCGGGGATTCCTTGGGGCCGAAGCAGCCGTAGCAGCCACGCGCATAGGACGGGCAGATCGCGCCGCAGCCGGCCTGCGTCACCGGGCCCAGGCATGGAGTTCCGAGCACCTGAACGCAAGGCGTCTCACGCCGCTTGCACTCGACGCAGACGGCGCCGGTCGGCACGTTCGGGCGCCGGCCCGAAAGCACGGCCAGAAGCGCGTCTACGAGCTGCGCCTTGGAGATCGGGCAGCCCTGCAGCTCCAGGTCGATCTTGATGTGATCGGAGTGCGGAGTCGAGGTCGCGAGCGTCTCCAGATACTCGGGATGCGGGTAGACGATCGAGGCGTACTCCTTGACGTTGGCGAAGTTGCGCAGCGCCTGAATGCCACCGGCGGTTGCGCAGGCGCCGATCGCCACGACCAGGCCCGACTTCTCGCGGATCTCCTTGATCCGCTCGGCCTCTTCGGGCGTGGTGACCGAGCCCTCGACCAGCGAGACGTCCCAGGGACCTTCGATCTCGGCCCGGGTGGCTTCGGGGAAGTAGGCGATCTGGACGCGACCGAGGATCCCCAGCAGCTCGTCTTCACAGTCGAGCAGCGTGAGTTGGCAGCCGTCACAGGACGAGAACTTCCAGATGGCGATAGTCGGTAGATCGGCCATTAGAGCTCCTTTACAGCGATGAGGTTCTCGACCTCATCCCACGTGTAGCAGGCGCCATCGCGGCAAACGAGGGTCGGACCGATCTGGCAGTGGCCGCAAAGGCCAACGCCACAGCGCATGGTGCGCTCCATCGAGACGTTGATCGCCGCGGCCGGCAGATCGCGATTCATCAGCTCCTGCGCGACGAACTTCATCATGATCTCCGGCCCGACGATGAACGCCCTGGCGTCGTCGGCGTCGAACTGGGCGGGCGGGATCAGCTTGGTGACCAGGCCGACCTTGCCCTTCCAGTCGGTGTCGCCGGCGTCAACGGTGATGTCGAGGTCGACGTCGTAGTTGCTCTGCCAGCTCTTGACCTCGTCGAGGAAGACCAGATCGGATGGTGTGCGGGCTCCGTAAAGAAGCACGAATCGTCCGTAGTCCTCGCGGTTCTTGAGCACGTGGTAGATGGCCGGGCGAAGCGGCGGAAGACCGATGCCGCCGGCCACGATGACCACGTCCTTGCCCTTGGCTTCCTTGATCGGCCAGGTGTTACCGAACGGTCCTCGAACGCCGACGATTGTGCCGATCTCTGCCGCGCAGAGCGCCTTGGTCACGGCGCCTACCGCGCGAATCGTGTGCACGAGTCGCTCATCAGTCTCGAAGTTGCCCGCGTTCGAGATCGGCACCTCGCCGACTCCGAAGGCGTAGAGCATGTTGAACTGACCGGGGCCTGGAACGATAGGAGCGCCGTCAACGGGCTCCAGCTCGAGCGTCCAGGTGTCGTACGTGTCTTGCCGCTTGGCCGTCACCGCGTACGGGACGGGCATCATGGCCTCGAGCGTGCCGGCGGTCTCAGTGAGTGTCTGTGCCATAAATATCCAGGAGTCGGAAGCGGGTCGCCTGCAGGCGCCCGACGAGGACTTGGGAAAAACGAGTGAGAAGGGCGTAACCGAGCACCGGATCGGAATCGCACTTGCCGCGCAGACATTCGCCGTCGAAGGCGATTGCCCGCACCAGTTCGGTCGCGGTCACGTCGTACTTCCACTCGTGCGGCGGGATCAACCACGACCAGCCGAGCACCTGTCCGGCTTCGACGGTGTCGATTCGCACCGACTTCTTGTTCGGAACGTCGAGGTCGAGCGCGACCTCGCCCATGCGGATGAGATAGAAGACGTCAGCGTTGTCGCCGGCCTTGGCGATTGTCTGACCAGCGTCGAAATGAACGTTCTGGGCGCAGCCGACGATGAACTCGAGTTGCTCCTGTGTGAGTCCGGCGAAGACCGGGCTCTCGGCGATTACAGCATCCAGTGTCTTCACGACTTTGCCTCCTGAGTCGCGCGGATTGCGGCAACTTCTTCTCGAATATCGATTCCGACCGGGCACCAGGTGATGCAGCGACCGCAACCGACGCAGCCCTGCGTGTCGAACTGGTCATTCCAGGTCGCGAGCTTGTGGATCAACCACTGGCGGTAGCGGGACTTGACCGAGCGGCGCGTGCCGCCGCCGTGCATCTCCGAGTACTGAGCCGTGAAGCACGAGTCCCACTCGCGGATTCGATCGCCGGCCGCGCCGGTGAGCTCGTTCGCGTCGACGACGTTGGTGCAGAAGCAGGTCGGGCAGGCGAGCGTGCAGTTGGTGCAGGCCAGACAGCGCTCGGCGACGTCGTCGTAGCGCGGGTGCTCGAGGTTGGCGAGCAGAAGGTCGTGCACGTCCGAGCGATCGAGCGTGATTCCCATCTTCTCGCGGGCCGCGTCGGTGACTGCCTCGGCGGCGGTCACATCGGCGTCTGCCGCGGGCTGCTGCGGTAGCTCGGCCAGTAGCTCGGCGCCTTCGTCGGTACCCGACTCGGCGAGGAAGCGATGCGTGCCGTCGAGAATCTCGGTCAGGACGAGGTCGTATCCGTCCTCGGCCTTGGGGCCCGTGCCCATCGAGGCACAGAAGCAGTTCGCCGCGGGCTCGCCACAGTTGACGGCGATGACGAATGAGCCCTTGCGACGAGCCAGGTAATCCTCGTCGGCGTAGGGGCCGCCAACGAGAACGCGGTCTTGAATCTTGATCGCTGCGACCTCGCAAGGGCGCACGCCGAAGAAGGCGGTGCGCTTCCTATCTACGGCGTCCTTGGCCGGCTCGAGGGTTCCGTTCGCACGCTTGATCTGAAGTAGGCGCACGCTCGGAGCGAGTAGCTCGCGCTTCCACGACTGCGGTCCAACCGCGTAGCCGAAGCGGGCCTCGTCGTCGCGGCGCTCGAGCTCGTACGAGCCCGGGGCCTGAACGTCTTTCCATCCAACTGGAAGCTCAGCAGCGGAAGCGATCTCGCCGTACACGATCGCCTTGTCGTTGACGGTCGGCGCAACCACGCGCCAATCACGACGGCGAAGTACGTCGACGATCGCTTCGAGCGCCTCGGGCGCGAGGACGGCCCGCATGGCTTGCTCCTTTCGTTCGCTCGTCAGCGTAAATCCCTTTCTCTAGAGCGGCACGCAAACTTTCTCGAGCCGCCTTCGCTCTCGCATCGGTGCCCCGCCCGATGAGCTTGCGGAAAGCCCGCACGCTCCGAGTTGGGGCACTGATGCCCGCGCCTGCAGCGTACATCTACGCTGAAGCGGTGACGACTTTATCTGAGAGTGGTCAGGGCGTGGCGCAGCGAAGGCGCGTGCGCGTCGGCGGGATCGTGCAGGGGGTCGGCTTTCGGCCCTTCGTCTACGGCTTGGCGCGCGCCCAGGAGCTCGGCGGCTTCGTACGCAACGACGCCCGCGGCGTCGTGATCGAGGTGGAGGGCGCTACGGAAAAGCTCGACCTGTTCGCCGCCGCGCTGGTCGAGCAGGCGCCGCCGTTGGCCCGTATTGCCGCTTTGGAAGAAAGCGAGATCGAGCCTCGCGGCGAGCAGGATTTCACGATCGCGCAGAGCGCCGACGAGGGCGCGCGAACGGCACTAGTGCCGGCCGACATCGCCACCTGCGACGACTGCCTGCGCGAGCTTTTCGATCCTCAGGACAGGCGCTTCGGCTACCCGTTCATCAACTGCACCAACTGCGGACCGCGCTTCACGATCATCCGCTCCGTCCCCTACGACCGCACCAACACGAGCATGGCCTCGTTCGAGATGTGCGAGGCCTGCCGGCGCGAGTATGAGGATCCGGCCAACCGCCGCTTCCACGCCGAGCCGACCTGCTGCCCGGATTGCGGTCCCAGGCTCTCGCTCGAGCCGGGGCAGGCCGTCTCGCTCCTGCGCGAGGGAAAGATCGTCGCGATCAAGGGGTTGGGCGGTTACCACCTGGCCTGCGACGCAGCCAACGAGCAGGCGGTCGCCCGGCTCAGAGAGAGGAAGAGGCGCGAAGAGAAACCGCTCGCAGTGATGACTTCCAGCCCTGAGCTGCTGGTCGAGCTGGCGCCGGAGGAAGAGGCGCTCCTGCGCTCGGCCGAGCGCCCGATCGTTCTCGCCCGGCGCCGCGCCGACGCGCCGATCGCCGCCTCGGTCGCGCCGGGCACCGAGTGGCTTGGCCTGATGCTCCCCTACACGCCGCTGCACCACCTACTCTGCGCCGACTTCGGCGGGGCGCTGGTGATGACCAGCGGGAACATCTCCGACGAGCCGATCGCCTTCGAGAACGAGGAGGCCAAGCGCCGGCTGGGCCAGATCGCCGATGCCTTTCTCTCGCATGACCGCCCGATCGAGCGGCGCTGCGAGGACTCGGTGGTGCGCGCGGCCTTCCCGATCCGCCGCTCTCGCGGCTATGCGCCGATGGCACTTCCCCTACCGGTCAGCGCCCGCGCGCCGCTGCTGGCAACGGGCGCCGAGCTCAAGAGCACCTTCTGCGTCGTCCGCGGCGACCAGGCCTTTCTCTCGCCGCACCTCGGCGACCTCGATACCGAACTGGCCTACAGCGCCTTCCGGACCGATCTGGAGCTCTACCTGGCGATGCTCGGAGTCGAGCCGGAGCTTCTGGCCTGCGATCTCCATCCCGACTACCTCGCCAGCAAGTGGGCGCGCGCTCAGGAGCTGAAGCTGGTCGAAGTGCAGCACCACCACGCCCATGCCGCCGCCTGCCTGGCCGAGAACGGCGAGACCGGCCCGGCGCTGGCGCTCGTTCTCGACGGCACCGGCTACGGCCCTGACGGGACGATCTGGGGCGGCGAGCTGCTGCGCTGCGACCTCGCCGGCTTCGAGCGCGTGAGCCATCTCGACCCCGTGCCGCTGCCCGGCGGCGAGGCGGCGGTGCGCGAGCCCTGGCGAATCGCGGCCGCCTATCTCGAGCGAGCCGAGCGTCCGGTTCCCTTCCCGGGCTGGTCGCGCGTGCGCGAGAGCTTGAAGGTGAACGCGCCCCTTTCCTCGGGCGCGGGCAGGCTGTTCGACGCCGCCGCGGCGCTGCTCGGCCTGCGCGAGAAAGTCAGCTACGAGGGCCAGGCGGCGATCGAGCTGGAGCAGCTGGCCGGGCACGTCGAGGCCGAGCCGTACCCGTGTCGCGAAGAGGACGGACACATTCTCGGCGCCGATCTAATCGCCTGCGTACACGACGATCTCGCAGCCGGCCGCGACCGGGCCGAGATCGCAGCCGCCTTCCACGAGGGAGTCGCGCTCGCCTGCGTCGAAGCCTGCGCCCGCGCCGCCGAGCCGAGGACGGTTGTCCTCTCGGGCGGCTGTTTCCAGAACCTTCGCCTGCTCGCGAGCGTGCGCCGGCGCCTGGAAGAGCGCGGCTTCCGCGTCCTCGCTCATTCCTTGCTCCCGCCCAACGATGCCTGCATCTCCTTCGGCCAGGCGGCGATCGCTGCATACGCTATGGCCCGATAGCTCATGTGCTTAGGAATTCCAGCCCAGATCGTCGAGATCGTCGACCCGCGCGCCAAGACGGCCAAGGCCGAGATCGGCGGCGTGCGCCGAATCGTCTCCTGCGCCCTGCTCGAAGGCGAGGCGCAGGTGGGCGAGTGGGTGCTCGTGCACGTCGGCTTCGCGCTCGACCGCCTCGACGAGGAACAGGCGCGAGAGACGCTGCAGCTCCTCAGTGAGATGGGCGAGGCCTACGAGCGCGAGCAGGCGCAGATCCGCGCGAGCGGGGAAGGCGCCGCGTGAGAGCCTCATGAGGGCCTCATGAGATACGTCGACGAGTTCCGCTCGGGCGAGCTGGCGCGCGCGCTGGCCGCGGAGCTGGTCGAGACGATGCCGCCCGGGCGCGAGCTGGCGCTGATGGAAGTCTGCGGCGGCCACACGCATGCCATCTACAAGCACGGGATCGACGAGCTTCTGCCCGCAGGGCTCGAATTGGTGCACGGGCCGGGTTGCCCCGTCTGCGTGATCCCGGTCGGGCGCGTAGACGACGCCGTCTCTTTGGCGCTCGAGCCGAACGTCATCTTCACCACCTTCGGCGACATGATGCGCGTGCCCGGCAGCAAGGGCTCGCTGCTCGATGCGCGCTCGCGAGGAGCCGACGTGCGCATGGTCTATTCGCCGCTGGACGCGCTCGAGCTGGCGCGGGCGAACCCCGAGCGCGAAGTGATCTTCTTCGCCATCGGCTTCGAGACGACGGCGCCCTCCACCGCCGTGACGGTTCTCCAGGCCCGGGCGCAAGGGATCGAGAACTTCACCATCTTCTGCAACCACGTCACGATCGTGCCGCCGCTGAAGGCGATCCTCGACGCGCCCGAGCTGCGCCTGGACGGGCTGATCGCCCCCGGCCACGTCTCGACCGTGATCGGCTCACACCCCTACGACTTCATCGCCTCCGAGTACGGGCGCCCGGTCGTTGTGGCCGGCTTCGAGCCACTGGACATCCTGCAGTCGGTGCTTATGCTGGTGCGCCAGCTCGCCGCCGGTCGCGCCGAGGTCGAGAACCAGTACACACGTGTCGTGCGCGAGCAGGGAAATCCGCGCGCTCTGGAGGCGATCGAACAGACGATGGAGCTGCGCGAAAGCTTCGAGTGGCGCGGACTGGGCTCGATCCCGAAGAGCGGGCTGCGCCTGCGCGAGGAGTTCGCCGTGTGGGACGCCGAACATCGTTACAACGTGCCCGGAGTCAGCGTCCCCGACCACAAGGCCTGCCAGTGCGGCCAGGTGCTGCGCGGCCTGGTCAAGCCCTGGGAGTGCAAGGTCTTCGGCACCGCCTGTACGCCGGAAAGCCCGATCGGCACCTGCATGGTCTCCTCGGAGGGCGCCTGCGCCGCCTACTACCACTACGGGCGGAACAGGCCGAAGCGCGCCTGAGCGACTCGCACCTCAGGACGCTCGGCGCGATGGAACTCGGCGAACCCGCGCGCACAACTCGGTAAACTGCGACCGCGATGGCTGCGGTAACCTCTTTGCGCGCCGATCGCCGATTCATAGTCGTTCTCTTTCTTCTAATCGCACTGACGGTGGCGGCGAGGCTCCCGTTGCTCCACCAGTCCCTTTGGCTCGACGAGGTCGCCTCGGCACGGGTTGTCACCCAACCGACGCTACCGAAGATGCTCGCACAGGTTCGCCGTACGGAGTCAACTCCGCCTGCGTGGTACACGATCGCTTGGGTCACGGAGAAAGTCACTGGATCGGGTTCCGGCGACGTGGCGACGCTTCGCTGGCTGTCCATCTTGTTCAGTGCGGCCGCGACAGCGCTCACGCTCATCTATGCCCGCCGCATCCTTCTACTCCCGGGAGCTGCGCTTGCCGGAGCGGGGGTGGCTCTCGGCCCGGCATTCGTCGAACACGGAGCCGAGCTTCGCGCGTACGCCCTGCTGACATTGGTCTCTATCGCGTTCGCCATCGCTCTCGAAAGATCGGCTGCCACGCCGAGCAGACGGCGCCTGGCTGCGCTTGCGGGAGTAGTGATGCTGGGTTCTTTCACTCACTATTTCTTTTTCTTCACCCTGCTCGCAGGCCTTTGCTGGGTGTGGGCTCGTCGTCCGAGCGCGAGCTATCGCTGGCCGGTAACAGCCAGTGTGTGCGCCGGGCTGCTTCCATTTCTCGCTTGGTTGCCTTCGTTTCTGCACCAGTACGGGCGCAAGCTCTATTCGCGCATGGGGCCGTTCCATCCACGGGGAGTCTTGTTTGTTTACGCACACATCTTCGGCACCTTCAGTCAGGACACCACTTTCAACACCGTCGGGCGACTTGCTGTCCTCCTCCTCGTTCTCGCCGGAGCTTGGCTGCTCGTCCGCAGACCGAGGGAGATTTCCCTCGCGCCGCGCTCGGACGGCTTGCTCTGTGCAGAGCTCGCTATCCTTCCGGTGGCCGCCGCGGCTGTCTTGTGGGCTTTCGGCGAGCACATCTTCAACGCGCGCAATCTCCTTGGCGCAGGTCCGTTCGCCGCGATAGCGCTCGCTGCGGCTCTCTCGTCCTTGCCGCGCCGATACTCGTTTGTAGCGATGGTATTGACCGCAGGTGTGCTGATCCACGCCTTAAGCAAGGTAGACCGCGTTTGGGGCCGGGCAGATTATCAGGGTATCGCCAATGTTCTCGTACGAGACGGCTGGCGATCAAACGAAGACCTGATCTACTTCGGACCCGCACCTCACGGCATACTCACTCCAGTAGGGTGGTATTTACCTGAGAGGGTCACTCTGTCCGCGCCGCGCCGGGGCGCCCTATCGTGCCCGATCCCGACGTTTCTCATCTCTTACGACCATTCAAACGGGCCTCGCTGGCTTCACAGGCACGACTCGCAGATACTGATCGTCAACAAGTTCCGCGCCTATAACCACGCCCCGTTGGGCCATCCTGCTTCAATGCCGATCTATGTCGCCCGGCTCCGCAGATCTCCGAGTCTGAGTCAAGATGCGATCAAGCACGGGGGGCGAATCTACGCTGTCAGAGTCAGGGGGAGCGCCTCTGGCTGTACGTGATGTCGGTTCGACGATCGCGTGGCACCGAATCCTCTATCAATGTCCCGGAATTGATCTCGCTTCGATCGCTGTCTCTGTGATAACCGCTTTCTAGCGGCCTCGCTCTCGACGAGTCTTGCGGACAAGCAGCGAGCGCGGGTTTACCGATCACGCGGCGAGCCGTCGCGCTAGCGTGCATGCGTGAGCAATCGACCGAATGAAGACCGGGTCGGGGCGCGCCGCCGCAAGGCCCGCCTGCGCGACGAGCGCATCACGCTCGTGCACGGCGCGGGCGGCAAAGCAACGCACAACCTGATCGAGGCGCTCTTCCTGGAGGAGTTGGCCAATCCGCTGCTCGAGCCGCTGGGCGACGCGGCGCTGATCGAGGCGGGCGGAACGAAGCTCGCCTTCACCACCGACGCGCACGTGGTGCAGCCGCTCTTCTTCCCCGGCGGGGATATCGGTTCGCTGGCGGTGAACGGCACCGTCAACGACATCGCCGTCTCGGGGGCTCGGCCGCTGGTTCTATCCGCCGCGTTCGTGCTTGAGGAAGGGTTGCCGGTGGCCGACCTTCGGCGAATTGTCGCCTCGATGGCGGAGGCAGCACGTGAGGCGAACGTCGTGGTCGCGGCCGGCGACACCAAGGTGGTCGAGCGCGGGCGCGGTGACGGGCTGACCGTGACCACCTCGGGCGTAGGACTCATGGACGAGCGCGTGGCGCTCGGCGACGAGAAAGTGCGCCCGGGTGACAAGGTGCTCGTCTCGGGCACGCTCGGCGACCACGGCATGGCGGTGATGATCGCCCGCGGCAACCTGGAGCTGGAAGTCGAGATCGAGAGCGACAGCGCCTCGGTCTTCCCGCTGGCCGAGTCGCTCTTCGCGCTGGGTGATGATCTGCGCTGGCTGCGCGACCCCACCCGCGGCGGCCTGGCGACGACGCTGAACGAGCTGACCGAGGCCTGTGGTCTCTGCGTGCTGCTGGAGGAGAAGGCGCTGCCCGTGCGCGAGCAGGTTGCGGCCGCCTGTGAGATCCTCGGGCTTGACCCGCTTTACGTAGCAAACGAGGGCAAGTTGATCGCCGTCGTCGCGCCCGACCGGGCCGAGGATGCGCTGGCCCTGCTTCGAGCGCACCCGCTCGGCGCCGAGGCCGCGATCGTCGGAGAGGTCGAGCCCGAGCCGAAAGGGCTCGTTCTGCTGCAGACGGCTTTCGGTGGTAGCCGCGTGGTGGACATGCTGGCCGGCGATCCGCTGCCGCGGATCTGCTGAACGCACCGGATCAGTCGCTACTCCATTGACCAACCCGGTTCGCCGTTAAAGTGCGCTCGTGCCCTCTCGCAGAAGCCGACACGGACTCGAACGGGTGCTCGGCTCACCCGCTCTCTCGTCGACCGCGTACGGCGACGTCGGTTCCTCGATCTACTACGCGCTGGGCGTTACCGCGGCACTCGCGCTCGGCCTGACGCCGATCGTCTTCATCATCGCCGGCATCTTCTTCCTGACGACGTCGCTGACCTACGCCGAAGGCACGGTTCGTTATCCGGAGGCCGGTGGCTCCTCCAGCTTCGCGCGCCACGCCTTCAATGAGGTGGCGAGCTTCCTGGCGGCCTGGGGCCAGATGCTCAACTACGTCGTCACGATCTCGATCTCGGCCTACTTCGTCCCCCACTACCTGTCGGTGTTCTGGAGCCCGCTCCGGACGCCGCCCTGGGACATCATCTTCGGCGCCGCTCTGGTACTGACGCTCGTCGGGGTGAACATCCTCGGCCTGCGTGAGGCCGTCAAGCTGAACATCGTTCTGGCCGTCCTCGACTTCTCGACTCAGGTTCTGCTCGTCGGGCTCGGCAGTGTGATGATCTTCAGGCCGCACATCTTGATCTCGAACGTCCACCTCGGCGTCGCGCCGCACTGGTCGGGCTTCCTGCTCGCGGTTCCGATCGCAATGATCGCCTACACCGGTCTGGAGACGATCTCCAACCTGGCCGAGGAAACACGCGATCCGCCGCGCGACGTCCCGCGTGCCTACAACATGCTGCGCATCGCGGTCTTCGCGATCTATCTCACTCTTCCGCTGATCGCCCTGATGGCGCTGCCGGTCACGTTCAAGAACGGCCATTACCAGACGCTCCTCGGCCTGCCGCCGGGGAAAGGCGGTTTTGCGAGCGACCCGGTGCTGGGAATTGTCTCGGGCCTCGGGCTCCACGGCGTGTTCCACACGATCCTGCGCTACTACGTCGGCGTGCTGGCAGGGACGATCCTGATCATCGGTACCAACGCCGGCATCATGGGCTCCTCGCGGGTGAGCTACGCGATGTCGAGTTACCGGCAGATTCCCGAGTTCTTCCGGCGACTGCATCCACGCCTGCATACGCCGTGGCGCTCGCTCACCTTCTTCTCGGCGACCTTCCCGATTTTGCTGATGCTGCCGGGTCTAGTGCTGCACGACAAGGAAGTGAACTTCCTCGGAACGATGTACTCGTTCGGAGCGATGCTCTCGTTTGCCATCGCCAACATCTCGCTGATCGCGCTGCGCTACCGCTACCGCGACGCCGAGCTGACCTACAAGGCCCGACCCAACTTCCGCTTCCGCGGCGTGGACTGGCCACTGTTCGCGATCATCGGCCTGTTCGGGACCGCGGCAGCCTGGTTCTCGATCACGATCCAGGAATCGAGCACGCGTATTGCCGGCATGGGCTGGCTACTGGCCGGATTCACGCTCTTCATCGTCTATCGAAAACGCGTCCTTCGGATTCCCCTGCGCCAGACCGTGCATGCGCCGGCCGAGATCCTGCCCTGGCAGCTCGAGTACCGACAGCTCCTCGTACCCATCTTCGCCGACGCAGACGTGGCCACGGCGATGAGCATCGCTTGCCAGCTCGCCGCCGAGCGGCGCTCGCTGATCACGATCGTGGCGCCGCTAGAGGTTCCGCTCGGCAGCCCGATCGGGGCGCGACTGCCCGAGGAAGAACGACTTGACGAGCTGCTCGACGAGGCCGAGACGACCGCCACCGGCTACGGCGTCAGTGTCCGACCGCGCCTCATTCGGACGCGCAGCGCCGGTGAGGCGATCGTCGCCGAAGCCAGGCACCACCACGCGGAGATCGTCATCCTCCCGGCCAACCGACCCCCGTCTCGGCGCCAGAGCCAGCGCATGCCGCTGGATGCGACCAGCGAGCACGTGCTGCGGCGCGCGCCCTGTCGCGTTCTCCTGGCTGTGGAGCGCAGCAGCACGCCCGAGCCCAGGTACCCGCTCGATATCAGGCGCGACGAGCCGCTGCCCGCCTAGAGCCCTCTTCGATACGAGAGCGAAAGCCGGTCGCGGTTATTCGCGTGAAAGCACCGCGTCGAGCCCGATACCGAGTGTGTCGGCTGTATCCGCACCGCCACCGCCGCAAGACTCGCGCACGATGAGCTCGACCGGTAGCACCAGCTTCGGCAGCTTGTGAGCTCTCCCCTCGAACAGCTCGATCAGCGCGCCGCAGGCCAGTTCTCCGAGCTGCCCCATGTCCTGGCGGACGGTCGTCAGCGTCGGCGTGGACAGCGACGCGAAGAGAATGTCGTCGTAGCCGACTATGGCCACGTCTTTGGGAACGCTGAGGCCAAAATCGCGGATGGCCCGGATCGCGCCAAGCGCCGACATATCGCTGGAGGTGGTGACGGCATCGGGGGGCTCGGGTAACGCCAGTAGCCGGCGCATCGCGGCACAGCCGCTCGCGTAACGGTAATCGGCCTCGGCAACATAATCATCGCGGTAGGGGATACCGAGGTGCTCGAGCGCAGTGCGATAACCGGCCAGGCGGTTGAGCGCCGCCGAGGTGTGCAGCAGACCGGCGATGTGTGCGATACGGCGATGACCGAGCGAATAGAGATGCTCGACGGCCATCTCGGAGCCGGCGACATTGTCGGACTTGACCACTCCGTACTGGCCCTCGATCTCTCTTTGCGGCTCGAAATCCACGGTCATTGCCGGGATCTTGAACTTGGTGAACAGCTCGAGGTCGGGATCGCGCACACCCATCAAGATCGCTCCCTCGACCTGGTGACGGCGCGCCCGCTCGACGAAGAAGGTGCTGTCGTCGCCGTACTCGATGCCCTCGTGACTGAGGATCAGGAGGTCATAGCCGAACTCCGTGGCCTTCCGCTTGATCCCGTCGAGAATGACCTGGTAGAAGGGGTGCTGGAACTCGCGATGATCGCCGGTGCGGATGACCACCGCGAGCAGGCGCGAGCGCTGCAGTACGAGTGTTCTCGCGGCGGCGTTCGGCGTGTAATCCAGTTCGTTCGCCAGCTTCAATACGCGTTCGCGCACCTCGGCGCTCACGCCGGTGTGGCCGTTGAGGACGCGCGAGACAGTCGAGACCGAAACCCCGGTTTGCTTCGCAATCTCTCTAAGCGTCGTCGGCAACTGCTTGGCCCTTTCTCGGCATGCGAACAGCGGTCCAGATCAATTGGGGGCAACTGGAGCGTAACGCTCGTTACAAGCGTACACGCCAACTACCGGCCCTTTCTTCGCCAACCGGCGCAGGTCTCCTGGACTTACCGTCTCGTCGTTTCCTGGAAACTCCCCTTAGCGGATCCGCTTTCTCAACTCGTCCTCGACCTGCGCCGGGTCGAGCCCGCGCGAGGCGAGCAAGACGTAGCTGTGGAACCAGAGATCGGCGACCTCCTCGATTACGCGCTGGTCGCTTTCGCAAACGGCCGCCAGAGCCACCTCGACGCCCTCTTCGCCCACCTTGCGCGCGGCACCGGCCGGCCCCTTGTCGAGCAGGCTCGCCACGTACGAGCCCTCCGGCCTCTCCTTGGCGCGCTCGGCCACGCGCCGCCAGAGCCAGGGCGCGAAGCACGACTCGGCACCGGTGTGGCAGGCCGGGCCCTCTGCTCTCACCTTGAGCAGGATGGCGTCGCCGTCGCAGTCCTCGCTCAACTCCTCGACGTTGAGGAAAGAGCCGGAAGTGCCGCCCTTGTGCCAGAGCTCCGAGCGCGAGCGGCTCCAGAACCAGGCCTGGCCGCTCTCGCGCGTGAGCCTGAGCGCCTCGTCGTTCATCCAGGCCAGCATCAGCACGCGCCCGCTCTCCGCGTCCTGAACGATCGCGCCCTTCAGATTCTCATCGGCCATCCTGCCTCCTCGAGCTCGCGTTTTATCTCGGGAATCCCTTCGGGCGCCTCGTGCACGATCGAGGCGACGAGTGCCGCTTCGGCACCGACCTCGAAGGCCTCGGCCAGATGCTTCACCGTGCCGGCGCCGCCCGAGGCGATCACCGGTACCGAGACCGCGTCGCAGACCAGGCCGGTGATCTCGAGGTCGTAGCCGGCGCGCGTTCCGTCCGCGTCGATCGAGGTGAGCATGATCTCGCCGGCGCCCCGCTCCACGACCTCGAGCGCCCATTCGATCGTGTCCAGCCCGCGCGGCTTGCGCGCCCCGTGCGTGACCACCTCGCCCTTGCCGGGCCCGACCTTCTTCGAGTCGATGGCGCAGACGACGGCCTGAGCTCCGAACTCCTCGGCCAGCTCGGTCAACAGCTCCGGCCGCTCGACCGCGGCCCGGTTGACGGCCACCTTGTCGGCGCCTAGGCGCAGTAGCCTGCGCGCATGCCCGAGCGTCGAGACGCCGCCGCCGACGGTGAAGGGAATCTCCAGCTCGGTCGCCGCGCGCTCGACCAGCTCGACGATCGGAGCGTGGCCGAAGACGGTGGCCGTGATGTCGAGGAAGACGAGCTCGTCGGCCCCGTACTCCGAGTAGCGCGTGGCCATCTCGACCGGATCGCCGATGTCGCGCAGCTCGACGAAGCGCACGCCCTTGACGACGCGCCCCTTGGTGACGTCGAGGCAGGGGATCAGGCGCTTCTTGACCATGCGATCACGTTCTTGAGTAGTCGGGCACCGGCTCTCGCGCTGCGCTCGGGATGGAACTGGACGCCGGCCAGCGCTCCGCGCTCGACCGCGGCGACGATCGGACCGCCGTGCTCGACCTCGGCGCCGGGCAACTCCTCGAGCGGCCGGACGCTGTAGCTGTGTGCGAAATAGACGTCTTCTCCGTCGAGCCCGTCGAGGATCGACGGCGTCCCGCGCAGACTGAGCGTGTTCCAACCCATGTGAGGAACGCGCCGCGCCTTAAGGCGGACGACCGGCCCGCGAAATAGGCCGAGCCCCTTGCCACCCTCTTCGCTCTCTTCAAACAGCACCTGCAGGCCGACGCAGATACCGAGCACGGGACGATCGGCCACGACACGCTCGCGTAGCGCCTCGGCCAGGCCTGTCTTCTGCAGCCCTTCTGCGCAGGCGCCCAAATGTCCCACCCCGGCTATTACGGCCAGATCGGCCTCACGCACGACCTCGGGGTCGGGCGAGATGACCGTTTCCGCCCCCGCCCCCGCCCGTGCCAGGGCCGAGCTGACGCTGCGCAGGTTGCCTGCGCCGTAGTCGGCGAGAACGATTTTCACGCTTCGCCCTTGGTTGACGTGATTGCTTGCGTACCCGCGCTCGCGCAGGCGCCCGCCAGCGCCCGCCCAAGCGCCTTGAAGGCCGCCTCGGCGACGTGGTGATCGTCTTTTCCGGAGGCCTCGACGTGAAGCGTGAAACGGCCCTGCATGGCGAAGCGCTCGAGCGCGTGCGGAAGCAGGCTCAACGCCAATCCGCCGACACGATCGCCAGTGAAGGCGAGTGCCACCTCGGCGTGCGGCCGCGAGCCTAGATCGACCGCGGCTGTGCCGCTCGCCTCGTCCATGGGCACGGTCGCCGAGCCGTAGCGGCTCAGGCCAGTGCGAGCCCCGAGCGCCTGGGCAAGCGCTTCGCCCAGCGCGGCCAGCACGTCCTCGACCGTGTGATGCTCGTCAACCTCGAGATCGCCTCCGGCCAGGAGCTCGAGATCGATTCCACCGTGAAAGGCAAAGAGGGTGAGCAGGTGATCGAGAAAACCGACTCCGGTATCGATCCGCGCCCTGCCCTGCCCGTCGAGGGCGAGCGAGACACGTACGCCGGTCTCGGCGGTGGTGCGGACGACCAGGCCCGTGCGCCTCGCGCTGGGCGCCGCGGCGACGCCCAACGCTTCGAGCAGGCGATCGTTCTCGGCCGGCAGGCGCACCGTGAAGCGCAGCCCGTTTCGGTAGCGGCGTAGTACCAGGCCTTTCGCCTCCAGCTCGTCCGCGAGCTGATCAGCCTTTTCGACCCTGAGCAGGAGGAAGTTCCCGGCCGAGGGCGGGCAGTCGTAGCCGGCGGCGAGTAAGGCTTCGCGAACCCGGGAGCGCTCCTGCACCGTCTCTTCGACGTCCAGCCTCGGCTCGCGCAGAGCCGCCGCGACGATCCTGGCCGAGGGAGACGAGATCGGCGCAGGCTCGCTGCGCTTGCGTAGTTCGCTCGCCACCTCCGGCGCACAAACTGCGTAACCCACACGTAGCGCCGCAAAGCCGAAGGCCTTGGAGAGCGTGCGTAGCACAATGCAATTCGGCACCTCGTCGAGGTAGGGCACCATCGACTCGGCGCCGTACTCGACGTAGGCCTCGTCGATCGCCACGAGCGACTCGGGACGCCGCTTGGCCAGCGCGACTATGTCTTCGCAGCGATAGACGCTCCCGGTCGGGTTGTGCGGATTGCAGATCCAGATGACGGCGGCCTGGGCCGCAGCCTCGGGCGCATCCTCAAGCGAGCAGCCCACGACCTCGCCACCCTCGATCTGAGAGGCGATTCCGTACAGCGAGTAGGTGGGTAGATCGACGACCGCCGCCGTTCGCCCCACACCGAGGTAGGTGCGGGCAACCAGGTGGATGAGCGAGTCCGAGCCGGCGCCGAGCACAATCTGCTCCGGCCGCGTGCCGACGTAGGAGGCCGCGGCCGCGTGCAGCTCGCGATAACCGCCGGGCGGATATTCGTTCAGGCGCGCGAAACTCTCCCCGATCGGGATCCGCGGCACGCCGGGAAGCGGCGGCACGTTGGCGTCGAAGCGGATCACGGCCGCCGGATCGAGGCCGCGCCGGCGCGCGACATCCTGTGCCGTTTCGGTCCATATGTAGGCGGCGAAGCTGTCCGGAAGGGGGCGAGGAGTAGGGCTCATCATCCCGCTGCTTTCAGGCGAGCCTCTACCGCGGCGGCGTGCTCGGTCAGGCCCTCGACACGGGCCAGCGTGGCGACGATCGGCGCCAGGCGCTCGATGCCCTGGCGGTCGATGCGCACGATCTCGAGCGGCTTCAAGAAAGCCTCGAGACCGAGACCGCCGCATGACTTCGCCAGTCCACCGGTTGGGAGAACGTGATTGGTGCCGACGGCGTAGTCGCCGGCCACCGCAGGCGCGTTCGGCCCGAGGAAGATCGCGCCGGCGTGGCGAATGTCCTCGAGCGCGGCCTCCGGGTCAGAGACCATCAGCTCGAGGTGCTCGGGCGCGTAGTCGTTCGAGCGCTCTATCGCCTGCTCGAGCGACTCGACCAGCTCGATCTGGATCTGCTCGTTAGCTCCGACCAGCTCGCGCACCGCGTCGGCCAGCCCCCGGCTCGTCGTCACGAGCAGCGACTCCGAGCCTGGGCCGTGCTCGGCCTGAGCTTTCAGATCGGCTGCGCACAAGACCGGGTCGGCGCTCTCGTCGGCCACGATCAGAACCTCGCTCGGACCGGCGGGAAGATCGATCCCGACGACGCTGGAGACGAGCAGCTTGGCCGCAGTCGTCCAGCTCTGTCCGGGGCCGACGATCTTGTCCACCTTCTCGACCGTCTCGGTTCCATAAGCCAGCGCCGCAATCGCCTGGGCACCGCCGACGCAATAGATCTCATCGAGGCCGAGCTCACGCGCTGTGGCGAGGATGGTCGGATCGGCCTTCGGCGTGGCGACCGCGATCCTGCGCACGCCGGCGGCCTGGGCCGGAACGGCGCCCATCACCAGTGAGCTTGGCAGCGGCGCAAGGCCGCCCGGCACGTAGACGCCGACCGAGTCGAGCGGAACGAAACGGCGCTCGGCCTCAACGCCGGGGTAGGTCGAGTAGCGGAAGCCCTCGGGTCGTTGCTGCTCGTGGAAGGTGCGTACGGCACGGATGCTCTCGCGTAGAGCTTCAAGAGTCTCGTCCTCGATCGTCGCCCGTTCGATCTCCTCGCTCGGAACGCGGATGAAGGCCGGGCGCACGCCGTCGAAGCGCTCGGCCAGCTCCAGTAGCGCCTCGTCACCGCGCAGGCGCACATCCTCGACGATCTCGAGCGCGCGCGGCAGTATCTCGGCCAGCCCGGCCGCCCTCACGGAAGCACCCTTTCCAGGTGCATGACCAGGATCGAAGAGGCGCCGGCCGCCTTGAGCTTAGGCAGCAGATCCCAGATCTCCTCCACATCGACGGCCGCGTGCAACGCCAGCTGTCCCTGCTCGGCCAGCTCGACGACCGAGGGCGCCCCCATGCTCGGGAGCAGGGCTTCGAGCTCGGCCACCTTCTCGGCCGGTGCATTCAGCATCAAATAGCGGCGGCGGCGGGCAGCGATTACACCGCGCAGCATCATCTCCAGCCGCTCGAGCATCTCTGTGCGCTCGCCGAGATCGAGCTTGCTGCCGATCAAGACCGCCTGCGACTCGCCCAGGACGCCGATTCGGCGCAGTCCGTTGGCCGCCGCGGTCGAGCCGGTCGAGACCAGGTCGACCACTGCATCGGAGAGCCCCAGCCGCGGCGCCGCCTCAACCGAGCCCGAGAGCAGCACGAGCTCTGCCGTCACCCCGGCTTGCTCGAGCGCAGCCTTGGTCGTGACTGGATAGGCCGTAGCAACACGCAGGCCGTCGAGCTCGGCGACCTTCTGGAACGTCGACTCCTCGGGCACCGCGGCCTCTAACGTGCAGCGGCCGAAGCCCAGCTCGAGCAGGGTATCGACGTCCGAACCGGTCTCGGCGATCAGGTTGGCGCCGGTGATACCGGCGTCCACAACACCGTCCTGGACGTACTCGGGAATGTCGTGCGGACGCACCAGTAGAAGCTCGACCGGGGCGTTCGAGCAAGGTACGTGCAGCGAGCGCGCGCCAAGTTCGAAGGCTAGCCCGGCAGCCTCGAGCAGCTCGAGCGACGTCTGCGCCATCCGTCCCTTCGAGGGAACCGCGACGACGAGGCGGCCGCCGACTCCGGCCGTACGAAGACCTGTCTGCTTCACTGCTTACCTGCCTTTCCAGGACTCGACTTCTTCGCTTTCGTGCGATCAAGGGCCAGGCGATAGCCCCCGGCGCCATGGTGGAGCCACTGCGAGACGCGCGTTACCGTGGTTGTCGAAGCGTCGGCGCGATCGGCGACTGCGAGGTAGGGAAGACCCTCCTCCAGCAGCCGGGCGATCAGCCAGCGATGGGCGAGGGCCTCCAGCTCGGCCCGCGTGCAGAGGTCGCGCAGGAAGCGCGTCAGCTCGTCGCCGCTGCGCAGGCTGAGGATGGCTTCCGCCAGCGCGTCCAGCTCGCGGATATCCTCGCCTTCGCCCGAATCGGATTTTGTTATCTCGTCCACTTCAGATGTCATGTTAACATATTAACATGTCCTTTATCGTCTATCCCGCTCTGGACGTGCTCGAGGGTCGCTGCGTGCGGCTCGCCGAGGGTCGCCGCGAGCAGGTGACCATCGAAGGCGGAAGCCCTACCGCCGCGGCCAGGCGTTTCGTCGGCGAGGGCGCCCGCTTCCTCCACATGGTCGACCTCGACGGTGCCTTTTCGGGCCGGCCTTCAGTCGAACTCGTGCGCCTGATCTCCGAGACTGCCGCCTCCGTTCCTCTTCAGGTCGGCGGCGGTTATCGCTCGCTCGAGGCGATCGAGGCCGCCGTCGAGGCCGGAGCGGCGCGCGTGATGGTCGGTACGGCAGCGGCCTCGCCCGAGTTCCTTGAGCAAGCCGCAGCGCGTTTCGCAGAGCACCTGGTCGTGGCCATCGACGCCCGCGACGGAAAAGTCGCTCTACGTGGCTGGACCGAGCTCTCGGAGTTGAACGCCACCGACCTGGCTCGTGCCTGCGCCGATGCCGGCGTGCGCCGCTTGCTGGTGACCAGCACGCGCCGCGACGGTTCTCTTGCCGGGCCCGATTTCGAGCTCCTCGACAGCTTGCTCGAAGCCACGCGCCTGCCCGTGATCGCCGCCGGAGGCGTGGCCACGCTCGACGATCTACGCGAGCTCCGTACGGCCGGTTGCGAAGGCGCGGTTGCGGGAGCGGCAATCTGGTCGGGGCGATTCACGCTCGCCGAGGCGCTCGCCGCGATCGACAATCAGGCCGCCGAAGACACCCCGTAGCCCTGGAGATACGGCCGCCAGTTGGCCGGGACGGAAGCCGCGGCGAGCTTGATGAAGACAAGCGGCGCCGGTGGCCGCGGCCTAACGCGCAGCGCCATCTCGGTCTCGGCGAGCAGACGATCGCCCTTGCGCCGGTTACACGGCGCGCAGGAGGCGACCACGTTTTCCCAGACCGACTCGCCGCCGCGACTGCGCGGAACGATGTGGTCGAGCGTGAGCTTGCCGGTGCTCGAGCCGCAATAACCGCAGCGCCAACCGTCGCGCGCGAAGAGCACCGGTCGCGAGATCCTTCGCTTCGCCAGCCTCGGCACGTGCACATAGGTGAGCAGCCGGATGACGTGCGGCCGCTGGAAGGTGTCGCTGGCCGAGTGAAGCGGCTGAGCGTGCTTCTCGATTACCTCAGCCCGACCCTTGAAGACCAATACGTAGGCTCGCCGCATGGTGCACACGTTGAGTGGCTCGTAGCTGGAGTTGAGCACAAGAACCCGTTGCACCTTCGAAGCAATGTAGCAGCGCCGCCTGCGTGCGTAGGCGTTCCCGGCGGGCATCTAGAGCCGTGCCGGTAAAGACACACCTGGATACGCGCGCCTATCGGAACAGGCTTCTAGCGCGCCATTGCCCGCCGGATGGCCTCTTCCTCTTCCGGCGACAGCGTGATGGCGCAGTTGCCTCGATCGAGCTCTTTCAAGTAGATGCGCGCGGAGTCGCGACCCTGAATCGCGCTCAGCACGACGCCGCTACGAGAGCTGTCGAGCATCGCGACGGTCGCAGACTGCTGTCCGCCCCTGTCGCCGTAGGCGTCGTAGCGAATCAAGGCCACGTTCGAAAGAGCTCCGTCGAAGCGTTTGTCGACCCGCGTCAGGGCCGAAGCAATCTCGTCCACGGTCTTGTGTAGATCGTCGATCCTGGCCTGCAGCGAGACGGCGAAGTCGACCAAATCGGCCTTCCCGTCCGCCAGTACGATCAACTGGCCGGTTCTCAGCCTGCGGAGAAAAAGCAGGGCGAAAGCAGCTACTGCCAACGCCACCAAGGCGAGCGCTGCCGACGCTATAGCGAGAATTGCAGTGGTGCTCATAAACCGCGCTAGAAGGTAAACATGACCTCGTAGGTAGCCACGTTGTTGGCGAGGTTCGTCTCGCCGGTCACCGCGGCGACGTCGACTCTAACCGGGATTTTGTTGGCCAGCTCGCCGATGTTGAGCGATTTGAAAACCACTTCCTGCTTCGCCTGGGGGTAGATCTTCGCGATCGTCTGTTTCTTCACAATCGGATTGGGCGTCTGACCGATCTTGAGCGTGACCACGATATTCTGCTCGAGATAGTCGCCCCCGTTCTCGACCCCCACCGCAAAGGCCAGGCGGTCGCTTGTCTTGATTGTTTGAGTAATGGCCGCATTGAGAATCGTCCCGCTCGGTAGGATCTTGACGTAGGCGATATTGGTGCCGTGGACCGTTCCGCTCGTGTTGGTGGACTGCACTCCGTGGAAGCGCTGCCAGACGACTTGCATCGAGTTATAGGTGGCGCGTTGAGAATCGGCCACGAAGACCGAGCTTGGCGGCGCGACACCAGAAATACCTTGCTGCTTCAGCACCGCTTGCGCCGGCGTAACGAACATGTCCTGCCAAAGGACGTCGCTGGCCACACCCCTCAGCATCTGTTGCGAAAGAGCTACTCCAGCCTTGGTCGCCGCGGTACTTCCGTGCTTTGACATCGTCTTCTTGAACACTTCAAGTAGGCCGCTCAGTGAGTTTTGGCGCAGCTGCAGCGCCTCGACCATCTGCTCGTGCTCGTTGCGCAAGGGCCCGGGCGGCGTCAGCTTCTGCGCGTTCTGAACGTCGATTCCCTCCTGGCTGATCAGCCCTTTCAGAGTTGTCTCGACTACCGACTCGCTCAGCTCTTGCTTGTCGAGCAGCGCACTGAGAGACTTCCCCGCGCTCTGCGAAGAGCTCGCGATCTTCGCAACCTCGTCCATGTAGTTCTTGTAAGCAGCGTTCTCGCTCGACGACTCACAGCTTCTCACCGCGAAGATGAGGATCAGGATCAGCGCGATCGCAAAGGCGATCAGCGAAACCAGTCGCACCGCCGGTGTGCCGCCGTGCGGAGGGACCGCAGGACGTCTGGGCGGGGGTGAACCGCCGCCGTCGCGTGGGCCACTAGGGCGCCGTACGAGACGCTTCTTAGGCGGCTCGGGCTCAGAGTCCCCGAAAAAATCGAAATCGATGTCGTCGTGCTCGCTCATAGCCTGGCGAGAAGCCCACTGTACAAGGTTTCGCTTTAGCGCGAGGTTGGCTATCGCAGGAGTTTCTCCTGTAACGGCTAACGACGAGAGCTGATGGGTGATGTAACTACAGCGGCCGGCGACGAGCTCGTTCTCGGCCGTTACCGGCCCTTGAGCCCGATCGGAAGCGGAGGATCCGGCTCGGTCTGGCTCGCCCGCGACGAGAAGAGCGGGCGTGAGTTGGCGCTCAAGATCGTCGCGCGCGAGGGCAAAGCCGGGTCGAGAGCGGAGCGAGAGGCCGAAGCGGCTTCCCGGCTCAGACACCCGCGTTGCCTACGCCCGCTCGATTTCGGCTACGACGATCAGCACGTCTACATCGCCTACGAGCATGTGTCCGGAAAGACCCTGCGCCAGGCGCTGCGCGACGGCGAGATCGACGACCGGCGCGCAATCGAGATCTGCGCCCAGGTTCTCGAGGCGCTCGAGCACGCCCACTCGCACGGAATCATCCACCGCGACGTCAAGCCGGCGAATATCCTGCTCGCCAACGAGACGGAGATCGACGTTCGGCTGGTCGACTTCGGCCTGGCGCAGTTCGCCGAGGCCGAGACGCTCACCGAGCTTGGCGATATTCCCGGAACTCTCGCCTACATCTCGCCCGAGCGACTGGCGGGCGGAGAGTCGACCGCCGCTACAGATATCTGGTCGGTCGGCGTCGCGCTCTGGGAAGCGCTCGTGGGCTGGCACCCCTTCTGGGCGGGATCGATGCTCGAGACTGCGCGCCGAATCGAGACCGGGGCGCCTTCGCTCGCGACGATGCGCCCGGACTTGCCACGACCTCTCTTGGCGGCGGTCGAGAGCGCGCTCGCTCAGAGCCCGGAGAATCGTCCCAGTGCCGGCGATCTCGCTCGCGTATTACGCCGGGTGCTTACGCATGGCGAGGAAAGGCGGGTCAGGCCCAAACAGCCGTTGGCGCGCAAGCTTCGTCGGCCCAATCCGGCAAGGATCGCGCACGCCCTGGCCTGCGCAGCCTTCGTCGTTTGGGGCACAAGCTTGTTCCCCTTCTACCCCGCTCACACCCAGGTCCCGCTGGCGCTGCTGGCCGGCTTTATCTCTCTGTCGCGACCTCTCCGGGGAAGCGCCGTCGCTTTTTCGTTGCTCTTACTGCCGCTCGGAAACTACTCGCTGGGGCTCGCTCTGGCTTTCGCACTCGCCGCGACCTGCTGGCTGGCATTCAATAGGCACGAGCCTCTAACCACTCAGTTGCCGCTTCTGGGCCCTATCGCAGCGGCGCTGGGCGCGCTCTTTCTGCTTCCGCTGGTACTTCTTCCCATCCGCGGCGGCCTCCGGCGTGCGCTGACCGCCCTCGGCGCTTTCTTGCTCGCCCTGATCGCCAACGGAATGGGTAGCGGTCGATTACCGCTCACCGGTGGTCGAGCGCCCCTCGGCCTGGGCATCGAGGGAAGTGCGAAACTCACCAGCGTTTGCGGAGCGCTGATGAGGGCGGTCGTCGACAGGCCCGCCCTGCTCTGGCTCGGGCTCCTGCTCGCAGTCGCTGCCGCCCTGCTTCCTCTGGCACGTCGATCGAGGCGCTGGGGAGGCGTTGTGTTCGGAGTCGGCATGATCGTCGCCGCGCTTCTGCCTTTCCCGAGCGTTGCGGCTGCTCCGGTGATTATCGGCGCCTGGCTCACTGCGCTGGTACTCGCGTTCGTACCCGCGTCGCTAAGCTCCGCACAACCGATCATTGCGGCACCAACTCAGACGCAGTTGCTCGATACAGATCGAATCGCTGTTTGACGAGAGGGGGGCGATTCCAGCTCAGCGGTTACGCTTCACAGAGCGAAGAGACAACTGATGGCCGTATTACGAAGCATCGAACGACGGATCGAGGCGATTTTCGAAGGAGCCTTCGGAAAGGCCTTCCGTGCGCATGTCCAGCCGGTAGAGCTGGCGCGCAAGCTTGCCAAGGAGATGGACGAGCACCGCACAGCTTCGGTGACGCGCGTCTACGTGCCGAACGAGTACACCGTTTATCTCTCGCCGCAGGACCGAGATCAGTTCTCGAGCTACGAGGAGGCGCTCTGCAACGAGCTGCAGGAATACCTGGGCGAGCATGCCCAGCGTGAGCGCTACGCCTTGCCCTCGGCGCCGCTCGTTCGAATCGAGACCGACGACGACCTGGAGATCGGCGTCTTCGGCATCGCGGCCAAGATGGCTCGCACCTCGCGCAGCGTGCCAATTCAGGAGCCGCTTCCCCGACCCGTTTTCCAACCGGCTCCTCCCGTCTTGGAGACTCAGGCCTTCACGCCGGACATCCCGCTCGAGGCGGACATACCGACCTACGCGCTCCTGCTCGAGGGCAAGAGTCATCCGCTCCGCAACCAGACGATCGCCATCGGACGTTCCCACGACTGCGCTATCCACATCGCCGATCCAAACGTCTCTCGCCGGCACGCGGAGGTGCGACCTGACGGCAGCGGAGGTTTCGCGCTGATCGATCTCGGCTCGACCAACGGCACCGAGTTGAACGGCAAGCGAGTCAGTAACGTCCGCCTCTCCGAGGGAGACACGATCGCTATCGGACCGATTGAGCTGACTTTCGTTCGGGAGTGACGGTGGCTTTAGCCTCAATCTCGGTCGACGCCGTTCTACTGGCGCTCAAGATCGCCTTTCTGCTCTTGCTCTACCTGTTCATCTGGCGGATTGTTCGCGCCGCCAGCCGCGAGATGCGAGCGCCTCAAGAAAGCTTCGTGCTCGCGCCGATGGCCGAGCGCCACGAAAAGCGCGCGCCTCGACCGGGCACGCTCGTCGTCATCTCGAGCCCCGATCTCGAGGAGGGGCAGCGAGTCGAGCTGACGCACGAGGCTCTGACGATCGGACGCGGGCCGCTCAACGAGCTCCAGCTCGATCAAGACGACTTCACCTCGGGCAAGCATGCGCTGATCGATCCGCGCCGCGACGGCGTCTGGGTCGAGGATCTCGGCTCGACCAACGGTTCCTTCGTCAACGGCGTACGCTTGACCTCGAGCCGGCGTTTGCTGCCGGGGGACGTCCTGCGTATCGGCGAAACGGATTTCCGTTACGAGCGATGAGCGTTATCGCTTCAAGCGCCCACACCGATACCGGCCGCAGAAGGCGGAGAAATGAAGACGCCTTCGTCTGTGAGCCGCCGCTCTTCGCCGTCGCCGATGGAATGGGGGGCGCACAGGCCGGAGAGGTCGCTTCCCGGCTTGCCGCCGAGTCGCTGCGCGAGCAGGAGCTCGGAGGCCTTTCCTCGCCGGAGCAGACCGTCGAGCTGATCCGCGAAGCAAACCGTCGCGTCTACGCCTACTCGAGCGAGAACGCCTCCGCTCGCGGCATGGGCACGACGATGACCGTCGCGCTGGTGGAAGGAAGCGTCGTGACGATCGGGCACGTCGGCGACTCTCGCGCCTACCTTCTGCGCGACGATCAGCTGACGCAGCTGACGCAGGATCATTCCCTCGTCGCGGAGCTCGTTCGCAGCGGACGCCTCTCGGCCAAAGAGGCCGAGAGCCACCCGCGACGCTCCGTCATCACGCGTGCGCTCGGCACCGATTCCGAAGTCGAGGTCGACGTCCTCTCCCTCCGAGCGCAAGACCGCGACATATTCCTGCTCTGCTCCGACGGCCTCACCTCGATGGTCTCCGACGAGGAGATCGCGCGCCTGCTCCTTTCGGCCCGCGGCGACCTCGACGACGCGGGGAAGAAGCTGATCGCGGCGGCCAACCAGGCCGGTGGCGAGGACAACATCACCGTCGTCCTTTTCGAGCCGGAGGTTGGCGAGCCAGAGCCCGAGAGCTCGATTGCTCAGGAGCCCGACAGCGCCAAGACGCTCAGCGAGGTAGACGCGGTACCGGTGCTCAAGCTCGAGCCGAAGCAGAGCTTGCGCAGCCAACGCTCGCGGCGCATAACTCTGCTTGCCCTGGCGTTCGCGTTCTTGCTCACGCTCGTGGGCCTCGGCGTCTTCACCGTCTCGACCGCTCATTTCATCGGCGTCGAGCCCGACGGACGGGTTGCCGTTTACCAAGGCCTGCCCTATGACCTCCCGGGTGGTATCCATCTTTACAGAACGGTTCGGGTCAGCTCGCGCCTCTACGCCGCGCAGCTCACCGCCGGCGAGCGGCGGCGATTCTTCGACCATGGCCTGCACAGCTACGGAGACATGACGCGCGAGCTGAGCACATTGGAAGGAGACGTCTACCCGTGAGCGCCCGTACGCGGGAGCTCGGACTTCTCACTCTGGTCGGCTTGATCACGGCGACCGGCTTCGCCAGCGTCTATATCGCGCGCCAGAACGAGATCTCTTCCGGATCGCTTTCCTACGCGGGATTTTTCTTCGCTCTGTACCTGGTCGCCCATCTCGTCGCCCGCCTTACGGTGCCCGATGCCGATCCCTATCTACTGCCGATGGCAGCTCTTCTGACGGCGCTCGGGCTGACCGAGATCTACCGCCTCAATCCCACCGACGCGCTCCGTCAGGGACTCTGGGTGGTGATCGGGGTTGGCTGCTTCGCGCTCACCCTCGTCGCGCTGCGTCACGACTTTCGCCGACTGGAGTCGTACAAGTACCTGTTCGGATTGTCGGCGCTCGCCCTGCTGTTCATGCCAGCGCTGCCGAAAATCGGCCGTACGGTCAACGGAGCGCGCCTCTGGGTTCATTTCGGATCGCTCCAGTTTCAGCCGGGCGAGTTGGGCAAGATCGCGATGATCGTCTTCCTCGCCGCTTACCTGCACTCCAAGCAAGAGGTGCTGGCGCTGGGACGGCTCAAGGACTTCGGGCCGCTGCTCGCAATCTGGGGCTGTGCGATGCTCGTGCTCGTCGCCACGCACGACCTGGGCAGCGCACTCCTCTTCTTCGGGATTTTCCTGGCGATTCTCTATCTGGCTACCGGCCGACTGCTCTACGTGGGCGTGGGCCTGACGCTCTTCCTGGTTGGGGCGGCCGGCGTCTACGAGACGACAGCGCACGTGCGCAGCCGGGTAACGATCTGGCTTCATCCCTGGACGACGCAAAGACTCCCCTGCCACACACCCCACGGCATCGAGTTGATGACGCGCCAACAGTGCGAGAGCTACCAGCTCGTCAAGTCGCTCTACTCCATCGCCCAAGGCGGCTTTTTCGGTACCGGCTGGGGCAAGGGCACCTTCGCCCTGCCCAACGGAAACAACCTGATTCCCGACCTCAACACCGACTTCATCTTCTCGGCGCTGGCTCAGGAGCTGGGTCTGGTGGGAATCGCCGCACTCCTGCTGGTGTTGATGCTCTTCGTGGTGCGCGGATTCCGCGTCGCGCTCCAGGTCGACGATGGTTTCTCGAAGTTGCTGGCAGCCGGGCTGACCTTCGGCTTTACGCTCCAGACCTTCATCATCATCGGCGGCATCCTTCGCATCATCCCGTTGACCGGCATCACGCTTCCCTTCATCAGCTACGGGGGCTCGAGCGTGGTCGCCAACTTCATCCTGCTCGCGGGCCTACTGCTCGTATCGCAGAGAGCGAATGAGGCGCGATGAACGCTCGCATTCGACTAGCTGCCCTGGCCTCGCTCACCATGCTGGTGGCGTTGATCGCCGCCTCCACCTACTGGCAGGCCTGGGCGGCGCCCGACCTCGCCAACAAGAGCGACAACGCGATTCGCCAGGTCTCCGAGTTCACGATCGACCGAGGCCGGATCTTCTCCGCCGACGGGACAACGCTGGCGAAGAACCGCATCACCCACGCCGGCGGCCGCACCTACTACTTCCGCCGCTACCCGCTCGGCTCGCTGACGGCGGCGGCGGTCGGATATACAACCCAGACCAAGTCGCGAGCGGGCCTGGAGAGCTCAGCCAACGATTACCTGACGGGCGCCGATCAGAGCCTCGCCGGCGCGATTCGGCAGATCGGCGATCGCCTGCTCGGCAGCACGATTCACGGAAGCGACATCTACACCTCGCTCGATCTCGAGGCCCAGCGCATCGCCACGCAGGCGCTTGGCTCTAACTGCGGCGCCGCGATCGCCATCGAGCCTTCCACCGGCCGCATACTGGCGCTCGTCACTAAGCCGACCTACAACCCCAACGACATCGAGGGGCACTACGACCGCGTCCTCAAGATCAGGTCCTCGTCCTGCTCGCCGGCTTCGCCTCTGCTCGACCGGGCTACTCAGGGCCTCTATCCGCCCGGTTCGTCCTTCAAGGTCGTAACCGCCGCGGCCGCGCTCGATACGGGGCGCTTCACTCCCTCTTCGATCTTCCACGACCCCGGCTACTGCATCGAGTACGGGCAACACGTGAACAACTTCACGAACCTGGATCAGAGCGGGCCCGAGGCTTATGGCACTCTCACGCTCGCGACGGGTTTCCAGAACTCGGTCAACTCGGTCTTCTGCAACATCGGCATGACGCTGCACATGCCCACGCTGATGAATTACGCGCGCCGTTTTGGCTTTGACCAGACTCCCTCGATCGACCTGCCCAGTAATGCTCTCGCGATTAGCGGCCTGTACAAGGGCAAGCGGCTGCTTAGCCCGAGCGAGGAGGATAAACAGGGTGACCCCGGACGCACCGCTTTCGGCCAGGACAAGCTGCTCGTCACTCCGCTGCAGATGGCGATGGTCGCCGCCACGGTCGCCAACAACGGCACGCTGATGCAGCCACACCTCGTCGACCGCGTCCGCCGCAGCGACGGCAGCATCGTGCGTATCAAGCCTCAGTCGCTCGGGCGCGCGATCAAGCCCGAGACGGCGATGGAGCTGACCCAGATGATGGAGTCGGTCGTGACCGGCGGCACCGGAACCGAGGCCGCGATCCCGGGCGTCAAGGTCGCCGGCAAGACGGGCACCGCAGAAAACGGGACCGGCCAGCCCAACACGACCTGGTTCATCTCCTTCGCGCCCGCCGATGCTCCGCGCGTCGCGGTGGCGGTCGTGCTCCAGAATCAAACCGGCGTCGGCGGCACCACCGCGGCGCCGATCGCGCGCCAAATAATGCAGGCGATCCTGACCAAAACGGCGAACTCCAACTCCTGACCCGTAACCTTTACTTGCGATGACACCTCCTGACCCACTCATCGGCGCACTCTTCGACGGGCGCTACAAGATCATCAAGAAGCTCGGCACCGGCGGGATGGCGACCGTCTACCTGGCCGAGGATCAGGAGCTGGGCCGGCGGATCGCGATCAAGATCCTGAACTCCAAGCACGCCGCCGACCAGCAATTCGTCGAGCGCTTCCGCCGCGAGGCCTCCAGCGCCGCCGGTCTCTCTCACCCCAACATCGTGCAGATCTACGACCGTGGTAACGCCGAGGGCACCTACTACATCGCCATGGAGCTGATCGACGGCCGCTCGCTCAAGGAGCTGGTCATTCAGCGCGGGCCCTCGCCGATTCTGGTCGCCGTCAACTACGGCCGGCAGATCCTGGCAGCCCTTCGCTTCGCGCACCGAAACGGCGTAGTGCATCGCGACATCAAGCCTCACAACGTGCTCGTGGACGACGAGGGGCGGATCAAGGTCACCGACTTCGGCATCGCGCGGGCCGGCGCCAGTGAGATGACCGAGGTCGGCTCGATCATCGGCACCGCCCAGTACCTGTCGCCGGAGCAGGCCCGCGGCGCCCCGGTTGACGACCGCTCCGACCTCTACTCGGTTGGAGTTCTCTTGTACGAGCTGCTCACCGGCGAGGCGCCCTATAGCGGTGACACTCCGGTCGAGATCGCCATGAAGCACTTGTCGGCCATTCCCGAGCCGCCGTCGGTGAAGCGGCCCGAAATCCCACCCGCGCTCGACGCGGTCGTGCTGCGCGCGCTGGCCAAGAGCCCCGACGATCGCTACCAGAGCGCCGAGGAGATGGATGCCGACCTGAGCGCGATCTCCAAGGGCATGGAGATCAGCGAGACCACGACCGACGCCGCCACGACGGTGCTGGCGGGCGCGGGTCTCTCGGCGCCGACGATGATCTCCAAGGCGCCTACGCGGTTAGCGCCGCCGGCCCGGCCGAGCGCGCCCGTTCCTCCGGCGACGCCGCCCGGCTACTACGACCTCGAAAACGCCAGAGTGCGGCGCCCGATCTGGCCCTGGCTGCTCGCGCTCGTTCTGGCAGTCGCCGTGGGCGTAGCCTTCTGGATCGTCTACCGCCAGCTGGACGAGAGCTCGTCCGTGTCGGTTCCCCCCGTCAAAGGGCTCACCGAGACCGCCGCGCGCAAGCAGATCACCGCCGCCGGGCTCACGGTCGACTCGATCCCGACCACATCCTCGACAATCTCCGCGGGCGAGGTGATCAGGCAGGACCCGGCCGCAGGAGGACACGTTGCGGCGAACAGCACCGTTAGCATCTGGGTCTCCAGTGGACCAAACACTGTCCGCGTCAAGTCGGTTCTTTACATGAATCAGTACGCCGCGATCAACGTGCTGCAAAACAGCGGTTTCAAGGTCGCCGCGAAGCCGGAGTGGAACCCCGCGAAGGTTGAAACCGTGTTCAAGCAAGATCCGCTCGGGAACTACAAGGCCCCGAAGAACTCGACGGTGACGATCTGGGTCTCGAAAGGGCCCGAACCGATCAATCTCCCCGACGTCCGCACCAAGCCTTACGCCACAGCCGTCTCGATCCTCAAGGGTAACGGTTTCACCAGTATCGTTCAGCAGCCCGTCGATTCGAGCGAAACCAAAGGCGTGGTAGTAGACGAGGATCCTTCCCCGAACTCGTCGCAGGCGCCGGATACGACGATCACGCTCAGTGTCTCCAAGGGTCCTCAAACGGTCACCGTCCCTTACGTGGTCGGCGACGATATCGACACGGCCAACTCGGACATCACTAGTGGGGGATTCACGCCCAATGTCGTCTACCAGGACACACCCGACTCCAGTCAGGACGGCTTGGTCATCGATCAGACGCCAAAGGGCAACAAGCAAGCACAGCCGGGCTCGATCGTGACGATCTACGTAGGAAACTACACCGGACCGTGAGCCGTCTTCGCGTCGCAGTGTTGATGGGTGGTCGCTCGAGCGAGCACGACATCTCGCTCGCCTCGGCAAACTCGGTGATCGAGACCCTGCGCGACCGCTATGACACGGTCTCGGTCGAGATCGACCGCGAGGGCCGCTGGGCGCTTCCCGCCGCCGTGCCGCCCGCCCTCGGAGCATCTGAGCGCAGCCGCAAGCCCGTGGAGACGTTGCCTGTTCCGGCCGAGTCGTCCGTACCGGCCACCCTGGCCGACGTGGACGTCGTGTTTCCGGTCTTGCACGGGCCCTTCGGCGAGGACGGCACCGTGCAGGGCCTGCTCGAGCTGGCAGGTGTGCCGTACGTCGGCGCGGGAGTTCTCGCCTCGGCACTGTGCATGGACAAGGACGTCTTCAAGGCGGTGCTGCGCGATCGCGGCATTCCGGTAACCCAAAGCGTCACGCTTCGCGACGGCGACCCGGTCGAGCATCCCTTCTCGTACCCGGTGTTCGTCAAGCCGGCGCGGCTCGGCTCTTCGGTCGGTATCAGCAAGGTGCACGACGAAGATGAGCTCGGCGCGGCGCTCGAGCTTGCCTTCCGCCACGACGAGAAGGTGCTGATCGAGGAGTTCGTGGACGGTCTCGAGGTGGAGTGCGGTGTGCTCGGCAACCGCGACCCGATCGCCTCGCTCCCCGGTCAGATCGTGGTTCACGCCGAGTGGTACGACTTCTCGGCCAAGTACGACGAGGGCGGGATGGAGCTGATCGTGCCGCCGCCCATCTCCACCGAGGCGGTCGAGGAGGTACGCCGCCTCGCCGTCGAGGCATTTGTCGCCGGCGAGTGCGAGGGAATGGCCCGGGTCGATTTCTTCGTTCGCGGCGATGAGGTTCTGGTTAACGAGCTCAACACCATCCCCGGCTTCACCTCGACCAGCGTCTACGCCAAGCTGTTCGCGGAGTCGGGAATCCCGTACTCTGAGCTACTCGATCGCCTGATCGCGCTGGCGCTGGAGCGCCACGAGCGGCAGCGGCGCTACGCCTATTAGGTCTCAGCCGACGAGTGCGGCGCCGAGCGCCTTTTCCCAGACATCGAGCGCCTCGCCGAGCTCGTCGTCCGTGATCACCAGCGGCGCCAGCACGCGTACACAGTTTCCATAAAGTCCCGCCTTGAGCAGCAGTAGGCCGCGCTTCAGCGATTCCTCGATCACTCGCGTCGCCAGCTCAGGTGCCGGCTCCTTCGTCTCGCGGCTCTGCACCAACTCGATCGCCAGCATCGCGCCAGCGCCGCGCACGTCGCCGATCGCGTCGAAGCGCTCCTGCCAGGCTTTCATGCGCCCGAGCAAGATCTCGCCGAGCATCTTCGCCCGCTCGATCAGATTCTCGCTCTCGATGACGTCGAAAATGGCGTTCGCTGCGGCCAGCGCCACCGGGTTTCCGCTGTAGGTGCCTCCGATCGAGCCTTCGCGCGCGGCGTCCATGATCTCGGCCTTGCCCACTACACCCGAGAGCGGGAGCCCGGAGGCCAGCGACTTGGCGACGACGACCAGATCGGGCTCGACCTCGTAGTGCTCGATCGCGAACATCGCGCCCGTGCGTCCGAAGCCGCTCTGCACCTCATCGGCGACGAACACGATTCCGTACTTGTCACAGACCCGCCGCAGGCCCTGCAGAAACTCCTTGGGCGCCGGTACGAAGCCGCCCTCGCCCTGGATCGGCTCGACCACGATCGCCGCAACCTCGCTCGGCGCCACCTGCGTCACCAGCGCCCGCTCGAGCGCGGCCAGAGCTTCGGCGCCGGACGGGCCGCGGTAGTCCTGGGCAAAGGGAAGGTGATAGACCGCCGGCGCGAGCGGGCCGAGCCCGACCTTGTAGGGATTGGCCTTGGACGTCATCGTCAAGGCCAGCAGCGTGCGCCCGTGGAAGCCGCCCTCGAAGGCGATCACGGCAGGACGCTTGGTCGCCTGGCGCGCAATCTTGACCGCGTTCTCGACGGCCTCGGCGCCGGAGTTGAAGAAGACAGCCCGCGCCGGGCCGCTGAACGGCGCAACCGCAACCAGTCGCTCGGCGACCGTGATGTAGATCTCGTAGGGAACAATGGCGAAATCGGTGTGCAGGAAGCGCGCCGCCTGCTTCTGCACCGCCTCGACCACATGCGGATGGGCGTGCCCGACGGCGAGACAGCCGATCCCGCCGGTCAGGTCGAGCAGACGATTACCGTCAACGTCGGTAACGACGGCGCCGAGCGCCGAGTCGGCGATGAGCGGCGCCTGAACGGTCATCGCAGCGGCGACGGCGCTCTGCTTTCGCGCCAAGATCTCGCGCGAGCGCGGGCCGGGAATCTCGGTTAGTAGCTGAATAGAAGGCATCTGCGTGCGGAGGATACCGGAGCGCCGGCAGAGCTCGCCGGCCTGGCCTATTCCGGCCCGAGCGTGCCCGGGGTGTACTTGCCGCTGGCGTTCCAGATCAGAAAACCACGCGCTTCGCTGCGGCGGACGGCGAGAATCTCGTCCTTGATATCGGCGAGCGTGAACGTGCGACCCATCGTGAAGTCCTGGATCCAGGGAACGAGCTCGGCCTTGGTACCGCGAATGGCAGCTTTGAAGTCGCTCAGCGCATAACTGACCGTCATCCCCGGAGCGGCCTGAGGATCGGCCAAACCGTACTGCCCTGGGCCGAAGTGCGACGGATAGACCATCGGCGAGAGCGCATCGACGTAGCGCGCCATCAGTCTCGGCGACTGACCGACACCGAGCTCGTTGGTCGCCGCCAGCCCGAAGACGTCGGCCGAGACGCGCGCACCCAGTGGTTTGAGCTGACTGGACGCGTACTTGAGGAAATGGGCGATCGTCACCGATTGTGGCTCGTTCACCTTGCCCGGCCAGACAGCGCTCGCAATAGGCCCGTCCGAGGGGAAGCGCACGTAGTCGAACTGAATCTCGTCGAAGCCGGCCTTGACCGCAGCCTTGGCGATCGAGACGTTATAGTCCCAGACCTTCTTGTTGTACTCGTTCGACCAGCCGAGACCGTTGTAGTCGAGCCAGGTCGAGCCATCCGAGTGCTGGATGGCCAGATCCGGCCTGCGCGCCGTGAGAACTGGATCTTCGAAGACCGCGATGCGGCCGATCAGGTAGATGCCCTGAGCGTGGAGCTGCTCGGCCACGCTGGCTGGGTTGTAGTAGTTGCCCGCCGCGCCAATCTCCTTGGCTAGAGGTGCTTCAGGCGAGGAGAAAGCGACAGTGCCGTTCTCGTCTTTGACGTCGAGCTCGATCGTGTTCAGGCCCTCGTCTTTCAGGCTCGCGTACTGGTCGAGCTTGCCCGGCAGAGAGGCGAGCTCCATGGTGACGTGAACGCCGCGGATCTCCTTTGGCAGGAGAGAGTTCTGATGGGCCGCGCTCGCCACCGTGGTGCGCCTGGTGGCCTGGTTGACCGGCTTGCTCGGGCCGCGCAACGTCATCCAGACGGCAAGCCCGCCGATGGTCGCCGAAACTACAAGTGCGAGCAGGAAAGCAGTACGGCGCAGCTTTCGCCGGCGCCGTGCATTTTCTCGTCGCTCATGGAAGCGAGCGTTTGGGTCAACGGGCTCGAGTACCACGCAGATGGCACCCTATCGGACCCACTCGTAACCGCAAGCCTTGATCGAACTGAAAAAGCCGCAGTTTGCAAGGAAAAACAGCTAATGACCGGGGGCGTACCGGCGACGATCCGTTCGCCGGGCATACGATTCGCTCGTGACCCAGAGCGCGCACTCGACCGAGTTGGCCTCTACTGCCGAGAGCAGCGACGGCGGGGCGATTCTCGTCACCGGGGCCAGCGGTTTCATCGGGCGCCACCTCGTCAGCGACCTTCGCTCGCTCGACCGGCCGACTCGCTGCCTCGTCCGCTCGGAGGCACGAGGCCGCAAGCTCGCGGCGCAAGGCTGCACGCTTGCGCGCGGGGATATGGCCGACCCGGCCAGCTTGCGAGCGGCCTGCGAGGGCGTCGATACGTTGATTCACCTGGTCGCCATCATTCGCGGTAAGTCGAGCGACTATCGGCAGGTGATGACCGCCGGTACGCGGGCGCTCGTCGAGGCCGCGAGCGCGGCGCGCGTGCGCCGCTTCATCCTCGTCAGCGCCCTGGGCGTCGCCGCGGACACGGCCGAGCTGACGCCCTACTACCGGGCGAAGTGGGACGAGGAGCAGACACTCAAGGCCTCGGATCTGGAGTATGTGATCCTTCGCCCGAGCTTCGTCTTCGGACGCTGCGGCGGCGTCCTTCCCACCTTCATACGACTCGTTCGCCGCTCGCCGCTTACGCCGGTGCTCGGGCCCGGGACGCAACGAATTCAACCGGTCGCCGTCCATGACGTCGCGTCTCACCTGATCAAGGCGGTCGAGCTCGAAGAGGCGGCAGGCCGAACCTTCGACCTCGTGGGGCCCGATCGAGTGAATTGGGATCAGTTCTACAGCCTTGTCGCGGACGTGATCGGCAAACGTCGCCGGCTAGTCCACGTTCCGTTCGCCCTCGCCCGTCCTGTGGCCGCGTTGTTCGAGCGCCTGCCAGGATTCCCCTTCACTCGCGATCAGTTGAAGATGCTCGCCGCGGGTGACAACGTCGGCGACATCGCCACAACTCAACAGGTGTTCGGCCTTCCGCTGCAATCGCTGGAGGAACAAATTCGCCGCGCGGCGAGTTGACGCGATCCAAGATCTCCTTGCTCAGAACTCATTTCGGAATGAAGACCCGCCGCCTGGCTGCGACCGGTGGATGCGATGCTAGGACGCAGTGTCTCGTTCGTAGCCGGAGGCTACGGGCGAGACCGAGGACGCGGCTCAAGAGCCGACGCAGCGCGCCTCCGAGCGCGGCCGGGCGGCGGAGTGCTTCGTTTCGAAAGGAGTTCGGAAAAAGAAGGAGGGCCGCCTCGGCGGCCCTCCGATCCGGTGACCAGCGTTGGATTTGGTAGAGGCGATTCCGACGACCCTGCGGTCGCGGCGCGATTCGCGAGCCCCCTACGCTGGCTAGGCGATTCCCGGTGGTCCCGGGGACACGCCCCTACCCGCTGGTACCTCCGCTGCCAGTACTGGAATCTCTCACTGGACCACCTCCTTTCCGCGATACGAACATCATAGGCACACGGTCAAGACGTGGACCGAGAAAATCCGCTCCCCCCGTCGTGGAGCATGACGAACTTCGTCGGCAAAAAGGCAACCGGGGATGGCGTCCATTTAGTCGCGCCCGCTACATCCGTCGCGGCGGTCGTCAGCAGGAAAGAACGCTCAGCTCGAGACCACTATCGAGCGGAACTGTGACGCTGACGAGGGTCGGATCACTTTGTCTCGCCTGCGAGCACGCGGCCAAGTCTTTGGCGTGCGAAAGAGCGTTGTCAGCCACGACAACGGCACCGATCGCAAGCTTCCCGCGGGCGAGCGCAAACAGACGCTCGTAGTCCCTTTCCCAGTGTCGATAAAGCAAAGATCGAAGCGTGCGTCGAGCGCCGGCAGGGTCGCGAAAGCGTCGCCTTCGATCAACTCCGCGTATGCGTCGAGGCCAGCCTCGGCAATGTTCGCGCGCCAGGCGGTCGCCTTACGCGGATCGTGCTCGAGCGAGACGACACGGCCGCCGCCGAGCGCGGCGGCGGACGCCAGCCAGATCGCCATCCCCTGGAGCCCCCGATCTCGAGCACTCTGCAGCCCTGCCGATTGGCGGCAAGAGCAAACAGGAAGCGTCCGGTCGTGGGCGTAACCTGCCGCGCCCGTTCCTCTCTCGGCTTGCCGAGCCGGCGTTCTTCTGCGTCCTCGCGCTCGAGGCGCTAGAGCACACGCCGGGCGCTAGGGGTGAATATCGCCGCTGCGCCCTCGTCCACTACTCGAATTCCACTTCGTCGATACCGGCCCACTCCTCGGGTAGCGGGGTTCCTGCGGACTTGTGCAGGGCGACCTTGAGCACGCCCAGCCCGAGTAGGGCGCACTTGAGCCGGATCGGCGTCAGCGGGGTGCCGCTCTCGATCATCATCGCCACCAGCGGCGTGTCGTCCTTGCCGATTGCGGCTACCTCGGCGGCCTTGCGACCGATGACTTCCTCGCTCAGCATCGAGGCCGCAGCCTGGCTGATCGCGCAGCCGTGCCCGTCAAAAGCGATGTCCTCGATCGTTTCGCCGTCGGCGCCGAATCGGAGCGTGACCAAGAGCTCGTCGCCGCAGAGCGGATTTTGCCCGTCGGCCTCGGCGTCGGCTGGATCGAGCCGGCCGTGATGACGCGGACTCTTGTAATGGTCGAGGATCAGCTCGCGGTAGAGATTGTCGACGCTCATCAGGCGAAGACCTTCTGCGCCCGCTTGATACCGGTTACGAGGCGATCGACCTCTTCGGGCAGCGAGTAGAGATAGAAACTGGCGCGGCTGGTCGCTGCGACTCCGAGCTTGTGCATCAGCGGCTGGTTGCAGTGGTGGCCCGCACGCACGCATACGCCTTCGGCGTCGAGGATCTGGGCGACGTCATGCGGATGGATTCCCTCCAGGTTGAAGGAGATGATTCCGGCGCGGCGCTCGAGCGGGGGCCCGTAAAGAGTCAAGCCGGGCAGCTCGCCCAGCCGCCCCAGTGCGTAGGCCGTGAGCTCATGCTCGTGGGCCGCGATTGCTTCCAGGCCGATGCCTTCCAGGTAGTCGATCGCCGCGCCGAGCGCCACCGCCTCGGCTACCGGCGGCGTCCCGGCCTCGAACTTGTGCGGCAATTCCGCCCAGGTGGTCTTTTCGACCGAGACGCGGCGGATCATGCCGCCGCCCGTCAGGAAGGGACTCATCTGCTCCAGCAGCTCGCTGCGCCCGTAAAGCACGCCGACGCCGCTCGGGCCGCACATCTTGTGGCCCGAGAAAGCGAGGAAATCGCAGCCCAACGCCTGCACGTCGACCTTGCGATGGGGCGCCGCCTGCGCCGCGTCGATAACGGCGATTGCCCCCTGCTCGTGCGCAAAAGCGATCAGCTTCTCGACCGGAACGATCGTCCCGAGCGAGTTCGAGACGGCGGTGATGGCAACGATCCTCAACCGGCCACCGCTCGCGAATAGCTCCAGCTCGCCCAGCTCCAGCTCGCCCTCACTCGTCACCGGAACGACTTTGAACTCCGCGCCGGTGCGCCTGGCGACCTCCTGCCAGGGCACGAAGTTGGAGTGGTGCTCGAGCTCGCTCGCCAGAACGATGTCGCCCGGGCCAAGGTTCTCCAGGCCCCAGGCGTAAGCAACGAGGTTCAGGCCTTCGGTCGTGTTGCGTGTGAAGACGATCTCCCGTGGCGAGCCGGCGTTGACAAAAGCGCGCGCCTTTTCGCGCGCCTGCTCGTAGGCCGCGTCGGCGCGCTCCGCCAGCGCATATACACCGCGACCGACGTTGGAGTAGGAATGCTCGTAGAAGTCTTCCAGCGCTTCCAGAACCTGCCGCGGTTTTTGCGAGCTCACGGCCGAATCGAGAAAGGAGAGCGGCTTTCCCTCCTCGAGCTGCTCGAAGATCGGGAAGTCGGCGCGGATCAGGCGCGCGTCCAGCTTGGCGGTTTGCTTCACGGCCACCGGCCTATCGTACCGAGCCGGCTATTCCTTCCCGCCTCGCCTGCTTCACGCGCCGTTCGCGCCGGCTATCCGGTGGCCCTCCGACTCCAGCACATGAACTGCGCGCTCGAGATCCTGCTCGCGAACGAGCAGGTAGTCGGTATCGAAGGTAGAGAGTGCAAAGAGCGCTATCTCAGCCCGCGCCAGAGAGCCGCTCAGCGCCGCGAGAATCCCGACCAGCGAGAAGTCGAGCGGGCCCATCACCTTGAGCGCGCGCCAGCCAGGCTCGCTCGTGACCGACGCCGGTATCGAGTCCGCCGCCGAGATGATCGAGAGCTCGTCTGGCGTCCTGACCAGCGCCAGCAACTCTCCCCGCGCCCATTCGGGAGCGGGCTCGTCTGGCGAAAGCCGGCTCACCGCGTAGGTTCCCGCAAGCAGGTGTATATCGAGACCGGTCATCTCAACTCAGATAAAAAAGGACGTCCAGACCGGTGCTACCGTGTCGTGAACGCCCTTTTGCCTTCGAGCTTAGGCCGCCGCGAAAGCTCCTTCAACCCTTTCTCAATCCTCGCGCAAGCGGATGGTGATCTTGTCGCCCGGCGCGGCGCCGAACATGTTCGCCGCGTCGCCACCCGATATCGCGACCGCGAGATTCTGGAACGAGTCCTCGTAGAGCATGATGTCGCCGCGCCTGGCGTCGGAAAAGGTGCGAGCGGTGATCGCGTAGTAGCGCTCTCCTCCGTGCTCGAGCTCGACCCTCTTTCCGACCGAGAGGCCGAGCGCCTCGAGATGCTCGTTACGGATGTTGAGCTGCATGTTCCCGAAGCGATCGGTGTCGACGACGACGGCTCTGATCCGGCCGCGGCGCGACTCCGGCTTGGGGATGTCCAGCCGTACGAGCTCGGCCAGCCCGAGGCTCGGACCGAGATCTTCGATCGGCACGCCGAGCGCGAGATGGGCCGCCGCCGGCGAGAAGACGTCGCGGCCGTGAAAGGTCGGCGCGATCTCCTTCATCGCATAGGCGGGGTTGGTGATTTGATGCGCCCGCGCGAGGCCACCCATGCGATCGGCGGCGGGCAGCAAAAGCCCGTTGTCGGGACCGACATAGAGGCGCCCGCTCTTGTCTTCGACCGCAATCACCCGACGATCGGTGCCGACGCCCGGATCGACCACCGCGAGGTGCACCGCCGGCGGCATGTAGGGAATCGTGTCGGCGAGAGTCAGAGCCGCCTGGAGAACGCGCCGAGGCTCGATCCCGTGCGTGATGTCGATGATCTCGACATCCGGGGCAATGCTCTTGATCACGCCGTGGCAGGTGCCGACGAAATCGTCCTGGAGACCGAAGTCGGTCAAGAAGGTGATGAAGCGGAAACGCATGGTCTGCTCCATTGTCACCGCTTCGGCAGCGAATACCAAAGCCCTGTTGAGGCATCGCTCAAGCGAAACCTGCGCGGTTCAGAGGAGCGCATCGACGGCGGCAAAGACAAGGAACACGATCGCGATGACGCCGTTGACGGTGAAGAAGGCCGCATTCAGCCGGCGCAGATCGCTCGGCGAGACGATCAGGTGCTCGTAGAGAAGAAGCGCGCCGACGGCAGCGACACCAAGGCCCCAGACGACTCCGGCTCCGCCCACGATGCCGGCGACGGCGAGCGCCAAGACGGTGACGAGATGGAGGGTTCTAGCAGCCCAGAAGGTTGCAGGCACGCCAAAGCGCACCGCGAAAGAATGAAGTCCCTGCTCGCGATCGACCTGCAAATCGAAGAGTCCGTAGAGAAGGTCGAAGCCGGCGATCCAACAGGCGACGCCGATCCAGAGCGCGAACGGCGTCAGAGTGAGCGACCTACCGACCGCGAGCCAGGCGGCGAGCGGTGCCAGACCGTTGGTCGCCCCCAACCAGAAGTGGCAGAGCCAGGTCGCTCGCTTCAGGTACGGGTAGATGATGAACGCCGCGACCGGTATCGGCCACAGATAGCGAACGACGGGCGCCAGCTGAAATGTCGCCGCCACCAGTAACGCGAGAGCCGCGAGGCAGAAGACGGCCACCTGCCACAACGTCAGTCGCCCGCTCGGAAGCTCCCGCTCGGCCGTGCGCGGATTTCGCGCATCGATCTCGCGATCAACCGCACGGTTGATCCCCATCGCCAGCGAGCGCGCGCCGACCATGGCCAGCGTGATCCAGAGCAACTCGCCCCAACCGGGAAGGTCATTCGCCTGGCGATAGGCGAGCAGCGCACCAACGTAGGCGAAGGGAAGAGCGAAGAGCGTGTGCTCGAGCTTGACCAGGGAAACGAGGCGCCGGACGATCGACGTTCGCGAACGCGCTCCGGCTGCTGTCATACGCCGTCTTCCGGCTTTGTCGCGGTATCACCCAACCGGGCTCTGCTCGCCAGACAACCGCCTAGATCGTGTAGCAACCCGTCGATCCACCAGGGCAGGTCGTGCTCGCGAACCCAGGCGCGAATGCCCTCAATCCAGTGCTGCCGCACGCCCGCCGGCAGCGTCAGAGCTTCGTAGATCGCATCTGCCTGAGAGCCGATGTCGAAGGGATCGATCGTCAGCGAGAAGGTACCGAGCTCCTCGTGCGCTCCGGTGTTCTCGGAAAGAATGAGCACGCCGTCTCGCTCGTTCGCCAGCGGAGCCTCCTTGGCCACCAGGTTCAGCCCGTCGGAGACGGCATTCACGAATAAGGCGTCGTACTGCTTATAGGCGGCGATCGACTGATATACGTCGTCTTCGATCTGCAGATCGATTGGAATCCAGCCGGGCTGCTGGAAGCGCTCGTTGATGCGCAGCGCCTCGAGCTGAATCGCCTCTAGGTAGTCCTCGTATTCGGGGATGTCCAGGCGCGAGGGATCGAGGCAGGAGAGCATCGAGACGCGCTTGTGAAAATCGTGGTGACGCTCAAGGAAGAGCTCGTAGGCACGAAAGCCTCTCACGATGTTCTTGGAAGGGTCGGTGCGATCGACGCGCACGACCAGGAACTCCGGTCTTGTCTCGACGATGTGGCGCTCGTGCTCCTGGACCCTCGGGTCCTCGGCCAGCTTCTCCAGCTCGCGCGGATCGATCGAGATAGCTCGAGCGCTCAAACAGGTCGTCGCTCCAGCGTAGGAGAGCGCGATCTTGCCCGGGACGCGCTCGGCGTTCGCTATCGACTCCGCCGAATGGATGAAGTTGCCGCGCCAGCGCGTGGTGTGAAAGCCGATCACGTCGTTCGCCAGCAGCCCGTCGTGGATGGCGGCGCTGATCTCCCCGGGCAGGACGTGCCAGCAGCTGAGCGGCGGCCAGGGGATGTGCACGAAATGGAGCAGAGCGGCTTCTGGGGCCTGCGCCCGCACCATCCGCGGCGCCAGATAGAGGTGGTAATCGTTGAAGAAGACGATCGCCTCCGGCCGCCTCGACAGTTCCTCGATCGCCGCTTCGGCGAAAGCCGCGTTGATCGGCGCATATCCGTCTCTCCAGGCCTCCAGTAGCTTGCTTCGCTCGTAGTCCGGCTCCCGAATCAGATCCCAGAGACTGTGCTGAGCGAACCAGAGCGTCGGATTGGCTACGACGTTGTAGTACTTGTCGTAGGCCGAGCGCTCGTGCGCCAGCAGGCGCAGACGATAATCGGCACCGTTCTCGAGGCGATCCTCGACCGCCCGGCCCCCGCTCTCCTCGGCAATCTCCCGATCGACATCGCTCATCGCGCTGGCGATCCAGGTCACGTCGTGATGCAGGGCCAGGCTCCCGAGCGCCGTTACGAGGCCGCCACCTCCGCGTTTTGCCTCGCGAGCCTGCTCGGGCCCGCGTTGAAAGGTGACCGGACCCCGGTTCGAGACGATGATGATCTCTCGCCGCTTGCTCACGCAGCAGAAGCCTACTCGCTCGGCTTTCGCACCAGGTCTCTTTTATCGTCAGATGTGGGCGATCAACTCGTTCTCGGCGCCACCGGTGTCGTGCCCGAGCAGGTGGTTGAAGAGCACGAGCCAGTCGCGGAGAAGGCGCGGGGTGAGGAACTTGTGCCTCACGTCTTCCTTTCCGAGTAATGCACGCCTACGGGCCATCTCTGGGTCGCGCAAGGCTTCGAGACAAGCCTCCGCGCATTCCTCCGGCGAGGACACCAGGCGGCCGGTCTCACCGTCGCGAATCTGAGTCACTATGCCGCCCACACGTCCGGCCACGGTCGGCCTTCCTTTCCAGAGCGCTTCCGAGACCGTCAAACCGAAGCCCTCGCGGATCGACTTCTGAATCACGACGGCGGAGTAGACCTGGAAGGCGTTCACTTCCACCGAGCCAACGTTGTTCAGATTCGAGAGGATGTAGATATCGGGGTCGTCGCCCGCATAGGCAACGGTCTTGTTGTAGTACTCCCAGCCCTCGGGGTCGTCGTGTGCCATCGATCCGACGAGGGCCAACTGAATCTCCGGGAACTCACGCTTGACCATCCGGTAGGCGTCGATCACGCCAAGCGGATCCTTCCAGGGGTCGAAGCGGGAGACCTGCGTAAGAAGCGGGCGCTCCACGTCGATTCCAAACTGATCGAGAATGTAGGCGGCGTCCTCGTACGACAGAGCCATGTTCTTCGGCGCCAGCGGATCGATCGCCGGCGGCCAGATAAACGCTGGTGGTAGCCCGGCCCGCGCGGGAACGTACTGCGCGAGGTGGAAGATCATCGCGTCGTATTGCGATATCGACGGAGCCAGAAAATCGAGCACCTCGGGGTTCGGCTCCGACATATCGATGTGGAAGCGCCAGACCCACTTCGCCTTCGAGGAGGAGAAGTGGTCGATCACGCCTACCGGCTGCGGATCGTGGACGATGATCACGTCGTAGTCCGAGTCGTCGATTTGCGCTGCGTTAAGCTGGTTGTAGCGACGGAAGATCTCGCGATCCTCTTCCGTAAGGCCGCGGCGATCGCCTTGAAGCGCATTGTGGACGGCCTTCGTAACGTTGAAGAACTCCTCCTGGCCCTGGATGATTCGCCATTCGGCCTCGAGCCCGGCGTCGCGCATGATCGGAACGAGCGTGTACAGAATCTCGGCGACGCCTCCGCCGAACGCAGTCGCCGACAGGTGCAGTACACGCAGACCGCGGATCGGCTCGACCAGGCGCTTAATCTCCTCCATCAGGCCGCGCGGGGCAAGCGAAGCGTAGTCGGCAAGCGACTTGTGCCCCGTGTTCACGAGCTGCAACATCGTCCCGGAGCGCGTGCTCCGAGACTTCCGTCGTTCGCCCGGGCGGACTTCTCTTAGGAGTCGAGTCTTTTTACGAATCGCAGACGTGATCCGCCGCCCATCTTCTCGCTGATCTCGAGGTCGTCGACGATCGCGCGAATGATCGCGATCCCGAGCCCTCCTTCACCGAAGTCGATCTCTTCGAGGCCGCTCGGCGGCACGAAGCCGCGTCCCTGGTCGCAGACCTCGACGATCAGGCGGTCGGGTTGGAGCTCGTAGAGAATCTCAACTGTCCCCTCGCCGGAGGCGTAGGCGTGTCGAACCGAGTTCGAGCAAGCCTCGGTCAATGCCAGCTTGAGATCGGCCAGGGTCTCTTCCGGGAGTTCTCGTACGCGTGCCAGAGCCGTCAGAGCCAAGCGCCCGAGCGTGATGTACTCGGCCTTCGCCGGGATTGTGAGGTTGATGATTGCGCTTTCCGAGCTCATCGCAGATTCCGCACCGCTTTCCGATCCCGAACGAATCTAGTCTCAGGATACGACAAACGCGGGAAGTGTATTCCCTCGCCGCACGGCATTCATGCCTTCAGCTGTCTGGCGAGGCCATGGAGAAGGGCTCTCGCCGGCACAGGACGCCGCTATGGCCGGCCTTCGATATTTCCTCGCGCGCCGTTTCCACGTGGAAACGGTGTTAGCTCAGTCATCCTCTTCGTTTTTCGCCAGCGGTAGCGAGAGAACGAACCGCGTTGCTCCAAGTCGCGAATCTACTGCTAGATCACCGTTCATCCGCCGCGCCCATTCGCGCGCAATCGCCAGGCCCAGGCCGCTACCCGAGGACTTCTCTCCCTCCAGGCGGTAGAAGCGCTCGAAGATCCGTTCTTGCTGGTCGACGGGAATACCCTGACCACCATCCTCGACGATCAATAGCGAACGGCCGTCCTCCTGCTCCGTGCCGATCGAGACCGAGATGCCGCGAGGCGTGTGGACAAGCGCATTCTCGAGCAGTATCCGGCCGATCTGGAGTGTTCGCTGCTCGTCGGCCTCGGCGATCGTCTCGGCGTCGTTGGAGGTCGAGAGCGGATGCTCGGAGAGCTCGGCTGCGGCTTCGAACTCTCGCTTCAGCGATTCCACCAGAGGCGTCAGAGCCAGCGGCTCGCGAGCCAGGTCGATCTTGTCGGCGTCGAGACGCGAGAGGTCGAGCAGGGCCGTCGCCAACCTGTTGAGACGATCCACCTGGGCGCGCATCGTCTCCAGGAACTCCTGCCTGTTTGCTTCGTCCATCTCCTCTTCGCTGAGGAGCTCCAGCGAGCCGGAAAGAGCGAAGATCGGCGTTCTGAGCTCATGTGAGGCGTTGGCAATGAACTCGCGGCGCGCCTCATCCAACTGCGCCAGGCGCTGACGCATGCGCTCGAAACTGCGCGCGAGCTGCCCGACCTCGTCGTCGCCTTCGGCCTCGATCGGCTGCTCCAGCGAGCCCGCGGCAATCCTGTCGGCGCCACGCTCGAGGCGGTGGATGCGCGATGTGAGCCGGCGAGCGCCCAGAACGCCGATCAGGAGCGCGATCAACAGAGAGGGAATCGCTGCGATCAAGAGTTGCTTTCGTACTGCCGCCACGCTTTGTTTCGCTTCGCGGAGCGAGCCCGAGAGGAGCACGAGATAAGGCGATCCGGTAATCGGTACCGCCACCTCGGCGAGATTGGCGCCATCTCGATGCACGGTTCCGCGTGCTACTCGCCCGTTCTTGGCGGCTTTGAGGGCGATCGGGTCAGACACGATCGCGCCCGAGTTGGCGAGTCGTGAGTCGGCGTACACCAACAGCTTGAGCGGCGGCCCCACAGTCGAAAACACGATTATCCGCGCATTGAGCGCCGAGGCGCTGTTCTCGACTCGGGTCTGGAAAGAGAACCTGTCATCGCTGGTGGCGCCCACGGCGATTCCCTCAGCCGCGCGTTGTAACCCGTCCAATCTGTTCGAGACGAGCTGGTGATCGAGCGTCGGGACGACGACTAGATAACTCGTCGCAAGCGCGACGAGAACGAGCACGACCAGCGCCGTGATCAGCTGACCGCTTACATTCCTGAGCGCTTTCATGGCTCCCGCAGGCGGTAGCCCACTCCGCGAACAGTGAGAATCAGCTCGGGCTTGCTCGCATCTCGCTCGAGCTTCTCGCGTAGGTGGCGCACGTGCACGTCCACCGTCCTCGGATCCCTAAATTGCGAACTGCCCCAGATCTTTTCGAGCAGATCGAATCTGGAGAAGACGCGCCCCGGCTGCTCGGCGAGAAAGCGCACCAGTTCGAACTCCACATAGGTCAGCTCTTTGCTCTCGCCCTCCACCTCAACCTGCCGCCGCGCGGGATGAATACGAAGCGGACCGATCTCGATCGCTGCGCTGGAGCTCGCGAGCGGCGTCAGGGAAGCTCGCCTGAGTAGCGCGCGCACCCGGCTGCGGAACTCGCGGATCGAAAAGGGCTTGGTGATGTAATCGTCGGCTCCGATCTCGAGGCCGACCACCTTGTCGATCTCCTCGTCGCGAGCAGTCAACATGATGATCGGGACTGCGCTGCGCGCGCGCAGGCGGCGGCAGACCTCCAGGCCGTCCAGCTTCGGCAGCGCGAGATCGAGAACTACTAGATCGATGGCCTCTTCGTCGAAGCGACGGAGAGCGACCTCGCCATCCCGCGCTTCGACGACGCGATACCCGTCTTTTTGCAGCGGGAAAGTGAGTAGTTTCTGGATCGCGTCCTCGTCATCGACGAGAAGGATCGTGGGAGAGTCCTGCATGCCTAGTCCCAGCCTGATCCCTACTATAACCACACGGTGAGAGTCCCAACGCGGCCCAGACCACGGCCGGCGAGACCGCGACCCGGTTCGCTCGAACGGCCGCTCAGCGCGCGAATCTATCGCGGCGCCTGGTTCATCGTGGTGATCCCTGTCCTGATCGTCGCCTTCAGCGTCGCTCGGCAGCAAACGCTCGCAGTGCCGTCCCTGACTTCCAGTTTTGATCGTGACGCGGTTGTTCAGACCATGGACGACGAGCTTGCCCCCAATAACCCCGATCGAAGTCCTGGCTCGGCGAGCAGCGAAGCGCTTCGCAACTGGATCGTGGATCAGTTCGGGGGGCTCGGGCTAAATACGAAGGTCGATCAGTTCGAAGCTCGTATTCCCGGCCTCGGCAAGGTCGGTTTGAGCAACGTCAGCGCAACCGTTCGCGGCCGTTCCGCGACGGAGATCGTCATCCTGGCTCACCGCGACAACAGCGGACTGGGGCCAGGGCCCAATGACAACGCCTCCGGTACGGCGGCGATGCTCGAGCTGGCTCGTGCCTACCAACACCAACAAAACAACGTATCGCCGCCCAAACCGGCACACACGCTCGTTTTTCTGTCCACCGACGGTGGGGCGTTTGGCGCGATCGGAGCTGCGCGCTTCGCCAAACTTCACAGCGCCGAGCATCGCATCGCCGCAGTGATAGTTCTCGACTCGATTGCCGGAACCGGCAAGCCGCGCGTCATCTTCAACGGTGACACAACCAGCTTGCCTCCGCCCGTCCTGGTCGCAACCGCGAGCCAAATCCTCAGCGACCAGCCCAACGCCGTCGTCACGCACACGAGCCCCCTCGATCAGTTGCTCGACCTGGCCTTCCCGTTCAGCCTCTACGAGCAGGCGCCTTTTGTCGCACGAGACATTCCGGCTGTGACACTTACTACCGCCGGCGACAGGTATCCCAACCCGCTCACCGACACGGTTGAACAGATCGAGACCAACAGGACCACGAAAGCGCACCTGACCCAGATCGGGCTAGCCACAGAGCAACTGCTGGCCGCACTCGACCAGGGCGCCCCGGAGCCTCGCGTCAGCGGTGCCTCGTACATCTACCTGGGCGGGCGCTTCGTTCACGGCTGGGCGATCCAGTTTCTGCTCATCTCCTTGCTCATTCCCGCCCTGGTGGCCATTGTCGATCTGTTCGCGCGCTGTCGCCGGCGCGCGATCGAGCTTCGGCCCGCGCTACGCAGTTTCATCCGCCGGCTGGGTTTCTGGTTCTCCCTCCTGGCGTTCTTCTGGTTCTTCGCCCTGGTCGGATTCTGGCCCGGAGGGGCGGGTCGACCGCTGTCGCCCGATATTTCCGCGGCCACCTCTGTTCCGCTGGGGGCGTTTGTCGCCTTCGCCTTCATCACCTTCGTCGCCTGGTTGATATCCCGCGATCGCCTACTACCGCGCAAGAAGACCAGCCCGGAGCAGGAACTGGCGGGCTACGCCTTCGCGCTACTTACAGTCGCAGGTGTCTCGCTCGCCGTCGCCTGGTTCAACAGCTACGCGCTTCTCTTTCTGATTCCGCCGCTCCACGTCTGGATCTGGATGCCCCAGATACGCCATCATCGCCCCTGGGCTCCTCTGGCACTGCTCTTCACCGGCCTGCTCGGGCCTCTCCTCATCTTCTGGGAGCTGGCGGTGCGCCTACATCTCGGTTTGAGCGTGTTCTGGTACGTGGCGGCGCTCGCGGCCGTCGGCTTCCTCAAGTTACGGTTCTTGATCGTCGCAACTGTTCTCGCCGCTGCCGCCGCGCAACTTGCTGCTCTCAGCGTCGGCCGCTACGCGCCCTACCCGGCCGCGAGCGAGCGCCCGACGTTGCTGCTCCCGCAGCGGCTCGCACATCGCCTCAGCGCGCTGACAAAGCACTGAAGCGGCGCGCGGACGGAACGGCGCGTCCACAGCGACTGACTGCTCAGTGGCCCGTCGTGACAGGCGGCGCGGTCGTAGTGACAGGCGGCGCGGTCGTAGTGACAGGCGGCGCGGTCGTAGTGACAGGCGGCGCGGTCGTCTTCGTGGTCGTTGCATGCGTTGTCGCCCGCGTCGTTGTCGCCCGCGTCGTTGTCGCACTCGTTGTCGTCGCACTCGTTGTCGTGGACGGGTAGGTAGTCGTTGAGCCGAGGTAGCCGTAGCTCCCCTTGGTCCAGGGAGTGAACCTTGCCGCTGTCTTGGGGGCTGCAAAATCGCGCTCCGGCATGCTCGCCATCGCCGGTGACATGAAGTCATGCCAGATCGAGGCCGGGATGTTGCCTCCGGCGAGTGCGACTCCGTGCACGTATACGCCTCTCTCTGCGTCCGGGTAACCGACCCAAACAGCCGTCGCGAGCTGTGGCGTATAGCCGCAAAGCCAGCCGTCGGCGTGGTCCTCGGTCGTACCTGTCTTTCCCGCCGCGATTCGGCCGAAGTAAGCACCCACGGCGGTGCCGCTGGTCATATTCGTCTCGAGCACCTTGGTCACCTCGTAGGCAACCCAATCCGGGATCACCCGCTCGCGCTTCGGCTTGCCCCAGCCGGCGCTGTGATCCACCTTGCCGTCGGGCAGTACGACCTTCGTTATCGCCAGCGGCTCGGAGTACATTCCGCCCGCCGCGATCGTGGCGTAGGCGCTGGCCATCTCGAGCGGCGAGACAGCGTCGCTACCAAGTCCCATCGCTGGCACCACGTCGAGCTTCGTCTGGCGAATGCCGAGCTTATAGGCCATGTCGGCGACGTTCTGCGGGCCTGTATCGAGGGTCAGCTGAGCAAAGACGGTGTTGTCGGACTGCCACGTCGCGCTCGCCACCGAGATCGTGCCGGCGTAGGTGTTGCTGTACGTGTGCACCGACCAGGGCGGGAGGCTCGGATCGGGCTGGTAGGTAAAGGGTGCCGAGGTGTAGTAGGTCGAGTACGGGTCCATGCCCTGTGAAATTGCCGAGGCGAGAACGATGGTCTTGAAAGTCGATCCGGGCTGGCGCTTGGCCTGAGAGGCGAGGTTGAACTGGTTGTTCGCCTTACCCGGGATGACCCCGGTCATCGCCTTGATGGCACCTGTTCGCGGATCGATGGCGATGACGGCCGAGGCGGGGTCTGTTCTGTAATAGAGGTTGTCGCGGATCGCCTTCCTGGCCAACCGCTGCATGCGCGGATTGATCGTCGTGTAGACGTGAAGGCCTCCGGAGCGCACCGTCGCGGCGCCGTATTGATCGACCAGTTGATCGGTGACATAGTCGAAGAAATACGGCTCGCGGATGTTCTTGTAGATCTTCCCGGACTTGAGACGGATCGGCGCAGCGACGGCCTTCTCGTACTGCGCGTGGTTGATGTCGTTGTTGTCGAGCATCGCCTTCAGCACTTCGTTTCGGCGCGTGAGCGCGGCGGGCTTGTTGTAGAACGGGTCGTAGCTACTCGGCGCCTGGGGCAGGCCGGCGAGAAGCGCCGCTTGCACCAACGTCAACTGGCTGGCGTGCTCGGAAAAGTAGGTCTCCGCCGCCGCCTCGACGCCGTAGGCGTTCGCGCCGTAGAAGACCTGGTTCATATAGGCCGTCAGGATGTCCTGCTTCGACCAGGCCTGATCGAGCTTGCGGGCCAGGCAGACCTCCTTCAGCTTGCGACTGATGGTTCGCTCGTGATTAGAGATGTAGAGGTTACGAGCCAGCTGCTGGGTGATTGTCGACGCGCCCTGGACGGTCTTACGAGCACGGAGATCGGCGATGGCGGCGCGAACGATGCCGACGTAATCGACTCCTCCGTGATGGTAGAAACGCCTGTCCTCGATCGCCACCACGGCCTTCGGCATCCAACCTGAGATCTCGTTCCACTGCACTACCTGCCGGTTTTGCGCCGTCTGGATCGAGCCGAGAAGCGAGCCGTCGGCCGCGTAGACAAAGGAATTCTCGCCCATCGTCACCGGCTTCAGCGACGAGAGGCTGCAGTTGGTGAAGACGATCGCTCCGCCGGTGACGCCGCCGATTCCCAGCAGCAGAGCAGCGGCGCCGACAACGCCGAGGATCATCTTCTTGGTGTGGTGGCGGCGCTCCAGCCGGGCTCGATGGCGCCGCTGACGGCGGCGCATATCGGCGTACTCGTCACTGGTTCGCGCGCGGCTCGCCGGGCTCACCCGCTTCTTTCTCGAAGGCGGGCTCAAGCGAACGCCCCATCACTCCGTAGTCGTTCGTGCACGCGCATCCTCAGCTCCTTTTCGAGCGCATCCGCAGATGCGGCATCGGGAGCGACCGCTCGAATACAGATAGTCGCCTTGTCGGCCAGCTCGCCCAAGAAAATCTGAAGCTCTCTCTCGTCTGCAAGCGTCTCCTTCAAACCGGCCACGACCTTCTCGAGCTCGAGCTCGATCGGAACCTGCACGCGGACTTCAGCAAGCGTTTCATGCCTTCGGATCGAGAAGTTTTTAATGGTATCTGAGGCAAGCTTCTCGTTGGGGATCACGAGGCGCGAGCCGTCAGCCAGGCGGATGAAGGTGTAGTTGAGGGTGATCTCCTCGACCGTCCCGCGCTCGCCCGAAGTCTCGACCACGTCGCCGATCCGCAACGGCTGGGTGGTGGCGATCATCAGCCCGGCGATCACGTTGGCGATCGTCGTCCGCGCGGCGAAACCAAAGACGATGCCGATGATCGCCGAGGAAGCGAGGATTCCACCCGCCACAGCTCTCACCTGAGGAATGACGAGGAGTGCCGAGAGCAGACCCACGAAGACGATGCCCGCGCGCACGCTGCGCCTAAGTATCCGGTAACGGGTGATCGCGCCCGGATCGAGCTTTCGCCGGCGAAGCGCGCGATCGGCGATCTCCGAGATGATGAACGTGAGCGCGATGACGACGCCGAGAACGGCCAGGCGGTACCAATCCCAGTCGGGCATAGATCCCTATTCAACAGAGGAAGGCGACTTCCTCAGCATCTGTAACGAACTGGCCCGATAGGCCGAAGTCGAACGGCGCCGATATCATCGGGGCGAAGTGCGAACGCTTTCTGCAGCTCGTCGTTGGCCTTTAAAGACGGTGCCTCTGCGCCGACTCTCGCTGCTCGCGCTTCCGCTCGCTCTGGCCCTGCCTTTCGTCCTCAGTGCATGCGGCGAGAAGTCGGAGCCGACCGGCGCGGGCGTTCGCCTCTATCCGGTCTCGGTCCACGACGCGGACGGCCAGGTCGTGACTTTGAGGGCCAAGCCGAAGGCGATCGCGGTGGCCGGAGGCGCGTCAGCGGAACTGGCCTCGGCGCTGGGGCTCGCGGCGACTCGGGTTGGGACGGGCAGCGGCCAGCTCGATCTCGGCCTGATAAGCAAGCTGAAGCCTCAACTCATTCTCGTCGGCTCGGGGATCGACAAGATCGCAGTCAGGAAGGCACGGGCACTTGGACCCGCCGCCTACGTGGTGCCCGACCAGACACTCGACGGCATCGAGCAGGCGCTGTCCGACGTCAGCCTGCTCACCGGCGTGCCGGTACGGGGAAGGATGGAAAGAAAGCAGCTCTTTGAGGGGCGCGAGTCAGTACGAACCGCACTCGCCACTGCGAAGCCGGTGCGGGTCTTCATCGATCTCGGCCGGTTCACCACCGCTTCGGACAGCTCTTTCATCGGCAGCCTGATCCGCGAAGCGGGCGGAATCGACGTCGCCGGGCCCGACGCGCAGGAGGGACCTTTCCCACTCCAGCGCCTGCGCCGACTTCGACCCGAGGTGCTGCTGATCAGTACCCATTCTCCCCTGACTCTCGTCAAGCTTCGGCACAAGCCGGCGACGCGCTGGCTTCCGGCAGTTCGCAGCGGCCGCCTCGTTCGTGTCGACCTTCGGCTGCTCGGGCCCGGACCTGACGCAGTGAGCGGGCTGCGCGAGCTGGCAGCCGCCCTACATCCCGATGCGTTTAGCTGACCTCGACTGCGTCACGATCGACGCCTACGGGACGTTGTTCGCGCTCGAGGATCCTGTGCCCGTGCTCGAGAGCGGGCTTCGCAGGCACGGCGTCGAGCGCTCCCCGGACGAGATTGCGACCGCCCTCGAAACGGAGATCGACTATTACAGCGCGCATACATCCGAAGGACGCGACACCGATTCGCTGGCTCGACTTCGCCGCGACTCCTGCGCCTTGTTTCTCAGTTCGCTCGCGGTCGAGATCGATTCCGAGGAGTTTCTGCCGGATTTCGCCGTTTCGCTTCGCTTCCGCGCCGAGCCCGGCGCGATCGAGGGGTTGCGCCAACTGCGAGATTGTGGCCTGGCACTTGCCGTCGTCTCGAACTGGGATTGCTCGCTCGAGCAGCGGCTGGAAGAGACCGGCTTGCTTGGGTTTTTCGACTGCGTTGTCAGCGCGGCTCAAGTCGGCACTTCGAAACCCGATCCACGAATCTTTCTTTATACGCTGAAGCAACTCTCCGCTGCTCCGGCGCGCTCGCTCCACATCGGAGACTCCGAAGGCGACCGCGCGGGAGCAGCCGCCGCGGGGATGGATTTTGCATGGGCGCCGATCGAAAGAGTGGTAAAGGAGCTATTCGAATGAACGAACAACCGTACCGAGGTCGCCGCGCCATCTGGGCGCTGATCGCGATCGCGCTGATCGCTCTGGCCTTCGCGAGCTACTTCACGTCGAGCTCTACGAGCTCCGCTAAAGAGGCGCTTTTCACCTGGTCGTTCGCTGCCAGCAACGCGGTCTTTCTCGGCATCTGGATCGCCATCTCGCTCGTCATCTCGAACGGACGGCCGGGGCTTCGCGCCCTCCGCCCGCCGAGGATCAGCATCGGCGAGATAGCCGCTTTAGGATTGCTCGCCGCCGCGGGGATGTTCGTGGCGAATCTCATCGTGAATAGTTTCGGCGGTCACCCGGGGCGCGAGCAGCAGCTCCTGACCGGGCACTGGCAATCCGGGAAGCTTGCGCCCTTCATCGCCTGTGTGCTCGTCCTCACCGTGCTAACTCCGTTCACCGAGGAGCTGTTCGTGCGCGGCCTCGGCTTCGGGCTGTTTTCGCCCTTCGGGCGAGTGGCGGCGGCGACCGTCCCGGCGCTCGCCTGGGCGCTCATGCATGGTCTTCCGGCCGCGATCTTCCCGCTCTTCGTGTTCGGAATCGGGCTCGGCTACCTGCGCGATCGCTCCGACAGTTCCATCCCCGGGATGGTTATTCACGGGCTCTACAACGGTGTGGCGGTGGCGCTCGCCTTCACGACCTGATCTCCATTCCCTGCACGACCTCCAGTCGGCCGACTATTCTGCGCTCGAATGCGTCCCCCCCTTTCCTTTTTACCCGTCGTTCTCGCCGTCGCCATCGTGGCGATAGCTCCGATGCAGGCCGCTGCCGCCGGCGCCGTAGCAAACTCCGGAGACGCACTATCGCTTTCGCCGCCGGAAGTGGCAACCTTCGGCGCAACAGGCTGGATCGACGGCACGTTGGCTCCTGCGCGAGCAGGCGTAAGCGTCGATCTGATCCGCGCGGGCACGGTGGTTGCACAGGCACAGACGACCACAAACGGTAGCTTCGCCTTCAATCTCCGCTTCGTTAGCCCCGGGCCTTACCAGGCACGCTCGGGCTCGGTCTCGTCAGCGACCGTCAGCGCTCGCATACGGCCGCTCCTCACCACCTCGGTACACGGCGATCGCGTGGTAGGTCAGCCTCTACGCCTCCGCGCCCACCTTCAGCCCGCCGCGGCGGGCAAGTTACGCCTGATCGTCATCCGCGGCCATCACCGTTCGCTGAGCCGTTTCGTAGCGGCCGGCAAGCCCTTCACGTTCGCTCTCTCCAGAGCGGCGCGGCATGCGGTCTGGGTCGAGGTCGAGCCTAATGCCGGCTACACGCAGATTGCTCGCAAGATTCGTGTCCGGATCACGGCACCGGCGCTTTCCATCGGCTCGCACGGGCGCGCCGTTCGCGTGCTCGAGAGCACGCTGATCGCGCACCACTTTGCGCTCCTGCACGCCGACTCGTCCTTCGGCGCCGACACCCTGGAGGCTGTTTACGCGCTGCAGAAGTTCTCGGGCCTTTCGCGCAGCGGTCGGATGAGTGCCGCCGCGTGGCTCGCGCTCGGCCGCTCCAAGCCGCCGCGGCCGCGTCTTCACGGAAGCTACATCGAGGTCGACAAGACCAAGCAGGTTCTCTATGTCGTGCGGGATAGCAAGGTGACGCTGATCGTGCCCGTCTCGACGGGAGCGACCGGGAACACGCCGACCGGGATCTTCCACGTCTACAGCAAGGTCCCGGGCGGGGCGGTCATGTACTACTCGAACTACTTCATCGGCGGGTTCGCTATTCACGGCTACGTCGATGTACCTCCGTACCCTGCTTCCCACGGTTGTGTTCGCGTGCCGATGTGGATCGCCACTCACCTCTATGGCCTGATTCCGACCGGCATGCGCGTCTACATCCATTACTGACCCGGGGAAATCGGCCAGCGCTTCCGCGAAAAGTCAGCCGGCGAAGCCGGCTAAGACTTCTCTCGCTGTGAACGCGGCGTATGAGTCAACGCGCCTTCGACGCTTCGGCTCCTAGAAGCGCGCTCGGCTGGCTGTGATTGCGATCAGTGCTCGAAGCGGATGGGTCGGAGGATGGCGCCAGGAAGCTATGCCCGTCATGCCGGTCGCGGCGGCGACCTCTTCAGGTGGACGCTTGTAACCGTGTTCGAGCCTGATTGGGCTACGATCTGCGGCCGATGAGCGCTAATGACGTCGATCCGGTTTTACTGGCTCTGCGCGAGGAGATTACGGCTGCCGATCGCGATTTGCTGGCTGCCTTCATTCGCCGGCTTCAGGCTGCGGTGAAGATCAGAGGTCACAAGACCGATCGTGGCTACGACTTGATCGACCCGGAGCGCGAGCAGGAGTTGCTGGAAGAGTGGCGCCGGGCAAACGACGGAGCGATCTCCGACGAGGCGTTGCTCGAGCTGTTTGAAGCGGTACTCAGGCTGAGTAAGCGCGAGGCCGGGCGCTAGGACAGAGGCGGCTCGTCTTCGCCGCCCTCTTCGGGCTCCTCGCCGAGCGCGAACTCTTCGGGCGTGACGGTCTCGAGGAACTGCTTGAACTGACTGACCATTTCCTCCTCGCTCACTTCCTCGCCCTCGAACTCGACGGCCGACTCCTCCATCACCTCTTCGGCAACGAAGATCGGGGCGTCGAGGCGGATGGCGATCGCGATCGCGTCTGAGGGGCGCGAGTCGATCTCGATCTCGTCACCGTTCTGGCGCACTGTGATCGAAGCGTAGAAGGTGCTGTCCTTGAGATCGGTCACGGCGATCGAGACCACCTCGCCGCCGAGCTGCTGGACGATGTCGGCAACCAGATCGTGGGTCATCGGCCGCGGGACGGAAGCATCCTGCATCTTCATCAAGATCGCCGCCGCCTCGGGATGGCCGATCCAGATGGGCAGGAACTTGTTCCCGTCGACCATTTTCAGCAGGACGATCGGCATCTTACCGACGAGATCGAAGCTCACCCCGTAGATCTCCATCCTGACCATCGTTCGGCTCTCCCCTCGATTGTAGCCCCGCGTTAATCGGAAGAAACACCCGGCTCTTCAAGCCCGTCTCAGCTTCTGCGCCGATCGCCGAGGCGAGCTATCATCCTCAGCCGCGGGCGATTAGCTCAGTTGGTTAGAGCGCCGCTCTGATAAGGCGGAGGTCGGTGGTTCGAATCCACCATCGCCCATACCTCTCGCTTCCTCGGCCGGCCTTTCGCCCTAGCGCGAAAGGCCTTACGCCGCTCGCTGATAAGCAAGCGTGGTGATGGTAAAATTGGATTGCTAAAAGTTGTTTCTTTTTGGCTCTGGTTAGCACAGATAGCGTTTGGTGAGGATGTCTGAGAAAGAGACCGAGCACCTCCGCATTTTGATCGCCAACGAGCGACGCGATCGGCTTGAGCTGCTCGCTCAGGTCGTGATTCGGCTCGGCCACGAGGTGATCGCGCGCGAGGTCGACGTTAAAGAGATCGCCTCGGTTACGGCGCAAGTGCAGCCCGACGTCGCGCTCGTCGGGCTCGGGCTTTCCTCGGAGCACGCGCTCGAGTTGATATCGGAGATCGTCCGCGACGCCTCCTGCCCGGTAATCGCCTTACTGTCGGCCAATAATCCAGCCTATGTGCACGAGGCAGCCAAACGCGGCGTCTTCGCGTACATAGTCGATACCACCCCTGAGGAACTGCAAAGTGCGATCGACGTCACTCTGCAGCGCTTCACCGAATACCACAACCTCCAAGGGGCGTTCGGGCGCCGCGCTGTGATCGAGCAAGCGAAGGGAATCCTGATGGCGCGGCACTCGACCAGCGCCGACAAGGCGTTCGAGATGCTGCGCGAGCACTCCCAACACAATGGCCACAAGCTCGCAGATGTGGCCGCGGCAGTCGTTGAGTGCCACCAACTCATAATGCCGGCGCTGGACCTGGCGACAGCCGAGCCGCAAGACTAGTCGCGCTTCCAAGCAAGAAGCTCCCAGCGCGGCGACGAGGCAGGCGCGACGCGTTCGTTCTGCCCCGGGCGAGCGACCCTACGGGGGCATATCGGGATCCCGCTCATAGTGTTAAACTCTGCATAGCGGTGTCTCAAAGATCGGCACCGTGGATCGTCATGCGGTAACCGTAATCGTCGGCACCGCAAAGGATCCGTCCTCAGCAGAGCAGGCCGGAGGAAGCTGACCGACGCCTTCGTCGGCGTTGAAGCTCACTCAAGCTGGGGGAAGGATCCAAGATGAAGCTCTCAAAGTATGTTCCAAGCGCGAGGCGCGCGCGCTTCGCCGCCACTTCGGTTACGACCCTAGTCGCGCTGTTCTCGGCGGGGCTGCTGGTGGCGCTCGTGAGTGGGGCTCAGGCGGCGGCGAAATCTGTACCGCTTGGTACCGCCGACAGTTTCGTTGTTCTGGCAGGTTCCGGCATCACCAACACCGGACCGACGACGCTCAACGGGGATCTCGGGACATTCCCGACAACGTCGATATCAGGAACTGGGTCGCTGACAGTGACCGGAGCCAACCACGCCGGGGGCACCGTCACGCAGGGCGCAAAGACCGACCTCGTGACCGCCTACAACACCGCCGCCGGCGAAGGTCCAACCTCGCCGATCGCGGCCGACCTCGGCGGTCGAACCCTGACTCCCGGCGTCTATAACTCCGCCTCCTCGATCGGGCTTACCGGGGAGCTCACGCTCAATGCCGGCGGCGACCCGAGCGCCGTCTTCATCTTCCAGGCGGGCTCCTCGCTCACCACGGCATCGGCAAGCCGGATCACCATGGTCAACGGCGCCCAGGCCTGCAACGTCTTCTGGCAGGTCGGCAGCTCGGCGACACTCGGTACCAACTCCAGCTTCCGCGGAAGCATCCTCGCCCTCACCTCCATCACCGCCACCACCGGCGCGTCCATCACGGGCCGGCTACTGGCCCGTAACGGCGCCGTCACGCTGGATACGAACACCATCACGAAACCGACGTGCGCGGCGGTAACCGCGACGACCGCGACGTCAACCACAGCCGCTACCAATACCACGGCTGCCGCGAAGAAGAAGGCCGCTGCCGCGAAGAAGAAGGCCGCTGCCGCGAAGAAGAAGGCCGCTGCGACCGCGGCGCGCGCCAGGGCCAGAGAGGCCGTCCGCCGAGCCGCCTTCACCGGCTAACAGGAAGGCGTACCAGCGAATGGTGTTCGGCACACGAACCGAAAACTGGCAGGGGCGGGCGGCACGATCGCCCCGCTCCTGCCGCACTGTGCTGCTGGCGTCGCTGGTTCTGCTTGCCGCGACGTCCATGAGCGCGGTGGGGGCAGCGCCGGCGGCGGCCGTGACGATAGTGGTCGTAAAGCCGAGCCAGAAACTGGCGGTTCTGTTCAGACCTCATGAGGCGCTGTCACGACCCTTTAGGCACGCGGCAGCCGCGTACTACGTGCGGGCGCGGCGACCGATCACAGATGAGCGAACCGTGCTTCCCATCCTTGGCCAAAAGACGAGCGCCGACGGGCTCCGGTGGTTGCACGTAGAGCTTCCCGGGCGCCCGAATGGGCGTACGGGCTGGATTAGGAAACGCGCGACGGTCCTCGCGACGACGCGCTGGCATATTGTCATCGACACCTCCAGACGACGCGTAATCGTCTACAAGCACGCACGCCCGGTGCGTGCCTTCAGAGCGATCGTGGGAAGACCCTCTACACCGACCCCGCTCGGCAGGTTTTTCGTCGAGGAATCCATCCGGTTACGACCGGGCGCCGTGGGGGCGCCGTATGCGCTCGCGTTGAGCGCTCGCTCCAACGTCCTACAGCAGTTCGAGGGCGGTTCCGGCCAGATCGCCATGCACGGGCTGGCGAACGTCGGCGGCACACTCGGCAGCGCCGTCTCCCACGGCTGCGTGCGCCTTAACAGCGCTGCGATCAGCTGGCTCGCTGCCCACGTCGGCCCTGGCACGCCGGTAACGATCACGGGCTGAAGCGGCGTCGGCTCTAGATCAGCCTCGAGCGGCTCGCTCGAGCACTTCGACCAGCTCGGCCAGCTCGGTCTCGCTCTCGAAGCGAATCTCGAGCTTGCCGGGGTTGACGCAGGCGTTGAAGCCGGTCAGTTTCTCCGCGGCCGCGGCGGCGCGTGCGGCGAGAGCGGGATCGACCGGGGTGGGGCGGGGACGTCGTTGGCGCGGGGCGCCGCCGTCGCGGGCAGCTTGCTCGACCTGGCGCACGGACATTCCGGTCTTGGCGGCGCGGCGGGCTAGAGCCTTGCGCTCGTCGTGGTCGGGGAGAGCGAGAATGGCGCGGGCGTGGCCCTCGCTCAGCTCGCCGGAGGAGAGCATCTGCAAAACCTCGTCGGGCAGTTCGAGCAGGCGCAGCCGGTTCGAGACCGACGGCTTCGAGCGCCCGACCCGCTCCGCGATCTCGCCCAGCGCAAGCCCAAACTCGTCGAGCAGTACGGCGTAGGCGCGCGATTCCTCCAGCGGCGAGAGCTGCTCGCGGGCGACGTTCTCGACCAGCCCCAGGACAAGACTCTCGCGATCGCCGGCCTCGCGCACAACGGCCGGTACCGTGGCCAGCCCGGCCTCGCGCGCGGCGCGCAGCCGTCGCTCACCGGCGATCAGCTCGTAGCCGCCCTCTTCGCGCCGACGCACCAGCAGCGGTTGCAGCAGGCCCTGGGCCTTGACCGAAGCGGCCAACCCGATGGCGGCATCGCTATCGAACGACTTGCGCGGCTGGCGCGGGTTGGCGTGGATCATCTCCAGCGGCAGGTGCACGAGCTCCGACTCGCCGGCGCCGCCGACCAGCACCTCGAGCCCGCGCCCGAGCCCGCGTCGTTTGGCACGGCCGTTGTTAGGCACGCTCGACAAGCTCCATCGCCACCTTCCAGTAAGCCTCGGCGCCCGAGGAACGCCGGTCGTGAACTATCGCCGGCAGCCCAAAGCTCGGCGCCTCGGCCAGCCGCACTGAGCGCGGCACGGCCGTCTTGAAGACCAGCTCCCCGAAGTGTCGCCGAACCTCCGCGGAAACATCGGCCGAAAGTCTTGTTCGTCCGTCCACCATCGTCAGCAACACCCCACCGATGGCCAGGCGCGGATTGAGACTGCGGCGAACCAGCTCGATCGAGCGCATCAGCTGCGACAGGCCCTCGAGCGCGTAGTACTCGGCCTGCACCGGTACCAGAACGCGGTCGGCGGCGGCGAGCGCGTTCACCGTCAGCGGGCCGAGCGAGGGCGGGCAGTCCAGGAAGACGAAGTGATAGCGAGCGGTGGCCTCGGCCAGCGAGTCGGCCAGATAGCGATCGCCGCCGGTGCGCTGGGCGAGCTCGACCACGGCGCCCGCGAGGTCGGGCTTGGCCGGAACGAGGTCGAGGTTGGCGAAGCGGGTGCGCTTGACCAGTTCATCTAACGGGGCGCCGTCGAGCAGGTCGTAGGAAGAAGTGCCGTTCGCGCGCGCGCCCAGGCCCGAGGTGGCGTTTGCCTGCGGGTCGAGATCGACCACCAGCGACGGCTCTCCGGCCTCCGCCAAGCAGGCCGCGAGGTTGATCGCCGTCGTCGTCTTACCGACGCCGCCTTTCTGATTTGCGAGCGCGTAGATATGGCCGGGCACGTCCCCACTCTACTGGCGAGCACGGACAGGCTCAGCGGCTCAGATCAGTGGTCTTTTTCTTGCCATTCCCGCTCGGCGCGGAAATCCCGGCGGTGTCGGCTCGAGCTTCGGAACGACCATTAATCGGCGCTCTCGAGCGCCTTCGACTGGATGCGACTCGGGCACTCCGCCGCCGAGCCGTTTCGCCACCCCGGCCAGATCCTGCCCGAGCGCACCGACGAAGAGAATCGCGGCGCCACCGGGTCGAACGAGCGGCAGGCACCACTCCAGCGCCACCGGCGGCGGAGCCAGCGCCTTGGCCACAACCACGCCGAAAACATCGACCTCCTGCTCTTCGGCGCGACCGCAAACAACCCGCAGATTCGGGAAGTCGCCCCGGAAGCGCTCGAGAAAGCGAGCTTTGCGCGCCTGCGACTCGATCAGCGTCACCGTGCGCTCGGGAAAGACGGCTGCCAGCGGTATCCCCGGCGCTCCTCCACCCGAGCCGACATCGGCGATCGGGCCCTCGAAGTGTTCGACGAACGGTACCGCCTGCAGGCTGTCGAGCACGTGCTCGCGCCTGGCCTGCTCACGTTCGCGGATTGCGGTTAGTCCAGGCGTATCGAGCAGCGCGTCGAGCCAGCGTTCGAGCCGTGGATCGAGTTCAGTCGGCATCCGCCGGCAGCACGACCACGTAACGGCTCGGGTCGTTTCCCTCGCTCGCCGTGGCCACTCCCGCGTAGCCCTTCAGGCGCTCGTGCACAAGCCGGCGCTCGTAGGCGCTCATCGGCTCCAGAGCCTGCGGCTCGCCGCTTGCAATAACGCGCTTTGCGGCCTGCAGGGCCGCGTAGCTGAGAGCGGCTTTCTGGCGCTCGCGGTATCCGCCTGCATCAACCGACGCCCGCTTCCCGCCGACGCCGATCTGCCGGTGGACTATCGCGTTTGCGATCTGCTCGATTGCGTCGACCGTCTGGCCGCGGCGCCCGATCAAAACGCCGAGGTCGCCGCCCGAGAAGCTGATATTCACCGTCTCGTCGTCTTCGCTCAGCTCGACCTGCGTATCCGGCGCGATGGCGCGCACGATCGATTCCGCGTAGGCACGCAGTGAAGATACGAGCTCGCTCTCGTCGCGAGCCGGGGGATCGGGGACCTGCGCGAAGGCCACCGCTCGCGCCGGACGCGTGCCGATGCCTAAAAGTCCTCGCTCGCCTTCTTCTACCACCTGCACCGAGATGGACTCCGCGTCGATCCACGGCACCTGCCTCTTTATCTCGGCCAGTGCGCGGGCGCGGGCTTCTTCGGCGTCGGCACCTTCGGCCTCGACGTGCAGCTCTTCTGTCACCTGCGGCCGCCCTTTTTCTTGCGCTTGACACGTCGCGGCGGTTGCGGAGATCGCGGCTTCGCCTGCGCTTCAGCTTGTTTTGCCGCCGCGGACGGCGTGCGCGACGTTCTCTTCGCCGGCGGCGGAGCCTTGGGGATCAAGCTGCGCGTGATCAGCCCCTGACCAACCGTCCAGAGGTTTGTCGTCGTCCAGTAGATGAGCAGACCGACCTGGAACCTGAGGATGAAAGGCAGGATCACGAAGGGCAGCACCATCATCATGATCCGCTGCGACTTTTGCGCCGAGCCCGACATGAAGTGGGTCGAAGCGACCTGGCTGCCAACGTAGATCGCCAGTAGTAGGTAGCCGCTCCAATGCGACGTGATGGGGGCGGCGATGTTGGGGAAGAAGCCGTGACCGAGCCAGGAAAAATCGCCGCGCGCTACGCAGAAATTATGCGGGCCACTCGCAGGGATCGGATGGCCCGGGCAGGGGAGATGCTTGTTAAAGCCCTTTAGGACATAGAAGAGAGCGATGAAGATCGGGAACTGCACCAGCATCGGCAGGCAGGAGGCCATCGGGTTGATGTTGTTTTCCTTGTAGAAGCGCATCAGCTCCTGCTGCTGGCGCTGTTTGTCGCCCTTGTAGCGCTGCTGGATCTCCTTCATCTCCGGAGCGTGCATCTGCAGGCTCTGCATCGAGTGGATCTGCTTGACGGTGAGCGGGACGATCACGATGCGGACGATCACCGTCAGCACTACGATCGCCCAGCCCCAGGGGAGATGGCCGGTGGCATGCAGCCAGTCGAGGATGGAGCGGAAGAGTTCCTTGAGCGGGTTTAGGAAACCCGTGACGGCGAGCAGGGTCACGTCAGCTGCCCTTCGTGCAGGTGATGCAAGGGCCGCCCGAACAGACACGCGTCTTCGGGCAGGTCAACTCCGCCCGCGCTCCAGGGGTTACAGCGCAGCAGCCGCCAGCCGGTCAGCAGCGTCCCGCGGACGAAGCCGTAGCGCCTGAGCACCTCGATCGCATAGCTCGAGCAGGACGGGTAGTACTTGCAGCTCGCCGGGAAGAGCAGCCCGAGCGTGTAGCGGTACAGGTAGACGAGTGCGATCGCTGGGTACTTCACGAGCCCGCCTTCTCCAGCATTTCGTCGACCTGCTCGCCGAGCCAGTCGAAGCCGTGCGCCTCCATGGCCTCGACCAGGCCGGGCCGCGCCACGAGCACGTAATCGAAGCCTGTTCCGCGCTCGTTCAAGATCCATACTTCCCGCAGCATGCGCTTGAGCCGGTTGCGCTTGACGGCCGAGCCGACGCTTTTAGGGATGGCCAGCCCCAGGCGCGATTCGCTGTCTGTGTCAGCGCGCGGAAACGCGTGCAGCGTGAAGAAGCGAGTTGCTGTCGATCGGCCATGGCGGTAGACATTGTCAAAATCACGCGAGCGCGAGAGGCGGTGCCGGCGTTCCACTTTGCGAGCCCGTCCGAGCTATGCGGATAGCCGCTTGCGACCACGAGCTCGCCGACGCTTTAGGACCACGCGCCCGGCCCGCGTCTTCATGCGCGCACGGAAGCCGTGCTTTTTCTTCCGGCGGCGTACGTTTGGCTGATATGTGCGCTTCACGGTTTTGCAGATCCTAGAGAGGTGAGTGCCCGTTCTACGGGCGAGCGCCAGTATAGACGAGGCCCGCAGGGAAGAAGTTATCCACAGTCTCGCCCTCTCTGTCGCAATCGGCTTTCTTCCCGCATCGCGGTCTATAACGACCCTCTTGCGAGACGGTTCTCCACACCTGTGGATTACGGTGTGGACGCACTGAAACCCCTGCTTAACGCATACATCTGCGCTCACCATGCTGTGGATAAATGCCCGTTGTTAGGCCGCCTCGGCGCTGATATGCTCGCTCTTCCGCCTTGGTCGGCGGTTGGACGGAAAATACGTGGAACCCTCACTCCTGGACAACGCCGAGAGACTTTGGGCCGCGGTCGCCGAGCGGCTGCGCGAAGCTTTGAGCGAAGCTACTTTTCAGACCTGGTTCGGGGCTGCGGAAGGAAGCGAGTTGAACGACGACTTCTTCGTCGTATCGGTGCCCAACGAGTTCACGCGCGAGTGGATCGAGGGACACTTTCTCGACCTTCTCCGCGCCACCGTCAAAGATCTCGTCGGACATGAATGTGGCGTCCTGCTCTCGGTGGTGGATCCTCTCGAAACTCTGGTCGCCGAGAAGTCGGCGCCCGAGCCTGTCACTAGCGAAGTAGAGCGAGACGAGGTCGGCACATCCCCCACGGGCGTCAACCCCAAGTACACCTTCGACCTCTTCATCATCGGCTCCTCAAACCGCTTCGCACATGCGGCCGCCCTTGCCGTTGCCGAGCGACCCGCTCGCGCCTACAACCCGCTCTTCATCTACGGCGGCACGGGGCTCGGCAAGACCCACCTCTTGCACGCCATTGCCCACTACGTCTCCGAGCACTCACGCAATATGAGCGTTTTCTACGTCACCAGTGAGAGTTTCATGAACGACTTCATCGACTCGCTGCGGGACAAGCGCATCGACAGCTTCAAGCAGCGTTATCGCCACTACGACGTATTGCTGGTCGACGACCTGCAGTTCTTCGAGGGCAAGGAGCGAATTCAGGAAGAGTTCTTCCACACCTTCAATGCACTTTTTGAGGCCGGTAGCCAGGTTGTGCTCTCATCCGACCGACCACCCCGCGAGCTTGCAACGCTCGAGCCCCGCCTGCGCTCGCGCTTCGAGTGGGGCCTGATCACCGATATCCAACCGCCCGATCTCGAGACGCGGATTGCGATCCTGCGGAAGAAGGTTCACACCGAGGGCATACATGTTCCCGATCCTCAGGTCCTTACGTTCATTGCCAGTCTCATCTCGTCGAATATCCGCGAGCTCGAGGGTGCGCTAACGCGAGTCGTTGCCTTCTCTTCATTGACCGGGCGCCTAATGACGGTTGAGTTGGCCCAGGAGGTTTTGAAAGACGTCTTCCCTCCAGAAGCGGCAGAAGTGAGTATCCACCACATCCAGGAAGAGGTGGCTGGGCGTTTTGGCCTCTCTCTCACCGAGCTGTGTAGTGACAGGCGCTCGCAGAACATCGTCTATCCGCGCCAGGTCGCCATGTACCTCTCCCGCGAGTTGACGGACTCTTCTCTGCCGAAGATCGGTAAGGAGTTTGGTGGTCGCGACCACACCACGGTTATTCACGCGACTTCGAAGATCGCGCGCCTAATAAAGGAAGATCGCTCCGTCTACAACCTCGTCCAAGAGCTCACAGCACGTATTAAGCAGGTGCGTTAACTGTGGGGTCCCGGTGGATGATTGTGGATAGATCACCTGTTTCTCGCGAGACGTGTTTGAGTTCTTCTGGTTCTGCTTTACTTCTCCCCAGCCGTAGTCCTCAGGAGAATCCCTCTTCTGGCGCGGCGTTGGACCTGGTTTCCTCGCTCCTAACAGGCCTTACTATGACTACAAGAAAAACTTCTCATGATTGAAACAGATACAAGCCTTACTTCTGGAATAAAAGTTCGCTGCTCCCGAGAGCGACTCGTCGAGACGGCGTCCATGGTTGCGCGTGCTGTTTCGTCGCGAAGCGCGGTAAAAGTCCTGGCTGGAGTTCTCGTTACGGCGGAGAACGGCCAAGTTCATCTCGCTGCGACCGACATGGAGCTCGCGATCACCTCGTCGCTGGAGGCAAACGTTGAAGGAGAAGGGGCGAGTGTAGTTCCGGGAAGAGTGTTCGTAGACGCTTGTCGATCACTTCCGAGTAGCGAGAGCGAGGTAACGATCGAGCAAGAGAGCGGCTCGAGAATGATCAGTCTCTCCTGTGGGGCCGCCGCGTACAGGCTCAATGTCTCAACTACTGAGGATTTCCCACGACTTCCCAAAATGGCTACGGAGGGAGTCTTCAAAGTAAACCGTGAGGTCTTTCTCGACACAGCGAGCCGCGTGGCGAAAGCAGCGTCGCGAGACGAGTCGAGGCCGGTACTCACAGGCATTCTCATTCAGTTCGAGAACGGCTCCAGCGCGTCGAAGCGCAAGTTGACGATGGTAGCTACCGACTCCTATCGCCTCGCGGTTCGGGAGACCGAGCTCGACGGCGATACGCCGGAGTTAGAGGCAATTGTGCCGGCCCGCGCGATCGCAGAGCTGGCGCGCATCCCCGCTACGAGCAGCGAGCTCGAACTGGCGATTCAGGACAACCACGTGATCTTCTCGCTCGGCGGTACGACGCTGAGCACGAGGCGAATCGACGGTCAGTTCCCCAGCCACCACCAACTCATCCCCGAGGCTTTCGAGCACACCGTCAAGCTGGCACGGACCGAGTTTCTCGACGTCGTACGCCGCGTCGCGGTGATGGCGCAGCGAACCAGCCCGATCAAGCTTCGCTTCGAAGAGGGCACGCTGGCGATCTCTGCGCAAACGCAAGATGTCGGAGAGGCAAGCGAGACGTTGCCGGTCGCGTTCAGCGGCGAGCCGATCGAGATCGGCTTCAACGCGGAGTTCCTGCGCGAGGGGATCGAATCTGTGATAGGCGACGAGATCGAGCTGAATTTGATCAATCCGATCCGTCCCGGGCTCCTTCGCGCGGAGGGTGACAGCTTCTGGTACCTGATCATGCCGATCCGCCTCGCGGGCTGAGCGTTCGCCAAATCACACTGCGCGACTTCCGCTCGTATGAGCGCCTCGAACTTGAGCTGGAGGATGGGCTCGTACTGGTCGCCGGACCGAACGGCGCCGGGAAGACGAATCTGGTCGAGGCGGCGCACGTAGGCACGCAGGCCTTTTCGCCGCGAACGAGAGCCGATGCCCAGCTGATTCGCTTCGGCTGTGACGGGGCCCGCGTTGCGCTTCAGGCCAAGCGGCGAGGTGGCACCGTCACGGTGGAGGTTGCGGTTGTTCGCAAGGAGGGCAAGCGCGTCCGTCTGAACGGGGCCGCGCTCTCGGCGATCGATCAGCTGAGAAACGAGCTCCCGACGCTTGTGTTCACGCCCGATCGGCTGGTCGTGATCAAGGGAGGACCGGCCGTGCGCCGCGCCTATATCGACCGCACGTTGAGCCGACTTCTTCCCACGCGGGCGGGTCTTCCGCGCGCCTACGGCGAGGCTCTTGGCCAGCGCAACGCGTGCCTGCGAAAGATCGGGCTTGGATTCTCGAGCAAGGTAGCGCTCGCGCCCTGGAGCGAGCAGGTAGCAGTACTCGGGTCGTCTCTACAAGCAGCGCGCCTGCGTTCGATCGAGATGCTCTCGCCGCGTTTCGCGGAAGTAGGAGAGGCACTCGGACTGCGCGATTGCAGGCTCGAGTACTCAGCCGAGCCGCTCACTGTCCAGCTGCTCGAGCAACGGCTGGCGCGCGATCTGGAGCGAGGAACGACCGGCGCCGGCCCGCACCTGGACGAGATCGTCGCTTTAGCCGGGGGACGGGAGCTCCGCTCCTTCGGTTCGCAGGGTGAGCAGCGCACAGCAGTGCTCGCGCTCCTGCTTGCCGAGGCCGAGTTGCTGACCCAAAGGGACACGGGCGCACCGCTACTGCTGCTCGACGACGTACTCTCAGAGTTGGACATGAGCAGGCGCGAGGCGTTGGTCGAGAGGTTGAAGGGTCTAGGCCAGACGATCATCACGGCCACCAGCGACGGCGCCCTGCCCGAGCCGGCAGATCAGATCATCCGGGTGAGCGAAGGAAGCGCGAAGGCGGAGTGATGGACAGGCTCGAGCGAGAGATCAGAAGGGCGGCGAAGCGCGTCGGGCTTCCGGCAGCGAGCGAACTGGTCCGAATCTGGCCGCAGGTAGTCGGCGAGACAATCGCCGCCAACGCCTGGCCGGCGCGAATGAATCGCAAGCGGGTACTGCAGGTCAACACCAGCTCGGCAACCTGGGCCTTCGAGCTCAAGCACCTGGCGCCACAGATACTCTCCAAGCTCGAGCAGGCGCTAGCCGGCGAATGCCCGAGCGAGTTGCACTTCGTGCCCGGTCCGGTTCCCGCCAGAGGGCCGGAAGGCGACCCCTCGCCGGTTGTGAATGAGCCTGTGACGACAGCGCGCGAACGCGCGCAAGGCGAAAAACTGGCGGCCGCTATCGCCGACGATGAGCTGCGTGCTCTGGTTGCTCGGGCAGCGGCGGCGAGCCTCGCTCAAAACAGCCGAAAAAGCACACCTTAGGCGCACTTCCGACCGCGCTTTCTGATAGACTCTAAGAAGCCCGCAAGCAGGCTATTTGCAGGGCTTTTTTCATGGCGGAGACATCTTATACAGCTAAGGACATCACTGTCCTCGAAGGCCTTGAGCCGGTCCGGCTTCGTCCCGGGATGTATATCGGCTCGACGGGCTCTCGAGGCCTTCACCATCTCGTCTACGAAGTCGTGGACAACTCGGTCGACGAGGCTCTTGCGGGTCGAAACGACCGCATCGAGGTGGTCCTGAATCCGAACAATTCCGTAACCGTCAAAGACTTCGGCTCCGGTATCCCCGTCGATCTAATGCCCGAGCAGGGAATGTCGGCGCTGACCGTCGTTCTGACCAAGCTTCACGCTGGCGGAAAGTTCGGCGGCGAGGGGTACAAGGTCTCGGGCGGGTTGCACGGCGTCGGGGTCTCGGTCGTCAACGCACTCTCGGAGTGGATGGTGGCCGAGGTGCGGCGCGGCGGCAAGCTCTATCGGCAAGAGTTCGCGCGCGGTGTCCCCACCAGCGAAGTGAAAGTCGTAGGCAAGGCTTCCGACACCGGCACGACGATCACCTTCCTGCCGGACTCGGATGTCTTCGACGAGCTCGAATACTCGACACAGCTTCTGGTGCAGCGCCTGCGTGAGACGGCCTTCCTCACCCGCGGGCTGAAGATCGTGCTGATCGACGAGCGCACCACCGAGGAGAGATTCGAGTTCCACTACGAAGGCGGGATCAGAGACTTCATCGGCTACGTAAACCAGACCAAAGACCCGGTGCACAAGCATGTCGTCTATTTCGAGGGCGGAAACGACCGGGGCACCGTCGAGGTGGCGATGCAGTGGAACTCCTCCTACGTCGAGTCGGTCTTCTCGTTTGCCAACAACATCAATACGCACGAGGGCGGATCGCACCTGACGGGCTTCAAGTCGGCGCTGACGGCCAGCATGAACAAGTACGGGCGCGAGAAGGGACTAATCAAGGAGAAGGAGCCGAACCTCGACGGGGAAGACGTGCGTGAGGGCCTGGCCGCGGTGATCTCGGTCAAGCTGCGCGACCCCCAGTTCGAAGGTCAGACGAAGACCAAGCTGGGCAACCCCTGGGTCGAAGGCCTCGTCAAGCAGGCCGTCAATCAAAAGCTGGCGGAGTTCCTGGAAGAGAATCCGAACGATGCTCGCCAGATCGTCCTGAAGACGATCTCGGCTTCACGCGCGCGTCAGGCGGCTCGCAAGGCGCGCGAGCTGACGCGGCGCAAGAGCGCACTCGAAAGCTCGTCGCTACCGGGCAAGCTGGCCGACTGCACGATCCGCGACCCGGAAGCGGCAGAGCTCTTCATCGTCGAGGGCGATTCCGCGGGCGGCTCGGCAAAAGGCGGCCGCGATCGCACCTACCAGGCGATTCTCCCCTTGCGCGGCAAGATCATCAACTCCGAAAAGAACCGCATCAACAAGGTTCTCTCGAACGTCGAAATCCAGGCGATCATCACCGCGCTGGGCACGAACATCGGCGAGGAGTTCGACATCAGCAAGCTTCGCTACCACCACGTGATCTTGATGAGCGACGCCGACGTCGACGGCGCGCACATCCGCACGCTTCTCCTCACCTTCTTCTACCGGCACATGCCGGAGCTGTTCGAATACGGGCACGTCTACATCGCGATACCGCCGTTGTATCGGGTGAAGCTCGACGGGCGCGAGTTCTACTTCGAGAAGGACGCCCAACTCGAGGAGCTACTTGTGCGAGAGCGAATCGGAAACATCGAGGTGCGTGATCGCGCCGGAAGCGAGCTGAAGATGAGCGAAGCGCGCTGGAAGAAGCTTTCCGGAGGCCTGCGCGCGCTCGACGGGCAGATCGGACGCCTCAAGGCCGACTTCGGTACGCCAGCGGCCGACTTTGTCGTGACCCACAGGCTGGTCGAGCTCGAAGACGAGGCTGCGAAAGACATCAGTAAGGCGCTCAAGGCCGTAGGTAGCAACGGCTACGATTTGAAGATCGAATCGACTGACGCCGAGGGCTCCTGGGTCAAGGTGACCGAGAAGGAGACGGGTGCGGCGCAGCGGGTGAACGTTCCCGCGCAGCTGTTTTTCTCGCAGGCTTTCCGGGAGGCACGGCGCGCTTATACGAAGCTTGCCGAACTCGGGCTTCCGCCCTTTGAGCTGACCCAGGGGAAGAAGAAACGCAGCGCCGAGACGTTCCACGCCCTGCGCCGCGAGTCTTTCGAACTGGCCAAGGAAGGCATTCAACTCTCGCGCTACAAGGGCCTGGGTGAGATGAACCCCGAGCAGCTCTGGGAGACAACGATGGATCCCGCTCGGCGCCTGCTTATGCGCGTCGACGTCGAGGACGCCTCCGCCGCCGACCAGCTCTTCTCGACCCTGATGGGCGACCAGGTCGAGCCCCGGCGCGAGTTCATCGAGCAAAACGCGGCAGATGTGAGATTCCTAGATGTCTGAGGTCGAGACAGGCGCACTAGGTCCCGGGCGCGTCGAGCCGCGCGAGCTCGAAGAGGAGATGCGCACTAGCTACCTCGATTACGCGATGAGCGTAATCGTCAGCCGCGCGCTTCCCGATGTTCGCGACGGCCTGAAGCCGGTTCACCGGCGAGTGCTCTTTGGCATGCACGAGTCCGGCATGCAGCCGAACCGTCCCTACAAGAAGTCGGCGCGCGTCGTCGGCGAGGTGATGGGCGCCTTCCATCCGCACGGCGATTCCTCCATCTACGACACCCTCGTGCGCTTGGCCCAGCCCTTCTCGCTGCGCTACCCGCTGGTCGACGGGCAGGGAAACTTCGGCTCGATCGACGACGACCCGGCCGCGGCGATGCGCTACACCGAGTGTCGGTTGGCGAAGATCGCTACCGAGATGTTGCGCGACATCGACGCCGACACCGTCGACTTCGTGCCCAACTACGACGAGTCGCGGCGCGAGCCGGTGGTGCTGCCCAGCCGCTTTCCCAACCTGCTCGTCAACGGCGCGTCCGGAATCGCTGTCGGCATGGCTACCAATATGCCGCCGCACCGCCTGAGCGAGGTGGTCGACGCGATCATGGCCATGATCGACGAACCGGAGATCTCGGTTGACGAGCTACTCAAGCACGTCAAGGGACCGGACTTCCCGACCGGCGGAATCATCGTCGGCAGGCAGGGCATCAGGGAGGCTTACCGCTCGGGCCGAGGACGCATTGTCATGAGAGCTCGCGCCCATATAGAGGAGTTGCGCGGCGGCAAGACGGCGATCGTGGTGACCGAGCTTCCCTACGGCGTGAAAAAGGGCGGCGATGGAGGCGTAATCAAGAAGATCGCCGACCTCGTGCACGAGAAGGTGCTGACGGAGATCTCCGACTTGCAAGACCACTCCGACCGCACCGGGATGCGGATCCAGATCGAACTGAAGCGCGATGCGATCCCACAGGTCGCGCTGAACAAGCTCTTCAAGCACACATCGCTGCAGACGACCTTCGGCTACAACGGCGTGGCTCTGGTCGGCGGAGTGCCGCGCACGCTCTCGCTGCTCGAGTTGGTGCGCGAGTACCTCAATTTCCAGCGCGAGGTAATCGTCAGGCGCTCGAAGTTCGAGCTTCGCCAGGCCGAGCGGCGGGCCCACATTCTGGCCGGTTACCTGATCGCGCTCGACAATCTCGACGCCGTGATCGAGCTTATTCGTGCCTCGAACGATGCCGAGGAGGCCCGTAACGGTCTGATGAAGACGTTCGAGTTTTCGGAGGTCCAGGCTCAGGCAATCCTCGATCTGCGCCTGTCGCGACTAACGCAACTCGAGCGTCAGAAAATCGACTCGGAATACGCCGACTTGCAGGAACTTATTATCGACCTGAGGTCGATTCTCGGCGATCAGGCCAAGGTTGACGGTCTGATCCGCGAAGAGCTGAACGAGATTCGGTCGATCTACGGCAAGCACGACGACCGTCGGACGGAGATCATCGCCGGCGAGTCCGACCTCGAACTGGAAGACTTGATCGCAGAGGAAGACATGGTGATCGCGATCACCCGCTCCGGCTACATCAAGCGGCTTCCGGTGACGGCTTATCGCGAGCAGCGCCGCGGCGGAGTCGGCGTAATGGGGATGGACCTGAAGGAAGACGACTACATCGAGCACCTGTTCGTGGCCTCAACGCACGACTACATCCTCTTCTTCACCAGCGTGGGCAAGGTCTACCGCCTGAAAGTGCATGAGCTTCCGCTCGGTTCGCGCCAATCGAAGGGGCGCGCGATCGTCAATCTCCTGCCCTTCCGCCAGGACGAGAAGGTCCGAGCGGTCATCCAGACGCGGGAGTTCAAGGAGGCTGAATACCTGGTCTTCGCTACGAAGAACGGTGTGGTGAAGAAGACGCGCCTTGCCGACTACAACACGCCGCTAAAGGCGGACGGAATCATCGCGATCAAGCTGCGCGAGGGCGACGAGTTGGTCGGCGTTCGTCACTCCACGGGCAAGGACGACATCCTGATCGTTTCGCGCAAGGGCCAGGCGATCCGCTTCCACGAGAAGCAGGCTCGCCCGATGGGCCGTCCAACCTCCGGCGTCCAGGGAATGCGCCTGCGCGGCGACGACGAAGTGATCGCAATCGCGATTGCTCGCGACGACATGGATCTGCTGGTCGTGACGAAGCACGGTTACGGCAAGCGCACTCGGATTGCCGACTATCCGGTCAAGGGGCGCGGCGGCCTCGGAGTCAAAACCGTGCAACTCACGCAGGCGCGCGGCGGCCTGGTTGGAGCCAAGACGGTTCGCGACGGCTATCAGGTGATGTTGATCTCGAACGAGGGAACGATGATCAAGATTCCGGTCGAGGACATTCGGCGCATGGGCCGGTCGACCCAGGGCGTGATCGTGATGCGTCTACGCGGCGACGAGGAGTACGTATCGAGCCTGGCACCGGTCGTCGAGTCGGAAGAGGAAGGCGCCGAGATCGAAGGCGAGCCCGTAGTCGCGTCAGAGCCAGAGCCGGAACTCGAGTCCGAACCCAAGCCGGATCCCGAGTCCAAAAACTAGACTGGCAGTGCCTCGCGCAGGCGCGCGGCAGCTTCCTCGGGCAACAGCGTGTTGATGTAGATACCGGCGCCGAGCTCGACAGCGGCGAACACGTTGAGTCGCGGCACCAATTCGAGGTGCCAGTGACCGTCTTCTTGGAAGTTGTGCAGCCAGAGGTTGAAGGGCGAAGGGCCTTCGACCGCGTTCAACCGGCGTACTCCCTCGGCGACCAGACTCAGCGCGGTCGCCAGAAGCTCGCCGTTTCCGAAAGCATCGGGCAGGTGCTCGCGCGGGGCGACGAGTAGCTCGTAGGGCGCCCGGCCGGCCGGCGCGAGCATCAGCGAGACGCTGCCCTGCGTGAGCTTCCGCTCCGCCAGCACGAGCGCGGGATCGAGATCGCCGAGAAGTGAGCAAAGAGCGCAGCTATCGCGACGCAGTCGAGGAGCCTCAGCGGCGACCTCCGGGGGGAGATGATCGAGCGAGACGAGCTGGGAGTGCGAATGCGGCCGGCTGGCGCCGGCGGCCTTACCCTCGTTGACCACTGCAAGTAGATGATCGAATCCCTGCGCCCAGGCTCGCTCGGCGACCTCCGACCAGGCCTCGGCGACGAGCGCGAGCTGAGGCTCGGAAAGATCGGCAAACGAGCACAAATGGGTCGGCGCGTGCACGACTACCTGCTGCCGCTCGAAGGCGGGGAAGAGATTGGGAACCACGCGAACCTTCCAACCCAGGGAGTCGGGTAGGCGATCCTTCTTGGCGCCAAGCACGAAGAGCTCGGGCGGCGTCTCTTGCTCGTGGCCCTCGCAGAAGGGGCAGGCGGCCGCCTCGGCGGCCGTTTCAGGCTCGATGCGTGCTTCGTGGTTACCGGGGCGCCTCGCGCGCGCGGGTGCGAAGACCACCTCGCGCCCGCTCAGCGGGTCGCGCGATGCGCGCGCCTCTGCGCCGTGCTCACCCGAGCTGCTTGGGCTTGCGTCTGTCATCGGCTGTGGGCAGCGTAGCGGAGTCGAGCGCGCGCGTAACTCAAACGCTCGGGGCGGCCAGCCAGAGCTCGTAGTGGCGCTCAAGTTGCTCGAGGATGCAAACAAGCAGCTCCACGCGGTCAATCGAGCACCCCAGCTCGAGCGTCAGCGAACTGGCGGGAAAGACCGGGCGCTCGGGCAGATCGCCGGCCTGCTGATCGACGTTTACTCCCACTCCCAGTGCGACGCGGCCGGCGCTTGCCTCGGCCAAGATGCCCGCGACCTTCCGCCCGGCAATGAGGACGTCATTCGGATGCTTGACCGTGGCCTGACCGCCGAACGAGGCGATCGCCTGAACGATTGCCTCGGCGGCGACGGGCGTGAACGAAGCCAGCCGGGCGGTCTCCACCTGCGGTCGCAGACAGAGCGAGAAGAGCAGGCCTTTCCCCACCGCTCCCTGCCAGTCGCGCCCTCGCCGTCCTCGTCCCTGCGTCTGCTCTTCGGTCAGAGCGAGCGCACCTTCGGGCGCGTCCGAGGGGAGCAGGTCCTGGGTGGAAGAGCAGCGCTCGGCATATAGATAGAGAGGCCGTCCGAAGCGGCCGCGCAGGCGCGGTCGTACGGCAGAAGGCGCGAGCGTACCGGCCACGATCTCTACACTAGTTCAGCCGTGAAACCCCAGGGAGCCAATCGCCGTCGAATCAGTAGCCCACTCAGGGCTGATTCGACAATCAGTTACGAAAGGCTGAGCGATCCCATCTTGATCAAGCGTGCGAAAGACGGCGACAAAAGAGCGCTCGAGGCACTCTGCGAGCGCTACGCGGAAAGGGTCGGCCGGATCGCCCGGCGCGAGCTTTTCGATCTTCGCGACGCCCAGGATGCCGCGCAGGAATCGCTGCTCAAGCTCTGTCAGAGGATCGGGCAATACCGGGGTGAGGCGCAGTTCGCTACCTGGTTACACCGGCTGGTGGTCAACACCTGCCACGACACGGCGGCTCGTGAGAGCCTGCGCCGTGCGGCGCCGTTGCCGGAGGAGTTCGAGCTGGAGCAGGCCAAGGACTGCGATCCCGTTGCCGAGACGCTCGGTGCGGAGTTGCGCGCCGAGTTATCCGAGCATTTGCGCGAGCTACCCGTCGCGCAGGCGCGCGTGGTCGTGCTCAAGGACGCCCTCGGCTTCTCGTTCGAACAGATCGCCGGCGCAGCGCGGATGCCGGTCGGCACGGCCAAGTGCTACGCGCACCGCGCTCGCAAACGGCTGCGCGACCGGATTGCAAAGGAGGCAGCCGCATGACGCTGGCGCTCCCGCTGGGAAAGGCGGAGATCGAGGCGATACTCCCGCACCGCGACCCGTTTCTGCTCATCGACGAGGTGGTCGAGCTGGAGCCCGGAAAGCGGGCCGTAGCGCGCAAGACCGTGACGGGCGAGGAGTGGTTTCTCGCCGGTCACTTCCCGGGCAGGCCGATCATGCCCGGCGTGTTGATGGTCGAAGGCCTCGCTCAGACAGGCGCCGTCGCGGTGATGACGGACGAAGGGAACGAGGACAAGATGGTGCTCTTCGGCGGTATCGACGACGTGCGCTTCAAGCGCCTGGTCGAGCCCGGCGACACACTCGAGTACGTCTGTGAGATCGAAGTAATGCGCGGTCCGGTTGGGAAAGGCAAGGTCAAGGCCACAGTCGACGGGCAGCTTGCTGTTCGCGGCATGCTGACCTTTGCGGTGGAGCAGTGATCGGCGTCTGCTCAGGAAGGCCCGTCTCGATCACGGGGCTCGGTTGCTACGTGCCCAAACGCGTGCTCACGAACGACGAGCTAGCGCAAAGGGTCGATACGAGCGACGAATGGATTCAGACACGCACCGGCATCAAGGAGCGGCGAATCGCGGCGCCGGAAGAAGCGACCTCCGATCTTTCCATCCCCGCGGCCAAGGCGGCACTCGCCGACGCGGCCCTCACAGGCGCCGAGATCGACCTGGTCATCGTGGCCACGATCACGGCCGACATGCCCTTTCCGTCAACGGCGGCGATTCTCGCCAACCAACTCGGCGCCGAGAGCGCGGCGGCCTACGATCTCTTGGCGGGCTGCACGGGCTTTGTCTACGCGTTGACCCAGGGTTACGGCGCGATCGCGGCCGGCCTTGCGCGGCGAGTGCTCGTGGTCGGCGCCGACACGCTGTCGCGAGTAGTCGACTGGTCAGACCGCTCAACCTGCGTTCTGTTCGGCGACGGCGCCGGTGCGGTAGTGCTCGAAGAGGTCGAAGCGGGCGGCTTTCACGCTTTTGAGCTGGGCGCCGACGGCGCGGGCGAAATGGAGTTGTTCATGCCGGCCGGCGGCTCGCGGCGACCGTCGAGCGCAGAAACAGTTGCGGCGGGCGAGCACTATGTGAAGATGAACGGGCGCGAGGTGTACAAGTTCGCGACCAGAGTGTTGTCGAGCTCGGCTCAGGCGGTGCTCGAGGCTTCGGGAAGAAGCATCGCGGACATCGACCTCTACGTGCCGCATCAGGCAAACCTTCGTATCATCGAACACGCGGCGAAGAAACTGGGAATCGAAAAGGAACGTGTTTTCGTCAACGTCGATCGCTACGGCAACACCTCGTCGGCCTCGATCCCGCTCGCACTTTGCGAAGCGCGGCAAGAGGGACGTCTGAAGGACGGAACGCTCGTGCTCATGACGGGGATGGGTGCGGGATTGACCTGGGGGTCGAGCGTGATCACGTGGTCTGGAGGGAGAGACAATGAGCACTAACGCTGGAGAGGGTCGAACGAAAGGGAAGGTCGCCTTCTGCTTCCCCGGCCAGGGATCGATCGAGGCCGGGATGGGCCGCGAGATCGCCGAGGCTGTGCCCGAGGCGATGGCGGTATACGAGCGCGGAAGCGAGAGCTGCGGTCTCGACCTGCCTGCGCTCTGCTTTACGGGCCCTGTCGAAGATCTCGTCGATACATCGGTTCAGCAGCCCGCGTTGCTGGCTACCAGCCTGGCCATTCTGGCGGCGATCGAGTCGCTCGGCTTCAGGCCGGACTATGTTGTCGGCCACTCGGTTGGAGAGTTCGCGGCGCTGGCGGCAGGAAGCGTGTTCGACACGGCTGACGCGATCGGGCTCGTGCGTGAGCGCGGGCTGGCGATGGCCGAAGTCGCCAAGGAGAGCCCAGGCTCGATGGCGGCGATTCTCGGGCTCGAGGACGAGGTCGTGGAGGAGCTTTGCCGAGAGATTCACTGCGTCTGGCCGGCGAATTACAATTGCCCGGGCCAGGTCGTCATCTCGGGGCAGACCGATGCGGTGGACGAGTGCTGCGAAGAGGCCGAGCGCGAGGGTGCCAGGCGAACGATCAAGTTGGCGATCTCGGGCGCCTTCCACAGCCCATTGGCTGCGCGCGCGGCCGAGCGCTTCCGCCCGGCGCTAGAAAGGGTGCGCCTCAACGATCTCCAGATCGCGTTCATGTCGACGGTCAGTGCGCGGCTCGAGAGTCGACAGAAGGTCGCCGGGCTACTCGTCGATCAGCTCACTGCTCCGGTGCGCTTTACGCAGGCGACCAGAGGCCTGATCGCAAACGGTGTACGCACCTTCGTCGAGATCGGTCCGGGCAACGTGCTCTCGGGACTGGTCAGGCGCATCGACCGCAGCGTCGACGCGATCTCGGTCAACAGCCTGGCCACGCTGAAGAAGGTCGAGGAGGTGCTGTCGGTTGCCTGAGGCATATGGATCGCTGGAAGGAAAGCGGGCGCTGATCACCGGCGCGGCGCGCGGCATCGGTCGCGCGATCGCCGCCGAGCTCAAGGGCGCGGGCGCCGACGTCGTCTGTTGCGACCTTCCCGGTACGAGCGAGAACGAAGAGGTGGCGCGCGAGGTCGGCGGGCAGGCGCTCTACGCGGATGTCACCAAGGCCGACGAGGTCGAGAAGCTGATCGCCGACGCCGGCGAGATCGACATCCTGGTCAACAACGCCGGTATCACCCGAGACGGGTTGCTGGCGCGGATGTCGGAGGAGGATTGGCGCGCCGTCATCGACATCAACCTGACCAGCGTCTATCTGATGTGCCGCGCGGCGGTCCGCGGGATGATGAAGCGCCGCTCCGGCACAATCGTCAACCTCGCCAGCGTCGTCGGCATCCACGGCAACTTCGGTCAGACCAACTACGCGGCTTCGAAGGCCGGCATCATCGGCTTTACCAAGTCGCTCGCGCGCGAGGCCGGCGCTCGAGGCATTCGCGTCAACGCCGTAGCGCCCGGCTATATCGAGACGCGCCTGACGGAGGTCTTGCCCGAAGACGTCAAGCAAAAGATGCTCGCGGCCACCTCGCTCGGTCGATTCGGCCAGCCGGAGGACATCGCCCGCGCGGTGCACTTCCTCTGCTCGGACGAGGCGGGCTTCATCAGCGGCGAGGTGCTCGTCGTCGACGGCGGGATGGCGATGTGACGATGGAAAACGAACGCAAGAGAGTCGTCGTCACCGGGCTCGGAATGATCAGCTCGCTCGGGCTCGATATGGAGACCGGCTGGCGCAATCTGCTCGCCGGCGAGTCCGGGGCTGGCCCGATCACGCTTTTCGACACGACCGGCTATGAGGTTGATATCGCCTGCGAGTTGAAGGACTTCGATCCGACGGTGTGGATCGACCGCAAGAAGGTCCGGCGCATGGATCGCTTCGCCATGATGGCGCTGGCGGCGGCTCGCCAGGCCGAAACCGACTCCGCTCTGGATATATTCAAGGAGCGCGACCGCATCGGCGCGGCAATCGCAACCGGGGTCGGCGGCCTCTACTCCTTCCAGGAATGCACGCTGACGCTGTTCAATCGCGGCCCCGATCGCGTGGGCCCGTTCGCGATTCCTTCGATCATCCCGAACATGGGCGCGGCCTGGGTATCGATGGAGCTCGGGACGCGCGGGCCGCTGCTAGCGGAATGCGCTGCTTGTGCCGCCTCGAACATGGCGATCGGCGACGCCACCGACGCGATCCGGCTCGGTAGGGCCGACGTGATGCTCGCGGGCGGTACCGAGGCGGGAGTCACACCGGTCGGAATCGCCGGCTTTACGGCGATGCGAGCGATTTCCCGGCGCAACGACGATCCGAAGCGCGCCAGTCGTCCCTTCGACCGCGACCGCGACGGCTTCGTGATGGGTGAGGGCGCAGCCGTGCTCGTTCTCGAAGAGCTCGAGCACGCGCGGGCGCGTGGCGCGAAGATCTATGCGGAGGTTGGCGGCTACGGCGTATCTTCGGACGCGCTTCACATCACCGAGCCCGACCCGACCGGCGAGAATCCGGCACGCGCCATGAAGATGGCTTTCGCCGACGCGGGAATCGATCCGTCCGAGGTCGACTACATCAACGCCCACGGCACCTCGACGCCGCTCGGAGACGCGAGCGAGACGAAGGTGATCAAGCTCGCGCTCGGCGAGGAGAATGCCTACAAGACGCCGGTCTCCTCAACCAAGGGAGCGACCGGGCACTGCCTGGGCGGCGCGGGAGCGGTCGAGGCGACATTTTCGATCCTGGCGATCAGGGACGGTATGGTTCCGCCCACGATCAACCAGGAAAACGCCGATCCGGAGTGCGACCTCGACTACGTTCCCAACGAGGCAAGAAAGGCCGATGTGCGAGTGGCCGTGTCGAACTCCTTCGGGTTCGGCGGCCACAACGCCTCGGTCGTGCTGCGGCGGTTCGAGGGTTGAGGCCGCGAGCGCCCACCGCTAAAACGAGAGAGGGCTAAACTTCCGAGGCTCTTATGGCTAGTCGAATAGACGTCTCAATCGAGCACAAGAACTCGCCGCCCGAGCCCGGGGGCTCGAAGAAGCATCCCAACACTTGCCCCAAGTGCAATTCGCACTACCGTGACGACGAGTTGGCGGCGAACCTGCGCGTTTGCGCCCAGTGCGACTATCACTTCCCCGTCGGGGCGCTGGAGCGGATAGAGCAGCTTCTCGACAAGGACAGCTTCATCGAGGAGGCCGCCGACCTCCGCTCGGCCGACCCGCTGGGCTTCTTTGATCTTCGCTCGTACAAGGACCGTATCGCCGAGGCCGAGCTGAAGACGGGCCTCGGAGACGCGATGCTGATGGGGCAGGGGAAGATCGAAGGCCTTGATTTCCAGCTCACCGTGATGGATTTCTCCTTCATGGCGGGCTCGATGGGAAGCGTCGTGGGCGAGAAGTTCGCCCAGGCCTGCGAGCGCGCGATCGAGCGTAAAGTTCCGCTGATCTCGGTCAACGCCTCGGGCGGCGCGCGGATGCAGGAGGGAATTCTCTCGCTGATGCAGGTGCCGAAGACGGTCTGCGCGGTCGAGAACATGCGCGACGCCGGCATCCCTTTCATCAGCGTGCTCACCCATCCCACTACCGCGGGGCTGCTGGCCAGCTTCGCCACTCTGGGCGACATCACGATCGCCGAGCCCGGCACGCTGATGTGCTTCACCGGTCCGCGCGTCGTGCAGCAGACCGTACGCGAGGATTTGCCGGACGACTTCGGTCTCGCCGAGTCCAACTATCGCTTCGGGCACCTGGACGCGATCGTCCAGCGACGCGAGCTCAAAACCACTCTGGCCAAGCTACTGAGGTTATTCGGTCATGTCGGGTGAGCTAGAGCTCAAGCTCCGCGATCGTCTGGCCAAGCTGAAACGGCTGCATTTGCCGGGCGGCGGTATGTCGAACGAGGTACGCCGGATCGAGCAACAGCTCGAGGAAATGGGTAACGGCGACGAGCGCGACGAAGACGAGATCTGGCGCTCGGTCGAGTTTGCTCGGCACCCCGAGCGCCCCTACACGCTCGATTACGTCGAGCGCTTGATCGGCGACTGGATCGAGCTGCACGGCGATCGCGCCCGCATGGACGACCCCGCCATCGTCTCGGGCCTGGGCAGCTTCGCCGATCGTACGGTGGCGGTCATCGGCCACCAGAAGGGCCGCGGGGATGCGGTGCAGAGGGTGAAGCGAAACTTCGGCATGTCGAACCCGGAGGGCTACCGCAAGGCCATGCGGGTGATGGAAATCGCCGAGCGGCACGGTTTCCCGGTAATCACCTTCGTAGACACCCCCGGCGCCTATCCCGGCGTAGCGGCCGAGCAGCACGGTCAGGGTGGAGCTCTGGCGGCCTCACAGGCGACCATGGCGCGCCTGACGGTGCCAACGGTGGCCTGCGTGATCGGCGAGGGTGGCTCCGGCGGGGCAATCGCCCTGGCGTTGGCCAACCGCGTGCTGATGCAGCAGTTTGCGATCTACTCGGTGATCTCTCCCGAGGGTTGTGCCTCGATTCTCTGGCGCGATGCCGGGCAGGCCCGCAAGGCCGCGGCGGCGTTCAGGCCCGACGCGGTTCACTGCCTCGAACTGGGCGTAATCGACGGCATCATCCCCGAGCCCAAGGACGGCGCGCACACCGATTTCGACGAGGCTGCGAAGCTACTCGGCAAGTCGCTTCGCTCGGCGCTGGACGAGTTGAAGAAGATGAACGGTAAGGAGCTCCGCCGTGATCGGCGCGCTCGCTTCCGCTCGTACGGCGTGTTCGCTTCCTGACGAGAACGGGTGGGTCGGGAGCCTCGCGGACAGGTTCCCCTCGGCACGCAGTGATCCACAGAATCCACAGCTTCACTCCCAAGCCGATGCGGCAGTTCTCAACACCCGTCGAAAACGTTACCGAGCCGAGATAAGAGGCTCAATACCAGCACTTTCATGAGTGCTAGCGCCGTATCTCCGTACCCCGCAGCCGAGTTGAGCACCGACTCTCCTCGGGGCCGCTGTGGATGAAAGCGGGGCCGCGAGCGGGCGGCTTTGCTTCGTCATGAGGCGGGGTTAGTTCTCGGACGGCTCGGCTGCGGTGGCCTTGGCCAGCGGATCGAGCTTGTAGCCGACGCCAAAGCGCGTCTGAATGAAGGTGTGGCGAGACGCGCGCCTGTCGATCTTGTCGCGAAGGCGCTTCACGCATACGTCTACAGTTCGGTCGCGGAAGGAGCGCCGGCGCCCCCAGATCTTCTGCAGTAATTCGTCGCGAGTGATGACCCGTCCGGTGTCTAAGGCGAGCGCGTAGAGCAGCTTGAACTCGGTGGGAGTTAGCTCGGCGCTGACGCCGTCTACGTAGGCCTGGACCTCACGGGGGTCGATGCGCAACTCCTCGAGCTCGATTGACTCTCCGTCCTGGCGCGGCAGAGCGCTGTGCCCGCGGCGCGCGGCGGCGCGAACTCGGGCCACGAGCTCTTTCATCGAGACGGGCTTGACTAGGTAATCGTCGGCTCCAATCTCGAGCGCGTGGATGCGGTCATGCTCCGTGCCGCGAGCGCTGACGACGACGATGGGTGTGCCGATGCCTTCGGAGCGAGCGAGCTCGATCAACCGCCAGCCGTCGATTCCCGGCAGCATCAGGTCAAGCACGCATACGTCCGGGTTGTCGTAACGCACGCGCGCGAGCGCGATGTCGCCCTTCGTAACCAGGATCGAATCGAAGCCGGCTTCGGTGAGGGCCTCGGCCATGCCTCGGCCCAGAAGCTCGTCATCCTCGACGATCAGGACCTTCGCCATGCCTCGAACGGTACTGCTCGCCGAGGTGGTTGTGGGTTGACCATCTGTAACGATCTGGTGAAAGTTCGGTGTAGCCGCCACCCGAGCTGCCGCCGATCCTGCGTAGTTATCGGCGGCAGTATCGCGACTCTCGCACCTCGAAGCGGAGAGTCGAGCAGCGATCAAGCCGCCTGTTTCTCCGGCGCGTGGGCCAGGCACGATCGGCAGATCTGCGCCAGACGACCCGAACGGTCCAGCTGTTCGACCTCGCGTCCACAGATCTTGCACCTGGCCGCTTGGGGGCGCAGCACGATGGGAAGGCACCAGACGCTCATGCGGCCCTCCCGAGTGGAAACTCCGTCCAGCGGGTCGCTCCGCACATCGGACAGCGCTTGGGTGTTCTGTGTGATGCGATTCCATATCTGCAAACTGCGCAGAAAAGATCGCCTCTGCGCCTCGGAAAGGCGCTTGTTTTCTTCGCTTTTTCGTTCATGGCTCGAAACTAGCGCGCAACCGTTGTCCGGTGGGTAGCAGCCTGGTTACGTTCACGTTCCGTCCTGGAGAGACGCGTCTCGATACCCTCTGTTCGATGCCACGCATGCGTAAAGTCCGAGCTGTGGACAGCGCCCGCGAGGTCGAGCAGGAAACCAGCGCCGAACGAGCATTGCTCGAGTACGGAGAGTTGATCGCGCTGGTGCTCGACGACGGCGGGACGCTGATTCAGGCGAGTAGCCGCGCTCGCGAGCTCTTTCCGGCGCTCGAGTTGGGCCGGGAAGTGCCCGAATCAGTAGAGCTCGCCAACACGCGCCGCGTTCGCTACGAGCAAGACGGCGAACGGCGCACGCTGATCGTGGCTCCCCTGGTTGACCAGACGGCCTACGAGGAGCTCCGCGTGGGCTTCACCGCCGCGGTATCACACGAGTTGCGTACGCCGCTGGCTCGCCTTCTGATGCTGCTCGAGAAGATCGAGCGCAAGCCGGCCGAGGCAATCGAGCTGTCGGCGCGGGCGCGACACGAGGTCGAGGAGATGGACGAGCTCCTGAACGACGTTCTCTTTCTGAGCGAGCTGGAGAGCGGGCGTGAGGTCGTGTCGCTCGGTACGACCGCTGCCGCACCCGTTCTCGAACAAGTCGTGCAGGAGTTGAGCGAGCGCGCCGATCTGGCAGGGGTGAAGCTCCGCGTCGAAGGAGAGCGCGGGCTCGAGTTGCCACTTCGCCCGCGGATGCTCGCCGTTATCGGGCGGAACCTGGCGACGAACGCGATCCGCTACGCCGGCGTGGGGGCTGTGTGCACGCTCGCGGTCGGGCAGACACCTGACGGAGGCGCCGAGCTGGTCGTGGCCGACGACGGAGCCGGTGTCGCAGTGGAGCACCTGCCTCGGCTCTTTGAGCGCTTTTACCGCGCGGACAAAGCGCGAACGAGCCGCGGAACGGGCCTCGGCCTGGCGATCGTCAAGCACGTAGTGGTTTCGGCCGGGGGCAGAGTGAGCGCGAGCGGCGCACCGGGAGAGGGCTTGACCGTGCGCTGTTCCTTCCCAGTATAAAAAGCGGGCGCCGGTACAAGACCGGCGCCCGCTTGGAGCAGGTGGTGAGTATCTGCTTGCTCAGTGGATCTGATTGACCAGCTTGAGCGACTGCGCCTGTACCACGTTCGGAATCGGGACGAAGTAGAGACTGGCGCCGTAGCTCTGCCCTTTCTTCAGGGCCCACGTGAGGAATGTCTTTAGCTCGGTCGGCTGCTTCGCAGTCGTTGGCACGATCACGTAGGTGAAGGTGCAGATCGGGTAGGCGATGACCAGTTTCTTGTTCTTCGCCCGGGCCCGTGCCATCAGCTTCTTGCGCTGCCTGAGGATCTTTGCTTTCTGCTTGGCGTTCTTAGTGGTGATCGGTTTGAACTTCGGCAGTGAAGGCGCCGGCGGGTCGACGACGTCGATAACGAGCCCGCTGCCGGTTGCCTTGGCCTTCGTGACCAGATTGGCCGCGGCCTGGATCGGCTTCAGATTCGGCGTCACGAACTTTCCGGCACGGTTCTCGATCGCGAACACGGAGAAGTGGTTGCTCTTTGCGTAGGCGACGTCGACGTAGCAGATGCCACCGTCGGTCTTCTGCAGTACGGCGGATACCCCGGAGCTCTTGGCAGCGCCGACACCAGCCGGGAAGGCCGGCTGTGTGCCGACACCGATCTTGGCCCCAAATTCGCCGTTGACGCTCGCGAGATACTCGGTGAAGTTGTAACTCGTACCGCTCGCGTCGCTGCGGTAGATCGGCGTGATCGCCTTATTAGGCAGGCTGACCTTCTTGTTCAGCTTCTGTATCGCAGGATCCGACCAGTTCTTGATCTTACCGAGGTAAATTCCGGCCAGGATTTCGCCGGTGATATGTAGGTTGTTGGGGAGCCCCGTGCCCTGGTAGGCGATCGAGGTTGCGGAAAACGCCCAGGGGATCGTCAGGCATTTGTTGCAAGTGGTCTGCTGATCGGAGGTCAGCGGCGCGTCACTAGCGCCGAAATCCACCGATCGGCTTGATATCGCTTTGATGCCGGCGCCGCTTCCGATCGGCTGATAGTTGAGCGAAATACCGCTGGCGCTCTCGAATGCCGGCTTCCAGGTTGAGACGAGCGGGAAGACGAAAGAGCTTCCGGCGCCGCTCAGAGTCGTAGCCGTGCTTCGCTTTGTCGAGCCTTGCGCCGTGCCGATACTGATACTGGCGACGAGCGCTGCCACGATAGCGAGCGTGCTGATTAGAAACCCACGTCGGGTCATCGGTTCGTTATCTCCTTGGGTTCGATTCATATTCCATCTGCGACGAGCCTGCCAGCGCCGTTCCCGCTCGTGGGCAAGAAGGTGGTGGCGATGTGGTTACAACGTGGTTAAACGGAGTCCTTTGCCCCATCTCGCGCATCTAGGCTGAGCTCGCTGTGGAGATTTCGCACGCAAATAAGCGCCCTGATTTCAAGCGGACTCGTAGCTTGATCGATCGGATTGGGGATCCGGTACTAAAGGCGATCACCTTCATCGCTGCGGCCCTTGCAGTCACCGTGCTCGTTCTCATCGCTTACGAGCTCATCAAGGGGTCGCGCCTAGCCTTCCGTCACTTCGGCCTGGGCTTTCTGACCTCACAGGTCTGGGACGACATCCACGGACAATTCGGCGCCCTTTCGTTGATCTTCGGAACGGTCGTCACGGCCGTGCTGGCGATACTGATCGCGGCGCCGCTGGCCATCGCCATTGCGCTGTTTCTGACCGAGCTGGCGCCAAAGCCGGTGCGAGCGCTACTTGGTGCGCTGGTAGAGATGCTGGCGTCGATACCGAGCGTCGTTCTCGGTCTCTGGGGCATCCTCGTGCTCGGGCCGTTCGTCAAGAACCAACTCGAGCCCCTCCTGGGCTCGGCGCTCGGTTTTCTCCCCTTCTTCCGCGGCGCTCACTCCACCAGCGGCATCCTGACCGCGGTGCTGATCCTGACGATCATGGTCGTCCCGATCATCGCCAGCGTCACGCGCGAGCTGTTCACCACCGTGCCGCCCGAGCTGCGCGAAGGCGCGCTGGCGCTGGGGGCGACGCGGTGGGAGATGGTGCGCGGCGTTCTGCTTCCGGCCGCGCGGCCGGGGATCCTGGCGGCCGTCGCGCTCGGCTTCGGGCGAGCCGTCGGCGAGGCCATCGCGGTCGCGATGGTGATCGGCGGGCAGATCGGCATCCACTGGTCGCTGTTCGCGTTCGGCGACACGCTCGCGGCGCAGAACGCCCTGCAGTACAACGGCGCAGATACCAACCTTCAGATCTCCTCGCTGGTCTACCTCGCCGCGATCCTGCTCGTGATTTCGCTGGCCGTGAACATCGGCGCCCAATTGCTGATACGCCCGATTGATCTACGGCCGCGCCGGCAACGGATCGCCCTCGACCGCGCGCTGGAGGCGGAGGGAGTGAGCGCAGACTGATGGCCGAGCCCGTCTTCTCGCTACGCACGAGCGGTCGCCTTCGCCGCCGCCAGATGGTCAACCGACTGATGGGCGCGCTCGCCCTGGGCGCCGCGCTGCTCGCTGTATCCGTGCTTGCGATCGTGGTCATCTCGGTCGCCAGTCGGGGCGTGAGCGCGCTGAATCTCGACTTCTTCACGAAAAACGCGGCGCAGGGCTTCAATCCAACCGGCGGGGGAATCCGCTTCGCGATCGTTGGAACCGTCGTAATAGTCGGCATCGCGACCCTGATGGCGCTACCGCTGGGGGTCCTGATCGCAATCTACGTCAGCGATCTGGCTTCACCACGGCTCGCGCGCATCACCAGGCTCGCACTCGACGTCACCAACGGTATCCCGACGATCGTGATTGGGATCTTCGTCTACACGATGGTTGTCGCCACACACGGCCAGAGTGCCCTGGCGGGGTCGCTGGCGCTGGCGATCATCATGGTGCCGCTGATTGCCCGCGCGACCGAGGAGGTTCTCCTACTCGTTCCAAATTCGCAGCGCGAGGCTAGCCTGGCGCTGGGCGTCAGTCGCTGGCGAACGACTTTAAGCGTCGTTGTTCCTTCGGCGCTGGGTGGAATTCTCACGGGCACGACGCTGGCGATTGCCCGTGCAGCCGGGGAGACGGCGCCGCTTCTCTTCCTGACGTCACTCGGCACCAGCGCCAGCGCAGACTCCAATCCGCTCCATCCTCTGCAGACAATGACGCTTGCGATCTTCCAATACTTCGAGCTACCTGGTTTTGAGGCCAAGGCCTGGGCGGCCGCCTTTACGCTGATGTGCTTCGTTCTCGTGACCAGCCTGGGCGCGAAACTGGCCATGGCGCGATACCGGAAGAAACTGGGAGGATAGGCAAGTGGAGGTGATCAAGACCAAGATCGATCTCGGCCGGGAACGGTTGCCGACCGGCGAGCAAGAGGCTGTGTTCGAGGCTCGCGACGTCTCCGTTTACTACGGCGACCAGCGCGCGATCGACAAAGTCAATATCGACATCTACCGGCGGTTGATCACGGCGATCATCGGCCCTTCGGGGTGCGGCAAGAGCACCTTCATCCGCACGCTGAACCGGATGACCGACCTCGTTCCTTCAGCCCGGCTCACGGGCGAGTTGCGCTACCGCGGCATCGATCTCTACGGCCCGGGCGTCGATGCGGTTGAGGTCCGGCGCCGAATCGGGATGGTCTTCCAGAAGCCGAACCCGTTTCCGAAGTCGATCTACGACAACGTCGCCTACGGGCTCCGCATCCTGGGAATGAAGAAGGATCTGGACGAACGGGTCGAGAAGGCCCTGCACTCGGCGGCCCTCTGGGACGAGGTCAAGGACAGGCTCAAGGACAGCGCGCTCGGCCTCTCGGGCGGTCAGCAGCAGCGGCTGTGTATCGCGCGCGCCATCGCCGTCGAACCGGAGGTCATCTTGCTGGATGAGCCGGCCTCCGCGCTCGACCCGATCGCCACCTCGGCGATCGAGGATCTGATGCACGATCTCAAGCGCGACTACACGATCGTGATCGTCACCCACAACATGCAGCAGGCGGCGCGCGTAGCCGACATGACCGCCTTCTTCGGGCTCAACGTCACGCCGGAGGGAAGCCGCGAGGGCATCCTGGTCGAGTACGACAAGACCGAGAAAATCTTTACCAACCCCTCCGACAAGCGTACGGAGGGCTACGTGACGGGGCGGTTCGGATGAGAGATCTATACGAAGTCGAGCTCGAGGAGCTCGAGAGCTTACTTCGAGAAGAGGGCGAGCTGGTCGACCGGGCGATTCGCGGTGCGCTCAACGCGCTTGCGCGCGACGACCTCGAGCTGGTGGAAGAATTGGTCGCCTTCGACGACGAGATCGACAGTCGCTATCTGACCATCGAGCAGGGAATTCCCTCGCTATTGGCGCGTCAGACACCGGTGGCGAGCGATCTGCGTCTCGTACTGGCGATTCTCTACATCAACCTTCACCTGGAGCGAATCGCCGACTATTGCGTCACGGTCGCCAAGTTGGTCAAGCTGGCCCAAGGCTTGCCCCGCGACGCCGGTGTCCTCGAGGCGCTGGCGGAGATGGGCGAGCGGTGCCGCGAGATGCTAGGTACGGGGCTCGCAGACTTTCACGCCCGCAGCGCTCGTAATTTCGAGGCGCTGGTCGACATGGACAGGCCGATCGACCGAGCAAACCGAAAGCTGATCGATCGCCTGATTGCGCTCGGCCCGGATGAGGCTCAGCGCGAATGGGCGATGCGGATGATTCTCGTCTCGCGTTGTCTGGAGCGGATCGGCGACCACGCGGTGGATATCGGCGAGCAGACCGCCTACCTGGTGCGTGGGCGCTTCGAGGAGTTCACCGACGCCTCGCACAAGAAGAGCCCGAAGTAGCCGCCAACCGTAGCCCGCTCTAGCCTGCGTCTCGGTCTACGGCGGCGGCATAGCTACACGGCGAGAATAGGTTTCCGGCTTTTTCGGGCCGCCGCAACCGGCATGGCGGGCGCGGCTCACCAAACGCTTTCCGCAACCCTCGCGCCGTGAGCACTGACCACAACTACGGCAGGCCGAGCACGCTTCTCGGAGCAGACGAGGTACCCGCGCCGCAAGCGCGCCGGCTCGTGCACAGAGGTCATACCGGGAAAAGTCAGCGCCGGCCGAACCGGCGGACTTTCCGCGGAGAAGTGGGCCGTACCTTGCACAATGCGAACCATGTGCTTGTCGGCTTCGAGCCTCTTCCAGTGACGGAAGTCCAAGGTTCTGCCCGGGCTCGAACCTGACGTTGACGACTTTCCGTGAGGGCGTTAGGTTCGGCTGAGCATCTGTAGCTCTCAACGCCGCGACCTATCAGGCGGCTCTCCGAGAAAGCGAGAAACTCATGAAACGGAAGTTTCGGTGGCCATCCCCGTCCATGGCGATCGCGATCGCTGCCCTTTTCTTCGCGCTGGGCGGCGGCGCCGTGGCCGCGATCCAAAGCCACTATGTGATCACCTCGACCAAGCAGATCAAGCCGAGCGTGCTCACCAAGCTCAAGGGCGCCAGAGGCCCGCGAGGGCAGCAGGGCAATATTGGCGCAGCCGGCTCGCAGGGCGCCAAGGGCGACACCGGGGTTACCGGCCCAGCCGGCCCAGCCGGCCCGCAGGGGCCGCAGGGCGCCAAGGGAGACACCGGCCTGACCGGTCCGGCGGGGATAGGGTTTAACCTGACGCAGGTCGCAGAGTTGAACTGGTACGGCGCCAACTTCACCGGCGGCGCCTACGGGTTCAACGAACCCTACGGGGTGGCGTTCGACGGCAGCCACATCTGGGTCACCAATTCCAACGGCAACTCGGTGACGGAGCTGAACGCCAGCGACGGCTCCTGGGTACGGACGCTCTCGGGCGGCTCCTACGGGTTCGGCAGCCCCGCTGGGGTGGCGTTCAACGGCAGCCACATCTGGGTCGCCAATTACAGCGGCGACTCGGTGACGGAGCTGAACGCCAGCGACGGCTCCTGGGTACGGACGCTCTCGGGCGGCTCCTACGGGTTCAGCAGCCCCTACGGGGTGGCCTTCGACGGCAGCCACATCTGGGTCGCCAACTCCGGCAGCAACTCGGTGACGGAGCTGAACGCCAGCGACGGCGCCTGGGTACGGACGCTGTCGGGCGGCTCCTACGGGTTCAGCAGCCCCTACGGGGTGGCGTTCGACGGCAGCCACATCTGGGTCGTCAATTCCAACGGCAGCTCGGTGACGGAGCTGAACGCCAGCGACGGCGTCTGGGTACGGACGCTCTCGGGCGGCTCCTACGGGTTCAACGGCCCCGAGGGGGTGGCGTTCGACGGCAGCCACATCTGGGTCACCAACTACACCGGCAGCTCGGTGACGGAGCTGAGCATCCACTGACCGATCGGTCGGCCCGTCCAGGCGAGAGTCCCCCGCGTGAAGAAGGCGGGGGACTCTCACCGCCGGGCGTTCGTCGAGCGCCGAAAGGGATGGAACTAAACGGGGCACTTTCNNTCTCGGTGGAGCTGGTTGCCCCAGTGTTGCCCCCCGCTCTGGGCGCGATTCGAGAGGTACTCGGTCAAGCCGCTCAGTCGCCAGACTCTAATCAGCCGAGGCAGATCGTTCCTATTCGCCTCGTTCCGCTTAACCCGCTCGAGAATCGGCATCCCGCGAGAAGGCTCGACAGGCGAGAAGCGGACGGTTCACTCACTCAGGGATACGTATGCTTCCCGAGCACTCTAAAGCGGCCGGCCGATCACCTGGCTATCCCGGCACCTTGGGCACGCGACCCTCGAGATCACAGCGAGCACGTACGGTCACCGGGAGCGCGCCGAGCAGATAGAGGCAGGCCGGAAGATTGAGGGTGCCTTCGGTGTCTGAACTGGAACGAGCACGGCGCAGCTCGAGGACACTTATGCACGCTGGCTACAGCGGACAGACGATCAGATCAGGGAGGGCTGCTTTCGACGCCTACGATCGGAGGGGGGTTCCTGGGAGCCCCGGTTTAGTGACAATTTGCGCGGAGACGATGTCGGCTCCGTTGGTTGACAACCAAGGGAGGTCGACGTGCTCGGCTTCCTTTTGAGCGTTCGAGATCAACTCGAGGTCTTTCTTCGCATTCTCCTCGTCCGCGTAGCTCGGACTTATAAGGCCTTTACCACCATTTCTCAGCCGTACGTTTATTTCCCAGCTAGTAGCCACCGTTACTACCCCCTCCGGTCGATCATACCCCCCTCCGGTCGATCTCTCACAGCAATTGGGCGCGGATTGGATACCGAGCGCCCGAGGTTCGATAAATCGAGGAGATCCGCACTACCACGGTACGCGCAGAGCCTCTACCGTTCGCTCCCTAGACAACGAAAGTCCCGGATTAGCGGGTCGTTTCTGTTCGGCCGTGTAGGATTCGAACCTACGACCTTGGGGTTAAGAGGAGGCCGCCGGGACCTCCGTAGATCTCGTCCTAGCTGGAAAACGAGCGATTTCGAGCCGATTTCGGCCGAGAGATCTCCGCGGATCCCGGTGGAGCCGTTTGCCCCGTTGTTGCCCCTATAGCGTCAGGTGGATTCAGGCCTTACGGGTACCTTCTAGACGCGACTGACTGTTGGCGCGTCTCGCCTGAGGTGCTAATAACGCGAGCGACTACCGGCCAGGAACGCGAGATCGGCCGTACCTCACACAACGCGAACCGCGTGCTTGTCGGCTTCGAACCTCTGCCAGTGACAGATGTTCGAACCGGCGCGGAAGTTGCCAGTTCCAATCGCCTGGCAGCTTCAGCGCCGATGGTAGAAAAACCGGGATTGGGATCAAGGCGACGACCGGCTCGGGTTGAGTCGCGCTCGGTTCACTCGATCCACGCGGCGATCTCCGCGTGGGTACGCAGGATCCCCGGAATGGAGCACCAGTCGCGCGCTTCGCTGGGGCCAGAAGAGGTCGATTACCGGCGCACTGGCCCCCCCATAGGAGCGGATCATGCAGAGTCGAAATCGGTCTTTCTGGCGCCTATACCTCGTTCTCGGGGCAGCCGCAGTGGCGACCTATCCGTTGATTCCCGCCGGAGCCGCGCGCGACGGGTTCGCTACGGAGCTGATCGGCCTGAGCGCCGTGCTGGCGATAGGGATCGGCGTCTACCTCCACCGTCCGCGCGCCGTAGGTGCGTGGCTCTTGCTTGCCGCGGGCCAGCTCGCGTTTGTCGTCGGTGACTTCTTGTTCGCCTACCAGGAGTACGTCGCGCATACGAGCCCCTTCCCGTCGATTGCGGACGTCTGCTACTTGAGCGGCTACCCGCTTCTCGGCGCCGGACTCGTGCTCCTGATCCGCGCCCGCGCTCCCCGTAGGAACTGGACGGCGTTCATCGATGCGGCGGCGATCACGACCAGCCTCGCGCTTGCCTCCTGGCTCTTCATCATGAGCCCGATCGCGCATGACCAGACACTGACGTCGGCCGGGAGACTGATCTCGCTTGCCTATCCGCTGGGAGATGTGCTCCTGCTCGCGATCGCGCTTCGCATCTTGGTGGGAGCGAACAAGCGGCCCCCCGCCTACTTGTTGCTCGGCGGAGGCATCGTATTGCTGCTCGTCGCCGACTCGGCCTACCTCGGGGCTCTTCAGGCCGGCAGCTATGTGAGCGGCGGCATCATCGATCTCGGCTGGCTCGCGAGCTACGTGCTCTTCGGCGCGGCGGCGCTCCACCCGTCCATGAAGGTGCTTTCGATGCCGGTTCTGGAGCGTCTGCCGAGACTAACCCCAGCGCGGCTCGCGCTGCTTGCCTGCGCCTCAATCGCTGCACCGGCGATGCTCGCCGTCCAGTACGTGCGCGGCGCCAACCTCGAGATTCCGGTCGTGATCGGCTCGAGTGCGCTGCTCTTCCTGCTGGTGATCGCCCGCATGGCTCTGCTCGTCCGCGGCCACGAGGTTCACGGCACGGAGATCGAGGAGCACGAGGCCGAACTTGCGAGCAAGCTCGAGCGGCGCTCGCTCTACCATCCCGTGACCAGGCTCGCCAATCGGGAACTCTTTCTGGAGCGCCTCGCCGGGACGCTCGTGGCTGACGGGCACACGCCACCTGCGGTTCTCCTGCTCGGTGTCGAGGGCCTGCGGCTCGTCAACGAGAGTGCCGGCCGAACCGCGGGTGACGAGCTCCTGCGCGCGATCGCGGAGAGACTCCAGCGACTACTTCGCCAGGGCGACACGTGTGCCTGGACGGACGGCGATTTCGCTGTACTCGTCGAGGATGTCACGGTCGAGCCGCCGGCCACGGTGGCAGCGCACCTGGTGAAAGCGCTCCGACTCTCCTTCCAGCATTCGAGCGAGTACGAGACGACGATCGGCCTGAACGCAGGCGTCGCGATAGCGCGAGGCGACGAGCGCGCCGAAACCCTGTTGCGAAACGCCGAGATCGCGCTCTCCAGAGCAAAACAGATCGGTAACGGGTCGGTCGAACTGTTCGAGCCGGGGATGCACGCGACCGTCTTCGAGCGGATCGTGCTCAAAGGCCAACTCGAACGGGCGCTGGCCGAGGGCCAGTTATTCCTCAACTACCAGCCGATCATCGATTTGGGTCGCGGTGGCTTGTGGGGCGTGGAGGCACTAATTCGCTGGCAGCACCCCGAGCGAGGACTCGTACCGCCGGACGAGTTCATCCCACTCGCGGAGGAGACCGGGCTGATCGTGCCGATCGGTCAATGGGTTCTGGAGGAGGCGTTGCGCCAGGCAGCGGTCTGGGATCAGACACCGTCTTTCACGTCGTTCACCGTTACTGTCAATATCTCGCGTCGGCAGCTCGGTTCACCCGAGCTCGTCGACACGGTCGCGCGTGCCATCAAAGAGACGGGCGTGAATCCGGCCGGGATCGTGCTCGAGATCACCGAGACCGCGCTCGCCGACGACATCGACTCGGCTCTTCTTACGCTCACCGAACTGAAGAAGCTCGGCGTCCGACTCGCCATCGACGACTTCGGAACCGGCTACTCATCGCTCCAGTATCTGCGTCAAGTCCCGGCTGACATCATCAAGATCCCGAAGCCATTCGTGGATGGCGTTCACGTCATTCACAGCGAGGATCACCGCGTCGCGAATGCGATCGTGCGCCTCGGCGAGGCCTTCGGTCTATGCACACTCGCTGAGGGGATCGAGGATCACGAGCAATTCGAGCGGATGCGCGAGCTAGGTTGCGAACTCGGACAGGGTTACTACTTCTCCCGACCACTTCCGGCGGAGGAGGTCACGCCTCTCCTCGCGTTCGAGCATGAAGCGCTGGCAGCCTAGGCGCTCGGTGTGTCCCAGTAGCCGGCCACGCAAGGAGATCGCACACGACTTCGGCGTCGCCACGGAAACGCTGCGACCTGGGTACTGCGCCCAGCATGTCAACATCCGCCGCCGCCGCGGCCGACACGGTACGCGCGACTCACCTCACGCCGTCCCTACCAGGCAGCTAACCCGACGCCGTCCTCATCCCGCAGTATCCCACTCACACGAGCGGTAGCCCGCTACGCGACTAGGAACAGGCGAGGCGTCAAGCTCCGAAGACGCGTCAACTCGCCCAAAACGCAAGCCGCCGAAAGTTGTCATGTCTTCCGCAGGAGCGCAGGCTTTCGGCGGAGAGTGGGCAGTGGCGGATACGAACTCTGGGGCCGCGCTCCGGGGGTTCGGACGTCGCCTCTTGGGTCATCCCAAGCAGAGCAGGTTCGCACCTTTTATTGGGCCGTGCAGGATTCGAACCTGCGACCTTGGGATTAAGAGTCCCCTGCTCTACCAACTGAGCTAACGGCCCGCGGATGAGTACTGTAGCGCCTGACCGCTGCATGCTTCCCGAAGAAGGAGTCGATCCTTGCGAGTTCTCTCCGTCGTAGGCAACAGGCCGCAGTTCATCAAGTCGGCGCCGCTCTCGGCCGCGCTCGAGGCGGCTGGAATCGAGGAGGTGCTCCTCCACAGCGGACAGCATTACGACCGCGAGCTCTCGCAGCTCTTCTTCGAGGAGTTGGGGCTGGGCGAGCCGACCTACCGGCTCGAATCGGGGTCGCTGCCGCATGACGAGATGATCGAACGCATGCGGCCGGGAATCCTGGCGGCGATCGAAAGCGAGAAGCCCGACTGGGTGCTCGTCTACGGCGACACGAACACGACGCTGGCCGGAGCGCGCGTGGCGCACAACGCCGGAGTCCCGCTCGCGCATGTCGAAGCCGGGTTGCGCTCGGGCGACTGGTCGATGCCCGAAGAAAGAAACCGGGTCGAGGTCGACCGTCTGGCGCAACTCCTCTTCTGCCCTGACGAGCGCTCGCTTCAGACGCTCGCCAACGAGGGAGTCGGCGGCGAGGCGCTGGTGGTAGGCGACGTGATGGCGGATGCGGCCAGGCTCTTCGCTCCGCTCGCGCGCGGGCGCTCGCGGGCGCTCGAGCACTTCTCGCTCGAGCCCGGGAAATTCGTGCTGGCAACCGTCCATCGCGAGGCGAACGTCGTGCAGCCCCGGCTCGGCCGCATTGTGGAGGGCTTGAACGCGATCAGCGAACGCGTCATTTTTCCGGCTCACCCGCGTACGCGCAGCGCGCTCGCGCGCGAGAAACTAGCTATGGGTCCGCAGATCGAACTGACAGCGCCGCTCGGTTATCTCGACCTGACCGCGCTGGCTTCGCAGGCGCGGGTTATCGCCACCGACTCGGGCGGGTTGCAGAAAGAGGCTTACTGGTACAGCGTGCCCTGTGTGACCATGCGCCCCTCCACGGAGTGGATGGACACGGTCGAATTGGGCGCAAACGTGCTCGTCGACGATGACCCGGCGAAGATCTCCCGAGCGGTTGCCGAGGCTCGCATGCCGGCCGACCTACCCGCGCTCTACGGTGACGGTTTCGCTTCGCGAAAGATCGCGGCCGCCCTTCTGGCGCGAACCTGAGCGGACCTAGTGAGTATCGACCGTCCTCGTGTCGGTAAGGTATTGCGCATGCCTAGAAAGGTCGCAATCGTCGGCGCCGGCTATGTCGGCGTCCCGCTCGCCCAGGTCTTCGTGGAGGCCGGAAACGACGTGCTGCTCGTGGATATCAGCCCCAAGCGGGTCGAGCGCATCAATGCGGGCGACAGTTACATCGAGGACGTTCCCTCGCCGGTTCTCTCCGCGCTCATCGAGTCAGGGCGCCTGAGGGCGACCACCGACTACGACGAGCTGAAGAAGTACGAGGCGATTCTGGTCGCGCTGCCGACGCCGCTGTCGAAACAGCGCGAGCCCGACCTGACGATCGTGATGTCGGCCGTGGAGATGATCTCCACGCGCCTGCAGCCCGGCCAGATGGTGGTGCTGGAATCGACCACCTACCCGGGCACCACGCGCGATCGCCTGCGCCCAGTGCTGGAAGAGGGCAGCGGTCTTACGGTCGGCAAGGACTTCTTCCTCGGCTTCTCGCCCGAGCGCGTCGACCCGGGCCGCGAGGACTTCACCACCAAGACGACGCCCAAGGTCGTCGGCGGACTGGACGAAGCTTCGACCAAGAAGATCGCCGAGCTCTACCGCACGGCAATCGACACGGTGATCGAGGTCTCCTCGCCCGAGTCGGCCGAGATGACCAAGCTGCTGGAGAACATCTTCCGCTCGGTCAACATCGCGCTGGTGAACGAGTTGGCGCAACTCTGCGACCGCATGAACCTCGATATCTGGGAGATCATCGACGCCGCGGCGAGCAAGCCGTTCGGCTTCATGAGGTTTGCGCCCGGGCCCGGCCTCGGCGGCCACTGTATCCCGATCGATCCCTTCTATCTCACCTGGAAGGCGCGCGAGCACAACTTCTCGACCGAGTTCATCGAGCTGGCCGGCAAGATCAACGAGGGCATGCCCTACTTCTGCCGCGGCAAGATCATGCGGGCGCTCAACTCGCAGTCCAAGCCGATTCGCGGCTCGAAGATCCTCGTGCTCGGGGTGGCCTACAAGAAGGACATCTCAGACATGCGCGAGTCGCCGGCTATCAAAGTAATCAAGCTTCTGCTCCAGCAGGGCGCGCTCGTTTCCTACCACGACTCGTTCGTGGCCGAGCTACCCCAATTCAAGCTGAAGTCGGTTGAGCTTGTGCCCGAGGACTACGACTGCGTCACGGTCGTCACCGATCACTCCCAGATTGACTACGAAGACGTCGTCAAGCGCGCCAAGCTGGTCGTCGATTTCCGCAACGCAACCAAGGGTCAGGCGCCGCGCGAAGGAAAGGTCTGGAAGCTATGAAAAAGGTCGGTGTCGCCGGTCTTGGATACTGGGGCCCGAATCTGGCTCGCAACTTCGATTTACTAGCCGATCTGAGCTGGATCTGCGACGCCTCGCCCGAGCTGCTCGAGAAGCAGGCCAAGCGTTACCCGAAAGCCCGCGCGACCACCCGCTTCGAGGACCTGCTCGAGGATCCGGAGCTGGACGCCGTGGTGATCGCCACGCCTGTGCCGACTCATGCGCCGCTGGCCAAGCAGGCGCTCGAGGCCGGCAAGAACGTCTTCGTCGAGAAGCCGATGGCGATGAACACGGCCGACGCCGAGGAGATGGTGGCGCTGGCCGAGGCGAAGGGTCTCGTACTGATGCCCGGGCACCTACTGCTCTATCATCCCGGCGTCCTGATGCTCAAGCAGATCGTCGATTCAGGCCAGCTGGGCGACGTTCTCTACCTATACGGAAACCGCCAGAACCTGGGCAAGATCCGCCGCGACGAGAATGCTCTCTGGTCGCTCGGCGTGCACGACCTCTCGGTGATCCTGTATCTGATCGGCGAGGAGCCCAGCGAGGCCTGGGCGCACGGTCAGGCGTTCCTGACCAAAGGCGTCCAGGATGTCGTGTTCTGCTACCTACGTTTCCCCTCTGGGAAAGTGGCGCACATGCAGCTTTCCTGGCTCGATCCGCAGAAGATGCGCAAGATGACCGTCGTCGGGCGCGAGAAGATGGTCGTCTTCGACGACATGGAGATGGATCACAAGATCACGATCTACGACAAGGCGCCCGAGCAGCCCACCGATACCTACGGCGAGTGGCAGACGCGCACCGGCGACAAGTACTCGCCGAAAGTCCCCAACGACGAGCCGCTGCGTCTCGAATGCCAGACTTTCCTCGATCTCCTGGATGGCAAGGGCGATGCCCACGCCGTGGCTCAGAACGGGCTCGCCGTCTCGCGCACGCTCGATCAGCTTCAGCAATCGCTCGAGAGCGAGAGCTAGCGATGAGCGGCGAGAACTGTGAGATCGCCGCCAGCGCCATCGTCTACCCGGGAACAGTGCTCGGCGACGGCTGCAAGATTCTCGACAACGCCGTGGTCGGTAAGCAGCCCTCGCTGGGCAAGAAGTCGACGGCCAAGAAGGAGCCTCTTCCGCCCGCGGTGATCGGCGCCGGGGCGACTATCTCGACGGGCGCCATCGTCTTCGCCGGCGCCACGATCGGCCCGGACGCCATCGTCGGCGACCAGGCCTGCATTCGCGAGCGCGTCACTCTAGGCACCAACACCGTGGTCGGCCGCGGCTCGCTGGTCGAGAACGACACAACGATTGGCGATCGAACCCGCGTGCAGGCCAACGCCTACATCACGGCGTACGTGACGATCGAGGAAGACGTTTTCATTGCACCCTGCGTGCACACGACCAACGACAACTTCATGGGTCGCACCGAGAAGCGCCTCAAGTTGATGAAAGGCCCGACGATTCGTCGCCGCGCCCGCGTCGGCGGCGGCTCGGTTCTCTGCCCGGGCGTCGAGATCGGCGAGGAAGCCTTCGTCGGCGCCGGCGCGGTGGTCACCAAGGATGTTCCGCCTCGGACTATCGTCGTCGGTAACCCGGCTCGCAAGCTGCGCGACGTGCCCGAAGAAGAGCTGTTCGAGAACCAGTAGCGGGCTCGACTCAACGGTCTATCAGCGATTTAGCGGAGACCGTTCGTACGCCTGGAAGCGCCCCAGGCTTAGAAGAGTCCTACGACTGCGTCGGTCGCCACCCAAACACACCACACGCCCAGCGAGGCAAGACCAGCGATGTAGCACAGGTGGAAAAATCCGCGTTTGATCGGCTCGGCCGCCTCCCGCTTTCCTTCGAAATCGAAGGGATGCAGCAGTCCATAAAGCCACTCGTCAATGAAGACGCCAAAGACGCCTATACCGCCGAACACCAGTCCGAAAACGAGTAACCCTCGGTGGTCCACTTTCCGCATAGCCTTTCTGTCGCGAGGCTTGTAGGCGGCACGACGATATCGAACGAACCCGAGCTGGTGTCAGACACCGATCAGAGAAGGATTCTCGCGTCAAGGCGAGACTGTGACGAGTGTGTGACATCCAGCAGAGAGGCCTATTCTCGATCGGCGACCGACTCTAGGCTGTCGAAATGGGCCGCCCCCTCCGGATATTCCTTCCCAACGGCATCTATCACGTCGCCTCTCGAGGGAGCGATAGAAGGCCCGTTTTCCGCCTCGATGAGGATCGCGAGCTCTTTCTTGATCGGCTTCAGCTGACGGTCGAGCGTTATCGGCTTCCATGCCTCGCGTACTGCCTGATGGACAACCATTACCACTTGATCGTAATCACTCCAGACGCGCGTCTTTCCGCTGCGATGCAGGGGCTGAACGGTGGCTACTCGAAGCGATTCAACGCAACACATGGGCGAAGCGCGCACTTGTTTCGCAATAGGTTCATGGCCCAGTTGATCGGCGACGACTCCTACCTGCTGATCGCCTGCCGTTACGTCGCACACAATCCGGTGCGGGCCGGTTTGTGTCGAGAGCCATCGGCATGGAAGTGGAGTAGTTATCGCGCAACGGTCGGCATTGACCCGGTTCAGCGATTCCTGGATGTGCGGCTTCTTGCCAGCGCACTCGGAGGTGGCGACCGTTGGCGTGACCGCTACCGCGAATTTGTCGAAGCGGAT
>PMNA01000033.1 GCA_003162055.1 Actinomycetota bacterium | reverse complement strand
CCGCTTTTAATCAGCCGGAAATCTACGATTTCCGGCTGCCTGCCGAGGTGTACGAGTCACCGCGCCTCTGGCGCGGTGACTCGTCTGCTCCTAGACGCGTGGTCGGCTCACCGTGAATGTGAGCAGTGTTCGTTGTGTTCGTGGCCCGGGGATGGCGTTTGGCGGGCCGCGCCCGTCATGCCGGTCGCGGCGGCCGAGAAAGCGCGATGCAGGTGGATCCGAACTGGGAGAAGGTAAAGTCTTTTCTCGATCAGCTCGGAGGGGTGGCAGAGCGGTCGAATGCGGCGGTCTCGAAAACCGTTACCCGTCATTCGGCGGGTCGGGAGTTCGAATCTCCCCCCCTCCGCTCAACAGCGCCGGATCCCGCTTGGTTGAGCGGGACCCGGCGCAGCTGCAAGGCCTCGAAGAGGATCGGCGGAACGGTCGGACGGCGTGGTTGAGCGGCTCTTAAAGAGGTGCTGACAGTCACATCACTATCGCGCAGCCGGCGCAGAGCGAGTTGCTGTGTGTCTCGATCAGAGCTAGTGATGTCAGGGATGAGCGCCACTGCAAGTTCCGGCTATAGGCGCCCTAGGCGCTGCCAGTATGAGGGAATCCAGCTGCGCCACTCTCGTCGCTGCCCAGCGCAAGCGGGTAAGGCCTGCTCGTGTACGCCCAGCTATCAGGCGCAGGTCTGGTCGCCACGCGATCGCAAGCCGATCCGAAGGACATTTTCCTCCCTCGCCGCCGCGAAGGCCTGGCGGCAGGAGAGCCAGGTCGCCTTGCGCCGTGGCACGCTGCGCGCTCCCTCTCCCACCACCCTGAACGAGGCGGCCAAGGAGTGGCTCGAGGGCGCGCAGGCTGGTGTCGTCCGTACCCGTTCCGGCGACCGCTACAAGCCCTCGGCTCTACGCAGCTACCGGCAAGTCCTCCAGGCCTGCGTACTGCCGCAGCTGGGCCGGCAGAAACTGACCGCGATTACAAGCCGCAACCTGCAGGACCTGGCCGATCGACTCGCCGCCCAGGAACTAGCGCCGAGCACGATCCGTAACACCCTACTGCCGTTGCGCGCGATCTACCGGCGCGCTCTCGGTCGCGGCGAGGTCGCCCTGAACCCCACTCTCAAACTCGCCCTGCCCGCCGTTCGCGGCCACCGCGACCGCATCGCCCGCCCCGGAGAAGCAGCTGACCTGATCGCGGCCCTCCCCCCCTGCGAGCAAGCCTTGTGGGCGAGCGCGCTGTATGCCGGCCTCCGACTCGGCGAGCTGCAAGCACTCGACTGGGCCGATGTCGATCTCGAGCAGAACCTGATCCACGTCAGGCGCTCCTGGGACCGCGTCAGCGGCTTCATCGACCCCAAGAGCAGATCTGGGAAACGCCGCGTCCCGATCATCAACACCCTCCGCGCCCACCTGCTCGGACACCGCCTCCAGCAAGGCAAAGGCGGTCAAGGTCTCATCTTCCCGAACAAGCGCGGCGACCGGCCCTTCAACCCCTCGAACATCAACCAGCACGCTAAGAACGCTTGGGCCAAAGCCGGCTTGCAGCCGGTTACGTTGCACGAATGCCGCCATACCTACGCCGCCTACATGATCGCCGCCGGCGTCAACAGCAAAGCCCTCAGCACTTACATGGGCCATGCTTCCATCACGATCACCCTCGACCGCTACGGTCACCTCCTCCCCGGCAACGAACACGAAGCGGCCACACTCCTCGACAGCTGGCTGACCGCAACCGCCCAATCGACCTCGAGATAGACAGGGGTTCGAGTCCGCTTCGTTGGGCCGTGGCTATCAGAATGCGAACCGATTACTGATCGGTGTTGAGCCGGTGCAGCTGCTCAGGGTTTCAACTCGGTAGCCGGGAGTCTCGTCATCCTTTAGCGCTCTACGCGAGCCGTCAGCGCTATAAAAGGTCTGATCGGAGATCTGAAGGCGCTTGCAGGTCTGGGGGTTATCGACGCCTGGCCCTGGAGCCTTTCCACCTCTCTCAGCTTGGCGATGATCTGCTCCACGCTGTAGCGCTTGCGTGTTGCCATCTTTTCCTCCATTCGGTCTCTCAAAGTCGGACGCTACGACACACGACTTGGACCAGATAACGGGGGGCCGCACAGTCAATACATAGAGGCCTTTACGTGAACCTCTAGCGATACGAGGGGTTAGAGAAGAAACTCGATCACGGCAAGCCGGCTCTGCCAGCACCGGAGGTTATCGGCTAGCCGGGGTTTTCGCTAGCTGACTAAGCACCGCTGGCTATCTCAATAAAACAAAGTGGACCAACGAATGGGGTTAGGTCAGGTTAAGGCCCGCCCCAGAGAGCAGTCAGTACACGACCAGTTCCAGGATCAATCAACGCAACGAGATAGGTGAGTTTCTGATCTGTCGATGTCGATGGAGCCACCGTCAGCGGGCCAGGCAACATGGTTTCGAAAGTACTCGGGTCAAGCGATACCGCCCAGCAGTCCTGATTGACGTCTAGAGAGACGCAGTGAGCGAAGTACGCCTCACGGACTGCGGCCCCGTCGAACGCTTTGCTCGCAGCTATCTCTGCGGTGGCCTGCGCCGCAACCGACGGTACTATCGCCGCCGAATTTTCCGTCGTGGCGGATGTATCGACCGGCACACTTATTATTGTGCCCCGCGCCTTAAGAGTATCTGAAGAGACAGCGTGGAAGGAGATAAGAGTTGGAGAACTCGCGGACATTACCGTAGATGCGACTAACAACCCTCCCGCGGCGGCGGCAACTACGAAAAGAGCGAGAAAGTATGATCGCTTCGTTTTGAACTTTAGTTTGCGCATGCTTTATCCCAGATCTCTAGACGATGAGATGAAACTTTTAAATACCCATAATCAGCGGTAGAACTGTTTACTTTCGATCCGTCTTGGTCAACCCATCCTGTATCTTCCCGGCGGCTCGCGTTCATGAAATCAACATGCGTGTTACTAGCACCGGGCATCTGAGTGGCATAATTAAGTGTTTCGCCAGCCTGCGCCGAATCACATCCACTAAATCCAGTGTTTGCATCCGTATACCAGTTGACACCATCGAGAAAGTAGTGAAAAGCATCCGAAGAAAAGGTGACCTTATACTCTGGAGCGTCACCGATGGTAGGAGTACCCCAGTACTGGCCTTGTCGCCCAAGGCCGACGGTTTGCGACTGATAAAAGTTATGCAGCCCGTTACTATCCTTTAACCACCCAATCTGCCCGTACCTCCCCGTTGCGGTGTTCTGAAGCGTCACCCACGCACTCGACGTTGAAGTTGAATACACGTACGGCGAGTAGACAGTGATATTCGCCGAGCTACCGGTGACGCATACCCCCACGGGCTGAGTAGAAATCCAGCCGTCCTGCCAATGACCGCTAAGTGCCGAGCGAGCGGGGTGGCAGCTTGCGGAAGCAGCAGCGGCGAGCGCAAGTGTTACCAGAAAAACGCCTACTACAATCACCAACCTTCTTCTCCTCATAAACTCTCCTTGGAAAACGGCGCTGAGTGGCACGTACTGCTGCCACTAGAGGGTAACTACGAGGCATTCTTTCACAGTGACTAGGAGCAGTCAAATATGCGCGCCTATAACTCGGAGAAGGAGACTTCCCAGCCCGCGAGCGAGGTCATCGAGCTCGGCAACGAGAAACCGAAGTTTCTATATAGGGGCGAAGCCGAGGAGGAGATCGCGTGTTCAGAGGCACGCTCGCATACCACGCGCAGCCGGCTATCTTAGTAGCATAAATAAACAGTGAGTGGGCCCAAGAACGTAGTCGAGTTAGCCCTACGACAATCAGGAATCAGAACGGCCCAGGCATGGCAATCTAACTCGGCGCCCCTACGAGCATCGCTCGCATCGAACAGGCCTTGGCACCGAAGACGCTCAAGACGAATGGCGGTTCGATTCCGGATGACGCAATCACGTCGGAGTTTCTTGATGCCTTGACGGCCGCTTACCAGGAGGCGGCTGCGGCCAGGCCTCTGGCGCCACTCAACTAGCCAGAGATAAGGTCGCTCCGAAAGCGACCAGCCAACAGAGGGTGCCCACCTGCGCAAGGTGGCGCATGAATAATGCAATGAAGAACGCAGCTCTCCTCGTATTGACGCTCGCGGCGCTCGTTCTCTCCGCAGCCGCTTTCTGTGGCTCACGGCAGGCGGCGGCGCTCGAACAGCTCGGACGCCTCGACGAGATAGCTCAACGCTAGGGCTGCTCTCACTTCCGCTGGCGCCGCTACTTGCTCGGGCAAGGCGGAACCAGATCCCATCCCAACGCAGTAATCGGGCTGCAGCCTTCGAGCCCGGGCCTCACATAGAGCGAACCTTGGGATTCTTTTGAGCCTCGGAGCGAACTCCCGGTCCACTCTAGGACACGTTTCTTCTGTCCGTCGACGATGCGCAGGTAGTAAGCGCCGAACCTTCCCTGTCGCGCGGTTAGGAGAGGAAGGACAGGTTTGAGCTGATGGCGGAGGAAATAGGCCGGTCTCGCGACCGTCAGTAAGAGCGCCGGTGCTAGCGAGGGGGTGAGCGTGGGTGTCGAGTAGATCCTCAGGCTAACGATCTGAACGCCGGGCTTCCGTACGGCTCGCCGGATCGATTCGGCGAGCCTATCTGCGCGAACGCTGGTCGCGGCGGGTGGGTTGGGGGTTAAGCCCAGTCGCGCGAACCAGTTCAGCTCCAAGGTGGACGTCGGTTCGAGAATGCCTCCGTGCAAGGTCGTCAACGTCCGCGGGCTGTTCCGCGTGCCGCATCCTGCCAGGAGTCCGGCGGACGCGAGGACGGCTGCAGCGAGAATGGCGGCTCTCATCTTCTGTCAACTATACGGAGCCGTGAGATGATCGGTCATTGGCGCCGCCTCTTTAAGCAAGGAAAGTTAGTTACAGCGGCAGGTTCGCTTGTCAGTATGCGGTACCGCTAACTCGAGTAAGGAGGGCCGTGCCTCGCACAATGCGAACCGTGTGCTCGTCAGCTTTGAGCCTCTACCAGTGACGGAAGCCTAGGGTTTTGCCTGAACTTGAGCCCGACGCTGACCACGTTCCCCCGAGGGGGTTAGGTGCTGGGTGGACCGATCTCAAGGGGTCAGGTCACCACCGCTATCGCCTTTAGCGTTTCTTTACTCGGCCGTGGGAACGTCCTCCTATGAGAGGCGCGAATCAGGTTTCTATGTTTTCCGCCCATAAATCCCCCGTAGTCGGAAGTCATCGCTGCCGCGGCTGCGTTGCTGCGCCTCCAGGGAGGAGTCCGTCGATGAAGACCACCCTCGCGGTCGTCGCGCTACTGACCTTGGCTTTCGCTCTGAATGGTTGCGGCGCGGGGAAGGTCACGGTTCCCAACGTGAGGGGCAAGGATCCGCAGACGGCTTACGAACTCCTACATAAGGCCGGGCTGAAGGTGTCGATTAGCGGCGGCTTCTCCTACTACTCGTACGGCTCTTACTCGCAGGTCGTGCAGTCTCAGCAGCCGCGCGCCGGCAAGGTCGTGAGCCGTGGCACAAACGTCTCAACCTCATTAGGAGTGCCGGATAATTACGGCGGCCTACCTAACGGTTCGTCTTTGTCGGGCGCGACAAGTTCCGGATCTACGTGCTCCGCGTCGGTGAAGAAAGTCCCCGATCTGATCGGAAAGTCGTTGGCTGAAGCCGTCGGTTATTGGGCGAAATGCTCGCCGTATTTTGTCATTTCCTACTTAGCGCCGCTGACCCGCGCGAGCGGGAAGTATTTGACCGATAACTACGTGGTTATGTACCAGGGCCCGGCCGGCGGTGCGCCAATTCCTGAGTGCTCTGGGGGTCCTTTTACTCTTTTCCATATCCCTAGGTGTCCGCAGATCAATCTCGTGGTGGTGACTCCATCTCGGCTGGCGACGCTCCTTAGGCATAAAGCTAGGCGACGGCAGGCGGCAATCGCGCTTGTCTTCAAGACTCAGGGTCAGCCCTGGGGCGGTAAAACCGGCGATCCGTTTCCGAGCACCGCGGCTACTCGCGACTGCAGCATCCCAACCGGTGCGCCGGGCGCCGGCCTGAGCGTGCAGGGCCAATGCGCAGCATCAGCCAAGATCCAGTCCGACCGCTTGATTCGCGTCAGGTTAACCGAGAACTGGCCGGCGAAGGCCTTCTATGTCCAGACCTGCACCGGCAAGACCAGTGAGTCCTGCTCCGCGCCGCCGACTTTCTCCTATTCCGAGTCGAATCGTATTCAGGACGGAGGCAAGTGGATGTTCTCGAGCTCGCAGATCGTCAAGGTATGCGGCGACTATGGCGGTTCTGCCGTGCGCTGCGGCGGACAGGCTCCCCCGACCGAGCAACTCAGCTATTCCTACACATATCTGGTAGCGCGCGGCGGGAAGGTTACGGAGTCATCCACGTGGGGAGACTTCGCGCCTCAGTTCGTTCGCTAGCAGGGGCACCACTGGCCGCCGCGACCGACATGGCGGCCGCGGCTCACTAAACGCTGTCCCCCAGCCCACCTCATCACGAACACTCCTCACAATCACGGTTAGCCCGCGCCGTATCTAGGAGCAGACGAGTTTCAAGCGCCGAAAGCGCGCTGACTCGTACGCAGAGTTCATACCGCCGAAAGTCTTCGCCCGCTCTACGGGCGGACTTTCGGCGGAGAAAGTGGAACTAAACGGATTCGAACCGCCGACCTTGCGATTAGGAGGAGACTACTGGGGCCTCTGCCGATCTCGTTATCGCTGGGAAACGAGCGCTTTCGCGCATCATTCGTCCGCTCGCTCTCGGCCGCTCTCGGTGGAGCTCTGGCCCGATTCGGACGCTAGCGGCCCACGTGCCACAACACGTGCTCCTCCATGAGGCAACATTGCCCCCGGGGGTTCCCGGGTTAGCAGGGGTAGACACCGGGTTAGACAACCCCCTATCAACCCAGGACAGTCGCACAGCCGATCGCGCGCGCTGGCCCAATACCTCAGAAGACCCTGCACAGCCGCCATTAGTCTCATGCGTCGGGCTTGGTCTCGAAAACCGTTACCCGTCATTCGGCGGGTCGGGAGTTCGAATCTCCCCCCCTCCGCCTCGCTTTCCCGGCCGGCGACTCCGCCGGCCGGGCGCGACCTCAGCCTGCGGACTCTTCGGCTTCGGTGAACTGATTGTTGTAGAGAGAGTGATAGAGGCCGTGCCGATCGAGCAACTCGGCGTGACGACCCTGCTCGACGATGCGCCCGCCGTCCATGACGATGATGGTGTCCGCGTCTCGAATCGTTGACAGCCGGTGAGCGATGATGAAGCTCGTTCGGCCCTGGCGCAGGCGCGCCATCGCCTGCTGGATGATCACTTCGGTTCGCGTATCGACGTTGCTCGTCGCCTCGTCGAGGATCAGGATGCTCGGGTTGGCGAGGAGCGCCCGCGCGATCGTCAGAAGCTGCTTCTGACCCGAGGAGATATTGGATGCATCCTCATCGAGCAGCGTCTCGTAACCGTCGGGGAGCGTTCGGACGAAGTGGTCGACGTAAGCGGTTTTGGCTGCAGCGACGATCTCCTCGTCGGTCGCGCCCTCCTTGCCGTAGGCGAGGTTGTCCCGGATCGTTCCGGCGAAGAGCCAGGTGTCCTGAAGAACCATGCCGAAGGCGCGACGCACGTCCTCACGGCTGAGCCGACGATAGTCGGTGCCGTCGAGCAGAATACGTCCCTTGTCGATCTCGTAAAAGCGAACGAGCAGATTGACGATGGTCGTCTTGCCGGCGCCGGTAGGACCGACGATCGCGACAGTTCGACCGGGCGCGACCTTGAGCGTGAAGTCCTCGATCAGAGGCTTATCCGGCTCGTAGCGGAAGAAGACGTGCTCCAGATCTACTCGCCCGGTGATGCTGGGCCGCCGGGTCGGTTCGGCGCCGGTTGGTTGATCGGCAGTCTCTTCCGGCGCGTCCAGGAACTCGAACACGCGCTCCGCCGAGGCAAGACCTGACTGGAGCATGTTCATCTGGCTGGCGATCTGGGTGAGCGGCATCGTGAACTGGCGTGAGTACTGAATGAACGCCTGCACGCCACCGAGAGAGAACGATCCGGATGCGACCCCGCGGCCGCCCAACACGGCGATCGCGACGTAGTTGAGGTTGCCGATGAACTGCATCGTCGGCTGGATGATCCCGGAGAGAAACTGGGCTCGGAAGCTCGATTCGTACAGACGCCGATTCTGCCGGCCGAACTCGTCGATCGTGCTGCCGCGCCGGCCGTAGATCTGCACCAGCGCGTGCCCGGTGTGGGTCTCCTCGACAAGCCCGTTGAGCGTGCCGGTTCGTTCCCACTGGTCCGCGAACTGGATCTGCGACCGTCTCGCGACCAGGAAGGTGACCACGACCGCCAGCGGGATAATGATCAGAGACACGCCCGCGAGCAGCGGCGAGATCCAGAACATCATGCCAAGCACGCCGACGAGCGTCAGTAGCGAGGTGAGAAGTTGGCTCAGTCCCTGCTGCAACGTCGTGGTGAGATTGTCGATGTCGTTGGTGACCCTGCTCAGGATGTCTCCGTGGGAATGGCTGTCGAAATAGCTCAAGGGCAGCCTCGCCAGCTTCTCCTCGACGTCGCGGCGCAGCCGGAACATGGTGCGCTGGGTCACGCCCGCCATGACATATCCCTGCCCCCAGGTGAAGATCGCGCCCAACAAGTACACGAGCGCCGCGAGGCCGAGGATCAGGCCGAGACGCTTCATCTCGACACCGGCCCCCGGAGTGATGTTCATCTTGGCGACCATGTCGGCGATCTGGCCGTGGCCGTGAGCCCGTAACTGCGCGACCGCCTGCGCCTTCGTGGTTCCGGTCTTGAACTGCTTGCTGACGACGCCGTCGAACAGGACGTTGGTCGCGTTGCCGAGAATCTTCGGCCCCGAGACCACGAACGCGACCGAGATGACGCCCATCAGGAGCGCGAGCCCGAGCCAGGCCAGCTCTCGGCGCATCCGCGCGAGCAGCCGGCGCAACGTCTTCCCAATGTTTTCGGTGCGCTGCCCGGGCAGCCTGCCGGCCGCCGACCTAACGCCTCGGCCCGGCCCCATCATGCCGCGGCCTCTCCGCCGAGCTGTGACGTGACGATCTCCTTGTAGGCGTCGCAGGTCTCAACCAGCTCGCGGTGCGTTCCCGTGCCCGCAATCTGTCCCTCGTCGAGCACGACGATGAAATCGGCGTGCATGATCGTGCTGACCCGCTGTGCGACGATCACGACCGCGGCGTCGCTCGTCTCGGTCTTGAGCGCCGCACGCAGTCGCGCGTCGGTTGCCGCATCGAGAGCCGAGAGGCAGTCGTCGAACAGGAACAGCTGCGGCCGCTTGACGAGCGCCCGCGCGATCGAGAGGCGCTGCCGCTGCCCGCCCGAGACGTTGCTGCCGCCCTGGTCGATCGTGGCGCCCAGCTGCCCCGGCATGGCGGCGACGAAATCGCGAGCCTGCGCGACCTCGAGGGCGCGCCAGAGCTCCTCCTCGGTCGCCTCCGGGCGGCCGAGACGGAGGTTGCTGGCGACGCTGCCGCTGAACAGGAACGACGCCTGCGGAACGAGCCCGATCGAGCTCCACAGCTGCTCCTGCTCCTGCTCTCGCACGTCAACGCCGTTTACGAGCACGCGCCCTTCGCTGGCGTCGAAGAAGCGCGGAATCAGGTTCAGCAGCGTCGTCTTACCGCTGCCCGTTCCGCCGATGATCGCGCTCGTCTCTCCGGGTCGAAGCGAGAAGGCGAGGTCGTGCAGGACGGGGAGCTCGCTGCCCGGGTAGCCGAACGTGACGTCCTGGAACTGGACGAGGCCGGTCGCCGCGGCCGGTCTGACCGGCTGCGGCGGGTCGCTGATCGACGGCGTGGTGTCGAGCACCTGCTCGATCCGCTCCGCGCTCGCCGCCGCGCGCGGGAGCAGGATCATCAGCATCACCGCCATCATCACGGCGATCAAGATCTGCATGATGTAGGTGAGGAACGCGGTGAGGTTGCCGATCGGCATCGATCCATCCCTGACCAGGTGCCCGCCGAACCAGATGACGGCGACGCTCGACAGGTTCATGATCGCCATCACCGATGGGAAGACAAGAGCGAAGATCCGGTTGATGCGCAGCGCCGTCGCGGTGAGATCGGTGTTGGCGTCGCCGAAGCGATCGGCCTCGGCCCCGGTGCGTACGAAGGCGCGGATCACGCGCACGCCGGTGATCTGCTCCCGCAGCACCTGGTTGATGCGATCGATCCTCACCTGCATCGTTCGGAACTTCGGCATCACCACGACCGACACAGCGCCGACCAGCGCCGCCATCAACGGCACCGAGACCGCCATCAACGGCGATAGAGCCGCGCTTTCCTTGATCGCCATGATCACGCCGCCGACGCTCATGATCGGCGCGATGACCATCAGCGTAAGGGCCGCTTGTAGGAACACCTGGACCTGCTGAATGTCGTTGGTGTTGCGGGTGATGAGCGACGGCGTCCCGAAGCGGTTCATCTCACGGGCCGAAAAAACCTGTACACGCGTAAAGACCGCAGCACGGATGTCCGCTCCGGCGCCCATCGCCACGCGCGAAGCGGAATACACCGCAACGATCGAGATGACGCCCAGCACGAGGGTGATGCCCAGCATCAGCCCACCCGTCGTCCAGATGTAGTGCAGGTTTCCCTTGACGACGCCGTTATTGATGATGTCCGCGTTCAGGTTGGGCAGATAAAGGTTCGCGACCGTCTGAGCCGCCAGCAGCACGACTACGAAGACAACCCGACCTGTGTACGGGCGTAGAAAGCCGCGGAGAAAACGAATCAGCACGTTCGCCACTCTCGCACGCGCCGCTCCGCAGAGCATCGCCCTACTACGTCGCGGTCTTGCACGGGCACCGCTCTCTCCCTTCGCACGTCAGACTGGACACAAGGTGTGCGCCTCCCGTTTGCATGTTCCGGGCGGGAGGTCGATTACCTTAGCGGCGGCAGCGGCGCCTGCGCGCGCCTTTAGGGCGAGGAGCTGCTCGTTGTGGAAGCCGAAGTTCCTCTCGGCTCCAGGCGACACCGTTTCGGATAGATCGCGACTAGCCCCTGCGACGCCGGAAGAAGAGCACAAGCCGGCTCCAGATGCTCAGCGAGCGCTCGTGGCGCTGGGTCGGCGCAAGCACCTTGCCCTCGACCTCGCGTATCTCGGAGTCAAGGCTCTCACCGATCCCTTTGTTGCTGTCCGGCTCTATCTCCTCGCTCGTCGCCGGGTTCCGAAACTCGCCGAGTTGTCCCGCTTGCTCTCGGGTGAGAGACAGGCGCACAACCCCGTCGCTGATCTCGACTACCTGCTCGGCGAGAACGTAGCGCGGCTTTCCGAGCGCGCTCTCCGCTACCGCCAATCCGTCGAAGATGTCTTCCGTATCGTCGCCGACTATCTCATCGACGAAGCCGATCTCGCTGCCATCCTCGGCCAGCACCTTCCAGCCGGGCTTGATCATCAACCATGAGACGGGATCGGCCATCGCTTGACAGTCTGACGGATCGCACGTTGCGATGCACTGTCTACCTCGCACCCCGCCAGAGCTCGAGGAAGGTAAGAGCGGCCGGCGCCTTCTCCGACTACCGCTCTACTTACGTGCGCGGAACCGCGCCAGCCGCTCTTTCGCGCGCTGGCGGGAGTACAGGAGGTACCAAGCCGCAGCGAGCGCCAGGACGGCGATGATCGCTCCGGCCAGGCTCGAGTTGCGAAATCCGGGAGCGTCGACGTCGAGCGTTCGCTCGGCCGCGTGGGCGGCGCCGTCGCGCCCGATGACGATGCCCAGGGTGAGCAGGTTCGGAGCCGCGACGAGCACCGTGGCGACGGCGAAAGCGACCCAGACCTTCCAGGGGCGGCGCCTGTGGAAGCCCCAGCGCCCGACGAGCAGCGGCAGCAGCGTGAAGACGAAGCCGTAGAAGAGCCCGAGCGACACACCGACGGTCATGCTGCCGCCGATCTGGCGACCGACCAGATGAGACCACCAGCGCGGCATGAAGGCGGCGCCGAGAAAGGCCAGCACAACCAGGACGACGACCAGGACGAGCCCGATAAGGATGCGCTTCGACCGGTCGGGCTTCTTGGCTGCGGTTCTCTCAGGTTGAGCTGTCACTGGTCTCCCCTAGGGTTGCGGAGGCGGCAACTCGCCTCTTCACGAGTCGTCGCCCATCGTAAACCGCTTGCCGAGACGATTCCAGGCGCCAATCCTCACCGCTTGTAGATCGTGCACCGTACGCGAGTCAAAGCGCCGAAGGCGCAAAGACTCGCACGGAGGTACTACCGCTGAAAGTCGCAGCCCGCTCCGCGGGCGGACTTTCAGCGGCTTAGGCGG
>PMNA01000029.1 GCA_003162055.1 Actinomycetota bacterium | reverse complement strand
ACATGCGCAAGATGGGCGGCCTGCGCAAGAAGATGCCGCGCACCTTCATCGCCATGCTGATCGGCGCCGGCGCCCTGGCGGGACTGCCGCCGCTGGCCGGCTTCTTCTCCAAGGACGCGATCCTGGCCACCGCCGACTCCGGAGGCGTGTACGACAAGATGCTGTTAACGGCCGGCATCGTCGGCGTGCTGCTGACCGCTCTGTACTCCTTCCGCCTCGTCTTCCTGGTCTTCGGGGGCGAGCAGAGCGAGTCGGCACGCAAGCAGCTGGCGAAGCACAGGGGGCCCGAGGGTCCGCGCTGGATGACCGTGCCGGTGGCCGTGCTGGCCGTGCTCGCCGTCGTGGGCGGCTGGCTGGAGATAGCCGGGCTCTGGCATCCCTTCTCGCGCTTCCTTGCAGTAGTCGCACCGTCAATTGCCGCCGAGCCCGGCGCCACACGAGAATGGTTGCTCTCCGCCGTCTCGCTCGGTATCGCGCTTGGAGGAATCTGGATCGCCTGGTCGATCTACTCGGCCCGCACGCAGCAGGCGCCGAAAGCGCCCCGGGCCCTGGTCGAGAAGCTCTACTTCGACCGCGCCTACGACCTCCTCTTCTACCGCCCGGCCGTCTGGCTCGCAGATCGGCTCGAAAGCTGGTTCGAGCGGCCGCTGATCGAGCGCTCCGGTGAGGAGATGGCCAGCGGCACCGTTATCGGCGGCCGCTTTGCCGCCGCGATCCAAAACGGCCTCGCCCGCAGCTACGTACTGCTCGTGGCGGCCGGTGTTTCCGTAATCGTCCTGCTCTTCCTGGTGCTTCGCTGATGCTTACGACCGCGCTCATCTGTCTACCTCTGTTCGGCGCGCTGGCCGTGTTCTTGCTGCCCGCGCCCAAGCGGTGGGTCGGCTCGCTCGCGCTCTTCTTCTCGCTGGCCGAGCTCTCCCTCTGGATTTCGGGCCTGACCCGCTTCGATTTCGGCAGCGCCAAGCTCCAGTTCGAGCAACAACACTCCTGGATCTCCGATCTCGGGATCAGCTACCACGTCGGCCTGTTCGGCTTCTCGCTCTGGCTCGTCGGCCTGACCGTGGTGGTCATGACCGCCGCGATCGCCTACGGGCTCTGGGCCGGGCGCGAGCGAGCGAACGCCTACTACGCGCTGATGCTCTTCCTCACCGCGGCGATCATCGGCGTCTTCACCGCGCAAGACCTGATTCTCTTCTACGTCGCCTACGAGGCGATGATGATTCCGCTCTACGTGCTGATCGGCGTCTGGGGCGGCGCCCGGCGCCTGCAGGCGACCTTCAAGTTCGTCGCCTACACGATGGCCGGATCGCTTCTGATGTTCGCCACGATCGTGGTCTACGGCCTTTCGCACGGCTTCGACCTGACCACTGCTCAGCAGAGCGGCAGCAGCTGGCTCTTCCTCGGCTTCGCCGCGGCCTTCGCCGTCAAGGCTCCTCTCTTCCCGCTGCACGGCTGGCTGTCCGACGCCTATCGGGAGTCGCCGCCGGAGGTCGCCGCGCTGCTCTCGGGCGTGGTCTCGAAGGTGGCCGTGTTCGGCTTCCTGCGCATCGCCCTGACTCAGTTCCCCCAGCCCACGCACGATCTGCGCACGCTCTTCCTGACCCTCTCGGCGGTCGGCCTGGTCTACGGCTCGCTGCTCGCCTTCCGGGCGCCCGACATCCGCGGCGTCGTGGCCTACTCGAGCCTGGCTCAGATGAGCCTGATCGCGCTCGGCGTGTTCGCGCAAAACGAGCTTTCGCTGAGCGGCTCGGTGCTGCAGATGGTGAACCACGGCTTGGTCTCGGCGGCCCTCTTCCTGCTCGCCGGGGTGATCGAGACGCGTACTTCGAGCGGCGCTCTGTCGCGCCTGGGCGGGATGGCGCGCGGGCGGCCGATCCTGGCCACTCTCATCATCTCGGTCGGCGTCATCTCGCTGGCAGTGCCGGGATCGAACGCCTTCGCCGGTGAGTTCCTGATTCTGGCCGGCGTCTTCCAGCAGGGCTGGGGCTGGGCGATTCCCGGCCTGGTGGCAATGGTGCTGGCGGCGATGTACATGTTGCGGCTGGTCTCGGCGCTGCTGCATCGCGAGGTCGGCGAGGCGGTGCCGAAGAAGGCGTCCGACGTTCGCCTTCCCGAGCTGTGTGTGATCGGGGCGCTAATCGCCTGCATGCTCGCGCTCTCGGTCTGGCCGGCGGCAATCAGTAAGCACTCCTTCACCTGTATCGAGCAGCCCGCGGCCACCTCCGCGGGGACCGCCAACCAATCCACGGCGCAGGTCGGGCTGGCCTGCGTGTCGAGGGTGAGTAATCCGACCAGCACGACGACGACGGGGACGGCACAGTGATCAATACGCCTGCCATCGACTGGCTCGCGCTGGCTCCGTCGCTGGCGCTTATCGCGGCGATGATCGGCGCGCTGATGGCCGCGGTGCTCGTTCCCGAGCGCTGGCGCCGGAACGTCTCCTGGTTCTTCTGCCTGGCCGGCTACGCGGGCGCCTTCGCCTTCGCCGCCGTCCTCTTCGAGCGCAGCCCCCATGCCCACGCGGTGATCGCAAACGCCCTCTTCCGCGATCGCTACGGCGCGCTGGCGGCAATGGTCGTGAGCGGGGTCGGGTTATTGACGGCGCTCGTCTACTACGGCGAGCACTCCAAGCTCGATCGCGTCGGCGAGCGCTTCGCCTTGCTCGCCTCGGCCGGCGGCGGCATGATCCTGTTCGCCCAGGCGGCCAACCTGCTGACGCTGTTCCTCGGCCTGGAGTGGCTGTCGATCTCGCTCTACGTGCTCGTCGCGCTGGAGCGCGAGCGCCCGGAGGCGATCGAGGCCGGCTTCAAGTACCTGATCGTGGGCGGCTTCAGCTCGGCGATTCTCGTCTTCGGCTCCGCCTTCGTCTACGGGGCGACCGGCACGCTCAACCTCGCCCAGATCGCCGCCAAGGCACCGAGCGGCGACCTGCTGCTGCTGACCGGTCTGGCGATGATCATCGTCGGCTTCGCCTTCAAGGCCTCGGTGGCGCCCTTCCACACCTGGACGCCCGACGTCTACGAGGGCGC
>PMNA01000034.1:1009-77721 GCA_003162055.1 Actinomycetota bacterium | reverse complement strand
TCGACGTAGCGCCGCTGCCCTTCTGCGTAGATGGTGTCGAAGGCAAGCGACGACTTGCCCGAACCGGACAATCCCGTGATGCAGATCAGCTTGTAGCGCGGCAGGCGGACTGTGATGCCCTTGAGGTTGTGCTCCTTCGCGCTATGAACTACCAGCTCCGCGCCGCTCTTCTCTCTCTCCATCTCAATTCCAGTCTAGCCTTGGGCCTCAAGACGAACACCTGTTCGTGTGGAGAGAGTATCACCTCCGCGGCGGACGCGAGATCCGCGTGTCGTGACGCTTCTCAGGGTTCAGGCGCCTCCTTGACCATCCACCACCCCCCACCCGCCCACGGGGCGGGGAACGATAGCGTCGATAGGTACACGAGAATGGGCCGATTCCGCGCCGATTCCAGCTCGCGCCGACAAGCGCGGCCAGACAATGACGTCCCGCTCTACCTGAGCTTCGATCGCTAAGCCGCCAGCCGCGACTCGGCCAGCCCCGTGATCAGCTCCTGTAGCTCGTCCGGCTCGGGCACGAAATCGACTTCCAGGTCGCCAGCGATCAGCGTGCCATAGTGGAAGAGGCGCCCGAGCAGGGACTGCTCGATCTCCAGCGTGCCGAGATTGGAGAGGCGCACGCTCGCCGCGCGCCGCCGCAGCACGCCCGTGACGACCCTCAGCCGTTCGTTCGTGACGACGATCTTGGTGCGATCCCAGCGCCAGGCCGCGCGCAGAGCGACCAGGGCGGCAAGCACCATCGCAGCCACACCACCGGCCGACCAGGGCCAGTCGAGCGCCAGCAAGGCCGCGCCCGCGCAGGCCAGGATGAGCGCCTTGGCGACGCTGCCGCCGAGCACGATTCCGTGCAGGCGCGTCTCCAGCAGCACCTCTTCAGGCGTGGATGAGCGCACGCTTGTGCGTTCGAGTCGCGGCGGCGAATACCTGCGCCGCCGCTACTTCTTGCGCCGACCGAAGAGCACGCCGCCGGCCGCGAAGCCTAGCCCGAACGTCCCGACCGAGAAAGAGCCGATGGCGATCACCTTGCGCGTTGTCGAGAGCCGCTCCCAGCGGCTGATCGCTTCCTCTTCCTCGGCGGTCAGTTCCTCGCCTCGGCGCCGCTTGCGCGCCGCGCCGCCGGCACGGAAACCCAGATACAGATCGTCGAAGACTTCAGCAGATTCGTCGGCCATAAGCGGCAGTGTATAGGGTGCTGCGGAGGTGGCTGTGCGCGTTCTACATCTCTCCGATCTGCACCTCGGCTCGAGGGGCGACGAGGTCGGCGGGCCCGGCCTCGAAGAGCTGATCGAACGGACAAGCCCCGAGTTGATCGTGGTCAGCGGCGATCTGGCCAACCGCGGTCGCCGCGAGCAGATCGAGCAAGCGACGGCAAGGCTCCGCTCGCTCGGCCCGAAAGTTGTCGCGGTGCCGGGCAACCACGACCTCCCCTACTCCTTCCCAGGGCGCTTCAGCCATCCCTGGCGCGAGTTCGAGCGCCAGTGGGCGACAACCGAGCCGATTCACCGTTCCGAGCAACTGCTCGTGGTCGGGCTCAACTCAGCCCGCCCCTGGCGCCAGCAGTCCGGCAAGCTGCGCCGCGCCTCACTCGAGCGAACGGCCCGCCTACTCGCCGACACGCCGCCCGAGGTGTTCCGGCTCGTCTTCCTGCATCATCATCTCGCTTGCGCGCCCTGGCGCGCGCGCAAGCGCCCGCTCTCGGGCCGAAGGAACGTGCTGCGCAGGCTGGCGGAAGGCGGCGTCGACCTGGTCGCCTCGGGGCACATCCACCAGTCCTCGACGATCGAGCGGCACGAGTTCGACGTCGGCGCCGGGCTCAGACCACTGATCTTCGCAACGGCGCCCGGCTTCGGCCGCCCCCGGCCGCGCCGGCAGGGAGAGGCGCACGGGCTCCAGCTCTACGGCTTCGACGAGGGCGAGATCAGCGTCGAGACGTACATCTGGCACGAGGGTGAGCTGCGCCTGACCGGGGCGCGGCGCTTTCCGCGTTAGACAGGCGCTCGCGACTACTAGCTGGAACGCCTAGCCGAGCGCGTCAAAAACCCGCTGCGGATCGCCGGCGCCTTGCCGTGTCACGCGCGGCACCAGCCCGCTGAGATCGATCACCGTCGAGGGCGCGCCCGGCAACTCGCCGACGTCGATCACCGCGCCGACTGCGTTAAGGATCTCCTCGGGGATCTGCTCGACCGTCTTCGGGTCGGGCTCGCCGTGGAGGTTGGCGCTCGAGGCCGCCACCACGCCGAACTGCTCTAGCACCTGACGCGACAGCTCCGGCAGCTCGGGAACGCGAACTCCAATCGTCTCCTCACGCCCGGGCGAGAGAGTGCGCAGCCGCCGCTTGGGGTTCGGAAGCACAAGCGTGTAGGGACCGGGAAGAACCTCCTCCAGCAGTGTCTGCCAGCCGAGACGAAACTCCGGAACGCACTCGATCAAGGCGTCCGTGGAAGCTGCGATGATCGCGATCGCGAGCTCGGGCCGCTTCTTCATCTCGTTGATGCGCGCCGCCGCTACGGCGTTGTGCGCCGAGGCACAGAGGCCGTAGACGGTGTCGGTCGGTAACACGACCAGGTTGCCCGCTTGAAGTGCCGCGACTGCATTCTCGACGGCGTCCATAGTTCGCTCGCTGTTAGCTTGACGGGGGCGTCAGACGGTTAACGATCAGATGCCGGAAAGAGCCGTCAGCTTCGATCTTTTTGACCACCAGCGCAACCCTCAGCTGGGGGTCTAGCCTCCCCCAAACCGAGTGCGCGAGCTCCTCGATATCGCCTTCCAGGCGCAGCGGATAGGGATCCTCGTTGAAGGGCAGGATCGGATCCCCGTCGCCGCGGTAGGTGTGTAGACAGAGACCCTCGCCGGGCTCGAGCGGAGCCGCCTCGAAGAAGGCGTGACCGTTCTTGGCGATCTTCGAGAGCGTGAGCTTTCCGCCGGCGACGATTGCCGTGATGCGTGGCGTCCAGATCGGCGGATCATCCTCGACCGAGCGCGTCCTCAGCGCCTGCTCGAAGGAGCCGCCCGCGCCGAGCGCCTCGACCACGGTCGTAACCTGGTCGCCGTTACCGACGATCTGCGCTCCATCCTGCGAGCAGAGCGCCGTGTAAAGCGTGAAGGTGCCGTCGACCTGCTTGGAGCGGTCGGCGGTGGCGGTGCGGACCTCGCCCTCTTCCTCGATCAGCACGCGGTTGCGCGAGTTCTCGCTGCGACCGCTGATCCAGTAGATCTGCAGCCAACTCTCACCGTCGGCCAAGCGCCCCGCGATCAGGCCGCGCCCTGAATATCGATCGGTCGGAAATCCCTCTACGGCCATCTCGCCTCCACCACTCTTTCTCGTCCGGTCAGGTCAGGGCTGATCGTAACGTCCTCGTAGCCGAGGTCGACGAGTAGAGCCGCGTAAGCCGCCTGCTGCCCCTCCCCCAGCTCGACCGCCAGCCGGCCACCGGGGACGAGCAGCTCTCGCCCACGACCTGCCAGCGCCTCGGAAACTCCTACGCCAACGAGCGCCTCACGCGGCTCCCAGTCGCGCACCTCCGGCTCGAGCGTCTCGATCTCCTCGGGCAGCACGTAGGGCGGATTGGCGACGACCAGATCGAACCGGCCCTCGATCGGCTCGCGGATGTCGCCCTGCCTCAGCTCGATCTCCAGCTTGCAGGCCTCGGCGTTCTCGCGCGCCAGCGCGATTGCGCCCGGCGAGGAGTCGAGCGCCACGACGCGAGCGCCGGGATGCTCGTCGGCGAGCGCCAGTGCGATTGCGCCCGAGCCGGTGCCCACGTCGAGCACGCGCGGGCTTTCGAGCTGCTCGATCAGCGCGAGCGCGCGCTCGACCAGGATCTCGGTCTCGGGCCGGGGCACGAGCGCCCGAGCGTCGGTCTTGAGTGTGAGGCGCCTGAAGCCCCACTCGCCCAGCACGTAGGCCAGCGGCTCGCGCTTGCCTCGCCGCGCGACCAGTTCCAGCGCGCGCTCCCGTTCCGCGGACGTGAGCGGGCGATCGAGATCCATATAGAGCTGGATGCGGCTCAGCCCGAGCGCCTGGGAGAGGATCAGCTCGGCCTCGAAGCGGGACCGGTCGATGCCGCGGCGAGCGAGGTATTCCTCGGCGCCGGAGAGCGCCCGACGCAAGGTGACCGGACCCGGAGCTTCGCTCACGCCGTGGCGGCCTCGAGAGCTTGCCGCTGCTCCTCGGCCGAGAGCGCGTCGGTGATCTCCGCCAGGTCGCCGTCCAGGATCTGCTCGAGCCGGTGCAGCGTCAGCTTGATGCGATGGTCGGTGACGCGGCTCTCGGAGTAGTTGTAGGTGCGGATCTTCTCCGCCCGCTCGCCCGAGCCGATCTGCGATCTCCTGGCCGCGGCCTGTTCGGCCTGCTGGCGCCCGCGCTCTTGCTCGTAGAGGAGAGCACGCAGGATGCGCATCGCCTTGGCCTTGTTCTGAAGCTGTGAGCGCTCGTCTTGCATGGCGACGACGAGCCCGGTAGGTAGATGGGTAATGCGCACGGCGGAGTCGGTCGTGTTGACCGACTGGCCGCCCGGACCGCCCGAGTGATAGACGTCGATCTTCAGATCCTGCTCGTCCAGCTCCACCTCTACCTCGTCGGCCTCGGGCATCACGGCCACGGTCGCGGTGGAGGTGTGGACACGTCCCTGCGACTCGGTCGCCGGCACGCGCTGGACGCGGTGGGTGCCGCCCTCCCACTTGAAGATCGAGTAGGCGCCGTCGCCCTTGATCGCGAAGCGCACCTCCTTGATGCCGCCCGCCTCGTTCAGGCTCGCGGAAAGCTCTTCCCAGCGAAAGCCGCGCCGCTCTGCGTAGCGCGTGAGCATGCGATGGACGTCGCCGGCCCAAAGCGCCGCCTCGTCACCGCCCACTCCCTGACGAATCTCGATGATCACGTCCTTGGAGTCGGCCGGGTCGCGCTCGACCAGCGCCAGGCGAAGCTCCTGCTCGAGCCGCTCCAGCTCCTGCTCGGACTCCGCCGCCATTGAACCCAGCTCGGGATCGCCGCGAGCGTCGGCGAGATCGGCCTCTGCCTGGCGCCATTCCTGCGCCAACTTGTAGGGGCCCTCCAGCTCCTTCAGCCGCCTGCCCGCCGTGGCCGCTTGCTTGTGGTCGTTGTAGACGGCAGGGTCGGACATGCGCTCCTGCGCCTCCTGGTAGGAGTGCTCCAGCTCTTCGACGAGATGTTCGATCCCGGCCACACCTCGATGCTAGCGGGCTGAGACCGTAGTGGTCGTCGCCGGCATTCTGCGCTGTGCGCTCAGTTGCCCGGATCACGTTAGGATCCTTTCGTGAAGATCCGCCGCCTTCTCACGGCCGTCTGCCTGCTTGCGGCGCTGACCGGAATCGTCTCCGCGTCTCCGCGAAACGCTGTTGCCGCTTCGGCGGGTGGCCCGGTCGTCGTCGTGAACTTCAACTCGGTGATCGACGAGGTGGCCGTGCGTTACCTAGGCGGCGCCCTACACGACGCTCAGAACGCCAAGGCGGAGGTCGTGATCATCAAGATGAGTACGCCGGGCGGCTCGGTCGACTCGATGCGCTCGATCGTCTCGGACATCTTCGCCTCGCCGGTACCGGTCGTCGTCTGGATCGGCCCATCAGGTGCCCGCGCAGCTTCGGCCGGCACCTTCCTGAGCGCGGCGTCGTCTTACCTGGCCATGGCGCCGGCAACCAACATCGGCGCCGCGGCAGTGGTCGGCACGCAGGGAGAAAACCTTCCTTCGACCGAGGCCAAGAAGGCCACCCAGGACGTGTCCGCGCTGATGCGCTCGATCGCCGTCCGCCGTCATCGTCCGGTCGCCGCTCTCGAACAGACGATCCTCAAGGCCCGCGCCTACTCGGCCGAGGAGGCCGTGCGCTTGGGCATCGCGGATGCCGAAGTCGACAGCCTGAGTGCGCTCGTGAGCAAGCTCGACGGGCTCAAGCTCGCAGCGTCCGGCGGGTCGAAGGTCGTGCACACGACCGGCGCTCCGCTCGAGCAGGTGAACATGACCTTCTGGCAGCGGCTACTCGAGTTCCTGTCCGATCCGAACCTCGTCTTCCTGCTGCTCAGCGTCGGCGGGCTGGGTCTGATCATCGAGCTCTGGACGGGCGGGCAGAGCTGGATTCCGGGCTCACTAGGGGTCATCTGCCTGATCCTGGCCTTTGCCGGACTGAGCGTGCTGCCCTTCTCCTGGGCCGGGCTGGCACTGATCCTGTTTGGGATCGTGCTGCTCGGCGTCGAGCTGCATGCGCCCGGCCACGTCTTCTTCGGCGCCGCCGGCACGACCTCGATGATCCTGGGCGGCGTCTTCTTGCTCGGGTATTTCGGCGGCCCGGGCCTGCCGGGCTATAACCCCAGTGTGAGTTACTGGTTGCTCATCTCGCTGGGCGTGATCGTCGGGGTGCTTGTGCTCCTGATGGCACGCGAAGTGCACCTGTCGCACCACGGCAAGCGCTACGTGAGCCCACTCGAGAATGCGGCGCTCGTCGGCGCGGTCGCCGAGGTGAGCAAGCGCCTGGAGCCGAAGGGAGAGGTGCTCGTCAGCGGCGAGGCCCGGGAGGCTGAGCTGGACGGTGGCGGTACCGCCGAGCCGGGTGAGCGCGTGACAGTGACAGCGGTTGACGGATTTCGAGTGATCGTCAAGTCGCTTAGCGAAAAGAAATCCCGAACGAAAACACCCAAGAAAGGCTAGGAGAAAAAAGCATGCCGATCATCAACTTCGTGCGTGATTACGAGCGTCTTGCGCGCTTCCGCTTGGGCCGCTTCGAGGGAATGAGGGGGCCGGGCGTCGTCTTCAAGATCCCGATTTTGCATCAGGTCATGAAGGTCGACACGCGCACCGAGGTGCTCGACATCCCCAAGCAGACGAACATCACCAAGGACAACGTCGCGATCGACATCGACTTTCTCGTCTACATGCGAATCGACATCAATCAGGCCGAGAAGTCGGTGCTCGAAGTCGAGGATTACCGCCTCGCAGTGGTGGGCCTCGCGACCACGACGCTACGCGCCGTAGTCGGCGACATCATTCTGGATGACGTCCTCTCACAGCGCGACAAGATCAACGAGATGATCCGCACTCGGCTCGATCACGAGACCGAGCGCTGGGGCGTCAAGGTCACCAACGTCGAGATCCGCGAGCTGACCGTGCCGCCCGAGATTCAAGAGGCGATGAACCGCCAGATGTCGGCCGAGCGCGTGCGCCGCGCCGTCGTGCTCGAGGCGGAGGGCACCCGCCAGGCGAACATCACCGTCGCCGAGGGCGAGAAGCAGGCCGCGATCCTGCGCGCCGAGGGCCAGCGCCAGGCCGCGATCCTGAACGCCGAGGGCCTCGCCAAGGCGCTCTCGTCGATCTCCGTCGAGGCCAAGAAGGTCGACCCGAACACGATGGGGCTGCAGTACCTCGACGCGATCAAGAGGCTGGCCGACGGCCCGAGCTCGAAGTTCTTCTTCCCGCTCGAGCTGACCAAGCTGGTCGAGCAGTTCATGCCGGGGAAGTAGGTAGCCCGGGCGCGAACCGCCCGGCGGCAGCCGATCCGACAGAGTCTCCTTGCCCGGCACCGACTCGGTGCCGGGCAGCGCTACGCGGCCGCCGGCTCGAACGACTTCACCGTCAGCGTGATCTCCAGGCCTTTCAGCGCCTGCGAGACCGGACAGTTCGTCTTTGCCTGCTCGGCCTTGGCCCGGAAAGCCTCCTCGCTCAGTCCGGGCACACGACCGACCAGCTCGAGCTCCGAGCTGGTGATGCCGGTGCCCGGGACGAAGGTGACCGTCGCCTGGACGTCGAGCTCTTCCGGCGGCGTGCCGCCCTCGGCGAGGAGCAGCGAGAACGCCATCGCAAAGCAAGAGGCGTGCGCGGCGGCTATCAGCTCCTCGGGGCTCGTCTTCCCGTCGGAAGACTCCGCCCGCGCCGCCCAGGTAATCGGCAGCTCGGCCAGCGCCCCGCTCCCGCTCGCTTCGATCAAGCCTGCGCCCTCGAACAACCCGCCCCGCCAACTGACGCTTGCAGTTCTCTTCGCCATCCCGCTCGCCCCCGATTCCACGACAATGTTTCTCACCAGGGGTTTGCCCTACGTCGAGAGTCCTAACCGTAGGCGGAGCGGCTAAATGACGCGTCGGCTAGGCGACGACGTCGATCGCACGCGCCATCGCGGCAGTCTGCGGCTCGGCGGCGCGGGCAGTCTCGAGCTCGTAAACGCGCTTGAAGGCGGCGAGGGAGACTTCGATTTGATCGAGCGCCGGTTCACGAGTGGTCAACCGCTGCAGCCAGAGACCGGGCGCCAGCAGCACCTTCAAGATCCAGTTCGAGCGGTGCTTGCCGGCAAAGCGGATCAGCTCGTAGGCGAGCCCGGCGATCGGAAACAGCATCACGATACGGCTGACGATCAGCCAGAGCATGCTCAGGTGCCCGAAGATCAGGCCGATTACCCAGTAGACGAGGATCGCGATCACCATCACCCAGAGCAGGAAGGCGGTGCCGCAACGGGGATGGATGACGCTGTAGGGCTTGACCTTCTCGGGCGTAAGCTCCGCGTTCGCCTCGAAGGCGTTGATGACCTTGTGCTCGGCCCCGTGATAGGCCCAGAGGCGGCGAATATCCGGCAGCAGCGAGACCAGCGCCATGTAGGCGATCAGCACCGTCACTCTGAGCGCACCCTCGACCAGCACGAACACGTTATTGCTCAGATTCGGGAACGCGAGGCGCGTGACGGCCGCCGGCCCGACCTTGAACAGCCCGAGCGCGAACACGATCGCGAAGACGAACATCAAAGTGATGGCCCAGCGACCGATCTCGATGCTCTCCTCCTCCTCGCCGCCCTCGGCCGCGTATTCCGTCGAGATGGCAAGCGCGCGAAAGCCGATTGCGAGCGACTCGCCGAGCGCCATGACGCCCCTGATCACGGGCAGTCGGAAGAGCAGATGCCGCTTCATCAGGGAGTCGACCGGGCGCGAAACCTCGGCCAGCTCACCGTTGGGCTTGCGCACCGCCACCGACCAGAAGGAAGGGCTGCGCATCATCACGCCCTCGATCACGGCCTGACCGCCGTACATCGGCGTCGCTGCCGTCGCGACAAGCGGCAGGCCAAGCAAGCGGCGCAGGCGCTTTCGCCCGCTTCTTACCGTCGCGACATTGACGCCCGGCTTACGCGACCGGAAGAACATCTCCCGCCTCGAAAGCTCACGCCTTCTTGGCGCGGGCTGCCTTCTCGGCCTTCTCGAGCCGGCGCTGGAAGCGCTCGACGCGGCCCCCGGTATCAACGAGCTTCTGCTTGCCCGTGTAGAAGGGGTGGCAGGCCGAGCAGATCTCGACGTGGAGCTCGGGCTTTACCGAGCGCGTCTCGAACTCGTTGCCGCAGGCGCAACGAACGATCGTGCGCATATATTCAGGATGGATATCAGCCTTCATCTGGATCGAGGATACCAGAGGCAGTATGGGGCGCCACGTTGCCACCGGAGACAACGGCAATCACGGTCGTGCCCGGCTCGGGCTTGTAGGCGCCGGTAAGCAGCGCCGCGGTCGAGACCGCGCCGGCCGCCTCGCAGGCCAGCTTGGAGCGCTGGTAGAGGAAGCGCATGCCCTCGCGAATCTCCTGCTCGCTGACGAGAACCACGTCGTCGACCTTGTCCTTGGCGATCGCCATGCAGTGATGACCTGCGAACGGCGCCGCCAGGCCGTCGGCGATCGAGTCGGGCTTGACTCGCACCCAGCGGCCGCCCGCCAGGCCTGCGTAGAGCGCCGCGGACTGCTCGGGCTCGACGCCGATCACCTTGACGTCCGGGCGCAGCGCCTTGACCGCGACGGCAATGCCGGCGACCAATCCGCCGCCGCCCACGGGCACGAGGATCGCGCCCACCTCGGGGTTGTCCTCGAGCATCTCCAGCCCGAGCGTGCCCTGGCCGGCGATGATGAAGGGGTCGTCGAAGGGATGCACCAAGACCATCCCCGTTTGCTCGGCAAGCTCGTCGGCCCGATCGAAGGCATCGTTCGGGTTCTCGGCCTCCAGATCGACCTCGGCGCCGTAGGCGCGGGTGGCGGTGATCTTCTGCGGGCTGGCCGTCTGCCACATCACGACCTTGCTCTCGATGCCTTCCAGGGAGGCGCCGTAGGCCACCGCCTGGGCGTGATTCCCGGCCGAGACGCCGATCACGCCGCGGGCCTTCTCCTCCGCGGTCAGCGTGGCCAGCTTGGAGAGAACGCCCCGGACCTTGAAGGCGCCCGTGCGTTGGAAGAGCTCGGCCTTGAGTAGGACATTGGCGCCCGTCAACTCGCTCAGCTGCGCCGAAGAGAAGGTCGGAGTGTGGTGCAGGCGATCGCCGATTGCCTCGCGCGCCGCGAACACTTCATCGATGCCGATTTCCCTCAGCTCGCGCTTCATCTGGTGATCGTAGCCTTTCTTTCCCGCGATAAGTCTGCCGGCAAAGCCGGCTGCGACTTTTCGCGGTATTACCTTGGTGTGCGAGTCTTCGCGCCTTCGGCGCGTGTGACTTGTCTGCTTCCAGACGCGGAGCGGGCTGACCGTGATTGCGGGCAGTGTTCGTGGCGTGAGGGTTGGAGACGGCGTTTTGTGCGCCGCAGCCGCGCATGTCGGCTGCGGCGGCCATGGCTCGAGATACCTGTAGTCGTGGGAGAAGAGTTTCACTTCCGTCACGGGTGCTCCTTGACATCAGCGGTGTCTTCTGAACGGTGTCTGACACCGGGAGGGTTATCTCGCTCGTGGAAGCTAGGAAGAGATTTCCACGCCGCTTCCTGAATGAGAAGCTCATCGCCTTTGCGCTATGAGCGGGAAGGCCTGCACAGGCCTTGATAGGGTCCCGCGCTCCCGTCTACCGGGTACCCGAGATGCGGAAGAGAAATCTCCTAACAGCACTCTCGCTGGCAATCGCCGTCTTTTCCCTCGCCGCACCGCTTGCCTCGGGCGGCGGCAAGGCCGTGCCGCGAATCATCTTTCCGGTCGTCGGTCCCGTGACGTATCAGAACGACTTCGGCGATCCGCGCGGGGGGCTACGCCACCAGGGCAACGACATCATGGCGGTCAAGAAGTCGCTCGCGGTGGCCGCGGAGGACGGCAAGGTCACCTTCTGGACCCACTCTTCCAGCGCCGGCTGCATGCTCTATCTCGACGGGCACAGCGGAACGATGTACGAGTACATCCACCTGAACAACGACCGCACGATGAAGAACGACAACAAGGGCAAGTGCGTCGCGGGCACCGCCTATGCCAAGGGGCTCAAGAACGGCGCCCAGGTCAAGGCCGGGCAGCCGCTCGGCTTCGTGGGCGACTCGGGCGACGCGAACGGAATCGCCTCGCACCTGCATTTCGAGCTGCACCCGCATGGCGGCCAGGCCGTCAGCCCCTACCGCTATCTCACGCGCGGGCGAGTTCTTCTCTTCGCGGCCAAGCAGGGCAGCGAGGTCTCGCTGACCCTGAAGGGGACGCTGATCGCAGCCGATTCCACGCTCGGGACGCTGAACATGCGCGTGACGAGCCTGACGAGCTCGAGCGGGCTTCGGCTCAAGAAGCTGTCTCGCAAGCTCACTCTCGACCTCTCGCCCGATACGGCGGTGGCCTACGACAGCGGCGCCGACGCCGCGCTCGGAGAGCTCGACAGCCTCGACCCCGGTGTGACAATCGAAGTCGAGACGCAGTCTGTCCCGGTCACGCTCGCGAGCGAGTCGGGCTCGGCGCTGACGATCTCCACCTCGGCGATCACGATCATGAGCAGCTAGCCGGGAGGCTCGAGATGCAGGAAGAGGAAGCCCGCCGCAAGGCGCTCGCCCTGGTCGAAAGGTCGGAGATCGCCCTGGTGGGATCGAACGGCGAGGACGGTCATCCCTGGATCAAGGCGATGCTGAAGATGGAGACAGAGGGGCTGAAAACGGTCTGGTTCAGCACCAACACCTCATCCCGGCGCGTGGCTCAGTTCCTACGCGACGCCAGGGCCAGCGTCTACTTCGTCGATTTCTCCGACTGGATGGGCCTGATGCTGCGCGGGGAGATCGAGGTGCTGAGCGACAGCGAATCGAGAAAGCGGCTCTGGCGCGACGGCTACGAGCGCTACTACCCGCTCGGCGCCGACGATCCCGACTACACGGTGCTGCGCTTCAGCGCCGCGAACGCCAACTACTACCACCAGCTCGACAATCTCAGCTTCGCGCCCTAGAACCTGTTTCGTTAGGTAGGCGCGGCTGAGGTGGTCGAGACGTGGATGCCTAGCGGAAGAGGCTCCTAGTAAGCAAGCGCGAGAGCGCTATTTGAGCTCGTTGATCCGCTCGCGCAGGAACTCGACGATCGTCCCGGTCGCAGCGCCCGGGGTGAAGACCTCGGCGACTCCGCCCCGCTTGAGCGCGCTGGCCTCGTCGTCGGGGATCGTGCCGCCGACCAGCACGAGCACGTCATCGGCGCCCTGGCCGTGCAGGCCCTCGATCACGCGCGGCACCAGCGTCATGTGCGCACCGGAGAGGATCGAGAGACCGACCGCGTCGGCGTCTTCCTGGATCGCCGTCTCGACGATCTGATCGGGCGTCTGGTGCAAGCCGGTGTAGATGACCTCCATGCCGGCATCGCGCAGGGCGCGCGCGACCACCTTGGCGCCGCGGTCGTGCCCGTCCAGACCGGGCTTGGCGATGACTATTCGAATCGGATCCGGCACGCGGGCCAGTATAGGCCCGGTTTCCCGACTCGGGGCCGCTAATCGGAGGCGCCTGGGCGCCAGAGCCGCTCGCCGTCGGTCCCGGCCGCGACGCGGCCGAAGATGAAGAGCAGATCCGAGAGCCGGTTCAGATAGACCGCGAGGAGCGGACTCTGCTCGTGCTCGGCTGCCGCAACGAGCACGTCCCGCTCGGCGCGGCGGCAGATGGCCCGCGCCAGGTGCAGGCGCCCGTCGGCCTCGCCGCCGCCGGGCAGAACGAAGCTGCGTAGCGGCTCGAGCTCGGCGTTCAACCCGTCGCAGAGGCGCTCGAGCGCATCGATCCTCTCCTGACCGATGCGCAGACGCTCGCGCGAGCCTGCGGCCGGAGGAACGCTGAGGTCGGCGCCGAGATCGAACAGCTCGTTCTGAATACCCTCCAGCGGCGAGCGCAGCCGTTCGGGCACGGCTGCCGCCAGCGCCAGGCCGATCGCGGCGTTTAGCTCGTCGAGCGACCCGAGCGCCGCAATCAGCGGATCTGTCTTGCTCGTGCGCGTCCCGTCGCCGAGGCTCGTATCGCCGTCGTCACCCGTGCGGGTGTAGATGCGCGTCAGGCGAACCGGATCATCGCGCCGCGAATTAGTCATCTCTCCCCTCCTCGAATGCGACAAGCTTCTATTCTCATGATCTACCTGTTTCGTTCTATCTTTACCGACAACGAGCGATAGATACTCACGCTTCCGACCACACGAGCCGATACAGCACCAAGCACGCACGGCCGTGACAAGGGAGAAGACGAACATTCCATGAGCGATCAAGGCGACGAAGGACAGGTTCCCGAGCCCCCCGGGCTGGAAGGTAGAGGGGAGTTGCCGCCGCGCCCGACGGTGCGCGAGAGCTTCCGCCGCGGCCTTTTCGTGCGCCTGCCGAGCGAGGGCGAGGCCGGAGAGGGAGTTGCCGGAGCCGAGCAGCCGGACGAGGAGCAGAGCGGCGAAGGCATTGCCGACCAGTATCCCGAGCAGGTTGCCGATCCGTATCCGGGCTGGCGCCAGGCGACCGACGGCAGCTGGGAAGCCGTAGGCCCGGAGGCTTACGAGTACACAGAGAGCGCCGAGGCGGCCTCTGCTGCCCCCTATCCCGAGCCCGACCAGAGCGCCGACTTCGCCTCGGTCGCTGGCGGCGAGCCTTTCATCCACGAGGAACCGAGCGCCGAAGTGCCGTCCTGGACGTTCACTCCCGAGCAGGAAGTTCCTCAGGCCGTCGAGGAAGCGGTCGTCCCCGTAACGCCGCAGTCGCCCGAGATCGTGGCCGGCGGGATGCCGGAGGCCGCGCCCGAGGTGGCCGCTGAGGCGGTTGCGGAAGCGCCCGCTCCCGAGCTGCCGGTCGCACCCGAGGCCACCGCCGAGACGGGCGCTGAGGTCGTGCCCGCGGAAGTAGCGGCAATCGAGCCTGTAGCGGTGCCCGAAGCGGTGCCCGAAGCGGTGCCGGCGGCCGAAGCTGTGCCCGGGCCGGTAGCCGAGGCTGCGCCTGCGACGTCAGTGGCGGCGGATGACCCCGTTGCCGGAACCGGGCTCTATATCCCGGCCGACGTCGAGCTGCTGGAGGGAGACATGCCCCTCTACAGCGAGAAGGAAAATGTACCGCCGCGCTTTGCCGGATCGGGCCTCGGCGAGCCCTGCTTCATCGAATTCGCTGAGCTGGGCAAGACGCTTGCCGGTCTGCGCCGCCTCTTGCCGAAGGGCACCCGGCTCACCTACAACTACGACTTCGAGCGAGCCTGGATCAGGTCTTCCGAGGGCATCGATCTTCCTTCCTTCGTCGAGCGCATCGACGCGCCGGCGGCGGAGGGCGAAGCGACCTCTTCCTGATCGTTAGTGCAATTCTTATTTGACGACGGGGCCTCCTGACCGTACTCTCAATGGCGATGACGATCTCGACCCCGCAGATGACTTGGGCGTGGCAGTGGCGCAGCGAGCGGGGCGGGAGCGTCGCCTGGACCTGATCTAGGACGCCAACCCGTTTCGCTCGAGACCTTCCTACCGGGAGGTCTTTTTTGTTGCCCTTTTCGCCTCGATGAAAGCCATGACACAGACAGAGAACATTCCAAGATCGATCGCTTCGGACCTGTTGACGCCACTCGGCGCCTACCTGCGCCTGCGCGGCGAGGGCAGCGCGTCGTTCCTGCTCGAATCGGTCGAGCACGGCCGGCTCGGCCGCTACTCGCTGGTCGGGTACGGCTCGCGCATCGTCGACTTCAACGAGGCCGAAAGCCTCGGCAAGCCCGTCTTCGGCTATCTCTCCTACGACTACGTCGCGCGGCTGGAGCCGACAGTGCCGTTACCCGACACCGGCCCGCGCGATCCCGAGAGCCAGTTCATCGTCCCCGAGACGCTCGTCCGCTTCGATCATGCTCGCGGCATCGCGGAGATCGTCTACGGAGACGCCGACGAGACCATCGCCCGACTGACAGGGCCGCGACCGGAGATGCCGAACGGGCGCGGCAAACGGGGCCCCCTTCGCCGCTATCCCGAGCAAGCGACCTACGAGAAATGGGTGCGCCGCTCGAAGGAGTACATCAAGGCCGGCGACGCTTTCCAGATCGTCGTCTCGCAGCGCGCCGAGCGGCCCACCTCGGCCAGCGCGCTCGATCTCTACCGGTCGCTCAGGCGCGTCAACCCGTCCGAGTACCTCTTCCTGCTCGAGCTGCCCGACGATCTGGCGCTGGTCGGCTCCTCACCCGAGACGGTCGTCAAGTGCGAGGGCGTCCGCGCCAGCCTCAATCCGATCGCCGGCTCGATCAAGCCCGGCAAAGGTGACGAAGAGGCGCTACTCGCGTCGGAGAAGGACCGGGCCGAGCACGTCATGCTGGTCGACCTCGGCCGTAACGACCTCTCGCGCGTCTGCCTGCCGGGCAGTGTTCGCGTCGAGCGCTTCATGCGCCCAGAGCGCTTCTCGCACATCACCCACCTGATCTCCGAGGTGGTCGGCGAGCTCCGTCCCGGTACGACACCCTTCGACCTGCTTCGCGCCTGCTTCCCGGCCGGGACCGTCTCGGGCGCGCCCAAAGTGCGGGCGATGCAGATCATCTCCGAGTTGGAGCAATACCGCCGCGGCGTCTACGCCGGCGCCGTCGGCTACTACGACCCGGCCAGCTCCTCCTTCGACACCTGCATCGCCATTCGCTCGCTCACGCTCCAAGGCGGCGTCGCACACCTTCAGGCCGGCGCCGGGCTGGTGGCCGATTCCGACCCCGCCTCCGAGCACGAGGAGTGCCTGAACAAGCTGGCGGCCCTCGAAGCCGCGATCGAGCTGGCGGAGGCGGAGAGATGAAGGGCTCGGCACTCGTTCTGGCGTTGCAGGATCGCTTCTCGGTCTTCTGGGGCGTCGCTGGCAAAGGAGGCTGCGGTCGCGGGCCGCAGGACAGTACACACGGTACGGACTCGGACCGCGGGCGCAGGATCCTGCAGCCAGCGGCGTCAGGGGAGCGCGGAGCCGGGCTCCACCCGGCGGCAGCGTTCCCCGGCCAGGAGGGCGAGAAGTGATCCTGCTGATCGACAACTACGACTCGTTTTCCTACAACCTCGCTCACCTCTTCGGCGAGCTCGGCGCCGAGGTGGTAGTGCGGCGCAACGACGCGATCACCCCCGAAGAGGCCGACGCGCTCACGCCCTCGCACCTGATCATCTCCCCCGGTCCCGGCGTGCCGCGTAACGCCGGCGTCTCGATCGAGCTCGTCAAGCGCCTCGGACCGCGCGTGCCCACGCTCGGCGTCTGCCTCGGTCACCAGGCGATCGTGGAGGCCTTCGGCGGCACGATCGGGCCGGCGAAGAAACTCGTGCACGGCAAATCGAGCTCCGTGCATCACGACGGCCTCGGTATCTTCGCCCGGCTGCCGCAGGACTTCGAGGCCGGTCGTTATCACTCGCTCGCCGCCGACGAGGTGCCCGACTGCTTCGAGATCTCGGCCAGAGGCGACGACGAGGTGATGGCCGTGCGACACAAACGATTCCCGATCGACGGTGTGCAGTTTCACCCCGAGTCGGTCCTTACACCCGCCGGCCCCGAGCTGGCCAAGAGCTTTCTGGAGGGAAGACGATGACGATCCAAGAAGCGATCGCGAAAGCGCTCGACGGAAGCGACTTCACCCGCGCCGAAGCGTGCGAGGTCATGAACGAGATCATGACCGGCCAGACGACCGATGCCCAGATCGCCGGCTTCCTGGTAGCGCTTCGGGCCAAGGGAGAGACCTCCGAGGAGATCGCCGGCTGCGCCGATGCGATGCGCTCGCATGTCGTCACGGTCAAGCCGACGCGGACCGACCTGGTGGACGTGGTCGGGACCGGCGGCGACGGCCAGTGCACGATCAACATCTCGACCGCGGCCGCACTGGTGGCCGCGGCGGCCGGTGCGGGCGTGGCCAAGCACGGTAACCGCGCCGCCTCCTCGGCCTGCGGCTCGGCCGACGTGCTCGAGGCGCTCGGCTTCAACCTCGATCTGACGCCCGAGCGGATCGCCCGCTCGATCGACGAGCTGGGCTTCGGCTTCATGTTCGCGCAAGCCCACCACCCGGCGATGAAGTACGCCGGCGGAGTGCGAAAAGAGCTGGCCACGCGCACGATCTTCAACATCCTCGGCCCGCTCACCAACCCAGCCGGGGCCCGCTGCCAGGTGATCGGCGTTTACTCCAAGGAGCTGGTGCGGCCGATCGCCGAGGCGCTGGTGCAGCTGGGCAGCGAGCGCGCCTTCGTCGTGCACGGCGCCGGCGGCTTGGACGAGCTCTCGCCGGTAGGCCCCAACGATGTTTGCGAGGTCAGGCACGGCAAGGTGAACGAGCGCATCATCGACCCGCTCGACTTCGGCGTGCCGCGTTGCGAGCTGGAAGATCTGCGCGGAGCCGATCCGATCCACAACGCCGCCGTCATCCGCGAGATCTTCCAGGGCTCGGACGGAGGCCGGCGTAACGCCATCCTGCTTAACGCGGCAGGCGCGATCGCCGCCGCCGGACTGGCCGAGGACTTGGAAGAAGGGCTCGCGATCGCCACCGAGACGGTCGCCTCGCGCAAGGCTGAGGAACGGCTGGAGCAGCTGATCGCCTTCTCGAACGCGCCCGATTCCGTGGGGGTCGCAAGTTAATGGAACTCCTCTCGAAACGAAGCAATCCGAGATGAGTTCGTAATGGGACGATTCCGCGAAGCACTCGCCCGACCGGGCCTGCAGGCGATCGCCGAGGTCAAGCGCAAGTCGCCCTCGGCTGGCGCGCTGCGCCCAGACGCCGACCCCGCCGCTCTGGCGAGGAGCTTCGCCGAGGCCGGCGCGGCGGCGATCTCGGTGCTGGTGGACGAGCGCTTTGCCGGCTCGATCGACGACCTGCGCGCTGCCCGCGCGGCGACCGACGCGCCGCTGATCGGCAAGGGCTTTTTCTCTGAGGAGGCCCAGATCCGAGAGCTGGCAGCTGCCGGCGCCGACGCCTTCCTGCTGATCCTGCGCGATCTCTCCGACGAGCAGGTGACAGGCCTGCGCTCTTATGGCGCCGAGCTGGGCCTGGACGCTCTCGTCGAGGCACACGACGCCGAGGAGCTGAAGCGTGGCCTGGTCCTCGGTGTCGACCCGATCGGCGTCAACTGCCGCAACCTGAACGACTTCTCGATCGACCGTCAGGCTCAGCACGCGCTCGTTGGCCACATTCCCAGCGAGCGCGTGATCGTGGCCGAGAGCGGAATCTGGTCGCGCGCCCAGGGCGCGGCGGCCGAGCTGGCCGGTGCGAGCGCCGTCCTGGTTGGATCGGCGCTGATGCGCGCCCCCGATCCGGCGGCCAAGCTGAAAGAGTTGATCTCGCGGCCGCTGGTCAAGGTCTGCGGCCTGACCCGTCAGGAAGACGTCGACGCCGCGGTGGAGGCCGGCGCCGATCTGGTCGGTTTCATCCTCGCCGCCGAGAGCCCGAGGCAGGCGCCGGGGGTGCTCGAGGTGCCCGAAACGATGCTCTCGGTGGCAGTCTTCGTGGGCGAGCGGCACGAAACGGACGCTGATCTGGTTCAGCTCTACGCCTGTGAGAACGGTCACCGCGGCCGCGATGCTGTTCTCTACCTGGGTGGGCGGGCGGTCGCCGAGGTGCTCGACCTGCCCTGGGAGAGTCAGGACGCCGGTCACCTGGAAAGAGTCGCCGCAGCCGCGCGCGAGAAGAGAGTGGTGCTCGCCGGCGGGCTCGGCCCCGAGAACGTCGCCGCGGCGATCAAGCAGGTGCGCCCCTGGGCCGTGGATGCGTCCTCGGCGCTCGAAACGGCGCCCGGCATCAAGGACCACGAGCGCCTGCGCCAGTTCGTACAGGCGGCTCGACTCGTCACTCCCGCGCGCGTGTAGATAAATAAAGACCAGGAGAGGAGCTTCCACTTGCCAACAACGCCAGCAGCCAAGACGAATCCCCCGGCCGACGACCGTGGCCTCTACGGCGGCTACGGTGGACGTTACGTCCCCGAGACGCTGATTCCCGCGCTCGAGGAGCTGGAGGCGGGCTGGCGCGCGGCGCTTGCCGACCCGGACTTCGCAAGCGAGCTGAACGAGCTTCTGACCAACTTCGGCGGGCGGCCGACGCCGCTGACGCTGACCGAGCGCTTCTGCCCGAGTAAGCGCATCTACCTGAAGCGCGAGGATCTGCTGCACACCGGCGCGCACAAGTTGAACAACGCGCTCGGCCAGATCGTACTGGCGCGCAGGCTGGGCAAGAAGCGGATCGTGGCCGAGACGGGCGCCGGCCAGCACGGGGTCGCCACGGCCACCGTCTGCGCCCGCTTCGGGCTCGACTGCGTCGTCTACATGGGCGTCGAGGACATGCGCCGCCAGCGGCCCAACGTCGAGCGCATGGAGCTGCTCGGCGCCGAGGTTCGGCCGGTCGAGATCGGCACGAAGACGCTCAAGGAGGCGACCAGCGAGGCGATCCGCGACTGGATCACCAACGTCGAGACGACCCACTACCTGATCGGCTCCTGCGTGGGACCTTACCCTTACCCCGAGATCGTGCGCGAGCTACAGTCGGTGATCGGGCGCGAGTCGCGCGAGCAGATCTTGGCGCGCGAGGGGCGCCTGCCCGAGGCCGTGATCGCCTGTGTCGGCGGCGGCTCGAACTCGATCGGGATGTTCGCCGACTTCCTGGACGACGCCGAGGTGAAGCTGTACGGAGTCGAGGCCGCGGGCGCGGCCAGCCTCAATTCGGGGCGCGTCGCCGTGCTGCACGGTGCCCGCTCGCTCGTGCTGGCCGACGAGGACGGACAGATCGCCGACGCTTTCTCGATCTCGGCCGGGCTCGACTATCCGGGCGTCGGCCCCGAGCACGCGGCGCTTCGCGACTCGGGCAGGGTCAGCTATCTGACCTGCAGCGACGACGAGGCGCTCGCATCCTTCGAGCGCCTGACCAAGACCGAGGGCATCATCCCGGCGCTCGAATCGTCTCACGCGCTGGCCCGGGCGCTCGACATCGACGAGTCGCTGGTCGTCGTCTGCCTGTCGGGCCGCGGCGACAAGGATCTCGACGAGGTGCTCGAGCAGTTGGGGAGAAGGTCATGAGGGGAAAGCTGGTCATCTTCCTGATGTCGGGAAGCCGCACGCCCGAGCTGGCCGAGGCGGCCGTCCAGGGCGGCGCCGACCTGATCGAGCTCGGCTTTCCCTTCTCCGATCCGCTCGCCGACGGGCCGGTCATCCGTCACGCCGCCGAGAACGCGCTGGCCGAGGGCATGCGCACCAAGGCTTGCTTGCAATGCCTGGCGGAGATCCGCGCTCGCGTGCAGGTACCGCTGGTTCCCTTCGTTTACTCGGCGCTGCTCGAGGCCTACGGGCACGAACGCTTCGTCGCCGACGCTCATGCCGCGGGAGGCGGCGCCATCCTCGTCCCCGACCTGCCGGTGGATTCCCTCCCCGAGCTCAGGCGCATCCAGCTCGTCGCGCCGACCTCCACCGACGAGCGGATCAAGCTGGCGGCCGACAGCACCGACGGCTGGCTCTACCTGGTTACGTTGACCGGCACGACCGGGGCGCGCAAGGAGCTCTCCTCGGCGCTCGCCGGGCTGGCCGAGCGCGCTCGCCGCCTCGCCCCACCAGAGCTTCCGCTCTACGCCGGCTTCGGCATCTCGACGCCCGAGCAGGCCCGCGCCGCCGCTGAGGTAGCCGACGGCGTGATCGTTGGATCGCGCGCGATCGAAGTGGCCGAGAACGGCGCCGAAGCGCTCCGCCGCTACGTCTCGTCGCTGCGGATCGCGATCGACGAAGTGAAATAGGGCTCTGGATCTACCGCCGTCGCTCGAGATCGGTTCGGGAGTGGTCGATTTCAGCAGCGTGAGCGCCCGCGGCGATCGAGGCGATGGCACGGATCCTCGAGCGACCGGACGATCCGCCTCCCGCTTCGGTGCTTCCGGTGGAGTTGGCGATCCGCGACTCGACCGCCCCCAGGCCCAAGGGCGATACGCTCCGGAGTGACTCGTAAGCGCATATACGGGCGACGCTAGCTCGCACGACTTCCCTACACACGGTGACACTGCTCAACTGAAATCCAATCCAGCCGACCTCTAAAACATGGCGGAAGAATCCAGCCAACGATTGCCAGCTCGAGCGGTCTACGAACTGCTCAGCGCTGCGAACCTAGAAAGCGTTACGACTCTCGCCCAGGCCAGCGCGCTGGCCGAAGACCACCACACCCGCTCCGACCGGAGGCGCTTGATCGGCGTGGCGATGAACCTCGAGCCACAGATGCTGAGCCCCGAGGGCGGACGCACGCGCCAGCACGCCTTTTACGATGACGTCCTGTTCGGAATCCGAATGCGAGCGGATGCCGGCAACGTCGATCTCCTTCTTCTTACCGGCGTGTCGATCCAGGTCAGTGGCGAGGCAAGCCACTACGCCGATATCTGCCGGCATCACGGAGCCGAAGGGATCGTTCTCGCCGCCTTCCTCCCGGACGAGCCGGAGCTGGCCGAGCTCGTCACGTCCGGGTTCCCGACAGTTGCGATCGACACCCAGCTGTTCGGGCCGCGTGCCAGTTTCATCAGCTCGGACAACGTCGGCGGAGCCGCGGCCGCGGTGCGGCATCTGGCCGAGCTGGGCCGAAAGCGAATCGCCTATGTCGGCGCCTGGGGCCCGGAGCTGGCGAACATCGAACGCCGTCTCGGCTACGAGAGCGCCCTGGGCGAGTTCGGGCTCGAGCTGCGCGAGGAGTACGTGCGGCACGCCGGCTGGTTACACCGGCCGGCCTACGAGCGGACGCGCCAGTTGCTCGAGCTTCCAGAGCCACCGGACGCCATCTTCTGCGCCAGCGATGTGATGGCGATCGGAGCGATGCTGGCGATCGAAGAGGCGGGACTGCGAGTTCCCGAGGACGTCGCCGTGGCCGGTTTCGACGACAGCGACTACGCCGCGATCACGGTGCCTTCCATCACCAGCGTCCGCCAGAACATCGTTGGACTGGGGACGGCGGCAGTCGAAGCGATCCTACGCATGCTCGATTCGCCGGACAGCCCGCCGCCTTCGTCCGTCCTTCCCGTCGAGCTGGTCGTGCGCGAATCTACAGTGGGGAAGGCGCCTGCGAGCGCGAGCGCTGCTCCCCCGCGGGCCGTGCAAGGCGAGGCCGAACGCATCGAGATCCTGAGCGGGCCAGAACCCGCTTCACGTCTCTCTGCCGCAGCTCTCTTCCGGCTGCTCGACGATACCGGCGACACCCTTCCGAGAGCTACGGGTGAAGCCCCGGAGAGCGCTTCCCGACAGGAATGGCGACCCGAGAAGCGACTTCTGGTTGCGCTCGCGCTCGATACTGCGCCCGACCAGAGCTTCCGTCACGCCTTCTTCGACGAGCTCTTCTATGGGCTTCGCGCGCGCGCCTATGCGCGAGGAGTCGATCTTCTGTTGATCACAAACGTGGGCACGACGCCGGGAGAACCGCTGCCACCGTTTCTCGAGCTCTGCGAGAAGTACCGGGCTGACGGGCTGGTCGTCGCGTCGCTATCGCTCGAGGAAGCCCCCATGGCTGCGCTTGCGGGCTCGGACTTCCCCTGCGTCACCCTCGACGTCGATCTGCTCAGCGACCGCATCGCCTTCGTCATGTCCGACAACGTCGGCGGTGGCGTCACGGTGACTCGCCACCTCGTCGAGTCGGGACGCAAGAGAATCGCCTTCATTGGCGGCCGCGGCGAGGAGCGTCCGTCCGTCGATCGACGCTTCGGCTACCAGAGCGAGCTGAAGCGTTGGGGCTTGCCCACTCCTGACGAGTATGTTGCCATGGCGCGCTGGCTTCCCACGCTGGCCTTCGAGGCGACACAGACGTTCCTGGCCTTGCCCGAGCCGCCGGATGCCGTGTTCTGCGCCAGCGACGTGATGGCCATCGGCGCGATGGCGGCGATCGAAACGGCGGGGTTGCGAGTACCCGAAGACGTCGCCGTCGTCGGCTTCGACGACATCGACTACGCCCACCTGGTCAAGCCCTCGCTGACCACCGTGCGCCAGAACCAGGATGCCCTCGCCGAGGCGTTGGTCACAGCGATGCACAACCTCCTCGAGCACCCGGAGGAACCGCCGCTGGTATCGGTGATTCCGGTCGAGTTGATCGTGCGCGGGTCGAGCGCTCCCCGGTAAGGGGCGTGGCCGGCGCGGGAAGCCATGTGCTTAAGTCGTCCTCTGGATGACCGACACTTGGAGTGTGAATCGTGAACCGGGTCAACGGCTCTCGCCTCGAGCGCTCTGCTCCTTGCTCGACGCCTCTCACGCCCAGAGCGCAGCGGCATTGGCCCGGACGAACGAGATGGCCGAGACGCGTCTCGATCGAGGCAGCGGACGGCGGCTGATCGGCGTCGCGATCAACTCCGTTCCCTACCAGATGCTTCTCACCACGGAAAGGTGGCAACATCACGCTTTCGACGACGTCCTTACCGGAATCCGCGCTCACGCCGACACGAGCGGGCTCGACATTCTCCTGCTCTCGGGCCTGTCTAGTGAGGTCACCGGCGAGGCAACCCACTACGGCGATCTCTGCCGCGCGCACCACGCCGAGGGGATTATCCTCGTCTCCTTCGTGCCCAAAGAGCCGGAGCTGGCCGAGCTGGCGGCATCCGAATTCCCTTGCGTCTCGATCGATACGAGAGTAATCGGGCCGCGGGCGAGCTTCATCACGACCGACAACATGAGTGGTGCCGTGGAGGCGGTCCGGCACCTCGCCGGGCTTGGCCGCAGGCGCATCGCATTCATCGGGGGTTGGGGGCACGAGCTCGTATCGCTGGAACGGCGCCTGGGTTATGACAGCGCCCTCGAACAACTGGGGCTCGAGCGCCGTGAGGATTACGTGCTCAAAGGTGGATGGCTACACGGGCAGGCTCACATCGAGACGGCCAAGGCGCTCGCCCTGACCGAGCCTCCGGACGCAATCTTCTGTGCCAGCGACCGGATGGCTGTCGGCGCGATGCTCGCCTGCGAAGAGGCCAGGCTCGAGATCCCGAAAGATATCGCGATCATCGGCTTCGACGATGAGGGTTACGCATCGCTTCTCTCGCCGTCCCTGACCACCGTCCGGCATGACCGGATCGGAGTCGGATCAGCGGCCGTCGAGGCGTTGATGAAGATACTCGACGACCCCGGCGCCCAGCCGACCTCGATAGCCCTCCCGGTGGAGCTAGTGATCAGAGAATCGACCGACCCCGGCGCCGCCTCCAAACTGGAGCGAAGCGAGGCCGCTCGGAGCAACTCGGAGCGCGGACGACTCTCGGTCGCAGAGGTCTTCCACGAGCTCGGTACCGACGGGGTGATCCGGCCGAAAGAAATAGGAGACACGACCGGCAGCGCGCGCGAGCAATGGATACCCGAGAAACGCCGAACGATCGCTCTCGCCACCGACACCAACCCCAAGCAGATCTACCGAAACACGTCCTTCGACGCTACATTCAATCACTTGCGCGCGAGCGCTCATTCGAACTCGACCGACCTGATCATCCTCTCGCGAATCTGGCTCGGAATCGAGCCTTTCCCCCCGCTCCTCGATCTCTGCCGTCGTTACAGGGCGGACGGGATCATCGTCTTCTCGCTTCCTGCGAGCGATCCTGAGATCGTTGCGCTCGCCGAGTCGCGCTATCCCTGCGTCGCCTTTGAAGCCGAGATGCTCGGTGCGAGAGCCGCCTCCGTCAGTTTCGACAACGTCGACGCCGGGATCAAGGTCGTGCGCCATCTCGCCGAGTCGGGCTGCAAGCGGATCGCGTATCTAGGTGGTCGTGACGAGGATCGCCCTTCGATCGATCGCCATTTCGGTTACAAGAGCGAGCTCGGGCAGCTCGAGCTGTCCTACCTCCAAGAGTACGTGCACGCTGCGCACTGGCTGCATGACCGCGCTTACATCGCGACGCGCCGAATGCTTGATCTCCCAGAACCGCCCGACGCGATCTTCGCCGCCAGCGACATCATGGCGATAGGTGCGATGGCGGCGATCGAAGACGCAGGCCTTCGAATTCCTGACGACGTCGCCGTGGCCGGAATCGATGATATCGACGCGGCCGGAATGGTCGATCCCTCTCTGACCTCCGTGCGTCAGAACCAGACCACATTGGTAACGGCGATGATGAACGCGATGTCCGACCTCCTCGACAACCCGGAAGCGCCGCCCGCGGCGATCGTCCTGCCGGTCGAGTTGATCGTGCGCGAGTCGACGATCGGCCGATAGTTGCCCGCCCAGTGATGCATACTCGACTCGAACGACCTTAAACGGCAGCCTGAACGGAAGTCGAAACATGCCCACCCAACGACTATCGGCTCGAGCGGTGCTCGAGATACTGATTCGCTTGCAACGGGACTGCTTCGCGACTATCGCCAGCACCGCCGCCCAAGCCGTGGAGCATGGCGTCCAAGGAGGTGAGCGGCGGCTGATAGGCGTCGCGACGAACTTCCAGCCGCAGCAGCTGCGCGTGGCTAGCGGACGCAAGCTCCTACATCCCTTCTACGACGACGTGTTCTTCGGCATCCGCGCGCGCGCCGACTCGGGTGATCTCGACCTGCTCTTGCTCACCGAGCTCGCTCAGCGAGTGACCGGGCAGCCGAACCACTACGTTGAGATCTGCCAGCGCCATGAAGCGGCCGGCGTCATTCTGATCGCTTTCGAGCCATATGACCGCGAGCTCGAGCTGATCGCCGACTCCGGCCTGCCCTACATCACCATAGACACGCACGTAATCGGCTCGCGCGCGAGCTTCGCAACCTCCGACAACGTCGGTGGAGCAGTTGCCGCCGTTCGCCACCTCGGCGCGCAGGGTAGAACGAGGATCGCCTTCGTCGGCGGAGCCGACGGCACGGTCGCCTCGAACAACCGCCGGCTCGGTTACGAGAGCGGACTCGAAGAACTGGGGCTAGAGCAGCGCGACGAGTTCGTGCTCGAGACCGATTGGCGACCGCTGACGGCCTACGAGCGGGCGCGCGCGCTGCTCGAGTCGTCAAGGCCGCCCGATGCCTTCTTCTGCGCCAGCGACGAGCTGGCGTTGGGAGTGATGCTGGCGATCGAGAAAACGGGCCGCACAGTCCCGGACGACGTCGCGGTCGTCGGCTTCGACGACGCCGACTTCGCACAATACGTCACTCCCTCACTGAGCAGCGTCCGTCAGGATCGGGTTGGATTAGGAGCGGCCTCAGTCGAGGCTCTCGTGCGCATGCTCGACGCGCCAGCCGCTCCGTCCCCTGTCTCGATGCTGCCTGTCGAGTTGGTAGTGAGAGAGTCGAGCTCCTCTCGGCTGACCGCGCGCGAGGGGGAAGCGCTCGGCGAATCGGAGGAATCCGGCGCACGCGAGCTGGTAGAGCCCCGATCTCAGCTGTCGGTGGCGGATGCACTTTCGATGCTCACCTCGAGTGACGATTCTCCGCCTGAAGACACGGATGCCTATGGATCTGGCCGCGCTGCAGCCGACGGAGCGGACGAGCGGCGCTTGATCGCCGTCGTGATCGGCACCTCACCCAACCAGAGCTTCCCTCGTGGCTTCTTTCACACGCTCTTCCTCGCCATCCGTGCGCAAGCACACGCGCGCGGTATCGACCTGCTCCTGGTCTCGAGCATCGACGCCGTGCACGGCTCGCCGCACGAGACCTTCGTCGAGCACTACCGCCAGCTAGGAGTTCAGGCGCTCATCGTCCTTTCGCAACCGGAAAACGAGCGAGAGCTGGTCGCGCTAGCCGAGGCCGGATATCCGTGTGTGACGGTCGGAATCGATCTGCTCGGCGACAGGGTCGCTTTCATCATGTCGGACAACATCGACGGCACCGTCCAGGCCGTAGACCACCTCATCGAGTTCGGACGAAAACGGATCGCTTTCATCGGCGGGCGGAGCGACGTGCGAGCGACCATCGACCGTCACTTCAGCTATCAGAGCGAGCTGAAGAGAATGGGGCTCGAGTGCCCGGAGGAATACGTCGCCATGGCTCACTGGCAACCGGAACTCGCTCGCGAGGAGATGAAGCGAATGCTTTCCCTGGGCGAGCCGCCGGATGCAGTCTTTTGTAACAGCGACGTGATGGCGATCGCCGCCATGGCGGCGATCGAAGAAGCCGGTCTGCGCATACCCGACGACGTCGCCGTAGTCGGCTTCGACGACATCGAGTACGCCGGCCTGGTCACGCCGACCCTCACAACCGTGCGCCAGGATCAGGCGAAGATGGCTCATGCGATCATGGAGGCCGCGCTTCACCTCCTCGATCATCCCAACGAGGCGCCGACTGTATCTGTACTCCCGGTCGAGTTGATCGTGCGCGAGTCAAGCGCTCCCAGTTAGGGGACGCCCGCGCCCACACGAACCCCTGGCCAACGGGTCCGTGTAGCCGCCGTGGCTTTCGGGTACAGGAATTCGAGAACCATTCGACCGCCCAGTTGCGCCAAGGAGGAGTAACAAATGCCCTTTGAGCTACCGCCGCTTCCCTACGACTACGCCGCGCTCGAGCCTCACATCGACGAGCAGACGATGCGCATCCATCACGACAAGCACCACCAGACCTACGTCGACAAGGCTAATGCAGCGCTAGCAGGCACAGAATGGGCGGATTCCTCGCCCGAAGAGATCTTGCAGCGCCTCGACACGATCTCGCCCGAAAAAAGAACGGCAATCCGAAACCACGTCGGTGGGGTCGCGAACCACACATTCTTCTGGGAGAGCATGGGACCGGGCAAAGGCGGCGAGCCAAGCGGCGACCTTGCGGCCGCAATCGAGCAGGCCTTCGGTGATTTCGACAGCTTCAAGCAGCAGCTGACCGACGTTTCGGTCAATCATTTCGGCTCGGGCTGGGGCTGGCTCGTGTACAACGGCGCGACGCTTGAGCTGCTCTCGACCATCAACCAGGATTCGCCGCTCTCACTCGGCATGCATCCCCTGCTCGCCTGCGACGTCTGGGAGCACGCCTACTACCTCAAGTATCAGAACCGCCGACCCGACTACGTCGGCGCCTGGTGGAACGTTGTCGACTGGGGCAAGGTCACAGAGCGATTCACCTCCGCAAGGTCGCACGTGTAGGAGAGTCGTCACTTTTCTTCTGGCCAACGAAAGTCGTCATGCCTCCACGGAGACGAACTTTCGTTGGCTAGCCGTAGTTCTTGCGCCGGAAGACGTCGCGCGAGAGCGACTCGACCCGGTCGAGAAAGAGCAGCCCGTCCAGGTGATCGATCTCGTGCTGCAGCGCGCGGGCCTCGAAGCCGCTCGCTTCGACGGTCTGCGCCTCCCCGGAGCGCGTCAATCCCTCGACGACGACCTCCGTCGCACGCCGAACGTCGGCGGTGAAATCGGGGACGCTCAGACAACCCTCGCGTGCGACGTCGGATCCGGTCGTGAACACGATGCGGGGGTTGACGAGCAGTATCTCGCGAGCGCCCGGATCGCCCTTGGGGTGGAGCGAGACGTCGACGACGACGATGCGAACCGATTCGCCGATCTGAGGCGCCGCCAGGCCCACGCAGCGTGGAAAGCCGTGCATCGTCTCGACCAGATCGTCTGCGACGCGTTCGACCCGCTCCCACTCTTCCGGCGTAGCTTCCGCCGCCAGCCGCTTCAGAACCGGGTCGGGAAGATGGAAGATCTGTCGAACAGCCAAGAGAAAGGGCTCTGTTTAGAGTGCGACCTGGTCGAGCGTCCGGACGGAGAGCTCGAGCTTCTGCTGGAGCGCGACGTCGCGCAGATACGCGTCGAGGTCGTCGCCAGAGAAGCCCTCGGGCAAGCTGACCTCGAGAATCATCATGTAGGCGGGCTCTGTCTCCTCGCCCACGAGGTGGGTGTCGAGATCGGTGATGTTGACGCCTCGCTTGGCCAGCGCCGCGGCCACGGCGTTGACGATTCCGGGGTGATCCGCGCCGTAGAGCGTGATCACGTGCGAGGGCTCGTCGATCCTCGCCTCGGCTTCGTCGATCTCGGACAGTGAGACGGCCTCCAGCTCGAGCTTCTCGCGCGAGCGATCGAGGTCCGAGCGAAGCCCCTCCAGATCGGTCTCGGACGAGGTTACGAGCACGATCATCATGGCGAAATGGCCGCCAAGAATGGCCATCTGCGAGTCGGCCATGTTGATGCCGTGGCGAAGGAGCGTGCGCGTCACCTCGGCCACGATTCCCGGCCGATCCCGCCCGATTGCCGATAGCGCATACGAGGCCATAGGCCAAGGATAGAGACCGGCGCGGCCCCAAGCGAGTTCCAGAGCGAGAATGAGAGCTTTTTCAGGTTGGCTTCAATCCCCCTATCGGGGTATGAACGTACGCCAAAACGGGCCGAAAATCCGAATAACGCGCAGCGGCAAACAAAGAAAGCGCGTATGCGGCATCACCCAATATCAGACGTATCCAGGTCATCCTGCCTGCTCGAAAGTTCTGGGCACTGGTTTCGGCCGCCCAACTTTCGCTCGAGGGGGATCTGGCATCTGGACAGTAGAACCGGTTCCAATCCAAGGAGAGAACGAAAATGAAGAAGCACCTATCCAAGAAGCGAGTCGTCCTTGCGGCGATCATCACGGTTGCGCTCGCTATCGCCAGCGGCGTTGCTTACGCGTACTTCACAGCGACGGGCGCGGGCACGGGCTCCGCAACAGTCGGTAGCGCAACGACCATCGTCCTGACCCCGACCATCACCGGCACGCTCTATCCGGCTGGAGCCCCGGCTTCGGTGAGTGTCGTCGTCAAGAACAACGGCTCCGGCGCGCAGTACGTCAACCTCATTCATCTGGCCAGCATCACCCCCGACGCCGGTCACTCGACGTGCGTGACCACCGTGGGCGCCGGTCCGGCGAATGCCTTCACGATGGCTGACGTCAGCGTGGCCGCGACAATCGCTCCGGCTGGGACTACCACCAAGGTCGGCTCGCTGCAGATGAACGACACGGGCATCTCTCAGGACGCCTGCCAGGGAGCAACGCTGACCCTGAACTTGACCAGCAACTAGCGGGATAGGCCGTGGCGAGGTCAGAAGACCGAGATCGGAAGACCCCAACTTTCGCCGGTGGGTCGGCGACGCCATCGGCAAACACGGCCGGTAAACCGAGTTTCGTAAACCGGTTCCAGAAACGAAGAGAGGAAAAATGAGAAAGCATCTATCCAAGAAGCGGGTCGTCCTTGCGGCGATCGTCGCGGTTGCGCTGGCTATCGCCAGCGGCGTTGCTTACGCGTACTTCACGGCGACGGGCGCGGGCACGGGCTCGGCAACGGTCGGTAGCCCAACGTCCATCGTCCTGACCCCGACCATCACCGGCACGCTCTATCCGGGCGGAACGGCGGCTACCGTGAGCGTCCTCGTTACGAATACCGGCGCCGGCTCGCAGCGTGTCGGCAGCATTCATTTGGCCAGCATTACGCCCGACGCCGGCCACCCGCTGTGCACCCTCGCCTATGGCGGGTTCTCGATGGCGGACATCGTGCTGAACAGCGTCCTGACTCGCAGCGGCACCGCGGGCGACCACACAACGGTCACAGGCTCACTGGCGATGGCGGATACGGGTTCCATACAGGACTCCTGTCAGGGCGCAACGCCAACCCTCAACTTGACCAGCAACTAGCGGATAGGCCGTGGCGAGGTCAGAAGACCGAGATCGGATGACCCCAGCTTTCGCCGGTGGGCCGGCGACGCCATCGGCAAACACGGCCGGTAAGTCGAGTTTCGTGAACCGGTTCTAAAAACGAAGAGAGGAACAATGAGAAAGCACCTATCCAAGAAGCGAGTCGTCCTTGCGGCGATCGTCGTGGCTGCGCTGGCTATCGCCAGCGGCGTTGCTTACGCGTACTTCACCGCTACGGGCGCCGGCTCGGGCTCCGCAACAGTCGGTTCTTCGGCGGGGCTCACAATCACCAGCGACGCCGTGACCGGGCTCTACCCCGCCGGCGCCGACGTGACAGTCCCCGTTCATATAGCCAACGGCACCAACGGCAACGAGTACGTTAATCAGCTCTCGGGCGCAGTCGCTACCAACGGCAGCTGCGTGACGGCATGGTTCCAGGTCGACACGAAATCGGTCGCGGCCACCGTCAACAAGGGGGCGACGCTCGACACGAGCACGAAGGTCAGGATGCTCGACTCAGGCACCGATCAAACAGCAGCCTGCGCCGGCAAGACCATGACCATCAACTGGACCAGTAACTAGATCACTCATGGAGGGGCGGCCACGGCCGCCCCTCCTCCCACTTTGTTGTGAATAGAACAAACGAGAGCAATCGAGAAGGTCGGAGACAGGTGACAGGCAAGCCGTTTATCGAGGTTTCAGGAGAGAATCGCCCCCGGCGCCTCACTAGCGACGCGACAACTTCCGAGGCGCTCGAGCAAACGCACACCTTTGCCCGCCGTACTCTCCTTTTTAGCCTCGGCTGCGCCTTGGTGCTGGCGCTCACCTCCACCCTCGCGCGCGCCGCCTTGAGCACGAGCACGAGCGCCGCCAAGGTCTCGGCTCGCCTGACCGCAACGGAGTTTGTGGCTTCTCAGGTGAAGTCGGTCAAGCTCGTCTTCAAGCTTCCGGCGCCGAATCAGAGTTATTCCTACGGCCTTACCTTGAAGAAAGGCGCGACCTGGCAACCCGTGAACCGCGCCACGAAAAGCGGCAATTCCTCCGCGAGCCGCAAGCGCCTAACCGTCAGCAAGCTCTTCGGCGGAAGATCGGTCAAGGTCGGCCTCTACCAGCTTCAGCTTTCCTGCGCCGGAGCAAGCAAATCGCTCAGCTTCCGCATCTCCCCCTTTTACGGCCACCTGACCAAGAAGAGCTTCACGATCTCGGAGGCGAAATCGATCAGGCTGACCTACGGCTTCTCGAAGCCGAGCAAGAGCTTCGCCCGCAAGCTGAGCATCAAGAAGGGCTCGAAGTGGCAGATGATCAAGAGCGCCAAGACCACGAAGGGCTCGAAACGGCAGTACTTCACGGGCGTCAAGACGGCGAGCCTCAGGACGCTTTTCGGCGGCAAGAAGTTCGCGCTTGGTCGCTATCGCCTCAGGATCTCGTCGGCCTACTCGACCAGGCAGCTCACCTTCAGGATCGTCAAGTCGGGTAAACCCGCCGCTTCGACCGGCGGTACCGGGACAGGTAGCGGCAGCGGTAACGGCTCGGCGGACAGCGCCAACTTCACCATCTCGGGCAGCGTGGGCGGCCTCGAGCCCGGCCTGACCTTGCCGGTAAAGCTGACGCTGACCAATCCCAATAGCATCAAGATCTACGTCACTCACCTGACGCTCAGCATGTCGGCCGATAGCACTCCCTCGGGCTGCAGCCGCGATGACAACTTCACCATCACGCAGTCCGACGCCACGAGCAGCGACCCGATCGTCGTCCCGGCTCAGGGAACGGTGACGCTGACGAGCGCTCCCCACGCGCCGCAGATCACCTTCCTCAACCTGCCCACCCTCCAGGATGTCTGTAAGGGCAAGAGCTTCGCTTTAACCTTTAGCGGGAGCGCCCACTCGTGAGCACAGCGGCCGCTTCCGGAACGCGAAGAAGGCGGCTCTTCAGGCTGACCGCGCTGGTGGCGGCGCTCATGGCGGCCGCGAACGCCCAGGCCTACTTCACCGCGAACGGAAACGGCGCCGGTAACTCCAATGCTGGAACGCTCGGCGCTCCGACACTCAGCGGTACGCCCGGAGCGGGAACGGCCACGCTCACCTGGAGTAGCGTCAGCCCGCCCGCCTCCGGATCGGTTTCCTACTACGTCAAGCGGAACGGCGGCAATCCGGGCGGCAACTGCCCGACCTCGGCCGCGCCCTCGGCGGTGCTGACCTGTACCGACAGCGGGCTCGCTGCCGGTACCTATAGCTACACCGTGACCGCGGTGTGGCGTACCTGGACGGCGGCGAGCTCGCCCGTGACACAGGTCACCCTCGCTTCGGGAGCTTTCGATCACTTCGTGCTCTCGGCTGCGACGACAACGCCGACCGCCGGCCAGAGCGACAACCTGACGATCACAGCCAAGGACACGGCCGGCAACACCGTGACGGCCTACGGCGGCTCGAACAACCTCACCTTCAGCGGCGCCAGCACGATCGGATCGTTCCGCCCGACTGTGACTAACTCGGGCGGCACGGCGACGAACTTCGGAAGCGCGACCGCGATCAACTTCACGAACGGCGTCGCAACCGTTTCGGGCTCGTCGAACGGCGCGATGATTCTCTACAAGGTCGAGACGGCAAATATCGTCGTCAGTGACGGCACGCATACGAACGGCGCCGGCCTGGCGATCACGGTCGGGCCCGCGGCGGTTAGCTCGTTCACATTCCCGACGCCCGCAACACAGACCGCCGGTACTGGTTTCAACGTCTCCATCACAGCTCTGGACGCCTACGGAAACACGGCGACCGGCTACAGCGGGGCGAAGAGCGTTGTCTTCTCCGGCCCGGCGAACAGTCCAGGCGGTACGGCGCCGAGCTACCCGGCCTCCGTCACCTTCACCAGCGGAGTCGCGACAACCGTTCCGATCACGCTCTACAACGCAGCCTCGACGACGCTGACGGCGACCGAGGCCGGCAAGAGCGGCTCGACCGGCGCCTTCACCGTCAACCCGGCCGGGATCAACTTGTTCTCGCTCGCAGCCGCAACTACCACCCCGACCGCCGGCGCGGCCGACAGCCTGACGATCACGGCCAAGGACGCCTACGGCAACACGGCGACCGGCTACAGCGGCTCGCACAGCCTGACCTTCTCCGGCGCGAGCGCGATCGGCACCCACAACCCGACCGTGACGAACAGCTCGGGCACGGCCGTCAACTTCGGAACCGCCACCGCGGTCACTTTCACGAACGGCGTCTCGAGCGCCGGCGGCGTGATGCGCCTGTACAAGTCCGGCGCCGCGAGCATCACCGTCGCCGAGGGCGGCAGCTACACCTCGAACGCCGTCTCGGTCACGGTCAGCTCGGCCCCGCCAAGCTCGTTCACGGTCACGAACCCGGGCACGCGAACTGCCGGAACCGCTTTCACCGTGACGCTAACCGCCTCGAACGACGCTTACGGCAACGCGCCCACGAGCTACGCCGGGACGCAGTGCATCGCCTTCTCCGGTCCCACGGCGAGCCCGAACGGCACGGCTCCGCTCTACCCGCAGGGCTCCTGCCCCGTCGGCCAGAGCGCCGTCACCTTCAACGCGAGCGGGGTCGGCACTCTCGCCGGGGTCGTCCTCTACGACGCCACGAACTCGACCACGCTCACCGCGACCGACACGGTGAACGGGGTAACCGGTACGAGCGGCGCCTTCACCGTCAACGGGCTCGCGACCATGGGCAGCTTCGTACTGACAGCTGCGACGACGACTCCGACTGCCGGTGCAGCCGACCAGCTCACGATCCAGGCCGCCGACGTCTACGGCAACTCGATCACCAGCTACACCGGCCAGCACACCCTGACCTTCTCGGGCGCCGGCATGGCCGGAACGGTTCATCCGACCGTGACCGATAGAACGGGCACAGCCGTCAATTTCGGGACCGCGGAATCGATCACCTTCACCAACGGTGCCTCGAGCGCCGGCGGCATCATGCGCCTGTACAGGGCCGGGACGGCGCAGATCGTGGTAACCGACGGCACCTACAACAACGGCAGCGGCCTGGCGGTCACAGTTAGCCCGGCCACGGCGAGCGGGCTCGCGCTGTCGGCCACTCAGGCGGTCGTAACGCCCGGCGAGGCCGACAATCTGACGGTCAGGGCGATCGACGCCTACGGCAACACCGCGCCGAGCTACACCGGCACGCACAACCTGACCTTCTCGGGCGCGAGCGTCAACGGTGCGCAGAACCCGACCGTGAGCAACAACTCCGGCACCGCCGTCAACTTCGGAACCGCGGAATCGATCACCTTCGCCAACGGCGTGTCCACGGTCTCCGGCTCCTCGAACGGCGTCATGCGCCTGTACAAGCTCGAGACCGCGCACCTCGTCGTGACCGATGGCACCTACACGAGCGCCTCGCTTTCCATCGTGGTGAGCAACGTGACGGCCTCGATGGTCAGCGCCGGCGGCTTCCACACCTGTGCCCTGGTCGCTGGCACAGTCGAGTGCTGGGGCGACAACGAAAGCGGTGAGCTCGGCAACAACACGACTACCAACAGCTCGAGCCCGGTCATGGTCAAGGGAGTCGGCGGCACCGGCACGCTCTCGGGCGTCACGCAGATCAGCGCGGGCAAGTACCACACCTGCGCGCTCGTCTCCGGCTCCGTCTACTGCTGGGGCGAGAACGACTACGGCGAGCTCGGCAACAACTCCACGACCGACAGCTGGACTCCTGTCCAGGTTCGCTTGAACGCCACCACCTACCTCACGGGCGTCACTCAGGTGAGCGCCAGCGGTAAATTCACTTGCGCGCTGCTTTCCACCGGTACGGTTCGCTGTTGGGGTCACAACCAGTACGGCCAGCTTGGTAACGGCAACACGAACGACAGCTCGATCGCCGTGCAGGTAAGTGGCATCACGAACGCAATCCAGGTCACGAACGGCGCCAATCAAGCCTGCGCGCTGCTCTCTGACAATACCGTCAAGTGCTGGGGCTACAACAACGACGGCCAGCTCGGCGACGGCTCGACAACCAATCGTTCCACCCCGGTTCAAGTGGTCGGCGCGAGTGGTTCTGGCTCCCTCACAGGGGTTTCCGTTGTCAGCGGCGGCAGGCTCCACACCTGTGCGCTCCTCTCCGGCGGCACCGTCTACTGCTGGGGCGACAACGGCAACGGCGAGCTCGGCGACGGAACGACGACCAATAGATCCCTGCCCGTCCGCGTCGGCAGTATCACGAACGCCTCGACGATCAGTGCCGGCGAGTACCACAGCTGCGCCGTCCTCTCGGATGGAACCGCGCAGTGCTGGGGCGCGAGCGCCTACGGTCAGGTCGGAGACGGAACGACCGCCGACACCTCCACTCCCGTCACAGTCATCGGCCCCGGTGGTTGGGGCTCGCTCACCGGCATCGCCGCGATCAGCGCCGGCGGCGCTGATATCAACGAGACCGACGATTACGAGCACACCTGTGCGCTCACGTCGGACGGCACGGTCGTTTGCTGGGGGCAGAACAACTACGGACAGCTCGGCAACGGGACGACCACGATGAGCGTTTCTCCGGTCGCCGTGGCGCTGCTGTAGGCGACCGCTAGCTGCGAACGCCGAAGTCGGCGGTGACGATGGTCACCGCCATCTCCCTATAGGCGCCCGGCGCCGACGGCGAATGCACGGCGGCGAGGCCGATCTCGCGCCAGCGCGGGTTGAGCAGGTTGACTCGATGCGGCCGGCTCCTCATCCACCTCCGCAGGGCCTGCTTCGCGCTGAGCTCGTGCGCCTGCCAGACGAGGTTCTCGCCCACCGCCCAGTAGCCGTAGCCCCCGCTGGGATAGAAGTGCTGGATCCGAGCCCAGAACAGCGATCCGTCCGCCGAGCGGTGGGTGAAGTACCCCTTCGCCGCCATCGAGCGGGAGTGACTGTCAGCCGCCGCTGCGAGCCGAGGAGAGGGCGCGAGCGTCCCCAGGCCGTGCGCCCGGCGAACGCGATTCAGCTCGCGCAGGATCTGACCGTTGAGCGGAGTCACGGCCGTCACCTGGACGCGGGCCGGCGCCGAGTAGCCTCCCGGCGTCAGCAGCAGGCCGGCGGCAACGCAGAGCAGGCCAGCCTCGAGTAGGAGCACGGCGAACCGCTTCTTGCCACGTAATGCCATGCCATAGCCATCGGCCTCCTCCGAGAGCGCGCCGATCCTCGGAAGAGGGCGACCTTGCCCCCGCTTCCGCGCCGCTCCCCGAAGCGTTTCCCAGGGAGGAAAGGGCCTCTTTCCTCAGCTAAATAGAGATACCTCTATCAACAGCCGGAGATTCACCCTAAAGGCAGCACACAGGCGAAGGGCGACGCCGCGGCGAGCATCCCGTTCGCTACCTCACCTCCGGCAGCAACGTCTCCGACGTCGAGCTCCGACTGAACGACAGCGCCAAGCGGGTCAAGGTGCGCCTGTCGGCAAACGGTCGTTGGTACAGCTGCGTCAGGGACGGAGCGGTAGCGCGCTGCGAGACGCCCGGGCAATCCGTTCAGGCGCTCGAGCAGGTTGGATCGCGAACGCCCAGAGCACGCAAAGTACGGGCAGCAAGGCGCCTCATCCGATCGCCGTCCGCGGCGTTCCCCGCATGCTCTCCGAACGGCGTCTGCGCCGGAGTGATCAGCTACGCTCGATCGGCGATGCCCGGCCGAAGACAAGAGCGAAGGCGACGCCGAGGTCGGGAGATCGACCCCGAAGCGATTCCACCCGAGCGCCTTCCCGCCCGCGTGCGCGCGCGTGGACATCATCCAACCGGCGGCGATGCCCTGCGTACGTGGGTGCTCGGCTCGCGCCCGCGCATCGAGCGCGCCTCCCGCATTCGCGAACTCGTGCTCGGCGCCCAGGACGGGCTGATCGGAACCGTCGGCCTCTTGACCGGCCTGGCGGTTGCCCACGAATCCAACAAATACATTGCCATCGCCGGTATCGCTGAGATGGCCGCCAGCTCTCTCTCTATGGCGGCCGGCGTCTACCTCTCCAGCCAGGCCGAGAACGACCTCTACCGAGGCGCTATCGCCGATGAGCTGGCCGAGATGGAGGATCATCCCGAGGTCGAGCGTCTCGAGCTGCAGTACTTACTCGAGGAGGAAGGGATACCGACGGATGACGCTCACACGGTCAGCAAGATCATGGCTCGCCACCCCCGCTCGCACGTGCGCATGACGGTAGAGAAGGAACTGGGCCTGGCCTTCGGCGAGCACCGCACCGCGATCGGCGACGGGCTCGTCGTTGGTGCAATGTTTATTTGCGCCGCCTGGGTGCCGGTCTTCCCCTACTTCGTCTGGCAGACGCATACTGCGCTTGCCATCTCGCTGGGCGCCACCGCCGTGGCTCTTTTCGCGGTTGGGACGTTCAAGGGCTACGTCTCCGGAATGCGACGCCTGATGAGCGGTGTTTGGGTTCTCGGGATCGGTAGCGCCGCTGCCCTGATCGGCTTCGCCGTCGGCGAGCTGATCCCGCGCGTGGTCTAGTAGAGCCGCTTGTGAAACGAGGCTTGCGCTCGATTCCCGGGCCTGGAATGCCCGACCCAGACTAGTCGTTATTAACTACGGTATGGAGAAGGCGCAAAGCTTCCAGGGAAAGCTAGAACGTAGCCCCGTTCTCAATACGGGCCCGGCCGGTAGCATTCCCGGTGCCTTTGGCCCTGAACCCGGATAAAGACTGGAGTTAGATGAGCGCGTTCGCGCAGGAAACACTGGTAGGGGACTTCTCGGATCTGAAGCCGCTGCTGCCCGAAGAGGAGGCGCTTGTCGAGGCCGAACGCTGCCTTCAGTGCGGCGTCGTTTATGCGACTGCCCCCTGCACCGTCGCCTGCCCGGCCGACGTTGACGTATCCACTTTCATTGCACAGGTCGCAGCCGGTGATACCGGCGCCGCGGCCCTGACCATCTTCGAGCAGAACATCCTCGGCGCAAGCTGCGCCCGCGTCTGCCAGGTCGAGGAGCTCTGCGAATCGGAGTGCGTGATGAACAGCCAGGACGAAGCGCCGATCGCGATCGCGAGACTGCAGCGCTTCGCCACCGACTGGGCTTACGCCAACGGAATCGCTCCGCGCGAGAAGGCTGCCGCGAACGGCCACAAGGTGGCCGTGATCGGCGCCGGCCCGGCCGGACTTGCCGCCGCGGGCGAGTTGGCCGCGCGCGGCTACTCGGTCACCGTCTACGACGAGCGTGCCGAGGTCGGCGGTCTGATCCGCTACGCGATCGCCCCCTTCCGCCAGCAGTCCGAGCCGCTTCCCGACGAGAAAGCCGCAATCGAGAAGCTAGGCGCCGAGATTCGCCTTGGCACGAAGATCGACGCCAAGGAGGCGCTAGCCGAGATCGAGAAGAAAGCCGAAGCCGTCTTCCTTGGTATCGGCCTCGGCGACGACGTCGACGTAAAGACACCCGGCGACGAGCTCAAGGGAGTCTGGGAGTCGCTTCCCTTTATCGAAGCGCTCAAGGGCGGCAACCCGCCCAAGATCGGACAGAGCGCAGCCGTCATCGGCGGTGGCAACACGGCGATGGACGTGGCCCGCGAGGCGGTCAGGCTGGGCGCCCAGGTAACCGTCCTCTATCGGCGCACCCAGGCCGAGATGCCCGCCTTCCCACACGAGTACGAAGAGGCGCTCGAGGACGGCGTCAGCTTCAAGTGGCTGACGCTTCCGGTCGCCTTCAAGGGCGAGAACGGACAGCTGAAATCGGTCGAGTGCCAGCCGATGAAGCTCGGCGAGCCCGACGACTCCGGTCGCCGCCGCCCCGAGCCGATCGAAGGCGCCGACTTCGATCTGCCTGTCGACACGATCATCAAGGCCATCGGCCAGCGTCCCCGTGAAGAGTTCCTGGGCCTGATCGACGGGCTCGAGCTCGAGTGGGGCCAGATCAAGATCAACCCGGAGACGGGCCAGACGACCAATCCCAAATACTTCGCAGCGGGCGATGCGATCAACGGCGGCGCGACGGTGGTTCAGGCCGTCGGCGGCGCCAAGATCGCAGTCGCCGGCATCGAGGCCTTCCTGCAAGGAGAGAAGAAATGAAGGAAGTTCGCTGGCACGCACGCGCCGGCCAGGGTGCTAAGACGGTCTCGCAGCTGCTTGCAGAGGCCGGGCTTCTCGCCGGGTCGAGTGTGCAGGCCTTCCCGGAGTACGGCCCCGAGCGCCGCGGAGCGCCGATGCGCGCCTACACCCGCATCTCGGACAAGACGATCCGCCGTCACGACCCGGTCGCCGCGCCCGACATCGTGATCGTGCTCGAGCCGACGCTCGTGAACGAGATGAACGTCGCCGAGGGGCTCTCGAAAGACGGCGTCGTCTTGGTCGATACCAATGAGCTGCCCGACGCGCTCAAGGGCGTCAAAGCACTCGCCATTCCGGCCACGAAGATCGCCCACAACCACGGGCTGAAATTTTCCAACGTGGTCATGCTCGGCGCCGCGGCGGCCGCCGGCGGCATTCCGCTCGCGAATATTCAGGACGCCGCTGTCAAGAAACTCGGAAAACGACTAGACGCGGACTCGCTCCGCGGAGCAATCGCGGAGGGATACGCATGTCTGGCCTGAGGCCCTGGCAAGAGCTCTCACCGGGGGGCACGATCAGGCCCACCGACGCAGAGAAGCCCAAGACCGGGAGTTGGCGCACCGGCATCAAGCCGCTCGCCGATCTCTCGAAGTGCACCAACTGCCTGCTCTGCTGGCTCTACTGCCCAGACTCGGCAATCCTGATCGAGGACACGACCTTCGTCGGCTTCGACGACTACTTCTGCAAGGGCTGCGAGGTCTGTGCCGCCGTCTGCCCCGTCGGGGCTATCGAGATGGTGCCCGAGGAGACCGAGACCCCCGAGCGTTGGGTGATGAGGAGTGATGAGAGTGCCAGTTAAGACGCAGGAAGGAGCCCAGCTTCTTACCGGCGGCGACGCCGTCGCCAATGCGATGGCCCAGATCGATCCCGACGTCTTCCCGGTCTACCCGATCACGCCGCAGACCCCGATCATCCAGACCTTCGCCAAGCTGGTCGCCAACGGCAAGGCCTCGACCGAGATCGTCAACGTCGAATCCGAGCACTCCGCCATGAGCGCCACCATTGGCTCTGCGTTGGCGGGAGCCCGCTCGATGACGGCCACCTCGTCGCAGGGCCTGGCCCTGATGGCCGAGGTCGTCTACATCGCCGCGGGCATGCGCGCGCCGATCGTGATGGCCGTGGGCAACCGCGCGCTGTCGGCGCCGCTCAACATCCACTGCGACCACTCCGACTCGATGATGATTCGCGACTCCGGAGTGATCCAGCTGTTCGCCGAAAGCGTCCAGGAGGCCTACGACCTGATGGTGATGGCGCCGCGGATCGCCGAGCATCCCGACGTGATGCTGCCGGTGCTGGTCTGTCAGGACGGCTTCACGCTCACCCACTCGGAGGAGCCGCTCGAGCTCACCCCCGACGAGGTCGTCAAGGACTTCGTCGGCGAGTACCACGTTCCGCTGCCGCTGCTCGATGTAGAGAACGTCACGACCAAGGGCATCTTCGCCCTGCAGGACTACTACACCGAGTTGCGTTACGCCATGAACGCGGCGATGGAGAAGGCTGTGCCGGTGATCGAGGAGGTCTTCGGCGAGTACTCCAAGATCGTCGATCGCCCCTTCGGCATCCTCGAGGAGTACGAGATCGAGGGCGCCGAGCGAGTCATCTTCCTGATGGGATCGACGGCCGGCACGATCAAGGACGTCGTCGACGAGCTTCGCGCCAAGGGCGAGAAGGTCGGGCTTCTGCGCCTGGTCTCCTACCGGCCCTTCCCGGCCGAGCAGATTCGAAAGGCGCTCGCGGGCGCCACGGAAGTGATCGTGCTCGACCGCTCGGATGCGCCCGGCTCGGTTCCGTCGCTGCATTCCGAGATGGCGGCGGCGCTGTACGGCTCGAGCGCCAAGTTGCGAGCTCATGTCTTCGGCCTCGGCGGCCGCGAGCTGGTTCCGGACGAAGCCCGGGCCATCTTCGCCGGCGAGGCGCCCACCCACATCGCACTACGGAGCTGAACATGTCGAGACTCAAGCGAATAGCGAAGAACCAAAACGGCGTCCAGCCGCTCGGCGGCGGCCATGCTCTCTGCCAGGGCTGTGGCGTCCCGAGCATCATTCGCACCGTGCTCAGCTCGATCGACACGCCGGTGATCGTCGTCAACGCCACCGGCTGTCTCGAGGTTGCCACCTCGCGCTACCCGATCACGGCCTGGAACGTGCCCTGGATACACAGTGCCTTCGAGAACACGGCGGCGACCGCGAGTGGCATCGAGGCCGCCTACAAGGCCCTGAAGCGGCGCGGAACGCTGCCCGGCGGCGACAAGGAAGTCACGATCGTGGCTTTCGGCGGCGACGGCGGCACCTACGACATCGGCCTTCAGGCTCTGTCGGGGGCGCTCGAGCGTGGTCATCGCTTCCTGTACGTCTGTTACGACAACGGCGCCTACATGAACACCGGCATTCAGCGCTCCGGCGCGACGCCCTACGGTGCCGACACCACCACCAGCCCGGTCGGCGCCTCCGATCCGATCGGCAAGCTCCAGCAGCACAAGGACCTGACGGCGATCGCAGCCGCGCATCACATCCCGTATGTGGGCCAGTCCTCGGGCGCTCGCTGGCAGGATCTGAGCGCCAAGGTCGAGCGTGCCGTCGCGCTGGGTGGGCCCGCTTTCATGAACGTGATGAGCGACTGCCCGCTCGGTTGGGGCCACGAGTCGAAGGTCGGGATCGACGTGATGAGAGCTGCTCAGGACAGCCTCTTCTGGCCGCTGTTCGAGGTCGTGAACGGCGACTACCGGCTCACCTACCGGCCGCGCAAGGTAATCCCGGTGGTCGACTTCCTGAAGATGCAGAGGCGCTTCGCCCACCTCTTCAAGCCCGGCAACGAGGCCGTGCTCGAGGCCATTCAGCAGCAGGTCGAGGACGAATGGGTGAGGCTGCTCAAGCTCTGTGGCGAGGAAGTCAGAGAGCTTCCCGTCGTGAAGCCCGCCGAGGAGACCGAAGCAGTAGTCGGCGCGGTCGCCTAGCTTCGCCCGAAGATAATTAACGAGACGGCTCGCGAAAGCGGGCCGTCTCTCGTTTCGGCGCGAGATCAGCGCAACGGGCAGTGAGCGGCGTTAAGGTTGGCAGCTCGAATGGAGATCTTCGACGTCAGCATCCCGATTCGGGATGGAATGCTCCACTACGCCGGCAACCCGCCCGTGCACGTGACGCGTGTGAGCTTGCTCGAGGCCGGCGACCCGGTGAACGTGAGCGAGCTGGACATGGGCGCTCACTCGGGCACGCACGTGGACGCGCCCGATCACTTCCTCGCCGCGGGCGCCGGCGCCGAAGCGCTGCCGCTGGAGGCCCTGATCGGGCCGGCCGACGTCGTCGATGCCACCGCCGCGGTCACCGCGCTAGACCTCCTGACGGTGCGCGACCTCGAGCTGCCGTCGCGGGGAAGCGAGCGGATTCTCTTCAAGACCCGAAACTCGCAGCTCTGGAACCGCGATGAGTTCAGCCGCGACTTCGTGCGCCTGGACGGCGAGGCCGCCGCCTACCTGGTTGAGCGCGGCGTCAAGCTGCTGGGCATCGACTACCTCTCGATCGGAGATGCCGAGGCGCACCGCGTGCTGCTCGGCGCCGGCGTCGTCTGCGTCGAGGGGCTTGACCTGCGCGGTATCGAGCCCGGCTCCTACGAGCTGGTCTGCCTTCCACTCAAGCTGGTTGGCTCGGACGGGGCGCCAGCGCGGGCCGTTCTGATCCGTAGCTAGAGCGCACTCAGCCGCGCGAGCGCCAGCGCTTGCCGATGCGCAGACCGCCCGGTTCGGCCGGGTGATAGACGAGTGGCTCGTTCTCCTTGAACATGGTCACGACGCCGTTCGTCTCGAGAATCGCGGTGTGCACGTCGCCAAGGTGGGCAAAGCCCTGACGGCGCGCGATCGCTCGGAGCTCGCTGAGTGAGATACCGGTTGAGCGCAGAGCCCGCTTGACCAATTGTCCGTCCTCGATCAGCTGTGTCGGCTCGCCTTCCAGCAAGCGCGAAGCAAAGGGCGAGAGATAGGTCGCACGCGAGAAAAGCTCGTTGATCACAAACAGGGTCGCCGCGCCGATCACGGCCCCGGTCACCGAGAGGTCGTTGCCGATGATCCCGTTCTGAACGGCGTTCGCCACCAGCAGGAGCACGACGAGATCGAGCGTGTTTGCCTGCCCGAGCTCGCGCTTGCCAACGATGCGCAACATGGCGATTAAGAACACGTAGATCAGAACCGAGCGAAGGATCTTGTCGCCGACGCTGATCTGGATGGTGAAGATGTCGTGCCACACGTACTCGATTTGCGACACGACCGCGCGGACTCCTTTGCCGAGCGCTACACGGTGGTCAGGTCGCGACGACGGAAGAGGAACGGCGCAACCGTGGCAAAGACAACTACGATCGCCAGCAGAACGAGGAGGTCGGAGACGTCGAGCCCGTTTCTGAGCGGATCGCCGTGCGTGTAGTAGTAGAAGGGCGAGATGAGCTTGACCCTGTCGAGCCAGCTCGCAAGCGGTGCCAGGGCGTTGATCACGTCCGCGGCGACGGCAAGAGTGGCCGAGAGGCCGATCGCCAGCGCCTTACGCCCCGTGGCGGCTCCGATGGCGAGCGCCAGCACTCCGAAGCCGAGCGCGAACAGAAGCAGGACGAGCACCGCGGCGCCCAGGTGACCGGCGCTCACCCCCATCCCGACCGAGTAGGAGACGATCACGAGCAAGATCCAGAGCACAAAGGCGAGCGCGAGCGTCTCGCAAACCAGCGCCGCCAGCTTCTCGAGCAGGCAGCGCGTACGTGAGAGCGGAAGCGACAGGAGCAGATCGAGAGTCCCGCGTTCTTCCTCGCCGGCGATCGCGCCGGAGCCCGCGGCAATCGCAACCGCCGCCAAGACGATCGGGCCCCAGAACGAGAAGACCTCCGTGCCGAGATAGCCCGCGCCCGAGGCGATGTCGAGGTTGCCGCCGAAGCCGACGAAACCCTTGAGCGCCTGCGGATAGTTCTTGACCAGATCGTTCAGGACCTTCAGGCCGTGGATACTCGGGTAGACGGATCCGTAGAGGGTGACGAAGCCGACAGTGCCCAGGCACCACCAGCGAAAAGCTCGCAGCCGCTCGCGCAGGGTCTTCGCGAAGACGCTAGAGAGCACCGCCCGCTCCGTTTCGGTAGAGCGCCAGGAAGAAGTCCTCGAGATCGGCCTCGTGACTGTCCAGCGCGAGCACCTCGTGGCGCGCCAGCGCCTTGATCAGCGGATCAGCCGATCCTTCGAGCGCGAGCACCACGACCGGTCCCCGCCGCTCGAGCTCGCGCACGCCTGCCAGTTCGGCGAAAGCCTTCTCCGGCGGCGGCTTGGCGAAAGTCGCCTCGACCCGAACGAAGGCGCGCGCCCGCAGGGTGTCGACCGCTTCGACCAGCTCGAGCGAGCCCTCGCGGATGATCGCCACGCGGTCGGCCAGGCGCTGCACCTCGGAGAGGATGTGCGAGGAGAGAAAGACCGTCCGTCCGTCCGCGGCAACCTCGCGCAGGAGCTCGTTGAAGCTGATCTGGACGAGCGGGTCAAGCCCGGCGGTGGGCTCGTCGAGGAGCAGCAGATCGGGGCGGTGCAGGAAGGCCTGGACGAGCCCCACCTTCTGGCGGTTGCCCTTGGAGAGCGCCTTGATCGGCCGGTCGAGCTCGAGCTCGAAGCGCTCGGCCAGTTGCTCTCCCTCCCCCAGTCCGTCCAAACCGCGCAGAGCAGCGAAGTAGCGCAGGAACTCGCGTGGAGTCAAGCGCTCGTAAAGATGGAGGTCGCCGGGCAGGTAACCGATCCGGCGCCGGATGGCGACGCTGTCTCTCTGCGCGTCCAGCCCGAACAGCTCGAGCTTGCCCGAGCTGGGCCTGATCAGATCGAGCATCAAGCGGATGGTCGTCGTCTTGCCGGCGCCGTTTGGCCCGAGGAAGCCGAACACCTCGCCTGCCTCGACCTCGAAGCCGAGATCGACGACGCCGCGACTAGTGCCATAGAACTTCGTCAGGCTCTCTGCTCGGATCACAGCGCTCATAGCCGGGAAAGGTTAACCGTCTGCGCGGGCGGTGCGGGCGGCTGGCAATCAGTACACGAACAACTCCGCCTGCTCGAGTTCCAGCGCATCTTTGCCGGGTGCGAGCTTCACGCCGCCCCTACTGGCCCCACTGGCCATGACCCGACCGTCCTGCAGCGCGCTAACGAACGGCTTATCAGCTGCTAACGAAGAATGATCGGCCGGACGCGCGGAAGCTGACCGCTGACGCCCCTCTGCCGCACAGCCTCACTTCGCCGATTCCCACGCTGCCCGCTGTGAAAGGGGCCGGCGGCCGAGCGCGCGGGATGGTGCCGAAGAAGGCAAAACCAGGGTAGGCTGCCATTGACGGCGACAGGATCGACTCGGGAGGTTGGGGAGTGTCTACGAACGCGAAAGCCAAGACCGCCAAGGCCGCAGTCGAAGGACCGCTCTCGGCAGACGAACTGCGACTGATCGACGCCTACTGGCGCGCGGCCAACTACCTCTCGGTCGGGCAGATCTACCTGCTCTCCAACCCGCTCCTGAAAGAGCCCCTCGTGGCAGAGCACATCAAGCCGCGCCTGCTCGGGCACTTCGGCACCACGCCGGGCCTCAACTTCATCTATGTGCACATGAACCGTGCCATCCGGCAACGTGACCTGAACGCGATCTACATCACCGGACCCGGCCACGGCGGGCCGGGTCTCGTTGCCAACACCTACCTCGAGGGCACCTACTCGGAGCTCTATCCTCATGTCTCGCGCGACGAAGAGGGCATGAGCGCGCTCTTCCGCCAGTTCTCCTTCCCGGGCGGTATCCCCAGCCACGTCGCGCCCGAGGTGCCCGGCTCGATCCATGAGGGAGGCGAGCTCGGCTACTCGGTCGCGCATGCCTACGGCGCCGCCCTGGACAACCCCGACCTGCTCGTCACCTGCGTCGTCGGCTGCGGCGAGGCCGAGACGGGACCGCTGGCGACCAGCTGGCACTCGAACAAGTTTCTAAACGCCAAGAGCGACGGCGCCGTGCTGCCGATCTTGCACCTGAACGGCTACAAGATCGCCAACCCGACCGTGCTGGCGCGTATCCCCGAAGAGGAGCTGGTCGCGCTCTTCGAGGGCTACGGCTACCACCCGCTGCTGATGAGCGGCGGCTTCGATGGCGAGGATCACGCAGCCGTGCACCAGCGCTTCGCGAAGGTGCTCGACCAGGCGCTGGACGAGATCGCCGCGATTCAGCAGGCCGCGCGCGAGGACGGCGTCAGCGAGCGGCCGCGCTGGCCGATGATCATCATGCGCACGCCCAAGGGCTGGACCTGCCCGCGCATTGTCGACGGCAAGCCGATGGAGAACAGCTGGCGCTCGCACCAGGTGCCGCTCTCGGAGGTGCGCACGAACCCCGAGCACCTGAAGATGCTCGACAAGTGGCTGCGCAGCTACAAGCCGCACGAGCTGTTCGACAAGAACGGGACTCTGGTCCCCGAGCTGGCGGAGCTCCCGCCCAAGGGCGAGCAGAGGATGAGCGCCAACCCGCACGCGAACGGCGGCGTGCTGCTGCGCGACCTCGTGATGCCGGACTTCCGCGACTACGGCGTCCCGGTCAAGAAGCCGGGCACGACCATGAGCGAGGCGACCAAGGTTGCGGGCGTTTTCCTACGCGACATCATCGAGAAGAACCCGACCGATTTCAGGATTGTCGGGCCTGATGAGACCGCCTCGAACCGCCTTACACCCGTTTTCGAGGCCGCCGACAAGGTCTGGGAGGCCAAGATCCTCCCCACCGACGAGAGCCTCGCTCCCGAGGGCCGGATCATGGAAGTCCTCTCCGAGCACCTCTGCCAGGGCTGGATGGAGGGCTATCTGCTGACCGGGCGGCACGGCCTCTTCGACTGCTACGAGGCCTTCATCCACATCGTCGATTCGATGTTCAACCAGCACGCCAAGTGGCTGAAAACGACGCGCAACATTCCCTGGCGCCGGCCAATCGCCTCGCTCAACTACCTGCTCACCTCGCACGTCTGGCGCCAGGATCACAACGGCCTGTCGCACCAGGATCCCGGCTTCATCGACCACGTGATGAACAAGAAGGCCGAGGTCATCCGCGTCTACCTACCACCGGACGCGAACACGCTGCTCTCGACCGTCGACCACTGCCTGCGCAGCCGCCATTACGTCAACGTGATCGTGGCCGGCAAACAGCCGGCGCTCGACTACCTCTCGATGGAAGACGCGGTCATCCACTGCACGCGCGGCATCGGAATCTGGGAATGGGCCTCGAACGACTCCGGGGGCGAGCCCGACGTCGTCCTCGGCTGCGCAGGCGACGTTCCGACACTGGAGACGCTGGCCGCGGCCGCGATCCTGCGCGAGCATCTGCCCGACCTGAAGGTCCGCGTCGTCAACGTCGTCGACCTGATGCGCCTGCAGCCCGCCAGCGAGCACCCGCACGGGCTCTCCGACAAGGAGTACGACTCGCTCTTCACCACCGACAAGCCGGTCGTCTTCGCCTATCACGGTTATCCGTGGCTGATCCACCGCCTCACCTACCGGCGCAACGGCCACGATCACATGCACGTGCGCGGTTACAAGGAAGAGGGCACCACCACGACGCCGTTCGACATGGTGATGCTGAACGACCTCGACCGCTTCCACCTGGTGATGGACGTAATCGATCGCGTTCCGGGGCTCTCGTCGCGCGCCGCCCACCTGCGCCAGCAGATGCAGGACATGCGCATCCGCTGCCGAGTCTGGACGCGAGAGTACGGCGAGGATTATCCGGACGTGAGGAACTGGACCTGGCCGTTCTAGCGCTACGCGGCGCACTGGAAGCCCGAGTAGGCGGAACACGGGTAGGCGAATGAGAATAAGCAATGAGGAGCGAGGCGCCCGGCTCGGCGAGTCGAGCGACTCGTAAGCTCGATGGGCTCCCGCCTGCGCGGAGCGGTTTCTCTCTGCTCGGTGCTCGGCGCCGTGGCGGTGGCGTTTGCCGACTCGTCAATCGTCGTGCTGGCGCTACCAGACCTACTGAAGGAATACGACAGCTCGATCGGCGGCGTCTCCTGGGTGGTGACGGCCTACAACCTGGTGCTCGCGCTGGCGTCGCTCGCGCTCGTCCGACTTGCGCACCGGATCGAGGAGCGACGGCTGGTTCTATCCGGGCTCGCGCTCTTCCTCGCGGCCTCGCTGGCCTGCGGCTTTGCCTGGAATCTCGTCTCGCTGGTCGCGTTTCGCTCGATCCAGGGCGTCGGCGGCGCGCTTCTCCTCGTCGGATCGCTTCCGCTGGTTCGACGACTTGCGGCGACACCGGCTCGGGGCGCCACGCTCTGGATAGCCGCGGGCGTCGTCGGGATCGCGCTCGGGCCGGCCTCGGGCGGACTTCTGACCGAGCTGCTGAGCTGGCGCGCCGTCTTCTTCGCTCAGGCCCCACTTGCGGCGCTGGCGCTCGTCGTAGCGCTCCGCGCGCGCCCGAGCGGGCTCTCCACACCTAGCGAGGCGGGCCCGGCGAAGCCCGGACGATCCCGGCGCCTGGGTGCGAACATCGCGCTCGCACTCGCCTCCGCGGCGCTGGTGGGACTGCTCTTCCTCGCCGTCGTGCTGCTCGTCAACATCTGGCGCCTCTCGCCGCTGAAGGCGGCTGCAGTCGTGAGCGCGATTCCGATTGCGACACTCCTCGTTCAGCCGCTCGCCGTTCGGGTGCGCAGCCGCCCGGCCGCGACGGCAGGGGTGGTGGCGCTTACAGCCGGCCTAGCGGGGATGGCACTGCTACCCGCCCGCAACATCCTCTGGGTGCTCGCATCGCTTGGGCTCGCCGGGATCGGGCTGGGGATAGTCATCCCGACTCTTAGCCGGATCGCTCTCTCCGGCACAGATACCGGCACGGCACCGGGCGCCTGGAATATCAGCGCGCGCCACCTCGGGCTCGTCGCCGGGCTACTGATCGTCACACCGATCCTCAGCGGCGATCTCTCGCACGAGGGCGAGCGCGCCGAGCTGCAGGGGACCTCCGCCGTGCTCGACACGCCGCTCGCGGTCAAGACCAAGCTCCGGCTCGCCTTCTCGCTCGTTCCCGTCCTCAGCCAACCGGCCCGCAAAGGGCTGCCGGATTTCAGCGCCGAGGTGAAGCGGCGCCGGATCGCCGGGGTGACAGATCTCGGCGCGAGGCTCGATTCGATCGTCCAGGCGGCGCTGACACGCGCCTTCCGGCGCTCGTATCTGGCGACCGGCCTGCTCGGACTGCTTGCGCTCGTTCCCTTCGCCTTCGCGCTCCCGGCCGACCCGCGCCGCATACGCCGGCGCTCGCTTGCGGCGCCGGCTCTCGCCCTGCTCGCGGCCGCGTCGCTGATCGGAGCGGAGACGGCGCGCGGAGCATTTTCCTACGGCTCGAAACCACGCCTCTATCCACCCTGCGCCGAGCGCGCTCCCTATCCCGGGCACGGCCTAGACGCGGCCGGTCAGCGAATCGCCCTGGAGACACTCGACCGGATTGCCTGCCACTACGACAAGAGCCGCGAAGAGCTCGTGGTCGATCTCGCCGCCAAGGGTGCCGACTCGAAGGTTCTCGTCTCCGTGCTCGAGTTCGGGACGAAGGAGCTCTCGGCGCTGAGCGACTGGCTGAACAAGCTCTAGCCCGGTCGAAGTCACTTCTCGTACTCGGGATGGTCGATCACGGCACCCAACCGCAGTTCCATGCCGTGGCGCTCGATCAATTCGGCGACGATCTCTTCCAGACGGGTGCGGTGCTCTCGGGTGCGCGCGTCGGCGTAAGCGGCTCGCACCTGCTCGGGCTGCCGGGCGATCACGGCGTCCAGGCGCTTGCGGATGTAGGCCTTGGCGTTCAGGTGCTCGACGTAGACGCGGCGCACGCCGGCATCGGCCAGGCGCGCGAACAAGTCCTCGAGCAGCTCGGGGCGCTCGACGAAGTGCGGCACGAGCGGGCCGACGAAGGCGTAAGTGCGGATTCCCGCCTCGTTCAGGGCTCGTAGCGCCTCAATTCGCTTGCGCGGCGGCGGAGCGTGCACCTCGAGCCAGCGCGAGATCTCGTCCTCGCCGCTGGTGACGGTCAGCCCGGCCTCGAAGTCGGGTAGCTCGCGGAAGAGATCGATGTCACGCAGGACCAGCGGCGACTTGGTCAGCACGGAGACCGAACCGGGATAGAGCTCGCGCGCCAGCACCTCCATCACGCCGCGGGTGAGCCTGTACTTGGCCTCGGCGCCCTGGTGGGGTCGGTCACCGAGCTGATGAAGATCGAGCGGCTGCGGCGCTCGGGCTTCATCCGCGCCAGCTCGCGCTCGAACAGCTCGACGAGATTGCGCTTCACGTAGACGTAGTTGCCCCACTCCTCGACCGGCTCGGAGACGTAGCGGCTCATGAAGGTCGCGTAGCAGTAGGCGCAGCCGAAACGGCAGCCGGTGTAGGGATTGACGACGTAGTCGACGCCGCCGAGCCCGGAGGTAACGAGCGCCGAGCGGGCTTCCATCTCGATCACGCGCACAGGTGCCCCTTCAGGTAATGCTTCCGAGCCTCTGGGTCGTTAGCACCAAGCGATCCAAGGGCCCAGGGAGCGTTCGTACCGGAGAGTACGGACGCGACTGAGGACACGGCAGCGCGCCGCGTGATGGCGGGCCAGAGGCCGGAGGATATTGCCTGGAGGGGCATGAAGTCGATGCTAGCGGGCGCGGAATACCTCGGCGGTTGCTCGAAACGCTTCTCGGAGTTCGAGCGCCTCCTTGACCACCCACCACCCCCACCCGCCCGCGGGGTGGAGGACGATATCGAGGAAGCGTGCACGGAAATGCGCCGCCTTTGAGTCGATTTCGCACGGAACGACGCCTCTCTCCCTCGCGCATCTGGCGAAGATCGCCCGGCAGCGGTTACGCTCCCAGGGATGGAGATCGAGATCCGCCACGCTCGCCCTTCCGACTACGGCCGCGTCTACCCGCTCGTGAACGAGTGGTGGGGCGGGCGCGAGATGACGCAGAATCTGCCCGGCGTCTTCTTCGTCCACTTCGAGGGCTCGAGCTTCATCGCCAACACCCCGGATTGCGCGCTGGCGGGCTTTCTCTGCGGCTTCCTCTCCGAGACGAACCCCGACGAGGCCTACGTGCACATGGCCGGAGTCGCGCCCGAGCTGCGCCGGCAAGGAATCGGCCGCAGGCTGTACGAGACCTTCTTCGAAGCCGCCCGCGCGCACGGGCGCTCGCGGGTGAGCCTGATCACGGCGCCGATCAACACCGGCTCGATCGCCTTCCACGAGGCGCTCGACTTCGAGCTAGATCGCGTGCTCGAGAACTTCGCCGGCCCCGGCGAAGACCGGCTCGTCCTCGTCAAGCCCCTGACATGACTGCGCCACTCGAGTCTCGGCTCGAGGCGCTCGCACGATCGCGGGGCAGCCGCTTTTTCGGCACCTGCGATCTCGCTCCCGCCTGCGAGGAGGTGCGGCGGCTGGGCGGAGAGGAAATCGCTTCGTACCCCAGCGCCGTCTCGACCGGAATAGCCCTCTAGCACGAGATCATCGACAGATTTTCCGCGTGGCGCGAGCGCGAGGTGGCAGCCGCCTATCGCGGCCAGATGGACGAGATCAAGACGAGGTTGGGCGAGATCGGAGCCGAGTTGGCATAGATGCTTCCGAGCGGGCACGCCGCGCCGGCTAGGCGCCATCACCTTCGACGAAGGCGATCTCCTCGGCGCTCAGCTCCAACTCGGCCGCGGCAGGCAGGATGCCGCTCACCTGGTCGAATCGGCGGAAGCCGACGATGGCACCGCTCACGACCGGGTCGCGTAGCGCCCAGGCCACCGCCACCGCGCCCGGCGAAGCGTCGTGCTTCTCGCCGACCTGGCGCAGCCGCTCGACCGCGGCCAGGTTGTGCGAGAGCTCAGGCTCCTGGAAGTGCGGCACGTGCGAGCGAAAGTCGTCCTCGGGCAGCGCGGCCACCCTCTCGACGTCGAACGCGCCGGTGAGCAGGCCCGAGGCCATCGGCGAGTAGACGATCACGCCGATGTCCTCGCGGGCGCAGTAGGGCAGGATCTCCTTCTCGATGCCGCGGTTAATCAAGGAGTAAGGCGGCTGCAACGTCTCGACCGTCGCCACAACGTTGGCCCGGTCGAGCTGTGAGATGTTGAAGTTCGAGACGCCGATGTGCCTGACCTTGCCCGCGCTGAGCAGCGCGACGCAGGCCGCCCAGCCTTCCTCCAGATCCTCATCGGGATCGGGCCAATGAATCTGGTAGAGGTCGATCGTCTCCACTCCCAGCCGTTTCAGGCTCTCCTCGCACTGACGCTCGATCGTCTCGGCCTTGAGCTCGTTGACGCCGATACCGTTTCGCCCCTCAAGCCCGCACTTGCTGAAGATGTAGGGCTTCTCGGACATCTGCTTGACCGTCCGGCCGACCACTTCCTCGGAGCGGCCGAAGCCATAGATGGGAGCGGTGTCGATCCAGTTGACGCCCATATCGAGCGCCCTGCCGATGGCCGCGACCGAGTCGGCGTCGTCCTGTGGGCCCCAGCCCCACTCCCAGCCACCGCCGCCGATTGCCCAGGCGCCGAAGCCGACGACGCTTATCTCCAGTCCCGTCCGACCAAGCGTACGTTTTCTCATCTCTCTCTCCTCAGGCCGCGGTGTTTTCTCAGCGTAGCTCGCTCGTGCCGCGAGTGCGACTTTCGGGAAGGAAGCAAGACCGCTAGATTTCACAAACCATGAGCCAAGAGCACCTGAACGGAAACGCGATCGAGATCGAGAGCCTGGTCAAGGTCTACAAGGGCTCGGTCAGGGCTCTGGACGGGATCGACCTCGTCGTTCCGGCCGGCTCGGTCTTCGGCCTGCTGGGGCCGAACGGCGCCGGTAAGACAACGGCCGTCAAGATCGCCACCACTCTCTCGCTCCCGACTTCGGGCTGCGTCCGCGTAGCCGGCTTCGATGTCGTCAAGCAGGCGAGGCAGGTGCGCAACGCGATCGGCGTCGTCGGGCAGACCTCGGGCGTCGACGTCAACCTGAACGGGCGCGAGAACCTGCGCCTACAGGGACTGATCCGTTCGATTCACGGCCGCGAGCTGAAGCAGCGCGTCGACGAGCTACTCGAGCAGTTCGGGCTCGCGGACTCGGCCAAGCGCATCACCCGCAACTACTCGGGTGGCATGCAGCGTCGGCTCGACATCGCCACCGCGCTCGTACACCGGCCGCAGATCCTCTTCCTCGACGAGCCGACGACCGGTCTCGACCCCGAGGTACGAACCGAGATGTGGCAGGAGATCGAACGCTTGACGCACGAGGAAGGCCTGACCATCCTGCTTACGACCCACTACCTCGAGGAGGCCGACCAGCTCGCCGCCAAGTTGGCGATTCTCGACCGTGGCAAGGTCATGGCGACCGGCTCCCCGGAGGAGTTGAAGGCAGAGCTGGAGGGCGACACGATTCACGTCGAGCTGCGCGCGGACGCCGAGGACGGTGCCATCCGAGCCGCGCTCGAGCCTGTCGAGGGAATCCGCCAGCTCGATCACGACGTCAAGTGCCTGCGCGCCCGCGTCGATCACGGCGCGACAGCAGTTCCGTTGGTGCTGCAGGCACTGGAGGCCAAGGGCCTGGCCGTCGACTCGGTCTCGGTCTCGCGCCCCTCGCTCGACGACGTCTACATGCGCTACACGGGGCGGGAGTTCGCGCGCGCCGACGAGGAGGGCACCCGCAAGCAGCAGCCGGCGAAGGAAGAGAAGAGATGAAAGAGCTACTCGAGCACAGCGTGACCATGACCGACCGCGATCTACGCCGGCTGGTGCGCCAGCCCTGGTGGATCGTCGTCTCGCTGATTCAGCCGGTGGTCTGGCTGCTGCTCTTCGGCCCGCTGTTCAAGAACATCACTCACATACCGGGCTTCAAGGCTCCGTCCTACATCCAGTTCCTGACGCCCGGCGTGGTGATCATGACGGCCTTCTTCTCCGGCGGCTGGAACGGGATGGCGACCATCGACGACGTCAACCGCGGCGTCGTCGACCGACTGCTCGTGTCGCCGCTGCGCCGCAGCTCCTTCTTCATCGGACACATCCTGCAGACCTCGGTCACGATCATCATCCAGGTCACGATCATCGTCCTGCTCGCCTACGCCCTCGGCGCCCATTACTCGAACGGTTTGCTCGGCGTGCTCGTGATGTTCGTCGCGGCGATACTCCTCGGCGGAGCGCTCAACGCCGCCTCTAATGGGCTCGCCCTGATCTTCCGCCGCGAGGAGACGCTGATCGCGACGCTCAACGTCTTCATGCTGCCGCTGACCTTCCTCTCGACCGCCTTCATGCAGAAGAACATGATCCCGAGCTGGATTCAGGTTGCCTCACGCTACAACCCGCTCAACTGGGCGGTGGTGGCATCGCGAGAGGCTGTTTCCTCGGGCACCGACTGGGGCTCAGTAGGGACACACCTGGGCCTGCTCGCCGGATTGTTGGTCGTCTGCATGGCCTTCGCCATGTACTCGATCCGCGTCTACCAGCACTCGATCTAGCGATCGATATACGCGCCGCATCTACCGGCGCCCTGTGGCGAGCGACGGGCGAGAAGAACCGGCCTGCGCGCTCCGCGCGGGAGCTCGGCGCTATCCAAACCGACACGGAAATGACGCATCTTGACTACATGTCGTAGACTTCCGGTAACGACGAATCGCCCCACTAGGAGGCCAGGCCAATGATTCAGCCCTCACTTGCTTACATCGACGCCAGCACCGGGAGCCTGCTCATCCAGATGCTCACCGGCGGCGTCGCGGCCGCAGCCGTCGTTCTCAAGATGTACTGGCGCCGACTCCGCAAATTACTTCACATCGGAAAGCCCGAGGAAACAGACTCACAGAGTTAGTTGGCTATTCCGCGTGAGAATTCGTTGACTGACCAGGAAATCAAGACTCCCGGCATCGAGCCGGGCTCGTTCCGTGATCCTGATAGCCGCGTCTTCATCAGCCACGGCCGCATCCTGCGACTTCTCAGCAAGCAGGGCCTCGCCGACTGGCAGAAGCTCTCTTCCTCGCCGCTGTTCGCCGAGCTCGTAGCCGAGGGCAAGCTCGTCGGAACACGGGAGGCGACCGACCTTCCCGACCTTCCGGACGTTCTCCAGGGCGGTGTTGCGGCCGTATTGGAGCATGACGTCATTCCGTTCGTCTCGTACCCGTATGAATGGACGTTCTCGATGCTTCGCGACGCCGCGCTTCTTCAGCTCGAGCTGGTAGAGCGGTCGATCGGAGCCGGGATGATGCTCAAAGACTCGACGCCCTACAACGTTCAGTTCGTCGGCGCCCGGCCGGTTTTCGTCGACGTCGGCTCGTTCGAGCAGCTGCGCGAGGGCGAGCCCTGGGCCGGCTACCGGCAGTTCTGCATGCTCTTCCTCTATCCGCTGATGCTCGAGGCCTGGAAGGACATTCCCTTCCAAACGTGGCTGCGCGGGAACATCGCCGGCATCTCGCCGCAGGAGTGCCGCAACCTGCTCTCGAGCCGCGATCTTCTGCGGCGCGGCGCGTTCACGCACGTCGCCTTGCACGCCCGGCTCGAGCGCCACTACGAAAACACCGACACCGACGCCAAGAAGGAGCTGAAGACCTCGGGCTTCAACCAGGAGCTGATCCTCGCCAATATCAGACGACTGAGGCGGTTGATCAAAAAGCTGGAGTGGAAGCGGGCGGACTCGGAGTGGTCGGGATACGAGCTGACGACGACCTACAGCGACGAGGACGCCAAGCGGAAGGCGGAGTTCGTGACCGAGGTGGTTCGCACCGAGAAGCCCGGGCTGGTCTGGGATCTCGGCTGCAACGAGGGCCATCATGCTCGGATCGCGGCCGAGACGGCTCGCTACGTCGTCGCGCTGGATATCGACGCGCTCGTCGTCGATCGTCTATACGGCGCCCTGGCCAAAGAGGGCCAGGCCAAGATCCTACCGCTGACCATGAACCTCGCCGATCCCTCGCCGGGGCTCGGTTGGAGAGGGCTCGAGCGAAAGCCGCTGCCGGACCGCGGCAGCCCCGACCTGGCGCTCTGCCTGGCGCTCATCCACCACGTCTCGATTACCGGCAACATTCCCGTTGCGGAGTTTCTAGACTGGCTGCAGAGCATGAAGACGTCGCTGGTGATCGAGTTCCCGACACCGGATGACCCGATGGTGAGCCGGTTGCTGATGCGCAAGCGAGTGGGCGATCACCCCGACTACAACCGCGACTGGTTCGAGCAGTGCCTGGCGCAGCGCTTCGACGTCGTGCGCTCGGAAGTCCTGTCGTCAGGAGAGCGTGTTCTCTACCATGCCCGACCAAGAGCCTAAATCGAGACTGCGCTGGGCGTTGACGAACGGCGCTCATCTCATCGTGCTCTCGAGCTTCGCGCTCGCCCAGCCGCTGCTCGACATCCTCGGTCGAAACGCTGCCTTCTTCGCCGTGCGTGGCTCTTCGAGCAGTCAGATCGTGCTCTTCGCGCTGGCGCTGGTCTTTGTTCTGCCCGCGGCGTTGCTCGCGATCGAGCTGATCGCGCTCTTCATCAACCGCTCGTTCGCAAACGCCGTCCACCTCTTCTTCATCTGCATCTTGAGCGCGGTGGTCGCTCTCTACTTCTTCACCAAGACCGATTCCCTGTCCGGCACGGCCTCGCTCGTCAGCGCACTCTGTGTCGGGGCTGTCGCCGCCGCTCTCTACTGGCGAACCGGCCCTCTGCGCTCGTTTCTGAGCGTGCTCTCACCGGCTCCGCTCGTGTTCCTCGCCCTTTTCCTGTTCAGCTCGCAGGCCTCGGATCTCGTCTTCCCGAGCACGCCGAAGGCAAGCGCCGCGACCGTCGTCAAGGCCAAGACGCCCGTCGTGCTGATCGTCTTCGACGAGCTGAACTCCTCCTCGTTTATGAACGCCGAGGGGAAGATCGAGGCCGTTCGCTATCCAAATTTCGCCTCGCTTGCCGGTAACGCGACCTGGTATCGCAACGCAACGACCGTGCACCGAGCGACAGAGGGCGCCGTGCCGGCGATCGTGACCGGAGACCTTCCGACAGAGAACAAGCTCCCCACCGTCGCCGACTATCCGAACACTCTCTTCACCATGCTCGGCAAGAGCTATCAGATGAAGGTCTTCGAGCCGCTCCACCTCTGCCCCAAGTCTCTCTGCCCGAAAACGTCCGCACAGAATGAGGAGGCAAGCCCCAGCACCAGCTCTCTCCTCTCCGACACGGGCATCGTCTACCTGCACCTGCTACTGCCCGAGCCGTATATCGGCCACGTCGCACCGATCAGCGACACGTGGGGAAATTTCGGCAAGCACGACACGCAGGTCAACCAGCCGGCCAGACAGAAGCAATCGAGCGACCTGACGGCCTGCTTGCGAGGAGCATGCAGGCTCGCCAATGCGATCACCGACAGCAAGAAGCCCACTCTCTACTACATGCACGCGATTCTCCCGCACGTGCCCTACGTCACACTCCCTTCGGGCAGGCTCTACAACGTCGTCGATCCGGATCTGGCGACGACACCGAACGGGCGCTGGCTCGCAGACTGGGCCGCGCGCCAGACGGAGGAGCGCTATCTGCTCCAGGTCGGATACACCGACCGCGCCCTGGGCGTCGTTCTGAAGCGGCTGCGCGAGACGGGCATCTACAACAAGGCGCTCGTGATCGTGACCGCCGATCACGGTTGTAGCTACCACACGGGCGGCGGTCTGCGTCGCCTGCCGTCGAGCGTCAACCTCGACGACATCGCGTTCATACCGCTGTTCGTCAAGCTCCCCGGCCAGACAAAGGGAAAGATCAGCGACGCCTTCGTGCGCTCGATCGACATCTTGCCGACAATCGCTCGCGTTCTCCACACCAAGGCTCGCTGGCACGTCGACGGAAAATCGCTCGTCGGCCGCCGTCTGCCGGCTAACGGAACCGTTTCGGTGCAGAGCGGCTCGACCTGGGTCTCGATGCCTCTTCACGCGCTGCGCATCCAGCGCTTGCAGACACTCAAGTTGAAAGCGGCAACTTTCGGCAGCGGCTCCTTCGCCAGCATCTATCGGGTGGGCCCTCATCGCAGCCTGCTCGGCCGTAACGTGTCGACGCTGAGCGTTCCAACAAGCACTACAAACGGAGCGAAGCTCGCGAATCCGAGCCGTTCCGACCTCGAAGCGGTCGATCCCAGCGCCCTGGTCGTTCCTGTCTTCTTCCAGGGAACGATCAGCGGCCAACACACCTCACAGCTCGATCTGGCGATCGCGCTGAACGGGAAGATCCAGGCGGTCACGCAGACCTACAGCCAGGACGACGCGACGAGATTCGAGGCGATGGTGCCCGAGACGGCACTGCAGAGCGGGACGAATAGCGTGACCGTTTATGCCGTGAATAGCAGCGGCCACGCGCTCAAGCTCACGAAGCTGAATCTCGGCTGGAGCTGAGAGAGGCTCGGCCTGGCGCCGTCTTCCGCCCGATCGAAGGCGGCCGGAGCTGTGCGTTGAGCATCCCGCGGGGGCGTCGAAACGTTGCGACGCCCCCGCGGCTAGCCGACGTCAGGCAGAAGGCTTAGGCTCGAGCTCCTTCTTCGAGCGAGTCAACATGCCGGGGAACTTCTCCTTCAGAAGGACTAGCGCCAAACCGCCGACCGCCCAGAGCGCCACCACGAGAATCGCCCGATGGGTGTTGGCGCCGTTGAAATACTCGGTGTTACGCACCGAGCGTATGAAGGCGCCGTTGGGCAGAGCCTGACCGATGCTCCGGAAGAAGTCGGGCAGGAACTCCTGGTTGATTGACCCACCGCCGGTGCTGTTCCCAACCAGGATCAGGAGCAGCCCGGACAGGGCCAGGCCGGCGTAGCCCAGCACGCGGGCGAGCCCGTAGGTCACGAGCACGGCCGTCGCGGCGTAGAGAGCGCCGAGTGCGGCAAGGGCGACGAAATGATGCGGAAGCGCGCCGATTATCTGATCGACGGTCAGCGCTCCGACTATTCCGGCTCCAAGCGAGTAGACAGCGCTAACTCCCAGTCGCGAGGCCAGCGAAAGGCCGTGCGCGAACATGAAAATGAGCACACCGAAGACGAAACTGGGAACCAGCACGCCGTACTGGTAGGTGTAGCTGGAGAGACCGTGCGAATCACCGGTCGGAAGCGGAGCCAGATCCTCGACGGTCAGCTTCTCGGGAACGGCGGCCGCGAGCTTCTGGCCCACCAGCTCGAGTGCCAGCTGCGGTGCCTCGCCGGCCGCGCCTGCCGTGACCAACAAACCCGACTTCTTCGTCTTCTGTATGTAGCCGCCGTAGACCTTGCGGTCCTTGATCGCGCTCTTCAGGCCCGCCTCGTTGGAGTATGTGTAGACCTTGAAGTAACCGGGCGCAGAGAGGGCGAGCCCGGCCTTCACCTTCAGCACCGCGTCTTGCGGCCCGACGACGCCCACGCGGAGCTGGTGCGGTACCGGATTGTGCTGTGTTTCCGTGTAGACGCCGGCGAAGACGAGCACGGCAACGATGAACGCGCCTGTGAGAATCACGAGGGCGCGCAACGAGAGCGAAGCGGGCATGGTTCCTCCTTGGAGCCGTTGGATGGATGACTCTCTCTCACCCGCCCCGGATTTGCAAGCGCCTATCGGCACAAGAGCGAGATTTAAGAGCGTCCTCGACCCCGCAGCCGCTCGATGGACAGCTAGCGGTGAAGCACAGCGAGCGCCCGGACCGAGCCCGAAACGGTGAATGCGAGCCGAAAACCATCCGTCTCCGGCGAGCAGAGAAGCTCGACTTCGTCCTCGAGATCGATCGGCTGGCGAAACTCGAGCACGGCCTCGAACGGCGCGGTCAGATCAAGGCTCTTCCGCACCGCCGCTTCCTCGACCGCCTCCCAGTACGAAGCGTTGTTCAGGTGGCCGAGCACGTCCATGTCGGAGCGTCTGAGCGGCCAGGGCACGCGCCCGGCAGAGGCGGGCAGGTCGGTCAGCTCGAGCCGAGTCGAGATGCGACGTCCTTTCGCGGACGGGCCGTAGACCTCGAAGAAGTTGCCGCCGAAGCGTTCCGGTCGCAACTCGCGGCTCAGGTGAACCCAGATGCTTTCGGCTTCGATTACTCCGCCGCGCTCGCCGCTCAAGGTCGTTCGGCGCGAAGCCGACGAGGACGCCGTGCCGCTCGACCAGGTCGTGAGCCCGACCAACTCCTCGATCGGAATCGGCCGTAGTTGCTGGATCACGGTCCGGCGCACGAGCCAGAAGTGGTCGGGAGAGCCCCATTTCATCTCCAGCACGTCGTCGTTGGCGACGTCTTGCAGGTAGCGCGCCACGGCGTCCAGGCGCAGGCGCCCGCCTGGCTCCGCGTCGGAAAGGCGCACGCGGCGGCTGCCGACGAACACGCGCCCCCTGTCGGGCCACGGCACCAGCGGCTGGAAGCCGGGCGCCGGTTCGAGGCTCGAGTTCTCTTCGACCGCCATGATCGTCCACGAAGGCTAGCCGGAGCGACCGGAAGCCGCGCTCTAGCCCTTCGAGAGGATGTTCACGGCCCGGTTCTGGTACTTCACGCCCAGCTTGTAGTCGCTCCTGTAGCGCTTGTACCAGTAGTTGAATCCGGTCTGTTTCTTCGCCTTGGCGGCGGCGTCGGCCCGGATCACGTCAAGCCCCGTCTTGGCCCAGTAGCCGAGTGATGCTCTCGCCGTGCCAAGTCCCCTGACGACGCTCTTCGTCTCGCCCTTCAGTGGTCGCAGCACCCCGAGCCAGTGCCGGGCTACCTTGCGCAGCTTCTTGCCCGTCCCGGTGCAGTCGCCCCATTTGCAGGCGTAGAGCTTCTTGTTTGCCGCGTTGATGGCGACGAATCCCTTCCTGACGGTGGCGCTGATCGATTTTCCGCTTGTAACCGCTCGCCGGTTCGACTCGACCGACCGCGCCAGGCCGGCGCCCGCGCTTCGCTCGGTCGCCGTTTGCGCCTGCGCCGCCGGAACGAGCGCCAGCCCCAACCCGAGCACGAGCCCGCCGATCCACAAACGGGCCACGAGACGCCTCATCGGCAAACCTCCGCGATCGACATGGACACAGGCGTCACATTCTCGTTCGAGCGAGTACCGGTGGCAAGACCAATCGAAGCTACGACGCACTCGCTCAGACGAGACGACTGAGGGAGTCCGGCGGCGGGCTGGGCTTGATCGTTGCGATCGTGCTGATCGTGCTCAACAGCGGCGTGCTCGGTGGAAACGGAAGCGGGTTCTTGCGACACTTTCAGCGGCAACATTTTACTAAGAGATTCCTAAGAGTTTTTCAGATCGCTTTATCCCCGTCCTAAACTGCGGCGCAGTAGAGGCGACTTCGAGCGCCAAAGAAAACAAAATCGCCGCGCGCGGTCGCTGCCCAAAGGAAGGGACGGGCAATGAGAAGCGCGAGACGACGGCACCGGATACTGGCTCTAAGTCTCATCGCAGTAGTCGCCGGAGTCTCCTTCGTGGCGTCGCTCGCAACGGGCCCCGCCGGCGCGCAGCGCAAATCCACCAGTTATCCGCGGGCGCAAACGCTCATCACAAGCGGTACCCAGTGGGGCAACATCCAGGGCTTCAACCCCTACTCGAACGCCTACGCAGTGGGCACGGTCGGGCTCTGCAACGAGACGCTGTTGCGCTACGACCCACTCAAGAACAAGTACATCGACTGGCTGGCCAAGAGTGCGAAATTCACCGGCCCGCGGATGTTCACGGTCGAGCTCAGGCCGGGCATCAGGTGGAGTAACGGGAAGAAGCTCACGGGCCAGGATGTCGCCTTCAACTTCAAGCTCGGCCGCTTCGTGACCGCCTACTGGAACAACCTGTACAAGAACCTGAAGTCGATCACGGTCAAAGGCCTCAGCGTCACCGTCCAGTTCAAGAGCACCCCGAACTACGTCCAATGGCAGAACCTGATCTGGAACCTGCCGATGGTCTATCCGGGGCAGTACAAGACGATTTCGGTGGCGACGTTCACGACGTTCAGCCCCAAGAGCCCGATCGGCACCGGCCCGTATCAGCTGGCCTCGATCGATCCCACGTCCGACGTCGTCTGGGAGAAGAAGGCCGTCTGGTGGGCAGCGAAGCAGAAGCTCGCTCCGTCGCCGAAGCCGAGATATGTCGAAGACCTCGTTGGCGGTAACTGCAACGTCAACTGCTTCACCTGTTGCCCGAACCTGCTCTACGCAACTCTAGACCTCGGCAACAACTACTTCCCGGGTATTCAGACCCTCGTCGCCAAGGGTCAAGCTCAGACTTACTACCCGAACGCTCCGTACGACCTGGCGGCTGGCACGACCTGGCTGACGCCGAACACCCCTCACAAACCGCTCAACGACCCCAGGTTCCGCAGGGCTCTCGCTGAGGCAGTCAACAGCTACAAGATCACCGGTAGCGGTGACTACGACGGACTCACGACGGTCGCGAACCAGACCGGTCTGCTCAAGGTCTGGAACAAGTGGATCGACAAGAGCCTCGTCAAGAAGTACGGCTTCAAGATCTCCAATGTCTCCGCCGCGAAGGCAGATCTGAAAGCGGCCGGATACAAGGACGTGAACGGTGACGGCTGGGTCGAGAACAAGGATGGGAGCACGCTCAACCTCAAGATCGAGGTTCCGTCCGGTTGGTCGGACTGGGAGGCGGCGGAAAGCATAATCGTCAGTTCTGCCAAGGCCGCCGGCATCCACCTTACGAAAGCCCGGGGCGACTCCGAGCAGAGCGATCGGAACTTGGGAGCGTTCGACCTGGTGATCGAGAACAGCACCCAGATCAGCGACAACCCCTGGACATACTTCGACTACCTGTTCCACCTGCCGATCATCGCCTCGGGCCCTGGCCAGACGTTCGCCAACTACGGTCGGTACTACAACCCGAAGGCGTGGGCCGAGGTCCAGAAGCTCGATAAGACTCCGCCGACTGACGTGAAAGGGCGCCAGAAGCTCATTAACGCTCTGGAGAAGATCGAGCTGACTCAGGTTCCCAACATCCCGCTTTGGTACGGCGGTGCCTGGGCCGCGTCACAGTCGAAGTACTGGACAAACTGGCCTTCGTCGACCTCGAACCGGCACTACATGCCGACCATGTGGCGCGGCTACATGCAGATGACGGGCATCGACATGATCACGCACCTGAAGCCGGCGTAGAGAGTCCGCAGCGCGGCGGTACACGACAGACAAAAAGCGCACCGTTCGACTCATCCGACGCCCGCGTATGGAAGGCTTCCCCTGAAAGCGAAACGGGTGTTAGGTGAGCAGATTGGATTCGAGCGGCGAAAAATGTGACGTACCGGGCGCGCCGCGGGCGGCGTTCTCGGAGCGAACGGCCTGGGCGCGCAGCCTCGAGACGCCCCTTCGCAACTTCCTCCGCACCGAGACGGGAAGCGCCTTAATCCTGCTCGCCGCGACCGTGCTGGCGCTCGTCTGGGTAAACGTTCACGCCTCGTCCTACAACTCGGTCTGGCAGACGAATCTCTCCGTCCACCTCGGCAACTGGGGCATCGCGCAGGATCTCCGCCACTGGCTCAACGACGGCCTGATGGCCTTCTTCTTCTTCGTCGTCGGGCTGGAGGCGCGGCGCGAGTTCGACATGGGCGAACTGCGCCAGCGCTCGCGGATCGCTCTTCCGCTCGCCGCCGGCATCGCCGGGATGGCCCTACCGGTGGCGATCTTCCTGACAGTGAATGCGGGCCACCACTCCACGCACGGCTGGGGCGTAGCGATGTCTACCGACACGGCCTTCGCGCTGGGAATGCTGGCGCTGGTCGGGCCTCGCTTCCCGATCCGCCTGCGCGCCTTCATGCTCACGATCGTCGTCGTCGACGACCTCGTCGCGCTGCTCGTGATCGCGACCGTCTACCGGAGCAAGTTCGATCTGCTGCCGTTTCTCTTCGCGTTCGGGCTCTTCGTCATCGGCCTGATCGCCGCGCGCGCGGGCGTCCGCCACGACCTCTTCTATCTCGTCCTCGGCGCGACGACCTGGATCGCGATGTTCAAGTCGGGCATCGATCCGGTCGTGGTCGGGCTGGCGATGGGCCTGCTCACCTACGCCTACCCGGTCGCGCGCGTCGATCTCGAGCGCGCCAGCCACCTGTTTCGCCTCTTCCGCGAGCAACCGACGCCCGAGCTCGCCCGCTCGGCGCGGGCCGGGCTCGAAGCGGCGATCTCGCCCAACGAGCGCCTGCAGCACGTCTTCCACCCCTGGACGAGCTACCTGTTCGTGCCGCTGTTCGCGCTCGCGAACGCAGGAATCGCGATCAACGGCCACTTCCTCTCCGGCGCCTATACCTCGACGATCACGCTCGGGATCCTGATCGGATACGTCGCGGGGAAGCCGGTCGGGGTATTCGGCGCCACCTGGCTGGCGACGAAGCTGAGCCGCGGTCGCCTCCGGCCGCCGGTCGGCTGGGCTGCGGTCGCCGGCGGCGGCACCCTGGCCGGCATCGGCTTCACGATCGCGCTCCTGATCGCCAGCCTCGCCTTCAGCGGGACGGAGCTCGAGCAGGCCAAGCTCGGCATTCTCAGCGCCGCGTTCTGCTCGGCACTCGTGACCTGGATCGTCTTTCGCGCGACGGCGCTCTTGCCCAAGCGGCTGCGCGCCCGAGCGTTACTGGGAACGGGCAAGGTGATCACCGACCTGGCCGTGCCGGTCGATCCCGAGCGCGATCACATTCGCGGGCCCGAGGACGCCCCGATCACGCTGGTCGAGTACGGCGATCTGGAATGTCCCTACTGCGGCAAGGCCGAGACGATCGTGCGCGAGCTGCTGGCCGATTTCGGCGACCTGCGCTACGTCTGGCGGCACCTGCCCTTGAGCGACGTCCACCCCTTCGCTCAACTCGCGGCCGAGGCCGCCGAGGCCGCCGCCGCGCAGGGGAAGTTCTGGGAGATGCACGACCTGCTGCTCGAGCATAAGGGCCCGTTCCGCCTGCGCGATCTGGCCGGCTACGCCGAGCGGCTCGGGCTCGACGCGGGGCGCTTCGAAGACGACCTGCGCAGGCACGCCGGCGCCGGCCAGATCGCCGAGGACGTCGACAGCGCCGACCTGAGCGGCGTCTCGGGCACGCCCACGTTCTTCCTCAACGAGCGGCGCCATTACGGCGCCTACGACGTCGCCACGCTCGCGGCGGCGGTGCGGGCGGCCCGGGCGCGGGCGTCGATCGCGGGGTAGGCCTGGCGCAAGAACGAGAAAGACCCGGGAGAAAGAGAAAGACCCGCTTGCGCGAGCTTTTCTGATCAGGTCAGATCGGCTCGCGTGGGTAAAAGCTCAGCTAGAAGTCCGTCGCCTGGCTAGAGGATGCTCGCCCAGGCGGGGGTTCAGTGGAAGCTGCAGTACACGTTGGTGTTTACCGTGCGACCTGCCGAGATCTTCACGCCCTGCGTGCAGGGTGGGTACGTACTTCCAGGTGGCGTGTTTCCGGGTGTCTGGATCTTGTACCTGCCCGGACTGAGTGCAGACCGGTAGCCCTGTCCCTGAGCCAGGTGGGCGCTGGCGACCACCTTCCCGCCGCGGACTATCTGCACGAGCCCGCGTTGATACCCCGTACTCGTGTAGCCCTGTGGAATGCGCCCAACGAAACGGATCCCGCCGGTCAGAGTTCCCCTCCCCGAGGAGGCACCACACCCCGCAAGAAGGGCAGCGCCCGCGAATGCCAAGACCACTCTTGCCGAGGAACTTCTCATCGCGACTCCGGTACGTCGCCGAACGCTCTTAACGTCACAATCATTGTGTATTTACCCGCGCGCATCCCGCATCTGTAGACGCGCTGAGTGTCAAGGGACATTCCTGAACGCTGGCCCAGCCGACCCTGGCCACTTCACCGGGATGCCCACGATGTCGCTTATGCTGGCCCCATGCATCGATGTGCCTTATGCCTTGCCCTCGCCTTGCTGGTGGCGGCCTCCGGCTGTGGCGGGCATAGAGTCCACAACCAGGTTGCCAAGGCCCGCACAACGCTCAATATGCTCAACCACATCGATCAAGAGCCGTCTATCACCTGCTCCGACCTCTTCAGCAATCGTCTCATTCACGCCCAGTTCAAGAGCTTGGTGGCCTGCGACCAGAGCCTAAAGATGGAGCAGGAAATGGAAGCCTCGCTATCGACCAACCACAAAGTCGCTCTTTCATCGGCCGAGCAAAGGCTGATGCTGGCCTACAAGGCGGCCCGCGCGGCGGCTGTCTCCACGGCATCTGGTAACTATCCAACCGGGAAGGCGCTCTGGCTCGCCCTCAAGCAAGGTGAGCCTCGTCTCGGATATATCTTGGGCTCCAGTAGCTCGGCGCGCACGGTCGGCTTGATTGCTGTCCCGACCGACTCGAGCGCGACCAGCCTTACGCTCTACACCTGTGTGGCCGATGGCAAGTCGGTTGAGGCTCTTACCGCCGGCGCGACAGGCTCGGTCTCTTTTGCGTCGGTTCCGGGTTCGTCCTGCGTGCGCCTCGTCACCCCACGTTCTCTAGGGCCCCCACCGGTCATAGAGGAAGTCAGCAAATCCGGCCACGACGTTGTGGCCTTCATCCGGAATATCAACGGAATGAGTGAGCGTGTGACGCTCATCCCCGAGGGCGGGCAGATGAAAATAGATCGCCTTAGCAACGTCTCCTCAGCCTCGATGGCGCCCGTGCCCTGATAACACTGGTCGGCAAATCCGGTCAGCGTGGTTGGCCTCCACTAGAACCGTCTTCCTATGGATGCGCAGGTCGCGCGTTCGAGGAGATCAGGCGACATTCCCGCACACTCGCCCAGGAGGCGGTGCTGCCGCCACCGCCGGGCTCGTGATCTTGGCGATTCGACTCAGCGATAGCGCGCGAGGAACACGGTCTCGGTGCTCGAGGACTGCGGATTGAGCAGCGTGACGAGCACGGTGCCGTCAGAGGCGGCGAGAAGCCCCCTGATGATCAGCTTGCCGCCTCCGTATAGCTGTTGCGGGGGGTAGGAGGAATCGATCACTCCATCGGGCGTGATCCTCGCAAGCAAGGCGGCCGCACCCACGAGCTCACCGTTCTTTAGCTGAGTAAAGGCGCCGGGTAAACCGGCGATACTGTATGAGCCACCGAAGGCACCACCGAAGTTCTCGTAGTTGCTCCTGCCGGTGATCGAGAGTATCCAGGGAGAGCCGCTCCAGAAGTAGTCCGGCTGCCCCGAGCGATAGAAGCGGACGAGAAAAAGCCCGTCTTCATTCGCGCCGGTGACGGAGAGGTTTCCTTTCCTGTCTGCTAGGAGCGCGCTGATCCCATAGAGTCCGTCAGAGTTGGTTGCCGACCGGGTGACGGCGACTCCTTTGCGGCCGAAGCGCGGATCTAGCGCTCCGTTCGCGAGTAGACCAGTCAGCCGCACCATCCCGCCCTTCGGCGTGATATCAGCTACCACTAGGCGTCCGTCTGGGAAAGCCAGTAAGGGTGCACCGCCGATAAGGGGGGGTTGAGTCACCGGGAGAGTGACCTCACCACGCGTACCGAAGGATCTATCGAGAGCTCCGTTCGAGCTCAGACGAAGGACGACTATGTGACGGGGGTCGCCCGCGCAGAAGCGATCGGCCCCGACAACGATCTTGTCTCCCTGGATAGCGAGACCGGCAGGCCCGCGCGTGCAGGTCGTCTTCTTACGGGCCAGGGCGTAGAACTGACGGAGGCAACCGTTGCCGATCTTCGAGCAGCCGTAGAGCCTCTTGTCGGCGGTGAAGTAGCCGTTCTGGCCGAAAGTCTTCACGACCTTTCCGCTCTGGTCGAGTTCGGAGACGATCAGGGTTGCCTTTTCGTCCACGATTCCGATCATGTTCGTCCCGGCAAGAACGATGGTTCCGTTGGGAAGGAGGGCGGCCAGGTCCCAGCCCAGGAAGTCCATCCCATTCGGAAAGCGTCCCTGGAACATGTGGAAGGGCCAGCGTACGACTCCGTTTTGTCCGAAGGAGGGATCGAGCGAGCCGTCAGGGAGCAGGCGCACGACCTGGGCGTAGTTGCCCTTGTAGTTCCCGACGGCGACGATCCGTCCCGATCGGTCCTCGATCGTCTGCTTGACCTCGAAGCCCGGGAGCTCCACCACCCCGTTCTTACCCCAGCTCGTGACGAGGCCGGGCTTGTCGCTCTTCTGCGAGGATCCTCCGCAGCCCACTGCGAGCGCGGAAAAGACGAAGACCACGGTAAGGACTGCTATCGGGGGGAGGAAGCGGCGCATGGGTTGACCATTGGAAGAGTCGGTCAAATCGCGAGACAGCTAAAGCTCGTTATAGAGAAAAGGACTCGACTGCCGCCAGGGCCCGAGGTTCCAAGAGACATTCCTGAACACTGGCCCACCCCACCCACGAGGCGTTCGGGCCACGAGGTTATACTTGGCCAATGCGACGACAGTTCCACATGCCGAGCATCCTTGTCATCGTTTATGTCGTTGTGGGTTTGATCGTTGCTCAGCAGCACCACTACTTCAGCAACCTCGGCACGATCAAGAGGATCGTATCGGCGGTACTTGCCGTCCTCTTGTGGTGGCTACTCCTGCTCGGGATCAACCTGCACATCAAGTAGCAACCTCGAGACGGTGAGCCGCGAGCACCTGCGCGTCGCGGGACATTCCCGAACTCTCGCCCACGTCAGGCTCTTCACCCGTGGGACGAAAGTGAGCGGCGGCCAAGGGAGAGGAGCGGATGTTCGGCTCAACCGCGGAGCTTGGTTGTTGAAGCACGTCGCGCGACTAGCGCCGTTCGATCTCCGCCTGCTCGGTGGAAGCGAGCTAGGGGCGGCCGAGCCCGTCAGCTCGGCCGCCCCTTTAGCTCTAGCGGATTGCGATCTGAGAGCGCGTGGTAATTTGCGTATCACCCTGCCGGTAGCGAAGCGTGAGCGTGTAGCGTCCGACCCGTACACGGCGAAGAGCATGGAGCTTCAGGCCCTTCTTGGTAACGGTGCCGGTCGCGTAGAGCACGCCGGCTCGAGAGAGCGATGCGCGGCGTACTGCGCTCGAGGTCGTGAACTTGACCGTACCCGAGACCAGCTTGGTCGTGCACTTGTTGCGCTTGACCTTCTTGCCCTTCACCTTGACCGTGACGACCTTGCAGGTCACGAGCTCGATCTGGCCGGATTTGCCCCGCGCGCCCGTTGCCCCGGTCGCGCCGGTTGCCCCGGTCGCACCGGCGGGGCCCTGCGGAAGCGGCCCAGCGGTGCCTGTCAGCGTCACCGGCGTAGCGGTAGGTGCGTTACTGAGAACCGTGAGCGTCGCCGAGCGCGAGCCCTGAGCCTGCGGAGCGAAGCGCACCTTCACCGTGCAGTTAGACCCTGGGGCGATCTGCCCGCCGCAGCTGTCGGTGCTGGTGAAGAAGTCGTCCGGGTTGGTGCCGCCGGTGGCGAATCCCAGGACGACAAGCGGAGCCGTACCGTTGTTGGTCACGGTCACAGACTGCGGCGCGCTGACCGTGCCCTGAGGGACAGGCGAGCCCGCAGAGCCGAAGCTGAGCGAGGTCGGGCTCGGGTCGGCGCTGGCTGCGTTGAGCAGTACCGAGACGGTGCCCGCCGCGATGTAGTCGGTGACCGCCAGGTCCTGCCTGCCGTCGCCGTTTAGGTCGCCGACCGCGACCGAGATCGGCGGCGCGCCTACGTTGAAGCTGCTTGCCGACCCGAAGGAGCCCGTGCCCGTGCCGAGCAGTACCGACACGCTGTTCGAGCCCAAGTTGGCGACCGCCAGGTCCTGCTTGCCGTCGCTGTTGAAGTCGCCTACCGCGACCGACCATGGGTTCGAGCCCACGCTGAAGGTGGTTGGCGCTGCGAACGAGCCCGTGCCCGTGTTGAGCAGTACCGAGACGGTGCCCGGCGTGATGCCGTTTGCGACCGCCAGGTCCTGCTTACCGTCGCTGTTGAAGTCATCGACCACGAGCGAGAGCGGATTCGCGCCTGCGCTGAAGTTGGTCGCCACCCCGAACGAGCCCGTGCCCGTGCCGAGCAGCACCGAGACGTTGTTCGAGTTCGAGTTGGCAACTGCCAGGTCCTGTTTGCCGTCGCCGTTGAAGTCGCCGACCGCGACCGAGTGCGGAGCGTTGCCCACGGTGAAGGGGCTGTTGGTTGCCGCTGTGAAGGAGCCCGCGCCGTTGCCGAGCAGTACGGAGACGTTGTTCGAACTGTAGTTAGCGGTCGCCAGGTCAGGTATGCCGTCGCCGTTGAAGTCGCCGACCGCGACCGACTCCGGGTTCGAGCCCACGCTGAAGTCGTTGTGCGACGTGAAGCTCAATGTCGCCGAAGCGCCCGCCGGCAGGAGCGCGACCAGCAAGGTCGCCGTCGCGCCGATTAGGATCAGGCGCCGTCGTCTTCCGCACGCCCGCACTGCTGCCGAGATCAGTGCTTTAGCAGCTTTCATCTCAAAATCCTCCTGAGTCCCGTTTGCTGGATCGAGCCCGAGCCGAGAGGGGGCATGAGAGGTGCGCGTATGTGGAAGACCACAGTCGAGATCGTGTCGACTTCCGGGTGCACCTCTTCTCCGTTCCTCGCGGTGAACGTCACTCGCCTGTCAGAAAGCTAAGTGATCACGCGACCTCGATCAAGCGCGGAACTCTCAGAGCCCGTTATAACCCTCTGAACCGCGGGATCCGCTATGGTGCAGCTAGCTGCGCCGGTTGAGTGGCCGCGCTGTCGCCCAAACGCGCCGCGTCGCCGCCTAGACAGGCAAAAGTCGGGCAAAAGTTCTCGAGCCGTATTTCGCTGTGGGAAACAGAGAAGCCCCGTTTCCGGGGCTTCTCCAGTAGCGGGGGCAGGATTTGAACCTGCGACCTCCGGGTTATGAGACGTTCGTTGCCAGGTAAGGCAACGCTGAATTCGGCTCTGCTAGGTCATCTGAGATCACCTGAGATCAGGTCAGATCGGCTCAGGTGGGCAAAAGTTCAGCCAAAAGTTTGTCGCCAAACTAGAGAACGGCCGAGCCGTCTCGGGCGTCATAACGGCGAAGCGACAGTAATCGCGTGGAGTCTGTTTATGCCAAGTGTCAGTCCCCTTGCTACCCTGGGCCCTTCAAGCAATTACGGATACACGTACGAGCAGTAGAAGTGCTTGAACACCACCGGGGCGCTCGAGTATCCGATCTGCGATACCACCCGACCATCGCGAAACAGCTAATTCGCTCTATTCCGGTTTCCGCGCGTCGAGAGAAGGAGGAATCGTGAGTCTCAGACGATCAAGATTCACTATCTGCCTGATAATCGCAGTCATCGGTGTCGGCGCTTTGCTCGGTGCTGCGATCGCGTTCGCGAGCAACGGAAATGCGCCTGTAGCAGCGCTAGCAGGTGGAACGACGGCCGGAACGGCCGAGCCTGCGAACGTCGAGAACCTGGCTGAGGCCGTTACACGCTGGAATCTCGAAAGCTCGGATACTCGACTTAACACGCCACTTGCATCACAGGCGGCCGATCTTCTCACCAACGTCGGGAATGGGAACGACACCCTCAGTGCGTTCCCTACGGCTAGCGGTCAGGTCTGCTTCGAGGTCAAAGCAGCTGGAACCTGTGGTCGGGTCGATACGCCGACGGGAATAACCTTTGCGATCCTCTCAGGGGGGAGCGGCGGCACCCGTCTCTATGGTGTTGCAGCAGATCAGGTAACCAGAGTGCAGGTACAGGTAAACGGGGATCGGTCGGACGCTCTGCTTCGTAACAACGGGTTCTACTTCCAGCTCCCCGCGGGCGTGGGAGGCGCCGATATCGAGCAGGTCGTCTCTTACTGGAGTGACGGCTCTTCACACGTCTTTCCGGTACACCCGAAATAACGGTAGGTGTTCCCTCGGTACGTCAAACGACCAGTTCTCGTCCGACAGCTGGTGCTAATGGAGGGAATCATCCAGCGACTTTCTGAAGTCGGTTGACTACCCGCAGTAGTCAGCGTCGCGGTGTGCGGACGGAGATTGTCCGCACACCGCTGGCGTGGCTGATTGTCGCCTCGATCGTGCTGACCGTGACAGGCTGCGGAGGTACGAGCAGGGCACGCACTGCTACCGGTGCCCCCGCCGGGCCGAGCACTGGTGCGCCTGCGCACAATTTCAGCGCACAGCTGTGGAGGTTCTACCGCTACGCCGGGCGAGAGCCAGGCATAGCGGATGTCATCGACCGGGCCGACCAGGTTGTTGAGAGTCGTTGCATGCGGCGCGCAGGGTTCACGTATCGGCCTGTACCGACCGAGCACATGGGCGATCCGCTGCTCGACGGACTGTCCGACGTCCCGAGCGACGCAGCACCACCCGAAGCGGCGGTGCTGCGGATAGCGAAACGGCAGGGCTACGGACTCTACGCTCGATTTCGACCGATATCGCTGGCGGGTCCACACGCGAACAGCGCTTACTTCCAATCCCTGTCGCCGGCTGCGCAGAATAGGTATCAGCTCGCGCAGTTCGGTAATCGGCGCTCGACTGTCAAAGTGAAGTTTCCGGACGGCTCGTCCGACCTTGTCCCTAGGGGTGGCTGTCTCAGTCAGTCCTACAAAACGGTGTATGGGTCGGTGGCTCGAGACGACTTCCGTGTGAACGCGGTCGCGGACGTGATCCACCTGGTTCAGAACCGGGTCTTTGCGATGCCCGCGATCAAGCTAGCGACCAAGCGGTGGGCGGTCTGTATGCAGAAGCGATCCGGGCACCCCTTTGCCACACCCGGCGACGTCAGCGGCTGGCTCACGTCGCAGTATCTCCAGCACGGCACCAACCGAATGACCCGCGACCTCGAGATCCGCTACTCGATGACGAGCACGACCTGCATGTACCAGACTGGAATGGCGTCGCACTATGCGGACGCTACGTGGAGAGTGATCCGCGCAATGCCTGACTCGTGGTATCAGGCGATCATCAACGCCCGGAACTGGGACGCCAGCGCCTTGGTAAAGGCTCGAGCAGTTCTCATTCGCTCACCGCGATCGTGACACCCACGTGTTGGAGCGGATCCGCGTAGTCGGTGGCGGTCAGAGTCTCCGGCACGCTCGGCTCGCACCGCGGCACCTGAACCCTGCTTGTCTTGACCTGACCCCTGAAAATCGGCCACCCCAAAGTTATGGTTATGGACTGCCTCGGCTAGAGAACGCTCGGACCTAGAGTCAGAGGAGATCTGACCTCCAGGTTATTTACCCCGAGTAATCTCGTACAAGCTGAGATCGGCTCAGGCTATGAGTCGACCGCTGCCAGGTAAGGCAACGCGGAGTTCGGCCTGCTAGGTCATCTCAGGTCAGCTGCGGACAGGTCAGATCGGCTCAGGTGGGCAAAAGTTGAGCCAAAAGCTCGTCTCCTGACTAGAGAACGCTTGGGCCTGAATTCTGAATTCAGAGAAGGTCCGCGACGTTAACCCGCTACCACCAGCCGCCTCCATTCAGTCTCTTGGAGTCAGACGCTACCGACACACGACTTGGATCAGATAGCGGGGGGCCGGACACAGGCAAAAGTCGGGCAAAAGTCCTCGCCCCCGATCTCACTGTGGGAAACAAAGAAGCCCCGTTTCCGGGGCTTCTCCAATAGCGGGGGCAGGATTTGAACCTGCGACCTCCGGGTTATGAGACGACCGTTGCCAGGTAAGGCAACGTAGGATTCGGCTCTGCTAGTTCATCTCAGGTCACCTGAGATCAGGTCAGATCGGCTCAGGTGGGCAAAAGTTCAGCCAAAAGTTTGTCGCCTGGCTAGAGAACGCGCGAGCCAGCAATCAGAGGAGACCCGACCTCAGGGTTCCCCATCGAGTCCGCGACGCTTGAGCTGGCCCTCTTCTTCATAACGGCAGCGATAGAAACATCCTCTTGACCACGAGAGAACTATCTCGGGAGAGGAGGCAGTTTCGTCCAGGTCGCGCCGTGATCTCGGCTACGGAAGACAACCCTGCCCGCCCAAGCGTAGACGGCGCTATCAAACGACCCAATACTCAAACCGGAGATATCTTTGGGTAAGCCCTTGATTCGGAGCCAGTGGCGCCCTCCGTCAATCGTCCGAAATGCACAGTTGTTGCACGCTCGGTCTTGCCCTTGGGACAACGCATACACGATGTTTGCTTCTCGTCGATCGGGTAGCACTTGCTCGACAACCTCACCCGGAAGCCCAGAAGCCAACCAGCGCTGGCCGTCGCCGTCGCGCCGGAAGATCCCCTGCTCGCGAGTGCCGGCCCAAAGAGTGAAGCTCGGCCCTGGTCCGAAGACGAGACTGCTCAGCTGCGGACCCTCGATCCCTGCAGGAGCGGAAGCCATCGCCATGAAAAACCAGTGTCTTCCCCCATCGTCGCTCCGTAGGAGGCCGCCCGCTTCAGTCCCGATATAGATCTTCTTAGCGTCGCGTGGATCGGCTGCCACCACGTTCACAGCAGCGTCCGAATTCTCCGGGAAGTGCGATGAGCGTGCCCAAGTACGACCGTCGTCGCTCGTCCAATAAAGACCGCCCGCATGGAGAGCTTTCCCTTCGCCGTTCGTCGCCGATATGTAGAACGTGCTCGCGTCGGGGGTGAACGCGACACCCGTCAGGATCAAACCACAGCTGAGCCTTCGCCAGGACTGCCCGTTATCGTCGCTGCGATAGAGCGCCTGCTCGGCGGCATAAAGACCATTGCGGCGGCTACCGAATGAGGAATAGAGCTGCCCGGGAACCAAGCTTTTTCTGATATGCCAGCGCAGCTTCCCGCGGACATCCTCGCCAACATAGAGCCTGCGACTCGCGGTCGTCACGTAGATCCGAGACCTTGACGAACTCAAAGCGAGAACGGAGTCGACCTTCCCGCTACTGTCTGCTAGCTCGCTGGCGCTTACCACTCCCACGCAGCCCAGGTTTGGTTCTGGTTTGGACACGACGATTGCTACGAAAGAGATACCCGCTAGAGCAAGCACGACTGCTGCTAGGCCAATGGGTACTAGCACCTTCTTCGTATTTCGCAGTCGCATGGTCTCAGTAGATGTGCAGTAGTTCGAAACTGATCCTTGGGTGACCTGACCCCGTTCGTTGGTCCACTTTTTATGTTAGTGAGATAGCCGGCGACTCGAGGCCCAGATTCAGGGGAAACTCAACCTCAGGGTTATTTACCTTGGGGAGCCCGAAGGGGCTGTTTGGTAGCCCTCGATCGGTGCTGGTCGCAGACTGAGCAGGCCCGGCGCTCAGAGACGAACTTCGATTCGGTCTCTCAGTCGAGGAAGCTACGACACTCGAGCTGGACCAGATAATGGGGGGCCGGGCAGCTCCATTAACCGAGCTATCTTCGAGAACCTGGCCGACCGCCTGCTCGGTTCTCGCTCAAGTGCTCAGATGCGAGCCGCTCGCGTTCTGGCATTCGATTACCACGCGGCTGCATCCGAACCCGCGTCCGTCTCTCCCAGCGGAGCGCCCGGGGCGGCCACCCCACGGATCACGATCTCGATCTGGCTCAGCGATACCTAGCGAGGTACGTCGTATACGTTCCCGGCCCGGTGTGGTACTTGAGCAGCGTCACTATCACCGTGCCGTCGGAGGCGGCGAGAAGCCCCCCGGTGATCAGCTTCCCGGCACCGTACACGTGCTGCGGAGGATAAGAGGGATCGAGCACTCCATCGGGCCTGATCCTCTCGAGCAGTGCGGCCGCGGCCGCGAGCTCGCCGTTGCTTAACTGCGCGAATGCGACCCCGGCCGGGCCGAACTTGCCTCCGAAGTTCTCGTAGTTGCTCCTGTCCACACTCGGGGGTGTCCAGGGGGAGCGGGTCCAGAAGTTGTTCGGCTTGCCCGAGCGATAGAAGCGGACGAGGAAGGGTCCGTCTTCATTCGCGCCCGCGATGGAAATGTTTCCTTTCCTGTCTGCCAGGAGTGCGCTGATCCCGCCAAGCCCCCAGAAGTCGGATGATGTCACTCGGGTTGAGGCTGCTCCCTTACGGCCGAAGCGCCGATCCAGTCCGCCGTTTCGAAGCAGGCCGGTCAGCCGCACCATCCCACCCTTCGGCGTTGTTTCGGCTACGACCAAGTGCCCGTCCGGGAACGCCACAAGTGGAGCGTCATAGACCAGGGTACCGTTGACGGAGACGGCGACCTTTCCCCTCTTGCCAAAAGACCTATCGAGGGTTCCATTTGCGTTCAGACGCAGGACGACGATGCGATGGGGCTCATATGGGGCGCAAAAGCGATCGGCAGACAAGATGATCTTGTCTCCCTGAATAGCGAGAGGACCGGCCGGCCCGCGCGTGCAGGTCGTCTTCTTTCGGGCCAGGACGTAGAACTGACGCATGCAACCGTTGCCGATCTTCGAGCAGTCGTAGAGCCTCTTGTCGGCGGTGAAGTAGCCGTTCTGGCCGAAAGTCTTCACAACC
>PMNA01000034.1:0-846 GCA_003162055.1 Actinomycetota bacterium | reverse complement strand
GCCGGGCCTGTCGTGCTCTCGGTCAGCATCGCTCCAGCCAGCGCTGGCGACCACAGGTGCGAAGTGATGAGGATGCGCTCACCGAGGCGATCGTCGCCCTGGCCAGCAAGTTCGGCCGCTACGGCTACCGGCGCATCGCTGACCTCTTGCAGATGGCCGGCTGGCAGGTCAACGACAAGCGGGTACAGCGCATCTGGCGGCGAGAAGGCCTCAAGGTACCGGCCAGGCAGCCCAAGCGCGGGCGTCTCTGGCTCGCAGACGGCTCCTGCATCCGCCTGCGGCCAGAGCACGCGCACCACGTCTGGGCCTATGACTTCGTCTCCGAGCAGACTCACGACGGACACAAGCTACGTCTACTCACGGTGATCGACGAGTACAGCCGTGAATGCCTGGCAATCAGGGTGGCGCGTCACTTCAAGAGCCACGACGTCCTCTACACGCTCTCGGAGCTCTTCCTAGAGCACGGCATCCCAGAGCACATCAGAAGCGACAACGGCCCCGAGTTCATAGCCCTGGCGGTACGCAGCTGGCTTGCCGAGCTTAGCGTCTCGACTCTTTTCATCGAGCCCGGCTCACCGTGGGAGAACGGCTACATCGAGTCCTTCAACGGCAAGCTGCGCGACGAGCTCTTGAACGGCGAGCTCTTCTTCACGCTCAGAGAGGCAGAGATCCTGGTTGAGGAGTGGCGTCACCAGTACAACCACCTGCGACCGCACTCTTCGCTTGCTGGGCGTCCACCGGCACCGGAGGTGATCGCTTGGCCGGGGTTTTCGCTCCTTGACTACGCGCCGCCGGTTGCCCCGGTTTACTAACATAAAAAGTGGACCAGTAAACGGGGTCAGGTCA
>PMNA01000015.1 GCA_003162055.1 Actinomycetota bacterium | reverse complement strand
GATCACCTTCGCCCCGCTCGTGATGCACGTCTGGCCCTGCGTGATCTGGGTGTTGGTGTCACCCTGTGCATTGACGACCGAGTACTTGAGGCCGGCTTTCTTGAACGCCTTCTTGAGAAGCGGCGAGTCGAAGAGCTGATACCGGACCGAGGACTTCGTGTCCGGCAGCAGGGCGCAGACTTGGACGGAAGCCTTACTGGTCTTGCTCCTGGCCATGGCTGCCGCCGTGAGCACCGCGGATGAAACGAGCACCGCGAGTGCCAGAACGAGGAAAAGCTTTTTCACGTCATCCCTCCTAGTTAATTGACAATTCCGCTAGGGACCGCAGGAAAATCCCCCTGGGCCCTAGTGTTTGCGACGAGAATGGCGGGCTTTCGCGAGCGGAGAAGGCCGGAGCTGACCACAGCTCCCGCCCGCCCGCGACCACGCGTCCTCGAAGAGAGTGAAAACTGGAGCCTCACCCCTGCACCACGAATCTCTTCCTGGCAGCTACGAGGAGAACAGCCCTTCAACGGATAGGAGCGGTTACTTGGCTTAATCCCTTTGCCCATAACCCCTCCTCTCTCGCACGTGCAACCCGTAAGCACGCGCAAAGTTGATAGCTAACTCTGCGACTTATAACACTAAAACCGCCTCGCCGAGCAATGAGCTCTATCGGGCCCTGCAGACGTTTTAGCGGTGACTCCTGCGTCCGCTGTTACTGCTAAGAGCCGACCTCCGGTAGGAATGTGCGGCGAGACCGCCCGGCCGTGGACGCCGGCGACCGGAGAGTTGTGAAGGCGCGCTGGTAGTGCGGAAAACAGCTCTGCGGCGGTCGGCGCCGCGGGCCAGGCGCGTAGGCTCCAGGCGGATCGAAGCGAGCCGCGTTAGCGCTCGCCTGTATCGCGTCGCTCGAAGCGCACGGCCAGCCGATCGATGCGTGAGCCCTCGACCTCTAGCACCTCGAACTGCATGCCGTCGTGATCGACGATGTCACCGGGCCCAGGGGCGTGCCCGAGCTGACCGAAGACGAATCCGGCCAGGCAGCAAGGGCGCGGGCGCCTCTGGCTAGCAGACGGCTCCTGCATCCGCCTGCGGCCAGAGCATCCGCACCGCTCCTCGGCCTATGACTTCGTCTCCGAGCAGACTCACGACGGCCGCAAGCTGCGTCTCTTCACCGTGATCGACGAGTACAGCCGCGAATGCCTGGCGATCAGGGTGGCCGTCACTTCACGAGCCACGACGTCCTCTACACGCTCTCGCAGCTTTTCTTGGAGCACGGCGTCCCCGAGTACATCAGAAGCGACAACGGCCCTGAGTTCATAGCCCTGGCCCTGCGCAGCTGGGGGTCTCTGCGCTGTTCATCGAGCCGGCCTCACCGTGGGAGAACGGCTACATCGAATCGTTCAACGGCAAGCTGCGAGATGAGCTTCTGAACGGCGAGCTCTTCTTCACGCTAAGAGAGGCGGAGATCCTGATCGAGGAGTGGCGAGCCGTTTTGTGAGCTTTGCACAGAGAGTTTTCTCTCTATCACAAGCGCAGTAGCAAGAGGAGACAGAGGCGCCCCGCGGGGCGCCTCTGTCTCGTAACGAACCTCTTTCTACGTACCTACCGTAGTGTGGTCGTTCTCAGGACGGATACGGAGTCGTGAAGGTCTTGCAGTCCTTCGCGAAGGCACCGACACAGACTTGACCCTTCGTCAGGAACTTCTGCTGGAAGAGGATCTGATAGTTCGCCCTGTTGACGACCTGCGGTGTCTCGAGAATCGACGGGACGTTCCGCTTACCTACGGAGTCATTGGTCGTTCCGTTGGTCTGAACCGTCTCGCCCTTGATGAGCTCGATTGCGGCCTTAGCCGCTGCGGCGGCCTCGAGCGGAACCGGCTTGTAAACGGTCATCGACTGCCAACCGGAGATGATGTTCTGCACGCCGCCCGGCGTTGCATCCTGGCCGGTGACCGGCACCGAGTTGAGCTTGTGATTCTGCAGGTCGGTGGCAACCGATCCGGCGAGACCGTCGTTGGCGGCTAGGACAGCGTCGATCTTGTTGCCCGTCTTCGTGAGCATCTGGTTGAAGTCGGTCGCCGCGATGGTGTTGTCCCAGTTCGTGACTGCCTGCTGCGGGCCTTTGGCGATCGTGCCCTTACTGAAGAGCGGATCGAGCACCGTGTGTGCGCCCTTGGCGAACAGCGTGGCGTTGTTGTCGGTCGGAGCGCCATCCAGCTCGGCTACAACCGGCTTCTTGCCAGCACCGATAAGGCCCTTCGCCGTCATCGCTGCGATGAGGGCCTGGCCCTGGAGCTTGCCGACCGTGACGTTGTTGAACGACACGTAGTACGACGCCGAGCCACCGAGAACGAGGCGGTCATAGTCGATCGTCTTGACGCCCGCGGCCTTGGCGGCCTTCTCGATCGAGGCACCCGTACCCGAGTCGAGAGCGTCGACCAAGATCACCTTCGCCCCGCTCGTGATGCACGTCTGGCCCTGCGTGATCTGGGTGTTGGTGTCACCCTGTGCATTGACGACCGAGTACTTGAGGCCGGCCGCCTTGAACGCCTTCGAGAGAAGCGGTGCATCGAAGAGCTGATACCGGACCGAGGACTTCGTGTCCGGCAGCAGAGCGCAGACCTGGACCTTGCCCCCGCTTGCACTTGTGCTACTGGACTTCTTCTTACTGCCACAAGCAGTGACGGTGAGCGCCAAGGCAACTGCGATCAACGTCACCGCCCCTGCGGTCAAGAGCTTTCTCACGTTTTCCCTCCTGGTTCGATATTGGAAGTTCTCCAGCATTGATGCCTGCAGAACGTTCACAGACACGATAGCTACGAGGAGAACGGCCCTTTTTAATAGATAGGAGTGGTTAGTTGGCCGGATCCCTTCCCTAACCCCCTCCTCTCTCGCCCGTGCGCCCTAGGCACGCGCAAAATTAATGACTCTGCGACTTATAACACGAAAACCACCTCGCCGAGCAACGTGCTCGAATCGGGCTCTTCGAGCGGTTTGGACACGGTTACGGAGGCCTCGAGAACTGCTGGGCAGATCGATACGCGCCGCGCTAGCGCTCGCCTGTATCGCGTCGCTCGAAGCGAACCACCAGCCGGTCGATGCGCGAGCCTTCGACCTCGAGCACCTCGAAGCGCAGGCCGTCGTGCTCCACGAAATCGCCGGGTACCGGCGCATGACCGAGTTGCCCGAAAACGAACCCGGCCAGGGTGTGGTAGTCCTCGACCGGTAGGTCTGCGTCGAACTCCTCGTTGAAGTCGTCGATCGAGAAGGTGCCGTCGACATGGATCGTGTCCTCGGCGACGCGCTCGACCGATTCGTCGGGTAGATCGAACTCGTCCTCGATCTCGCCCACGATCTCTTCGAGCAGGTCCTCGAGGGTGGCGATTCCCTCCATGCCACCGTATTCATCCACTACGATCGCCATGTGCTGGCCGGTGCGGCGGAAGTCGGCTAACAGTGCCGCCAGGTCTTTCGTCTCGGGCACCAGGTGCGGCTCGCGCAGCAGCTCCTCGATCTTCACCTGCTCGATGCCGAGCTCGATCATCTGCGAGAAGAGGTCGCGCACGTGCAGGATGCCGATGATGTTCCCGAGCGTTCCGCGGTAGACCGGGTAGCGGGTATAGGGCGAGTCGATCACGGCGGCCAGGCACTCGGCGGGCGGCAGGTCGATCGAGAGCGCGACCACCTCGGGCCGAGTCACCATTACATCCGAGGCCTCCTTGTCGGCAAAGTCGAAGACCTTGTACAGCATCTCGGTCTCCTCCTTCTCGATCTGACCGTGCTCGCTCGAGGACTCGAGCAGCATGCGCAGCTCGGCCTCCGAGAGCGGCGGCGTGCCGGCCTCGGGCGACTTCACGCCTAACAGCGCCAGCACCAGCTCCGAGCTCTTTTGAAGCACCCAGATGACCGGCCTGAAGAGGAAGAAGAAAGCTCGCACCGGCGCCGAGACCGCGAGCGCGACCCGGTCGGAGTAGCTGAGCGCAATTCCCTTCGGAACCAGTTCCCCGATCACGACGTGCAGGAAGGTCACGATCAGAAAGGCGAGGATGAAGGCGACGACGGTCGCGGTCACCGTGCCGAACACGCGCGCCAGCACCGGCTCGCCCAGGGCACCGATACCAAGGCTGGTGGCGGTGACGCCGAGTTGCATGGCGGCGATGAAGCGCGCCGGCTCGGAGACGACCTTGAGCACCGCGCGAGCACGTCGATTGCCCTGATCCTCGAGCTCGCGCAGGCGGGTGCGCCGCGCGGTAACCAGACCGTACTCGGCTGCCACGAAGAACGCGTTCAGCAGAATCAGCGCCGCGACGACGAGCAGTTCTAAAGCGAGTGTCATGTCCGCTCCAGCGGACGGCTAAGTGGCGGGTCTTCGTCCAACTAAGGGCCAGTATAGGAGATGGCGGGGATAGGCTCCCGTGCCGAGAGTGTGACTTGCTGCCGACCACTAGGCGTCAGCTGCTCGCGCGGGAGAGAAACCTCGGGCTCGAGATTCTGCGCTTTAAGCGTTCAGCGCCGCCAAACGGGGCAGGAGCCGACGCGCCAGTCGGCCTCTTTGTCAGCGTTGAAGCGGCGGATCGGCGCATCGCCATAGGCAGTATTCAAGGCCTCCGACGGACGGATTCTCTATCACCCGAAAAGCGGGGGGCGCGGGAGCGATCGATCCGATCGAGCGTGAATGATTCGGAGCTCGCAGTGAGCCGCTTCCCTCTCGGACGCTCTCACCGGAACCCGCGGACGGCTCACTTTTCTACTCTTAGCGGGGTATTTGCGGCTCGTGCGCTCGCCGCTGTGCCGCCTGTGGCGCGTGCGCTGACTCGAGACGAGCCGGTAGTCGATAGCTCAGATCCCCCAAAAAGGGCAGGAATCCGATCCCCCATACTCAAGTGCACGGGCAGCCGAGCCGATACGGGATCAGACCGCAATAGTGCCCATGAGCGGGCGCAGCAGGTTAAAGAGGCGTCAGAACCCGGCCAACAAGAAACGAGAGCGAACCCGTGCCACAGGACATCACTTGCCTGATCGTCGATGACCATGAGGTTGTTCGCGAAGGCCTTAGATTGTCGCTTTCGCGCGCCTCGCACATCCGTGTCGTCGGCGAGGCGGCCGACGGAGCGAGCGCCGTGGCGCTGGCCGAGAGGCGACGCCCGAACGTGGTGATCATGGATGTGCGCATGCCCGGCATGGACGGCCTGCAGGCGACGCGCGAGATCATGACTAAGGCGCCCGGGAGCGCGGTTCTCCTCTTCACCGCCCACAACGAGCGCAGCCTGCTCGGGCGCGGCCTCGAGGCCGGCGCGAAGGGCTACATCCTCAAAGAGGCGCCGCACCAGACGCTGCTCAGAGCGATCGAGAAGGTCGCCGAGGGCGAGGGCTACGTCGACCCGGCGCTGATGCCGACCTTCCTGAACGCCCGGGACAAAGAGGACATGCTGACCACGCGCGAGCGCGAGATCCTCCAGCTCCTGGCCGACGGAATGTCGAACGTGGAAGTAGCCGGGAAGCTCTTCATCAGCCAGGAGACGGTCAAGAGCCACGTTCGCCACATCCTCGCCAAGCTCGAGGCCGACACCAGAACGCACGCCGTAGCGATCGCGCTGCGAGAGTCGATCATCGATTAGTCTCCAGGCGCGATCGCGACCATGGAGGAGCGAGTGGCCGGAGCAAATCAAGCAGAGGGCGGATCGCCCCGCGGGAAGAAGAAGCGCGTCGGCACAAAGCGCGAGAGCGAGAGCGAGCGGGCGCGGCTGGCCGATCAGCTGATCGCCGCGGAGCAGGAGGAGCGCCGGCGCATCTCGCTCTTCCTCCACGACGGGCCGGTGCAGTCGCTCTCGGGAATCACCCTGATGCTCGACGCCGCGTTGCATCAGCTGTCGAGCGGCAAGCTCGAAGATGCGGCGCAGGTGATCGAGGCAGTGCTCGAGCGGCAGCGCTCGACGATCAAGGACCTGCGCGATCTCTCCTTCAATCTCGAGCCGGTCGTCCTACGCGACCAGGGCTTCGAGCCGGCCGTAAAGGCGCTGGCCGACGACGTCGGTATCGCCAATCAGATTCACATCGAGCTCGAGACGGGCTTCGCCGAGAACCTGGCCAAGCGAGCCCAGGTCGTCTTCTACCAGATCATCCGCGAGGCCTTTCACCAGGCCATCCGGCGCGGTCCACCGACCCGCCTGGCGGTCGCCCTGCACGAGCTCTCCGACGGCCGCGTCGAGCTGATCGTCGCCGACAACGCTCCGGGCGAGCGCCGGCGCACGAGCTACGAGACGATCGACGAGCGAGCGCGCGTGCTCGGCGCCAAGGTCACCGTGCGCGCGGCCAGCGGCGGTGGCACGGTGGTGCGAGTCGTCGTCCCCGCTTACGCCGCGGGGCGATAGCGGCCGCGGCTCACGAGAGTTCCGGTCAAGAGCGACGAGCGCTATCTCCTCTACCTCTGGAAGCCGAGCGGCTACGGGCTGGAGGAACGTGAGGGTGAGCTTCCGGCCGTGGGCAGCGATCTCGTCGTCGACGACGTCGTCCTGACGGTGCTGAAGATTGCCGCCTCGCCGCTGCCGAACGATCGGCGGCCCTGCGTCTACCTGCAGCCGCTTAGCCCGGCAAGCTAGGAGCTGTGCTCGCCCGAGTAGGCCGTGACGAGCGCGTCAACGGCGTCCACGCCCTGACCGTAGGCGGCGTTGATGCCGACAAAAGCCTGCCACTTGGCCGGTAGAGCGTCCTCAGGGAAGATCGCCTCGACCGGGCACTCCGGCTCGCAGGCGCCGCAGTCGATGCATTCCTCCGGGTCGATGACGAGGATGCGACCGGCTTCATGAATGCAGTCGACCGGGCAGACGTCGACGCAGGCCTGGTCCTTGACGTCGATACAGGGCTCGGCGATGACGTAGGTCATGCCGCGTACTTTAGAGCCTATTCCACTAGGCCTGCACGCCCGACCCGGCCGATCCGCGGCACCAGGAACTGCTCTCCGCACTACCAGTGCGCCTTCACAGCCCTACGGCCGCTGGCATCCACGGCTTGACCGCCTCGAGCGCACATACCTACCGGAACAGGCTCTTCGCGGCGCGGTCAACCGCGATGGATCAGATCGGCGAATGCTCGGAGACGCCGCGGCCTCTACTGCGCGACGATGAAGACCTGCGTTCCGACGACAACGTGCGTGAACAGCCACTCGGCGTCGGGGATGTACATGCGAATGCAGCCGTGGGAAAGCGAATAGCCGATCGAGCCCGATTCGGGCGTGCCGTGAATGCCGACTCCCGGAGCCGACAGGCCCATCCAGCGCGTGCCGAGCGGATTGCCAGGTCCGGGCGGAACCGGCTTCTCGCCCGCGGCCCAGGCCGAGTTGGGCGGATACCACCAGGGGTTCGCCCATTTCACGACGATCGCGTAGTGCCCAAGAGGCGTCGGGTAGGCCGACTGCCCAGTCGCCACCGAGAATCGCCTCACGAAGCGCTCGCCCTTGTAGAGGTACAGGCGGTTGGAGCCGCGCCTGATGACGATCACGGAACCGAAATTCGCCTTGATCACCTTCCGTGCGATCTTCTTCAGCGGCAGCGTCAACGCGGCGCGCCGGTTCGCCGCCAGTGCCGCCCGGATCGCCCGTTGTGACGCGCTTACCTTGATCGTCCAGCCGACCTTCCCCTCGGAGATGCGCGGACGCAGGTGGCGCAAGAAGACCTGGGCGTCGACCGCCGCGCGGTTGAAGCGCTTGCCGAGCTTGCGCACGTACTTGTGCAGCTTGTAGTTGTTGACGCTGACCGTGAGCGTCACCGCGCTGCCCGGCGCCGCGCTCTGAGCGGTCCTGAGCGCAGAGTCGACGCTCGCGCGCGCCGCGACCTCGCTCGGGGCCATCGCCACCCGCTTGCTGCCGATGCGAAGCACGAGTCGCTTGTTGAAGGCAGACTCGATCGTCGTCCTGGCGAGATCGACACTCATTCCCCCAACAGGAACGCCGCCGACGGTCACGTCATTGGCGATGTCCATCGGCGCGGTCGTCGTGGGCGTCGTCGTCGTGGGCGTCGTCGTCGTGGGCGTCGTCACGGTGGTCGAGCTGCTCGTCGTCTCGTCGGCTGTCTGAGCCGGCGCGGTAGCGACAACGGCGAAGGATGCGACCAGCCCGGCGATCGCGAGTAGGAGCCCTAAAGCGAAGCTGGTTTTTTTACTCGATCTCATCGTGCTCCTGCCGGTACGGTCGCGAATCGTTCGTGATGATAGCGTCCACACCCGCCTCCATCAGCCGCTGCCTAACGCCGGGGTCGTCCACAGTCCAGGCAAGCACGGCTATTCCCCATTCGTGGCAGCTTCGCACCAGGTCGGCGCCGATGACCCCGTGGTTCAGGGTCACCGCGGCGGCGCCCGTCTGCGCGAGCCAGCCGTGGATCCGTCGCCGCAGCCGTAGGCGCAGGCCGTACAAAGCCAGAGGGACGAAGGGCGCGATCGCCTTGCGCTCGGACAGGCGCCGCCTATCGGCGGGATAGGAGAGGCTGCGGGCGATCTCGGGAGCGAGCTCGCGCAGGCAAACGAGCTGGGCTCGCTCGAGCGAGCAGAGAAGCGTCCGCTCCTGCAGCCCGTGCCTGCGAACCGCTTCGATCAGTGGTCGCTCCAGGCCTGTGCTTTTCAGGTCGATCAAAAGCGGGCCCGCGTCAGGCCTGGCCTCGGCCAGCTCCAGCACCTGCTCGAGCGTCGCCAGCTCGGCGTCGAGTCGTCGCAGCTCGTCCAGCGTGCGCGCAGCGGCATCGCCGCGGGCAGCGCCGTGACAGAGCTCGGCCAGATCGAGCGAGTGACCGGCCACGAGCTCGCCGTCGCTGAGCGCTACGACATCGACCTCGAAGCCGTCGGCGCCGTGCTCGAGCGCCAGCTCGAAGGAGCGCAGCGTGTTCTCGGGCGCCAGCCGCGGCAGGCCGCGGTGGCCGATTACGAGCGGTGCTCGCTCGCTCATCAGCGCGCCCGGACGACGACCACGGCGCAGTCATCGAGGAGCAAGCCGCCGGCGAACTCGCGGCAGTCGGCGAGCACGGCATCGGCGAGATCCCTGGCGCCCAGTTGTGAATGCCTACGCAGAAAGTCGTCCAGCCTCTGCGTGCCGTAGAGCTCGCGCTCGCGGCGAGCCTCGATCACTCCGTCGGTGTAGAGAACGACCGCGTCGCCCGGCGCGTAGGGAATGCGAATCTCTTCGTAGGTCTGGTTGCCCGCGATCCCAAGCGCGAGCCCGCCCACCGGCAGAGACTCGACGCTACCGTCGGCGCGCAACAGGCGCGGCCGAGGATGGCCGGCGCAGGCACAGGCCAGCTCCGTTCTCGCCGGATCGACCTTCATGTAGACCATCGTGACGAACTTGCCGAGCTCGACCTCCTCCAGCACGACCTCGTTCACGGCGGCCAGGAACGCGCCCGGCTCGGGATAGCGCCGCGCCAGCGAGCGGAAGGTGAACTTGACCATCGCCATATCGGCCGCCGCATCGACTCCGTGCCCGGTCACGTCACCGAGCGCAATCGCCAGCGCTCCGTCCTCGAGCAGCAGGAAGTCGTAGAGGTCGCCGCCGACTTCCACACGAGCCGAGGCGGCGTAGACGGCTCCGACGTCCAGGCCCTCGATCTCAGGCTCGTAGTCAGGCAGAAGCGAGCGTTGCATCGCATCGGCGAAGGCCTTCTGCTGCTCGTAAAGGCGCGCGTTGTCGATCGCGAGCGCCGCCTGCCCTACGATTGCCAGCGCCACTTCGATCGTCTCATCGCGGATCGGTTGCTCGGGGCTGAGAGAGATGAGTGTGACGATCGCCAGCACCTCCTTTGGCGTTGCTACGGGAAGCACTATCGCCGTCGAGCCTCGCTCTAGGAACGGCGCGAGCAACCGCAGCGAGTCGTCCTCGCCCGCCATCTCGTGCGTGAGCCGTAATACGAGCCCCGCTTTGATCACGCGAGCGATATCGCCGGCGAGCGGAAGCGATCGGCCGAGAATCGCTCGCATCGGCTGCTCAAGATCGCCCCTGGCGACGTGAAGAGCCCGCGCCTCCAACTTCTCCTGGCGCTCGTCGGGCATGTACAGAACGGCAACGTCGATTCCCACTAGCTCGGCGATCGTCTTCGCCGCCGCTTCCAGCGTGGTCTGCAACGACAGGCTCTGCGCGAAAGCGCGCGAGACTTCATACAGCGCACGCAGCTGAGCCGCCGCCTGCCGCTCCGCACGAAGTGAATGCTCGAGCTCGCTGCCGAGAAGAGTCGCCTGCTCGTGCAGGCTCGCGCGGTGAACGGCGACGGCGAGCTGATTACGAAGCGCCTCCAGCAACCCACGCTCACTCTCGTCTGGAACTCCGTCTTTCGCCGGATAGAGAGCGAGCAGTCCGATCACCTCGTTCGCCGCCTCGAGCGGGAGAGCGAAGACCGCCTCCACACCCGACTCTACGAGCACGTCGCGCAGCGACTCCAACCTCCCGTCGGAGAGGGCGTCGGCGACGATCACGCCGCCCGAGAGTCGGCCGGACGCGAGCGCCAGATCGAGCATACGAGCGGCGATGAGCTCGTGCGCGCCCTGAAGCCCGCGAGCCGCCGCGGTTCGCAAGCCGTCCTCTCCGTTCAGGTAGACGGCGACTCGCTCGACACCGAGCAGGTCGGCGATCTGCTCCACCGCGACGTTCAGCGTCGGCTCTACCGCCAGCTCCGACATGGCCTGCCCGCTGAAGGAGAGAAGCGCCTGCGTCCGCCCCAGCTCCTGAACTAGGTCGCGACGTTGCGCGGACTCTTCGAGCACTCCGGCGACACGAGCGGCAAGCGTCTGCAGGGCCTCGAGCTCGCCTTCGCCCGTCTGCGCCTGCTCGTTGAACCTCGCCTCCAACACGCCGAATGGCTCGAGCCCCAAAGGCAGGGTGATAGTCAGCGTCCCGGGGAGCTCCTCGCGCAGAGCCTTGCCCTGCTCGAGTACGCGCTTGGCCCGCTCTCGGGCCGCGTTCAGATCGGAGGGAGCGAGAACCGCCGGCGTCCCGAGCTGAACGCCGTCCGGGTCGTCGCTGAGCCAGAGAAGAACCTGCTCGGCGCTCGTCGCCGCGGCCACGAACACCGCGAGGCGTCGCGGCAGCCCGTCGGAGTCGAGTGCTGCCACGAGAGCATCTGCGAGCAATTGCCGGCTCGCCGCGAGCGGGCGCAGCTCTCCCTCGCCGTCTTCGACCGTTGTCTCTCGGTCGGATATGGAGGAGGGCTGAGCGCTCGGCTCGGGAGTAGGGACACAGGGATCGCTCACGCCGTAAGTATCCCGCCGATCGCGCCCCAGGCGCCGAATCGACCACCGTTCACCGCCGCAAACAAACCAGCGCAGCGCCCGCGCTCGGGCGGCGAGGTGGCGGCCGACGCCGGCGATCGGGCGGATAAGGCCTGCATAGCCGAGGCGATAGCGCCTAGACTGAGGCGCCGGTGGGGTATCCAGCGCGACAGAGGCAGCCCGAAAGCGAGAAACCGCCAATCGACCCGACGGCGATCACCCGCGCCTATGAGCGCGAGCGGGCTTCCAGGCAGATACGCGAAGGTCGCGCTCGTGCGCGCAACCGGGCCCATGTGCGTTACTACGTAACGATGCTGGCCATGCTGGTGGTGGTCGCCGCGATAGCGCTACTGATCCTGCAGGAAACGAAAACACTGTTCGGCATCTAACGGGAATCGATTGCGACAGCGAGCGCTCGGGACCGACAAGCGCCCGTTTCAGTGCCATACTTCCAAGCCATGCAGACTCCAACTTCACACGGCACCCATCACGCTGGCCCGCCCTCACCGCTGGCTCGCCCCTCTTTGCGTCACCCCGAGGGCTTCCTCTTCGCCCCTGAAACACTCACCTGGCTTTCGGGTCTCGTACTCAGCCTGTCGACGTTCATGAGTTGGTACAGCGGTTCCGGTGGCCATGATCTCGTTCTAAGCGTGATCGGTTGGCACACGGGCCTGGTCGGCCAGATCGTCTTCTTCCTCGGCCTCGCCGTGCTCGTGCTCGTCGCGCTGCGCGTGCTTGGAGTCGCGCTTCCGGCCAGCTTGCCGGAGAGCTTGATCGTGATCGGGATCGGCGTTCTCGCCACCATTCTCGTGCTCGTGCGCCTGATCTGGATACCTGATCGGTTCCTTCCCGCGGACGGTCGCGGGATCGGCCTCTGGATCGCGCTTCTGGCCTCATTCGGCGTGATAGCCGCTGGCCTGATCGAGGCCAGCGAAGAGGTCTGAGCCCAGGCAAGGGCTTGCCCGGCGCCCGAGTTCCGCCGTGTACTTTCCAAGCGGCGCCGGGGAGAGGCGGGTTCCCCGCCTCCCATCCCCAATTCGAGCCTAACCCTAGAAGACGCACTCGGCTCGGTCGAAATCGAGCCGAAAGTGTGCCCTCTCTTCCCGCACCGTCAGGGCTTCGAGACCGTGACGGTCACGAGGCGGACCGTGCGCTCGCAGGTTTGCGTGCCCTTCGCGCCGGAGCCGTGATCGAGCGCCAGCCCGAGCCCCGTTCCGAGAGCGAAGGCAACTAGCGTCGCCACGACAAGGAGTGCTCGCCGCAACCCGCTCGAGCGCGCCCGCTCGCGCCGGTCACGTTTGGGAGAGAGAGGTTGGTAGGGCTGGGTCACGGTAGGTAGTCGACCGCCGCGCGTGTGTAGAGGTAGAAGGCGGCGTCAAGCACGATAGCCAAATCGCGCGGCCAGCCCCGCACCGCCGCCCGCTCGGCTATCACATCGGTCGCCCAACGCTCAGCGCCGCCGTAGAGCTCGACCGCCTCGGCCAAAGTGAAGGTCTGCCCAATCCTCCGCTTGAGCTCGTCGGAAATCGTCTCCAGCTGCAGATAGAGGTGATCGCCGGCGGCTGAACTCGTTGCCAGCGCCTGAAAGCGTTGGTAGCCATCCTGCCACTGCTGGCGCGATGCCTCGATCGTCGCGGACACCCCGGCGATGATACTCACCCGGGATTGGAGCCAGTTCCGCAAGCTGTATGAGAATCACAGCTCTCGGGCCAGAGCGGCTCGAGCTCACGGACGATGCTCTCACCGAGCTCGTAGCCCGGATTGGCGAGCGCAAAAGCAACGTGGGCATGCAGGCACTTGAGCTTGCGTCCGTTAGCGGTACCGCCGATGCCCAGACCGAGCGAGGCGCCGCCGTCGAGCATCCGGCCGACCGATCGTGCCTGCCCCTTGCGCAGGCGGCGCTGCCTACGAGTGGCGCGCCAGAGGCTCCAGCGCAGGCGGCGGCTCTTTCGCACCTGCTCGCTCCAGCGCCCCACTCCGCCCGCCGCCTCCAGCCGATCCACCGCCGCAACCAGTTCCGGGCAGGTCAGATAGAAGCCGGTAGGGAAAGGCTTGCCGTCATCGTCGTACGGTTTCTGCTCGCTGACCGCCGGAAAGCCGAACGGGCAGTGCACGGCGACGCGCGAGAAGGCTCGCGGCTCTCTACCAATCTGGGCAGCGACAATCGACCTGTCGTCCACGGCGGCCATGGTACTCGCAGCGGTAAATCAGCGACCGGCGCGAGCCTGATTGTGGCGCCAGGCGTCAATGCCGGTGACGATATAAAGACGCTCGCCGGGCTTGATGTAGAAGAGGCGTCGTGCCGCGCGCTCGATCGCCTTGGCTTTTCTTGCGCTTTTTAGCTTCTGCGTCAACGCGTCGTGCTGCGACCTGAGAAGCGCGACCCGAACGTGCTCGCTACGAACGAGCTCGCGCTTGTCGTAGAAGGAGCGAAGCGGCCCCGCATAAAGCAGAGCGATCAGCACGACGAGAGCCAGCAAGACAAGTCGGCGCGCACTCAACCGCCGCCGGTGGGCGCGCGCGGCTCGTCTGGACTTCGTTCGCTTACTCCTGCTGGACACGGCTTGGAAAAGTTCTAAGCCGCTCGCGACTGTCCTGCCGCTGGAGGCTCGCCGGGCCCGGAGATGGAGAAGGGCCGGGTTTCCCCGGCCCTTCAGTTGTGAGAATGAGACTGCGCAGCGTAGGCGCTAGTGCTTGGCGCGCGGGAAGGAGTCCCAGCCCGGGTAAACGGCCTTGGCGCCGAGCTCTTCCTCGATGCGGAGCAGCTGGTTGTACTTGGCGACGCGATCGGTGCGGCAGGGCGCGCCGGTCTTGAGCTGGCCGACGCCGGTGGCGACAGCAAGGTCGGCGATGGTCGCGTCCTCGGTCTCGCCCGAGCGGTGCGAGATCACGGCGGAGTAGCCGTTCTTACGCGCCAGCTCGATGCAGTCGAGCGTCTCGGTCAGCGTTCCGATCTGGTTCAGCTTGATCAAGATCGAGTTGGCGACCTTGCGCTCGATGCCGAGCTTGAGGCGATCGATGTTGGTGACGAAGATGTCGTCGCCGACGAGCTGGATCTTGTCGCCAAGCCTCTGGGTTATATCGCTCCAGCCGTCCCAGTCGTCCTCGGCGTGGCCGTCCTCGATCGAGATGATCGGGAACTGCTTGCAGAGCGAGGCGTAGTAGTCGGTCATCTCGCTCGGGCTCAGGTTCTTGCCTTCGCCTGTGAGCACATAGCGGCCGTCCTTGAAGACCTCGCTTGCGGCCGGGTCAAGCGCGATCGCGACCTTGTCGGCGTGGCCGGCCTTCTCGGCCGCCTCGAGGATGGCTGCAATTGCCGCCTCGGTCGAGGGCAGGTCGGGTGCGAAGCCGCCCTCGTCGCCGACACCTGTGGCCAGTCCGCGCGAGGAGATGACGCCCTTCAGCGTGTGGTAGACCTCGGCCGCGATGCGCAGCGCCTCGGCGAAGCTCGCCGCTCCGACCGGCACGAGCATGAACTCCTGCAGGTCGATCGAGTTCTGGGCGTGCACGCCGCCGTTGATGACGTTCAGCATCGGCACCGGCAGCGTGTTCGCCTCCGGCCCGCCGAGCCAGCGATAGAGCGAGGCGCCGGCCTCGTCGGCCGCGGCCTTGGCAACCGCCAGCGAGGCGCCGAGCACCGCGTTGGCGCCCAGGCGGCCCTTGTTCGGAGTCCCGTCGAGCGCGATCAGCTTCTCGTCGACGCCGCGCTGATCGTCCGGATCGGCGCCCTTGAGCGCCGCTGCGATCTCGCCGTTGACGTTGGCGACCGCCTTGCTGACGGCCTTGCCTCCGTAGAAATTCTTGTCGCCGTCGCGAAGCTCGACCGCCTCGTGCACGCCGGTGGAGGCACCGGAAGGAACGATAGCCCGGCCTTTGCGCCCGGACTCGAGCACGACGTCGACTTCGACCGTCGGGTTTCCGCGCGAGTCGAGAACCTGGCGGCCGTGCACTGAAGCGATCTTGCTACTCATCTCGTTTTCTCCTTTGCTAGATCGAAGTAAGCGTCCTGTTCCGCGAGCGCGAGCGCGGAAAAATCCTTCCCGTCAGCCTCGGCGAGCGAGGCGGCAAGCTCGACGCGATCGCGGAAGCGACCGGCCGCCTGCCTCAGGGCCAGCTCGGCGTCGACGCGCGCAAGCCGGCTGACGTTCACGCAGGCAAAGAGTACGTCACCGATCTCCTCGGCGACGCGGTTGTCGGGCTCGGCGCCCGGAGCGGGCTGGCCGGCGACCTCGACCGCCTCGACGACCTCGCTCAGCTCAGAAGCCAGATCGGCTAGAGCCTCCGAGAGCTCGCCGTAGTCGAAGCCGATCGCGGCGGCCCGTTCCTGCACCTTGCGGGCACGCAGAAACGCCGGCAGCTCCGCACCGACATCGTGGAATATTCCCTCGCGACCCTCCTCGCCGGCCTTGATCTTGTCCCAGTTCTCGAGCACGCGCCCGGCCGTCGTCGCTTCGACGTCGCCGAAGATATGGGGGTGCCGGCGCACAAGCTTCTCGTGGCAGCGTCGCGCCACCTCTTCGAGACTGCCGTGGCCCCCCTCCTCGAGTAGAAGTGAGAGGAAATAGACCTGGAAAAGCAGGTCGCCAAGCTCGTCCAGCTGCTTTTCCGCATCGCCGGCGAGGACCGCATCGGCGACCTCGTAGGCCTCCTCGAGCGTATGGGGAACGATCGTGGCCGCGGTCTGCTCACGGTCCCAGGGGCATTCGCTACGCAGGCGCTCGGTTAGCCGCTGCAGATCGAGAAGCGCTTGTGAGAGATCGCTCAGGGTCGCCTCCGCGGCCGCCGAGGCTTCTACGAAGTCGTGGTCGTGGCGACCGTCGAGGAACTGGTCGTCGTGGTCGGCTTGTAGTCCGTGGCGTAGCTCGTGTTATCCGCGGCGGACTTGTCCGCCTTCGCGATCCAATCGGTAACGGCCGTGTTATCCGCCGTCGTGAGCAGGGTCTGACGGATGGTATCCGAGGCCTCGCTGAGCGTCTGAAGATGGGCTTTTTCGATCGGCCCGGTGGGCATGATGATGTGCCAGCCGTACGTCGTGTGGACCGGCTTCGAGAACGACCCGGTCTTGAGCTTGCCGAACAGCACGTCGGCGAAAGGCTTGATCAGCGACTTCTGCTCCAGGATGCCGAGAACGCCGCCTTTCGCCTTGCTGTTCGCGTCGATCGAATCCTTCTTGGCCAGCTGGGCGAAGTTCGCGCCGGCTTTCAGCTGCTGGTAGACGAGGTCGGCCTTGGCCTTCGTCTTGAGCAGGATGTGCGAGACGGAGCGGCTCACGCCCTTCTGGTAGGAGCTCTTGTGCGCGTTGTAGTAGTCCTTGATCGCGCTCGAAGAGACCGTGACGTTCTTGATCAGAGCCGCGTACGCGGCCTGGTCGATGATGTTCTCGCTAAGGCGGGCTCTCAGCTGTTGATCGGTCAGGTGCTCCTTCTTGAGCGACGCCTCGAGCTTCTGCTTGCTGCCGCTGAAGTTGGTCTTGATCACCGACGCCAGTTTTGCGTTGATTTCCGCGTCGGTAGCCTTGAAGCCCTCCTTGACGGCCTGTTGAACGACCGCGCTGCGCTTGACGAGATAGGCGACCGCCTGGTCTTTCAACGTCTGATAGCCCTTGCTCCCGACCGCCGGGTACGCCTGCCTGGACGCCTGGTACTGCGCCTTGGCCTGAGCCATCAGAGTATTGAAATCGGCGATGGAGATGGGCTGGTCGCCGACGACCGCGATGTCGTTTGCGGGCACCTCTCTCTTCTTAGTGCCACCACAGGCGGCCAGCGTCGAAACCGCGACGAAGGCGAGCAGCAAAGAGATGACAAGGCGCCGAGTTCTCATACAGATAAGCGCCTGCAGGAGATCACGCTCGGCGCGCCGCGAGTATAGCAACGAGCAGTTCCTCGGCCGCGGAGAAGGAGGAGCCTCGCAGCGTCAGCTCGCGCTTGGAGGAACTGTAGACGGCCGTCCCCACGCGCGCCTTCAATTCCCGTAACTCGCCCGAGCCCAGCACGAGCGGGCCGATGCTCACGCGGCCGTCGCGGTAGACGAGGTAGTCGGCCTCGATCTGCGCCAGGCCAAGCTTGACCCGCTGGATGGCGAAGAGGTTGGCGACGGGCTCCGGCAGCGGCCCGAAGCGATCCTCACAGGAGGCCTCCAGCTCGCGCAGCTCGTCCTCGTCTCCGACCAGCGCGAGGCGCCGGTGCAGATCGATCTTGAGCGCCTCGGAGGACACGTAGCCGGCGGGGATGTAGGCGTCGATTCGGGCGTCCACCCGGAGCGGGCGCGGCGTGGCGTGGCGCTTGCCCGACAGCTCGGCGACCGCCTCCTCGAGCATCTCCACGTAGAGCTCGAAGCCGACCGCGGCCACATGGCCGGACTGCTCATCGCCGAGCAACTCGCCGGCCCCGCGTAGCTCCAGGTCGCGCATCGCGATCGCGAGCCCGGCCCCCAGCTCGGTGTGGTCGGCCAGCGTGGCCAGGCGCATGCGAGCCTCGTGCGAGAGATCCTCGGCGCTGGGGTAGAAAAGGAAGGCGTGTGCGACGCGATCGGAGCGGCCGACGCGGCCGCGGATCTGGTAGAGCTGGGCCAAGCCGAGCGTATCCGCCCGCTCGATCACCAGTGTGTTGGCCTGCGGAATGTCCAGCCCCGACTCGATGATCGTGGTCGAGACGAGCACGTCGGCCTCGCCGTGCAGGAAGGCGAGCACCCTTTCTTCGAGCTGGCGCTCGCGCATCTTGCCGTGCGCGACGAGCATCGTCAGCCCGGGGCAGAGCTGACGCAGATGCTCGGCCGTCTCCTCGATCGTCTCGACTCGGTTGTGCAGATAGAAGGACTGGCCGCCGCGGGCATGCTCGCGATCTAGCGCACTCTTGATCAGCCCCTCGTCATAGGCACCGACGTAGGTCCGGATCGGTTGGCGCCCGTCGGGCGGCGTCTCGATCGTCGAGATGTCGCGCAGGCCGGCGAGCGACATGTGCAGGGTGCGCGGAATCGGCGTGGCGCTGAGCGTGAGCACGTCCACCTCCAGCCGAAGCGAGCGGAGAAGCTCCTTTTGAGCGACTCCGAAGCGTTGCTCCTCGTCGAGCACCACCAGGCCGAGATCCTTGGCGACCACGTCGCGCGACAGAACGCGGTGTGTGCCGATCAGCACGTCGATCTTGCCCTCGCGGAAGTCGGCCAGGATGCGCTTGGCCTCTGCGGGCTTGCGGAAGCGCGAGACCATCTCGACCCGCACGGGAAAGTCGCGGTATCGCTCGCGGAAGGTGTTCCAGTGCTGCTCGGCGAGCACGGTGGTCGGTGCCAGCACGAGCGTCTGGCGACCGTTCAGCGTGACGGCGAAGGCGGCGCGAACGGCGATCTCGGTCTTGCCGAAGCCCACGTCGCCGCAGACCAGCCGATCCATCGGGCGCGGCGCCTCCAGATCCTCCTTGACCGCCTCGATCGCGCGGGCCTGATCCTCCGTCTCGCGGAAGGAGAAGCTCGCCTCCAGCTGCTCCAGCCAGGGCTGATCGAGGTCGTAGGCAACTCCCTCCACCCGCTGGCGCTGGGCGTAGAGCGAGAGCAGCTCGCCGGCCAGCTCGTGCACATTGACCCGCGCCCGCGACTTGAGCAGCTGCCAGGCCTTGCCGCCGAGCTTGGAGAGAGCGGGCGCCTTGCCGTCGGCGCCGATGTAGCGCGAGACCTTGCCGATCTGCTCGTGCGGAACGTAGAGGCGATCGTCGCCCTTGAAGGCCAGCAGCAGGTAGTCGCGCGTAACGCCGGCGACCTTCTTGGTCTCGAAGGTCTCCAGCTTGCCGACGCCCTGGTCTTCGTGCACCACGTAGTCGCCCGGGCGCAGGTCGGAGAAGGACTGCAGCGCGCGCCCGATCCGCGGCGCCTCCCTGGACGGCCGCTTGCGGAAGACCTGGCTCGCCGGCAGGAGAACGAGACCGAGCTCGCGCCAGACCAGCCCGCGCCGAGCCGGTGAGACCGCGAAGTGAAGGTCTCCTTCTCGCGCCAGCTCTTCGCCCGGCTCGATCAGCGGCGCCGCAAGCGAGCGCAGGCGGCTGCCCGTGCGAAGTGCCTCGCCGCGATGCGGGAAGGCGACGACGACGCGCTGACCGCCACGCACGAACGAGCCGAGATCTCGCTCGGCCTCGCTCAAGCCGCGTGCGGCGATCGCCGGTCGCTGCGCCTCAAACGTGAAGGACTGCCCGTGCGGAAACGGATCGAGCTCGCTCACGCCCTCCAGCGGCAAGGGATCGAGCTCCAATTCCTCGCGCCAGACCCGCTCGACCTCCTCGCGCTGCCAGACGAGATCGGGCGCCGAGGTAAGCGGCGAGACGAGCGGCGCGGGAGGCGCGAACGCCTTTCCCTCCTCCTCCAGCGACGCGGCGAGACCGACCCCCCACTCGGCGGCGGGCTGGACGAGCACTTGCTCGACCTCGTGCAGCGTGCGCTGCGTGAAGGGCGAGAAGGCGCGCATCTGCTCGATCTCGTCGGCGAAGAGCTCGATCCGCAGGGGGTCGCGTCCGCTCGCCGGGAAGATGTCGACGAGGCCGCCGCGGACGGCGAACTGACCGCGCTCCTCCACCCGCTCGACCCGCTCGTAGCCCGCGCCGGCCAGCTCGAGCGAGATCTCTTCCAGGCTCCTTCGGTCGCCCGCGCGAAGCCTGATCGCCGCAGGCCTGAGCTCGGGCGGCGGCATACCCTCGGCGAGAGCCGTCGCCGAGACGATGACCAGTCCTCCGGCGGCCAGCACCTCCAGGGCGCGGGCCCGCTCACCGATCAGGTGGGCGGCCGGCGCCAGCCCCGAGTCCCAGCGAACACCGCGGCTGGGCAGGAAGGCGACCTCGTCTTCGCCCAGGAACCAGCCCGCAGCCTCGGCGAGATCGCGCGCGTCCTCGTCGTCGGCGACCAGAACGGTGAGCGCCCGCTCGAGCCGCTCGTGCAGAGCGCTGACGAGAAGGGGCAGCGCCGGCTCGGAAACACGCGCGCGCGTGGGAAGCGCAGCAGCGAAACTCGCTAGGCGCTCGTGGCCTGCGAGCTCACGTACGAAGGTGTGAAGAACTGGTCGGTCCATAGCTGCAACGGAACTTTCGTTCCGCGGGATCAGTGTAGCCCGCACCCACCGCCCGCTCGAACCGAGGGCCTACTCAGGAGTTGAATCGGGCCTGCGCGGTATCGAGACCCTCGCCGGCGAGCAGCTCAACAGCGTCTGCGGCACGAGAGACGATCTCCGCAACGTCGGTCTCGGGATCGAAATTGGAGAGCACGAAATCGGCCACCGAACGCCGGTCGCCGCGGCCGGGCCGCCCGACGCCCACGCGCAGGCGGAGAAACTCCTTCGTCGCCAGCGCCGTCGCAATCGAGCGCAGACCGTTGTGTCCCGCGAGGCCACCTCCCATTCGCACCTGTAAGCGACCGAGCTCCAGATCGACGTCGTCGTGCACGACGAGAAGATGTTCCGGCTCGAGCTTGAAGTAGTGCGCCGCGGCGACCAGCGAACGGCCGGACTCGTTCATGAAGGTCTCGGGCTCGAGCAGCGCGAGCCGGCTTCGCTCCAGCCTCAACTCGGCCAGGCGCCCATGGAACTTGGCCCGGAAGCGCGCGTCGTGGCGCCGAGCCAGTTCCTCGACGACCATGAAGCCGACGTTGTGGCGGTTGCGGGCGTATTCGCGCCCGGGGTTGCCCAGGCCGGCGATGAGCAGATCCAGCGTCGAGACCGACCTGTCTCGACGAAGCCAGCCCATCTACTCGGAGGGAGCCTCGGCCTCGCCCGCCGGGGTCTCGCCCTCGGCGGCTTCGCCCTCGCCTTCCTCGCCTTCCTCGCCTTCCTCTTCCTCCTCGACCTCTTCGACCACGAGAGAAGGAAGGGTGACGCTGACGAGAAGGGTGTCGGGCTCGTCGAGGAAGACGACGCCCTCGGGCGGTTTCAGATCGGAGAGGTGCAGCAGGTCGCCGATGTCTAGCTCGCTCACGTCGACCTCGATCTGATCGGGGATCTGAGCCGGTAGTGCCTCGACGTTGAGCTCGCGCGCCGACGGCGTGACGACGCCACCCGCCTTCGCGCCCGGCGACTCGCCCACGAGCGTGATGGTGACGCTCGACTGAATCGCCTGGTCGAGGCGAATGACGTGCAGATCGACATGCAGGAGAGCGCCCTTGACGGGATGGCGCTGGTAGTCCTTGAGGATCGCCGAGTGCGGTTTCTTCTCCTCGCCGACGACTACGTCGAGGATTGCGTGCGACCCGTGCTCGCCGGTGAGCGCGTGGCGCAACTCCGCCTCGGGCACGACGAATGCACACGGCTCGAGTGCGCTCCCGTAGAGAACGCCCGGAACCAGCCCCTGCTTGCGCAGGCGCCGATTGGCAGCGCTACCGCGTTGCGATCGTTCCTGAAGCTCGAGCTTTACTCTCTCAGTAGCCACGGCGCCGAAGTGTAGCGACCTGAGCGCATCGCGCGCCCGCTGAGGCGATAGGACTCAGTAGCTCAGACCCGTGCCGTAAGCGAAAAGCGGCTTCGCGCGCTTGCCGTCCTTGAGGCGGATTCCCTTCACCATCGGCACGTCCTTGATCGACGCCGGCCAGCTCACCGGCAGCTTGCCGCGCGGCGACACCCGGCCGAACAGAACGTCCGCCACACCGTGACCGGCCTCTGTGCCCGGGAGGTAGGCCATCAGGAAGGCGTCCGACTTCTTGACGAGGTTGGTGATCATCAGCGGACGCCCGGCTACGAGCAGCAGCACGACCGGCTTGCCGGTCGCTTCGGCCGCCTTGACCAGTCGCACCTGGTTGGCCGCAAGCGCTCCGCGCGGGTTGTCGCCGTACCACTCGGCGTAGGCCTTCTCGCCGATAGCAACGACGATTGCGCGCGCCTTCTTCGCTTTGGCGCGGATATCCGTCTTGCTGCGCCAGTTGGCGCTGAGCACCTTCTTGGCTCCGACAGCCTCGCGAATGCCCTGAAGGATGGTCACAGCGGGCGGCTTGGCGCCCGCCGGGATCCCCTGCCAGCCGATCGTCCAGCCGCCCATCTGCCGGGAGACGCTCGTCGCGGCCGGGCCGACGACCAAGAGCGGGCCGCCACGTTTCTTCAGCGGAAGTATGTGGTGACGGTTCTTGAGCAACGTGAGCGACCGATCGACGGCCTTGCGCGCGAGCCTGCGATCGCTTGCGGCGATCACGCCTGCCCGGGCTCGAGAGGCGTCGACATAGGGTTGCTCGAACAGGCCGAGCTCGAACTTGAGTGTGAGCACACGCTTCACCGCTTCGTCGAGGCGCTCTGTCGAGACGGCGCCGCTTTGCACAAGCTCGATCAAAGAGCTTGTGAACTGAGCCGAGTCGTCGGGAATCATCGTGACGTCGAGGCCGGCGTTGAGCGCGCGCCGCACGGCGTCTTTCGGGCTCGAGGCGAGGCAGGTAAATTTCGGGTTGGGCGGATTGCCGCCCGGGCAATAGAGGTCGGCGACATCGCCCCAATCGGAGATGAGCACACCGCCGAAGCGCATCGTGCCGCGCAGCAAGTCAGTGGCAAGCTCATGCGATGCGACGACGGGAGTGCCGTTGACCGCGCTGTGCTGGGTCATGACAGTGGCCGCGCCCGCATCCACAGCCGCCTGGAAGGGCGGAACAAACCACTTCGTCAGCGCCGCGGACGAGAGAGTCACCGGGAATCTGTCCCGGCCACTCCGCGGCTGCGAGTAGCCAATGAAGTGCTTCGCGGTAGCGGCAACCACGAGCTGGCTCGAGCTGTTGCCCTGAAGTCCACGCACCGTAGCCACGACCAGCGACGAGGCCAGTGTCGGGTCCTCGCTGTAAGTCTCGTAATATCGGCCCCAGCGCAGGTCGCGGGATACGTCGGCGACCGGCCCGAAGATCCAGCGGATCCCGAGCGCACTCGCTCCTCGCGCCGTGACCGCCGCCACCTGGCGAACGAGCGCCGGATCGCGCGTCGCTCCCATACCGATCTGCTGCGGGAAGATGACCGAGCCGAGCACAGGCGAAAGGCCGTGCGGCGCGTCGGCGCCATAGAGAATCGGAATCTGCAGCCGCGAGCGGTCGAGCGCCGCTTTCTGGATCCTGTTGATCCCCTCCGCCCAGGCACGAGGCGTGTTCGTGCCGCCCGGCAACTCGCCGCCGCCGCTCAGAATCGACCCGACCCCTTCGTCGGCGAAGACCTCGTCCAGGACGGAATCGGACGTCAGCTTGGCCACGTGCACCTGAGCGAGTTGACCGACCTTCTCGGCCAACGTCATTCGCCCGAGCAGGTCATCGGCTCGGCTTGCCGCCGGTAGCGCCGCATCTTGGTAGGGAAGATCGCGTGCGCGAGAGAAGCCGACCGCCGCGGCGTCGAGGGCGATCGGCAGACAAAGGGCAACGAGCAGTAAGAGCCGGGTACCTCGTCGTCTTTTGCGCGGAAGCCCGACCGGTGACGTGTTCATCTCAGCGATGAAAGCGCGGCGAGATAAAGAGCCCCTAAAGGCAGCGTTGGGCTTCGAGAGGAGAGGTCAGCTCTCGTCGATACAGGGGAGCTCGATGCGCAGTAGCGCTCCGCCGTCGCTCGGGCGCTCGACCGATACGCGGCCGCCGTTCGACTCGGCGACTTGGCGCACGATCGCCAGGCCGAGACCGGTCCCCGGAAGCGACCTTGCCGACGACGCCCGGTAAAAGCGGTCGAAGACGAGCGGTAGATCAGCATCGTCGATGCCCTGCCCGTGATCGCGGACGCTCACCGTGCCGCGGCTCACCTTCACCTCGATCGGCGCCTCGGGCGGGCTCCACTTGCAGGCGTTGTCGAGAAGGTTCGCGACCGCGCGCTCTAGCCTGCTCGGGACACCACGAACGAGGCACGGCTCGAGCTCGAGGGTGAACGTGCTCCTGGGCGAGAGCCGACGCGCGCGCTCTACCGTCTGCTCGACGAGCAGATCGAGGCGCACGTCCTCGATCTCGAGATTGGGCTCGACGCCACGGGCGAGGTCGACGATATCGGTCACGAGTACAGCCAGCTCGTCGATCTGCTGGCTGACATCGTGCAGGATCAAGTCCCGCTCTTCCTTCGGAAGCTCGGTGCGCCGCAGGACGTCGACGTTCGTCTTGGCGGTCGTCAGCGGAGTCCTGAGCTCGTGCGAAGCGTCGGCGACGAGTTGGCGCTGGGAGTGCAGCGATACGTCGAGCGCCTCGAGCATGGTGTTGAAGGACCGGGCAAGACGCGCGAGCTCGTCGCGACCACGCATCTCGATACGACCGGAAAGATCGCGTGTGCGAGCGACGTGCTCGCTGGCCTCGGTCATGCGCCGCACGGGCCGAAGCGCCATACCGGCGATGACCCAGCCGAGCACGATCGCAAGACCGATACCGGCGAGACTGACGACCGAGAGCACGACCTTCAACCGTTGCATCGGTTCCGTGACCGAGGCCAGAGGACGAGCCACTTCGAGAGCGCAGTTGGAGTTGTCTGGTGCCAGATGAACGACATAAACGTAAACAGGAATTCGATCGGCGCCGCGCCCCCGACCGGATACGGTGCCCTTGCGGAAATACGAGGCGATCCGGTTGGTGGCGACCTGTCTGTCATTTCCCGTCACAGGCAGGCTCGCCCCCTTCGGGAACCCAGCCGGATGACTCACCTGGCCGCTCGCATCGATCATTTGGAAGTAGCCGCCGAGCCGCGCAACTAAGGGGTGCGAGTAGTTCGTATAGCACTTCGTCGGACTAACGCCAGTAGCGTTCTTCGGAAAGGTGGTCGCCTGAGCCGCTCGATCCCGTAGCGAGTTGCGTAGCTCGCTGTAAAGCTGCCCCCGCACGCTCCAATAGACAGTGCCCGAGACAAGCGCGATCGTGGCGGCTACGGCCAGCGCCGACACGACTATCAGGCGCAGACGAAAGCTCATCGTGCGACTCCTAGGCGGCTTCGCGGAGGATGTAGCCGACACCACGTACGGTGTGGACCAGGCGCGGCTCTCCCCCGGCCTCCGTCTTGCGCCGCAGGTAGCCGATGTAGACCTCGAGCGAGTTTGAGCTAGGCCCGAAGTCGTAGCCCCAGACCCGCTCGAAGATGATCGAGCGCGAGAGCACCTGGCGCGGATTGAGCAGGAACAGCTCGAGCAGCAGGAACTCGGTGCGCGTGACCTCGATCAGGCGATCGCCGCGGTGCACCTCGTGAGCTACCGGGTCGAGAACGAGATCGGCGAAGCGAAGCACCTGATCGCTGGGGCTGCCAGCCCTGCGCAGGAGGGCGCGCAGACGTGCCAGCAACTCCTCGAGATCGAAGGGCTTGGTCACGTAGTCGTCAGCACCCGCGTCGAGCCCGGCGACTCGATCTTCGACCTCGACCCGGGCGGTCAGCATCAGCACCGGCGTCTTGTCGCCCGCGGCGCGCAGACGACGACAAACCTCGAGCCCGTCGATTCCGGGCATCAACACGTCCAGGACGATGGCGTCGATCTCGTTACCGGCGTTCTTCATCCGCTCCAGCGCCAGAGCGCCGTTCTCGAGCGTCTCGACTTCGTAGTTCTCAACCTTGAGCGCCCGCTCGAGCGCTTCGCGCAGGGGCTGCTCGTCGTCTACTACGAGAATTCGCATTTGCTTAGTCTGACGTCTTCGACGGTCATAGGTCAATGAGGAACGTCCGAGAGCGTTCTTTCCGACGTTTTCCGCGCTCTTCCCGCCCCGTTCCCGCGTCCCGATACGTCATCGCAGCTCGAAAGCCCTCGGCAGGAAATCGTGAGATTTCCTGCCGTTAAAAAAGCTGGTTCTCGCCCGAGAAGATCTCCGATACCGACCCGTCGGTGAAGACGCTGAGGATCGTCTCGGCAAGCAGCCCCGAGACCGGTAGCACGGCGAGCATCTCGGGCTGGTTGAGCGTGTCGATCGGCACCGTGTCGGTGACGACGATCTCGGCCAGATCGGCGCCGGCCAGCTTCTCCATCGCGTTGCCTGCAAAGTGCCCGTGCGTGGCGAAGACGTGCACGCTGACCGCGCCCGCCTCCTTCAGCGCAGCGGCGGCGGCAATGAGAGTTCCGCCGGTGACGATCATGTCGTCGCCCATCAGCGCGACCTTGCCCGTGACGTCACCGATCACCTGGCTGATCGCGGCCTGATCGTGAGCCGGCCGGGTCTTGTTCATCACGGCCATGTCGCACTCGAGCATCTGTCCGAACTTGCGCGCCATCTTGGCCCGCCCGGGATCCGGCGAGACCGAGACCACGCTCTCGCCCGAGAGTCCCTTGTCGCGGAAGTACTGGGCGAAGAGCGGCAGCGCGGTCATGTGATCGACCGGGATGTCGAAGAAGCCCTGAATCTGACCGGCGTGCAAATCCATCGTGAGGACGCGGTCTACGCCGGCATCCTGGAGGAAATCGGCCACCAGCTTGGCCGAGATCGGCTCTCTGGGCGCGGACTTCTTTTCCTGGCGGGAGTAGGGGAACCAGGGCATGACGGCGGTGATGCGCTTGGCGGAGGCGAGCTTGGCCGCCTGCGCCATCAGGAGCAGCTCCATCAGGTTGCGATCGACCGGCGGACAGCCCGTCTGCACGAGAAAGACATCGCTGCCACGGATCGACTCCTTGTAGTGGCAGTAGGTCTCGCCGTTGGCGAACGTCTCCAGCTCGACGGCTCCGAGCTCGATGCCGAGCTTGTCGGCGATGTGCTGCGCCAGCACCGGGTGCGAGCGCCCGGAAAAGAGCATCAGCCGCTTGCGCGGGCCGCGCTCGATCCAGCGTTGCTCCGGTTCCGGATCGGTCGTCATGGCCCCTTCCAGATCCTCCACCTGGGCGTCGTCAGTCGCCGTCTGGCTCACTAGCGTAATCCTCCTTGTTCAGCTGGCGCGTACGGGCGATGGCAAGCGCGCCGGGCGGAACGTCGTCTGTGATCACCGAACCTGCTGCAATTACCGCACCGTCCCCGACCTCCACCGGGGGCACGAACGAGTTGTGCACGCCGGTTCGGACGTTACGTCCGATCTTCGTCTTCTGTTTCTCCGGCCCCAGCTCGGGACGGTAGTTGGCCGTGATCGCACCGGCCGCGATATTCGTTCCGGCACCGACCTCGCTGTCGCCGATGTACGAGAGATGCGGCACCTTCGCTCCCTCGCCGACGCGGGAGTTCTTGATCTCGACGAAGGTACCGGCCCTGGCGCCCGCCTCCAGCACCGTTCCCGGGCGCAGGTAACAGAACGGGCCCACCGTCACGTTCTCGCCGATCTCGGCGTCGACGGCGACGACCTGAGGCCCGACCTCGGCGCCGCTACACACGCGGGTGCGACCTTTGAGCGTGCAGAAAGGATGGACGGTGGAGTCGGGCTCTAGCTCCACGCAGGGCTCGATCCAGGTCGAGCTCGGATCGACGATGCTTACTCCAGCCAGCATGTGCGCGCCGTTTATTCGATCGCGCAGGATGGCCGCGGCGGCCGCCATCTCGACTCGCGTGTTGACGCCCTCGGTCTCGACCGGATCCTCCGCGATGCAGGCGCCTACCGGCTCGTTTTCGGCGACGAGGTTACGGATCGCGTCGGTGAGGTAGAGCTCGCCCTGGGTGTTCGCCGGCTCGAGCTGCTCCAGCGCCGGCCAGAGCTTGTCGGCCTGGAAGACGTAGATGGAGGAGTTGACCTCGCGCACGGCCAGCTCTTCTGGCGAGGCGTCGGCGGCCTCGACGATGGCGCTCACACCGCCCTTCTCGTCGCGGAGCACGCGCCCGTAGCTGCGAACGTCCTCGGGGCAGAAGGTGAGCACGGTTGCGGCGGCTTTCTCCTGCCGATGCGTCTCGACGAGCCTGCCCAGCAAAGCGGAGGTGAGGAGTGGGGTGTCTCCAGAGAGAACAAGGATCTCGTCGACCTGTCCTTCCAGCAGTTCCCGCGCCGCGCGCACGGCGTCGCCCGTCCCGAGCGGTCGCTCCTGCACGGCCACATCGAGCCCGGGGAAGAGATCGGCGGTGCTCACCGAGGCGACGACCACGACCCGAGCGAGCTCGAGCTCCTGCGCCGCCGCCAGCACCCAGTCCACCATCCGCCGGCCGAGAATCGGATGCAGGTGCTTCGGCAGCGCGGAGTTCATGCGCGTCCCGAGCCCCGCGGCCATGACGACCGCTCCGAGTTTGTGGGGAACAGTCATCGCGCCCATCTTCTCCAGCCCGGCCGGCTCACGTGCTTATTCTGCCCGGTCCCGCGCAAAGGCGCCCCCACTCCCGTGCCGACATGGCTTTTAGAGCCCGGATAGCTAGTACGCGGTGACGCAGTTTCTTCCCGCAGCCTTGCTCCGGTAGATCCGCTCGTCGGCGCGATTGATGATGCTTTCGGCGGAGTCGTCGGGGCCCGGAATAGTGGCGCCGATCGAGACGGTGACCGCGATCTCGCCTTTCTCCGTGCGCAGACCCGAGCTCTCGACCAGCGAGCGAACGCACTCGGCGACACTGATGACACCGGGCTCGTGATTCGGTGATTAGTCCTCCATCAGGAGTTCCTATCGGCCAAGCCGCTGCGCCGGGATTACATAGATAAGAACTCAATACGCCTGATAGATATTTCAGCTGAAACGCATATTTCGCTTAACGGGCGTCTGTTCACCAAGATTAGGGATATCGGCCAGGCACAACAAACGCCGCCGCGACCGACATGGCGGGCGCGGCTCACATAACGCCATCCCCCGATCCATCCACTCCGAACACCGACCACACTCGCGGTAAGCCGAGCACGCTCCTAGGAGCAGACGAGTCACCCGCGCCGCAGGCGCGCCGACTCGTACAACGCAGAGGTCATACCGCGAAAAGTCTTAGCCGGCTCCGCCGGCCGACTTTTCGCGGAGAATCTGGGGCGCCAGGATTCGAACCTGGGATCACGGGACCAAAACCCGATGCCTTACCACTTGGCTACGCCCCAACGCTGCTTCGTCCGAAGAGTACCGTGCGTGCCGTGCCCGCACCGCGCCGCGTTCCTGCGCGGTCGAACCCTCAGCGCCGATTGGCGAGAAGAGAGGCCAGCACCGCGATCGCGAGCACGACGACGGCGACCACGACCAACGCCGCCGTAACCAGCACGAGCACGAACACCAGCACTCCCAGCGCCTGCGAGCCGGCCACTATCCAGGCCAGTTCGCGTGGCGACCCGGACAGCTCGCGGCGGAAGAGCAGATAGAGCGCCAGTAAACAGCCGGCGATCACGACCGTGAGCCAGAAGCTGAGCGCGCCGAAGGCGACGAGAAGCGCCTCGACGATGACCACGCCCAGTACCAGCTTGTAGCGATTCGAGTGCAGGAAGCGCTCGATCTGCGAGCTCCCGTGGTCGATCACCTGATGTCTTTCCTGCAACATGCCGCAAAACTACCAGGACGGCTCGCTAAGCCAGACCTCGGCGGCGGCCGCCATCGCCTGGGCCGCCCGCTCGGCCTTCCCCCACTGCTCGAACAGGCCGTACACCGCCGGGCCGGCGCCACTCACGTCGGCCCGAAAGGCACCAAGCTCCAGCAGGCGCGCGCTCAGAGGCGAGTCGGCCAGGTCGTTCGGGGGGAGATGCGCCAGGTCGGAAGGACGGTGCACGGAACTAAGCGCGCTGAGCAGGGCGGCGCGGCGCTCGGCGAAACCGCGTTCGCCGCGCCGCTCGTCGAAAGCACGGTAAACCTCGCCGGTCGAGTACTTGACGACGCCAGCCGGTAGAGCGAGAAGAACGCTGTAATCCTGCGGCAGCGAGAGCGAACTAAGCTCGCCCCCGTCGCCCTGGCCGAGCTGGGGGCCGTACAGGCAGAAGAAGGCGATGTCGGCGCCGAGCGGGCGGGCGAGCGCGATCAATTCGCTCGGTGCGAGTGGCTCGTCGAGCGCCGCGTTGGCCAGGCGAAGCGCGGTCGCCGCGTCGCTCGAGCCACCGCCTAGACCGGCCGCGACAGGCACCTTCTTCTCGATCGAGACCCGCCAGCGGGGCTCCACGCCGGCCCGCTCCGCCAGCGCCTCGAGAATCGAGCGAACGATCGTGTCAGCCGCGAAGCCCTCGATCTCGAGTGCCGGCGCCGGCTCCAGCTCGATCCGATCGGCGAGCGCGATGCGTTGGAAGACGGTCGCCAGCTCGTGCTTCCCGTTCTTCTGCAGCGGACCAACGACCAGCGCCAGATTGAGTTTGGCCGGAGCGAGCGCGACCGTCACGGCAACGCCTCCGCCAGCGCGATGAACTCCGCGGGCGCCAGCGCCTCCGCCCGACTCATCCGATCGCGACCGATCTGCTCGAGCATCGCCTCGGCCGCTTCCCTCGAGACGAGGCCGGAGATGGCAAGCGAATTGGCCAGCGTCTTGCGGCGATGGGCGAAGGCGCCACCGACCAGGCGCTTGAGGCAACTGTAATTCTCGGGCAGCGGCTTACGCTCGAAGGCGACGAGCGCGGAAGAGACTCGCGGCCGCGGCCGAAACACCTCGGGCGAGACGGGATGGAAACCCCGTTTCTCGGTCGCCAGCTGCACGAGCACCGAGACGGCTCCGTAGGCCTTACTGCTGGGCGAAGCGAACAGCCTGTCGGCCACCTCGCGCTGCAGCATCACGCACCACAGTTCGATCTGCGGCAGTCCGTCCAGGGATTCGACGATCAGCGGCGTGCCGATGTTGTAGGGCAGATTTGCCACCAGCTTCGTGGCAGCGGGAGCGATCGCGGCCAGATCGAGTGTGAGCGCATCGCCGAAGTGGAGCGAGACGTTCTCACACCCTGCGAGCCGCTCGCGCAGCCGGGGCTCGAGCTCGCGGTCGAGCTCGACGGCGTCCACGTGAGCCACTCGCTTGGCCAGATAAGCGGTCAGGACACCCAGCCCCGGCCCGATCTCGAGCACGCAGTCGCTCACGCTCAACTCGGCCAGGCGTCCGATCACCCCGAGCAGGTTCTCGTCGACGAGAAAGTGCTGCCCGAGCTTCTTCTTGGCGGCGAAGCGAGGCCCCGTCATGGCAGGCAGAAGGCCGCACGAGTGTTGGCAACCGTTCGCTCGGCCAACTCTGCAACCGGCTCGGCGAGTAACTCCGCCAGAGCCGCGAGCGTGTGAACGACGAAGGCGGGCTCGTTCGGGTGGCCGCGCTCGGGCTGAGGCGCGAGGAAGGGAGAGTCGCTCTCGATGAGCAGGCGCTGAGGCGGGACGAGGCGCGCCGCGTCGCGCAGATCGCCCGCACTCGGGTAGGTGACGTTACCGGCAAAGGAGATGAAGCAGTCGCGCTCGAGCGCCCAGGAAAGAAGTGCCGGCGAGGAGAAACAGTGCAAGACGATCGTCCCCGTAAAGCCTTCGAGCGCCAGCGGCGTATCGGCGTCGGCCTCGCGGGTGTGAATCACGATCGGCTTTCCGAGACGCGCGGCAAGCTCGAGCTGGGCGGCGAAGAGCTCCCGCTGAGCCGGACGAGGGGCGCGGTCACGAAAGTAGTCGAGGCCTATCTCCCCCAGCGCGACCGCCCGCGGCGCGGCAAGAAGCGTCTCGAGCTCGTCGAGGCGCCCGGCATCGGCACCGCCCGCCTCGTGTGGATGAACGCCGAGAATGGCGAACACCTCCTCGCAGCGCTCGGCAATGGCAATAGTCTCACGGCAGGAATCGAGGTCCGTGCCGACGCTGAGCACGGTCTCGACGCCTGCGGCGCGCGCCCGCGCGATCAGCTCCTCTGCGGCAGGCTCGCACGCGTCGAGATGCGCGTGCGCGTCGATCACGCGCCCGCCTCTTCCTCCATCCGCTTCAGCTCGTCTGCCACCACAGCCTCGGGATCGAGCTTGCGGAACAGCGGTTTCGGCTCGAGCAGCTTCTGCCCGACGGGAAGACGGCTCACCTGCCAGCGCCCGCGCAGGTTTTCGTAGTCGCCGGTCAGAACGAGGTGCGAGTCGCCCTCCTCCTGGTGCTCGACGAACTCGAGCTTGCCCGAGATGTCGTCGTCATAGCCGAGCAGCTCGTGCAAGGCCTGCGAGGAGAAGGGCAAAAACGGCGAGAAGAGCAGCTTCAGGTTGTCGACGCAGCGCAGGGCAACGTAGAGGATCGTCGCGGCTCGTTCGCGCTCCGACTCGATCAACTTCCAGGGCGCTTGCTCGCTGACGTACTGGTTGGCCAGCCCGGCCAGGCGCATCGCCTCGATCAGCCCGGCCTTGAAGCGGGCCCTCTCGATCTCGGCGCCGACCGATTCGAGTCCGGCCTCGATCGCCGCCAGGATCTGCTCGTCGGCCTCGCTCAGAGGCCCGGGCGCGGGCACCTCGCCGAAGTGGCGGTGAACGTTCTTGAGCGTGCGATTGACGAGATTGCCCCAGGTGGCGACCAGCTCGTCGTTGTTGCGGCGCACGAACTCCGACCAGGTGAAGTCGGTGTCCTGACTCTCAGGGCCGGCGACGGTGAGGAAGTAGCGCAGCGCGTCCGCGTCGTAGCGCTCCAGGAAGTCCTTCACATAGATGACCACGCCGCGGCTGGAGGAGAACTTGCGCCCCTCCATGGTCAGGAACTCGCTTGCGACCACGTCGTAGGGAAGCTCCAGCTTGCCCTTACCGGCGCCGGTCTCGCCGCCCTCGCCGTAACCGAGCAGCATGCTCGGCCAGATCACCGTGTGAAAGACGATGTTGTCCTTGCCCATGAAGTAGTAGTGACGCGAGTCGGGGTTCTGCCACCACTCGCGCCAGGCGTCCGGAGTGCCCCGCGCCGCCGCCCACTCCACCGTCGAGGAGAGATAGCCGACCACCGCGTCGAACCAGACGTAGATGCGCTTGCCGGAGTCCTCACCGTCGTAGCCCTCGACTGGGATCGGGACGCCCCAGTCGAGATCGCGGGTGATCGCGCGCGGGATCAGCTCGTCGAGCAGGTTGAGCGAGAAGCGGCGAACGTTTGGACGCCAGTCCTTCTGCCGCTCGATCCATTCGCGCAGCGCGTCGGCGAAGGCCGGCAGATCGAGGAAGAGGTGGCTCGTCTCCTTGAACACCGGCGTGGTGCCATCGATGCGCGAACGCGGATTGAGTAGGTCGATCGGGTCGAGCTGGCGCCCGCAGTTGTCGCACTGGTCGCCGCGAGCCTCGCCGTAGCCGCAGTGCGGGCAGGTGCCTTCGATATAGCGGTCGGGCAGGGTGTGCCCGCTGCTGGACGAGAAGGCGCCCATCGCCGTTTGCTCGACGATGTAGCCCTTCTCGTGCAGCGTGCGGAAAACGTCTCGCACGACTCGGTAGTGATTCTGGGTTGTCGTGCGCGTGAAGATGTCGTAGGAGAGACCGAGGCGCCTCAGGTCGTCGCGGATGACCTCGTTGTAGCGATCGGCCAGCTCACGAGACGAGAGCCCTTCTTGCTCGGCCGCGACCATCACGGGCGTACCGTGCTCGTCGGTGCCACTCACCATCAGCACGTCGTTGCCCTTGAGCCGGTGATAGCGGGCGAAGATGTCGGACGGGACGCCGAACCCGGCGACGTGCCCAATATGGCGCGGGCCGCTGGCATACGGCCAGGCCACCGCAACCAGGATCTTCTGTGGCTCGTTCTCGCTCATCGTCTCTTGTTTCTCCCTCGGGACTCACCATCATACGAGGCGGGCGGCGAGAGCCGCGCGAGCGCGCGGCGGCGAGAACTGATCCGCCGGTCGCCCCGAATAGGAGTAAGAGCAGACCCGGCAGCAGGATCCAGTGCGAATCGAGAGAGTGCGAGTGCGTCCCGACCTGTGGGTGTGTGCCGGGCGAAGCCGGCTCGGAGTTCCTCGCGCCTACGTTCTTGCGTTGCTTGAGTTGCGTCGCGCTGGCGGTTGCAGCTGTGCTTGTCTCTTTCACAGTGCTCCGCCTGGTCTGCGTATTGCGCGACGTCGCCGCTTCGCCGCCCGGCGAGCTCGATTCCTTAACCGGCGCCGAGGAAGACCGGGGCAACTCAGCTTCCCGCTGGGTCGGCACAGCAGTTGAGACGTCTATGGTCGCCTGAGACCGCGTGACCGCGGCGGCGGTGCTGCTGGGCACATTCGCCAACGCGGACGTTGTGCTCTCGGACGAAGGCTCGACCGGCGAAGCTACTGCGCTCTCTTCGCCCGTTCCCTCTGCCTGCCCCTCGGTCGGCTCGGCTCCGTTTTCACCCGCGATGACCGATTCATCGCCTGAGGACGGCGCCGTCGGCTCGACCTCGGCGATCGCGCCGACCGCTACGCCGACCGTTTCCGCGCCGTCGAGACCGGAGTTGTCGGTCGCGGCGGTGGCTTCCGGCTCGCTCGAGCTCTGGGCTTCATCGCCCATTGTCGGGACGCTCTCATCGAGTGCGGTCGGAGTCGCCTCGTCGCCGGCCTGATCGCTTACGATCGGCTTCTCCGTGCGCGCGGGCAGGAGCGTGATCGGATCGAGATAGCCGTTTGGATCGGAGGCGATCCTGATTCCGAGGTGGACGTTCGCAGGCGTAATCTCGTCCGGCGCCGGCGCGACCGTGCCGACCGTCTCGCCCTCGCTCACGAAAGCGTTCTTCTTAACTCCGATCGAGCCCAACCCGACCAGGGTGACCGCATAGCCGTCGCCCGTGCGAATCGTGACGGTGCGCCCATTGCCGGGCACGGTGCCGGCAAACGAGACGGTGCCGGCCGCGGGTGCCCGCACGCCCGAGCCGGAATCGGCGGCTATGTCGATGCCGCGGTGCTGCCCGCCAGCGTACGGATCGTCGCCGAGAGAGAAAGCCCGTATCACCTGACCGTCGGCCGGCCAGGTCCAGCTCGCCGCGGGAGCGGCCAGGATCATCGCAGTCAATGCGGCCGCGAACGTGAGCACGACCGAGCGTCGCATCTAGATCCCCCTTTTTATGTTGTCAGTTTAGTAAACAGGGGCAGCGTAGCTGGACGCCGTATCGTTGTCAATTCAGGCTACAGCGAGCGACCGTAGAGCTTGTTTCGGGCCACTCCCGTCAGCTTCGCCACGAGCTCGACGGCGTGGCGCCGAGGCAATCCGGCGCCGATCAATTCCGCTACCGCGGCTACCGCGGTCTCCTCTTCCTCTTCCGACTCGGCGGCGGCGGGACCGATCACGAGCGTGATCTCACCCTTCGGCTCGTGCTCGAACTTTTGAGCCAGCTCGCGCGCGCTCCCGCGCGCGATCTCCTCGAAGCGCTTGCTCAGCTCGCGACAGACCGCGACCTCGCGCTCGGGATCGAAGCCGGCGAGACTGGCCAGGGTCGCGGGCAGACGCTTCGGCGACTCGAAGGCGACGGCGGGATGCGGCCATAGCGCGAGCTCCTTCCAGAGCGCCTGCCGAGCCTTCTCGCCGCGCGGCAGGTACCCGAGGAACTGGTAGCGCTCGCCGGCCAGGCCGCTCGCGACCAGAGCCGTCTCGACCGCGCTCGGGCCGGGCAGCACGGTGACCGGCAAACCGGCGTCGAGCGCCGCGCGAACGAGCCGCGCGCCCGGGTCGTTGATCGCCGGCAGGCCCGCGTCGGAGACGAGCGCGATCCGCTCACCGGCCTCGAGCCGCGGCAGCAGCTCGGCCACGCGCGCCGCCTCGTTGTGCTCGTGGTAGCTGAGCGTGCGCGCCTCGATTCCGTGTCGATCGAGCAGCTTGCGTGTCTGGCGGGTGTCCTCGCAGAGGACGAGATCGGCCTCACGGAGCTCGCGCAGAACGCGCAAGGTCACATCTTCGAGATTTCCGATCGGTGTGGCGCAGAGCGCGAGCGGCATTGTCCACTTCCCTGGTTCGCGGCGGGCGAGGCTCTCGACNNCGACGATAGATAGCACCCGGGCCGGAGTGGAGCGAACTTCACAGAGCTGTGACGATCCGGTGCGCTGCTTAACAGCGATCCGATACGGCCCAGAATCGATACACCTGGGTGCGTCTTTCCCGGGTACTTTGGCCCAGCCCCGCGGGTTGGTGGGGGGTGGTGGGTGGGCAATGAGGCGCCAAAACCCCGCGCAGCCGCTTTGAAATCAGGAGGAGCTAGCCCGAACGGCTCCTAGAGCGTGGCCGCCGCGTTCTCCAGCGTCTCGTAGGCGACGAAGCCGGCGCCGATCATGCCTGCGTCCGGCCCGAGCTCGGCCACGACGACACGGGTCAGCTCGGCCATGTTGGGTAGCGACTCGAGCGCCATGCGCTCGCGCGCGGGCGCGAGAATCAACTCACCGGCCGCCGCGAAGCCGCCGCCGACCACGATCAGCTCGGGGTTGAAGATGTTGACCAGGCTGCCGAAAGCGGCACCGAGGCTCTCACCGATCTTGTGCAAAAGCGCCAGCGCCGCCTCGTCGCCCGCCTCGCCGCGCTTCACCAGCTCGCGCGCGTCGACCTCGGGCCCGAACTGCTCGCGCGCCGCGAGCGTGGCCGCATGGCCGGAAGCGAGCGCCTCCAGGTGGCCGTGCCCCGGACAATTGCCGTAACAGGGAACACCGTCCTGGCGGATAACCATGTGGCCGAGCTCGGCGCCCGCCCCGACCGAGCCTCGGTAAGGCTTGCCGCCGAGGATCAGTCCGCCGCCGACGCCGGTGCCGAGCGTGATCATCACCAGATCGTTCGCACCGCGCGCGACGCCCGCCTTCCACTCGGCGATCGCGGCCACGTTGGCGTCGTTGTCGATGCCCACCGGAAGCTCGAAGCGATCGCGCATGCGCTGGCGGAAGCAGAGCCCCTGCAGCGGTAGGTTGACCGTGCCGAGCACCATGCCCGAGCGCTGATCGATGCTCGAGGGGATGCCGAAGCCGATCGCCTCGATCTCGGGGCTCAGTAGCTTCGTCACGGCCTGATCGAGCCCGTCGAGCAGCGCCTCGGTCGAGTCGGTCGGGCTCGGGATCAGCACGCGCTCGAGCACCTTCCCCTCGGGGTCGATTACGCCGGCCAGGATCTTCGTCCCGCCTACGTCGACGCCTATGACCTTCGATGTGCTCATCGCAGACGGGTACGATAACCCGTCGATGGCCCCCGGCGACAAGCCATACCGTGTCTACCGCGGCGGCCGGTCGAGGGGCAACGTACCGCTAAAGCAAAAAAGCGGTGCCTCTAGCGGCCGAAGAGCGGCGGCCGGCGACGGCGCCGGGCCCGGCTCGCATCGCTTCCATTTTCCGCGCTTTGGGCTCGCTCGCGGCGGTTGGAAACGCCGAATAATGATCGCCTTCATCCTCCTGCTGCTGCTCATTTGCGCCTGGGCGATAGCCGGCTACCTGTCTCTGCGCAGCGGCGCCCAACAGGCCAACGGACGGCTGAACGGCAGGGCAAAACAGGCGCTCACTCCGACGCACGGGCTGATGCTCTCCAACGTCTCGAACATCCTCGTGCTCGGCACCGATCACGCCGCCACTGCAGAGCGCCAGGGCATCCAGCACTCCGACTCGATGATGGTGGTGCACACCGATCCATCCCGGCACCGGATCGTCTACCTCTCGATCCCGCGCGACCTGCGCATCAACGTGCCCGGGCACGGCTACGACCGCGTCAACGTCGCCTTCCAGATCGGTGGGGCCGCCCTGGCGATCAAGACGGTGACGGACTACACCGGGCTGCCGATCAATCACGTCATCGTCGTCGATTTCGCCCAGTTCCGACAGCTGATCGATGCGCTTGGCGGCGTCGACATCAATGTGCCCAGGCCGATCTTCTCCAACGCTTTCGACTGCCCGTACTCGGCCTCGAAGTGCGCGACCTGGCAGGGCTATCGCTTCGCCAAGGGCGTGCAGCACATGGACGGCCACCACGCGCTCACCTACTCGCGCATCCGCGAGAACAGGCTCGATCCGGGCGAGTCGGACCTCACACGCGCCGCCCGCCAGCAGCAGGTCGTCCAGGCGGTGCTGGCCAAGATCACCAGCCCGATGGCGATGCTCAAGCTTCCCTGGCTGGGCGACAAATTGCTCCGCCCGATGGCAACAGACCTGAGCGCGGGCGAGCTGATGCAGCTTGGCTGGATCAAGCTGCGCGCCTCGAGCACGCTGCACTGCCGCCTCGGGGGCGACTCGGAGATGGTCGGCGGCGCCTCGGAGATCGTCCCCAGTGAGGACAACTTCGACGTCATCCGTATGGTCGAGGGAACGAAGCCCGCGAGAGCTCCCCAGACCAACGTCTCGATGTACGCGCCGGGTTGCAGCAAGAGCACGCTGCTGCCGTGATAACGTCGCCGCGATGAGCATTCTCGCCTGGATTCTCTTCGGCTTTCTTGCCGGCGCCGCGGCCAAGTTCGTCACGCCCGGGAAGCACCCGCAGGGCTGCATCGTCTCGATCGCCCTCGGCATCGCCGGCGCCGTACTCGGCGGCTTCGCCGGTATCGTCCTGTTCGGGGAGAGAGTCGGCTGGAGCTTTTCGCTACGGCCGTTCCTGGTCGCTGTACTGGGCACGGTCGTCGTGCTGCTGCTGCTGCAGGCGATCGAAGGCCGGCGCAGGCATTAGCCGCTGAGCCTTAGGAGTCGCCGGCGGCCTTGCCGGTCTCTTTCCGGCTCTCGCTCTTCGTACTACCTGCGCCGGAATCCGAGCTCGCCTCCTTGGCCTGGCGGCCCGAGCCGCGCCCGTAATCGGTCGCGTAGAAGCCCGATCCCTTGTAGTGGATCGCTACTGGATGGAGCACGCGCTCGAGCGGGCCCTCGCCGCAGACCTCGCAGACTTCGGGCTGAGCGTCGTTCATGCGCTGGAGGACTTCGAAGACGTGGCCGTTGGGGCAGCGGTACTCGTAGATCGGCATCGAGATTAAGGCTACACGGCTCGGCGTTTTCGCTCGCGCGCCTCGCGATGACAGGGTGCGTCGTCGAATGCCGTGAGCCCGTCGGGAAGCCGCCCCTGCTGCCGGCGACGACCACGGGCGGCCAGCGCGGCTGAGGCGCCGACAAGACCACCGAGCACGAACGAGCCCGCGCTGCGGAAGAAACCGCGTACGCCCCTGTCGCCGTTACTCATCGAGTGGTCTTCCCTCCTCGCCGTGCTGCACTTCGCCCGGCTCTCGATAACGTTTCGCCCCTCACGCTAGCGGCTCACGGGCGCCGCGTGAAGTAGCGATTCGACCGCCCGCATCCCGTTCGCGCCGAGATCGATGCTCGAATCGTTCACATACAGCTCGATGTGGGCCCGGCGCACCTGCTCGGAAAGCTCCTGAGCGTTGGCCCGAACGTAGTCGCGGCTCGTCTCGGGATGGGCGAAGGCATACTCGACCGAGGCGCGAATCGCCCGCCCGGCGGCGGCGCATGTCGCCGCGTCGAGATCGGCGCGGGCGCAGATGCCGGCCAGCGGCAGCGGCAATCCGGTCTGCTCCTCCCAGAGCTCGCCCAGGTCGCAGACGCGCACCAGGCCATGCTCGGCGTAGGTGAAGCGGCTCTCGTGAATGATCAGCCCGGCTTTCACCTCTCCGCTTTCGACCGCGCCGAGAATGCGATCGTAGCGGAGCTCGACGACCTCGCCCAGCGCCGGCGCGAAGCGGCGCAAGAGCAGGAAGGCCGTCGTCTGCAGGCCGGGCACCGCGATCGGGCCCGCGGCGGCGCGAATCAGGTCGATCGCCTCGCGCGCGACCACCAGCGGCCCGCAGCCGAAACCGAGCGCGGCGCCGCTCTCGAGCAGCCGGTAGCGGTCGCCCAGTCCGGCGAAGACGCCGAAGCTGAGCTTGGTCAGCTCCAGCTCTCCCGTGTGCGCGCGCCGGTTCAGCTCCTCGATATCCAGCAGTACCGGCTCGACCCGGAAAGGCGCCTCGACCAGCCCGTGCGCCAGCGCATGGAAGGCGAAGGTGTCGTTGGGGCAGGGCGAGAAGCCGAAGCGAAGTGTGCGCATCGCCTCGACGGTACCGCAAACGACCCACTCTGCTTCAATCGGGCCTATGGCCGAGATCGAGATCGCACGCGAGCCCTACGGCGGCCCGCTGTCGCGACCGCTGACCGACGCCCAGGCCGAGGAGCTGCGCGAGCGCTACGGCGGCTGGGAGGGTGCCGGAGCCGAGCCGGCGTCCGAGCTGTTCGAGGATCCCGACGGCTACTTCCTCGTTGCCCGGCTCGACGGCAAGCCGGTCGGCTGCGCCGGAATCTGCCGCTGCGAGGGCGAGCGGACGGCCGAGCTGAGGCGCATGTACGTCGCCCCCGAGGCGCGCCGGCTCGGCATCGCCCGCGCCCTGATGAACAAGCTGGAAACACGGGCGCGCCGGCTTGGTTATGCGACGCTGCGCCTGGAGACCGGCCCCGAGCAGCCCGAGGCGGTTCGCCTCTACGAGACGGGCGGCTTCGCCGTGATCCCGAACTTCGGGCCCTACAGCGCGCAGCGGCGCAGTATCTGCATGGAGAAAGCTCTTCTAGAGCAGTGCCTCGACTAGCCGCCGGGTCGCGCCGGAGAGCACGAACAGGCCGTCGTCGACGCGCCAGTTGGAACGGCTCGGCTCCTCGACCTCGTTCGAGATCACGCGCAGCTCGAGCGCCGGAATGGCCGCGAGTTGGGCCGCGCGCATGACCGAGAAACCCTCCATCGCCTCGACCTTGACCTCGCTCGATCCACCGACACTGGCGGTCGTCCCGATCGGGAGGAAGCGTGCGTCGGGAAGAACGCTGCGCGCGGTTTCCAGCAGAGCGGGGTCGGGCGCGAGCCGGTTGGGCGAGAAGCGCGGGTAGAGGTCGCAGTAGAGGGCCTCGGTGCCGACGACAACGTCCAGCACGTCGATGCCCGAGCCGCGCCTGGCGCCTGCCAGCCCGACGTTGAGCACCGCCCGCGGCCGCTCCTTGATGATCTCCTTGGCGGTGGCGATCGCCGCCTCGACGGGCCCGACTCCGCAGGCGAGCAAGCGCGCCCGGTCGCGCGCGCCCGCGAGCTCTTGGCCGATCGCTCCGACAACCAGGATCATGTTGGAAAGCTACCCGCAGCGGCTGGGCTTCGAACACAAGGCCGGATTTGGAGGGGATTCCGAGCCGACGCGATCCGTTTCTCCGGAAGCGGACACTTATTCGACACGAATTCGGCGCATCGAGATGCGTCTTTTCTCGCCTCGGGACAGTAGTTTGAAGCGACCCCGCGGGCGGGTGGCTCGGCGGAGGGCGAAGAGAGAATCGCCGCGCACGCGATCAGGTGCCGACAAGGGTGCCAGGCAAACCCTCTAATAGAACCGCGCCCTAGGCCACGCGCAGGTGCATGCCGAGATCGCCGGACGCGCCCTTCGGCTGCCGGTGCTCTTCCAGCTCGTTGCTCGCTTGAGCCGGCTTGAGGATTTCCTTCACGCCGGGGCTGGAATCAACGGTAGTGCTGGGAGTCGCCTCCGCCTGCGGAGTCTCTGCGGAATCTTTCGGAGCCGGCTCGCTCGGTTCGTCCCCCATGTCGATTAGAACGAGAGACCGAGCGGAATCACCGCGTCGGACCATTGAGCCCAGCCAGATTGGCCGCTCGGCCTCTTCGGGATCAACCCAACCGGATTCGTCGCCGCCGCGTCTGCCCTCACGCCGCGCAACTGAACCTAGCCACTTCGGCCGCGCTTCCTCCTCATCAACCTCATTCTCTGTCCATCCCGCGCCGTGCTCCTGGGCCAGGCCACGCCGCAGTGTCGAACCAAGCCAGCGAGGCGACTCAGGATTAAGGTCGGACGGGAAACTTGTGTCGGGTGCCGTAGCCATGCCCTCGTGATCGACCTGACGAATATCCACTTTCGTCAGCCGCAGCGAATGACCGCAAAACGGTGATACCTGAATACCGCTTTTGCGTACTACGACCGGGGTCTCGACGGCCTTCACGATCGCCGGCCCGCCCAACTAGACTCCAACCCGTGGGCTATACGATCTTCCGTCCGGATGAGCTCGAATTCCGAACGTCGCAGCGCGGCGACCAGAGTCGTAGCCTCGCACCTCTCTCGGAAGCGCTGCACAACATGCGCGCCAACATCTGGCGCCTGCCTGCCGGAGTGCGCGGTAACCGCCACGTCGAGCACGTCCAGGACGAGCTTTTCGTCGTCCTCGAAGGCACCGCCACGCTGATGCTCGGCGACCCGCCCGAGCGAGTCGAACTGCCACGCGGCTCGGTCGCGGCAGTTGAATGCGAGACCGCCCTCCAACTCCGCAACGAGTCGGGCGAGCAGATCACCGTGCTGATCGTCGGCGCGCCGCCCATCCAGGGCAAGGCCGACTACCTGCCCGACGTGGACTAGCCGCCGGCAAGAGCCGGTAGCTCAGTTTTCCACTGTTAGCTCGAAAGCCTTTCGAGCGGTGTTCCTTTTGGTGTCTGAAGCCAGAACGACCAGTTTGTAGGAGCCGTTCGGAAGTCGCGAGCTGTCGAGGCCCCGGACGAGCCAGAAGTTGTAGACCCCGCCCCGCTTCGGGCCGTTTTGACGGGTGCCGGGCGCGAACACGTCGGCGAGCGAGGCCTTCGGCCTGTACAGCCGGAAATCGACGGTGGTCTGGGTCGGGACCACGACCTTGCCGGTCGCCTCGCCGATGAGTCGCCAGCGGATCAGCGCCGGCGTGACAACCGCGGAGGGCCAGTTCGGCGTCAGCTCGGGTTTGTCGTAGGCCTCGAGGACGAGATCGGCCCGGCCGGAGAGGGTGGCCGGCAGCGGTATGTATGTCCCGTTCTGATAGAGCTTGGCCGAGACGATCGTCGGCTTGGTGTGGTCGACGTAGGGCGTGAGGCCCCCGGCCCTGAGCGGGTTGACCGGCTTACCGCCCCACATCTCGGTCAGATGGACATGGCCCCATTTCGTGATGACATAACCGAGTAGTTGGTGCGTGGCCACGCGCCGGCCACTCTCGATCGCCGGTCGTATATGCCAGTACTCGAACCTGACGCCCTTTCCGCGCACGCCCAGCGCCACCGGATGACCGTGTAAATATGCCTCCGCGACGCCCGGGACGTAGACGGTGCCCGGGGCGACGGCATATACCGCCGTTCCGCCCGCCGCCGAGATGTCGATACCGGCGTGGAAGCTGAACGGCCCGGGCCCGTTGATGTGATGGTTCGGCATGCGCGGATCGTCGAAGTTGCCGCGAATCGGATGAGGCTTGTCGAACGGTTTCAGCGGCCATTCATAGCTCGGCCAGCTCGCCGGGTTCCCCCGCCCGCCGCCGGACGGGAAGAACAGAAAGCCGATCGCGACGAGTGCCGCCGCGAAGACTGCTACCGCAAGAGCGCGGAGATAGAGACGCCGTCGCGGAGTTCCGTCACGCCTCCTGCGGAAGGCGTCAGGGTGGCGAGTGAGCGGCATCGACGGGATGGCAGAGAGGCTACACGGTGTTCAGTCGAACGAGAGAACCTCGCAGCGCTGCCGCTAGGCCTTCGCAGCTTTCTTCGCTTTCGTGAACGCGATCTCGCCGTTCTCGGCGTCGACCAGCACGGTGTCGCCCTCGCCGAAATCGCCCTCGAGCAAGTGCTGGGCGAGCGGGTTCTCGATCAGGCGCTGAATGGCGCGCTTGAGCGGGCGGGCGCCGAAACTCGGATCCCAGCCCTCCTCGGCGATGACGTCCTTGGCCGCGTCGGTCAGCTCGAGCGAGATCTCGCGCTCGGCCAGGCGCTCGCGCAGGCGGGCGAGCTGGAGCTCGGCGACAGCCGCGATCTGCTCGCGGGTCAGCTGCTTGAACTCGATCACCTCGTCGATCCGGTTCAGGAACTCGGGCCGGAAGAACTCCTTCAGGTCGGCGGCCGAACGCAGGTTGGAGGTCATGATCACGACCGTATTGCGGAAGTCGACGGTGCGGCCCTGACCGTCGGTCAGGCGACCGTCGTCCAGGATCTGCAGCAGCACGTCGAAGACTTCCTGGTGCGCCTTCTCGATCTCGTCGAGCAGGATCACGCAATAGGGACGGCGGCGAACCGCCTCGGTCAGCTGGCCGCCCTCCTCGTAGCCGACGTAACCGGGTGGAGCGCCGATCAGCCGGGCGACGGTGTGGCGCTCCTGGTACTCGCTCATGTCCAGCCTGACCATGGCGCGCTCGTCGTCGAACATGAACTCGGCCAGCGCGCGGGCCAACTCTGTCTTGCCCACCCCGGTCGGGCCGAGGAAGACGAAGGAGCCGATCGGGCGGTTCGGATCTTGCAGGCCTGAGCGGGCGCGCCTGAGTGCGTTCGCCACCGCCTCGACCGCCTCGTCCTGACCGATCACGCGCTCGTGCAGGCGCTCTTCCATGTGGATCAGCTTCTCGGTCTCGCCCTCGAGCAGGCGATCGACCGGGATGCCCGTCCAGCGCGCCACGACCGAGGCGATGTCGTCCTCGTCCACTTCCTCCTTGACCATTCGCTCCTGCCCGGCCTCGGCCTCGGCGCGCTCGTCGCGCTCCTTCTCCAGCGCGGGCAGCTCGCCGTAGCGGATCTCGGCCACGTGCTCCAGGTCGCCGGCTCTCTCGGCTCGCTCCGCCTCGCCGGAAAGCTCGTCGATCCGGTGCGTGATCTCCTTGATCCGGTCGAGCGCCTCCTTCTCCTTGGCCCAGCGGGCGGCCAGCTCGTCGCGACCCGCCTTGGCCTCGGCCAGCTCGCGCTCCAGCGGCGCCTTCACTTCCTTCTTCTCCTTGGCCATCGCGGCCAGCTCGATCTCGAGCTGGCGCACGCGCCGGTCGGCCTCGTCCAGCTCGATCGGCGAGGAATCGATCTCCATACGCAGGCGCGACGCGGCCTCGTCGACCAGGTCGATCGCCTTGTCGGGCAGGAAGCGGCCGGAGATGTAGCGATCGGAAAGGACGGGGGCGGCCACCAGCGCGGCATCGCGGATGCGCACGCCGTGGTGGGCCTCGTAGCGCTCCTTGAGCCCGCGCAGGATGGCGACGGTGTCGGTCACCGAAGGCTCGCCGACCATGATCGGCTGGAAACGGCGTTCGAGCGCAGCGTCCTTCTCGATGTANNTTGCGGTACTCGTCCAGCGTCGTCGCGCCGACCGCGCGCAACTCGCCGCGCGCCAACATCGGCTTCAGCATGTTGGCGGCGTCCACGGCTCCCTCGGCCGCGCCGGCGCCCACGATCGTGTGCAGCTCGTCGATGAAGACGATCAGCTCGCCCTCGGCCGACTTGATCTCATTCAGCACGGCCTGCAGTCGCTCCTCGAACTCGCCGCGGTACTTGGCGCCCGCCAGCATCGAGCTGATATCCAGCGCCCAGACGCGCTTGCCTTTCAGCCCTTCGGGGACGTCGCCGGCGACGATCCGCTGCGCCAGCCCCTCGACGATCGCCGTCTTGCCTACGCCCGGCTCGCCGATCAAGACCGGATTGTTCTTGGTGCGGCGGGAAAGTACCTGCATCACGCGACGCACTTCGTCGTCGCGCCCGATCACCGGGTCGAGCTTTCCCTCCTCCGCCAGTGCGGTCAGATCGCGCCCGAACTTCTCCAGCGCCTGGTAGGTGCTCTCCGGGTTCTGATTCGTGACGCGCTGCGAGCCGCGCACCTGCTCGAGCTTTTGCATCAACTGGGCGCGCGGAACAACCTCCAGCGCCAGCAGCAGGTGCTCGACCGAGACGAAGTCGTCTCCGAGCTTCTTCGACTCGTCGAGGGCGCGGTCGAGCAGCGCGGCGAGCGCGGCCGATGCCTGCGGCTGCACCGCGGTGCCGGAGACCGTCGGGCGCCCGCGCAGGTCGGCTTCGGCCTTCTCTCGCAGCGCCTGGGCGTCGCCGACGAGCGCGCGCGGCAGCTCCTGATCGAGCAGCGCCAGCAGCAGGTGCTCGGGATAGACCTCGGGGCTGCCACCGCGGCGCGCCAGCTCCTGCGCGCCGCCGACCGCCTCCTGCGATTTCAGTGTCAGCCTGTTGAAGTCCATGCCTCCTCCTTACCCGGCCTGCCGTTTCCGTCGCGGGCGCGGCAGCGGTGGCTCGGGCGCGCGGTAGACGACGAGCTCGCGCCGGTACGAGCGGTGCACCTGATCGATCGCGTCGCGCATCTCGCGCTCCATCCGGTCGAGCCGGGCATGCATCCGCCGCATCTCCTCCTCCAGCGTGAGCACCCGCTCGACCCCGGCCAGGTTCAGCCCCAGCTCGGTAGTCAGGCGCTGAATCTCGCGCAACCGTTCGAGATCGGCCTCCGAGTACAGGCGCGTGTTGCCGCCCGTGCGCTGCGGCCGCACCAAGCCCTTGGTCTCGTAGATACGCAGCGTCTGCGGGTGCATGCCGACCAGCTCGGCGGCGATCGAGATCATGTAGCGGGGACGGTCGTCAGTCATCTTCATCGTCCTTCACGGGAGGGAGGGTTTTGTAGAAGCCGCTGGCCATGCGCTCGCGCCAGAGCTTCCTCGAACTGCGCCAGCTGCTGATCGCGCCCCACCAGTACAGAAGCAGGCCAAGCAGGAGCAGTCCGCAGGCGTAGGCGATTCCTACGACGACGGCCTGACGAGTGCTGCCGATCAGCAGCGTTACGATCACCGCGACAGGGAGGCCGACGGCGATCAGCAGGCCGAGCAGGCCCGCGAGGTGCGCGATTCGCGCCGGTTTCGGCGATCGTTCCGTGTCGACCATCAGCGCACCAGCCTCTCGCGCGGATTCTCTCTCGAAACGGACTTCAGCTGCTCTAGCGCTTCCTTCTCGGCCTTGTTGAGCTTTTTGGGAACGGTCACGCGCACGCGCGCGAGCAGGTCGCCGCGACCCGAGCCCTTGAGCTTGGGGGCGCCCTGGCCGCGCACGCGCAACAGCTTGCCCGACTCCGAGCCGGCCGGGATCTTGAGCGAGATCGAGCCGTCGGAAGTCGGCACCTCGACCGTGGCGCCGAGCGCGGCCTCCGGGTAGCTGACCGGCACCTCCACGACCAGGTCGGCGCCGCGGCGCTCGAACAGTTTTGAGGCTGCGACGCGGGTAGCCACGAATAGATCGCCGGGCGGGCCGCCGTTCAGTCCCGGCTCACCCTTCCCCTTGAGGCGGATGCGGGTGCCGTCCTTGACCCCGGCCGGAATCTTGACCTTGTACTGCTTGCTGCGCCGCACCTGGCCCGAGCCGCGACAGGTCGGGCAGGGCTTCTCGATGATCATCCCGGCGCCGCGGCAGCGCCGGCAGGGTTGTGAGATGGCGAACGGGCCCTGGCTCTCGGCGACGACGCCGCGACCGCCGCACTCGGGGCAGGTCTTGGGCGAGGTGCCGGGCTTGGCGCCCGAGCCGCCGCAGGTCGCGCAGGCCGCGTCTACCTCTACCGGAACGCGCGTCTCGGCCCCGCGCAGGGAGTCCTCGAAGGAGAGATTGAGCGTCGCCTCGATGTCGCCGCCCCGCGTCGCGCGAGTGTGCGATCTGCCTCCGCCGCCCCCGAACAGGCTCGAGAAGACGTCGCCGAAGCCGCCGAGATCGCCCAGATCGAACTGCTCGTAGCGGACGCCGCCCGGGCCCGGGCCACCCATTTGCGGGCCACCCGCGCCGAACGTGTCGTATTGCTTGCGCTTCTCGTCGTCGGAGAGGATGTCGTAGGCGTTCTGGACCTCCTTGAAGCGCTCCTCGGCTTCCTTGTCGCCGGGGTTGGCATCGGGATGATGAAGCCGGGCCAGCTTGCGATAGGCCTTCTTGATCTCCTGTGCACTGGCGCTACGTGGAGTCCCGAGCGTCTCGTAGAGGTCGCGGGCCATCGTCGATCAGTCCTCGGGGTTCTTCGCCGCCGCAACAACCACGCGCGCCGGCCGCAGCACCCGATCGCCGAGCAGGTAGCCGCGCTGTACGACCTCCAAAATCGTTCCCTCCTCGGCCTCGGACGGAATCGCCGCCAGCGCTTCGTGCACGTGCGGATCGAAGGGGATATCGGTGGGAATCTCCTCCAGCCCTTCCTTGGTCAGTACGCCCAAGAGCTGGCGATGGACGAAGCGGACACCGTCCTCGAGCTTGGCCTCCTCGTGCTGTCCCGCTGCTTCCAGAGCCCGTCCTAGATCGTCGAGCACGGGCAGGATCGCCTCGACCAGCCCGGCATGGGCGCGTGCCACCAGCGCCTGTTGGTCACGGGCGACGCGCTTGCGGTAGTTGTCGAAGTCGGCCGCGACCCGTTGCAGATCGGCCAGGTACTGGTCGCGCAAGGCCTCGGCTTCCGTCCGAGCTTGCTCGGACGCGGCCAGCGTCTTCTCCAGCTCCTCGCGATGAGGGGCGGGCGCCGAGCTTCTGCCCGGCGCCTTCTCGGATTCCGCCGCCTCATGCTTCTGCCCGGCGGGCTCGTTCGGCTCGTGCGGATTTGCTCTAGCGGGCATCGACGGTCAGGCCTTCTTCTCGTCGTCGTCGATGACCTCGTAGTCGGCCTCCTCGACGTCCTCCTCGTCGGCTCCGGCCTGACCGCCCTCGCTCGAGCCTGCGCTCGCCTGTGCCTGCGCCGATGCCTGGGCGTAGACGGCTTCGGCCAGCTTGTGCGAGGCCTCCTGGAGCGCTTCGGTCTTGCCGCGGATCTCGCCGACGTCGCTGCCTTCGACCGCCTTGCGCAGCTCTTCGATCCGGCCATCGATGTTCGAGGCGTCGTCGGAGGAGAGCTTGTCGCGATGCTCCTTGAGCGTGCGCTCGGTGGCGTAGAGCAGTTGCTCGGCCGTGTTCTTGGCCTCGGCCAGCTCGTGCAGCTTGTGCGCCTCGTCGGCGTGGGCCTCGGCCTCGTGCACCATCCGATCGACCTCGTTCGGGTTCAGCCCCGAGCCGCCCTCGATCTTGATCTGCTGCTGGTTACCGGTGCCGAGATCCTTGGCCGAGACGGCGATGATGCCGTTGGCGTCGATGTCGAAGGCGACCTCGATCTGCGGAAGCCCTTGCGGCGCCGACGGAATGCCCATCAGGTGGAACTTGCCCAGCGTCTTGTTGTAGGTGGCCATCTCCGACTCGCCCTGCAGCACGTGCACCTCGACCGAGTCCTGGTTGTCGGCGGCCGTGGTGAAGATCTCCGACTTGCGAGTCGGAATGGTGGTGTTACGCTCGATCAGGCGGGTGAAGACGCCGCCCTTGGTCTCGATCCCGAGCGAGAGCGGAGTCACGTCGAGCAGTAGGATGTCCTTGACCTCGCCCTTGAGCACTCCGGCCTGGATCGAGGCGCCGACAGCAACTACCTCGTCGGGGTTGACGCCCTTGTGCGGATCCTTGCCGACGATCTCCTTGACCCTTTCTTGCACCGCAGGCATGCGGGTCATGCCGCCGACCAGGATGACATGGTCGATCTTGTCCGCGCCCAGCCCGGCGTCGGAGAGCGCCCGCTTGGTCGGGCCGACGACGCGCTCGAGCAGCGCCGCGGTCAGCTCGTTCAGCTTGGCCCGCGTCAGCTGCAAATCGAGGTGCTTAGGCCCCTCCGGCGTGGCGGTGATGAAGGGCAGGTTGATCTGCGTCGACATCGTCGAGGAGAGCTCGATCTTGGCCTTCTCGGCTGCCTCGTAGAGGCGCTGTAGCGCCATCGGATCCTGGCTCAAGTCGATGCCGTTGTCGCGCTTGAACTCCGCCACCATCCAGTCCACGACGGCCTTGTCGAAGTTGTCGCCGCCCAGGTGGTTGTCGCCCGAGGTCGACTTGACCTCGAACACGCCCTCACCGAGCTCGAGCACCGAGACGTCGAAGGTACCGCCGCCCAGGTCGAAGACGAGGATCGTCTGGTCGTTCTCCTTGTCGAGGCCGTACGCGAGCGAGGCCGCGGTCGGCTCGTTGATGATGCGCAGCACGTTCAGGCCGGCGATCTTGCCGGCGTCGCGCGTCGCCTCGCGCTGGGCGTTGTTGAAGTAGGCCGGGACGGTGATCACCGCATCGGTCACCGGCTCGCCCAGGTAAGCCTCGGCGTCGGTCTTCAACTTCTGCAGGATCATCGCCGAGATCTCCGGCGGCGCGTACTGCTTGCCTTCGGCCTCGACGCGCACGTCGGCGTTCGGCCCCTTGACGACCTTGTAAGGGACGATGGTCATCTCTTCGTTCACTTCGTCGAACTTGCGCCCCATGAAGCGCTTGATCGAGAAGATGGTGTTAGTGGGGTTGGTGACCTGCTGGCGCTTGGCCGGTGCGCCGACCAGGCGCTGGCCATCCTTGGCGAAGGCGACAACCGACGGCGTCGTCCGTCCGCCCTCGGCGTTCGGAATGACCGTCGGCTCGCCGCCTTCGAGCACGGCCATACAGCTGTTGGTCGTGCCCAGGTCGATACCGATCGTCTTTGCCATTTTGAGAATCTCCTTCTACGTTGTTTGCTGCTAAGAAAATCTAAGTCTCAGTATATCAACCTTTCTCTACTGATGCAAAACCCCGTACCTCGGCGCCCTCCCTCCGAGCGAGTGCCGACGCCGTTTTGGCTGAGCGCGAACCCGGGGCCGATAGAGATGTCTCGATCCTCTGCCGGCGGAAAACGCGAGATCCCTCATTTGAGGGAGCGCCGATTCACTCAAATGGGCGATCTCGATCGCGTTATAAGCACCCTTTTGGGTCAGAAACGCGGCTGTCAAGGGCGAGAACGAGGGATTAAACCGTGGCTGGACCCCGCCGATAACCCCGACCAGTGGCAGGCGCTGGCGGCATCGGTACTGACGTGCGGAAACCCCGCATACTTCTGGGTACCTCGGACGAGACTTACCTTAAAGACGTCCGCCGGGCGCTCCAAGAAGCCGGCTATCGCGTCGAGGCGGCGCTGGACAGCGAGACTGTGATGGCTTCGCTCGAACCGCGTCGTTACGACCTTGCCGTCCTCGACACGAACCTCGGCGAGATCGACGGACTGTCAATCTTCGATCGCCTGCGCACCGAGCCGGACGGCCGCGATCTCTATCTGATTGCCCTCGGCGTAAGCGACGAGGAGCAACCGCTCGGTGCTCCCGTCGGGCCCGACGACTGCGTGGACAAGCCGTTCGAGATTGCCGACCTGCTGGCAGCCGTGCACATCGGTGTGCGCATCGTGACGCTCCAGCACGAGCTCGATTTCGCCAATCACCGCATCTCGACGCTTGCCATGACCGACACGCTAACCGGGCTGCCGAACCGCCAGTCGATCTACGACATGCTCGGCACCGAGATCGCGCGGCAAGATCGGGAAAGCCCGCCTTCGTGCCTGGCGCTCGTCGACATTGACCACATGCGCGAGATCAACGATGCCTACGACCGCGCCGGTGGCGATCTGGCCGTCCTACGCGTTGCCCGAACGCTGCGCTCGACCGCCCGCGAGGCCGATACCGTCGGTCGGCTCAGCGGTGACAAGTTCACCGTGGTTCTTTATGACTGCACTCCCGAGGATTCAGTCGTTGCCTGCGACAGGCTCTGCGAGTCGATCGAGCACGAGCCGCTGGTCATGCCCGACGGCGAGGTTCGCCTCTCGGTGTCTTGCGGCGTGGTAGCGCTCGATCCGGATTTCTCGGCAGTCGAGACGCTTGACGCCGCGCGCGCCGCCCTACACACCGCCAAGGCGCGCGGCGTCAATCATGTCGCCCTCGAGGCGAAGTTCCGCGAAGCCTGGTTCTGAGCCTCTCTCCTCCGGTTGATGGGCCGAACGCACGACGCACTCTCGCGTTAGCGCGCTCGTGGTCAGGGAATTAAGACGAGAACTATTTACGTCGTCATTACTTTCGCATTTGATGTGGCGGCTATATCTGACGACAATTCAAGATGATGAAAATCATGCTACGAAAACGATCGGCGCAGCTGTTGCTGCTCGGCGCGCTTACCCTGGCGATCGGCGGCGTTACTTTTTCGACGCCTGCTTCGGGCGCGCCGGTGGTTTCCGGCCCGATGGCAAACAGCGCCGTGAAGGGCCTTATCCGCGCCGACCTAATCCGCGCCGAGATCGTGACCTTCGCCGGCGATCAGGTCGGCGACAACTGGGTCTATCGCGGTGTCGTTCGGAAGGTGCGGGGGCGCCAGCTGACGCTGGCTGAGCGCGACGGCTCCGTCATACGAATCAAGCTCTCGTCAGCCACTCAGATCAACATCGATTATCGGACGGTCACGGCGAAACGCGTGCGGCCGGGCATGCGTGCGACGGTAATGGTGGCGGGAAATGCGGCAGCTTCGTGGCTCTACGTCGCGAGAAGGTCGCCCGACAGATCCGTGCCCAAGATCAGGGCGCTCCTCTTGAACGGCTTCATGCGAGCCGAGGTGGTTTCATGGGGCGGCGGCGCAGAGTTCGAGACCCGCGCCGACACGGGCGTAATCGCGAGCGTCGACAGCAACAGTACTTCGCTGGTGCTGCAGGAAGACGACGGCACTAGCGTGGATATGCAGCTCGGCGACGCCAGCGACGTGTGGCTCAACGGCCTCGCGCTCAGCACGGGGGACCTCGTGGCGGGCATGAAAGCGACGACGATCGGCAGCGGCGACGGAGTGATCAGCCAGATCTGGGCCCAGGACAGGAAGAAGTCGAGCGGCGGAAAGACGTAGAGAGTGCCGACGACCGCTCCGCTCTCCGAATCCGGCGCGCACGCTCACCGAGCACCGCGCACAGTCCTTCTGATCGAAGACGAGGAGAGCATCGGAAACCTCGTCCGCGCCTATTTCGAGCGCGACGAGTTCGCAGTCGTCTGGCTGCGATCGGGCGAGGAAGCCCTGATCGAGCTGGCAGGCCGTAAGATCGACCTCGTGGTACTCGACATCGGCCTGCCGGGAATCGACGGCTTCGAAGTCTGCCGCCTGATCCGTGCTCGCTCGCAGGTGCCCGTCCTGATGCTGACCGCGCGCGACGAAGAGTCCGACCGCATCACCGGGTTCGAGCTCGGGGCAGATGACTACGTTCTCAAGCCGTTCTCGCCGCGCGAGCTGGTGGCCCGCGCGCACGCGATACTGCGCCGAGGCAGGCGTGCCGCCTACCAAGATGTGCTCCGGCTCGGAGCAGTCGAGCTTCACCGCAGCGAGCGGGTCGCACTCGCAAACGAACAAGAGGTCAAGCTCACTAGCAAGGAGTTCGATCTCCTGACGGTTCTGATCGAGAACGCCGGTCTCGTGCTCTCGCGCGACAAGCTGCTCGACGAGGTCTGGGGCATGACATATCCGGGCGACACGCGCACGGTGGACGTGCACATCGCCCAGCTGAGGCGCAAGCTCAGCCTGCAGGATCTGATCCTCACCGTGCGAGGCTCCGGATACAAAGTCGTTCGCGAATGAGGCCGCGACTCAACTCGCTTCGAGCTCAGCTCTTCGCCGCGATCGGTCTGATTCTGTTGCTCTCGGCCGTGCTCACGCTCGGCGTCGGGGGATTGCTCACGCGCCAGGCGGTCGATCGGGCGACGCTGCGCGATCTCTCCCACCAGGCCGACCTGCTTGCGAGGCGCGAGCAGACAGGCATCTTGTTGCCGCTGACGCGACTGCCCAAGCTCAAGCCGTACCTCGCCAAGCAGAACGAGAAGGTGGAATTGCTGTATTCGCTCAGCTCGAAGACTCCCTTCGCCTCCGAAGAAACCCTGCGCAGATTGCGCGACCGCCAGGCGGTTGACGGCTCGATCACGATCGACGGCACGAGCAGCTACTTCGCCGCTCGAGTCGGTCCCAAGGTTTTCGTCGGCCCCAAGGCGTTCGTGCTCCTGCGTCCGCACCGCAACGCTACCGCCGACTGGCGTCCGTTCTTCAATGCGCTCGCGATCGCCGCCGCCGCCGGCATGCTGCTGGCCGCCCTGATCTCGCTCTTGCTTGGGCGCCTGATCACGCGCCCGCTCGATCGCGTGGCCCGCGCCAGCCGCGCACTTGCCAAGCGGGGCGTCTCCGATCCGGTTCCCGTGGAAGGCGCGGTAGAGCTGCGCTCGCTCGCGACTTCATTCAACGAGATGGCGACGCAACTCACCGATGCCCGAGCGGCCGAGAAGGCGTTTCTACTCTCGGTCAGCCACGAGCTGAGAACCCCTCTTGCGGCGGTGCGCGGCTATTCGGAAGCGCTCGCCGACGGCACGATCGCACCCCGTGAAGTTGCCGACACGATAGGAAAAGAGGCGCTTCGCTTGGAGCGATTGGTCGGCGATCTGCTCGACCTTGCACGCGTGAGTCAAAGTGAGTTCAGTATCCATTGTGCAGAGATAGATCTCGACGAAGTCGCCTGCGAGACGCTTCAGCGTTTTCAGGCCCAGGCGAAGTCGTTCGACGTCAGATTGGAGTACGTATCGAGCGGAGCGGCGCCGGCGCTCGGCGACCACGACCGGCTGCTCCAGGTCGCATCGAACCTGATCGAGAACGCGCTTCGGGTCACGCCGGTGGGAGGAACGGTTCGCATCGCGGTAGCCCCGGGAACGCTCACCGTCGAAGACACCGGGCCCGGCCTTGCGCCCGACGAGCTTCCACGCGCCTTCGAGCGCTTCTTCCTCTACTCGCGCTACCAAAGCGAGCGCCCCGTCGGCACCGGGCTCGGCCTGGCCATCGTCAGGGAGCTCGTCGACGGCATGAACGGCACCGTCACCGTCACGAGCGAGCTCGGGAGCGGCACGAACTTCACCGTTCGACTTCCACTCGCTGAAGCGGCCGAGACCTCAAAGCCTCCATCCGAGAAAGCGGAAACTACGTGAGAGACAACGATTTAATTACCGCTCGCGCTTCGCTGGCTGACTTCTTGCGCCGATATCGCTTTACATAGATTTTACATACCGATTAACGCGCCGGCTATTTACAACGATTTTACGCGATAGTTATTGACACTCCAGCGCGTAACGCTTAATACTGAGAGCAAGCTTAATTTAGAGCGCTTCAAGACTCCTTCAATCAGCGGAGTCGCGAGCCACAAAGGAGAGGGAAATGAAGTTCAGGGTTGCGCTAGTTACCGTGCTTTTCGCCGGTCTCGCCGCGTCGTTCGCGGTTGCGGCTCCGGCGAAGACACCGAAGAACCAGACGGCGACCGATACGACAGCCACCACGACGACGGCGCCGTACATTCCGGAGTGGGTCTGCCATCCCAGCTTGCTGGTCATGACGGGCACGCTCGCCTCGGTTACCGACGATCAGTTGTCGTTCACGATGCTTGTCAAGCACACCAACCGGCACGCGAAGACGTACAAGGGCCAGACGATCACGGTCAAGGTCGATGCGAACACGACGATCTGGCGCCTTGGCAAGAGGGTGGCGCTCGGCGATCTTACGCTCGGCGACCGCCTCGTTGTTCAGTCGCGCGCCTGCAAGAACTCCACCGACCCGGTCGTCCCTCTTGCGGCCCGAGTACGGGCCAGGCCCGCCAAGGATGCTTCGACGGAGAGAGTCTGCCGTGCCAGATTCGCTCTGATCCTGAGAGGCCCGCTGGCCACGGTGGCCGACGATCAGCTGTCGCTCACGATGCTCGTCAAGCACTCCAACAAGCATGCGAGGGCGTACGAGGGTCAGACGATCACGGTCCAGGTCGACACGAACACGAGGATCTGGCGTCTCGGCAAGAAGGTGGGGCTCGGCGATCTCACGCTCGGCGACCGCCTCGTTGTTCAGACGCGCGCCTGCAAGAAGGGCACCTACGTGACCGCGCCGTTGCTCGCAGCCCGCGTACTGGACAGGCCCGCCAAGACTGCTCCGACGACGACCACTACTTCGTAGGCGACTACCAACAACAAAGCTCTAAAGTTCGGCTGCGTGGGGAAGGATTGGCAAGCGCGTTCTTCCCCACGTTTTGCCGTTTCGGCCGCCCGGATCGGGCTGGAGCTCGCGATCACCGTCTACGGTCTTTCGTCGGCGGCCGTCACACGTAAGAGAAGCCCGCGTAATGCCCGCCCAGCCGCCGGCTCGGCAAGAGCGATACCGGCCATGATCACCGCGCAGCCGCCCCATCCGAGCCATCCGAGGCGATCGCCGGCCAACCAGACGCCGAAGATCGCCGCGAAAACCGGCTCCAGCGCGAACACGACCGCCGTGCGAACCGCGCTCATCTGCTGCTGAGCCCAGCTCTGCACGAGGAAGGCGAACGCGCTCGCAAGTAGGCCCGTAACTAGCAGCGCGCCCCAGACGACCCAGCCGCGCGGAACGCTCACCTCGCCCCGCACGAGCGCGATCGCCATGAAGCAGACGAGGCAGGTAGTCATCTCGCCGAGCGCAAGAATCAGCGGATCGAAGCGCGGTGCATAGCGCTCCATCAGCACGATCTGCGCCGCCCAGAGCAGCGCCGAGGCGAGCACCAGCGCGTTGCCGCGGCGCGACCCCTGCGGAATGCCCGAGAGCATCGCAAAACCGAGCCCCGCGAATGCAACCGCGACCCAGGTCGCCGGCTCGATCCGCCGGCGCAGCAGAACGAGAGCCAGAAGGGGCGTCATCACCACGTAAAGGCCGGTGAGAACCCCGCTGCCCGAGACGGTCGTGTGGACGAGGCCCGCGGTCTGGAAAGCGTAGGCGCCGGCGACCAGAAAGCCGAGCAGGATCCCGACCACGGCGCCCCTCTTCCACGGCCCTCGTCGCGCGCGCACTACAGCGAACGGAAACAGAGCCAAACTGCCGATGGCGAACCGAAGTGCAAGAAAAGCGAAGAGCGGATAGATGGCCACCGCGTCCTTGACCTGGACGAAGGTGATGCCCCAGACGACAGTGACGAGAATTAGCGCAACCAGCGGCACCGTCCGAGCATAGTCACTGCCGTTTAGCAGCCGGGGCGCNNTCGCCCGTTAGGGCGCCCCGCTCGATCCGCTGTCCCTTCTCAAGAGGAGGTGACACACGAGACTTTTCGCGTGCAAACCTCTATCTTTTAAGGAGGTTTTCATATTTGGGATCGGTCTAAACTGGCAAACCTTGAGGGCCGATTAACAAATAGGTTTCCAACGCCGCGTAGCGGCAATGAGCGAGGGGCACTCTGACTCGTCGCACCGTGACCAAGGTCATCAGTTCAAACACCCGCGTCCGCGTCTACAATCCTGGCCAATGACCGAAGGCAGCGCATCCGCAACCCCACAGCGAAGCTCAGCGCGATTCCTACCGCGCGGCTGGCGCGATTTCGTCCTCCAGGTTTCGATCTGGCTGGGGTTCGTTCTCGTCTACCGTCTGGCCTGGGGCATTGCCGATCACGGTGGCTCCGTCACACCGGTGGCAAAGGAGAACGCGCGCCACGTCATAGCCTTGGAAAGTCACGTGAACGCGCTCTTCGAGCAGAGCCTGCAAAAGATTCTCCTCTCCTCGCGCCTGCTCGTCGACGCGGCGGCCGCGACCTACTGGCTCTCGCAGTTCTTCGTCTTGGCGTTCGCGCTGCTCTGGGTCTATTTCCGGCAGACCGATTCGTTCATTCGCTTCCGCAACTGGCTGATGCTCGCCAACGTCATCGGCCTTATCGGCTACGTGCTCATCCCGACCGCGCCGCCGCGGATGTTCCCCAGCCTCGGCTTCCTCGACATCGAGGCGCTCTTCTCGGGCCTCACCACCTCGAGCAAGGGCGTCAGCGCCTTCGCCAATCCCTATGCGGCGATGCCTAGCCTGCATGCCGCTGATGCGCTCATCGTCGGCATCACGATGGCCTTCGTCTGCCGACGCCTGTGGGCCAAGGTGCTCTGGTGCTTCTGGCCGCCGTGGGTCTGGTTCACGGTCATGGCGACCGGCAACCACTTCTGGCTCGATTGCCTCGCCGGTGTTCTGGTCACGCTCGTCGCGGCGCCGGTCGTCGATCCGCGCTTCCGCTTCTGGCGGCGCAACAAATCGGCCCGGCCAAAGACCGTCGCAAGCAGCGGCTGAACTATCTCGCCGCCTAGCCCTGGGCCCGCTTGGCGGACGTTCGCTCCGCTGAGGGCGGCACGAGGGGTAGCGAAACACACCGATCGCAAATCCGCTATCCTCATAGCAGCTATGCGATTGGCAAGCTCGAAGACAGAGGCGGCGAGGCAGGGCTTTCTGAACGACGTCCGCCGGCTCGCCACCCGTGCGATGACTGGGCTGGCGCGTACCCGCATTACCCCTAATACCGTGACTGCCGTCGGCGTTTTGCTCACTATCGGCGCCTCGGTCTTCGTTTACTTCAGCTACCGCCACGAGCTCGCGTTCTTCTGGGCCGCCGCCGGACTTTTCGTGATCGGCTCGATACTCGACATCCTGGACGGCGCTCTCGCCCGGGCGAGCGGAAAGGTCTCACCGCTCGGCGCCTTCATCGATTCCACCACCGATCGCATCGGCGAGGCTTTCATGCTCGGGGCCGTCGTGCTCGTCTTCGCGCGCGGTCATGCCCTCTTCTCGGTAGGACTGACGCTCGCAGCAATCGTCGGCTCCTTCCTCGTCAGCTACACCCGCGCACGCGCCGAGATGATCGGGTTGCGCGGTGACGTAGGCGTGGGCGATCGCGCTACACGCGTAGTAGTAATCACAGCCGGCCTCGTGCTCGCGCCCTGGGGGGTTCTTCCCTGGGCGATCGGAGTACTGACGGCACTGGCCTGGTACACAGTCATCTTGCGGGCGCTGTTCGTTCGCTCGCAACTGCTTCAGGGAGGAAAATAATGGCTTCTACTCAACGCTCCGCGAACGGCAAAGTTCGCGTCGCAATCATCGGCGTCGGCAACTGCGCGAACTCGCTGTTGCAGGGCGTCGAGTACTACAAGAACACTCCGGCGGGCGAGTTCGTCCCCGGCCTGATGCACGTCGATCTTGGCGGCTACCACATCAACGACATCGAGTTCGTCGCCGCCTTCGACGTGGTCAAGGGAAAGGTCGGCAAGGACATCTCAGAGGCGATGTGGGCCTTCCCCAACAACACGATCAAGTTCTGCGACGTTCCCAAGACCGGCGTCAAGGTCTCGCGCGGCATGACCCACGACGGCCTCGGCAAGTACCTCTCGCAGATCCTCGAGAAGGCGCCCGGCCCGACCGACGACGTCGTCGGCATCCTCAAGGACAGAGGTGTCGACGTGGTCATCAACTACCTGCCGGTCGGCTCGGAAGAGGCGGTCAAGTGGTACACCGAGCTGATCCTGAAAGCGGGCTGCGCGATGGTGAACTGCATGCCGGTCTTCATCGCCCGTGAGAAGTACTGGCAGGGTCGCTTCGTCGAGGCGGGCTTGCCGATCATCGGCGACGACATCAAGTCGCAGGTCGGCGCCACGATCACCCACCGCGTGCTGACGAGCCTCTTCCGCGAGCGCGGCGTCAAGCTTGAGCGCACGATGCAGCTGAACGTCGGCGGCAACTCCGACTTCCTGAACATGCTCGAGCGCGAGCGACTGGAGTCGAAGAAGATCTCCAAGACCAATGCCGTCACCTCGATGCTCGACTACGACATGGGCGCCGACAATGTCCATGTCGGCCCGTCGGACTACGTGCCCTGGCTGACCGATCGCAAATGGGCTTACATCCGCATGGAGGGTCGCACCTTCGGTGACGTGCCGCTGAACATCGAGCTCAAGCTCGAGGTCTGGGACTCGCCCAACTCGGCCGGCGTCGTGATCGACGCGGTGCGCCTGGCCAAGCTGGCGCTCGACAACGGCGTCTCGGGCGCCCTCGAGGGGCCGAGCTCGTACCTGATGAAGTCGCCGCCGAAGCAGATCGTCGACGACGAGGCCTACGAGGCGGCCGAGGAGTTCATCACCAAGAACCCGCGCAAGGCGGCGGCCAAGCAGGCCAAATCGTAGCGGCGCTACTCAACCGCTTGTGTTCTGCGCCCGCTTCGGCGGGCGCAGACGTTTATCGAAGGATTCCAGCGGTACGACAGGACTACACTCGCAACCGGTAGCTATGCGCATCTGCCTCGTCACGCCGTTTTCCTGGTCTCAGCATCATCCCGTGAATGAGAACGTGGCCGGAATCGCCGCGGCCCTGAGAAAGCGCGGTCACCACGTCACGGTGCTGGCGCCTTCCAACCGCGCCGCCGATCTCAAGGCTGGCCGACGGGCGCTGGAGCGCGGCGAGGACGCCAACTTCATCGCCGTTGGAACGGCGATTCCCGTAACGCGGCGGAGCACGCTCGGCATCCCGGTCGGCGTTCGGGCCAACCTGGCGCTCGCTCTCGCGAAGGGACGCTTCGACATCGTGCACGGCTTCGAGCCCGGGCTTCCGAGCCTCTCTTATCTCGCCCTGCGCGACACGAGATCGCTGACGGTCGCCAGCTTCCTCTCCGCCGAGCGGATCGCCTATCTACCGGCAAAGAGCCGGCGCGAGCGACTGCTCGGTCGAACCGACGCGCTGCTGGCAACCGACGAGGCAATAGCCGCGGCCGCGAAGGAACGTTTCCCGGGCGACTACCGGCTGCTCCCGGAAGGCGTCGACATCGACCTCTTCCAACCGGGGAAGAAACGGCGCCTCGTCGCCGCCGAATGGCGCTCGACCGAGCGCGCCGTCGCCCGTAGCCTGATTCGCGCTCTGCGCGAGCTCGACGGGTGGGAGCTGTTGCTTCTGCGCACCAAGGCGCTAGCCGGCAAGCCCAGCGTGCCGCACGACCTGCGCGATCGCGTCCGCGTGCGTACGGTCCGCGACGCCGAGGCGCTGGCACGGTTGCTCGCGGAAGCCGCCGTCTTCGTTCCGGCGCCGGGCGGGCTGGGACGGCTACGGCTCGAGGCCGAGGCCTGCGGCGCGGCGAGCGCCGATCCGCCCGCGCTGGCCGAGCAGCCCCAGCTGGCCGCCGCGGCCGTGGCCCGGCTGGTCGAGAACGTGGCGCTGCGCGAAGAGCTTCAGGCGCAGGCCCGGGTGCACGCCGAAAAGCAATCCTTCACGGCGGTGGCGGGCAAGCTCGAGAGGATCTACCGTGAGCTGTGCAAGCGCCGCCGCCCGCCGCGCAAGCAAAGCGCCGACCCGCTCGCCGGGCGGGATTGGATCCTCTGCGACCTGCACATGCACACGAGCGCGTCACCGGACTGCTCGGTCGAGGTCGACGACCTGCTCGATCACGCCGAGGAGATCGGCCTGGGCGCCATCGCCGTTACCGATCACAACGTCTTCGCCGGCGCCGAGAAGGCTGCGGCCAAGGCGCGCTCCCGCAAGCTGATCGTGATCCCCGGCGAGGAGATCAAGACCGGCGGGCAGGGCGAGGTGATCGGCCTCTTCCTGAAGAAGGAGGTTCCACGCGGGCTCTCCTTCGCCGAGACGCTGGCGGCGATCCACGAGCAGGGCGGGCTGGTCTATGTACCGCATCCCTTCGATCGCCTGCACTCGGTTCCCGACTCGGCGACGCTGCGCCGGCATCTGGCCGAGATCGACACCTTCGAGGCCTACAACGCGCGGCTAGTGTTCGAGGTCTTCAACGACGAGGCGCTGCGCTTCGCGCGCAAGTACAACCTGATCATGGGCGCCGGCTCCGACGCGCACGTGCTGCAGGGAGTCGGCACCGGCTGCGTGCGGATGCGCTCTTTCGCAGGCCCCGAGGAGTTCTTGATCAGCCTGCACGGCGCCGAGATCGTGCGCCGGCCGAGGTCGCTCGTCTACCTACAGTCGCTCAAATGGGCGGCCCAGGTCAAGGAAAGGGCGCGCTAGGCGAGAACTTAGGACCCGCCTACCGTGCCTGTCGTGCCCAAAGACGAGCTGTTCGAGAAGTACCTGAAGAAGGCGATCACCGAGATCAACGATCTCGGCCATGAGATCGTCGCCACAGGTGACGGCCCACGCGCGGTCGTGCTCGGTTCGGGTCACCCGCTGGCCGACATCATGCTGCTGAAATTCGACCCCAAGCCGGCCGAGATTCAGGAGGGCGTCGCCTTCTTCGGCCGCTCCGGTCAGGCGATCCTCAAGTCGCTCCAGCGCCTGCACGTCGACCCGATGGCGATCTACGGCACGAACTGCCTCAAACTGGCCGGCGAAGACGAGGCCGAGGCGCTCCCCAACCTGTCCCGTGAGCTGCAAATCGTTCAGCCGCGGCTGGTCGTCATCATGGGTGAAGAGGCGCTTCGTTTCGTGAACGCGCTCGACTTCCCGCTCGCCGAGAAGCTCGAGCCGACGCCCGGCTCACTGCAGCGCTTTACCGCGACGATCGAGGTGCTCTACTGCCCCGATATCGACGCCTCGCTCGACGAGCAGGCGGCCAAGACGGCGTTCTGGAAGTCCTTCAAGCTGGTCGGGCCGTGGTGGGCAGAGCAACCGCCCTATTGAGACACCGATCAGCTCTCGCACTCGGCGCCCTCCTGCTGTTCGGCGCCTACTACGCGAGTAGCGAGCTCCTGCCCGACCTGCCCCAGTGGGCCGCCGTTCTATGGGTCGGCTTCGCGCTCAGTGCCCTGGCTTTCGCAGCGGTGGCGTTCGCTCTGCCTCTGCGCCGCGAGCGCGCGCTCGTCCCGGTCGCGCTCGTCTTCGTGGCGATCGCCGTCGTTCTTTACCTGGTCGGCGCCGACCTCTACACCTCGCTGCCCAAGCTCGCCGCCGCCGCACTCGTCGGCTTCCTCTTCCTGCGCTTCTTCGAGAAGCTGAGCTGGGTCGTTCTGCTCGCCCTGCTGATTCCCACAGTCGACACGCTCTCGGTCTGGCGCGGGCCGACGCACTATGTCGTGACCCAGAAACCGCAGGTCTTCGATCTCAGCTCGGTTGCCTTCCCCATCCCGGGCGAGCGCACGATCACCGTTCGCTGGCAGACGCCGCCGAAAGAGACCGTCTCGGGCTGGCGCATCTATCGCCGCGTCGGGGGCGGGCGCGAGCAGCTGCTCGCTCCGAGTCCTTTCTGCCCGCGCCGCGATCGTTGCGGCCAGAAGCTCTCCTTCAGCGACGGATCCGAGCCCTCCGGGAAGAAGATCCGCTATCGAATCGCGGCGTTACAGCGCGGCGCTACGCCGAGCGTGGCAAACGTCGTCTTTCCGCCGGCAGGCAAAGGCGCCCCACTGTACGGGCGGCGCGCTGGTGCGGCCGCGCCGAGAGATCTGCGGGCGACGAGCGCGCCGACCTCCGCCGGGCTCGGGCTGTCCGACGTCTTCTTCTTCGCGCTCTTTCTGGGCGCGGCCGCCCGCTTCGGCCTGCGGCGCAGGGCAACCTGGCTGGCGCTGGTCTGTTCGCTCGGGCTGACGACCGTGCTGGCGGTCTATGCCGATCCCTTCAAGACGAGCGGCCTGCCCGCGCTCCCGGGCATCTCGCTCGCCTTCCTGCTCGCCAATGCGGATCTGATCTGGCGTCGCCTTCGCGGCGGCGACGAGGTCGACCTCGATTCCCCACCACGGCCGGCGCCGCAGCTCTAGCGCTAGGCGCCCTGGAAGAACTCGGCCGGCTCGAAGCCGAACAGGTCGGCATAGAAGCTGACCGGAAAGGTCTGAATGCGCGTGTTGTAGATGCGAACGTTGCCGTTGTAGATGGTGCGCGCCGCCGCGACCTCGTCTTCGGTCGTGGCGATCTCCTTCTGCAGCGAGAGGAAGTTCTCCGCGGCGCGCAGGCTCGGGTAGCCCTCGGCCACGGCCACCGCTCCGGCGAGGGCTGTGGCCAGCTCGCTCTCCGGCGCACTCTGCGCGGCCGCGCCGCTCGCCTGCTCGGCCTCGCTGCGCAGCCGCGTCAGCTCGTCGAACAGCTCTTTCTCGTGGGCCGCGTATCCCTCCACAACCTCGACCAGCCTCGGAATCAGGTCGTGGCGGCGTTGAAGCTGAACGTCGACGTCCTGCCAGGCTTCGTTGACCTTGTTGCGCAGGCGGACGAGCCGGTTGAAGGAGAGCGCCACGAGCAGGCCGACGAGGACGAGTAGCGCCAGTACGACGTCGACGGGCGTCACGACGGGCGACTTTCGCCGACGGTAGCGGGCGGCTGCGCCTCCGGGCCGGCTTCCTCTGTCAGCCAGACCGCGATGGGTCGCCAGAGCTCGAGCAGCTCGACGATCAATTGCGGTCGCTTCGGCGACAGCGTCTTCTCGACCAGGAAGGCGACATTGGTGCCGACGATCTCGAAGCGGGCGTTTCCGTCCGGGAGCGCGCGCTGGAAATCGAGCAGCCTGACGATCGCGCTCGGCGTGAGCAGCCTTCTCAGCTCATCTTCCTGTCCGCGCAGGCCGCTGATTCGGAAGTGCTGATCGAGCTCGGCCGACTCGAGCTCGATCCGCTCGCCGAGCCCACTGAGGCGACCGAAAAGCTTCGCCTCCAGCTCGGCCGCGCGGCTGCGAGGCGAGATTTGCAACAGGTCGATCAGGGGCCGCCCGAGCGAGAAGTGCAGCACCAGGTAGTTGGTCACCTGCTCGTCGCGGCCGCTTCCCACGATCCGCTTGTGCTGATAGAGAACGAAACCGAGCTCGGGCCAGAAGCCCGAGAAGAAGTCGCTTGCCCTGCGCTTGTCTCCGCTTTGCAGAAAGGGCGTGTCCTCGAACGGCCTTCCGGCGGCTTCGTAGTGCCATTGCCGCTCGGCCGCCCAGCGTGTGAAGAAGCGCTCGCGGGCACGGCCCTGAACCTTGACCCAGCCGGCTACGAGGGCACAGAGCGCACCGATCGCCATGCCGGCGAAGACACGCCACGCCTCTACGCGCGATCCGTGACCGTGCCCGTAGAGAAAACCGAGCCCGGCCCCCATTAACGCACCCAGGACGACGATGTCCCAGTAGCCGAAGGAGCGGAGAAGGTGTCGCCTCTCCTCGGCCTCCACCTCACGGTATTCGGGCTCGGACATGAGCGGAGACTAACCGACACCGGCCTGATCGGGATCGAGGCCGGAGACGCGCGAGCCCCGCCCCCGGCAGGGGCAGGGCTCGAGTGCGCTACTTGACTATCTGAGCTACTTACTTGCGCAGGCCTTCTGAGCCCACTTGCCGAGATCCGTAGCGGCCGCCGATATCTTCGTGAGGTCCAGCTTGGACATCGCCGCCATCAGCTGCGCGGTTTGCGCTGCCGTCATTTTGGTTTGGCCGGACGACAGATGCAGCTTGGCGATCTGGCCGGCAGCGGTAGCGAGCGTTGCGATATCGCCCCGCACCGCAGCCGGAGCGGTCTTGGCGAGCGCGTTCATAGCGGCTATCTGCGCGTTGATATCGCCCGGGAGCTTGCCGCTGGTTGCATTGGAGATGGTCGACTCCGCGGCGATTAGGTTCCTACAGTCCGCGCTCGAGAGATTCAAACCGCCCGTTGCGGAGGCAGTGGTCGTGGGGGTAGTTGCCTTCGACGCCGTCGACGTCGCCTTCTTCTTCGAGCCGCATCCAGACGCGATCAGCAGCACGCCGACAAGGACGGCACAGATCAACTTCAGTCTCATGTACAGGGCCCCTTTCCAGCGCTGACGCGCATGGTTTCGCTTGCTGCGCGATCGTAAAGCACTTCGCTTCGTACTACAAGCGCCATCGAGCGGCGCTCACCGGCGCATCTCTCCGCGAGCTGTGGCGCGTAAACCCATTTCGAACGCCCGCGACCATCCTGGCCGCGATTGAAGAGCGCGGGTCGCCCTAGATCCGCTTCACTCTCCAGGCCCACCTGGCCGGAGTGCGATCGACGTTGCCGGCCTTGTCGGTGGCTCGAACCTGGAAGGTGTGCTTGCGCTTGCCCGCTTTGACCTTGAGGGTCTTGGCCGACTTGCATGCCTTCCACTTCCCCGAGTCGAGCTTGCAGGCGAATTTCGAGCCCGGCTCGTCAGAGCGGAAGCGGAAGCGTACTTTCGCGCTGTTCTTGGTTGTGCGCACCGTCTTCTTGGGATGGGAGGTGATCTTGGTTTGGGGCGGCGAGAAGTCGGCCAATTCCCAGAGCTCCGTTCCGTGACCGGGAGTCGTGGCAGAGAAGACGAGATTGGTCTTGAACGGTGTGAGGTACCTCGGGTTGCTGTCGGCCGTCGGGTTGATGTCGGCGACCATGGCTGTTCCGCTAGCGGTGCCGTTGCTCCTCCACAGCTCTAGACCGTGGGCGCCGTCGGTTGCCGCAAAGTAGAGCGTCCCGCTCAGCGAAACGAAGCCTGCCGGGTTGCTGCTGAAGCCGGCCGAGGTGTTGATGTCCTTGATCATGACGGTGCCCGCCGGCGTGCCGTCGCTCCTCCACGGCTCGGCTCCGTTCGCTCCATCGTTGGCCCGAAAGACCAGGTTGGTACCGAAGGCATGCAGCGAAGCGACGCCCGCGCCGCCGCTGCCCGGGTTGATGTCCTTTACGAGGCTCGTGCTCGCGGACGTGCCATTGGTCTTCCAGAGCTCGCGGCCGGTCTTTCCGTTGGTTGCAACGAAGTACGTGGTGCCGCCGATGGTGGTGAATTCATTCGGCGTGCTGCTCTGATTCGCGCCGGGCCTGATGTTCTTGACCATCGCCGTTCCCGCCGCCGTGCCGTTGCTCTTCCATAGCTCGATACCGTGCGTGCCGTCGTTGGCCCGGAAGCAGAGCGAGTTTCCGAGTACGCTCGAAATGAGGGTGGTCATGCTGTTGGCGCTACCGGGCCTGATGTTTTTCACCAGCGCGGTGCCGGCCGCCGTGCCATCGCTCCTCCAGAGCTCGATGCCGTTCTTGCCGTTGTCGGCGGAGAAGTAGATCCGGCCGGCAACCGCCACGAGCCCGCTCGGATTGCTGCTCGCAGCAGCGGTGGTCGTGTTGATGTCCGCGACCATCACGGTGCCCGCCGGCGTGCCGTCGCTCCTCCACAGCTCGCGACCGTGGCTGCTGTCTCCGGCCGAGAAGAAGAGCGTATTGCCGAGCACCGCAAAGTTGCCCGGATTGCTGCCGGCGCCGCTGACCGGATTGATGTCTTTGACGAGGACTGTCCCGGCCGCGGTGCCGTCGCTCTTCCAGAGCTCGGCGCCGTGAGCGCCGTCGTTGGCGACGAAGAAGAGAGCCCCGTTGAGCGCCGTAAAGCCACTCGGGAGGCTGTCGCCCGCCGGGTTGATGTCCTTGAGCATGGCGGTGCCCGCCGCCGTGCCGTCGCTCTTCCAGAGCTCGAGGCCGTGCGTTCCATCCGTGGCCTGGAAGTAGAGGGCGCCGCCCACGACTTTGAGATCGATCGGATTACCCGAGTTGACGCCCGGACTCAGGTCCTTGATCAGGCGAGCGCCGGTCGTCGCCGCCGCCTCACTCCGAGTTACCCGGGCGCCGACGACGAGAGCCGCGATCGCGCAAATCGAAACGACAATCGCCACTGAACGAATCGGATGGAATTTCACGGCGGCCTCCTTGGCGGTAGAGCACGAACGAACCGAGAGCTGGCATAAGCATCGCACTCGGATCCCCCTCGGACATTAGGAGTGTGTAAAAGGCGAGAAGAGCGCCGACGGTACTTCGGGCGGCACACGAAGAAATGCGCAACCCCCGCTGCGGCGAGCGGAGCGTCGCTCAGACAGGCATTTCGCGTTCTAGCAACGCCACGGTCTCGACGTGCGGCGTGTGCGGAAACATGTCGACCGGCTGGGCTCGTACCAGCCGGTAGCCCGCCTGCGCTTGCAGTTGCTTGAAGTCGCCCGCGAGAGTGGTTGGGTTGCAGGAGACGTAGACAATGCGCGGCGCCCCGGTCTCGGCCAGGCGGCGCAGGGCCTTGCCGGCCAGTCCGGCGCGGGGCGGATCGACGACGACGACGTCCGGCGACCCGGAGCGGTCATTCAGATCGCGTATGACTTGACCGACGTTGCCGGCGAAGAAGGCGATGTTGCCGACGGAGTTTCGCTCGGCGTTCTCCAGCGCACAGGCGACCGACTCCTCCGAGATCTCGATTCCCCAGACCGAGCGCGCCTGCTTCGCCAGCGTCAGCCCGATCGTGCCGGTGCCGCAGTACAAGTCCCAGACGGTCTCCTCCCCGCTGAGGCCCGCGTACTCGCCGGCAAGCGCGTAGAGGCGCTCGGCCATGCCGGTGTTGGTCTGCAGGAAGGCGTTGGGGCGCAGGCGGAAGTGCAGACCGCAGAGCTCTTCCTCGATCGCCTCTTCACCCCAGATCAGATCTGCCGGTACGTTGGTCGTCTCGCCCACGCCCTCGTTGACGGCCCAGTAGATCGAGCGCACCTCGGGGAACTTCGTCAGCGAGCGAACGAGGAAGTCGGAGTCGAACGGCTTCTCGGAGGCCGTAACGAGCATCACGAGTGCCTGGCCGGTATTGCGTCCTTCGCGCACGACGAGGTGGCGTAGGTAACCGCGGTGCTCTTTCTGGTCGTAGGCTTCGAGCGCCTCCTCGCGCGCCCACTCCACGGCCGCGGCGCGGATCGAGTTGCCAAGCTCGGTCGTGAGCAGGCAGCGCTCGATCGGCAGCAGCTCGTCCCAGCGGCCGGCGCGGTGGAAACCGAGCGCCGGACCATCGGGCGTGCTCGCGAACGAGTACTCGAGCTTGTTGCGGTAGCCGTAGATCTCCGCCGCCGGGATGATCGGCTCGAGCGGCGGCTCGTCGATGCCGGCGATGCGCACCAGCGCGTCCTTGACCTGAGCGGCCTTCGACTCGCACTGCACCTCGTAGGCCAGATCCTGGAAGCGGCAGCCGCCGCAGCTGCCGAAGTAGGGACAGGGCGCCTCGACCCGGCACGGGCCCGGCTCCAGCACCTCGATCGCCTCGGCCTCGGCGTGGCTGCGCTTCACCTTGGTGACGCGGGCGCGCACGAGATCGCCGGGCAGGCCGCGGCGGACGAACAGCACGAAGCCCTCCAGGCGCGCGACGCCGTTGCCGCCGAAGGCGAGCGATTCGATCCGGAGCTCGAGCTCCTGTTCTTTCACTACCGGCGCAGCCATGAACCGGCAGCGTAGCTGTGACGAGAGGGAGCGCCGGCGACGTATCCGAATCGACGGGCGCGGGAGCCGCCGCCCGGCCCGTCAGTATCTGCTCGACCGCCACCCAGGAGGACTGACGATGAAACGCTCTACTCTCGCCCTTGCCGTGATCATGGTGCTCGTGCTCGGGCTGGCCACCGCCTGCGGCTCCCGCTCTCGCTCCGTCAAGAGGACGATCTCGGTCAGCGCCGACGCGACGATCAAGGCCACGCCCGATCTGGCCAACTTCTCTTTCGGCGTCTCGACGGACGGCAGCAGCGCGAGCCAGGCGCTGACCGCAAACTCGGTCGTGATGCGCCGGGTGATCGCCGTGACCAAGAAGGAGGGAGTCGCACAGCGAGACATCCAGACGCAGGAGGTGAACGTCTATCCGAAGACCGATTCGAACGGGAACACGACCGGCTATAGCGCCTCGAACACGATCAGCGTCGATCTGCACCAGGTTCTGAAGTCCGGCCGGCTGATCACACGTGTCACCGCCGCCGGCGCGAATCTCGAGAGCGGGCCTACCTTCTCGCTCGAGAAGACCGATCTCACCTACGAAAAAGCGCTCAACGAGGCGCTGGACAAGGCGCACTCGAAGGCCGCCTCGATGGCAGGTCACGTCGGCCTCAGCCTCGGCAAGCCCGCCACGATCAACGAAGGCGCCCAGAACGTCGAGCGGCAATACCTGGCCCCCACTATGGCCACTAGCAAGGCATTAGACATAGCGGTGCCCGTCAAGCGCGGTCGCATCGAGGTCAGCGCCTCGGTCACGGTCGTCTACTCCGTCAGTTAGCGCGCTCTTTCTCCCGCCCGTCCTCCTGGGCCAAGTCCCCGTGCCTGGCACCGGGACTTGGCCGGGCGGGGCGTTGACTCGCGATATGGCGCCCGCGCTCGATTAGGCGACGGAGGCCAGCGAGCGCTTCCGCTAACGCAGCACGCTGACGAGAACCTTGCGCGAACGGGGCCCGTCGAACTCGCAGAAGAAGATCCCCTGCCAGGTACCGAGCGCCAGCTTGCCGCCGTTGAGCGGCACCACAACCTGCGGCCCGATCAACGCGGTGCGGATGTGCGAGGAGGCGTTCTCGTCGCCGGGCTCCCAGTGCTTGAAGGGCCAGCCGTCCTCGACGATGCGCTCCAGCGACATCTCCAGATCGCGGGCCACGTTGGGATCGGCGTGCTCGTTGATCGTTACGCCGGCCGTGGTGTGCGGCACATAGACGAGCACCGCCGCGCCGTCGACCTTCTCGCCGAGCGCCTCGCGGACCGAGCTGGTGATATCGACGACTTGGGTTTTTCGTTCGGTCTTGACTGACACCTCGTGCACGGCACTATCCTAAGCCAGATGGTGGGGAGCTCGGAACAGGGTCTTCGGCTGGAGAAATACCGCGAACGGTCCGATCGCTTTCTGACCGAGCTCGAGGAGGAGATCTATCGGCACTTCGCGGGGCTCAAGCCCGAGTTCGAGCTGGCGGCCATCCATGAGCGCTACCGCGACCTGACCTCGCTCGAGCAGGCGCGCTGGATCGGCGAGCGGGTGGACGGCGACGGGCGCATGCGCGAGCTCTGGCACTTCGCCTGCGAGGGCTTTCTCGGAGCCGTCACGCGCGCCGACGAGGAGCGTTTGGCGACGCTCGAGGCCGGATTGGAGGCAGATGTCGACGGCGAGCGAATCGCCTTCCGCATGCTCGGCCCCGAAATCGCGAACGCCGCCGATCGCGAGCGCCGCGGCCGGCTCGAACGGGCGCGCTGCACCCTGGTCGACGAGGAGCTCAATCCGATTCTGCTCGATCTGCGCGGAAGCCTGCGCGCGGCCGTGCGCGAACTGGGCAGCGAGTCGGCGGTCGATCTCTACCGACGCTTCGGCCTGCCGCTCGACGATCTGGCCACACAGTGCGGCTCATTCCTGGACGAGACTGCGGGGCTGTACGAGCGATCGCTCGCGCGGCTGCTCGAGATGAGGCTCGGCCTCCGCCTCGACCAGATGGCCCGCTACGACACACCCAGGCTGTTACGGGCCAGCCATTGGGACGCGGCCTTCCCGGGCGAGCGGATGCTCTCGGCGCTGAAGGCCACTCTGGCCGGTCTCGGCATCGATCTACGCAGCCAGAAGAACGTGGAGATCGACATCGCCTCGCGCCCGAGCAAGACACCGCGCGCCTTCTGCGCCCCGATCGAAGTACCCAGCCGGATAGTTCTCGTGATCAATCCGATCGGCGGCCCGGACGACTGGCGGGCCCTCTTCCACGAGGCGGGTCACACCGAGCACTACGCCCACACCTCGGCCGATCTTCCCTTCGAGTACCGGCGCCGTGGCGACGACGCGGTCACCGAGGGCTGGGCCTTCCTGTTCGAAGGGATGATCTCGACCCCGGCCTGGCTGACGCGGCTGCTCGGCGAGGAGGAGGCGCGCGAGCTCGGTTGGGAAGGCGCCGTGCAGAAGCTCTATTTCGTGCGCCGCTACTGCGCGAAGCTCCTGTACGAGCTGGAGCTGCACGCCGCGACGGATTTCAGCGCGATGCCGGCGCGCTACGTAGAGCTGCAGCGGCGGGCAACCCTGATCGAGCCGTGCCCGACCGACTACCTGCGCGACGTGGACGAGGGCTTCTACTGCACCTCGTACCTGCGCGCCTGGGCCTTCGAGGCGCAGGTTCGCGGCGCTCTCGTCGAGCGCTTCGGGCCGGAGTGGTTCAAGCACCTCGAAACGGGCGAGTTGTTGCGCGGGCTCTGGTCGCAGGGACGGCGGCTGAGCGCCGACGAGCTCCTGCGGGAGATCAACGGCTCACAGCTGTCTCTCTCGGCGCTGGCCGACGAGCTGAAAAAGGCGCTCGCCTAGAACGCGCAGGAGGCGGCCGAAGCCGCCTCCTTCAATCGCTCGTCCCTATCTCGTGGGTCGCTAGTCCTTCTTGTGCGCCTTGCCCTCGATCGCGCCGGCCTCGCTCTTCGCGACAGGGATGCGATGCGGCTTGGGCAGCTCGGGCTTGCGAACGTGCAACTCGAGCTCTCCGTTCGAGTAACTGGCCTTGACGTCGGCCTCGGTCACCCCTGCGGGCAGCGCGATCGTCCGCTCGAAGCTGCCGAAGTGGCGCTCGTAGCGATGGAGACCGTTCTGCGACGAGGTTTCCTCGCGCTCCCTTTCGGCGCTGACGGTAACTGCTCCGTCCTCGAGATCGACAGCAATCTTATCTTCGGGAATGCCCGGTAGATCGAACGCGTAGACGATCTCTTTTTCGTTCTCGGTGATGTCCAGCGCCGGAATCCAGGCACGCGAGCCGCGCTCGCCCGGGCCTTCGGCGTAGATCATCCTGCGCATGTCGTTCTGCAGGCTTGCGAGCTCCCTGAAAGGATCAAATCGACGAACCAATGTGGCCATCTCAACCCCTCCCTTCCTAATTTGATGGCTTTTCTAGAATAAAACCTAAGTGCCTTATTGTCAAAGCTGGGGATCGCTAAACTCAGCGCCTTCCAATGACGCATCTGACCACCAAGGCGCTCAAGGGCAGGCACTTCCTCCGCGTTGCGGATTGGAAGCCCGACGAGCTGAAGGCCGCGCTCGATCTCGGCGACGAGTTGAAGATGCTTCTCGCCCGGGGCCGGCCGCACCGCCTTCTCCCCGGCCGCTCGATCGCGCTGATCTTCAAGAAGGCCTCGACTCGTACGCGCGTCTCCTTCGAGGTGGGTATCTGCCAGCTGGGCGGCACAGGAGTCAGCATCACCGCCGAGCACACCCACCTGGCCCGCGGCGAGACGCTCAAGGACACCGCCTGCGTGCTCTCGCGCTACGTCGATGCGATCGTCATCCGCACCGGCCCCCACTCCGACGTGGACGAGCTGGCGAGCTACTCCAGCGTCCCGGTCTTGAACGCGCTCACCGACAGCTCGCATCCCTGTCAGGCGCTGGCCGACGTGATGACGATCCGCGAGCGCTACGGTCGGCTCGAGGGCGTGCGCCTCGCCTTTCTCGGCGACGGCAACAACGTCTGTGCTTCGCTGATGGTCGCCGCGGCCAAGCTCGGCATGAGCTTCATCGCCGCCTGCCCGCCCGGATACGAGCCCGCCAAGCAAGCCCTGGCCGACGCCGCCGAGGCGGCCGCGGAGAGCGGCGCGACGATCGAGATCGTGAGCGACCCGGAACAGGCGGCCGCCGCCGCCGACGTCCTCTACACCGACGTCTGGGTGAGCATGGGCGAGGAGGACGAGCGGGACGAGCGCCTGGCCGCGTTCCAGGGCTATTCAATCAACGAGCACCTGCTCGAGCTGGCGGGGCCCGAAGCCTTCGTCATGCACTGCCTGCCGGCGCACTACGGCGAGGAGATCTCGGAAGAGATCGCCCACGGCCCGCGCTCGGCGATCTGGGATCAGGCCGAGAACCGCCTGCACGCCCAGAAGGCGCTGATGGCACTAGTAATGAGATAGACCGCCCCCTCGCCAGCCCGGCGTTATCTTTGGACTAAGTTCGCCGATATTCGGGAATACGGTGCAGCCAACCACGTTTGCACCGATAGATGAGGACTCTCGAACAGATACGCGAACAGATCGAGCGGGCCAGCGACCGGCGGGCGGAGCTGTGGCACCAGCTCTCCGAAGGGCGTGACCCGGAAGTTGCCAGCGAGCTGCACGAGCTCGAGCGCGAGATCGAAAGACTCTGGGACGAGCAGCGTGCCGTGCGCGCGGCGATCCGCTTCGGCGAGCGCGAGAAGATCCTCCGGCGAGCCCGCACCGAAGAGCGAATCGAACGTTCAGCGGCCTGAGGCGAGGCGAGCACAGAACCGCTCGAGCGGTAATCCCAGGCGCCGGTAGCTATCGTAACCGCCATGTCCAAAGCAACCATGAACACCTCAGAGGGCGCCATCGAGATCGAGCTCTTCGATGCCGACGCACCCAAGACCGTCGCGAACTTTCACAAGCTCGCCAAGGACGGCTTTTACGACGGCCTCACCTTCCACCGTGTGATCAAGGACTTCATGATCCAGGGCGGCTGCCCGAACGGCACCGGCACAGGCGGCCCGGGTTACACGTTCGAGGACGAGTTCAACCAGCACAAGATCGTTCGCGGAGCACTGGCGATGGCCAACGCCGGCCCGAACACGAACGGCTCGCAGTTCTTCATCGTCACGATTCCCGCCGCGGAGTGGCTCGACGGCAAGCACACCGTGTTCGGCGAGGTCACGTCCGGCATGGACACGGTCGACAAGATCGAGGCCAGCGAGACCGATCGCCGCGACGCGCCGCTCGCGCCCGTCCTGATCGAGAGCGTTTCGATCAGCGAGTAACGACCTGTCAGCTGAGATGCCCGTCGCAAGTCCGCCGGCATGACGGCTTGCGACGAATCGGTAAGGGCCACGCGCGAGCGGGCTAGACTGCGGGCGAAGGGGCGTTAGCTCAGCTGGGAGAGCGCCGGCTTTGCAAGCCGGAGGTCACCGGTTCGATCCCGGTACGCTCCAAACGATCGTTTTACGGGGTAAACGCGGACAACAAAAGTTCCACGTCCAAACCCCGACCTCTGAAGCGGGAGTTTCTGCCCGTTGCGCCCGATTCTCGCTTACTCGGCCGGCGGTTCGTGCGGCCAGGCGCGACTGGCCTCCCGAACCGCCTGGCACCGCTAGCGGCACGATCTTGTTCGAAGCCGTGCGACTGCACTGTCGTCTCACGGCTCCCACCGGCAGCGGCCCCGTGAGAGCGAGAGGGCGAATCGGCATTTTCACGCCTCCGCCCGCGTCACCCCTCTGGCAAACCGCTCCAACCCGCTCGTGACCTTTACGTAGAGGTCACGAGGTCTAGCGCGGAGGCCCCAGCACAGGCGTCAGGGAAGGAGAGGCGTCCGAACGGCTCGGCGAGGTCGCCACCGGGGATGAGTGGCGAGCGGAACTAAGAGACCTCAGTCGCCGCGCCAGCGCATCGCTATCTCCACAAGGTCTTGCTTCGGGCAAAGCACCCGAAACGCCTTACGGGCAGGGGGAGTCGCTATCAGCGACTCCGATCGCCCAGAGAGTCGTGAAAACGACTGTACCCGCCACGGTGGCGAGTAATAGCGCGAATGCTAAGTGAAACCATCTCCGGCGGTTCGGAAAAATCAAGCGAGCGAGGTACGTTAAGAGGCCGATGACCGCGAGCAGAACGCTAACGCCCGTTAAGTTGTCTTCGAGCGCACTACCACCGTGTGCCGGGGCGCACCGGACGCTGTCGAGATTGATGGCTTCGCGCGCAACGACGGCGAGAACGATGGCTAGAAAGAGTTCTCCGTAGAGGAATCGCTCGAGCCAGATGGCCCCGCGCCTCCGTTCTCTCGTTTCTTCGGGCGAAGACTCTTGAGGTTGCGGCACCATGATCTCCAATCATAGCATGACTGCTATACACATCGTCCGGCCCCCTCTATCTGGTCCAAGTCGTGTGTCGCAGCGCCCGACTTGTAGCTCTCGTTGGTAGTCCTTTGCCCGATCGCGAATCTCAACGCGGAAGTGCACCGTTTCGAGAAGAAAAAATACGGGATCATCCAGACGGTCGACGGACCGATAGCTCATATTCGCCGCGACAAACACGCCGGAATCGACGCTTCGGCCCTCCCGCGTAGCTCGCCAACGTCCCTTTCACCGACTTCGGCAGGAGAGTCCTTCCGAGGAGCGACTCCGCGGCGGAGTGGATCTCGCGTGTCCGCATGGGTCGGCGCTCACTCTCAAGCACGCGTGTGATCGTCTCGAGCACCGGAGCTGGGCGCTCCGGAGCAGACCCAGGTGTCCGTCGCTCTATCGCCGCTCGTTGCACGAGCCGCTTGTGAACTCCCGTGAGCCGGAATAGCTCAACCCCGAGTCGAGGGTTGGAAAGTGCCCCGCTTAGTTCCAAACGACGGTTTTTCAGGGGTAACACAAACAACAAAAACGCCAGGTACGAACCCCGATCTCTGTCGCCCCTGCTCGGTTCTAGCCCGAGCGCCCAGATGCGAGCCGCGAGCGTTGGCGTTCGATAGCCAGGCGGCTTGTATCCAGACCCGCGTCCGTCCTCTCCCAGCGGGACTCCCGAGATGACCACCCTGCGGATCTGCGAGTTGACTCGCTTTCAGCGATAGCGTACGAGGTTCGCGGTGTAGGTCTCCGAGGGGTTCTGCTTGAGCAGCGTGATGAGCACGGTTCCGTCGGAGGCGGCGAGAATCCCCCTGATGATCAGCTTGCCGCCGCCGTATAGCCGCTGAGGAGGATAGGAGGGATCGAGCACACCCTTCGGCGTGGTCCTCGCGAGCCGGTGGCCGGCGCCCACGAGCTCTCCGCTTGGGAGCTGGGCGAAGACGGCGTAGGCGAAGCCGAATGTGGCGCCACCGAAGTTCTCGTAGTTGCTCTTGCCGTGAATCGATAGCGGCCGCCCCGAGCTTGTGAAGCGGATGAGGAAGGGGCCTTCGTTGTTAGTGCCGGTGACCGAGAGGGTTCCGTGCCCGTCGCTCATGAGCGCGGTGAGGGTATTGAGGCTAGACGAGCTGCTTGCCGCCCGGGTGAAGGCGACTCCCTTTCGGCCGAAGCGCGGATCGAGCGCTCCGTTAGGGAGCAGGCCGGTCAGCCGCGCCATCCCGCCCTTCGGTGTTGTTCCGCCTACCACCAGATGCCCGTCTGGCAGCGCGAGCAGCGGGGCGTCGTCCGTCAGGGGGGCCGTTCCAGAGGTGACCTCCCCCTTCTTACCGAAGGAGCTGTCGAGCGTTCCGTTCGCATTCAAGCGCATGACGACGATGTGGTGGGGCTCGAACGGCTTGCAGAAGCGAGTGGCAGCGACGACGATCTTCTCCCCCTGCGCAGCGAGGCTCTCGGGGCCACGCGTGCAGGTTGTCTTCTTGCGGGCCAGGGCGAAGAACTGGCGCTCGCAACCCTTGCCGATCTTCGAGCAATCGTAGAGCCGCTTGTCGGCGGTGAAGTAGCCGTTCTGGCCGAAGCTCTCTACGACCTTTCCGCTCTGGTCGAGCTCCGAGACGACCAGGGTCGACTCATCGTCCACTATGCCGACGATGTTCGTCCCAGCGAGAGCGATCCTTCCATCCGGCAGGAGGGCGGCTTCGGCCCAGCCGAGGTAGTCCATCCCATGCGGGAAGCGCCCCTCGAACATGTGGAAGGGCCAGCGGACGACCCCGTCCTTGCCGAAGGATGAGTCGAGCGAGCCATTTGGTAGCAGGCGCACCACCTGGGCGTAGTTGCCCTTGTAGTTACCGACCGCGACGATCCTGCCCGAGCGGTCCTCGATGGTCTGTTTCACCTCGAAGCCCGGGAGCTCCACCACCCCGTCCTTGCCCCAGCTCGTGACGAGGCCGGGCTTGTCGTTCGCTCCTCCGCAGCCCACTGCTAGCGCGTAGAGGACGAGAGCCAGAGCGACGGCTGATATCAGAGGGGAAAGGCGGCGCATGGATTGACTGGAGTTCACTATCACTAGTCGGCCAGACCGCAAGCCGGCTGAAGCTCGTCAGAGAGATCAGTAGGTCGGTCAACGTCCCCGAGCTCGTATACGCCTCGAGATGCGCGAACGAACCGGGGCATCCGGCCCTGCGCGTAGTTGAACAGAGTCCCCTTCACCGACTTCCAGAGAAGAGGCCGACCGAGCAGCTCTTCTGCCGCCGAGTGGATCTCTCGAGCGCGCATGGGCCGATTCTCCAGTTCGAGCACGCGCGCGATCGTCTCGAGGACAGGGCTGGGACGAGCCGGATCCGGCCTCGGTTCCGTGGGATTAGCAGCGGCTTTTCGCAACAGGCGCTCCTGGACATCGCGTAGTTGGGAGAGATCAACCCCGGCTCGGGGGTTGGAAAGTGCCCCGTTTAGTTCCAAAGCCCGATTTTCCAGGGGTAACCAAAACAACAAAAACGTCAGGTACGAACCCCCACCTCTGTCGACCCAGCTCGGGCCCGGCTCGAGCGCTCAGATGCGAGCCGTATGAGTTGGCGCCCAATAGCCAGGCGCCCTGCATCCAGACCTGGTCTGTCCTCTCCGAGCGCCGGCTCCCGCGATGACCGCCTGGCCAACCTGCGGATCTACGAGCGAACCCGTTTCTAGCGGTAGCGCGCGAGCTCTGCCGTGAAGGTCAACGAGGGGTTCTGCTTGAGCAGCGTGACGAGCACTGTGCCGTCGGAGCTGGCGAGAATCCCTCTGATGATCAGCTTGCTGCCTCCATATAGTTGCAGGCGTGGGTAGGAGGTATCGAGCGCTCCGTCCGATGTGATTCTCGCGAGCAGATGGCCGGCGGCCACGAGCTCTCCCGATGGGAGCTGGGCGAAGACGGCAAAGGGAATGCCAAAGGCGGCGCTGCCGAAGTTCTCGTAGTTGCCCTTGGCGCGGATCGAGGGCGGCCGGCGGGACCCGGTCCGGAAGTCGAGCGGCTGCCCCGAGCTTGTGAAGCGGACTAGAAAGGGACCTTCGTCGTTAGTGCCCGTGAGCGAGAGGATTCCCTGGTTGTCGCTCATGAGCGATGTCAGGTTGTGGAATCCCAGCCTGCTTTCTGCCGCATGAGTGAAGACGACTCCGTTCTTGCCGAAGTGCGAATCTATCGCTCCTTTCGGGAGTAGCTCGGTCAGCTGCACCTTTTCGGTCGCCGTCGTTCCGCCTACGACCAGATGATCGTTCGGAAGCACGATCAGCGGGGCGCTGACGATCAGGGGCGCAGTTCCAGAGACGGTGGCCTCTCCCTTCTTTCCGAAGGAGCGGTCGCGGGTTCCATTCGCGTTCAGGCGCATGACGACGATGTGGTAGGGCTCGAACTCCCCGCAGAAGCGATCGGCCGAGACGACGATCTTCTCTCCCTGGATCGCGAGACCGGCAGGGCCGCGGGTGCAGGTCGTCTTCTTTTCTGCCAGAGTTAAGAACTGACGGTCGCAAGCATCGGCTCCCTTCGCAGCAGCGGCAGCGGAGCAGTCGTAGAGCCTCTTGTC
>PMNA01000011.1 GCA_003162055.1 Actinomycetota bacterium | reverse complement strand
GCTCTAGCCAACTGAGCTACATCCGCGTGCGGCGAAGTATAGCCCGGTGCAACTGGGTGCTAGAGGGTGCTGGCGGCGTCCAGGGCTTCGTTCACGAGCTGGTCGGCAAGCTTGTTGTGCTCGCGTCGCACCGCTCGATAGCTCACCTTGGCTATTTTGCTTTCTAGACCGCTCGCCCGTTCGAACAGTGGCTTCAGGCCCTGGTTCTTGACTCGATAATCGCCGGTCATCTGGCGCACCATTAACTCTGAATCCGAGACCACTTCCAGCTCCGCCACTCCGAGCTCGACAGCCTTCGCCAGCCCGGCGACGAGACCGCTGTACTCGGCCACGTTGTTGGTCGCCACTCCAATTACCTCGCCACGCGCGTCGAGCACCGTCCCGGCCGCGTCCTCGAGTACGTAGCCGTAGGCGGCCGGGCCCGGGTTGCCCCTCGAGCCGCCGTCTGTGAAAAGCCGCGCCTTGATCAAACCTCGGGCTCCAGCAGTTCGTAGAGATCGAAGACGGGCTCCTCGTAGGGGTGCGACTCGAGCAGTGCGCGCACGACGTCGGCTTCCAACTCCGTCGGATAGACGGTCTCCAGACGGTACTCGCCGATGCGCCGCTCCTGGCCTACTTCGCCGATTGTCGGCGCCGCGCCCTCGCCGGCGAGAAAGGTTCCCATGCCCGGCGTGTACCAGGCGCAACGCTCGTACCCGCCGATGTGCCCGGCGCCCGCGGCAAAGAGCGCCTCACACACGCTCTCCAATGCCGAAACGGGAACGAAGACAACCAGCTTGCGCCTCACGACGCGCACCTTACACGCACGCTCACTCGTGCACCCCACGCGCCGCTCCCAGAAAAACAGGCTCTAGTGAGCGCTGATATCGGGGAAGGTGCCCGGAATGCGAGCCCGGCGTTTCTGCGCGAGCCTCTTGCCCTCGCCTTGTGCCGAGGGCGACGGCTTACCGCCGCGGCGATCGATGATCACTTCGACGTTCGGATTGTCCTTGTAGTACTCGACCATCCGGTCGAACAGATCGTCGGCAAGCTCGGGTGGGACCACGCAATAGATCATCTATCTCGCATTCTACGAGTAGACGACGACAATGTCACAGGCTTGCGGCGCGGCGCGCTCAGCCGAGCGAGTCGATCCGGGCAACATCCGGAACCACTCGTCCGTCTTCCTCGACGCGAGCGTTCCAGTTGGTGAAGGGCTGCTTCAGCTCTTGCAGCTCGTGCCCGCGCTCGACCAGTCTCACCGGCTGCGCCGCGTCGAGCGAGATGCGGTACTGGTACCAGGAGAGATCCCAGCCGACCGTCAGCACGAACTCCGCTTTCACCCCTGAGAGCGCGATGATGCTCGCGTGCGGCCTGCCCAGGCTGCGCGCCACTCCACCGATCGTGCGCCGATAGGGGCTCGTATTGAACACGTCTGCCGCCTCGACCAGCACCACGTCCTCGTCGCCCAGGCGGCGCAGAATCGGCTCCGCGAGCACCGTCTCCTCCGTCTCCCCACGGGAGATCCCAAAAAGAGAGGCAAAGAGGCCGCGCTTTCGTTTCTCCTCCGCGCGCGTCGGCGTCGTCGGAGCGCCCTCTCTCGACCAGCCGTAATCGACCGCCTTCTCGAAACAGAGGCGGCAGACGTCGACCAGCTCGCCGCGACCCCCGGGCGAGAAGTGGCTGACCTGCTCGCCCATGAGCAATCGCCGTCCGCATATCGCGCAGGGCCTGGATGATTCGTTGCGCGTGATGCGCATAACCTCAGCCTAGTGGCTGTGCTCCTCTTCGCGCTCTTTCTTCACTTGCTCGACGATCTTCTGAGCGATGTGAGACGGAACTTCCTCGTAGCGAACAAACTGCATATGGTAGTCGCCTCGGCCGCCCGTTAGCGAGGTCAGCGACTGCGCGTAGGTGAGAATCTCGGCCATCGGTACTTCGACCCGAATCGTCGTCATCCCGCCCGCTGGCTCCATTCCTTGTAGGCGCCCGCGGCGGGAGTTGAGGTCGCCGTTTACCGCGCCGACGGCCTCGTCGGGAACCGTCACCTCAACCTCCATGATCGGCTCGAGAACGACCGGGTCGGCCTGCTCATAGGCCTGCTTCCAGGCCATCGAGCCCGCGATCTTGAACGCCATCTCGGAGGAGTCGACAGTGTGGTAGCTGCCGTCAACGAGGCGCACTCGAACGCCCTTGACCGGCGCTCCCGCCAGCTCACCGCGCTGCATCGCTTCCCGAATTCCCTTGTCCACCGCCGGCCGGAAGCTCTGCGGAATCACGCCGCCGACGATCTTGTCGAGGAACTCGTAGCCCTCGTCGGCGCCGATCGGCTCGATCTCGATGTGGCAGTCGCCGAACTGCCCGCGACCGCCGGTCTGCTTCTTGTAACGACCGTGCCCGTGAGCCTCTTTGCGAATCGTCTCCAGGTAGGGAACGCGCGGCTGATGCAACTCGACCTCGACTCCGAAGCGGTGAGCGAGCCGCTCGACGGCGACCTCGACGTGCATCTGGCTCATGCCCGAGAGGAGCTGCTCTCCGGTCTGCGGATCACGGCGCAAAAGCAGGGTCGGATCCTCTTCCGCCAGGCGGCGCAGCGCCGAGGCCATCTTCTCTTCGTCGCCCTTGGCCTTGGGCGTGATCGCAAAGCTCATCACCGGCTCGGGGAATCCGATCGAGGGCAGCTCGACCTGACGATCGGCATCGAGCAGCGCATCGCCGGTCTGCGTGTCCTTGAGCTTGGCCACCGCGGCGATGTCTCCCTCGCCGACCGCGTCCGCGCTCGAGTGGTCCTTTCCCTGCATGATCAGCAACTGTCCCAGCCGCTCCTTACCGCGCGTGCGCGGGTTGGTGAGAGTGGTGTCGGCCTTGATGGTTCCGCCGACGACGCGGAAGATGTTGATCCGCCCCGAGAAGGGATCGGCGATCGTCTTGAATACGAAGGCCCCCGGGGCAATCCCGTCGAGACCGCTGGGAGCGCCCTTCTCCTCCGGCGACGGCATGCACTCGGAGACGAGATCGAGAATCGCCGTCGAGCCTAGGTTCTTTGTCGCGACCGCGCAGGCAACCGGGAAGACCTCGCCGCGCAGGATGGCCTGCTCGAGCGCGCGCGACAACTCCTCGCCGCCGATCTCCTCGCCTTCGAGATAGCGCTCCATCAACGCCTCGTCGGTCTCGGCGATGGCGTCGAGCAGCTTCTCACGTTGCGCCGCGACGGCGTCGGCGATCTCGGCCGGGATCTCCGAGGTCACCATCTCCTTGCCGCCGTCGGGGCTGGTGTAGGCCTTCAGGTGCAGAAGATCGACGACTCCGCTCAGCTCGTGCTCGACGCCGATTGGAACCTGAACAGCAACGCAGTGAGACGAGAGTTGGGACTGAAGTTGCGAAAGAACGCGGTCGAAGTCGGCGCGCTCGCGATCGAGCATGTTCACGACCAGGCAGCGCGCAAGCCCAAGCTCCTCGGCGCGCTTCCAGATTCGGCCGGTCTGCACCTCGATTCCCATCACGCCGCTGACGACCAGCACTACGCCCTCGACAACCCGCAGCGACGCCAGAAGATCGCCCTGGAAGCCGGCATCGCCGGGCGTATCGATCAAGTTGAGCTTGTTCCCCCGCCAGAGCACATGGCAGAGAGAGGCCTGCAAGGAGAGCTGGCGCTTGCGCTCTTCCTCATCCCAGTCCGAGACGGTCGTGCCTGCCTCCACCGTCCCGAGCCGAGTCGTCGCACCGGACTGGAACAGGAGCGCCTCGATCAGAGACGTCTTCCCCGTCCCGCGGTGACCTGCGACAGCGAGGTTACGAATCTTGCCGGGCTCGACAGCGGACATGCGCTCTTCCTCCTGTACCGATTGCGTCTGCGATCTTAGAGCCTAGCCCGATAGGAATGCGCGACTGAGGTGTTGAGCGCGTGTTCGCCGGGAGTCCCGGCCAACCCTTCGCGGGGCTCAAGTGCCCACTCCGCGTCGAGTCCGGCGGCGGCGCCGCGACCGACATGGCGGGCGCGCCTTAGCCGCCAAAAGTCTGGCGACTTTCGTCGCTAGAAAGCGTCTTTGCTCTTCGCCGCCGTGGCCGAAAATCTTCGATTTCCGTCCGCTTATTAGCTGCGCTCGAGTGCGGCGCGCGTCTGGGCGCCGCCGAGGCGCGCCTTCAGGCGCAGGATCGCCTTGGTGTGAAGCTGCGAGACACGCGACTCGGTTACTCCTAGTACCTCGCCGATCTCGCGCAGCGTCAGCTCTTCGTAGTAGTAGAGCGTGACTACGAGCTTTTCGCGCTCGGGTAGGCGTGCGATTGCCTCGCCCAGCGCCTCGCGCATTTCCGTCTGCGCGAGCGCCGCCTGCGGCTCCGGGCCCTGCGTATCTTCAATCGTGTCGATCAGCGCGACCTGATCGCCACCGCCAGAGGAAACAGTCCAGAGCTCGTCCAGCGCCGCGATCGACGAGCGCGAGATCTCCAGCAGATTCTCGCCCAGCTCATCCTGGCTGACGCCGAGCTTGGCCGCGATCTCCTCTTCGTTCGGGGCCCGGCCGCTCTGCGCCTCGAGCTCGCCAATCGCGCGCTCGATGTCACGCGCGCGCGCCCGCACCGAGCGCGGGACCCAATCCATCGCCCGCAGCTCGTCGATGATCGAGCCTTTGATGCGGGCGATCGCATAGGTCTCGAACTTGACGTCGCGGTCGGGGTCGTAGCGCTCGATCGCCCCGATCAAGCCGAGCAGGCCGTAGGAGACAAGGTCGCCTTCGTCCACATGAGCGGGCAAGCCCGAGCCCAGACGGCCGGCTACGAACTTGACCAGCGGCGCGTAGGTAAGAATGAGGCGATCACGGAGCTGGCGATCGTGGCTCGCGCGGTATTTTCGCCACAGGGAAGTGATGTCCTCAGCGGGCACGCTTCAAGAATACGGGGTCCAACCCCCTTTCCCCTACCTAACCGACGAAAATCTGGCGATTTTCGTCGGATTTCTTTATCGACGTGTCGCTGCGCCTGCGGCGCCGGCTCCTCGCCGGCCCCACAAGCGAGGCGGTCTACCGCATTTGTCAGCTGAGTCCGGTGTCGTCGAAAGTCCGTGAGTCAGTAGAATCGTCGGCGCGAACCTAGGGGCGTAGCTCAATTGGTAGAGCACCGGTCTCCAAAACCGGGGGTTGCAGGTTCGAGTCCTGCCGCCCCTGAAGTCCGCGAAAAGTCGGCCGGCGAAGCCGGCTAAGACTTTTCGCGGTATTACCTCTGCGTATATACGAGCTTGCGCGCCTTCGGCGCGTAAAACTCGTCTGCTCCTAGTCGCGCAATCGGCTAACCGCTGTCGTGGTCAGTGTTCAGAGTGGACGAGCCGGAGGATGGCGTTTGCTGAGCCGCGCCCGTCATGCCGGTCGCGGCGGCCGAAAATGTGCACTACGCCGGGTCGAGCGGGTATGAACGCCGCTATTCTGATCTGCGATGACTGGTGACCCGTTCAGCGTCGAGACGCTCTCCGTCGAGCAGGTCGCCAAGACGATCGACCACTCGTTGCTCAGGCCAGAGCTCGGTACCGACGAAGTCAGAGCCGGCTGTGAGCTGGCACGGGAGCTCAACGTCGCCTCGGTCTGCGTCAAGCCCTGCGACGTGGCACTCGCCGCGGAGCTGCTCGCGGGCTCGGAGGTCAAAGTGAGCACTGTGATCGGCTTTCCGCACGGCTCTTCGACCAGCGCCGTCAAGGCCTTCGAATCCGAGCGCGCGATCAAGGACGGCGCAGAGGAGCTGGATATGGTGCTGAACATCGGCCGCCTCCGCTCGGGCGCGGTTGACGAGGTGCGCGCCGATATCCAGGCCGTCGTCGAGGTCGCTGGCGGGCGGGCGCTGGTGAAGGTCATTCTCGAGAATGCCCATCTCGACCAGGCGCAGAAGGTGCTTGGCTGCCGGCTTGCCGAGGAGGCGGGCGCCGACTTCGTGAAAACCTCGACCGGTTTCGCTCCCTCGGGCGCGACGCTCGATGACCTGCGCCTGATGCGACGAACGGTCTCGCCCGGGATCGGCGTGAAGGCCGCCGGCGGCATCCGTACTCTCGATGCGTTGATCGATGCGTTGAACGCAGGCGCCACGCGAATCGGCGCCACCGCGACGAAGACGATCCTCGAAGAGCTCGATGCTCGCAAAGCGCAGAGCTAGCCAGGCTGTTCTCCTCTCAGATCAATGCCGACGGCCATTCGAGTAGGCATCCCTCTATCTAGGGATAGAAGCTAATGGCAGTAGGGTAAAGAGGCGATAAATCCGTCGTCCCCCCACGTCCGCGCTGGACCGATCCCAGCGGAGGCATTCTGTGGCAACTGATCTCGAACAACAGCTAGTTCAGCTCGACGAACTCCTCGGACTTCTCGATGCGAACGCTCTTCGCAGCGCCCAGGAAGGCCTCGAGCACCGGATAGCGGAGCTCACCGAACAGCTCGAGACAACGCGTCAGTCGCTCGCGCACGCTCAGGCGCAACGCAAGCGGCTCGCACGTGCCCGTCTCCTCCTCGACGATTCCGCGAACGACACGAACGGTAACGGCGACCCCGCTCTTCACAAGGCTGCGCCCGAAGAGCCGAAGGAAGAGAAAGTGGTCGTCGAGGAAGTCACCGCTCCGGTAGTCGCCGAGCGCCGCACGAACGACGCCGAGCGGCGTCAGGTCGAAGACCGGCGCAGTAAGAACTGACTCCCGCTTCTTGGTGCTCTAGTACTCCTTGGGTAGCGCGATTCCGGCCCTCGCCGAGAGGTCATCGAGCACCTTCTCGGCGCCCGCGAAGTCGCCCTCGCCGAACATCAAGAAGGCCAGCACCACCTCCGGATCGAACTGCGTTCCGCGCCCGGCGAGGAGCTCCGCCCGCGCCTCGCTCGTGGTTTTTGTGGCGGCGTAGGAACGCTCACTTCGCATTGCCTCCCAGGCGTCGCAGCAGGAAACGATCCGAGCTTCGGTGGAAATCTCTTCCTTTCTCTTCCCCGCTGGATAGCCGCGGCCGTCGAAGCGCTCGTGGTGCTCGCGGATGATCTCCCCGATCTCGGCCAGCCCCGGCGCTAGCTCGACCAGCGTGGCGCCCATCTCGGGATGCTCTTTGACGAGCTCCCATTCGACGATGGTGAGCGGTCCGCGCTTGCCCAGCACGGCCTTCGGAAGAGCGCTCTTGCCGATGTCGTGGTAGCGGGCCGCCAGCGCGCAGCGTCGTTGTGCATCCTCGCCCAGACCAAGAGCACGCGCCACCAGTGCCGCCCACTGTTCTATCAGCGCGTTCTCGTGCTGCGCCGCTGCGGCCGAGACCGACTTCGCCCCCGCCGCGCCGGTTTCCAGCGAGGAGGCAAGATCGAGCCGTGATCTCGCCGTCGGCTGCGACGTCTCGACGGGCGGACTGCTCGACGCCGGCAACGGCGCGAGAGAGGGCGAAGCTTCGTCCGCGTCGCCATCGCTCAAGCGCATCTGATTTCGTCCTGCTCCCTTTGCTCGATAGAGAGCGGCGTCCGCGGCCCCGATCAGCCCACGCGGGAAGTTCGCGTCATCGGGCCAACAGGCGCCGCCGATAGAGATCGTCACCTGCGCCTGTTGGTTGCCGGGAAGCTCGAACGGCGCTATCTCGAAGGCTAGACGACAGCGCTCGCCGATCTCCCGTAACTTCTCCTTACCGCCGTCGGGCAGCAGAACAACGAACTCTTCGCCGCCGTAGCGCGCGACGAGGTCACCGTTTCTCACCGCATTCAGCAGCCTGCGCGCGACCTCGCGCAGCACGCTGTCTCCGACCAGATGGCCGTACTCGTCGTTGATCTGCTTGAAGTGATCGAGATCGCAGAGAAGCACCCCGACCGGCGCATGCGATCTGGCGCCCCGATCGAGCTCGAGCTGAAGCTCGGCATCGAGGAAGCGCCTGTTGTAGAGACCTGTCAGGGAGTCCATCACCGCGAGCTGCTCCTGCTCGTGCAGCGCCTCTTCGAGCCGGGCGGAATGATGGTGGCGCTCCAGCGACTGCACCAACAACCGAATCACCAACAAGACCGAGACGGCGGTCGTGACGGCAAATCCGCCGCTCTGATCACCGCGCCGGAAAGCTAGGCCCGCGTAGGCCAGAGCGGCGACGAAGGCCACGAGCACAACGGCCATCCTCGCCACCCCGACGCTCAAGCGGATACGTGATCGCACTCTTCTCGACCTGCCCGTCAACTCAGCGGCAACGACAACCAGAAGCGCAGTCGCCAACAGCGCGTAGTGAACGGGCGCCAAGCTACCGTTCGCAAGCAGGTAGCGACCGAGCAAGAGGCTGCCGACCAGTCCGGCGCCGATCGCCGCAATGAGAACAAGCGACGAGATCTCTGTTTTCGGTACGAGCCGGTTCGACAACCAGACCAGCACCAACGTCACAACCGCTACAACGGGAACGAGCAGTTGGGGAAGAAGATCCGAGCCGCCGTGATCTCCTATCCGCGGCGAGATGAATGCTAAGTACCACGGAGCCGAGACTGCGAGCGAGATCATCGCCGAGTCGATCAAGCCGAGCGACCAGCCGATCAACGACGAGCCGGCCAGCGAACGAAGCGCTCCGAGCGCGAGTACCGCGTAAGCGACCAGCATGATGGCGCCGGCCAGAAGCCAGCGTGATCCGCGGCTGACGTCCATATGACCTGTCAGCAGACGACTGCCCTCGCTCCCCGCCAGTGCAAGACAGAAGAGGGGCACCGACCACCAGATGGCCCGCGTCGATTCCGAAGCCCTACGAACGGCGTAGGCGGCCGAGCAAGCGGCAAGCGCAAGCGCCCCGAGCAGAACGCCCTCTCTGAGCACCGCCCCGTGGAGCGCCAGCGAGAAACTGACCACGTAGGCGAGCGCAAGCATCAGCGCGATCTCGGCGACGAGCGGAGACGTATCGCGCCACCTCGCGCGCGTCTCGTCGCCATTTTGGAGGAAGCGCTCGCTCATCGCACGCTCCGACCGTCGCCAGCTGGAGAGAGCCGCAACGACAAGTCGGACGCACGTGTCCCCGCACCGGGGCAAGGCCGGTTTTTCGTGCGGCGATACGAGTCCTTGCGGCGAACGACCTCGTACTCCTCCGCCGCCGGACGAACTAGGCACAACACAAGCCAGCTCCTACCGTGGGGGGAGAAGTGCTAATTCTATGACGAGCGCAGGTCGTTGTGGCTTAACATCACTCGTTCGAGGGACGACGTTTCCGGCCAACGTCACTCGAACGAGGGATGTTCCGCACCGCGCCGCTATTCCCAACTATCAGCGGAGCGACGTCGAAGCTGAACGACGGCTCGAATCCGACGCGCCCGGGAACGCCCGCGTTGGAACGATCGTGCGGCGGTCGCTACGAAAGAAGCTTGCTCAGCTGCATAGCGGCGCCGAGATCGCCGCTCAGCTTGAGCTTCCCGGTCAGATACGCGGCCATGACCCCCTGCTCGCGACCGAGCAAGCGGGTGAAGGTTTCCTCCGTGGCCGAGATGGCGCAATCGGCATTCGCGTCGATGCCGTCACTCACTGTCACCTTCTGCGCCTCGATACGAATCGTCCAGGCTTTCCCTCCCTCGACCACGAAGGTGTAAGTGGCCTGCAATCCAGAGAGGTCTTTCGCGGCCGCGCGCGCGGGAATCTCGGCGATGAAGCTCTCCAGCTCGCCGCTCATTCGAACAGGCCTCGCGAAAATCGACCAGGTGCGCGGCGCTCACGACTCACGGAGGTGAGATTAGCGCTCGGCGCCCGCTCACGCGGCGCGCTTGACGGTGCTGGCAAGGTGACGCCGGATCAGCGCACGAGAAAGCTCGTACTGGCAACGACCGATCTCGAGCCTGTTCGTCTCCAGCAGCTCGCGCGTACTTCCGCCGTCACGCAGTCTCTCCCGCTCGAGCGCGAGTAGCGAAAGCTCGAACTGGAGTTGCTCCGAACTCGGACCGGGACTTTTTCCGCCGCGTTGCCACATCTCAGAATCCTCTTTTCGGCCGAAGGCGCACTTCCTGCTGTCATGGTCCCCGATCAGGCTGAGAGAAGACTGAGCCGCCGCTAAGAGTTGCTGAAGAGCTTGCGAGCGAGCTCTACTGCAGTCCTTGGCGCTCGCCAGTCGTTAGTCTGACGGTATGCGCATCCTGGTTCTGGCCGAGGACGCCGATCGACTGTGCAGCGCGCTCGGGGCGGGCGGTTGCGAGGTCACCGTGAAGAACCACAGCGGCGAGGCCGAGCACCTCCTTCTCTGCGAGCGATTCGACGTGATCGTCTTTCATCCGCGCTCCGACGACCCCTATTTCCTCACGCGGATGCTGCGGGACTATCCCGGTCGACCGCTGGTCGCCTGGCTTCGCTCCTCTTCGTCGACGCGCGTCAGCGAGCTCCTCGATGCCGGCGCCGACGAGGTGCTCGACGGAACGATGGACGATCGCGAGCTGCTCGCCCGCGTACGCAACGCTGCGCGGCACGGCCGGCGCCACGCCTCGCAAGCGATCGAGTTGGGCGAGTTGAAGATCTTCTCCCCGAGCGGTAAGGCGAGCTGGCACGGCGAGCCCCTGCCGCTCACCAAGCGCGAGCGCGGAGTGCTGCTCGCGCTGGCCGAGACAGTAGGCGAGACGGTTCCGCGCGAGATCATCTACCGCAAGGTCTGGGGCTACAGCATGGTGCGCGGCGACCGCTCGGTCGATGTCAACGTGAAGCGGCTTCGCGACAAGCTCACCCAGGCTGACGTAGACCTTCGCATCCGCACCACGCCCGGCGTCGGCTACCGCCTTATCGCCCAGGCCGCGAAGCCCGACGAGGCGCCGGTAGCCATTCTGTAACTGCTTCGTAACCCGCGCTCGCCGCCTCTCTACTAGCGTGAGGGCGACGGACCCTCCGAGCAAGGAGTTGGAGATGCGGTTTTCTCTCGTCCCACGCCAAAATGAGTTTTACGACCTCTTCACCCGCGCCGGTGAGAATGCGCTCGATGCAGCGCGACTCGTGGAGAAGCGTTTCAACAGCATCCCCGACGAAACCGTCGAACAGAGCGCGGTCACCGATCTTGAGCACAAGGGCGACGACATAACCGCCGAACTGATCGGACTGCTCAATACGCAGTACATCACTCCGATCGACCGAGAGGACATCTACTCACTCGCCGGCGCGATCGACAACGTCGTCGACTACCTCGACGACGCCTCCGAGTTGATCGACGTCTACCACATCGAGAGCCCGATGGAACAAGCGATCGAGCAGTGCCGGGTCCTGGTCGGCTCGACCGAGCATCTTGCAAACGCTTTACACGATCTGCGCGGGCTAAGAGGCGTGTCCAAGCATCTCGTCGCGCTCAACAAGCTCGAAGACGAGGGCGATGCAATCCTCCGCGATGCGATCGGGGCTTTGTTCGAGAACGACAAGGTCTCGCCCAGATTGATCATCCAGTGGAAGGACATCTTTGAGGCGCTGGAGGCGGCGGTTGACTCGGCTGAGACCGCTGCTCATCTAATCGGCAACATCGTCGTTAAGAACGGCTGATGCTCTGGACCACCCTAGTAGCGGTCTTGGCGATCGCCTTCCTGTTCGACTTCACCAACGGCTTTCACGACACGGCCAATTCGATTGCGACCGCGGTCTCAACGCGGGCCCTGAGTCCTCGCGTGGCGGTGATCTGGGCCGCAACGCTCAACTTCGCCGGAGCCTTTATCTCCTTCAAGGTTGCAGCGACGATCGCCAAGGGCATCCTCAATCAACATCTCTTCGAGGGCGAATCAGGGCTAAAGATCATCCTCGCCGGATTGATCGGGGCGATCGTCTGGAACCTGATCACCTGGTATCTCGGTCTGCCGTCGAGCTCGAGCCACGCTCTGATCGGAGGAATGCTCGGCTCCGCCATCTCGGCCTTCGGCCTGCACGCCAACGGAGCCAGAGTCGTCATCTGGAAGGGGATCTACGAAAAGGTGCTCGCGCCGTCACTGATCGCGCCGCTGCTCGCGATTCCGTGCGCGATGCTCGTGATGTTCGCCATCTTGTGGATCATCCGCAAACGGCGACCTGACCGCGTCAACCACATTTTCCGGCGGCTGCAACCGATCTCCTCGGGCTGGCTCGCTCTCACCCACGGCATGAATGACGCTCAGAAGACCATGGGTATCGCCGCCTTGGCTCTGGTCGCCTCGGGACATCTCGATCCGAACTACCACAGGCCACCGATCTGGGTCATCATCGGCGCCGCTACGGCAATGTCGCTCGGCACCTACGCCGGCGGTTGGCGGATCATCCGTACGGTCGGCCAGAGGATAACCAAGCTTGAGCCGCCAAAGGCTTTCGCGGCTGAAGTGACGGCCGGAAGCTTGCTCTGGATAACCGCGCACCTCGGCTATCCGGTATCAACCACCCACACGGTCTCCAGCTCGGTGCTCGGAGCGGGAGCGGCCGGCTCGCGGCTTTCAGCCGTTCGCTGGGGCGTGGCCGGCAATATCGTCGCTGCCTGGCTGATCACCATCCCCTGCGCAGCGCTCGTCGGCGCGGGCGTCGAGGTCTTGACCAGGCTTCCCGGCGGTGTCTTCTTCGCCCTGGCCGTAGCCGCCGCCGCCGTAGCTCTTGCCCTATACGCCCGTAAGCTGCACCTGGCTGCCGGCAAGGTCGAGGTGCTCGAGCCGGAAGCCAGCAGCCCGACGACCTGACCCTCCGCCGTTTAGCCTAGGCGAGCTCTAAGCGCGCGTACCGCACTCAGCGGATCGAGGCGCTTCTCGGCAACCGCGTCAATCAGTTCATCCAGTTCGGGGTCGTCGGCGCTGGCCTGCTCGAGCTCGCGGCGCATGCGGCTGGCGGCCAGGTCGAGCAACTCGCGGCGCAGGTTCTCGCGTCGCCTGAGTGCGAGCCCTCCGCTCTGCTCGAGCGCGGCGCGATGTTGCTCGATCGCTTGCCAGAGAAGATCGATGCCGGTTCCCTCAGCAGCCTGCGTGCTGACGATCGGCGGCCCCTCCTCGGCGCCCAGCGAGAGCGCCTGCCTGAGCTCGGCGAGGGTTGCGGCGGCACTTGTATGGTCGCTCTTGTTCAGCACGATCACGTCCGGTATCTCCATCACCCCGGCCTTGAGCGCCTGCACCGAGTCGCCCGAGCCGGGCATCAGTACGAGCACGACGGTGTCGGCGATCCCCGCCACTGCGACCTCGCTCTGCCCCACTCCGGCCGTCTCGACGAAGAGCAACTCGCGGCCGCCCGCATCGAGCACCAGCAAGGCCTCGAGCGTCGCCTCGGCCAGGCCGCCCGGATGCCCGCGGGTGCCCATCGAGCGGATGAAGACCTCGGGATCGAGGAAGTGCTCGCTGAGGCGGATCCGGTCTCCGAGCAGCGCCCCCTTGCTGAACGGGCTGGAAGGGTCGACCGAGACCACGCCGACGCTACGCCCCAGCTCTCGCACGTGCTTGACGAGCGCGCCGATCAAGGTCGACTTCCCTACGCCGGGCGGGCCCGTGACGCCGATCGTGTAGGCGCCGCCGCAATCGGGATAGAGATCGCGCACCAGTTGCTCGGCCACTTCTCCCCCGCGCTCGACCACGCTCAGCGCCCGCGCAAGCGCGAGCTTGTCGCCCGCCCGCACGCCCTTCGCGAGCTCCACAGCCGTCCACGATCGCCGTCTGGCCACGGGAGTGACTTTAGCGGGGAGCGCTTCGACTAGCTCGCGCGCGGACGGAGAATGGCGCGCTCGATCTCTTCCTCGGTTAAGGGGAAGTGGCAGGCGGCTAACTGTCCAGGGAGGCCTATCGGCTCCAGCGGCGGCTCCGCTTCGCTACAGATCGGCTGCACCTTCGGGCAGCGGGTGTGGAAACGGCAGCCGCTCGGCGGATCGACCGGACTGGGCGGATCGCCATGCAGGATGATGCGCCGGCTACGCGCCTCCTCGGCCTCGGCGGTCGCAACCGGCACCGCCGACAGCAGGGCACCGGAGTACGGGTGCTTGGGGTGTGAGCAGAGCGTCTCGGGCGGCGCCAGCTCGACGATCTTGCCCAGGTACATGACGGCGATGCGATCGGAGACGTGGCGTACGACCGAGAGATCGTGGGCGATGAACAGCAGTGTCAAACCCATCTCGTCGCGCAGGTCTTCGAGCAGGTTCAGTACCTGCGCCTGAATCGAGACGTCCAGCGCCGAGACCGGCTCGTCGGCCAGGATCAGCTCTGGCTTGGTCACGATCGCCCGGGCGACGCCGATGCGCTGCCGCTGGCCGCCGGAGAACTCGTACGGGTAGCGGTTGTAGTGCTCGGGGTTGAGCCCGACCATTTCCATGACCTCGCGCACGCGACTTCGCCGCTCCACCTTCGAGCCGAGCTTGTGAATGCGCAGCGGCTCGCCGATGATCGCGCCCACCGGACGGCGCGGGTTCAGCGCGGAGTAAGGATCCTGAAGGATGATTTGCATGTCGCGCCTGAGCGGTCGCAGCTGGCGCCTCGACCAGCCGGTGATGTCCTGCCCGTCGTAGACGATCTGCCCGCTGGTGGGCTCGATCAGGCGAGTGACGAGGCGCGCGAGAGTCGACTTCCCGCAGCCGGTCTCACCCACCAGTCCGAGCGTCTCTCCTCGCTTCACTTCGAGCGAGACATCATCCACCGCGTGCACCTGCCCGAGCTGGTGACTGAGGATGACACCGCGCGTGAGCGCGAAGTGCTTGGTCAAGCCGCGTACGACAATCAGGTCGTCGGAGCCACTCGGCTCGCTTGGGCCGGGATTCGCGGAGTTGGTGTGTGGTCTATCGCTCATCGCTTCGGGAGCCATGTTGGCTAACGAGTTCGCGACCGAGTCGCCTTCGTTCCTCCACCTGGAGGTGACAGGCGACCAGATGCCCGGGCTCGGATTGTTCTAGTTTCGGCTCGACCTTCAGACAGACGTCCATCACATAGGGACAGCGTGGATGGAAGGGACAGCCAGAGGGTAGATGGATGAGGCTCGGCGGCAAGCCGGCGATCGAATCGAGCCGGCCCGGCCGCGGCGCGTCCAGGCGCGGGATCGAACGCATCAGCCCCCAGGTATATGGGAGCTCAGGAACGGTGAACAGCCTCTCGCGCGAGGTGCGTTCCATCACGCGTCCGGCATACATCACCGCCACCTCATCGGCGAGCTCTGCGATCACGCCGAGGTCGTGGGTGATCATCACGATCGCGGTCTGGTACTCGTCCTTCAAACGGCGGATCAGGTCGAGGATCTGTGCCTGCACGGTCACGTCGAGCGCTGTCGTGGGCTCGTCGGCGATGAGAACATCCGGTTTGAGCACGAGCGCCATTGCGATCATTGCCCGCTGGCGCATGCCGCCGGAAAGCTCGTGCGGATAGCTGTCGATGCGCTTCTCGGGGCTCGGAATCCCGACCTCGCGCAGCGCCTCGATCGCTCGCTTGCGAGCGGTGGCCTTCGATACGTCTTCGTGAGCCTGGATCGCCTCGACTATCTGCCAGCCGATCTTGAACAGCGGATGAAGCGAGGAGAGCGGATCCTGGAAGATCATCGCGATCCGTTTCCCGCGCACGCTCTGCATCTGGTTGTTCGGCAACTTCACCAGGTCGGTGCCCTCGAAGATGATCTCACCCGAGATAGTGGCGTTCGGAAACCGCGTCAAGCCCATCACGGTCAACGCTGTCACGCTCTTCCCAGAGCCCGACTCACCCACAATCCCGAGCGTGCTGCCGCGGTCTACCGAAAGCTCGGCGCCCTCGACGGCGTGCACATCCCCGTCGCGCGTACGGAAGGAAACGTGCAGATCGTGGATCTCTAGTAGGGAGCTCACTTGGACGGAATCACTAGTAGCGGACGCGTGGGTCGAGGAAGGCATAAATGACGTCGACGATGATGTTCGCCGTGATGATAAAGAAGGCACTGAACAGAACCGTGCCCTGGATGGGCGGAAAGTCTGCGTTGACGATCGCGTCGTACGCATAACGCCCGACGCCCGGGATGTTGAAGACAGTCTCGGTGAGGATCGCCCCGCCTAGCAGCCCACTCAGGTCGAGACCCGCCATCGTGACGACCGGTGTCAGCGCCGCTCGCAAACCGTGTCGGAAGATCACGCGCCGCTCGGAGAGCCCTTTGGCTCGCGCGGTACGGATGAAATCTTCGCTCATGGTCTCTCTCACTTGGGCCCGGACCATGCGCGCGTAGAACGCCGCGAAGGAAGCCGCAAGCACGAACCAGGGAAGGATCATCGACCCAAACCAGGCGCCTGGATCCTTGGTGATGGCGACGTAGGAACCGGAGCCCGGGAGGAGGTGGATGATGCCGATGTCCTTCGCGAAGAGGAACAACGCGACGAGACCAAGCCAGTAAACAGGAGCGGATATCGCGACGAGCGATCCACTCATGGTCATTCTGTCGAGCACGCTACGCGGCCTGATCGCCGAGATGATCCCGATCGGAATTCCGATCAGCATCCAGAGCACGAAGGCGCCAAGAGCGAGCTCGGCAGTCACCGGTAGCCGCTGGAATATCTGAGTACGTACCGCCTGTTGGTTGTAGTACGAAAAACCGAGGTCGAAATGAAGGACGAGGTTCTTCATATAGAGCCAGTACTGCAGGTAAACCGGCTTGTCGAGATTGAGCGAGTGCCGGATGGCGGCAACCGCAGCGGGGTTGGGATTGCGACCGGCACGGAGCCGAGCCGGATCGGCCGACGGGAACAGATAGAAGATGATGAAGGTGAGCGCGCTGACGATTACGAGCAGCACGACTCCCCAGAGGATGCGGCGAACGACGTAGCGGAACAGCGACGAGTTGACGAAGTTCGCCAGCCCGCGGAACGCCCTTCCGAGCGCGGGCAGGGGACCGCCCCCCGAGCCCTGGGCTCGGGGGGCGGTCCCCACTGACTCGTGATTCTCTGTCGTCACTCGTTCCTACTTGACTGAGATCCAGTTCACGTCCGGAGCGCCTTCGTTCCAGGTCTGGAGTTGCGGAACAACCTTCGACGAGAAGAGCGTCGGGAAGTTCTCCCAAACCCAAGGAACTGCGGCCGCCGTGAGCGTGACCTCCTTGTCGATCTTGCCCCACGCGTCGTAACGAGCCTTCGCGTTGGTCAGCTTCGCTGCGGCTTCCATGGCTGCATTGATCGTGGGATCGTTCAACTGCGGCCAGTTGCTCGAGTTCGCCGGCGCGATGCTCTTGCCGTTGAACGGAACGTCCATGATCGTCTGAACATCCTTGAAGTCCTGCAACCAGCCCACGTTCGGGCAGATGTTGGGCGCGTTCTTCGGAACGCTGCAGAACTTCGAGTACATCGTCTGGTGGAGAACGGAGATGTTCTTCACCTTGAAGCCGATCTTGGCCAAGTCGGCGGCAACAACCTTGGCGGTGTTCGAGCCAGGAGGCGTGTTGTCGGAGACCATGGTCACCGTCGGGCCCTTGAACATGCCGTCGGCAAAGCCGGCCTTCTTCAGCTCGGCCTGTGCCTTCGGCACGCTACCGGCGTCGTTCGGGGTAGCGAACGGGTTCGAGTACCCGCCGCCCGCTTCGAATCCGAGACCAGCAAAGCTCGGGTCGATGAAGTGGGTGGCGATCACGCCGTCGACCGGGCCGCCGCGGGTAAGCCGCATCGCCCTTCGATCGAGCACGTAGGCGACTGCGCGCCGCACGTTCACGTTGTTGAACGGTGCCTTCGACGTGTTCAAAGCCACGTAGCGGCTACCGCTGACCGGAATGAAGAAGAGCTGCTTCTTCTGCGTCGGGTTGCTGAGGATCGATCGCAGCTCGGGCGGCGAAGGCGGTGCGTCGCCGTTCGCGTCAGCACTACCGGCGAGGATCTGGCGAGTCATGACCGTCGGATCCGATACGCCTTCCTTGTAGTTGATCGTGTCGAGGTAGGCGGGCCGGAAGTCGGTGCTCGCTTTCCAGTTCGGGTTCCTGACGAGGTGGATGAACGTACCTGGGTTCCATCCGACCTTGATGTTGCCCGACGCGTCGTTGGCGACCATGTACGGGCCGGTCGCGACGACGTGCTGGCCGTAGGTCGACGACGCAGCAGCGTCAAACTGCTTCGCATACTCCTCCGGTACCGGAGCGGTCAGCGGCATCACCAGAGCGCCGATGAAAGCACCCGACGGTTGAGTGAGATGGAAGACCAGTGTGGTCTTGTCCGGTGTCTCGATTCCAGGTATCGACACCTTGGCAGGGGTCGCGGCCAGTGCCTTCGGTGCGCCCTGGAGAACGGAGAAGTAGCTCGTGGCGTAGCCGTTGGCGACGTTTCCGGCGAAACCACGCTCGATCGCGTACTTGACGTCCGCCGAGGTCACTTCGCGGTTAACCGGCGGGCTGTAGTGAACGCCCGACCTGATGTGGACAGTTACCGTCTTGCCGTCCTTCGATACGATCGGCATGGCGCTGGCAAGGTCGGGAACAACCGTGTTGCTGTCCGCCTTGTAACCGTACAACGGCCGCTGGGTTGCGTAGACGATCTCATAGTCGAGCGCGTAGTACGCATAACCCGGATCCATGCTGTCGACATCGCCGGACAGCAGGATGGTCATCGACCCGCCTTTTTTTCCATGCGTGTTCAGCGGCGGAGCCGGGGTCACGGCCCCAGCGGCACCAGTTGTCGTCGTCGTATTCTTCTTTGAGCTGCCGCAACCGGCCAGCAGGCCGGCGACAGCAACGAAGGTAACGGCCGTAGCGACGACTAGGAGAAGCGTGATTATGCGTCTTCTAGGTGCCGGGAGGCGCGTCTTGCTCTGTTGGTGCATGGTGCTCCCTTGTCTAGGTGTGGTGTGCATGGTCTACTGAGCCTCCCGTGGATCCAGCGCGTCGCGGATCCCGTCGCCCAGTAGGTTGAAAGCAAGGCAGGTGATGAGAAGTGCCGCACCGGGGAACGCGAAGAACCACCAGGCGGTATTGAAGACGGGAGTGGCTTCGGCGATCATCTCACCCCAGCTAGCTTGCGGCGGGTTGATGCCCACTCCCAGGTAAGAGAGAGCGGCTTCAAAGAGTATGTTCGAAGGAATGATCAAGGTCGAGTAGACGACGATCGGAGCGACGAGGTTGGGCAGGATCTCTCGGAAGAGAATGGTCGAGTCCTTCGCGCCGCTCGCCCGCGCTGCTTCGACGAACTCCTTCTCGCGCAGCGACAGGACCTGGCCCCGGATGATGCGGCCGATGTAAGTCCAGTTCACGATCGTGATCGTCACGATCACGGTTGGAAGACCGGGCTTGACGAGGCCACCGAGGCAACCGTTGCCGAGCGAGCAGGCCGCGGCGATCCCGATTGCCAACAAGAGCACCGGGAAGGCCAGCATAACGTCGAGGAAGCGTGAGACCAATGTATCCACGACCCCGCGGTAGAAGCCGGCAATCATGCCTAGAACGACGCCGATCAAGACCGAGAAAAAGGTCGCTATCAGCGCGACCTCGAGCGATACCCGCGCCCCGTAGAGGACGCGCGAGAACACGTCTTCGCCCACTGTGTCGACGCCGAAAAGCATGTGCCAGGACGGCCCGGTCGGAGTTCCGAATGTCTGGTCGAGTAGATCGGGGTACTGCGCGTTCGGCGGGTGCGCGACGAGCTTCACGATCCACGGAGCGAGAATCGCAACGAGTGCGACGAATACGACCACTCCGAACGAGGCGAGCGCGACCTTGTCCTCGCGGAAGCGCACCCAGAAGAGCTCCCACGGCCCCCGTCCGACGATCTCCTCGGGATCCGAAGCGGTGATCTCCTCGATCAGGTCGTCGCCTCGGCCGAATGATTCAGGCGTCGACACGGACCGTCTCCTTCACGCGAGCGCCCATCACGTCCAGCCGCCTCGCCGCCCGGCAATACCCTCGGCTGCCGCCGAGAGCGCTACAGAGGACATCGGGCTCTTTGTTTTTTGCACGCGATCTTCGAAATGATGCTGACTCTCGACCTGTCCATGTCTACCAGTTAAGCCATGGATAAGTGGATTCTACTGTGTCGAAGACGACATCAAGAAACCACGATCGTCGTTCCTCGATCTGTGTGGTCGTACCGCTCCACGAATAGGCGCCGCGCTGAGGCAACGATGCCGTGGCGCAGAGCTTCTAGGCGGTGATGCTGCGCCCACCGGGCCTAACGACCTGCAGCGCCTGGCGAAGGAGCGCGTGCTCCTCGGCGGTGCCGGCTGTGACGCGTATCGCCGTGGGCGCTCCGAAGCCGTGCAGCGGGCGGACGACGACTCCTTGCGCCAGCAGTTGCTCGTAGAACGGGCGGCTGTCTACGCCGAGATCCAGATAGAGGAAGTTCGCAACCGCCGGCCCGACGGTCTCGAGCCCGAAGGCTCTGAGAATTCGCCCCAGCTCGGCGATCGCGACTCGGTTGTAGGAGCGCCTGCGCTCGAGCTCGGCCTCGGCGTCGTCGCCGCTGAGGCTGGCGACCGCCGCCGCCTGCGCAGTCGAGCTGAGATCGAAGGCCGGCCGCACCTTGGCGAGCGCGGCGCAGATCTCCTTCGAGGCGACGGCGTAACCGACGCGAAGGCCGGCCAGCCCATAGATCTTGGAGAAGGAGCGAAGCGTGGCGACGCGCTTGCCGGGCTTGAAGTACTCCTCTATCGCGTCGGGGTAGTCGGGCTCCTCGATGTACTCGAAGTAGGCCTGGTCGATCACCGTCAGCACATGCTCGGGGACGCGCTCGAAGTAGGCATCGAGCTCCTCGCGGCTGTTCATCGTCCCGGTCGGGTTGTTGGGATTGCAGATGTAGACGATCTTCGTCCTCGGCCCGATCTGCGCGAGCATCGCCTCGAGGTCGTAGCGGTTGTCGCGTAGCGGCACCGGCTTCGGGGTCGCGCCCAGCTTGAGCGTGTCGAGCATGTAGCTGGCAAAGGAAGGCCAGCCAAAAACGACTTCATCGCCGGGCTCGAGCAGCGCCAGCGAGAGATAGCCGATCACACCGTCGGCTCCGGCGCCGTGCGCGACCTCGTCGATGTCCACTCCGAGGCGTTCCGCCAGCAGCGCCCGCAACTCGTAGGCGCTCCCGTCGGGATAGCGGTTGAGCTCGAAGGACTGCGTCGAAAGCACCTGGCGCGCAATCGGGAAAGGACCGAAGGGCCCTTCGTTGGAGGCCAGTTTCACGACACGGTCGAGGCCGTACTCGCGCTCGACTTCCTCGATCGGCTTTCCACCCTCGTAGGGCTCTATCGACTCCAGGGCGGCTCGGATGAGGGGCCTGACAGTGCGGGATCGAGAGCCTCTGCGCATGCCCTTACCCTATCGAGTGCGAACGAGCTTTGCCGCCTCGAAATATCTCGCGCCTGAGCCGGGCCGGGAAGCCGCGCCGAAGCTAGCGCGCCCTCCGTTTAGGCGCCACGTGAACGGGCCGCCCGAGGGCAACGAGGCCGGCTTCCTTGATCGCCTCGCTCAGAGTCGGGTGCGCCGTCATCCCCAGCGAGAGCGTCTCGATCGTCGCTTCGGCGTCGATGGCGACCCTTCCGATCTCTACCAGCTCGGTCGCGTGCGGCCCGACAACGACCAGCCCGAGCAGCTCGCCGTGGTGACTCTCGTGGATGGTCTTCACCCAGCCGGTCGTCTCGCTCTGCATTACAGCCCGTCCGTTCGCCGCCCAGGGGAAGCGGCCGATCACGACCTTGTCGCCGTGCTCCTCGCGCGCCTCTTTCTCGGTCAGGCCGACCGCCGCGATCTCGGGCTCGCTGTAGATCGGGCGCGGAACGGCGCGATCCTCGACCGCGGCCTCGCTCCCGGTCGCATTCTCGGCGGCGATCTCAGCCTCGTAGAAGGCCGTGTGCGCGAGCTGCCAGTGCCCGGCCACATCCCCGGCGGCGTAGATATGGGCGACGTCCGTCCGCCGCCTCTCGTCGGTCTGAATGCCCTGCTTGGGATCGAAGGAGACCCCGGCGGCCTCCAGGCCGATGCCCTCGACGTTCGGCGCCCGCCCGACCGATACCAGCATCAGATCGGCGTCGATCGTCTCGTCGCCCGCCAACTGGACACGGAGCGCTCCGCCTGCTTCCTCGACCTTCGTGCAGGCCGTGCCGAGATGTAACTCGATACCGCGCCGGCGGAAGCTCCTGGCCAGCTCGTTCGAGACGTCCTCGTCCTCCATCGGGAGCAGCCGCTCGAGTAACTCGACGACCGTCACCTCGGAGCCGAAGCGGCTGAAGATGGAGGCGAATTCGCAGCCGATCACGCCGCCGCCCAGGATGACCAGGCGCGGCGGAACCTCGCTGAGGGCGAGTAGACCGGTCGAATCGACGCAGTGCGCGGAATCGATGCCCGGGATGGGCGGGACGATCGGATGCGAGCCGGTGGCCACGATCGCGCTCGCGAACGAAACCTCCTCGCCGCCTTCGACGGCGATCGTGTGCGGATCTGTGAAGCGGCCGGAGCCCTTCACCCACTCGACGCCGTTGGCCTTGAAAAGTGTCGCTACGCCGCCGGTCAGCCGCTCGACCGTGCTCGCCTTCCAGGCGTTGGCACGGGCGAAATCGAGGCTGGCCTCGTTGATGCGAATGCCGAGATTCCCGTAGCTCTCCTCGATCGCCTTGATCGCCTGCGCCGTCTGCACCCAGGTCTTGGTCGGGATGCAGCCCACGCGCAAGCAGACCCCGCCGAGTGCCGCCTCGCTCTCGACGCAGACGACCTTCGCGCCGAGTTGCGCGGCGCGGATCGCGGCCGGATAGCCGCCTGGCCCTGCTCCGAGGACGATGACGTCACATTCCATGACAGTCCTTCCTTCTGCTCGCTGACCCCTCGATCCTAACCACGGCCGAGCCGAACCGGCATTTCTCGCCAGGCCGGGATTCAGGTGAGCTCTTGGATGAATTGAATCCGGTTTCCGTCCGGATCGAAGACGTCGAGCAGGCGAACCCTCCCATGCAGCTCGAGTATCGTGCCAACCTCGATCCCGGAGTCGCGCAACCGCTCGGCCTCAGCCTTGACGTTGGCCACGTCGATCACTGCCACTCCACCTTCTTCCGGCTCGCCCTCGGTCAAACCGATCTCCATCTCTCCGCGCCGAAGCCGGGCCCAGCGCCCTTCGGTATCGCGGTAGATCTCCTCGAAGCCGAGCAGATCGACGTAGAAGGCGCGCGCGGAAGCGAGATCGCGCACTCGGTACCAGACCTTGACGCCCGTCTTCCGCATGACTCCTCCTAGAGCATCAATCCGGGCTCTTCGAGAAAGCCCTTGACGGCGGACAGGAACTCCGCGGCGACCGAGCCGTCCACGGCGCGGTGATCGCAGGTGAGCGTGAGCGTGAGAAGAGGCGCTATCTCGACCTCGCCGGCGCGGGCTACCGGGTGCTCGACGACGGCGCCGGCAGCAATGATCGCAACCTGGGGCGGGTTGAGCACGGCGACGAATTGCTCGACGTCGTAGGTGCCCAGATTGGAGATGCTGAAAGTGCCTCCTTCGAGCTCTTCCAGGGAGATCGTGCCCTCGAGCGTGCGCGAGACGAGATCTCTCCGTGCCAGCGCTAGCTCGGACAGGCTCTTTTGCTCGCAAGCACGGAGCACGGGCACGATCAGCCCGCGGTCGGTCGCTGTGGCGATGCCGATGTCTACGGCGTGATGTATCTCGATCGCGTTCGCAAGCCAGAGCGCATTCACGTCCGGGTAGCGAATGAGCGCCTGAGCACAGGCTTTGGTGAGGAAGTCGGCGATGCTCGGCGGACGCTCGCCGGACTCAACCCGCTCGCGCAGTCGGGCGCGCATCGCCAGCACCTCGCTCATATCCGCCGAGGTTGTGAGCTGGAAAGCGGGCGCCTGCCATGCTTCGCTGAGACGGCGTGCGATCGTGCGACGAACGTTCGTCAGCGGCACCCGCTCGACCGCTCCAGGCGCAGCGCCGGCGGAGACCGGCGGAGCCGCAGAGGAATCCAGCGCAACCGCGGCGCGCTTGATGTCGCCGGCAACGATTCTTCCCTCAGGGCCGCTGCCCGTCATTCCCTCCAGATCGAGACCGCGCTCGCGCGCCAGCCTGCGAGCGAGCGGAGAGGCCTTCTTACTTGTGTCCGGCTCGCCGCCGTCGAGCGACGCGGCGGGCGCCGGCATGAACGGCTCAGAAACGACCTCGGGCTCCCGTTGCGGCTCGGGCTCGGGCGACGCTGCGGCCGACTTGCTCTCAGCGGCCGCGTCGGGCACCTGCTCGCCTTCCTCGCCGACGTAGGCGATCGTCGTCCCCACTGCGGCCTCCCCCTCGGGCAGCACGATCTTCAGCAGCACCCCGGAAAGAGGCGACTCGACCTCCTGCGTGACCTTGTCGGTGTCGAGCTCGTACAGAGGCTCGCCCTGCTCGACCTGCGCGCCCTCACTTTTCAACCACTTGACCACGACGCCCGATTCCATTCCCTGGCCCAGGCGTGGCAGCTTGACCTCACCCGCCACGGTCAACGGCTCCCGACTGTGCGCTTGATCGCGGCGTAGACCTGCTCGCGGCGGGGCACGCTGGCCTGCTCGAGCCCGGGCGCAAAGGGAAGCGGTGTAAAGCGAGCGCCGACGCGCTCGATCGGAGCGTCGAGCCAATCGAATGCTTTCTCCTGAATCACTGCGGCCATCTCGGCTCCAATCCCCATTCTCCGCACCGCTTCGTGCGCGACCACGCAGCGGCTCGTTTTTCGCACTGATTCGAGTATTGCCTCCTCGTCGAGCGGCTGCAAGGTGCGCGGATCGATCACCTCGACCGAAATCCCCTCTTGCTCGGCCTGTTCCGCCGCCGCCAGCGCCTCGTGCACCAGCGGCCCGATTGCGACCACGGTCACGTCCGTGCCTATCCTCACGATCCGCGCCTTGCCGAGGGGAATCGGCTCGATCTCCTCGGGCAATTCCTCGCGTTGGTTGTAGAGCTGGACGTGCTCGAAGAAGACGACGCAATTGTCGTCGTAGATCGACGACCAGAGCAGTCCCCGCGCGTCGCGCGGCGTCGAGGGATAGACGACCTTCAGCCCGGGCACGCCGACGAACCAGCCTTCGGTTTGCTGCCCGTGCTGCGCTCCCGAAGACCAGCCGGCGCCGCCCTGTGTGCGCACCGTCAGCGGTACCTTCAACTGTCCGCCCGACATGTAGCGCTCCTTGGCGGCGTGGTTGACGAGCTGTTCCATGGCGAGCGTGAGGAAGTCCTCGTACATGATCTCGACGATTGGACGCATGCCCAGCATCGCCGCGCCAATACCGGCGCCGGTCAGCGCCATCTCCGAGATCGGCGAGTTGCGCACTCTGCCGGGCCCGAACTCTTCGAGCATGCCAAGTGTGACCTTCTGCGAGCCGCCGTGCTCGGCGATGTCCTGGCCCATGATGAACACGTCCGCGTCGCGCCTCATCGCCTGCGACATCGCGTCCCGCACGGCTTCGCGGTAGCTAAACCTGGTCGTCGTGCTAGTCGGCATAGACGTCCTCCAGCAGCGTCGCCGGGTCGGGGTCGGTGCCCCGGCGGGCGAACTCGACGGCGTCGGCTACTACAAGCTCTGCTTCGCGCTCCAGTTCGGCGAAGCGCTCGTCCGGGAGAGCGAGCCGCTCGCGCAGCTTCTCGATCGGGTCCTCGGTCGCGCGCGTCAGCTCGTACTCGGCCTTGTCGCGATACTCCTGCTGGTCGCCGACGTTGTGCGGGGCAAGCCGGTAGGTCTCGGCCAGCAGAAAGACCGGTCCCGCACCGGAGCGCGCATGAGCAAGCGCCTCGGCGGTCGCGCGGTAGACGGCCTCCACATCTTGCCCGTCGACTTCGAGCGAGGTCATGCCGAAGGCCTGCGCCCGCTGAGTCAGGTCGGAGATCGGCGAGTGCTGAGCGAGCGGCGTCGACTCGGCCCAGCGGTTGTTCTCGCAGAGGAAGACGGCGGGCAGCCGCCAGAGCTGGGCCATGTTCATCGACTCGTGGAAGAGGCCCGAGGCGGTGGCTCCGTCGCCGAAGAAGGCGAGCGCGACCCGGGGCTCGGAGCGCATCGAGAAGGCCAGCGCCGCGCCGGTGGCGATGCCGAGTGCCCCGCCCACGACCGCGCTCGAGCCAAGGTTCCCCCGCTCGACGTCGTACAGGTGCATCGAGCCGCCGCGCCCGCGCGAGCAGCCCTCGAGCTTGCCGTAGAGCTCGGCCATAACGGCTCGGGCGGAGCTGCCCTTGGCCAACGCGTGCGCATGCGAACGGTGTGTCGAGGTGATCACGTCGCGCGGCGATAGCGCGGCGCAAGCTCCGACAGCCACCGCCTCCTGGCCGATCGCGAGGTGGACGAAGCCGGGGATCTCGCCGTCGCGATAACGCTCCTCGACCTGTTGCTCGAATTTGCGTATCACGAGCATCTGCTGGAGAAAGCGCCCAGGCTCGGCCGTCTGAGAGGGGACAATGTAATCGAGCTCTGTCATGGCGTTCGACTGGATATCCTGGGCGTGAGCATCTGTTTACGAGCGGGAAGAAGCGATTGGTAATGGAACAGAATCCAGCAGAAAACGGTCTATCCGAGAGCGCAGCGGGGCAAACACTCGCAGCGGCCTGGGACGATCTGGCAGCGGGGCTGAGCGATGACTGGAGCGACCTGTTCGTTGAGGTCGAGCTCCACTCCAATGAGCTCTACTACGCCGCTGCGCTGATCGCCGCGCCGCTCAATCCCGGGCGCTGCGGCGAGCGGGCCGCCTTTCGCTTCCGAGTCGGGCGCGATTTCGGTTACGGCGCCGCCGCTCCGCTGGCCAGACGCCGCCTGGAGCTGCTCGACGAGCACGGAGTCGAGGGGCGACTGCGCCTTCTGGACGTGCTCTCGCAGAGACGACCGTTCGCGACGCAGGGACCGGTCTGGAGAATCGCGGGTCACTCGTTGTGAACGAGCCGGTCTCCTGGCTGCTCATCCGGCGCGGCTGGCAGGTCGTCGCCGCGGATGGAACCGCCGTCGGGCGCATCGGCGCCGTTCGCGGCGAGCCGAGCAAGAGCATCTTCGACGGCATCGTCGTCCGTGCCAACTCGAGCCCGCCCCGCTACCTACCGGCCGGGCTCGTGCGCGAGATCGTCTCCGGGCAAGTCACGCTCGAGCTGAGCGTCGAGGAGTTCGAGGCGGTCGCGCCCGAAGAGAAGCGCCCGCTGGCGCCAACGATCTCTCTGTCCGAGATCCTGCGGCGCTTCGGCTTGCGCTGACGCCGCGCCCGCGAATGCGCTGGCTCCGCTATCACCCTCAGGCCGAGAAAAGAACGACTGCGCGGCGGGAGCCGCCCTCCCGCCGCGCAGTCTGATCCCCCTCCTATTTCAGAGGCGGGTTGGCGTTCTGCGCCAATTGCAGCGCCATCTGCGGGAACCACTCACCCGCAACCGGATCGGTCAAGCCCCACTCGGGGTCAGCCGGTCCAGCGGTACCGCGCGTGCACTGTCCGTCGGATTCGCCGGGCACCTTGACCCAGAGATAGGCATCCACCAGCGGATTGCCCGTGTTCGTGGTCGGGGCGATGCCGGTACCGCGGTTCGGTGCGTTGCACCAGTCCTGAGCGGTTCCTGCATCCGGGTAGCTGCCCCGGTAATCCCACATTCCCTGGCCGTTTCGGCTGGTGTCGATGACGAAGTGAGTCGTTCCGACATAGCCTGCTTGGCGGGTGTTGATCGCGGCTGTGTTCAGCGCAGGATCGGTCGCCGTGTCGCTCCACTGGCCGAACGGGCTCATAGACACACCGACCCAGGTGGGCGGGCCGCCGTTCCAGTAGATGTTCGCGCAGTCGCTGACACCATTAGCGATGCACTTCGAGATCCACGTTCCGTACTGGACGAGGTTGGTCGTGTACTGGTAGTTCGAGGCGTCCAGGAAGAAACCGGCCGCCCGAGCGATACCAGCGGTGATCAGCCGTGTCGAGATCTTGTCGACACCCAGCCAGTTGCTGTGAGTGGCGTCGAGATAGACGCTTACGTTCCCTAGCTGGTTCAACCGGTCGAGCGCACCGCTCAACTCCGCGTAGCGGTCGGCGTCGGTGAAGACGGTCGAGCCGCAGTCCGTCTGCGGCAGCAGACCGAGGCTATCCGGCTCGAGGATGACGACTGCCTTCCCCGCTCCGATGCCTTTGGCCACGCCATCGATCCAAGCCGCATAACTAGCGGCATCGAGAGCGCCACCGGCCGAGTATCCGGCGCAGTCGCGTCCAGGAATGTTGTACACGGCGAAAACCGGCTCTGCGCGCTGCCAGCGAGCCTGCCTCATCGTTTCCCTGACTTGCTTTTTCACCTCGACGGCAGTGCCACCGGTAAGCCACACTGCATGACCTTTATCGGTCATCCCGTCGATCATCGAGGCAGCCTTGAGGTTGTGCTGCTTGATCAGACTGTGGATCTGCTGCACGGCGTCTTTATCGGGAGCCGGCACGAAAAACCGCGTTCCGTTCGAGTTGCACGCACCTGCTCCGGTTAGAACCGGCAACAGTCCGATTGCCAACGCGGCGAGCACGGCGAGCAGGATCGTGCGTCTTGTTTTATGCATAACAGAAGTCCCCTTTCATCCCATTCCAACCAGCGTTTGCCTGACACCCCCCAAAACGGCGGCAAACGTTTGCGGTGCTCAACATCTCATTCTTGGCTCTAAGAGTCAAGCGAGAACAGCAAACGTTTGCGAGCAACGGCCTCTAAGAAAGCGCTATATCGCCCTCTGCGAGCGGGGAATCGCTAGCTGCGCAGCGTCGCGTCGAAGCGTTCCGCGAGCATTTGCACGATTTTCTCTCGCAGCGCGGCCGCCTCGGTATCCGAGAGTGTTCGCTCCGGCGACTGGAAAGCGACCGCGAAGGTGATCGATTTCTGGCCCTCTGCGAGCTGGGAGCCGCGGTAGACGTCGCTGACCTCCATCGCGCGCAGGTCTGCGCCAGCCGCTTCGCGCGCCGCGGCGATCAACTCGCCGGCCGGCACGTTCTCGGCCACGACGAAGGAGAGATCTTGCTTGACCGCCGGGAAGGAGATCACGTCCGAGTAGACGACGACGTCCTGGGCCAGCTCGGCTAGAGCGGACAGATCGAGCTCGAAGGCCCCCCACTCCCCTTCGGCAAGCTCGGGGTGAAGCTCGCCGACCCAGCCGCCTTCGCCCACCCGCGCGACCCTGAGCGGGTGCAGGTAGGGAAGCTCGCCGGCTGGCTCGAAGCTCGGTGTCGGAGCGGCCAGAGCGCGGTAGAGCGCCTCGACGGCGCCCTTGGCGCGTGCGAAGCCGCCCCAGGTCAAGCCGGCGATGCGTACGGGCTCAGCCGGCAACTCCTCTTTCCCTGGCAGGTAGACGTGCGCGATCTCGAACAGCGCGACGTCCTCGTTACCGGCGTCGAGGTTACGCTCCAGCGAGCCGATCAGACCGCCCAGGATGGTCGTGCGTAGCAGTGAATGCTCGGCAGTGAGTGGATCGGGCAGGTGGATCGCGTTCTCGTCGGGATCGCTATCGACGAGTGAATAGGTGTAAGCCTCGACGAATCCGAGACCGCTCAGGACGTCTTCTGTGCGGCGACGCAGCCGCTGCTCGCGGGTCAGGCGCCCCCACATCGCCCGGCGCGCCGGCAGCGTGAAGGGAACCTCGTCGAGATGGACGCGGGCGATCTCCTCGACCAGGTCGATCTCGCGCGTCACGTCGCGGGCGCGGAAAGTGGGAACGGTCACCGTCCAGTCGCCTGCCACCTCGAAGCCGAAGCGCTCGAGCAATCCGCGCTGCTCCTCGGCGGGGATCGAGACGCCGATCAACTCGTCGGCACGCTCGGGCCGGAAGTGCACGACCGGCCGCGCGGGGAGCTCGCCCTGGATGTCGGTCTGCCCGACCCAGTGCGCACCGGCCAGTTGCACGATCAGCTCGCTCGCCAGCTCGGCGGCCTGGCCTGCCAGGTAGGGATCGACGCCCTTCTCCCAGCGGTTCGAGCCCTCGCTGCGCAACTTCAACCGCTCGGAGCTCTCGAGGATGCCGACCGGCTCGAAGTTGGCCGACTCGAGCAGGATCGAGCTCGACGTGTCGGCGACCTCGCTCTCCTCGCCGCCCATGATGCCGGCGACCGCCATCGGCTTCGCGGCGTCGGCGATCACCAGGTCGCGCGGGTCGAGCTTGCGGTCGACGCCGTCCAGGGTGCGCATCTCCTCGCCCGAGTGGGCGCGGCGAACGATCAGGCGACTCTCCGCGAGACGATCGAGATCGAAGGCGTGAAGGGGGTTTCCGAGCGCCAGCATGACGTAGTTGGTGACGTCCACGACGTTCGAGATCGGGCGCATACCGGCGCCGCTCAGGCGCGCCTTCAGCCAGGGCGGCGAGGCTCCTATCTTCACGTCGTGGAAGAGACGCCCGACGTAGCGCGGACAGCCCGCGAAGTCCTCGACGCTGACCTGTACCGGCTCGTCGCCGACCAGCTCGGGATCGGTTCCCGGCGGCGGCGCCAGCTCGAGCTTGTAGAGAGCGGCGACCTCGCGCGCCAGACCGTAGACCGCAAGCAGATCGGGCCGGTTGCCGGTCACCTCCAGCTCGAGGATCGCCTCGCCCAAGGCGAAGTGATCGGCCAGGCGCGAGCCCGGCTCCCAGTCGTCGGGCAGCAGCATGATGCCCGAGTGATCCTGGCTCAGCTCCAGCTCGCGCTCGGACATGATCATCCCCTCCGAGACGCTGCCGCGGAGCTTGACGCGCTCCAGCTTCATGCCGCCCGGGACGACCGCGCCGGGCAGCCCGACCGCGACCGTGGCGCCGGCGCCGAAGTTCCAGGCGCCGCAGACGATCTGGCGCGGCTCGGCTTCGCCCAGGTCGACCTTGCACAGCTGTAGGCGATCGGCGTTGGGGTGCTTTCCGGCCTCGAGCACGCGGCCGACGCGGAAATTGTCGAAGTTGCCCTCCGAATCCTCGACGCCGCGCCAAAAGACTCGCTCGACCTCCGCGCTGGTGACTGCCAAGCGCTCGGCCAGCTGCTCGGGAGAGACCTCGAGCGGGACGTACTCACAGAGCCATGAGAAAGGAACTTTCATCTCAGAATTGGCGCGAGAAGCGCAGGTCGTTCTCCCATAGGAGACGGATGTCCGGGACGCGGTGGCGGAGTAGCGCGATCCGCTCCAGGCCGAGGCCGAAGGCGAAGCCCGAGACCTGCTCGGGGTCGTAGCCGACGAACTCGAGCACGTTCGGATCGACGATGCCCGCGCCGCCCATCTCGATCCAGCCGGACTGCTTGCAGACCGGACAGCCCGCGCCGTCGCACATGTGACACGAGACGTCGGGCTCGATCGAGGGCTCGGTGAAAGGGAAGTAGTGGGTGCGGAAACGCAGCTCGCGCTTCTCGCCGAAGAGGGCACGCATCAGATGCAGCAGCGTCCCCTTGAGATCGGCCAGCGAGATGCCGCGATCGACGGCCAAGCCCTCGACCTGATGGAAGACCGGGCTGTGGGTGGCGTCGGGGGTGTCGCGGCGGTAGACGCGGCCGGGCGAGATCATGTAGACGGGCGGCGCCTGAGCCTCCATCACACGGATCTGCGAGGGCGAGGTCTCCGTCCTCAAGAGGACGTCGTCCGAAAGGAAGAGCGAGTGCCCGGATAAGCGAGCCGGGTGCCAGGCCGGCATGTTCAGGCCGTCGAAGTTGTAGCGGGTGGTTTCGACCTCGCGCCCGTCCACGATCATGTATCCGAGACCGAGGAAGATGTCCTCGACCTCGCGCCTGATCTGCGTGATCAGGTGCAGATGCCCTTCCGAAAAGCTCTCGCCTGGCAGCGTCACATCGATGCTGTCGGCCATCAGCTTGTGCTGCAGCTCGGCGCGCTCGAGCGCCGAGCGCCGCTCTTCGAGCGCCGCTTCCAGACGCTGGCGCAAGGCGTTCAGGCTCATCCCGCTCTCGCGGTCGCGCACCTCGCGCAGCGCCAGCTTCAGCTCGCTCGAGCGCCCGAGAAAGCGCACGCGCAACTCCTCGAGCTGTTCGAGTGAGCCCGCCTGCTCGAGCGCGCTTGCCGCTTCCTGTTCGAGTTTCTCTACGTCCACCTGCACAACCCTAGTTCTTCCATTCAACAGCCGTTTCGCTACGACCTGCCTGGCCCGAATACCTCCAAACCGGGACGGTCCCAGCTCGACGATCGAGGGCAGGCGCCTCCGCTGCTCAGCACCGGTCCCCGACTGCCGGCCGGGGCCTGGTAAACACGAACTCTGAGCACCAAGGAACCACGCCGAAACGATAGCGGCCGACCCGAGCGGCGACAATGCCGACGTGAGCTCTCAAGGCAAGAGCAATCCATACGACGCGATCGCCTCTCTCTACGACCGCTGGAACACCAGCGTCGTCGAGGACATCGACTTCTACACGGACGAGGCCGTGGGCTCGGGCGGGCCCGCGCTCGAGCTCGGCGTCGGCACAGGCCGAATCGCCATTCCGATCGCCCAGGCCGGCATCGCGGTGATCGGCGTCGACTCCTCCGCTCCGATGCTCGAGCGCTGCCGCGAGCGAGCCCGAGAGGCGGGAGTCGCCGAGCTCGTCGATCTTCGTCTCGGTGACGTGCGCGATCCGCCCGTGAGCGAGAAAGTCCCCCTCGCCATCTCGCCCTTCCGCGCCTTTCTCCATCTCCTCGATAACGAGGAGCGCCTGCTCACGCTGACCCGTATCCACGACCTGCTTCGGCCAGGCGGCCGCTTCGTCTTCGATGTCTTCTCGCCCTCCGGCGAGGATATCGCCACGACGCACGGCCTCTGGATCGAGCGCGAGCCCGAGATCTTCGAGCGCGCCGACTGGGACGCGACCGAGCGACATCTCACGCTGCGGGTGCGGGCGCCCGACGGCGAGACGAGCATGGATCTGGCCTGGCTCTCGCAGCCGGAGTGGAACGCTTTGCTCGAGCAAAGCGGCTTCAGCGTCGAGGCCTGTTACGGCTGGTTCGACCACAGCCCGTACGACGGAGGGCCCGACATGGTTTTTATCGCCTCCGGCCGTTAAAGTACGGGCCGAGGTATCTCGACCCCGTCACGGAAAGGCGCCGCTAATGCTCGTACTCTGGATCATCCTCGGACTCGTTGCCCTCCTCCTCATCTTTATCGTCGCTCTCTACAACCGACTCGTCCGTCTGCGCAATGCCACGCAGAACTCCTGGGCTCAGGTGGACGTCCAGCTCAAGCGCCGCCACGACCTGATTCCCAATCTCGTCGAAACCGTGAAGGGTTATGCAGCGCACGAGCGCGGAACCTTCGAGGCGGTCACCGCGGCGAGGACCGCAGCGCAGCAGGCACAGGGCCCCGCCGAGCAGGCGCAGGCCGAGAACATCCTCACCCAGGCGCTCGGCAAGCTGTTCGCCGTCGCCGAGGCCTACCCGCAGCTGCGCGCGACCGAGAACTTCCAACAGCTCCAGGCTCAGCTGGCCGAGACCGAGGACAAGATCCAGGTCTCGCGGCAGGTCTACAACGACACGGTGCTGACCTACAACAACGCGATCCAGACCGTTCCGTCGAATATCGTCGCCGGATCGTTCGGCTTCAAGCCGCGCGAGTTCTTCGAGGTCGGTGCCGAAGCCGAGCGCGAGGCGCCTCAGGTCAGCTTCCCGGGTGCGGAAACACCCGCTACGGACTCGACGCCAGCCGCTGTGGACGCAGCGCCGCAATCCCCGGCGGAGCCTGAAGCGCCGCCAACCCCGCCGCAGAGATAGTGCGCAGAGCAGTGTTTGCGCTGCGCTCGTAGTACTCGCCGCGGTGTTCGCGGCGCCGGCTCAGGCGCGAGCGGGCTCGGAAACTCGAGCCTGCCGTCCGGCTTCAGGTCGGCGTTTGCGGCTTCGTTGTCGAGCTCGATCGGCGGCCTTAGCAGCGGCGGTTTCGGTGGCGGCTTCGGCGGCGGCTGGTGATCAACCGGCCCGGCGCCGGCGCTCGTAAAGAGCCAGCGCCCCGGCAATGCCGACGTTGAGAGATTCGGCTCTACCGGCCAGTGGAATCGTCGCCAGCTCGTCGCATCCGGCCGCAACGTCGTCGGGCAGGCCCTCACGCTCGGCGCCGAGCACGAAGCAAACCGGGCCCGAAAGATCGACTTCGGCGAGCGGCACACCTCCGTGAGCGACAAGCCCGACCCGGCGCCCAGGCGCCTGCTCGAACTCGCCCAGGGGCACGCGGAAGACGGCGCCCATCGAAGCTCGTAGCGCTTTCGACCCGGTCGGATCGGCGCAGCCCGCCGAGAGACATACGTAGCCCGAGCCAAGCGCATCGGCGCTGCGTAGAAGTCCACCCACGTTGCCGGGATCGCTGACCCGCCAGAGTGCAAGCCCGGTCTCGGCCAGCTGCGTAGGATCGAGCCGCGGCAGCCCGGCGCGACGAAAGACGGCGATCGCCCGGGCGGGATGAGCCAGCTCGGACAGCTCGCCGATCAGCTCCGAGGCGACGAAAGTCGCCCGTGGAACACGTTCCTCGAGTGTCGGACGGGCGGCGTCCACGAGCAGCTCCTCTGGCTCGAGCCCGGCCTCCATCCCGGCGACGATCAGGTCCTCGCCCTCGCATACGAAAAGCCCCAGGCGCTCGCGCTGGCTGGCGCTCTGCAGCCGGCGGACGAGCCGAAGCTTGGGGTTGGATGTAGAAACTACCGGGACACGGTCGGGGTCGGAAGTCATCGCCAAGGAAACCTACTCCCGCCGAAGCCGCGCGTCACGCATCAGCCGAGCCACTCGAGCCAGCGCCCGTGCGGGTCGAACCGCGCGAGTATCCGCTGCTCGCCCCCGGGCCAGAGCCGAAAGCGGAGCTGCCAGTAGCCGAGTATGCCGTCCGGGGTGTGCTCGCCCGAGATGAAGGCCAGCGGCCCGCGCTCGCCGGCGTGGATCAGGACCTCCTCAACGCCAAGCCGCGCCTCACTCGGAAGGTGATTGAGCGAAGCGGTCTGAAAGACGACCGTCAGCGCTTCCTCGGATCGCTCGTTGAGCAAAGGCTCGAGCAACTCCAGGTAGTCGCCACTAAGAATCCGCGGGGGATCGGCGCGGACGACCTCGATCGCCTGATCGAGCCGCGCCAGACGCTCGACCTGGTCGGGCCAGATAAAGGACCTCAGGAGCCGGGCTCCATACTCGCTATTCACGTCGATCGGGCTCAGATCGATGCCCAGGCGTCTGCGCACGACCGGCCTGATCGCAAGCAGCCCGCTCGGAAGCGGAGCACGGAGCTCTCCATTCAGCTCGATCGGCGCATCCGCCTTTCCCCAGCGCTCGGCTCCGTAACGGTAGGCGTACCGATCCCAGAGCAGGTTGAAGCCGGCGCTCGGNNGTAGGCGCGCGCGAGCCCGGGCGCCCGCCCGTCCAGCGCGAGGTAGTGGAGCGCCGCGAACAGCTTCAGCGGGAGATTCCACTCGTAGTCCGGCGCTAGCTCGCGAACCAGCGGCTCGCTCGCCAGCCGCTCGCACAGACCGCCGTACAGTGAGGCAGGATCGCTAGAGCGGCAAGCCGCCGCCTGCCCCAGAAATACCTCAGCTTGACGGTCGCTCGCGCTCAGCTCGCCAGCGCGGACTTCGCCTGCTCGGCGATGGCCTTGAAGGCCGCCGGCTCCCTGACCGCCAGATCTGCGAGCACCTTGCGATCGAGCTCGATGTTGGCCTTCTTGCAGCCGGCGATGAACTGGTTGTAGGAGAGACCCTCTTGGCGCGCCGCCGCGTTGATCCTGATGATCCAAAGCTGGCGGAAGCTGCGCTTGCGGTTACGGCGGTCGCGGTAGGCGTAGACGAGCGAGTGGTCTACCTGCTCCTTGGCGTACTTGTAGCTCGACTTCTTGATGCCGAAGTAGCCCTTCGCCTGAGCGAGGACCTTGCGCCGCTTCTTGCGCGCGTTGACAGAGCGTTTAACACGTGGCATTGGGCTCTACCTCACCTTCCCAGCATCTTCTTGACGACGGCCGCCTGCGAATCGCCCAGCACCTCTGGCTTGCGAAAGCCGCGCTTACGCTTCTGAGTCTTCTTGCCGAGGATGTGGCTGCGCATCGCGCGACGGCGCACGACCTTGCCGCCCGCGCTGACTTTGAACGTCTTCTTCGCACCGCTGTGTGTTTTCTGTTTCGGCATCTTTCTCCTCGCTGCTTCGCGCCCGCGCCTCAGGCGCCATCGGCCTCCTCGGCCACCGCTTCCTCGGCTACTACTTCCTTGCTAACTGTCGGGCTCTTACTCTTTTCTTCCTCGGGCTCCGTCTTCACTTTTTCGTTTGCTTGTTCGGGCTCCGTCTTCGCTTTTTCGCCCGCGTTCTTCGTCGGGCCCAAAACCATCGTCATGTTCCTTCCTTCCAGCAGCGGCTGGGACTCGATCATCCCGATCTCCTGCACATCCTCTGCGAGCCGCATGAGAAGGTCGCGTCCGCGCTCAGGGTGCGTGGTCTCGCGCCCGCGGAACATGATCGTGACCTTGACCTTCGCCTTCTGGTTGAGGAAGCGAACGACGTGCCCCTTCTTGGTCTCATAGTCGTGCACGCCGATCTTCGGCCGCAGTTTGATCTCCTTGATGTGAATCTGCTGCTGGTGCTTGCGAGCCACCTTCGCCTTCTGCTCTTCCGCGTAGCGGTACTTGCCGTAATCCATCACCCGGCAAACGGGTGGGTCGGCGCTCGCGGCGATCTCAACCAGGTCGAGATTCTTGGCATAGGCGTATTCGCGCGCCTCATCGGTGGTCTTGATTCCGATTTGGGAGCCGTCCGTGTCGATCAGACGGACGCGCGCAGCGCGGATACCGTCGTTGATCCGAGCATGCGGAATAGACGGGCGAGCGGGCTCATACCGTCGCCGAGGTCTCAACTGGCGCTCATCAAGCTAGGGCTTCCTCCTCTTTCAGAACAAAAAACCGCTGCAGGCAGCGGCTCCGTTCTTTCACCAAACACCTTGGTTGAACCCCCGTCGACTCGTGGCCGCGGAGGTGAGGGAACGGATGAGCCCCTACTTGCAGGCCATTAATGTAGCCGATCCGCTGCGTTTGCGTGTGCACGGGCCGCGTGCGACCTAAAAACCGGGTGGCGAGACCAGCGGTGTCAGCTCGATCACGAGCTCGTGCAGGCTCTTGTGCGACTGGGCGCCGCCGTGCTCGCGCACGGCCAGGTCTTCGGGCGATTCCTTGTCGCCGTAGACGATCAACCGCGGCACTTTCTCGAGCTCGGCGTCGCGAATCCGCTTCCCCACCGACTCGCTACGGTCGTCGAGCTCGACGCGGAAGCCGGCGTCGCGCAGCCCGTCGACGATCGAGCGGGCCGCCTCGACATGCCCCTCCCCCACCGGCAGCACGCGCACCTGCACCGGCGCCAGCCAAAGGGGAAGGTCGCCACCGGTGTGCTCGAGCAGAATGCCGATGAAGCGCTCGAAGGAGCCGAGCAGCGCACGGTGGATGACGAAGACGGGGTGCTCGCTGTTGTCGGCGCCGACGTAGGTGAGACCGAAGCGGGCCGGCATCTGGGCATCGAGCTGAATTGTTCCCATCTGCCAGGAGCGACCGAGCACATCGGTGATGTGCAGGTCGATCTTGGGCCCGTAGAACGATCCTTCGCCCGCGCTGAGCGCATAGGAGATGGAGTGACGATCGAGCGCCGCGCGCAATTCGCCCTCGGTGAAATCCCATTCGTCGTCCGAGCCGAGCTTGTTCTCCGGTCGCGTTGAAAGCTCGGCGCGCGGCTCGATCCCGAACAGGCCGTAGATATAGCGGAGGTATTCGAAGCAGCCGTCCAGCTCGGCCGCGATCTGCTCCTTGCTGCAGAAGATGTGGGCGTCGTCTTGGGTGACGTAGCGCACACGCGTGAGCCCGTGCAGGGCGCCCGCGAGCTCGTTGCGATGGAGCGGCGCTCCCTCGGCGTAACGCAGCGGCAGGTCGCGGTAGCTGCGCAGCTTGCTGCCGAAGAGCAGCATGTGCCCGGGGCAGTTCATCGGCTTGATGCCGTAGATATGCTCCTCGCTGATCGGGATCAGGAACATGTTCTCGCGGAACTTCTCCCAATGGCCCGAGGTGACCCAGAGCGCCTTGTCGTAGATCAGCGGCGTCTTGACCTCGGAGTAGCCGCGGCGGGCGTTCTCGCGCAGGCGCAGCGCTTCGAGCTGGTTGAAGATCGTCATCCCTTTGGGGTGCCAGAAGGCCGAGCCGGGTGAGTGCTCGTCGAAGTGGAAGAGATCGAGCTGGATGCCGAGCCGGCGGTGGTCGCGCCGCTTTGCCTCCTCGAGGCGCTCCAGATGCGCGTCCAAGTCTTTCTGCGAGAAGAACGCAGTACCGTAGATTCGAGTCAGCTGCTTGTTGGCCGAGTCACCGCGCCAGTAGGCGCCGGCAAGCCCGGTCAACTTGAGCGCCTTTATCGGTTTCGAGTCGATCAGATGCGGGCCGCGGCAGAGATCGGTGAATTCACCCTGCGTGTAGAGGGAAATCGTCCCCTCGGCCTCGTCCACGAGCTCGACCTTGTACGGCTCGTCCTCGTTTACGAAGCGCTGCCGCGCCTCCTCCCGCGAGACCTCGCTTCGCTCCCAGCTCCTGCCTTCGGACAGCTCGCGCCCGATCTCTGCCTCGATCGGCGCCAGATCCTCCTCGGCGATCGGCTCGGGGAAGTCGAAGTCGTAGTAGAAGCCGTTCGCGATCGCGGGCCCGATCGCCACCTTGACGCCCGGATACAGCCGGCGCACGGCCTCGGCCAGGAGGTGAGCGGCCGAATGTCTGAGCACGGTGAGCGCGTCGGCGTCGTCACCGTTCTTCGTCGTCAGGATCTCGATCTGCTGCCCATCGGCCAGGGGAAGGCGCAGGTCGCGCAGGTCGCCGTCCACGCGCACGCCGACCGCCTGCTCGGCGAGCCTGGGCCCGATCGAGCGCGCAGCGACCAGCCCGCTTGCCCCGTCGGGCAGCTCGAGCAGTGACTTGTCCGGAAGCCGAACCTGCATGAGCGAGAAGGATACCCACCCGAGCAGCGACTCCCTGGGGATAGAAAGCGACCGAGGTGGGTAACGAACAGTTGTGTCGATCATGGAACCGCTTGTTCGGACTGACCGCCTGGCCGAGAAGGAGCTGCTCGTTTCCGTCAGCGGGGAGCTGGACCTGCACTCGGTGGGTGGGCTTCAGGACGCCCTCGACGAAGCCATGGGCGAGACCGGCGAGGTGGTCGTGGTCGACCTCGGCAAGGTTGATCTGATCGACTCGATCGCCTTGGGAGCGCTCGCCCGCGCCTCCAGGCGCCTGCGCGAGAACGGCGGCGCGCTCGGCGTGGTCGCTTCGAGCGCCGATGTGGTTCGCGCCTTCGAGATCACCAGCCTCGACCGCGTTATTCCGATGGCGTCGACAACAGCCGAGGTCTTGCAGCGCCTGCGCGCCAGCGACGCCTAGCTGTCGCTGTCCCGCTCGGCGCCGATTCCCTGCAGGTAGATGCGCCCGAACGAGGTCGGGACGTAACGGGCGCGCCAGTAGGCGAAGGGGTCGTCGTATACGCGTTCGACTACGGCGAAGCGCTCGACGCTCCCAACGTCATCCTCCAGCGCCAGACGACCTCGCTCGAGTAACTCTCTCACGCTTCGCCTGTCTTGATCTTTGTGTAAACGACGGGCGAGCTCGTCGATCGCCACACCGCCCGGACGCTCAACTGAGAGCGCGATCAGCTCGCGCAGCACCACGAGCAGCTCCTGCTCGGCCTCGGCATCGCGGGCGATGGTGTTCTGGATAATCGACTTCCGATCGAGGTTCACGCTATGCCTCGCTCTCGTCGTACGGCGGAGAATGAGTATCTCATCGGCAAACCGGTGCGCTCGCGTGAGCCGCCAGATCGAAGGACGGGAGAGCGAGGCAGGCCAGTGGTAGGAAATCGAGTTCGGCGCGCGGATACTCTCGCTGTCAGAATCGACTTATCGGACACCATCCGGCTCGCTTCGGCGGGTTGCGAAATAGAGAGGGGAAAGGGATCAATGATGCGATCTGCCTCCCACTTCACGCTCCTCGGCGCAGGCCTCCTGGCACTTACCGTTGCCGTGCTTGCTGCTCCGACGGCGCTCGGCTCAGAGGCGGCCGCGCCCACCTGCGCCGCCTCTCAACTGAAGGGGAAACTACTCGACTCGCAAGGCGCGGCCGGGACGATTCTCTTCAGCGTCAAGCTCGAGAACACCGGCGCGGCGTGCTCGCTCAAGGGTTATCCGGCGCTCCGGATCAAGGGCGCGCATGCGCTGCTTCCCACTCACGTCGTGCATGGCGGCCTGGCGATACTCAACTCGACGCCCACGCGCGTGAAACTAAAGCATCTCGGTCGCGCAAGCGTCCTAGTCAGCTATGGCGACGTGCCCGTCGGCAGCGAGACGTCCTGCCCGCGCGGGAAGGCGCTTCGCCTGCGCCCGCCAGGCGCGACAGATTGGCTGACCGTCGCCGTATCGACGCAAGCATGCGGTCACGGCACGCTGCATGAATCGCCCGTTCTGGCCGGCGTGAAGCACGCCCTCTGACGTCACGAGATCGGGCTGGGGACTTCGCCGAGCGCCCGGTCCGGCGCGGTCAGCATGACGCCGTCCATGCTGTATTCGAACAGCGCCTGCACCGGCCGCATCGACTCGAAGCGCGATTCTCCCTGGATGTTCAGGACTTAATCATCGACCAGTAAGGCGAGTGGTCGGCGCCTCTTCTCGAGCGTGCCAGGCGAGATTAGCGCTCTCATGACCCGGAAATGCGGTAGCAAGTTGCTTTCGCCCCCGCCGGCGTAGGAGAATGCCCCAAGTTGAGACTCCGGGCGTCGTGGCTTATCGCAACAACTGCAGGCGTGAACAGCGCTCTTCCGCCCCTGCGGCCGGACAATCCTCAAGCGACGTCCTCTAGAAAGGAATCGGAGTAACCATGCGCAAACGCACGTCTTTCGCCCTGCTCGGGGCGATAATCGCCATCGTGCTCGCAGTTGGGCTCACGACCGGCTGTGGCTCGAAGAAGAGCAACCAGATCAAGATCCAGATCTACCCCGCCGACAGCAACGCCGCCCTGGCGCTCCAGGCGGGTAAGGTCGACGCCTACTTCGCCGATGCGACGCCTGTCCTCTACTACATGAAGAACAACCCCGGCAAGTTCGAGGTTTCCGGAACCCAGATAGCGACCGCCCCGGAAGGCATTGCCACTCGTAAGGGCGACCCGCTCGGCCCGAAGTTCAAGCAGGCGATCGCAACTCTCTACGCCAACGGGACAATGCAGAAGATCCTCGCCAAGTGGGGCCTGACCCAGTTCGCGCTCCCGAACCCGCCCAAGGCCACCGGCACCGGCGCCCCCGGCAACGGCAGCGGCACAGTCACCTTCTGCAGCGATACGACCTACCCGCCGATGGAGACGCTGGTCAACGGCAAGGCGTCTGGTGCGGACATCGACATCGCCGACGCCATCGCCAAGCTCTGGGGCGATAAGGCCGACATCAAGTCCACCGGCTTCGACGTGATCATTCCCGCCCTTCAGGGAAACAAGTGCGACGCGATCATCAGCGCTCTGACCGATTCGGCGGAGCGTGCCAAGTCGGTCGACTTCGCCGACTACGTCAACGTCGGAATGCTGCTCATGGTCAAGAAGGGCAACCCATCCGGGATCACGGATGGCCTGTCGACGCTGGCCGGCAAGACCGTCGCTGTCGAAGCCGCCACGACCGAGAAGCAGATGCTCGATCAAGAGAACGCGAAGCTCGCAAAGGGCGGGAAGTAATCAGCCTTGTATCTTGCCGTCACAGTTGGCTGGCACCTCGTTTGGACGCGGATCACTAATCCAAGCGGGGTCTTTGCCCGAGCGCTCTGGGTGACGATCTACATCTCGATCGTCGCCCAGATCCTGGGCATCGTGCTGGGACTGCTGGCGGCGCTCATGAGGACATCCAGCTTCTGGCTGTTCCGGCTCATCTCGGGCATCTACGTATGGCTGTTCCGGGGGACGCCCGTGCTGGTGCAGATCATGATCTTCTACCTAGTACTTCCCGGGCGGTCGATCAACCTATTCCTGTTCCAGCCGTCGGTGCCGATCGCCGCCGGAATCCTGGCGCTCGGGATCAACGAGGGCGCCTACATGCGCGAGATCATCCGAGCCGGTATCGACTCGATCGACCGCGGACAGATGGAGGCGGCAAAATCGCTGGGGATGCGCTACGGCATGGCCACGCGCCGGATCGTCCTCCCCCAGGCCGCCCGGGTGATCGTCCCACCGCTCGGTAACGAGTTCAACAATATGATGAAGACCAGCTCGCTGGTCACGATCATCGGCGTCTACGAGCTGTTCACCGACGCTCAGACGTTCCAGTCGGCCAGTTTCTCGACAGACGTCGGACCGTTCATCGCCGTCGCCTTCTGGTATCTCGTGTTGACCTCGATCTGGAGCTTCATCCAGGCCCTGATCGAGCGCAAACTGGCGGTAAGCGAGCACGGCGACGAGATTTCGCTGCGAGAACGAGCGGTCGCGATCTGGACAGAGGGCGGCGGCATGGTTCGTTCGGCCTGGCCGTGGAGGGAGAGAGCGTGAGCGCCGAAAGCGGATTCGTCATGCACGCCGTCGAGGTGCACAAACGCTTCGGCCGCCTGCACATCCTCAGAGGTGTTTCGCTGGACGTGAAGCCGCGCGAGACCGTCTGCATCATCGGCGTCTCGGGCTCGGGCAAGACGACCTTCCTGCGCTGTATCAACCACCTAGAGAAGATCGACGGCGGCCTGATCGAGGTCAACGGGCACCCGATCGGCTACCGGCACCGGGGCGAGAAGCTGGTCGAGGACCGGGAACGGAGCATCGCCCGCCAGCGCACCGAGATCGGCTTCGTGTTCCAGCGCTTCAATCTCTTCCCGCACAAGACGGCGCTCGAGAATGTGATCGAGGCACCGGTGCACGTGCGCGGTATTGCCAAGAATCAAGCTACCGCCGAAGCCGAGAAGTTGCTCGCCCGAGTCGGGCTGGCCGACAAGAAAGACTCTTACCCGGGCAAGCTCTCCGGCGGCCAGCAGCAACGCGTGGCGATCGCCCGCTCGCTGGCGATGAAGCCGGCACTGATGCTGTTCGACGAGCCCACCAGCGCGCTCGATCCGGAGGTCACCGGCGAGGTGCTGGACGTGATGGAGGAGCTGGCGCACGAGGGCACGACGATGATCGTGGTCACGCACGAGATGGGATTCGCCAAGCGCGCCGCCGACCGCGTGGTGATGATGGACGAGGGCGTGATCATCGAGGAGGGCCCGCCCGAGCACTTCTTCGAGTCGCCCACGCACGAGCGCACCAAGGCCTTCCTCTCCAAGATCCTCTGAGCCGGCGCCTCGCCGGCCGACCGCCCTCTTACGATTGCGCCGAACGGCGCCAGTGGGCGCCGCTGTCTACGAGATAGGAGGACTCAATGGCCGAGGCGACAGAAGAGCGAGGATTCTCGCGGGTCGCCGATCCCGCGCCGCTCGGTCTGGCGGCGTTCGCTCTTACGACCTTTTTACTGAGCGGTCACAACGCGACTTTCATTCCCGACGGTATCTGGATCGGAGCGGCAATCTTCTACGGCGGCTTGATCCAGCTGCTGGCCGGAATGCAGGAGTTCAAGAATCGCAACGTATTCGGCTCGACGGCGTTTGCCACCTACGGGGGCTTCTGGCTCTCGCTCGGAGTCTTCGTCGTCCTGATCAGCACCAACACCACCCTCTACAACGTGTTCAAAGACTCGGCTGAGCTGCACAACGCGCTGGCCTGGTTCATTCTTGCGTTTGCGATCTTCAACACCTACATGGTGCTCTGGGCCTCGCGGTTGAACCTGGCGACCTTCGCAGTGTTCCTGACGCTCGAGATCACCGAGATCCTGCTCGTGATCGGCTTCTTCCTGGTCGCTCACGGTAAGACAGACTTTTGGCTCCACGCCGGCGGCTGGTCGGGCATCGTCACCGCAGCCGTAGCCTGGTACGCGTCGGCGGCGGGCGTCGTCAACGGTATGTCGACGAAGAAGATCGTCCCGGTCGGAAAAGCGCTCTGGGGCGAGTAAGCGGGCTCACTTCAGTCTTCTAGAGACAAGAAAAGAGCGGGGTGGTCAAGTCGCCCCGCTCTCGTTTCAACGACTTACGCTTTCCTACTTCTTGAGCGTCCCGACCCACTTGGCCACAAGCCACTTGCCCCTGATCTAGGCGCCTTTCTACAGCGCTTCTGGAATGTCCAGACCTTCTGTCTCCCCCGTTTTTTGTTCATAGATTCGCGGCTAATCCCCGTCAAGTAACTGAGAGAGCTAAGCGCTCACCCCTTTTTGCCTACTCGCAGCGTCGGCGTTGCCCTAATACGCCTCGATACCTCAATTAGTTGCGTCTCTCATTAACGTTTAAGCGCGAATCTCGGGAAAGGGCTTTCGGGCCCGCGGAATATTCTCGATGCCGTTTGCGCCGTCAGGAAACTTCGATTTTCGGGCTTCGGTACTGCCAGATCGCGCCCGGATTCATCTGCGCAACCAGGCGCACGCGAAGGCGGTAACCGCCGCTCGCGGAGAGCCCGGAGCTCCCCGAGAGCCTTACCGTGGCGACTTTGTCGGCCCGCAGAACACCGCGCTTCGCCCTGACCGGCTTACCGTCGGCGCGCTCGAGCGTAACCAGATAGGCACAGTCGCGCGTGCAGGCGAGACTCACCCAGGGCGGTGAGGAGCCGGAAAAGCTGAGCGGAATGATCAGAGTTTTCGCCGTGACACGAGCCTGGTATCCAGGACACACCGCGAGCACGCCACGCTCGGCCAGGGCGGCCGCCTTGGCGACCGTGCCCATGCTCGTCTTGGCACTCCCATCGGCGTAGTAGAGCCCCGATTGGTCACCCGCTTGCTCGCCGCTGCCCGCCCTGTCCACGAGCCTTCCGAATATCACGCCCGAGACGTTAGGCATGCAGACGCTGCTTTTCAGCGCTTGCGTGTACGCGTTCGTCTGGGCATTCTCGCTAACGCCGGGCGCGGGGCCCGGCGGCGAGGGATAGGCGCTCGCTTTCTCGGGCGGGATGGCCGTGGCGGTGGCGACGCCGTTCATGAGTATCGGAAGGGTTGAGTCCTTTTGGGCACTGTCGGAAAACTCCCCCTCGAGTGCCGCCACGAGTTGCGGGTAGTCGCTGATCGACCAGGCGTTTTTCGCGTCTTCCGCTGCGGGGCTGAATGCCAGCTCGTTCATGAGCGGCGCCGCACGTCCCGAGTTGGAGTAGGCATCCGACAGTGCCGTGAGGGTCGCTCCGGGGGTCTTGCCGCCGTTCAGCTCGCCGGCCACGACCAGCGTCGAGGCCTTGGCCTTCGCGGCATCGTAAAGAGAGGCCAGCGCCGCCGAGTACGTCGGAGCAGTCGTCGTTGTCGGCGCCGGGCCGAGTAGCAACTCGTCGATGTTCGGCAGCTGCCCGACGAGCGAGCTCACAAACTGCGCCAGCTCGGCGCGACCCGTGGCGTCGGCAGGAAGCGACACGGCCTTCAGCTCGACAATCAGGTACTGCGCAGCTGGAATGCTCTCTATCGCGCTGACCGTGGCGGCGTCGGGAGCCAGGTCGCCGGTATTCCAAGTCACACTCAGGCGAACGCTGCCCAGTCCCGCGCTCGAAGCGAGCGAAGCCTGGGAAGCGTTATCCAGGCCGGCGCCGACGTTGAAGGACGCCTGCCCCGGCGAAAGCGCGGTCGTCGCTGTGGCCGCCCGCGAGGCGACACCAGCTTCTGCCGCATCCATGATCAGCTTCCGCTGCGACACGCTCGAGCCGGCGACCGACCAGTTCGCCGCCGAGGCAACGCGCACGAGCGGAAGGCCCGCGAACGAAGAGCTGTTCCCGGCCCAATCACGTGCCTTGACCAGCACGGAATAGGCGCCGGCGCGGGCGGGCAGCTTCCAGCCGAGGTTGTACCAACCGCCGTAAAGCGTGAGCCGCTTCGCGCGGCCCGCGGGAGACCGCATCTCGACCGTGGATGGCTTGGAGAGCCAGAAGCGAACCGCTCCGAGACCGCTACTCGCGATCTTGAAGGCCGGCGGCTGTTTCGCATAGCCGGCGAACCGGGCTGTCGCCGTGGCGAGCCTGGGGTCCAAAGAGTTGAGCTTTCCGAGCAGGTGCACGACAAATTTCTGGTAGTCGAGCGTGGAGGGCGTTCGCGGCAGCGAGTAGTAGGTCCAGTAGCCGGTGTCGAAGCGGTGAATCTCGCTGGCGGCTGCCCGCTCCATTGCCGCGGCGAGCGTGGCCGCGTCACCGTCGGCCATTGTGTTGGCGTAATCTCGCAGCGAGAGCAGCGACTGTAACTGCGCGTTCAGCACGACGATATGGCTGAACCCGTAGAGCCGGATCCAGGGGCCGGAGGCGCGCCGAAGCACCAGCCGCCGCGGAATCGTGCGGAAGGCGGCCTGCGCGGCCTGCTCCAGCTTGGTCGAGTCGTCCTCGTCAGAGAGCGAGGCGGCCGCGAACGCCTGGGCCGCAACCGCCTGCGCCATGCCCGATACCCAGGGCGCTCTTCCGCCCGCGTAGTTGAAATAGTACTCCCAGCCGAGCCCGCCACCGGGCTGGTTCACACCGCGCGCGATCAGCGCCCGGGCCAGACGTTGCACCGATTCGAGCGTTCCTCCCGCGACCTTCGCGTTCAGCGCGCCGAAGTTGGCGAGCGGATGAAACTCGAAGCCCAGGCCGCTCATGTAGCGGTAGACGACGCCGTCGGCATCGGTGAGGTCGGTTTTCTGCGCAGGCGGACCGTGCCGGGCGAAATAGGCGTTGTTGAAGGCAAGCTGTCCGAACACGGCGGTGGCTCGTGCCCTGACCAGCTTCGCCGAGACCTGGGCCACCTGATGCAGGTTGGCCGCGAGAGGCGCCCGCCTCACTTGCGGAAGCCTGTTGATCAGGTTCGCCGCGCGATTCACCGTTCTGCGGTAGCGCGCGGCGTCCGCCCGCTCGACCCAACCTTTTTTAACCGCGTGCTGAATTCCGGCGAGCGCCGCTTTCTGGTCGGGAAGAGCTGTGCGGGCGGGCGCCGAGCCGGTGAACACGAACATGCCCAGCATCGCTATGGCGGCGCCTAGCGAGAGCCTCATATAAAAAACGACGTCCCTTCGGGATAGTTGTTTGCCAGAAACGTTTTCGCCTTCGTCACCACGCTCCCCTCCCCGGGCGCTCTGAAGGCGGCCGGCCGCGCAGTCCCCCGCGGGCGCCTCAGGGAAGCGGCTGCCAGTCGGGCTGGTCGCTCGAGCCGGGGCCAGTATCGAGCTGCGTGGGCGCCGTCCCGTCGGAGTTCATGATGTTCAGCTGCGCCCCTTGGTCGCCGGACTGGCTCGAGTAAACGATCTGCGAACCGTCGGGAGACCAGGCCAGCGTGGCGTTCTCGGCCGCTCCCAGGGGAGTCGGATTGCTCCCGTCGCTGGCGGAGAAGGCAATGAACTGGTCGCAGGCATAGGCGATCAGGCTTCCATCCGGGGCCCAGCTGGGAGAACTGGCTCCAATCGTCCCGCAGCCCAGGGGCAACTGTTGGAGCGTGCCCGTCTTAGCCGTGAGCGTTTTCGCCTGCAGATTGAGGACGAAGATGCTCTGGAGACCCTCGCTGCTCGTAGCGACGAACGCGATCGAGCTGACGTTCTTCTTGTTCGTCGACCAGTCGGGCTGGGAGAGGTGCGTGAACTTGCTCGCGTCGAAACCGAGATCGAGTGGCGCCGGCTCCGTTCCGTCGCTGTTCGCGATCACCAGGTCGAGCCCGGACGCAACTACGAGGTTTTCTCCGTTCGGGCTCCAGGCCGGATCGGCGCCCTTCAGGCCCGTCGAACGCGCGATCCCTCCGTCCGCGCCCACCAGATAGACGACGCCGTCGCGCGTGAACGCCAGCTGACTTCCGTCGGGCGACCAGGTCGGACTGGCGTCGAGCCGAGGCCGCAACAGCCAACGCGTGTGCTTGCCGTTCAGGTTCGTCCGCAACACGAAACCGTTCCAACGCGGAGTGCGTCGGGTGAAGACGATCCCGCTTGCTCCCCTTGCCCAGCTTGGCTGCAGACCTTTGGCGGCGACGAGCCGCCGCTTCTTACCGTCGCTTCTCATTGCATAGACGCCCTTCTTGCCCGTGAAGGCGATCCAGCGTCCGCCCGGCGCCCAGGCGGGCTGAGTCTCGTTGACACTCCGAGTCTTGGTCAGCTGCCGCCGACCGGATCCGTTGGCCCTCATTGCAAAGATGTCGCTGAGCGTGGCGCTGCGCGGCACCGCAACGTAAAGGAGCCTGCGACCGTCGGACGACCACGAAGGTTGGCTTCCCGGCCCGACTCGGCGCTCCTTACCGCTCTTGGGATTCACAACCCAGATGCTCCCGGCGCGATCGAAGGCGATCAGGCCTTTCTTCGACCAGCTCGGAGCGGCGCCGCTGAAATCGGCGTCCGTGAGCTCCCGGGCACCGCTTCGGTCGGCTTTCGCCAGCCAGAGTTTGTCATCTCTGTAGAAGGCGATCCTTTTCCCGTCCGGCGACCAGGTCGACGCGTATGGCTGATCGGAGGCTTGGGAGAAAAAACGGCCGATGTGAGTCCCGTTGGCGCTCATAACCCAGAGCTCGTAGCTGAAGGTCAGCTTCGTCGCGATTCGTACCGAGAAGAGGATCCGCTTACCGCTTGGCGAGGTGACGGCGAATCCTCCCTGCGGGTTGTTGAGGACCAGCTTCTCGACGTTCGACCCAGCCGCGTTCGTAGTGAAAATCGAGGGTGTCCCGTTTCGATCGTTGACGAAAGCGATCTTTCCGTCGGCTCCGGGAAAGGCGCCGCGTGCGCTGCCTTGGCAGATCGTCAGTGCCAGGACGGTCAGAAGAGTTGTGGCCAGCGCAGTCCGGAACATGATCACAAAACCTTAGGCTCCTTGTACTTCACGGCGCAGTCGCCATACCGAGTCTACGCTCTCGCCTACTCCGAAAGTCATGCAGAGGAGTCGCCGGAACTGGGCTCTCCGCCCGAGACCAGCGCGTCCCAGCGCTCCAGCAGCCGATCGACCCGAGCTCGGGTTGTACGAAAGGCGCTCAGCTTTTCCAGGTCGGCCCAATCCTCGGCCAATTCCTGCTCCAGCGTCGAAAGCTGGCTCTCCAACCGCTCGATCTCCTGTTCGAGGCGGGTCCTCTCGCGCTCGACCGGCGAGGGCTTTTCCCGCTCGGGCCGCGCCTTTTTCTCTTTCGGCGCGGCTACCGCCTTGGCCGGAGCGCGCTCACGCTCGCGCGCGAGGACATAGTCAGCCCAGCGGCCGTCGTAAGAGCGAAGCTCGCCGTTCTCGATCGCCAGCGTGCGGGCCGCGACCGCGTCGAGCAGGGCACGATCGTGCGAGACGAGCAGCAGCGTTCCCTCGAATGCCTCCAGCGCCGCCTCGAGCGCCTCGCGGCTCTCGACGTCGAGGTGGTTGGTCGGCTCGTCGAGAACCAGGAAGTTGGCGCCCGAGGCAACGAGAAGCGCGAGCGCCAGCCGCCGCCGCTCCCCTCCCGAGAGCATGCGCACCGCCTTCTCCTGCGTCCCGTAACCGGAGAAGAGAAAACGCCCAAGCAGCTTCTGAGCGTCGGCGCGCGAAAGACCGGTCGCCGAGCGCGCGCAATCGATCACGCTGCCGCGATCGTCCAGCTCCAGCGTGTGCTGCGAGAAAAAGCCGCACTCGACACTCTGACCGAGGTGCACGGTTCCCGCGGCGGGCTTGCGACGACCGATCAGCGTCTCGACCAACGTGGTCTTGCCCGAGCCGTTCGCGCCGACGAGCGCAACGTGCTCAGCGCGCTCCAGCACGAGATCCACGCCTTGCAGGAGCGCACGGCCGCCGGCCTCGAGCGTCAGCCCCTTGACCTCCAACACGGTTCTTCCGGAGCGAGCCGGCTGCAGGAACTCGAAACCGAGCGAGCGCCGCGTCCGTGCGGGCGCTTCGATCTTGTTTGCCTCGATGCGCGCGATCTGCTTCAACTTCGACTGTGCCTGGCGTGACTTGGTGCCGTAGCGGAAGCGGGCGACGAAGTGCTCCAGGCGAGCGATTTCCTCGGCCTGGCGGGTAGCCATCTTCGCGGCGTGCTGCTCGCGCACGGCCCTTTCCTCGCGCCAGGCGTGCCAGGGCCCGGAGAAGAAGGTTCCACGGCGACCCTCGAGCTCGAGCACGCAGTTGGTGGAGGCCTCCAGGAACCAACGATCGTGCGCGACGAGAATGAGCGCCGCATCCAGCTTGCAGAGCTCGCTCTCGAGCCACTCGATACTGGCCACGTCGAGGTGGTTGGTCGGCTCGTCGAGTAGCAACAGATCGGCTCGTGCGCCGAGTGCTCGCGCCAGCGAGGCTCGCGTCAGCTCGCCGCCCGAGAAGCTGTCCAGCGAGCGCTCCAGGTCGGATTGCGAGAAACCGAGCCCGCGCGCCGCAGCCTCGTAGCTGGTGCGCCACGCGTAGCCACCGGCGTGCTCCAGCGTCGCCTGTGCGTCGGCGTAAAGTCGCAGCGTCGCAGGGTCGTGGGCTCCGGCCGACATAGCCGCTTCCAGCTCCGCCAGCTCCTGCTCGGCGGCGAGCAGGTCGGCGCGCCCCGAGAGCATGTACGAGCGCAGATCGAGGCCGCGATCGAGCGGCGGGCGCTGATCGTGCAGCGCGATTCTCGTTCCCTTGGCCAGCGCCAACTCGCCGGCCTGCAGCTCCGTCCTGCCCGCGAGCGCTTGTAGAAGCGTCGTCTTGCCGACTCCGTTCGCGCCTGCCAGAGCCATTCTCTCGCCGCGCTCGAGCGAGAAGGAAACGCCCTCGAAAAGAAGCGTTCCGGCGAACTCCTTGCGCAGATTCGACGCGACCAGTACAGGCATGCGGCCAAGGGTAGCTAGGCGTGACGGCCAGCCAGGTTATTCGGAGCGCTCGCTCGGGGTTTGGGCACCTTTGCCCACCCACCACCCCCCCACCCACCCACGGGGTGGATAAAGGTACCGGGCGAAAACGCCCGCGAATGTGCCGCCTCTGTATCGAATCAGCGCGCAGTCGCTCGGCCGATCCTGACCGAGCTTCCGCCCGTGCACGGCTCGCTCGCACGAACGGAGGCTGGGCATCCCTCGCCTTGCTCCAGAGGCTAGAAGCCTGCAGTCCCTGCTGGAGTGCCGAGCCCGGTCGGGCCGTCATATCCGGCTGCGGAGGTGCACAGGTACGTCAAGGCGCACTTGCCGTTCGTCCCTGACTGAATGTCGAACAGCATCGAGGAGTGGGCGTAGGGATAGGAGCCGGAAACCACATTGTCGGCGTTGCCGGCGAGCGCGTAGATTGCCGCCACGATTGGCGCGGCCAGGCTCGTGCCCCCCACCTTGTACCAACCGCGCCGTCCGGAGTAGCCGTAGGAGTCGTAGACCGCCGCGCCGGTGTCGGGATTCGCGACGGCGGCGACATCGGGAACTGTCCGCTGCTTGCAACCGCTGTCCGTCTGCCAGGTCGGCTTGGACTCGTAGGCCGAGCAGCCGGAGCCGCCCTGTTCCCAGGCGCTCTCGCTCACGCGAGCGTTCGCGCTGTCGAGATCGAGCGTCGTTCCGCCGACCGCGGTGACGTAAGGCGAGGCCGCGGGCCATTTCACTCCATAACCCGTATCGCCGGAAGCGGCGGTGATCGCGATTCCAGGATGGTTGAAGTGCTGGTCGAGAGCAGTCTCGCCGCGGAACTCCTTCACTACCCAGGAGTTCGATATCACGTCGGCCCCGAGCTTCGCCGCGGTGTCGACGGCGGCGGCGAGGTCGTTCACCGAGCTCGACGCGGCCTCTACGAGAAGGATTTTGCAGTTGGAGCACACGGCGTGAGCGACTTCGACATCGAGCGAGGTCTCGAGCTCCCAGAGGGCATTGCGGGCGGGAATCGGAGCCTTCTCACCGGTTCCGTTCACTTTGCGGAAGCAGCCGTTCGAGCTGCTGCAGATCGGCAGGGAGAAGGTCGTTGAATAGACGCTGAGATCTTTCTCGATGTTGGGACTGTCATACGCCGTCACGATTGCGATCGTCTGTGAGTAGGGCGCGGCGGAAGGTAGGTTGTAGGCGCCGCGGAACTGCGCCGGCCCGTAACCGTCTGGAAGGGCGCTGGTTGATTTCGTGTTGGCGCCGGCGGTGCTCCTCGACTTCTTCTTGGTCTTATTACGAGCCTGCGTCAGGCACTTCTTAGTGTGCTTGCGAGCCTTTACGGCGCAACTCTTCGTCGCCTTCTTACTGCTTGCGGCGACCGCCGCGCCGCATTCCTTGGAATGAGTGCCGACGCAGAGTGCGGGCTTCGCGCGCATGGCGCCGACCAGGCTTGCGCTCGTACCGGCTTTCTGCGCCGCCGGGCCAAAGAGCAGCAGCGAGACGAGCACGGAAGCGACGATCCAGCGAGAAAGGCGGCGGCTTAAGAGCCCGCCGATTCCGGCTCTGTAATCCCGCCGAAACGGCTTCCAGCAATGCAGTACGAGGCCTCGATTGCCCATACCCAGGCGATCGGAGGCACTCGCTCAGCGTCCATCCTCGCTTAGAGCTTGCGCGCAACCACCAGCCGTTCGACCAGCCCACCGTTTCGGCGTTCGACGACTACGGCACGAACAGGTTGGAGTAACCCGTTCGGGGGGTAGGATCGTCGCGCCTCGCTTGCTCGCTCGGCGCCGCTGGAGTAACCAGTCTTTGACTCAGGTTGGAAAACTGCGCCGCAGGCGCTGATTCAAACGGGCTGGAGCGTTTCCGAGACGTCCCAGATCTTCAGCAACCCCTCCACGCCGGCGGCGGCGAGCAGGTCGCCTTTCAGATTGAAGGCGACGCCTCGCAACCGATTCTCACGTCCTTCCAGAACGCGCACCGAGACGCCTCTCTCGACATTCCAGATGCGAACCGTCCGGTCCAGGCTCGCGCTCGCGAGTCGGCTTCCGTCGGGACTGAAAGCGACGCTCGAGACAGAGCTCTTGTGACCCTTGAGCACCTTCTCGCAGCGTCCGCTGGCAACATCCCAGAGTCGGATCATCCCGTCGTAGCCGGCCGAGGCAAGCGTTTTCCCGGATGTATCGAAGGCAACGCCGTTTACCAGCGAAGCATGGCCCTCGAGTGTCCGTTTCACCCGTCCCGAAGAGACATCCCAGATAAGCACCACACGGTCGTGCCCGCCCGAAGCGAGCAGCTTCCCCGCTGGATTGAAGGCGACACCAGTCACGGCTTCGGAGTGCCCTTCGAGCTTTCGCAAGCACTTGCCGCTCTTGGGATTCCAGATTCGCACCGTCTTGTCGAAACCGCCGGAGGCCAACCGATTCCCCTCAGGGTTGAAGGCGACGCTCATCACCGAGCGAGTGTGCCCTTCGAGCATGCGCAGGCACTCGCCGCTCTCGGGATCCCAGAGCCGCACCGTCTTGTCGCAGGAGACCGACGCGATGATGTCGCCGGCCGGGCCGAACGCCACGGCCGTCACCGGCTGCCTGTGACCTCGAAGCACATGCAGGCAGATGCCACTCTCCGGATCCCACACGCGCACTGTCCGGTCAGAGCTCGCGGACGCTAGAAGCCCTTCCGGGCGGCTGAAGGCGACGGAGACGATGCCCCAATGGCCGTCGAGACTGCGTATCAACCCCGATGACCTGCGGAAGGTAAGCCAGGGCAGGCCGAGCTGCTGCCGGCCGAGCTGCGGCTCGGCTGTTTCAGACAGATCTTCTACCGAATTGTTCTCCCGTAAATACACCCGCCGCCTCGTGCTTGAGCTTCGATTTGCGCAGGATCAGAGCATCAACGCAAGACACGACCCCCGCGCGCGTGCCACTAGTGAATCAGATCAGCGAATCTGATGGCAACCAGGCGGTGAACTCTTCACGGGTCGGCGGGTCGCTCATCCAGGACGTATCCGGCCCGGGAATCTGCAGCGCCTGCCGAACGGAATGCCAACCTTGCCTCAGCGGCATGCGCCCCGTGGTGCCCCTGCGGGTGATCCAGAGCAGCTCGCCTCTACGCTCCGCCTCGAGCGCGATCGCGAGCGCCAGCCTGGAATCCTGCGTGTTGTATTCGAGAACCTCGGCGAAGCGTCCTTGAGCCCACATCACCGGGGCGTCGCAGCCGCTGATACCGCCGCTCTTTCCGGGCAAGCCGAGCCCTTCCGCCGCCTTGCCCAGCGCTACGGGATAGCCGAGCGCGCAGACGACGTGGAACATCATGTCCACATGGTCGAGGGCGATGCGTGCGCATTCCTCCGTCAGGCCCGACTCCTCGGCCAGAACGTTGAAGTCGAAGCCGAGCCCGTTCCAGGAAAGAAGCGTGTACCCCTCGTCCACCCAGGCGGCGAACTGCTCGATCATCGAGCGCACCTCGGCCTGTGACATCTGCGCCGCCGGCTTGCCGCCGTTCACGCCGTGCCAGATGACGGGCTCCTCTCGCCCCGACACGACGGCGGCCGCGCAGGCGATACCGAGCGGCCGATGATCCATCAGGTCGGTCACCGACTCGGGCAGCACCTTGGCCGTCTCGATGTCGAAAGCGACGTAGTTACGGGTCGTACTCATCTATCCGAGGTAAACGGTACTTGGAGAGTCGGCGGGACTATTCGCCGCGACCGATATTCCGGGCGGGGATTTCGACCGTCCCGCCCGCCGGGACGCGCAGCACCGGGGCCCATCACGTCACATCTTGGCCGGCCGCTAGGGTTGACGAGAGCGATATTCGAAGGCTGGAGGCGAGATGAAGGGTTCGGAGAAACCGAAGAAGGGTCAGAAGAAGGCGGCGCAGAAGACGCTCAAGGAGAAGCGCGCCGACAAGCGAGCCGGCAAGAAGCACGACTACAGCTAGAGTCGACGACGGCACGGTGGAGGGACTGACTCGGTAATACCTCGCCGCGAGCTTGGACAGCGGGGCGCCGATGCTTGGCATGAACCGTGCAAGGGTGTGGCGGGAACGAGATGGACACTGAGACGAACGAGCCCAATTCGAGCTGGAAGACCTTCACGGCTGACCTGCGTGAGCTGGTCCAGCTCGAGATCGAGCTGGCAAAGAGCGAGCTAGCCTCGAAGGGAAAGCATGTTGCACTCGGGATCGGGCTCCTCATCGCCGCGGCCCTGGGCGGGCTGTTACTGATTGCGACGCTCGTGGCCGTGGTGATCCTCGCCGTCGCGCTGGCCCTTCCGGGCTGGGCGGCCGCGCTCGTGGTCGCCGGCTTGCTCTTACTTTTCACAGGCGCATGCCTGCTGATCGGCATCAGGTCGCTTCGCTCGGCGGCTTCGCCGCTTCCGAAGCAGGCGATCGAGACCAGCAAGGAGAACCTCGAATGGCTCAAGACTCGGCTCAGATCCGCGCGCAAATAGAGGCCGTGCGGGCCCGGCTGGAGAAGGATCTCGACGAGCTCGGGCCGGTTATCTCGCGGCGGCTACGTCGCGCCCGGCGCCTGGCGCAGACCGGAGCGGTCGCCGCGATCGCCCTGATCGTGCGGCGGCACCTGCCGGGTCGTAAGCGCGAGCGGCGCTAGCGCCGGCGCGGACGAACAGATCTATAATTCCGGCCGGCCCGGCATCCGCGCACCCTAGCTCCGGACTGCGCTGCGGTTCCGCGTCATATGTTGGTCTCGTCACCCGGCATATCCGGCAAAGCGGGCGATCCGAGCCGTGCATCGAACTCGATGCTGCCGCACCCGAGCGTGTAGCAGGCCATCGAGAGCGAGCCCATCGCGTAACCGTCGACCAGGGTCTGCGCTTTCTCGTCGGAGGCGGAAGCCAGGCCGGCCAGGTAGAGCAGCGGGATGAAGTGATCGGGCGTGGGCGCGGCCAACGCGAACTGCTCGTGCTCCTCCAGCCTCGTTACGTTCGCGGGAGAGCTGGTCATGATCGCGCCGACCTCGGCGCCGAAGCTCCGGGCCCAGTCGAAGGCCGCGTCAGGCATCTCCCAGGCGATGCGGCGGAGATTGTGCACGACGTTGCCGCTGGCGACAATGAGCACGCCGCTATCGCGAAGCGGCGCCAGCTTCGCGCCCAGCTCCAGGTGATATTCGAACGGCTTGGTCGCGTTGATCGCGAGTTGCACCACCGGGATGTCGGCGTCAGGAAAAGCGTGCACGAGCAGCGACCAGGTTCCATGATCGATGCCCCAGCTGTCGGTATCGATTCCGACCCGGGTGGGCTGCAAGAGATCGGCCACCTCCGCCGCCAGCTCGGGATCACCCGGCGCCGGATACCGCACGGCAAAAAGCTCCTCGGGGAAACCGTAGAAATCATGAATCGTCCTCGGCGCCGGCATCGCGGTGACGGCCGTGGCGTTGATGTACCAGTGCGCTGAGACCGCCAATATCCCGCGCGGCCGAGGAACCTCGGCCCCAAACGCCCGCCAGGCTTCCGTGAACCGGTTCCTGTCGAGCGCATTCATCGGCGAGCCGTGCCCGAGGAATGCAGCCGGCATGGTTTTCGATGTGGTCACAGTGGAGCCGGCTCCGCGTGGTTACCGATCACGGAATCGATGCTACCCGCGAGCCCGAACCCTCAACCAGAATCATTGGCTCTCGGTTTCTCGGGGCGCCGCCGGCGGTACGGCCACTGGGAGGACAGTATTTCTACACGGCCCCACAGAGGATCGTTCCACTGCTGACCCGCCGCCGCGACCGACATGGCGGGCGCGGCTCACCCGACGCCATCCCCCGACCAGCCCGCCCCGAACACTGCTTACATTCACGGCCAGCCCGCCCCGCTCCTAGGAGCAGACGAGTCACACGCGCCGAAGGCGCGCCGACTCGTACTCGGAGGCAATACCGCGAAAAGTCTTCGCCGGCCTTAGCCGGCGGACTTTTCGCGGAGAGGTGGGCGGTACTGGGCTTGAACCAGTGACCCCCAGCTTGTCGAGCTGGTGCTCTCCCAACTGAGCTAACCGCCCCGGTCCCAGATTCTAGCGACGCCTCGGCTCCCGTAGACCGCTTCTAGAACATCTCCGGGCACCAGGGCGCCGGAGAGCTGATAAAGAGACGATCGGCGCAGGCGATCCCGCCCGGGCGAAGCTCCTCGACCAGACCGGCAGCGGCCAGCTGAGCGAAGCTGAAGCCGCCCATGAAGACGCTCGCCAGCTCGCGCACGTCGAGGCGCAGGTCGGCCTCGCCGCCGGCGCGCGAGATCTCGCCCTCCTCGATCCGGTAGCAGCCCTCGTTCCAGGGGCAGAAGGAGTCCGCGACCTCCAGCACCAGTTGCTCGCTGCTTGCGAAGGAGCGGGCCCTGAGCGCCGACTCGACGTCCACCAAGCGCAACCAGATGCCGTCCTGGGCGCGCAGACGCAGCCGCCTCGGCTCGGCGAGGAGGAAGAAGAGCGGATGATCGATCGGCATGTACTCGACGTGGATCTGCGCCATCAGGTCGATGTCGAACAGGTAGCGCCAGACGGCAGCGGTGGCGGCGATATCTGCGCCGATCGCCTCGCGTATCTCGAGCGTCGAGTTGGAGCGCCCCTCGACGAAATCGGTTCGGTGCCGGTAGAGGGCGTAACCGGCGGGCTTACCCTCACGCTCGAAGAGCACACGGATCAGCGGCCCGGCGCCGTGACGGTCGCTTGGGCGATCGTCCAACTGCCTCAGTTCCCACGACTCGTGCGTGCGCGAGATCATGCCCGGAGTATTCGGCGCCACCTGCTCGTAAACGCCGGGTAAGGTCTCGAGCGCCTCCTCGGCACAGACCTGGCGCGCTTCCAACCGCTCCCAGTGCTTGCGAAAACGGGTGTGGGCGCGGTCGATGCGGATTTCGCAGTTGATCGAGGTCATGCCACAGCCGAAGCGACCGTAGATCGTCTCCTCGGCCACCCAGAGCGCCGCGACCGACTCGCCGCGGTCGCGCGCGCCATCGAGCAGCTGCTTCATCAGCTTGCTCAGAATGCCCCGCCGCCGGTGAGTGGGGCTCACGCCGACGAGCGTGACGCCCGCGGTCGCCACCGGTCCGCCCGGAATCGTCATCTGGAACGGGTAGGAACTTGCCGAACCGACGACTTCTTCGCCGTCGAAAGCGGCGTTGATGCGGTCCGCCGACAGCATGCGCCGGAAGTTCGAGATCAGCTCCTCGCTCGGCTCCTCACTGAAGTACTGCCAGATCGGGCTGATGCCGGCGGCGAACTCCTCGTCTTTACAGGTGCGGATCTCGATGGTCACGGTGCTCTCCCCTTCGTCGGCGCCTATTCCAGCAGTAACTCACGCCGGTCGCAATTCGCTGCCCGAATTCGAGTACGGCGGAAAAGACGCAGTAGCGGAGCACGAGGCTCCAGCCCGACGCTCAGTGTGCGATCTTCTCCAGCGGCGCATATTCCAGCATCAATCGCCGTTCGCTCGTCTCGCCCGCGAAGCGGACGGTGACGACCCCGCCCGGCTCGATGCGAGTGACCACTCCCTCGCCGAGGGTGTTGTGGCGAACCGAGTCGCCGGTCGACAGCTCGGGCAGATCGGTGCGCGGCGTGGCGCTTCCGGCCGGCGGCTTGTAGCCCGACCAGGAGGAGCCGCGCAGTCGCTCGCGCTTGATCCAGCGCTCGGGCAACTCGTCGAGGAAGCGCGAGGGCAGGTTGTAGTCGTGGCGGCCATAGAGCGAGCGCGAGGAGGCGTGCGTGAGCGTGAGCCGCTCCATGGCCCGCGTCATCCCGACGTAACAGAGGCGCCGCTCCTCCTCGACTCCCTGTTCCTCGATCGAGCGGGAGTGCGGGAAGATTCCCTCCTCCATGCCGATGATGAAGACCGCTCGGTACTCGAGCCCCTTGGCGTTGTGCAGTGTCATCAGGGTGACGTCACTTCGCTCCTCGGCCAGCGCGTCGGAGTCGGAGTAGAGCGAGATCTCCTGCAGGAACTCGGCCAGCACCGGATGATCGCCCGAGGCCGCGTACTCGCGCGCCACGCCTACCAGCTCCTCCAGGTTCTCGATCCTGCCGGCCGCCTCGACCGTGCGCTCCGCTTCGAGCGACTCCAGGTAGCCGCTCCGCTTCAGCACCGCCTCGACTAGCTCCGACAGCTCCAGCTCCTGCGCCGCCGACTGGAGCGACTGGATCAGCGTATGGAAGCTCGTGACTGCGCGCAGCGAGGCGGTCGAGATCCCCGCCTCTTCCGCTCGGCCCAGCGCCTGCCAGAGCGAGCTGCCCTGGGCGTCGGCGAAGGCCTGCAGCCGCGCCAGCGTCGTGGAGCCGATGCCGCGCCGCGGCCGGTTGGCGATGCGGAGCAGCGAGACGGCGTCGAGCGGGTTGTCGACCACCTGCAGGTAGGCGACCAGATCCTTGATCTCGGCTCGCTCGTAGAAGCGCGGGCCGCCGATCACGCGGTAGCCGATCTCCTGGCGCACGAGCACGTCCTCGAGCACGCGCGACTGGGCGTTGGTGCGGTAGAAGACGGCGATCTCGGAGCCCGAGTAGCCCTCGTCTATCAACTTGGCGATCGAGGCCGCGACGTAGCGCGCCTCGGCGTGCTCGTCCTCGACCTCCACGACCTGCACCGGGTCGCCGTTGCCGAGCTCCGACCAGAGCCTCTTCTCCTTGCGCTCGCGGTTCTGGACAATCACCCCGTTCGCCGCCTCGAGGATGGACATCGTCGAGCGGTAGTTCTGTTCCAGTGCGATCTGGCGCGCCTCGCCGAAGTCGCGCTCGAACTCGAGGATGTTGCGGATGTCGGCGCCGCGGAAAGCGTAGATCGACTGGTCGGGATCACCGACGGCGAAGACGTTCTTGTGCTTGGCCGCGAGCAGCTGCAGCAGCCTGTACTGGGCGTGGTTGGTGTCCTGGTACTCGTCCACCAGTACGTAGCGAAAGGCCGTCTGCCAGCGCTTGAGCGCCTCGGGGAAGCGATCGAGCACCTGCACGGTCAGGTAGAGCAGATCGTCGAAGTCGAGCGCGTTGGCCGCGAAAAGCTTGCGCTGATAGAGCTCGTACACCTCGGCGACGGTGCGGTCGTAGAAAGAGGAGACGCGGGCCATGTACTCCTCGGGGCCGACGAGCGCGTTCTTGGCGTTCGAGATCTGAGAGTGAATGCCGCGCGGTGGGAAGCGCTTGGGGTCGCGCTCCAACTCCTTGAGGCAGATCGTGGCCAGGCGAACCTGGTCGGCCTGGTCGTAGATGGTGAAGCTGGAGCGATAGCCGAGGCGCTGTATCTCCGAGCGCAGGATGCGGCCGCAGGCGGCGTGGAAGGTCATGATCCAGGCTCGCTCGGCCACCGGGCCGAGCAGCGAGATCAGGCGCGAGCGCATCTCCCCCGCCGCCCGGTTGGTGAAGGTGATGGCCAGGATCTCGTGCGGCTTGACGCCACAGGCGCGGATCAGATGGGCGACCCGGTAGGTGAGCACGCGTGTCTTGCCCGAGCCGGCGCCGGCGACGACCAGCAGCGGCCCCTCGGTGGAGAGCACCGCGTCGCGCTGAGCCTCGTTCAACTCGGCTAGATAGTTCTCGTCGGGCACGGAGACCATGCTATCGGCGGCAACGGGAGGCCCCCGGCAGGCTTCGTCTTGTCCGCCCGAGTTGGGGAAGAAAGGTCACGATTCCGTCACGTTTCAAGCTCAAATTCGGGATTGGGTCGAGGGTACGATCGCAGCGGGGAGGAGGTTGGTGCTCCTGCGCAACGCGCGATTCGTTTATCCACCGACCGGCTCCCCCGGCGCCGGCGGCTCGTCCCAGACGATCTCGGTGTGCAAGCGGCGGCCGAAGCGCTCGAGCATGCGAACGAGCTCGGGACCGACCGCGAGCGCGATCACAAACGAGCCCAGCGTGTGGGCGAGCGTGAAGGCGAAGCCCGTCGCCAGCGAGTATGTCAACCCGGCCCAGGTATGCGGGTATTGATACCACCAGTAGAATGCATCCATAGCGGTCGAGAAGCCGTAGGAGAGAAGCGCGCAGAGAAGCGCGAAGACAAGCCGGCGACGCACTAGCGAGCCGGCAAGCGCTCCGACCGCCCCACAGAGCGCCCAGAGAACCATCTGCCATGGCGTCCAGGGGCCCTGGATGAGGAAGAAGTTCGAGACGAGCGCCCCCAGAGCTCCCACCGAAACGCCGATCCGCAGCCCGAAGGCGGCGCCGGTGGTGATGACGATGACCGTCATTGGCTGAACGCCGGGAAAGGGATGGACAAGCAGGCGCCCGGCCACGGCGATCCCCGTCAGGGTGGCGATCAGGGCCACCTCCTTGGCCGAGTCGGGGCCCGATTCGACGAAGGCACCGAGCGCTACGGCCAGCGCCACGCCCAACGCGATCGCGGCCATCACCCACTGCCCGCTGACAAAGCCCAGCGCCAGCGCCGAGGTCTCCACCAGTACGGCGAGTAGATAGCCAGCCCAGCTACGCACTTACCAGCACCCCCTGCTCGGCGAGCGATACGACGCGGTCGGCGACGCTGCGGGCGAAGGCCCGGTCGTGGCTTACCAGCAGAGTCGCTCGTCCGGAGGCACCTGTCCGTAGCAACTCGCTCAGCTCCCGCTTCCGCCCCGGATCGACTCCCCGTGTGGGCTCGTCGAGAACCAGTAGGTCGGGCTCCGTGGCCAGCACTGCAGCCAGCCCCAGGCGCTCGCGCTCACCACTCGAGAGATCGCGCGGGTGACGCCGCTCGCTCCCCCCCAGCCCGAGCTCGACGAGCCAGCCACGTGCCCGGGCCAGATCCCCGTCAATCCCCAGCGCCACCTCGTCCTCGCTGCGCTCACAGACCACGTAGCGGCCGGGATCCTGCGAGAGATAACCGGCGCGCCCGTGGCGTACTACCTCTCCCTCCTGCGTTTCTAGCAAGCCGCACGCCAGCTTGGCCAGAGTCGTCTTTCCGCTGCCGTTCGGGCCCGCGAGGGCGACGACTTCGCCGCGCCGCAGCTCGAGCGAGACGTTCTCGAGCACGGGAATCCCGGGCCGGTAGGCATAGCCGATCTTCTCCATCCTGCAGATCACCCTGCCCGGCTCGCCGCCCTGTTTATCGAACGACTCCGGGGGCTCGACGAACACCGGCGCGTTTTCCTCGAGCCACTCGATCGCCTGTCTGCGCGGGGCATCGAGCAGGAGGCTTCCCCGCTCGAGAAAGAGAACGCGGTCGCAGATCTCCAGCGGCAGAGCGGGACGCTGCTCGCTCAGGACGACGGTCATTCCGCGCTCTCGCGCCAGCCGTTCGACGAGCTCGAGAAAGACCGCCGCTCCTTCCGGATCGAGCTGCGAGGTCGGCTCGTCGAGCAGGAGCAACTGCGGTTCCAGCGCCAGCGCCGAGGCGAGACAGATGCGCTGCAGCTCGCCTCCGGAAAGATCGCGAGTCGATCGATCGAGCAGGTGCTCGGCGCCGACCGCTGCGAGCGCGGCAACCACTCTCTTCTCCACCTGAGCCGGCGGGAGAGCGAGATTCTCAGGGCCGAAGGAGACCTCGCTCGACACCCGCTCGAAGACGATCTGATCTTCGGGATCCTGGAACAGCGTCGCCACGGTGCCCGCCAGCGCGGCCGGCGCGGTCGAGCGCGTATCGAGACCGGCGACACCGACCGAGCCCGAGAAGCGCCCGCCATGGAAGTGCGGCACGAGCCCCGCCAGCGCCCTGAGCAGCGTCGACTTGCCCGAGCCCGAGCGCCCGAGCACTAGCACGACCTCGCCTCGTTCGAGCTCGAGCGAGACGTCTGTGAGAGCGGCTCCAGTCGCTTCCGGATAGCTGAAAGCGAGTCTTTCGACGTGTGCGATTCGAGTGTTCAGAGCCATAGCAGCGAAGACACCAGCAGCAGGAGCGAGAACGCCAGCGCGGCTCGCTCGCGCCAGTTGAAACGAGCCCGCAGCACGGGTGCGCGACCGGGGCGACCGTAACCGCGCGCCTCCATCGACTCGGCCAGGGTGAGCGCGCGCTCCAGCGAGCTGGCTACGAGCGGTGCGAGCAGGCGCGAGCGTCCGCGCAGCCCTTCGACCTCGACACCACGGCCGCGTAGCGCCTCGACGAAACCGACTGCGTCCCGCTCGAGCGTCGGAATGAGCCTGGTCGCGAGCGCCACGGTCAACACCGAGCGCCGTGCCAGCCGGGCTTCGCGAACCAGCCTGTCGTGGTCGAGCATGAGCGCCCAGAGCGCGAAGGCGAGCGCCACGGTGGCCAGGCGAAGCGTCTGTACGGCTCCGGCGGCCAGCTCCTCTCGAGTCACGTCGATCGAGCCGAGCACCGGCACGATCGGGCCGTTCCAGAGCGGATGGCTACCCTTGTGCTCGGTCAGCGGCCAGATCACGAAGAGGCCGAACGACGACACGGCGATGCCGAGCAGGAAGAGGCGAGCACGCCGCCAGGGTGTCCGCAGCAGAAGTACGAGCAGGATGACGGCCAGGAGTGCCAGCGCCAGTGGATGAGCCATGACAAGCGCCGCGACGACGCACGCCCCGAGCAGAGCCAGCGCAGCCGATGGTCTCACGAGCTGCTCCATTCCGCCGCCTGGTAGCGCTGACGAACCAGCGCCGGATCACGGGCGAGCTCTCGCGCGAAGGCGCGACCGCTCACGACGAAGCGCACCGGGTCGCCCGCCTTCTCTCCGCTGCGCAGCCCCGCGACCAAGCCCGGCCGTCCGGCCGTGACGACGAGCAGGTTCGCCGCCGCCGCAACGGGCCTACCGATCGGCGCGAGCGAGCGAGCGCGAACGACTCTGGCCAGAGCCCTTGCCTCGGCACGAAGCCCGGGCCCGAAGCGGACCGCCGCCGCCCGGCGTTTCCCATCGTAACCGTGAAGAAAGGGCTCCGGGAAGGCGCCGACTACTACCGGCGCCCGCTCCGAGCCGCTCCAGGAGCGGTAATCCCACCACTCGAGGTCGCCGCCGCGGAGCCGGTAGGAAGCCGCGCCACGATCGGCCTCGTAGCCGTTGACGAAGAAGAACCAGTCGCGCTGGTGCAGCCGCGAGCCGGCGACTCCGTCGATCTTGGTGACGAAGGCTCCGCCGTAGCCGGTCTCTACCTGCGCAACGCGGTAGAGCCCTTGCAGCGCGGTCAGCCCGGCGGGAACGCTTTTTTGCTCGAGCGTCGTCGCGCCGCGGTCGCGCGTCACCCAGACCCGCGCCTTGCCCTTCTCCCCCTGGCCGCAGCCGGCGAGGCCGGCCGCAACCAGGAGAATCAGGCAGAGCGATCTACGCAGGCCGTTCACGGCAGGGTGTTGGAGCGAACGGCGCCGCTGAGAGTGGCCCGCACGAGCGAGCCGCCGTGCGCACCCAGGCAGGCCCGCCCTTTCTTCGTCTTGACTGCTTTCCCAGAGCCGGCGCTGATGACGGCGCCCAGAGCGGGAGTGCTTACTCCCTTGTCGTCCTGGGCCGCGACCGCGTAGCAGTAAAGCCTCTTCTGAGTGCGCTTTACGCGTACGCGCTCGGAGTGGCTGAGCTTGCTGTGAGTGAGCTCGAGCGTCTTCGGGCCGGCGTAGGTCACCGAGTCGAAGCCGCCCCAGTACCAGAGCACGCGGTCGCCGTTCTTGAGCGTCACGGCACTGGCGCCGACCGGCGGCTGCGCTCCGTTCACCTTGAACATCCAGCCGCCCGTGCTGGTCGCCGGGTAGAGCCCGATCTGATCGACATAGGAGCCGAGCGAGCTGACGGTGAGGTGGTAGTAGAACTCGCCGCTCGTCGCCGCGGCCGTGAGGGCGTCGAGTGCGGTCGAGCTGACCTGCAGGCGCGGCTCGCTGGAGCCGAAGATGGTCTGCGTCTTTCCCTCGACCCGCACCGAGACCAAGACGGCGCCCGCCAGCGGTACGAAGACTCCGGCCAGAACAACCAAAACAACTATTACGAGAATGCGCTTTCGCACGAATCTTCCCTTCCTCGAGGGGTCCGGTTGCGACGAGCGACAGGTCTTCTGACTTGGGGCACCCTCCCTCGCCGCCTTCCCGACCCGAGGGCCAGTGACGTCGTGGCAAAGGAGCATCTCCCCTTACAGCGGCGGGACCGTCCCGGACTTGCACCGGGTTCCCTAACCGCTCGCCGTTATCTGCGGGCGAGCCTATCATGGTCGCCGGTCATGTCCCGAATACCTCGAGCTATCAGCCTCTGGCTTCCGGTAATCGCCTGGGCGGCGGTGATCTTCGCCCTCTCCTCGATCCCGAGCCTCAACTCGGGGCTCGGCAGCTGGGACTTTGTTCTGCGCAAGTTGGCTCACGCAGCGGAGTACGCACTGCTGGCAGTACTGCTCGTGCGCGCACTCATGAGACCGTGGCTGGCCTTCCTCGTGGCGCTGGCTTACGCGGCAAGCGACGAGCTCCACCAGCACTTCGTGTACGGCCGAATAGGCGCGCCCCGTGACGTCGCCATCGACGCCGTCGGCGCCCTGATCGGCTTGGCCGCCTTCTCCTACGGACGGCGCCGCTTCGCTCGACCGCCGGCGTCGGGACCGGCCGCCTACGGCGACTGAACCGCCCGCCGCGACGCCGTGTAAGAACTGACCCCGGCCACTAGAGTCTGGGCATGCACGAGATCGTGAGTTTCGCCGATATCGTCCTGATCGTCGCCGGCGGGCTCGCGTTCGCGCTCGTCTGGAGCAGGCTGAGCGAGCGACTGCCGATACCGACGGCGGCCTTCTTCCTGCTCGCCGGCGCCGCTCTCTCCGAGATCTTCCCGCACCTTCAGCGTCACGCTTCGATCCAGACAGTCGAGAGAGTCGTGGTGGTCGCGGTGGTCGTGATCCTGTTCGACGGCGGCATGCACATCGGCTGGCGTCGCTTTCGCTCCTCGCTCGTTCCCATCTCCTCGCTCGGCCTGCTGGGCACCTTCGGCACCGCGGCGGTCGTCGCGGCCGGCTGCCACCTGCTACTCGGTCTCGGCTGGACAACCTCCGGCCTGATCGGAGCGGCGCTGGCGCCCACCGATCCGGCCGTGATGTTCTCGGTGCTCGGCCGGCGCGAGGTCGGCGGGCGCACCGACACCATCCTCGAGGGCGAGTCGGGAGCCAACGACCCGGTCGGGATCGCGTTGATGCTGGCGATGATCCAGTTCGCCAATTCCAGCCACGGCTCGTTTCTGATGGTCGTGCGGGAGTTCGCTCTGGCGACAGCGGTCGGGCTCGCCTTCGGCATCGTCGCGGGCCGGCTGCTCGTGCCGTTGATGCGGGTCAGGCTGCCGAGCGCGGGCCTATATCCCCTGCGCACTCTCGCCGCCTGCGGCGTCGTCTACGGGCTCGCCAGCGCGGCGCACGGCTCCGGCTTCCTGGCCGTTTTCGTGGCCGGAATTTTGGTCGGCGACGAGCACTTCCCGTTCAAGGCCGAGGTCGAGAGCTTCCATTCCTCGCTCGCCAGCCTGGCGGAGGTCGCCGCCTTCGGCGGGCTCGGACTGACCATCGATCTCAGTTATGTCGCTCACGACTGGGTCTGGCTCCAGGGCCTGGCGGTGGCCGCGCTGCTCGTCTTCGTCGCCCGCCCGCTCGTCGGCTCGCTTTTGTTGGCGCCGGTACGTCTGAACAGGGGCGAACGTCTCTTCCTGCTCTGGGGCGGCCTGAAGGGGGCGGTGCCTATCCTGCTGGCGGCCTTCGCCGTGCTGGAGAACGTGCACGACGCCAAGCTGATCTACTCGCTCGTCTTCGTAGCGGTCGCCTTCTCGGTGCTGGTGCAGGGAACGACCGTTCCGTTCGCCGCCGGGCGCCTGGGCATTCCGATGCGCCTGATCGAGCAGACGCCCTGGCGGATCTCGCTGCCGTTGCGCAGCGCGCCCGAAACCGTGCTGCGCGTTGTGCTGGCTGGCGACTCGGCGGCGGCGGGCAGGCGGATCCGCGATCTGGAGCTGGGCGACGCCTGGGTCGGGCTGATCGTGCGCGAGGGCGAGCCGATTCAGGCGCGGGGAACGACCAAGCTCCGGCCCGGCGACGAGCTACTCGTCGTGGCGAGCGCCGAATCGATCAGCCAGGTCGAGTGGCTGTTCGCGGCAAGCGCAGATTCGTAGAGCCGGTCAGTGCCTGAGCAGCACTCGGCGCAGCTCGTCCTCGCGATCGGTCTGGAGAATGGCGAGCACGCGATCGCCGGGCACGAGCTTGGTCGAGTCGGTGGCAATCGTGGAGCGCCCCTCGCGGGCGACCGAGATCAGCCGCGTACCTTCGGGCATCTTCAACTGCTCGATACGCTTGCCCGACGAGGGCGAGTCGTCTCCGATCGGTACCTCGACGATCTCGAGCTCGTAGTCGCGCAGCTGTAGCAGGCGGATGATGTCGCTCTCGGGCACCTCGTGCTCGATCAGGGCCATGATGCTCGAGGTGGCGCAAACAGTGGGCGCAACGCCGAGCATGTCGAAGTGTGTCTGGTTGCGCGGGTCGTTGACGCGCGCGATCACCTTGGGAACGAAGTAGCGCTTCTGGGCGATCTCGCAGATGACGATGTTGTCCTCGTCGTCACCGGTGACCGCCAGCAGCAGGTCGGGCGGGCGGCCGATGCCGGCCTGCTCCAGCACGTGCAGCTCGGTGGCGTCGCCGCGCTGTACGCGGTAGTCGAACTCCTCCTCGAGCACGCGGAAGCGATCCGGGCGCTGCTCGATGATCGTCACCTCGTGGTTCTGGCGCAGCAGCGAGCGGGTCACGTTCGCGCCCACCTTACCGCCGCCTGCGATCAGCACATACATCAGATGCTCGCGCCCTCGGTCGAGACCATCTCGCTGACCAGCGCCGCTTCGGTGAGCGCGCCGATTGCGATCGAGGTCGGACACACGGTGTGCAATCCGCGCTCTGCAAAGAAGGCGGCTCGCGCCGGATCGAGGACGCGAACGACCACGCGCTCGACATGGAAGCGCCTCTGCGCGATCAGGCCGATGACGATGTTGGTGTTGTCACCGTCGGTGGAGACGACAACCGCGTCGGCGCCCTCGATGCCGCTCTCTACCAGCACGTCGATATCAAGGCCGTGGCCGACGATGAAGCGCCCCGGCCAGCTCGACTCGAGATTTGACAGCGCCTCTTCGTCCTCGTCGATCACCACGACTTCCCAGCCTGCGTTCTGCAGGTGACGTGCAACCGACGAGCCGGTACGACCGCATCCGATGATGATCGCCTTCATCAGATCGCAGCCTAGCTCATCGACCCATGACCCGAATCAGCCTCCGTTTTGACGCGCGCGGGCACGAGCAGGTCTCGGTTTCAGTCCGCCTCGCTCGGGCTCGTCTCTTCCGGCGCGGGCTCCGGCAGGCCCTCGAAGGCGTTCTCGGGGAAGGAGACGATCATCACCTCACAGGGCGCTTTGCGCAGAACGTACTCCACGGTCGGCGAGAAGAAGCGGGAGTGACGGCGCCAGCGGGCGCCCGAGCCGATGACGATCAGATCGGCCCCGACCTCGCGCGCCTGCTCGACGACGGCGGCCCCGATCGAGCGCGTGCGCACCGAGTAGCCGCGCATCGGCACGTCGTTCTCGTCGGCGAGAGCTTGCGCCTCCGCCAGGGTCTCCGCGGCGAGGCTCTCTTCCTGCTCGAGCGGGTCGTCGAGCGACTGCTCGAGTGGCACTTCAATTACGTTCACGACAACAACCGAGGCGTTGCGCTCCTGGGCGATCCGCACCGCGGTGGCCATCATCTCCTCACCGATGTCGCCCATCTTCATCGGCACCAGGATGGTCGCGAAGCGGGCTTCGGGCAGTTCCTGCTCATCGCCGGAATCGGCCTGTTCGAGCAGGCCGGTACCGCGTTGGCGGCGCACGAGCCAGAAGATGACGAGCCCGATCGCCAGCCAGAGCGGACCGCCGTAGCGAGCGGCGGGATGGGTGATCATCGTCAGAACGAAGATGAAGGTCGTAAGCAAGGCGCCGAGCAGCGCGGGCAGCGGCAACTCGCCGCCGAAGGCCCTGATCGAGAGGGGAACTCGGTAGGGGCGGCGGAAGCCAGGCTCCTTGAAGCGAAGCCTGATCACGGCCAGCTGAATGACGCTGAATGTGATCAGGACGCCGAACGAGAAGAGGCTGGCGAGGAAGGTCGCCTGTCCCTCCAGGCCGGAGTGATGAAGCGGCTCGGTCGTTATCAGCAGCCCGCCCGCGATCAACACGACCGCGACCAGCGCCTGCGGCGACACGAGCGTGCGGTGGTAGAGACGTCCGAAGGGGGCCGGCAGCATCCTGCGCTCGCCCAGCGTGCGAGCCACACGAGCGAAGCCGGATATCGCCGTCGTCCCCGCCAGAAGCAGAATGGCCACTCCACTCAGGCCGACGAACACGCGCAATGCGGTGGCGAGCAGCGAGTTCATGTGCGGAGAGAGAGCCGAGACGATCCCCATCAAGGGAGCGCGCCTCCACTCGGTGCCGAGCGCCGTCGTGCCGTGCTCGACCGGGAAGGCGGAAAGACCCACGACCGCTATCAGCACGTAGACGGCGATCACCGTTCCGATCGCGCTGAAGAGGCTTCGCGGCAGTTTTTCCGGATCGCGGCTCTCCTTGGCAAGATTGGCAACAGTCTCGATGCCCGTGAAAGCCAGCATCGCCAGTGGGAGAGCGAAGGCCAGCGAGCCCCAACTCGGCGAACTGCCGAGGTGCACGCCCGAGGTGAGGCTGTGCCAGGAGAAGAGCATCGTCATACCCAGGACGATCAGCACGAGCTGGGTGACGAGATCGAGGGCGGCGAGAACGATGCCGAAGCGGTAGAGCTTCGGGCGGAAGGCAAGACGCATCAAGGTCAGCGCCAGCACCAGGCCGACGGCCACCAGCGAGTCGACCGGAAAGCTCCGGATTATCGAGATGTTGAAAGCAGCGCCCAGGTAGTGCGGCACGAAAAGAGTCGTCAAAGCGATGACGATCAGGTAATCGAGCAGCAGCACCCAACCTATGACGAAGCAGGTGACGTCGTTGAAGGCGCGACGCACGTAGCTGACGGTGCCTCCCGCCTCGGGTGTCGAGGTGATCGCCTCGGCGTAGGAGAGTGCGACAAGCAGGAAAAGCGCTCCGACGACCAGGAGAACTGCCGGCGTAAGGCCAAGTGCTTTCGCCGCGACGATACCGAGCGCGAAGTAAATCGAGGAGGCGACCTCGCCGTAGGCGATCGAGAAGAAATCTCGTTCGCCTAGCACCCTCGTAAGTCGTGGCCGTTTCCTTGCCATCGAAGTCGAGCTTAGAGCCTACCCCGACCGGAATGCGCGATCGATCGTGCAGGCGTGGCGGGATCCGGTCTCAACGGTGGCGCATGAGGTACAGGCGCCCCAGCCCGGCGGCGGCGAAAAGCGGCCCGATCAGAAATCCGACGAGACCACCGCCGACGAGCCCGGTTCGCACGATGATCGCGACGCCGACCGCGATCAGCGCCAGCGAGGTGATGGTTATCGAGAGGCGGTACACGTTTATGCCGGCAGAACCGAGGTTGAGACGACCATCACCCTACAGGGCGTGTACGCGAGCACTCGTTCGAGTCGTTGCGCTCTTCATCTCGGCACGAGGGCACTCTTTTCTCCGCGCGGCCGTCGGTGAGAGAAGGCGGTCAGCGAATACACGCGCCCACGCGCAGACGCTGCATCCGACTGCGGTGAGCGATACCTTTCTCAGGCGATGAAGATTTTCATGGTCGGAGCCGGGCAGGTCGGGACGACGATCCTCGAAGCCCTACGCGGCGAGCACGAGTTCACTGTCGTCGACCGCGATCACGAGCGGCTCGCCGAGCTGGTGCAGAACTATGGCGTGGCCGTGGTCGAGGGAGACGGCACCAGCCGCCGCGTGCTCAAGCAAGGAGGAATCGCCGAGGCCGACCTCTTCATCTCCTGCACCTCGGGTGACGAGGCCAACCTGATCGCCTGCCTACTCACGCGTCGGCTCGCTCCGAACGCCAAGACGATTGCCCGCGTATCCAACGAGGAATATCTCGAGATTTGGCGCGATCACGTTCTCGACGTCGACTTCGTGGTCTCGTCTGAGCTCGAGGCGGCGCATGCCGTCTCGCGCATGATCGGTATTCCGGCGGCTCGGCAAACCGATGTCTTCGCCGACGGCCAGGTGCAGATGGTCGAGTTCGAAGTGCCGAGGGATATCGCTCCCGGAGCCGTTATCGGCAGGCGCCTGCGCGAGAGCGCAGCCCCCTACGACTCACGCGTCGTCAGCATCATCCGCGCAGGCAATCGGATCATTCCGCACGGAGACGAGCGGATCGAGCCGGGCGACCGCGTTGTCGTGGTCGGGTCGCCCAAGGCCATCAACCTCTGGAGCGCAGTCGTCGCCGGCGGTGAGCAGCGAACCGGCGACGTGGTCGTCTTCGGCGGCGGCCGCACCGGCGTCGCAATCGCACGGGTACTGCTCTCGCAGGGCTGTCGCGTGCGCATCATCGAGGCGGATGCCAGGCGCGCGCATCAGATCGCCGAGCTTTTGCCCCGGGCTCGCGTGCTCGTGGCGACCGGCATGAATCCCGACTTTCTCGATCGCGAGCAGATCGGGCTGACCGAGGTGGCCGTCTTCGCCATGCGCGAAGACACGAAGATCCACTACGCGGCGACGCTGGCCAAGCTGCACGGCGTTCCCTTCGCCATCGCCATCGTCCACGACGAGGTCTCGGTCGAGGTGTTCGAAAAATCCGGCATCGACGTCGCCCTGAACCCGCGCCTGATCACCTCGGAGGCGATCGTCCGCTTCGCCCACGATCCGCGCACGCGTCAGGTCTCGATGCTCGAGCGCAACCGGTTCGAGATTCTCGACGTCACGGTGCGCGAGGACAACGAGCTGATCGGGAAACCGCTCAGTGATCTTCCCGCCACCGGCACTATCATCGGTGCGATCGTGCGCAACGATCGGGCCGTTTTCCCACACGGCCACGACCGCCTGCAGCGAGGCGACCGCGTAATCGTCTTCACCGAGTCCGAGCACGCCGGCGAGCTCGAGCGCGAGCTGTGACGGGTAGAGCTCGCCTCAGAATGAAGACCCGCCGATTGGGTGCGCTCGGTGGATGCGATGCTAGGACGCAGCGTCTCGTTCGTAGCAGAAGCTACGGGCGAGACCGAGGCAGGCGCAGCGCGCCTCCGAGCGCGCTCAGGCGGTGGAGTGCTCCGTTTTGAGGCGAGTTCCTAACGCCCGGCGGCTTCGGCGCGCGGTCAGGCGCCCCAAGATCGGCGTCAGCATTCGCGGCAGCCTGCACGCGCTCGGGCGCACGCTCGAGATCGCCAGCCTGGCGCTGGCCTTGCCCGCGCTCGTCGCCGCGATCTATCGCGAATCGCCTCTCCCTTTCCTGATTCCGCTCGCTGTCGGACTCGCGCTCGGTTATCTACTGGAGCGAACCAACCGCGGTAAGGGGCGCCTGGGTACACGCGAGGTATTCCTCATCGTCGTGCTCGCCTGGCTGGCGGCGGCACTGCTCGGGAGCTGTCCTTACCTGCTCGCCGCGCACGGCCTCAAGCACTTTACGGACGCCTTCATGGAGTCGATGGCCGGCCTCACCACCACCAATATCAGCGTCGTCGCCAAGCCGGGCGGGCTGCCGCACTCGCTCCTGTTCTGGCGCCAGTTCAGCCAGTGGTTGGGCGGCCTGGGAGTGATCGTACTCACGCTGGCCCTGCTGCCACGCCTGCGCATCGGTGGGCGCGAGCCAACGATCGCAGAGCAGCCCGGGCAGGAAGTGGAGCGCCTGTCGCGCGGCGTGAAGATCGTGATTCGCCGTTTCGGCCTGCTCTACCTGGGCCTCACCCTTGCGGCGGCGCTCACGCTGATCGGTCTCGCTCTCTTCGACGTCGACGACAGCCTGAACGTCTTCAACTCCGTCGGCCTCGCTATGAGCAGCGTCTCCACGGGCGGCTTCTCACCTCACGCCGGATCGCTCGCGGATTTCTCGCCTGCGACTCAGTGGGTCGTTTTCGTCTTCATGGCGTTGGCCGGCACGAACATCGTGCTGCTCTTCAGAGGGCTCATGCGGCGCGAGGGGCGCCCGTTCCTGCGCGACAGCGAGACGCGGCTCTACGCAGTGATCGCTCTTCTCGGAGCGGTGGGCATTGGGGCGGCGCTCAGCGCGGGCGGCGTGGCAAGCGGCTGGCACGCGATCCGCGAGGGACTGTTCGAGTCGGTCTCCTTCCTCACCACCAGCGGCTTCACGATTTCGAATATCTCAACCTGGCCGCTCGCCGCGACCGCGATCCTGGTTGGTTTGGCGCTGATCGGTGGCTGTGCTTTTTCGCTCTCGGGCTCACAGAAGATCCTGCGCGTACAGATCATCGGCAAGCTGCTGCGCCGCGAGGTGGCGCAGACCGTTCACCCGGAAGCCGTCCTGCACATACGGATCAACCGGCGCCGGCTCGACGAGCGGGCGGTGCAGGGCGTCATCGCCTTCGCCCTGATCTTCTTTGGCCTGCTCGCCCTGGGCGTGCTCGCGCTCGAGCTCGACGCGGCGCGGATGGACTCCAACTTGAACGTCTTCCCGGCACTCGCCGACGCCACCGCGGCGCTCTCCAACGGTGGCCCGGGGCTCGGGTTCGCCGGCCCGATGGGCTCTTTCGCCCCCTTCAGTGACGTATCGAAGCTCACGCTCTCGGCACTGATGCTGCTCGGCCGCCTGGAGATCATCCCGGTCGCCGTGCTGTTCAGCCGCAGCTACTGGCGCCCATAAGCAACAGAAATCTCTGATTTCTGTTGCTGGGCTCGAAAGAGAGCCAGTGCCGGCTTGCGGGAATGTCGCGAGCTCGCCGGGTGCGCCGATTGAACCATCCGACGTACGCGGTGACCGTAGAGCGGCCGACAAGTACTACGACCCAGGCTCTCGTCGAGGAGATCTGCTTCAGGAGCGAAGAACGTCTCGCGATATTGTCCGTTTCGTGAAAATCGTCGAGCCTCCGGCCGACGAGACCACCGCGTGGGCATGATGCGAAGGTGAGAGATCGGCTGAATACCTACACGACCTACAGCATCGGGTGTGCCGTCGTCTGGGCTGTGCTCTTGGCCGCTGTCGCGGCTGTGGCTACGACAGCAAAGTTGCACGTCTTCCTCTTACTCTTCGCTGGCTGGGCGATCGGGTGGATCTCGGCCACGATTGCTCGATTTGTTTACCCGCCGCCAAAGTCTCGGCGTCCGCAGTCGCGCAAGCCTGAGATCTAATCGGTGTACGGGCGTGAGGACGATCGAGCGGCATGGCGCTCACCTGGGCCAGTGTGCGGGAATGACCCCCGAGGCACTAGCCCGTGATGTGGCTCTCAGGAACTTTCTCTCAGTGGAAACACTGACGCGGCGGTGCCGCCTCAACGCTAACGTCGACCCGACGGTGTCATTAGCCGCTCTCAAGGAGCAACTCATGGGCAAGATCAAACGGTGGCTTGAGTTCAACTGGAACTGGCACGGAGCGATCGTGGGGCTTGTACTCCTCGGGCTACTCGCCTGCGACTTGGCGCTGTTCGGCCGGACGGTCGGTGGGTACATCGGTGTCGCGGTCATCGTGCTTGTGTTGGGAGTCGTGCTGCGCTTTGAGATCGGCCCACGCTGGCTTCACCGCTGATCGAGCACGCCGAAACGAAAGCACCGTGGTTTGGGCGAGTGTTCGGGAATGTCCCCCGAGGCGCATAGCGCGAACTGAGAGCGCGACAAGAGATTTTAGTGCGACAAGGCTTTTTCGAGGCGCCGCTCGATGGGCGACACTGCCACGATGAGGGATGTAGGCTCTCTGCAGTAATCGATGTTTGCTGAGTATTGCAGTCGGACAGAGCGGACAACTTCGCTGCCAGGGAGCGCAACCCGCAGTGTTCGCGCGACGTCAAGCTGGCGAACGTCGCAGCGGTACTTGTTGAAAAGGAATGTGGCCGAGCCTTTGGAGAGGACGCGGACTTCGGCTGGCTTCTTTGACGTGATCATCTGATCGCCGTGGTGGCTATAGGTAAAAGACAGCTTTCGACCGTGCCCGTCGAGCAGGGCGATCGTCGGGTAGCCCTCGAGGGTGCAAGAGCGAGAGAGACGGTTGGTGAGCACGACCGAGACGGTGTTCTGCCCCGTCGCCTCAGTCACGTATGGCCCGATGGACAGACGCAAATGTGCGATCTGACATCTCGTTACGCTCGACCTGGAGGCGTGGCTGCAACCAGCCAGGGTTGCGATACACGCCACGGCTCCGACCACCATTACGAAAGCTGAACGTGTCCTTACCACGAGTCGAATATTACGCAGACTCGGGCGAGACGATGATCGACCTTTCTCTGGAATCTTGATCCTGGCTTGGGCGAGTGTTCAGAAATGTCGCCCGAGCAGTTCTCGAGACGTTGTGTGAAATACACGCCCGAGGGAACGCGCGCTATTGAGTCCGAGCCGAATTAGCGATCCAGCTCGCCTGGCAGATTCCGTTGTGGGGAACAACCGCCCGTGCCCTGCCTCCCTTAAGCGAAACCGTCTCGACACGCCCGAACGTTATTCCCGGACCGTAGGCGGCGCAGTCGTCGACGAGGGCGACCTTCCCGTCGCGGCTCAACCCGAGCGCGTTGCCGCTTCCGGCGAAGCTCAATTTGCCGCCGGGGACGTCGATCGCCCTGAACTTCCCTGGCCCGCGCCACGCCACGATCGACAGAAGCAGTAGCTTGCCGTCGGCAGACCAGACAGCCGGGGCGGTGTAAGTTGTGCTCGGTTTGTTGGTGAGCTGGCGCAGGTGACTGCCGTTGCCGTCGATCAGCCAGATCTCATGGTTGTGGCCGAAGGCGATCTCGCTCGGCCCCCAGACGGGGTCGCGCGCGTCGCCGAAGCGAGTTATCCGTTGGCTCTTGCCGCTAGTGAGATCGAAGACGTAGAGATCGCTGGCGAGACTCGAGCCGCTGTGGCTAGTGGAGCTGCGCCTGAAACGGTCATAGACGATGAAACGGCCGTCTGGAGAGAAGCTGGGGCAGCAGACAAAGCGTCCCTTTGCGATGAGCGTCTCCGCGCCGCTGGCGAGATCGAAGACGTAAATGCGGTGCACCGCTCCGACGGCCAGGCGTCGCGAATCTGGTGCCCAGGCAAGGTCATTGGCGCTCGTCATACCCCTGATCCGTTCCACCTTCCCGCCGCTCGTCGTCATCACGAATACCTTGGGGTGGCGGCAGGACACGCCCGGCGGCGTTGAAGTGCAGGTCGGTCTAACAAGGGTGACGAGGCGTCCGTTCGGCGAGATACTCGGATCGGACCCGTTCGTGAGCCGGACCGGATGCGTCCCATCGGCGTTCGCGCGCCAGACCGTCCCTGACCCGATCGCGTTGTCCGCGTAGACGAGAGTGCCCATAAGGCCGCCACTCCGAGCTTCGCCGATCGGAGGAGTGCCGGTCAGGCTGCCAAGAGGGCCCCTCGGGCCGCCGTCACTCCGAGTTTCGATTAGAGCCACGGCGATCGCGGTGACGGCGACCACGACGACGACCGCTGCCGCTACGAGCGAGAGCCTCTTCATCACCGGAAGGTTAGCGCGGAAAGCGCCTGTACTCGGGTGGGCGAGCGTCCTCTCCTCCGAACACTTCTTCGCCATTCGCGGAGGAAGCGCCAAACTCTTGATACACGGCATGGCACCGGAACAAGTTCCGAGCAAACTTCCCCGCGGAACGAGCAAAGGGGCCTTTCGGCCCCCTCGCTCACTCTGTTATCTACTCGGGTCGATCAGTGGATCGAAGAGATCAGCGGGATCATCAGGATCGCGACGATATTGGCGATCTTGATCATCGGGTTGATCGCGGGACCGGCGGTGTCCTTGTAGGGATCGCCGACCGTGTCGCCGGTCACGGCGGCGGCGTGGGCACTGGAGCCCTTGCCGCCATAGAGACCGTCCTCGATCGTCTTCTTGGCGTTGTCCCAGGCGCCTCCGCCGGAGGTCATCTGGATGGCCAGGAAGAGCCCGGTCACGATCGTGCCGATCAGCAGCCCGCCGAGCATGTCGGGCGAGATGAGACCGGCCGTGATCGGGATTACGATCGGGATCAACGCCGGCAGCATCATCTTCTTGATCGCTGAGCCGGTGACGATGCTGACCGCCTTCGAGTAGTCGGGCTTCTCCGTACCCTTCATGATCCCGGGCATTTCACGGAACTGCCGTCGTACCTCTTCCACGACCTGGCCGCCGACGACGCCGACCGCCTGCATTGCAAGGGCGGCGAAGAGGAAAGGCATCAGGCCGCCGACGAGCAGACCGGCGATGACCCAGGGGCTGTTGAGCATGAAGTGCGTGTGCACGCCGGCGTCGCGCAGCTTGTTCGAGTACTCGGAGAAGAGCACCAGAGCCGCGAGCCCGGCCGAGCCGATCGCGTAGCCCTTGGTGACGGCCTTGGTTGTATTGCCGACCGCGTCGAGTGGATCGGTGATGCGGCGCACAGATTCGTCCATGTCGGCCATCTCGGCGATACCGCCGGCGTTGTCGGTAACCGGCCCGTAAGCGTCCAGGGCGACGATCAGCCCGGTCATCGAAAGCTGAGCCATGACGGCAACGCCGATGCCGAACAGGCCATGCAGGGGGTGCCCGCGACCGCCGGCCAGGTAGTAGGCCGAGAGAATGCCCACGGCGATGACGACGACGGGCGCAACCGTCGCTTCCATACCTCGGCCGAGGCCGGCAATGATGTTGGTCGCGTGCCCGGTCTGCGAGGCCGAAGCGATCGCCTTGACCGGATGCCAGCGCGTACCGGTGTAGTACTCGGTGATGGCGACGAGCGAGAAGGTGATGCCAAGACCGACGAGAGCCGGAAGGTACAGCCTCCAGAAGGTGAACGGCCCGTTGTCGAAGGCCATCATGATCGGAATGAACCCGATCGCCGAGAGCACGGTCGCCACGATTACGCTCTTGTAGAGAGCGTTCATGATCGAGCCCGAACGGCCGATGCGGGCGAATAAGGTGCCGATGATCGAGCAGAAGATCGAGATCGCGCCGATAGCCAGTGGCAGGAAGTACAGCTTCGGCATCCCAACTTGAATCGCGAGCAACATGACCGCGACCGCCGTCACGGCATAGGTCTCGAACAGGTCGGCGGCCATGCCGGCACAGTCGCCGACGTTGTCGCCCACGTTGTCGGCGATGACCGCCGGGTTACGCGGGTCGTCCTCGGGAATACCGGCTTCGATCTTGCCGACCAGGTCGGCGCCGACATCGGCGGCCTTGGTGAAGATACCGCCACCAAGACGGGCGAAGACCGAGATCAGCGAGCCTCCCAAAGCCAGCCCGACCAGGTGATCGATGGTCTGCGCCGGAGAGATGTTGAAGGCGCCGGTGAGAATCCAGTAGTAGCCGGATACGCCGAGCAGGCCCAGGCCGACCACGAGCAGCCCGGTAACCGAGCCGGCGCGGAAGGCGATATTGAAGGCCGGCCTGAGGCCGCCCTTGGCCGCTTCGGCAGTCCGAACGTTCGAGCGCACCGAGACGTTCATGCCGATGAAGCCCGCCGACGCCGACAGTGCCGCACCGATCAGGAATCCGACCGCCGTTCCCCAACCGAGCTTGTTATAGAAGCCGATTAGTAGGAATGGAACTACTGAAACGATGGCGATAGTCGTGTACTGCTTGCGCAAATAGGCGCTTGCGCCTTCCTGCACCGCACGTGAGATCTCGCGCATTTTCTCTGTCCCGGTCGGCCGCTTGAGCAACCACACAGTCAGAGCAATTCCGTAGATAACACCGGCGGCCGCGGCAATAAGCGCGAACAGCACGGCGTTGTTCTTCAAAAAGTCCATTGTCCTCCCGCTCTCACAAAGGTCCGCGCCGAAGGCTGTCGGCGCCGCGTTTTTGTATCACAGAAGTCGGCTAGCGAAGCGGCTTTAACCGCTGCGACCCGGGCGAGTGAGCAACCCGGGAGTTGAAGCGGACGCGTAGATCACGCGGAACTGGGCTTGCCTATTCGCCCGAGTCGGAGGAATCGGGCTCGGCCGGCTCGGCGTTTTCAGGCTCGGGCTCCGATTCGGGCGCGGCGCCGTCGGGCTCGGCCTTGTCACTGACGGCGGCGGCGAAGGCCAGCTGCATGCTGCCAAGAGCGCCCAGAAGCTCGTCCGCCATCTCGCTGGAGACCTGCTCGCGCAGAATCGGCTCCAGCGCCCGCAGCGTGTCGATCGCCAGACGCGCCTGGGCGAGATCGCGCTGCCCGCCGGAGATGCGGATGGTACCGAGCTGAATCAGCCCGACCGCGCTCTGGACAACGAGATCCGAGACCTTGATCTTGAGCAGCTCCTCGGCCAGATCTTCGACGCTCACTTCACTCGGAGCCTGCTTTTTTTCGTCAGCCGCCAACTCGTTCCGATCCTCTCACCAGCTCGGCGTAGATCTCCTGTAGACCGGCTCCCTCCTCGAAGCGCGCGATCTGGCGCTCGGCGGAGTTCTGCTCGGGAACGGCCAGGAAGGACGCCGAGCCCAGCTCCTCGGCGACCGGCATGACCCACTCGATCAACTCCTCGATCGCGCCTCGCGCCGGCCGTACATCGCCCGTCGCGAGGTCGATCATCTCGCCCGAGAGGCCCCAGCGAATCGCGCGCCAGAGGTTCTCCTCGATCATCCTGTGCGGCTGCCAGACCAGCGGCTCGCCCTCGTCGATGGCCCGAGCGCAGCGGGCGACAAGCGAGAAGGCCAGGGCCGCGAGCGAGCGCGACTCGCCCAGATCGGGCTGAGCGTCGGCGATTCTCACCTCGACGGTCGGGAAGGCGAGGTGAACGCGCACGCTCCACCAGAGCTGCGTGTGCTCGGTGACCGAGCCGGTGCGGTAGAGGAAGCGAATGAAGCGCTCGTACTCGCGCCAGTCGGCGAAGGCGTCGGGGACGCCGCAACGCGGGAAGGTGCGGGTGAAGATCTGCGTGCGGGCCGAGTGCAGGCCGCTGTTGACGCCTTCCACGAAGGGCGAAGAGGCCGAGAGCGCGAGCAACTCGGGTAGGAAGTTGCGCATCGCGCTGGCCACCTTGACCGCGCGGTCGGCACCGCGAATCCCCACGTGAACGTGCTGACCGAAGGTGTTGTTGCGCCAGACGACGTAGCGCAGCAACTCGTCGTTGCGGCGATAGTGCGGCGTGTCGATGATCCTCTGCGCCTGCCAGGGGCTCCAGGGATGGGTACCGCTTGCGCCCAATAGGACGCCCAGCTCGTCGGCCAGCGCGCTCAACTGCTCGCGCCGCACGCCCATCTTGGCCGCCGCTTCGCCGAAGCTCTCACTGCGACCGGTCCTGACCTCTGCCTCGGAGGCGATCAGCTCACCGACGAGGTGCGCTTCGACCTCGCGTCCCGCGGCGAGTGCCTGCAGCTCCTCGAAGCGATTGTCGAGCGAGAGCGTGTCGGGATCGAGCAGGGCGAACTCCTCTTCGACCGCCACAGTGAAGTCGCGTCCGTTCTCGAGTTGTTCGCGCGCCGACGCCAGTTGCTGGTCGATCGGAAGCTTCTGTTCCTCGCCCATTGCTTCAAAGAATATAGGGTTCCAGCCGATACTTCAAATAGTAAAGGGCTGGAGCAACCGCTCGGCCACCGTCTTCCAGCTCCAGTTCGCCACTGCGGCGCGGCGCGCGGCCTGCCCGAGTATCTCGCGCTGCGCCGGAGGTAGCGACAAAAGGGCCACGAGCTTGGAGCGCAGGTCGCCGGCGTCGCCATTCTTGAAACCTGTCAGCTCGCGCTGATCCTGCGGATATTCGCGCTCCAATCCTGCAGCTATCTCAGCCAGGCCCGAGTGACGCGCCACCAGCGGTGGAACTCCCGCCGCCGCCGCCTCCGCGGCAACCATGCCGAAGGCCTCCGGGAAGATCGAAGGAGTGACGGCGACATCGGCGAGCGGCAGTAGGTTGACGAGGTGACGGTGCTCGAGCGCCCCACTGAAGAGCACGTTCGGCCCGGCCATCTTCTCCAGCTCGGGCCGGAAGTCGCCAAAGCCGACCACGACCGCCTTCGCGTCCAGCCCCTTCAGCGCCTCGAGCAAGAGGTGAACGCCCTTGTTCTCGAGCAGCTTGCCGACGTAGACGACCGTCGCGCCAGGGCGCGAGAAGAAGGCTTCGAAGCGCTCGGCGCCTCCCGGGTCGGGCAGGCGCTCGTCGGCTCCGCCGGGGTTGGGCGGATCGCGGCGCGCCTCCTCGAGCAGCAACGCCAGCGCCTGCTCCCGCGGCTTGGGACTGAAGGCCTCGACGTCCACGCCGGGTGGAACCTCGAGCACCCGCTGCTGCGGGCCGACGACCTCTTCGAGCACATGGCGGATGTGCTCGGAGCCGACGAAGATCGCCGCCGCGCCGGCAAGGCTCTTCCTCCCCCACTCCTCAAGCTCGGGCCGGCCGCGCAGCGAGTACTCGAGCTCCGAGCCGTGCGCCTTGACCGCATAGGGCGCCCCGACAGCGTCGGCGACCGCCGCCGCGACCGCCGCGCCTGGAAGAACGTGATTGGCGAAGACGAGATCGGCTGGAAAGCCACCGCGCAGAGCCTCGGCGTTCAGCTCGACGTAGCGCTCGAGCTCGTCGCGGCTCAGCTCGTGCAGGAGCCGCGCCTCGAGGCCCTCGTACCGGTCGAGCACGAACACCGGCAGCGTCGTACCGATCTCGGGCCGCAGCAGCGTCGCCGTACCGATGTCGTAGCGCTCGGGATGCCGCTCCTGGCAGAAGAGCACGACCTCGTGACCGGCTCTGCTCCATTCGCGGGCCAAAGAACGCGTGTAGACATTCGAGCCCGTCCCGCCGAGCAGGTATCCGTGCCAGAGAAGAATGCGCACTTGTGCCCCTCCTAGTGATGCTTCCGAGTTCCTTAAAGGAGGTTACGCGCTGCGGCTGAGCATCGAGAGAAGCTCCGCGGCCGGGCTGAGCGTGCGCACGGACACGTTGCCGGGAACGTCCAACAGTGCCTCGGAGTAGTTGAAGAGGGCGCGAACGCCCGCTTCTACCAGCTCGTCGGCGACGTCTTGGGCTGCCTGCGTAGGCACGGCGATCACGCCGCCCCTGGCGCTGTGGCGCTTCACCTCTTGCTTCAGATCTCTCACCGAACTGACGCTGAGAGGTCCGATTCGCTTCCCGATCTTGCTGGTGTCGTTGTCGAAAATACCCACGACCTCGATCGCCTGTGAGTCGGCTAGCTGGGAGGAGAGCAGAGCCTCTCCCACCCGTCCGGCGCCCACGATCACGACCGACTTGCGCTCGTCGGCGCCGAGAATGGCTCGAAGCCGTTCGTAGAGGAGACCCGTCTCGTAACCCGAGCCCCGCGTGCCGAACTTGCCGAAGGAGGAGAGATCGCGGCGAACCTGAGTCGCGTTGACGCCGGTGTAGGAGGCGATCTCGTAGGACGAGATACTCGCGGCGCCGTTTTTAACGGTCCGCCTCACCACCTGCAGATACCGGCTCAGCCGTGTTGCAACGCTCATCTTCAATCGCTCAGCCACCCGTTGAACCTCCAAGACGAGTCGGGGTCAGGAGCCTCAACGCTACCAGCGGCGACAGCGCCGTCGCGCAGGTAGCCGAATCTATACCTAGTCCGCACTCAGTGCGGCGCCGCAGCCCGGTCAGCTTCGCGCGAAGCAGTCGAAATCACAGCTGCAGTTCGTGCGCACCCGGTTACGGCCCGGCCGAAACCACCCCGCAACCGCCGCAGTAACGAGTGCCTAAACCGAGTGTCTCGTCAAGGCTCATGGGCCGTTCTATCCGGTCTTTCCGTTCCTGCCGGTGGTTGTCTTTGTCGTAGTCGTGACCGTAGTAGTGCTCTTGGTAGTGATCGTGCCGGTGGTAGCGATCGTGCCCTTCTTCGCGGGCTTGATCGTGAAGCGAAGCGAGCGAATCGAGGCCTTTCCGCCACCGCTGGGAAAGACCGAGATGCGCAAGCGGTAGTCGCCCGGAGCAAGCGTCGCTCCAGCCGGGCTTCGGCCCGTGAGCCCGAACACGTAGTGGCCCGGAAGGACGTCCCTCAGCCGCGCCAACACGCCCAGATTGCGGCCCGCGCCGTTCCAGAGCCCCACCTCGACCTTGGCCGCCGGCTCGATCCAGCGCTCCCAGGTTCCACTCACCCGGCCCAGGCCAAGCGTGAGCACCTCCGCGGCGCTGTCCGCCACGGTGAAAGAGCGATGCGAGAGCTCGGCGGAGGAGATCAGATCGCTGCGGCCCAAGGCGTGACGGACTGTCCAAGGAATGCGAAGAACCTGGCCGTTCGAGAGCAGAAGCTTGACCGTTCCCTCTGCGCTCGAGCCGCGGTTCCCTCCCCCCAGTTCAACCCTGACTCTGACCTGTCTGCGGTGCCGCCCGCGGATGAGTAGTCGGCTCGGCGATACTCGCAGCCGCACCCATTCGGAGCCGCTCTCCCGGTTGGCGCTCAGCGCCACGGTGAGCCTGTTGGCGTTGAGATTACGCAGACCGAGCTCGAGCGTCGCCTGCTTTCGCTTGCCGCGCAGAAGCGGGAACGTGAGTGACTCCGAATCCGCGGCAACGGAGGCCTGCTCGGCCGCCGCGAGATCGAGCTCTCCCACGCCCTGCGCCGTGAGCGAGTATCCACCGATCCGTTGCGCGCTCGTCGTGATGAGCGATCTCAACTCGCTCTCGCTCAGGTCGGGCCGGGCCTGTGTGAGCAGCGCCGCGGCGCCGGCGACTACCGCGGCCGCCGCGCTCGATCCACTCACCGTGGCAAAAGCCGGATAGCCCTCCGCGGTGGAGCCCGCGTCGGCAGTGGCGATCCCGACGCCCGGGGCAACCATGTTCGGCTTCATCTCACCGGCAAAGGAGAGGCCCACAGAGGAGAAGGCTGCGATCTTGCCGTTGTCGGGGTTGGAGACGGAGAAGGGCTTGCCGATCGAGACCTGAACGCTCTCTCCGCGGCGCAGTCTGGCGTTTACCAACCGGCCGATACGGGCGGGGATGCTGACCACCGGCACGGTTACGTTCTCGTCGAGTCCGAGAGCTCCGCTCGGCAGCGACGTTCCGTAGAGAACCACCGCCGAGGCGCCGGCCAGGTCGGCATTGCGGGCGCCGCTCAGCGGATCGTCACCGGCAGGAACAAGCGCCGCCTTGCCGGCCACGAGGCTGTAGCCCTTCTTGTTGAAGAAACGGCTCAGATCGGGCGCCTCCTTCAACTGCCCCGCAGCTGTCACGACGGCCTGCGGGCTGGCGAGCAGTTTGTTCAGCGCCGTCTTCGGCGCCGCCGAGCCTCCCAGCGACGCCGCGTCGTTGTAGAGAACGTCGAGCCCGCTGCGAATGACGACGCGAACCTGCTCGCTGGTCTGGCGCAGATCGAGAGCGCCGACCGTCAAAGCGTCGGTGGCGCCACCCGGGCTTCCGATCGAGCCGTGCACCTGCCCGGACGATCCGTCGTTTCCGGCCGGCGCGACGACGAGTGTGTCGAGGGCCGCCGCGCCCGAAACGGCTCGCGCTTCGGGACTGTCGGCAAAACCGGCAAGCGGCGCCGAGACGCCGACCAGAGCGATACGCGCGGCGTCGTGCGCGTCACCGTCACCGTTTGGATCAACCGCCCGCTCGAGCCCGGCGATGAGTTGATCGGTACGGCCGTAGACCTGGTAGGCGCCACTTGTGTCGCGTTGCCAGCCCGCTACGCGAATCGGCAGGATCGTGGCCCCAGGGGCGACGCCACCAAAGGCCGACGGGCCGACGATGATCCCCGCCAGCTGCGTTCCGTGGCGCTCGAGCTCGCTGCGATTGTCGGGATTGGGCGCGGCGTCCGCCCCCGGATCGCCGCCCACCACGTCCAGCCCCGCCTGGACGTGACCGCGCAGGTACTCGTGCAGGCGATCGACACCCGTGTCGAGCAGGGCGATCGTCACACCGCGGCCGTCGTAGGGCGCAAGCGTCACCTGGGGGTGGTAGCCCCTGATCAGCGCCGCCGGATTACCGAGCGACTGCGCATCGAGTGAGGTGGGATAGGTAACGCGCACCTGGTAGATCGCGCGCACCTCCGGCGAGCGCTCGAGCACGGCGATCGTGCCCGCATCGAGCGCGGCCGAGAAGCCGTTGATCACACGCGTGAAGCTGAACTCGGGCTGGATAACGGCGCCGCGCAGGGCGAGCTTAGCGATGATCGTCTTCTGATCGGCGGAGGCCTCGGCGCTCCAGGCCCGCTCCTGCTCGCTACTGGCCAGGCCACCGGCGGCCGCGACGTGGTCGGCCAGCGACTGAGCATGAAGAACGACGATCACCCGCTCGCCGACCGAGACGTTGGAGCGCGGCGATCCGGCCAGTCCCACCCAGTCGTTCGCCACCGACTGCCCACCGCCGCCGCTTCCCTTGAGCGAGAGCCCAAGCACGACCGCGCCGACGAAAAACAGCGCCACGAGCACGAGGCGCGAGAACTTACGCAAGCTGCCGGGAGGCGTAGGCATCGAGATCAAGATAGCCGGGTGGCTGGATTGGCTTCAGGTAGCGGGCGGCCGAGGCGATCATCGCCGCGTTATCGGTGCAGAGCTCGATCGGAGCTAAAGCCGCACTGCTAAACGCCTCGCGCAGCTCGGAGTTGGCGGCTACCCCACCGGCGACGGCGATCTGCCGGGCACCGATTTTCTCGGCCGCCTGCAGCGTTCGCTCTACCAGGGCGCGCACGATCGCGTGCTGGTAGGAAGCGGCCAGGTCGGCGCGCCGACGCTCCAGCTCGCCGTGCTCGAGCCCGCGCACCTCGTACAGCAGGGCGGTCTTCAGGCCCGAAAAGGAAAAGTCGAGTCCGTCCAGGCGGGCAATGGGGAAGGAGTAGGCGCTTGCGTCGCCGCCCTGCGCCAGCCGGTCGAGCGCCGCGCCGCCGGGATAGCCGAGACCGAGCAGGCGCGCTCCCTTGTCGAAGGCCTCGCCCGCCGCGTCGTCCAGCGTCGTACCGAGCAGCCGGAAAGAGGTGTGCTCCTGCACGTCCAACAGCAGCGTGTGGCCGCCGCTGGTAAGCAGGCAGAGGAAGGGCGGCTCGAGCCGGACCGGATCGAGATAGAGCGCCGAAACGTGCCCGAGCAGGTGGTCGACCGGTATCAGCGGCAGTCCTCTGGACCAGGCGATCGCCTTGGCGGCCGAGAGGCCGACGAGCAGCGCCCCGATCAGGCCAGGCCCTTGCGTGACCGCGACGCTGTCGAGTTGATCGAACGTAACTCCGGCCTCGTCGAGAGCTTCACTAATCACCGGCACGATCAGCTCCAGATGCCGCCGCGAGGCGACCTCCGGTACGACGCCGCCGAAACGGGCGTGTAACTCGGCCTGCGAGGAGACGACATTGGCCCGCAGACGCCCCTCGCCGTCGATCAGCGCCGCGGCGGTCTCGTCGCAGGAGGTCTCGATCGCCAGGATCACGTCCGCGCCGCCCTCACCCTTCGCTCCCGGCTTGCCCGGGGGAGTTCTCTCGCCACATGACCAGCGCGTCTTCATGGTCGTCCATGTAGTAACCGCGCCGAATGCCCCGCGTCACGAAGCCGAACTTCTCGTAGAGCCTAATCGCAGCATCGTTCGATGGTCGCACCTCGAGCGTGTAGCCGCGCTCGCGGCCACCCTCGCTGCGCGCGAAAAAACTCTCCAACAGCAGCCCGGCCACGCCGCGGCGGCGCCAGGCCAGATCGACCGCGAGGTTCATGATGTGCCAGTCGTCTACGTAGAGCGAGACGATCAGGTAGCCGATCAAGCGCTCGAGCCGTAAGGCGCCGAGGCAGATCGAGCTCGACTTGATCAACTCGCCGGCGAACATTGCGCGCGACCAGGGCATCCCGTAGCACTCCTTCTCGATCGCCTCGACCCGATCGAGGTCGGCGAACTGCAGCGGTGCGATCTCGACGCGCCAGTGCGACTCGCGATCCGGTTCACTCGTCATCGCTCGAGCGCCTTCTCGGCGTCGGGGATGCGCAGATAGAGCGGCTCCACCAACTCAGCCGGCCCGAACTCGCCGGCCAGGCCGGCGTGGAAGCGAGCCCTGACGAGGTGCAGCTCGCTCGAGTCGGGAGGGACATCGGCGCCGGCGGCCTCGAGCACGGCGCGGTAGCGGACGGCACCGCTGCCGACGCAGAGCGTGCCGGGCGCCGGCTTCAGATCCTCGGGCCTGATCACAGCCGGCTCGCCGCCCGTCAGCGTGAAGACCTCCTTACGACTGCCGTCGATCACAGGTAGCGAGCCGGGCGCCCCTTCCTGCAGCGCAGCGAGCGTCGAGACGCCGGCCACCGGAAGGTCGATTGCCAGCGCCAGGCCACGTGCGACCGCCAGACCGATGCGAATGCCGGTGAAGCTGCCCGGCCCTACCCCGCAGACGATTCGATCGAGATCGGCGGCGACTTGGCCCGCCCCGGCGAGGAGCGCATCCGCAGCAGCGAGCACCGCCGCCGCCTTCGTCTCGCGCTCGCCGAGGAGATCTCCGTCTCTTAGCAGAGCGCAGCTGGAGCGTGGAGTGGCGGTGTCAAAGGCGAGTGTCAGCACGTTCGAGGCCTGCGAGCAGGGTTGCGTCTGAGCTGTCGATGGTAATGCGCCTGCGGGTGTCACCGTCGTGCTCGAGCGAGACCTCGGCCCGCGCCGGCGGCAGCGCACCCGCGCCGGCCTCGGGCCACTCCACAAATACGACGGCATCCGAGAAGTAGGGCTCGAGGTCGCCCCACTCCGCCGCCGAGACGCTCGTGAAACGGTAGAGATCGAGATGCGAGACCGTCAGCCGGCCCCGGTAGCGGTGCCCGATCGTGTAGGTCGGGCTGGTCACCGGCCCCTCGACGCCGAGCGCCCGGCAGGCGCCGCGAACGAATGTCGTCTTACCCGCGCCGAGCTCGCCGGCGACGGTGACCACGTCGCCCGGCGCAAGCGCGCGGGCCAGCTCAGCCGCGAGGTGCTCGGTCTCCGCGGCGGAAGCGCTTGTGAACTTCATGCTGCGAAGGCTAGCTAGCCGCCTCGGTCGTGTTCCCGTGCCCGGCCCGAACGGAAGACCTCAGAAGAGATCGAGCTGGGTTTCGTACTCCGTCGCGACCGGCGTCGCCACGGGCACCACGGGCGCTGTCTCGCTCGTAGTGGGCGCCGGCTCGCGCCCGAGCAGCTGCGGCAGGCGGGCGAAGTCCTCTTCCAGCACACTCAACATGGCCCGCGTGTAGAGCGCCGCCGCCGGATGGTAGATCGGGTAGAGCAGCACCTCGCTGTTTCCGAGCCGCACGCTCTGCTCGCAGCCGTGCACGCGCGTGATTCCCGTCGGGCTGCCGGAGAGAAGCTTAGTGGCGAAGTTACCGAGCGTCGCCACGACGCGCGGCTGAATCAGCTCGATCTGACGGAAGAGGTGACTCTGGCAGGCCTCGATCTCGTCGGCCTGCGGATCGCGGTTGCCGGGCGGGCGGCACTTGAGCACGTTGCCGATGAAGACATCCTCTCGGCTCAGGCCGATCTCGCCGAGCAGGCTCTCGAGCAGCTTGCCGGCCGCGCCGACGAAGGGCAGCCCCTGCTGATCCTCGTGGAAGCCGGGCGCCTCGCCCACGAACATCAACTCGGCATCAGCATTCCCCGAGCCAAAAACAACCTTGGTGCGCGTCTCCGACAGGGAGCAGGCGGTGCAGGAAGAGACGGTGTTGAAAAGCTCTACGAGCTCGGCCCTGCGGGCTTCGCTAGTGGCCACCGCAGCCACCGCAGTTACTGCTCGAGCAACTACCGCACGACTTACTCGGGCCTCCCACGGTGGCGAAGCTCGAGAACTTGCGAATCACATTCTGAGCCGCGCAGGACGGGCAGACCGGAGTCTCGTTCGCGTGGACTAGCTCCTCGAACTGGTGCTCGCACTGCATGCAGACATACTCGTAAATCGGCATCTATCGCAGTGTAGACAGAGGCGCAGAGCTCAGGCCTCGCCGCCGAGTTCTCCACGGGCACTTCTTTCTCCGCCCGCCACCGAGCCACCCGCCCGCGGGGTCGTTCCAAACTACCTCCACGTCAAGGTGATAAGAGCACGTTTTCGTGCCTGATCCGGGCCAATCCTCAAAACGAATCCGAGGTTCGCGTCTCCCTGAAGGCGCCGAAGCTTCCGTCGCCGCACACGCTCGGACTAGACTGAGCGAGAAGCACCGCCCGGTATCCGCATGGAACTGGAGCAAGGGTATGAACCAAGCGACGAGAAGCCAAGCGACGTGAAGATCGTTCGCACGAAGGATGAGCTGCGCGCTCTGCTCGACCCCCTGCGCGGCGGCCGTATCGGGCTGGTACCGACGATGGGAGCCTTCCACGAGGGGCACCTGACCCTGCTTCGCGCTGCCCGCCGGGAGTCTGAGACCGTCGTCTGTAGCCTGTTTGTAAACCCGACCCAGTTTGGCCAGGGCGAGGATCTCGAGCGCTATCCAAGCAACGAGGCGCGCGACCTCGAGCTGGCGCGGGCGGAGGGCATCGACTTCCTTTTCGCGCCTTCGGCTGAGGAGATGTACCCGCATGGCTTCGAGACCTGGGTCGAGCCCGAGCGTCTCTCGCTCGAGCTGGAAGGAGTGCTTCGGCCCACCCATTTCCGCGGCGTCGCCACGATCTGCATCAAGCTGTTCAACATCGTGCGCCCGGACGCCGCCTACTTCGGCGCCAAGGACGCCCAGCAGCTGGCCGTGATCGAGCGAACGGTGCGCGACCTCGATCTCGAGCTGGAGATTCGCCCGGTCGAGACCGTCCGCGATTCCGACGGCCTGGCGCTCTCCTCGCGAAACGCCTATCTCTCGCCGGCCGAGCGCAAGGTCGCACTGACGCTGCCCAGGGCACTAGCGCTCGGCGCCGAGGCCGCTCGAGACGGCGGCGACCCGGTCGCCACTACGCGCTCCGCTCTCGAGCAAGAGCCCGGGCTGAAGACTCAGTACGTCGCCGTCGCCGACTACGGCGGGCCGCGCCTGCTGGCGGCGATCCAGGTCGGTAAGACCCGTTTGATCGACAATATCCCTCTGAAAGGAGGCGCGAGATGAGCACTCCCCCGCCTGGAAAGCTCGGTTTGCCCGAGCTCGCGGCGATGAAACGCCGCGGCCAGAAGATCGTCATGGTCACCGCCTACGACGCCCCCGGCGCCCGCTTCGCCGAGGATGCCGGCATCGACATCCTGCTCGTCGGTGACACCGCCGCGATGGTCGTGCTCGGGCACGAGTCCACCACCGTGCCGGTGACGGTCGACGAGATGCTCTTCCTCACCCGCACGGTCGCCCGCGCCGCCCGACGCCCGCTGATTGTCGGCGACATGCCGTTCGGCTCCTACCAGGTCTCCGACGAGGAGGCCGTCTCGAACGCCATCCGCTTCGTCAAGGAAGCCGGCGCCGACGTCGTCAAGCTCGAAGGCGCCGGCACCTCGGTATCGCGAGCCCGCGCCATCGTCGCCGCCGGCATCCCGGTGATGGCCCACATCGGCCTGACGCCGCAGTCGGCGACCATGCTCGGCGGCTTCAAGACGCAGGGCAAGACGGCAGAGCGCGCGCTCGCGCTGGTGGCAGAGGCGCTCGAGCTGCAGCGCGCAGGCTGCTTCTCGCTCGTGCTCGAGGCGGTGCCCTCCGCGGTGGCGCGCCGGATCACCGCGCAACTCGAGATCCCGACCTTCGGCATCGGCGCCGGCGCCGGCTGCGACGGCCAGGTGCTCGTCTACCACGACCTTCTCGGCCTGAGCGAGGGCCACCTGCCGCGCTTCGTCAAGCGCTACGCCAACCTCTCGGCCGAGATCAAAGACGCGCTTAGCTCATACGCCGAGGAAGTTCGCAGCGGCGCCTTCCCCGACGACGAGCACTCCTACTCGATGGACGAAGAGGAGCTGGCGGAGTTCGAGGCGACGCTAGAGAGCCGCACCCCCATCAGGGAGTAGCACGCTCGCCCATGCGAGCCCGGTCATACCTGACGCTCATTCCCGCCGTGCTCTACGGAGTCGAGTCCAAGCCGTTCGGATCAGGCGGATGTGAGCGGAAGTTCGTAGCCCACGCGTGACGGCTCCGGCCGTGGGCGGCGTATAACTCCTGAATCAGCATGCGCGCAGGTGATCGCCAATGACGAAGAAGTGGTTCACGCGCTCGAGGTGGCGCTTCTTTTCGCTCGTTGTCGTACTCGTCATCGTTACCTCGTCCGTGTCGATCTGGATGGGGTTTGCCCGACACGACAGCTCGAAGGCGGCCACGCTGACTCGTAATGCCAGCGCCTCGACTGTCCAGCCGGCGGAAAGAGTCGCGGCGACCGGGACAGTCATCGCCAGCCGCACAGCCGGCGTGCACTTCTGCCTCTCGATCTCGGATCTCATGTTCAACGAGCCGCCGTCGTGCACGGTGGGCGTCCGCGTCGTGGGCGTCGACTTCTCTCGCCTCGCCTTTCGCTCGACGGTCAAGGGCGTCAGGAGTGGAAATGCCTATCTCGCCGGCTTCCTCAGGGACGGCACTCTGCGCGTCACGAAACAGGGACCGCCCAGATACGCGAACGACTCCCCGGACCTGCGTCGACCTCCCTGCGCCACGCCCTCGGGAGGCTGGATCGACTCGACGGTCAATCCACCTACCGACGCAATCGACCAGTACAGAAGCCGCCACCGCTGGGATCTCACAGCCGATGCTCTCTTCCGGCCGACCGCCGATAGCGTGGTCGAAGTCCTTGCCTCGACTCACCCCGCTCGAACGGAACGGGAACTCGGCCCGTCCTACCCCCGGCAGCTCTGCGTCATCAGGTCGCGCTATACGAAGAGCCGAGTGCAAGAGGCCCTGGCTCTCGTCATGAAAGTGAACGCGCACCGATTCGCGATCTACAGCTTCGGCCACTCGGTCGGGCTGGACGGACAGCAGCAAATCGTCGTCTCGACGTTGATGGATACGCCGGCTCTGCGAGCGGCTCTCAGCTCGGCGCCAGCCGGCTTGATCCACATCGATCCCTGGCTCAAGCGGCTAGGTAGCTGAGCTCACGGACAGACATCGTCGATTACTGAGGTCCAGATTCGCCTCACTATCGTCGCGACGTCCCGTTAGCGTGGGGAGTGGTGTCTCCGTCGCGAGCAGGTGGTAGGGCTAGAGCCGCCAGGGGACATTCCTGAACACTCGCCCATGTCAGGCTCTTCACCCTCGAGATCGGATGGTCAGCTCGCCAGGAAGCAGCGAGAGCATCACTGAGTCGCTAAGCGGCGGTGACCGTGCTAGGCAGCACCTCGCGCAAGTAGCGCCCGGTGTAACTCGTCTCGATCGCGGCGATCTGCTCGGGGGTGCCGACAGCGATCACCTCGCCGCCCTCCTCGCCGCCCTCGGGACCGAGGTCGATGATCCAGTCGGCCTGTTTGATCACGTCCAGGTTGTGCTCGATCACGACCACCGTGTTGCCGGCGTCGGCCAGGCGCTGCAGCACCTCGAGCAGCTTCTCGATGTCGGCGAAGTGCAGGCCGGTGGTCGGCTCGTCGAGGATGTAGAGCGTGCGCCCGGTGGCGATCTTGGACAGCTCGGCGGCCAGCTTGACGCGCTGTGCCTCGCCGCCGGACAGCGTCGTCGCCGGCTGGCCCAGCTTGATGTAGTCGAGCCCGACGTCGTGCAGCGTCTGCAGGCGACGGCGGATCTTGGGGATCTTGACGAAGAACTGCAGCGCCTCCTCGACCGACATCTCGAGCACGTCGGCGATCGACTTGCCCTTGAAGTGCACCTCGAGGGTCTCGCGGTTGTAGCGGCGGCCGTGGCAGGTCTCGCAGGGTACGTAGACGTCGGGTAGGAAGTGCATCTCGATCTTGATCTGACCGTCGCCGCGACAGGTCTCGCAGCGTCCGCCGCGCACGTTGAAGGAGAAGCGCCCCGGCCGGTAGCCGCGCAGCTTCGACTCCGGGGTGAGCGAGTAGAGCTCGCGGATGTGAGTGAAGAGATCGGTGTAGGTGGCCGGGTTGGAACGGGGCGTGCGGCCGATCGGCGCCTGGTCGATGTCGATGACCTTGTCGAAGGCCTCGATGCCCTCGATCTCGTCGTGCGCACCCGGCTTGACCCGCGCCCGCTGCAAGCGATTGGCCAGAGCCTTGTAGATGATCTCGTTCACCAGCGTCGACTTGCCCGAGCCCGAAACGCCGGTCACGCAAACGAACTTCCCGAGCGGGAACTCGACGTCGATCCCCTTCAGGTTGTGCTGGCGCGCGCCTAGCACCTTGAACAAGCCGCGATCTTCGGTTCTTCGCTCGGGCACCGCGATCGAGCGGCGGTGCGAGAGGAAGTCGCCGGTGATCGAGCCGGGCGTCTCGGAGATTCGCTCCGCGGGCCCTTCGGCCACGACCTCACCGCCATGCTCACCGGCGCCGGGGCCCATATCCACGATCCAGTCGGAGGAGCGCATCATCTGCTCGTCGTGCTCGACCACGATCACCGTGTTGCCGATGTCGCGCAGGCGCTCGAGCGTGACGATCAGGCGGCCGTTGTCGCGCTGGTGCAGCCCGATCGAGGGCTCGTCGAGGATGTAGAGCACACCCACGAGTTGCGAGCCGATCTGGGTGGCCAGGCGCAGCCGCTGCGCCTCCCCTCCCGACAGCGTTGCGGAGGCGCGATCGAGCTGTAGGTAGCCGACGCCGACGTCGTCGAGGAAGGTGAGCCGGGCCTTGAGCTCGCGGATGATCCGCTCGCCGATCAGGCGCTCGGTCTCGCTCAGCTCGAGCCCGTCCAGAAAGAGCCGCGCCCGCGTCACCGACATGCCCGTGAACTCGTGAATGTTCTTGCCACCGACGGTCACCGCCAGCACTTCGGGCTTGAGCCGGGCGCCGTGGCAGGTCGGGCAGGGCCTGAGGCTCATGTACTCCTCGATCTTCTCGCGCGAGGAATCGGAATCGGTCTCGCGGTAGCGCCGTGAGAGGTTGTTCAGCACGCCTTCGAAGGAGGTCGAGTAGGCGCGGCGGAAGCCCATCCGGTTGCGGTAGCTGACGTGGATGCGCTCGCCCTGGGTGCCGTTCAGAACGAGGCTGCGCTCGTGCTCCGAGAGTTCTTGCCAGGGCGTCTCGAGATCGATTCCGTAGTGCTCGGAGAGCCCCTGAACGATCGCCTCGTAGTAGCCGTTGTGCCCGACCGGCCAGGGAGCGATCGCGCCCTCGCTGATCGAGAGGGTCGGATCGGGAACCACCAGTTCGGGGTCGATCTCCTGCTGTGAGCCCAGGCCGGTGCAGCGCGGGCAGGCGCCGTGCGGCGAGTTGAAGGAGAAGACACGCGGCTCCAGCTCGGGTAGGCCGATGCCGTGCTCGGGGCAGAGCAGGTTCTCGGAGAAGGTCAGCGGCTCGCCGTCCAGCACGTCGATGGTGACCAGGCCTTCCGCCAGCGCGGCGGCGGTCTCGATCGACTGGGCCAGGCGCATGCGCAGATCGGCCCGCATCACGAGGCGATCGACCACCACCTCGATCGTGTGCTTGAACTTTTTGTCCAGCTCGATCGCGTCTTCGAGCAGGCGCTGCTCACCGTCCACCTTCACGCGTGTGAAGCCCTCGGCGCGCAGGTGCTCGAGCAGGTCCTTGAACTCGCCCTTGCGATCGCGGGCCACCGGCGCGTTGACCGTGAAGCGCGTCTCCTCGGGCAGGCGCAGGACCTGGTCGACGATGGCATCGATCGCCTGGCCGGCGATCGGTCGCCCACAGACGGGGCAATGCGGCCGTCCGACGCGCGCGTAGAACAGGCGCAGATAGTCATAGATCTCGGTCACCGTGCCGACCGTCGAGCGCGGGTTGCGCGACGTCGTCCTCTGGTCGATCGAGATCGCCGGCGAGAGCCCCTCGATCGACTCCACGTCGGGCTTTTCCATCAGCTGCAGGAACTGGCGCGCGTAGGCCGAGAGCGACTCGACGTAGCGCCGCTG
>PMNA01000001.1 GCA_003162055.1 Actinomycetota bacterium | reverse complement strand
CCTCGACCTTCTGCATGGCAAGCCGCTAAACCTTGTCATCGCCTGCCGCCTCGTTCCGCTGAACCGTAGTGTTTACAGGGATTTTCTCGGGCTCGCCTGCATCGCTGCGGAACCCTGCGGCGTCCAGTTGCACCCCCGGCGCTTGCAAGATGCTTGCAACCTCGTCCGGCTTCTCGATCTTGAACGCCTCGCCGAGTAGTGCGGCGTCCGTTGCCTGCGGCCGAAAGTGCAGGTACCGCCGAGTAGTCGTGACGTTCGCGTGCCCCATCCAGCTCTGCAGCTGGACGATATCGGCCTTCCTGATCGCCAGCGAGCCGAACACATGGCGCAGGTCGTGGAACCGGAGCGGCCGAAGCCCGGCCTTCTTCTGAGCGGCCACGTACCGGCGCCGTAGCGCTGAGCCGTCCAGATATCCGCCCCAATTGCCGGGGAACACTAGGTCATCGTCGCCCGTGCTCTCGTCACGCTGGCCGAGCTTTGCGAGCACGGCCGCGAGGTCATCGACCATCGGGACGGATCGAACCTTGCCCCACTTCGGCAGGCCGAGAGCGCCTGCGGAGTAGCTACCCGAGACGCGGAGCGAGTGCCCGGCAAAGTCCACGTCGCGCCAGCGTAGAGCGATGAGTTCTCCTCGCCTTAATCCCGAGAAAGCAGCCGTGAGAAACAGGGCGCCGTCTTGCTCATCCTTCGCAGCTCGGACGAGTGCCCACACTTCCTCGGGCGAGTAGAAGTCGAGAGCGGCGGGCGGTCGCTCTGTGAGCTTCGGGATCTCGTCGGTAGGGTTCGAGCCGTAGCCGTAGCGAGGCTGCCGGGCGAGTTCAAAGATCCCGTGCAACACCGACACCCACTTGTTTGCGCAGCGGTTGCTTACGTGCCGCTTTTCCATCTGCTCGTTCCTCCATGCCTCGATACGGCCCGCTGTCACCTGCTCCAGCCGGAGCGTTCCGAAGGCGTCCTTCAACTGCGCGACTACTGAGCGATAGTCCCTCATAGTCGAAGCCGAACAGGCCCGCTCGTGCTCGGATATGCGGATCCATTCGTCGGCGATCTCTCGGAAGACAACCTTGCGAGCTGGCACGGCGACTCGCTCATGGTTCGCGCGCTTTAGGTTGACGTTCGCTAGGTAGGTCTGAGCCTCGTCCTTCGTCTTGAACGAGCGCCAGACCTGCTTGCCGTCTTGGCGGAAACTGACTACCCACGAGCTACCGCGCTGCCGAAGGTTCGGCGTTCGGCGCTTCTTAGTGGCCACCATCACTTACACCCTCTCAATCCTTCGTAGGAGCTTGTGGGCTGTCTCGCGGCTTATGCGAGCCTCTCTCGCCATCACAGCGACTTTGAGCGGCGACGGTAGAGAGACTCCGCGCCTAAGCAACACGGACAACTCTTCTCGCGCCTCTGACAGCTCATGCTCCGCCCGCGTCCGGCGTCGGTAGTTCTGGACGAGAGCCTTTAGGATCTCGCTCCGCTGTCCTCGGCTATTATCGTCTAAGTCTGTCAACCCGACTGACACTATTACCATAGAAGCTCTGTGTCAAGGCTATTGACAGTTCAAAGCTCGTCGAATCTGGTGGTGAGACGCCACACTGATTAACTCAGAACCCCCGTGCTAATCGCTCGAAACGTTGAAGAACGATGGGTAGCAGCGAGCAATTCGCGTCCCAGCCGTCACTCCTTTCGGTGACTGGCCTATTAACACGCTCTCAGTCTGTCCCGGGTTGAGACTGGTGTACTGAACGGACGTCAACCCGGTCCCGTGCGAGTTGCCGTTGACGATCGAGTAGCCGGGATACCATTGGACGGTCACCCTCTCTGCCGAGGTGTTTCGCATCGTCACGTGGACGATTACGTGCTTCCCCGACCATCCGCAGTACGTGTCTCGCGTCCGAATCTTAGGAGCGAGCTGCCCGATTCCGAATCCATTCCGGGCGAAGGTGCCAACAACCTTGTCCGTGACGCTCTTGGCCGCAGCAGTCGTGGTGACGCTCTTGGCCGCAGCGGTGGTGGTGACGGTTTTCGTCTTCCCTGATGCGCCCATCGCAATCCCAACAAAGAAGACGACCACAAACGCCAGAGCGAGGATGAGTTTTCGCTTCAAAGTTGTCTTTTCGTGAGACTGCTTTCCCTCTGGTTCCTTTTCCATCGCCGCCGCCTTTCTTATGTATGCCTGCCAGCCTTGCGGCTAACACTGCTCTTCCTCACTCCTGTGGCGCGCGACTTGCTGGGGCACTTGCCGCAGCAGCGAGGTCGAAGCCGCACTTCTTACAGGTCGTGCGTCCCTTCTTGACGTCTTCTCCGCACGCTGGGCAAAGGCGATGCTTCGGACGGGACATGAGCCAAACGAGTGAGAGGATGATGAACCCGAGGAACCAGAGCACGATTGTGAGGGTCACGCCGATTCCAGTGCCGACGTTGGACGCGGTTTCACACGCGTGCTTGCTGATGATTCCTTTGAGCACATCTGGGTCAGTGGCGCAGTTCTTTGATGGTCGGCTCGCGATGCCGCCGATGACCCAGATGACGAAGACGACGTTCCAAACGTTCAGAACCCACGTCATCTTGCGCCATCGTGGGACGATTCGTCTCATTCCGGAACTCCTTTCTGCTTAGTCAAGAGGGCTGGCCTGCGCGGTTAATGAACGAACATGAACGAACATCCATGTCACCGGAAGCAGGCCAGTCCTGCGGATAGTACTGCGCCTCTTCTCTTGTTTGCCTCTAGGAAACGCACAAAGCAGAGAATAAACCAGATGAGACCGAGAAGTTCTGTCTCGTTCCGCGCTTAACCCTCGGCTTAGTAAGCCGACACGGGTTTACGAATCCGCTCAGTGGTGCGGGTTTGCGGGCACGGTGCAAGCGGCCTGCAAGCAGTTTCAGTTTCATGACCGGCGCCTTTCGCTCGCCGAGTCGCTCAGAGACACCCGCCTAGCCTCCGCGAATGCCCGCAGGTCGTCAATATCGAAGGCAAGAGCGCCACCATCTAGGCGAATCCGGGGCAGCTCCCCCCGCTTCGCTCGATCGCGTACCCATCGAGGCGAGCGCCCGATACGTTCCGCCGCTTCGGCGACGCTGAGCAACCGCCACGACTCGGGCTCGGCTGCCGGTGTCGCTGTTTGGTCTAGCTGCGCCAGCACGCGGGCAGCTACCTCGTCGGCAAGCTCTGTAAACACTCGATCGAGAGCGCCGGGTCCGGGTGTCATCCGTTCGCCTCTCGGTACTCGATCCATTTTGAGCATTGCGGGCAGTGACACTCGCTCAACTGCTTGAGCGTCAGCGCAGACAGATCGAGTCCTTGCCAGTTGCACGGGCCGCCTGCTTCGGCGATCGCCTCGGCTTGCTGCTTCAAGTATCCCGGGAAGGCTCCCTCGCGGCCGAGGTCTCGAACTGCGGCAATGATGCAGCGTTCATCGAGCCCTTGCTTCTGTAGAGCCGTTGCCGATCGGAGCAGTGCTCCCTTACACGCCTCAAGTTCAAGCGACCCGCCGTGAGAAACGTACTCGTCAATCACCCGCGCTTGAAAAGTCTTGTCGCCGGCCATCGGCCGGGGTGTTTGTTCTTTCCTACCTATCCTTTGTCGCGCTACTGCGACATGAGGAGCGCCACCACTGCGACATGAGGGCGGCTTCTCATCCTGTCGCGCTACTGAGACATGATCGCCGGAGAGCTTCAACCCGTAGAGCGAGCCCCTATGTCCACCTTTTGGGCCGGGCTCGAAGTCGAGTAAACCCTTCTCGATCAGGCCGTCCCGAGCGCGGTAGAGAGTCCGAACGTGGTCTATGCGGCTCGTCTTGAGAACGAGCTGCCGGCCGAACCGTTCTTCTCGCCGCCGAAAGCCAAGAAGCAAGCGCGCGAGAGCATCGGCCAGACGTGACTCGTTCGGCGTGAGATCGAGCGCGAGCTTCCGTTCGAGGAACAGGTTCCAATCACTAGCCACGGTCGGGCTCCGGTTCGTAAACGCGGCGGCTTTCGGCGTTGAACATCAGGTCAACGGTGGCCCCGTCTCGGCCTCGTCGGTTCTTCAGTACAGAGCAGCGCAGGACGTTTTCGAGGTTTGCCGTCTCGGCCGGATCGAGTCCCGCTGCCTTCCCCGGCCGCCAGATCCCTAACAGGGCATCGACGCTCTCTTCAAGTACGCCGGAGTCGCGGAGCATCGAGCGCGAGACGGGCTCGGAGCCGTCACCGCCCGCTCGCGAGAGCTGCATCGCTGCCACGATCGCTATACGCTCTGATTTCGCTAGCGCCTTGAGCCCGAGCGCGAGACGGCTTGCGCGTTCGTAAGCGTCTTTGCCTTGTGTTGAAACGAGCCCGGCATAATCCACGAGCACCACTCGAAGAGGCACGGAGAGCCGGTCTCGCGCGGCCTGTAGCGCCTCGGGTAGCTCGGCCATGCTAGTGGTCGCGTCGAGGATCAGGACGTTAGAGAACTTCTCAGCGAAGCCGCTCACACGGTGCTCAAGCTCACCGGCCTTTGCCCATCCCTCGATCGTTGCCGGAGCAACCTGGGCGAAGATTCCGGCCTGTCGCTCTGTCCATTCCTCGGCGGTCTGTTCAAGGCTACAGATCAGGGCGCCGATGCCGGGCCTGACCGCAAGGTTCGCGCTCAAGCTCGCGAGAACCCACGTCTTACCCGTCGCAGTCCTGCCGGCGATGCCGAGCACTTGCCCCGGCGCGATCCCGCGAAGCTCGGCGTCTATCGACGGCCAACCTAAGCGGATAGGCTCGCGCTCCGGCGAGCGGCGCTCGCGCTCGTAGCTCGTGAGAACCTCGGCGAAAGTTCGGGGCTGCGGCGTCATGCCGCCACCTGTGAGCGGTCGGTTTCGCGAAGAACGCTCAGCGCGTACTCAAGGCGCTCCGCTTCGAACAGCGCTATCTCTTCCCGGGCGCGGGCGTTGAACAAGTCGCGCTCGAACTCTGTGCAGAGACCGGCGGCGCGGGCGACGTATCGCTCCTCATCTATCTCTTGCTCGCGCGCTGTTTTCACGTCATCGACCACGCGCCAGATGCGCGCAGCGAGGGGCGTGTCGATCTGGACGCGTGAGAGGCTCATGCGGTGGCTCACCCTCTCGGCTCGACTTCGGAGGAGAGTTCGCTCTCTCGGGCCTTCCTGCGTACTTCCTCAAAAAGTTGGCCGAGCCCGAGCGCACCGTCTATCTCGACCTTACTTCGATCCATGAACATGCCGAGGTGGCGGCCAAGCATTTCAAGCGCTCGAAGGCTGTCGTGTAAACGCAGCGCCGTTTTCACCGTGACCACTGTTTCGCCGTCGCGCCCGTGCCGACTAGTAGTAGTTACGGCTACGTCCCTAATCGCCTGGCGCTTCTCGGGGTCGAGGTCTTCAGATGCCGTTACGGTCAGGTTGCCCTCGGCGTCCCATGATGCGAAATCACCGAGATCCGCGAACGCAACCGCGGCAAGCCGACGTACTACGGCGTCTTGATCAACCTGTAGACGCGCTGCACGCTCAGCCTTCGCTTCGTTAATCGCGAGCTGAATATCAGGTTTTCTGAGGAGTTCGTAGCCGATCTCCGTAGCCGTCTTCCGGCTATAACCAGCTCTGACCGCGGCCTGTGTTGCGCAGAGGTCGATTAGAAACTCGCGCACAAATCGGGCTTGCTTCTCGTTCATATCTCCTTGTCTTTCACGACGTGTTTGGGCTTTTCTAGCTTGAACAGTTCGAACACTCTTACCGGTGGGCCGCCGCAAGAGGTCAATGCGCGAGAGCTGCGCATCTCTCCTGTTACCTCGAAATCACGGCACAAAAAAACCCGCCTAGAGGCGGGCTCGTTGGGAGTAGGTCTCCCTCTACCGTACTTGTGCAACAACCGAATGATGCGTCTCGTAGTCCATCCGCTCGAACAGACTCCAGGAGTTCTCTAAGAACACGAAAGCGCCCTTATTTGGGCGCAGTACTGACACTACACACTAACGCACGGGTAAAAACTACTGACCCGATTTCGTAGGCGACTTTATGGTAGCACATGCCTCTGGACGGACCGACCGTGCTGCCCGCTCCCGAGCTTCGGCGCCAGCCTGCGAGACAGCGAACGCTGGCTTGAGCGTATGGCGGGTTAAGCGCGTTGGGCAGTTCATAGCTGCGCTTACGGTGCGCGTACGGGCTTGCCTGGAGCGTAAGTGAGGCCGAACGCTTGCAGAACCGCTTGCAGTAGGGCTATGACGGTGCCAGCCCTGGCAACGAAAAGCCCCGACTAGCGGGGCTTTTCTCTGAGCGGATGAAGGGATTCGAACC
>PMNA01000025.1 GCA_003162055.1 Actinomycetota bacterium | reverse complement strand
CACGGACATCGTAGGCACCGGCAGCCAGTACTATCTGGCTGGGCCGGCCGCATCGGTTACGACCACTGCTTGTACGTAAACCACCCTTGAGTCTCCGACTCGGAAAGAGGGGCGCACCCCTCTTTCTTGGGAGGGAAGATGTCCCGCTCACCGTGGATTTTCGGTGGCGGTCCGTTAATGAAATCTTTCATGCGAGCGTAAGGAACACCTCCTGGATCGAATGGCGATGGAGCTCGCGTTCGACGGCGAAGGCGAGCTTGGCGAGATCCCGCTAGCCGGTGACTTGGGAGCTTTCGGAATCGATCGATCGCGTTCGTCCGACCCTTCCTCCTATGGTGTTCTTCTGAGACCTACGGTCTCGGAAGAAAGGCCGGACGACTAGCGCCCGGAGATGCTTCTCCGACCTCAGGCTATATTCCCGCACACTCGCCCCCCCCACCCGTCCACGGGGCGTGACCCGGTATCAAGCGAACGGGTTAGGAGACAGCGCCCCCGAACGAGCCCGGATCGATCGGGCAGCTGGCGCCCGGGGTTGAGTGCGAGCCGCCCTCCGACGTCAGCTTCGATTCCTTTAGGTCGGCCAGGCCGACAGTTACGCCGAGTTGCCAGAGGGCGTCGTCGCCTAGTGGAGTGCGAATGGCTCCGCCACTCGCGAGCAGCTCGAGCAGGGCGTTCTCGGCTGCGAGGCGGTCAGCGGGGTCGTTGCCCTTGACGAGCAGGGCTGCGACTTCCTGAGTCGTGAGGCCGTCGGGAAAGCGCTTGAGCAGCGGCGCAGGGGTTTCGGAGGCCGGCTGGCGCTCAAGACCCGGGTCCAGGTTCGCGATCAGGACGTCGTAGGCCTCGATCGGCTGGAAACCGCCCGCGACCAACCGCTGCCCGTCGCGTTCGAAAACGAGCGAGGGGGCGGTGAAGCGGACGGGGCCGTCGGTTTGCGCGATCTTTTCCTGGAGCTCCGCGGCCGAGCCGGCCGCGCTTCGCGCTTCCGCTTTGTCCCGCTCGTAGGCATCGCTCACGCCCTGGTCGTCGAGTCGGGCAACGATCGCGTCCGCGTCCACCCCGGGAAGCTGCCGCAGCGTCTCGGCGATCTGGACGTCATCGTCGAGCAGCAGCGGCGTGGTGAAGTTCGCCAACTGCAGCGCGCGAAACACCCGCCATTCACTACCGGGTCGAAGCAGCCGCGCCGCGACCACCGCCCGGCACGCGCGCGCGGTCGCGCTCGCCCGCTCCTTCGGCTGAGGAGCAAACGGCATCCCGTATCGGCGGAAGTGAACCTGACTCTGTGCGGCGCGCAAGGGCGTGTAGCCACGCTCCACGTAGTGGCTCGCCTGCTCGGCCAGGCCGATCAGCACCAGCCTCCAATCGAGCTGCTCACCGTAGCGCCACTCCAGCACACGCAGCGACGGGCTGACCGAATAGGCCCAGGGGCAGGCCGGGTCGCTGAAGATCGTCACCGAGATCGCGGCCATCCGAAGCAACACTACCTACCCGGTTCGGGACTCCGTCACGGCTTTCGGACCAAAGCCCAGGTTGGCGGGACCGAGCTCGACGAGGAAGACTAGAATCGCTTGATGCGCATCTATCACGTGCCGCGGAGCCGCTCGACCCGTGTGCTGTGGGCGCTGGAGGAGATCGGCCAGCCCTACGAGCTGACGCTCATGGAGGGCGAGGACCGCCAGACGGACGAGCATCGCCGTCGTCACCCGCTGGGACGAGTGCCAGTGCTCGAGGACGAAGAGGGGTTTCTGTTCGAGTCGGCGGCACTCTGCCTACAGCTCGCCGATCTGGATCTGGACGCGCAGCTGAACTGGCCGCTCGCGACGCACGAGCGAGGGCTTGTCTACCAGTGGACAGTGTTCGCGATGACCGAGCTGGAGTCGCCGATCATCGAGGCGCGTCGGCATCGCGAGGACGACCCGGCCCTTGCGCGGGCCGGCGTCGAGCGCTTCCAGGTCGCCGCCGCGGCTGTCGAACAAGCGCTCGACGGGCGCGAGTACCTGGTCGGCGACCGCTTCAGCGTCGCCGATCTCGTCTGCGGGGCCGTGCTGATCCTCGCCAAGGACGCAGGTCTTACCGACGAGTTGCCCAACATCAACGCCTACCTCGAGCGGCTCGAAGCACGCCCCGCCCGCCAACGCGCAACCGCTATCGGCACCTGAGCTATCACGCGCATCAGCGCCTCAGGAGTTTCGGCCCCCGCTCTTCGCTGACGGTAGGCACGGTCGCGGCAAGCGCGTGAGCAGTAGGTGGCGCGGCTCCGCTGGTGGCTTGCCGCAGACGGGGCACCTCCGCTCGGCTCGCCCTGCGAGGTAGCGCGCGCAGGCGGTCAGGTCGTCTTGATCCGTCTTTGAGCCGGGGAGGCGGGTGAGCTGCTCGCGCGCGTAGACGCTGGCGTAGTGGGTGAGCAGCGCCCGCCTCCGCGGCGAGGGTTGCACGCTGCAGTTTCGGATGCGCTTGATCGCGGTCGTATCGAGTCCTGTCTCGCGACGCTTCGGCGAGTTCGTAGCGCGCGTCTGCGCGGGCCGCGGAGAGCGTCTTCGCGGGAAAAGGTGGTGGTGTTCGGAGGCTTGTCGGGCGCGGGCGAAGCGGAGAAGTCGGCCCTGTCTGGCATAGCCAAGGCTCATAACGAGGGGCCTTCTGACCTCGGCGGCCCCTCATCTGGTGTCTTAGAGCACCGCGGACGCCTCCTTGACTCCCCGTCGGGGGCGATGGCTGAGCACTGTGTCGATGATGCCGTACTCGACTGCTTCCGCTGCGGTCATGAAGTAGTCGCGCTCCATCTCCTTAGAGACCTTCTCGAGCGGTTGACCAGTGTGCTGGGCGACGATCTCCTCCATGCGCCGCTTGAGTGCAATAAGTTCCCGCGCTTGGATCTCGATGTCGCTCGCCTGCCCCTCGAAGCCGCCCCACACCTGGTGGATGAGGATCTTCGCGTTCGGCAACGCCATCCGCTTCCCCTTCGCGCCTGCCGCCAGGAGCAGCGCGCCGAGCGACATCGCCATTCCGATGCAGATCGTCGACACGTCGGGCTTGATGAACTGCATCGCGTCGTAGATGGCGAGGCCGTCGTAGACGGAGCCACCCGAACAGTTGAGGTAGAGCGAGATGTCCTTGTCCGGGTCCTCGGACTCGAGGTGAAGCAACTCGGCGATCGTCAGGTTCGCGAGCTCGTCGTCGACGGGGCCGCCGATAAAGATGATCCGCTCGTTCAGGAGGCGCGAGTAGATGTCGAAAGCGCGCTCGCCGCGCGCGGTCTGTTCGATCACCATCGGGATCAGCGGATTCATCGATGCTCCTGACGCTGTGCTCCCAGCTTTCAGCCTCACGCCAGCCGACCGAGGCGCTCACTTTTCACTCTACCTGGGCGCCGCCCGGGTCCGTCGCGGCTGCCATGACTGCCCAGACGAGAATGTCCGCCGGCTCTGTGGATACCGGGAGCTCAACTCGATCCGTCGCGCTGATCCCTATAGTCGGGCCACTCCGAAGAGAGCTGCAGTTCCAGCTCTCTTGCCTCGAGCTCGCAAGGAGCTATCCGACAATTCCTGACGGCCGCTTCATCGGCGCTTGCCGGCGGCGGACGAGTCTAGACTGCCTCCGTGCACGTGGGTGTGCTGCGACCGCAGACGAACACCTTCCGGATGGTCCTCGACCTCTCTGGACTGTGGGAGTTCCGGCTCGACCCCGACGACACAGGCAAGGCGGAGGGCTGGACAGACGGCATTCCCGACGGGCGGCTCATCGCGGTGCCCGGGAGCTGGAACGAGCAGCTCGCCGGCGCGCGCGACGCGCTCGGCCCCGCCTGGTACGAGACATCCTTCGAGCTGCCACGGGCCTGGCCGGCCCGGACCTTCGTCCGCTTCGGCTCGGCCGACTACCTGGCAGAGGTGTTTCTGAACGGAGAGCGGCTGGGAGAGCACGAAGGCGGTCAGCTGCCCTTTGCCTTCGATCTCGGCCTGAACCTGCGGCCTGGACTCAACCGGCTCGTCGTCAGGGTCGACCGTCGCCTCCTCCCCGACCGGGTTCCCCCGGGCGGGCTCCCACCCTCGCCGGAGACCGGCTGGGAGCGTGATTTCAACCCGCAGACGAGCTTCGACTTCTTCCCCTACGCGGGACTTCAGCGTGCGGTTCAGATCTGTGGTGTCCCGGAGGGCGGTCTCGATCGGATCGCAGTCGCGACGGCGCTCGCGGGACGGGGCGCGCTTGTCTCCGCGAGCGTCGAGCACGGCGGGGACGCGCTGCGCCTACGTCTTGGAGACGTCGTCTCCGACGGTGAGGAGCTGCGCCTGACCGACGCGCGCCTCTGGAGTCCAGCCGATCCGCACCTCGAGCCGCTCGTCGTCGAACTCGAGCGAGCCGGCGAGATCGTCGACCGTTATCTGCTACCGATCGGGCTGCGCAGCGTCGAGGTCGAGGGCGATCGCTTGCTGCTCAACGGGCGGCCGCTCCGACTGCGCGGGTTCGGCCGCCACGAGGACTTCCCCGTCAGCGGACGCGGCGTGCCGAGCGCGGTTACCGTCTCCGACCTCGAGCTCCTGCGCTGGACCGGGGCGAACTCCTTCCGAACAGCGCACTACCCGCACGCGGAGGAGGCACTCGACCTGGCCGACCGGTACGGGCTACTGGTGGTCGCCGAGACTCCGGCCGTAGGCTTGTTCTTCCATGAGCCGGGCCTCGAGCGCCGCCAAGAGATAGCGCTCCGATTGCTCGAGGAGCTGATCGAGCGCGACCGCAACCGACCGAGCGTGATCGCCTGGAGCGTCGCCAACGAGCCGGCCAGCGCGCAACCCGGGGCCGGCCAGGCGCTCCGCGAGCTGCTAGAGCGGGCGCGGGCGCTCGATCCAAGCCGTCCGGCGACCTTCGCCAGCAACACGCCCGACGACCCCGTGCTCGAGCACTGCGACGTGATCGCACTCAACCGATACTTCGGCTGGTACGAGCTACCGGGACGGATTGAGGAGGCGGCGAGCCGCCTCGCGGCCGATCTCGATGCCATCCACGAGCGCCATCGCAAGCCGATCCTCCTGACCGAGATGGGCGCGGACGCCATCCCGGGCACTCACGCCGATCCGGCCGAGATGTGGAGCGAGGAGTACCAGGCTGCGCTACTCGACGAACTGCTGCGGGTCGCCGAGGAGCGGCCGTTCGTCTGCGGTGCACACGTCTGGACGCTCTGCGACTTTAAAACCGGCCAGGCCGAGCACCGCCCCGCCGGGCTGAACTTCAAGGGGGTCTTCACGCGCGACCGGCGTCCGAAGCTCGCCGCCTGGCACCTACGCGAGCGCTGGAAAAGCTGATGACCTACCGGCGGATCGGTACCGGCTCCGCCGACTAGCAAGAGCCCGCTCACAACGTAGCTTCGCCGCCGCGCTCGCCGCCGCTACCGCTCCGTACGACCTCAGCAGGCGACCAACTGGTCGCGGAGCGCTTTGCGGTGGGCGACGGTGCCAGATCTTGCGATAACGCATCCGCCACCGCGCCCGGCCCGCGCAGGCGCGACAGACTACGGTTTTCCTTCAGGCCAGGGGGCTTTTGGGGGAGCCCGGTTCCCCTTCTGCCGCCCTATCGCCGGTCAGTGCCGGACCCCTCCGGCATTCGCTTCACCACCGGCGAAGCGAATTGGGCAGTGGCGGATACGAACTCTGAGGCCGCGCTCAGGGGTTCGTATATCGCACCTTGGTTCATAGACAACGGAGCACGTTCGAACGTTTTTGGAACTAAGCGGACTCGAACCCGGTGCCTTCTCGCGTCTCTGGCGCCTCACTGGCCGTGCAGCGCCGGAGGGCACAGTGTTGAGCACACGGGCCCGGAGAGCGATGTGCGGCCAGCGAGGCGAGGCGGCACCGGGCGACCCGTCGCGCCGGGGCGGTCGGTGCCGTCGCCGAGTGGCGCGAGAATGGAGCTAGTCAGATTCGAACTGACGACCTCCTGGGTGCGATCCAGGCGCTCTCCCAACTGAGCTATAGCCCCGCGAAGCCAACAGTCTAGCGCCACTAAACGGCCGCGCTCAGCTCAAACGCCGTCTCCAAAGCGCTTCGGGCAAGCGGCGAAGCCGCCGCTCTAAGCCTGCTCAACATCGACGAAAGTCGTCAAGCCTTCGCAGAAGGCGGACTTTCGGCGGTTACTTCGCAGAAGGCGGACTTTGGTCGTAAATCACGCCTCCGCGGAAAGCGCGCCCCCGCCGACCCGAGACGTCGATGTCGTGCCGCTCGTGCCGGACGATTCGCGCACGATCAGCTCGACCGGCACGACGAGCTCGATCGGATTCGCGGCGGAATCGACGATCATGCGCAGCAGGCCGTCGGCTGCGGCGATTCCCTGTGCCGGCGCGTCCTGCCGAATGGTGGTGAGTTGCGGCGAGACGAGAGTCGCATTGGGAGAGTCGTCGTAACCGACGACGGCGATGTCGTCGGGGACGCGCAGGCCGGCCTTCTCGATCGCCGCCATGGCGCCGATCGCCATCACGTCACTGGCGGCAAAGACGGCGTCGGGGCGCTCGTCCAGCGCCAGTAGCTGCTCCATCGCCCGCTCGCCGTCGTAAAGGAAGAAGTCGGCCTCGGCCAGATACTCGGGCGGGCAGGGAAGACCGAGCTCCTCGAGACCGATGCGGAAACCGAGCAGGCGCTCACCTCCCACCACGTGAGAAAGGGGAGCGTGGATGGTCGCGATCCGCCGCCGCCCGACCGCGCCGAGGTGGCGGACTGCTTCGAGAGCGCCGCCTACGTTGTCGGACGAGACGTGGCCGAGATTCGGAGCGAGGCCGATGTCGTCCACGCCCACGCAGGGGATCCCCGACTGGAGCAGTCTGGACACGCGCGGGTCATCGGTGGTGAAGCCGTGCAGGATGACGCCGCTCACTCCGTCGTCGCGGCAGCGGCGAAGATAGGTGTCGGGATCGGTATCGATGGTGGTGAAGAGGAGCAGGTCGCAGCCGCTGGCCCGCAAGCGAGACTTGATGCCCTCGAGCAACCCGAGAAAGATCGGGTGCGGGCTGTCCGTGTACTCCCAGGTGATCGTCGCCACGCCGATTATCGGCGGTCTGGCGTGCTCTGCTCGCATCTTTTCGGCCGCGAGCGCGTCGGCTTGCTCGCGAAAGAGCTCCCGCTCTCTCGTCTCCCGTTCAATCGCAACAAGAATCTCTCGTGCCGAATGTTCCAATTCCGAACGACTTTCGCTCGATGCCGTCTGTCCGCTTCCATCTCATCCTAGAGCCGTCTCTGGCCGCAACTCTAGCCCGAAACGCAGCGAAGACCGTAACCGAAAACGCGTTAGCGCCCGCGCTCCACGCGCGAGCCGCCGACGATCTGGTCGCCATCGTCGTCGAAGCGCAGCCAAGCCTTGAAGCCCTCGTCGTAATCGCGCGCCCAGAGAATCAGCCGGGCCGCGCGCCCGCCGCTCCGGCAGGGCTCGTCGCCCTCCGGATCGAGCCCGCGCCAGATACGCACGAAGAGGTTTTTCTCCCACTCCTCGCCAACACTCGTCTCGCCGCTGTGCCCGGGCAGGATGCGCGTCTCGGGCGGAAGCGCAAGCAGCACCTCCATGATCGAGTGACGCAAAGAGGCGAAGCCCGCGCCCGATCCTCCCACCGAGCCGGCGAAGAGCGTGTCGCCCGTGCAGCAAGCGCCGTTCACGACAAACGAGAGCGAGTCGGCCGTGTGACCGGGCGTCGGCAGTACCTCGATCTGGAGCCCGCCCGCCCGGAAGGGGTCGCAGGCTCGATCGATCGTCTCGAGCCCGAAGCGGCGCCCAAGCTCGGCGCCTCCGGCCGTGTGATCGCCGTGCCCGTGCGTCACCAGCAGATGAGTCGGCGTCAGCTCGTGCGCCTCGACCACGGCCAGCAGCGGCTCGAGCGGGGCACCGCTGTCAACGAAGACGCCCGTGCCACCTGGACGGTCGGCGATCAAATAGGCATTCGAGAGCCAGCCCGGATGCATGCTCCGCTCGACGATCACGTCATCTAGGCTAGTTGATCCGATGACGCCTCTCACCCTCCCGCCCGGTTTTCCGCGCCGCGTCAAGGCGATCGCCTCCGATCTCGATCGCACGCTGATCGGCGAGGACTACGAGCTGCATGCGCGCACCCTGAGCGCGATCGCAGCCGCGCGGGCGGCCGGTATTCAGTTCGTGATCGTGACCGGCCGCATGTACCGCTCGGTGCTCCCCTATCTCCAGCGGGCCGGCATCGACGACCTGGTCGTCTGCTACCAGGGCGCGATCGTCGCCGATCCGGTCAGCGGGCGTTTCCTCCGCCACGTCACGATTCCGCTCGAGCTGGCACGCGAGACGATCGCGGCCGTCGAGCGGGAGGGCTTCCAACTCAACTGCTACGTCGACGACAACCTCTACGTGGCGAAGATGACGCCCGAGGCGCACAGCTATGCCGAGCACCAGCGGATTCCGATCGACACCGTGGGCGAGCTTCGTGAATGGCTCCCGAGCCCACCCACGAAGCTGGTCGTGATCGGCGAGCCCACGGCGCTCGACGGGCTCGCGCTGCGCCTGCGCGAGCAATTCGACGGGCGGCTGTACATCTCGAAATCGCTTCCCTTCTTCCTCGAGCTGGCCAGCCCGGAGGTCTCGAAGGGAGCCGGGCTCGGATTCGTCGCCGAGCAGCTCGGCTTCACGGCCGCCGAGACGGTGGCTTTCGGAGACGGCGAGAACGACGTCGAGCTGCTCGACTGGGCCGGCTACTCGGTAGCGGTCGCCAATGCCGACGCGAAGGCGCTCGAGCGCGCCAATTTCGTCTGCCCGCCGGTGCAGGAGGAGGGCGTAGCGCAGGTGATCGAGGCGATGCTCGCGGCCGGAGTGGACGCCTAGCCCGGCTCCCGGCTACCGCCGCGATCCTTCTCCGCCTAGACTTGCAGCCGTGATCGACCTCAAAGCCGCTCGCTCCGATCCAGACGGTTTCCGCGCCTCGCTCGCCCGCAAGGGAGGAGTCGAGGCCTTCGATCAGCTGATCGAGGCCGATCGCCGCTGGCTCGATCTCGTGCCGCAGGTTGACGAGCTCCGCTCTCAGACCAAGCCGAAGGGAAAGCCGACGCCCGAGCAGCTCGAGCAGCTGAAGCTGGCCAAGACGAAGCTCCAGCGCCTGGAGGAGGAACTGGCGGAAGCCGAAGCCGCTCGGGAGGCGGCGCTGGCGCTGGTTCCAAATCCGCCGCATCCCGATGTCCCGGACGGCGACAGCGACAAGGACGCCGTCGAGCTGAGACGCGTCGGTGAGCCGCGGGCGATCGAGAAGCCGTTCAGCCATCTCGAGCTCGGCCGCTTCGACATGGAGCGGGCCGTAAAGCTGTCGGGTGCCCGCTTCGGTTACATCATCGGTGACACTGCCTTATTGGCGCTCGCGCTCTTCCGCTACTCGCTCGACCTGCTGGGAAGAAAGGGCTTTTTACCGGTGCTTCCGCCGGTTCTCGTGCGCGAGGAGGCGATGTTCGGCACCGGCTTCTTCCCCACCGACAAAGCCAACATCTACGAGATCCCGTCCGACGGCCTCTACCTGACCGGCACCTCGGAGGTGGCGCTCGCCGGCCTGCACATGGGCGAACTGCTGGAGTCGAACGAGCTGCCGCTGCGCTACGCCGGCTACTCGACCTGCTTCAGGCGCGAGGCGGGCGCGGCGGGCAAGGAGACGCACGGCATGTTTCGCGTGCACCAGTTCGACAAGGTCGAGATGTATGTCTACACGCGTCCCGAGGACTCCTGGCAGGAGCACGAGCGCATGGTGGCGATCGAGGAAGAGATCCTGCAGGGGTTGGACCTTCCCTACCGCGCGGTGAACATTCCCGCCGGCGACCTCGGCGCGCCGGCCGCCAAGAAGATCGACCTCGAGGTCTGGCTGCCGAGCCAGGGCCGCTACCGCGAGGTCACCTCCTGCTCGAACACGACCGATTTCCAGGCTCGACGCCTCAAGGTTCGCTATCGCGGCGAGCGGGGCACGGAACCGGTTCACACCCTGAACGGCACCGCCGCCGTCGGACGCATGCTGCTCGCTCTGCTCGAGAACGGGCAGCAGGAGGACGGGAGTGTCGTCGTGCCCGCTGCACTGACGAAACTCGGCGCCCCGACCTCGTTCAAGCGCTAGCGACGCGCTTAGCTCGGCCACCCTCGACGCGCAGGCAGATTATCCCGAGGCGGCTGGACTATGCTGGCCTCGCGCGGCGGGGTGCCGGAGCGGTCGAACGGGGCGGTCTTGAAAACCGTTGGGGGTGCAAGCCCCTCCTGGGTTCGAATCCCAGCCCCGCCGCTCAGCCAACAAAAGTCCGCCCACTTCGGGGGAAGGACGACTTTCGTTGGCGGGGCCCGGAGGAGAGCGTGCTGACCTGACCCCGTTTACTGGTC
>PMNA01000017.1 GCA_003162055.1 Actinomycetota bacterium | reverse complement strand
GCATCGCCGACGATCCGCATGATCGTCTCGTTTTGCCCGTGCGACTCCGGCTTCCAGGGTTCAACGTAACCGCTCTTGATGAAGTGGAAGAAGCAATCCGACTCAACGTGAACGGCGCGATTCTCTTGCGCGGTGAGAAGCCGGGCGACCGTTGTCTTTCCCGACCCCGGTGCCCCTGTGAGGATCAGGACAGGATTGTCGTTACGAACCATTCCCTCATGCTGGCACACCGCCTGGACACGACCGCACTCTGGCGTCATTCTCGTACGCTGGCGCACGCGATCACTCTGTTCCCTAACTGGTGCGGCTCCATACCCTCGTTGTGATCAGAATGCGTGCCGTGAACCTGACCTTCGAACGAGCCCAACCAAACGAGCTCGAAGAGCTCCACGCGATCCTGACCGCGGCAGGCCTAGATATGGAGGAGCGGTGGGGGCTGTCTCACTGAGCCCCCGCGTACCCACTGTCTCTTCTGCAGACCGCTGCCGATGCCGGTCGTGTCTTTTCGGTACGGCGAGCGGACTCGCGGATCGTCGGAACATTCACGCTCGGGAGGGATGCGGCGGATTACGTGCCTGCGGAGGCGTGGTCAGCAGATCCGGTTATGTACGTCACGCAACTCGCTGTGCACCCGGACTACCAGGGGGTCGGCATCGGCCGAATCTGTATGCAATGGATTGAGGGGAACGCAAAGCGAGACGGGCTTCGATCGGTTCGCTTTGATGCCAGCGCGGCGCATGAAGCACTACTTCGTTTCTACCGCGGTCAAGGTTACGAGGAGCGTGCTCGGTTCTGGTTTCGCGGAACACACCTAGTTTGCTTCGAAAAGATCCTCACCCCTGCAGGCTAGCGCCCTTCTCAAGCTACATTCCTGAGCACTCGCGCAGGCGACGGCTCGACACCGGGCGGCGGCTAGCCGACTAGCGATTCGATCTGCTTGGCGAGCTTGCTCTCGATCTCTAGATTCCAGGCCATCTCGGCCACGTCGACGACGAGGAACAAGTCGGACAACAGCAAGGTCTCCAATGCTGCCACGCCGAGATGCTCCAGCCACTTCCCGATCCCGATCCGGACCGTGAAGTCGTTCGAGTCGCCAGAGACCAGGATCGACAAGGCACGGTCAGCGGCGATGACTCCGCTCAAGAACCCACCCTTCTTCGCCTGGATCACCGTCCCTTGCGAACTCGCCGCTGAGGTCTGAACCGTGAACCCGTCGGACTTCAGATAGCTCGCGATCTTCTCGTTCAGCGCGCTCAGGTCGGTACCCTTCCCCTTGAACTGCTGCACCTTTTCACCGATCATCGTGTCTCCTAACGGTGGAAGTGTGTCGTCGGTCGCTATCGATCGTGACGGTCGTCCCATTATGGCCGGGAACGCGGTCGTAACCACGCCACCGCGATCTCCCGCTCACCCCATGCTCTGACGACGGCTCGTCGAAGGAGAACTAGACCGTCCCACTCACGCTCTCCAAGTCCAGCTCGGACACCGTGCTCAGCACCGTCTTGGTCACACATCGAGCAGCAGCGCCGAAATCGAGAACGGGAAACTCCTCCGTCTACCAGCCGTCTACCGGGAGCCGACGGAGCCCAGAGGACTCGGTGCGTCTTCAGGTACGCCATGCCGCGTCCGAGCGGGAGGGAGCGTACTGGCGCGTACACGCCGAACACAGTTCGCCTCACCCGGATCGCTTCTTGGGCATCTCTGACTCCTCCTCATCGGTCCGAAAACTTAACTTCAAGGTGGACCGATTTTCGGGGGTCAGGTCACCCAAGGTGCGCGGTTTTCGGGTCCTCCCGACGATCCGAAAGCCAGCGCTCGGCGGTGACCGCGCATCATCCAGAGTGGATCACCGACCGTGCCCGTGCCCGTCGACGGGCTACGGTTGGGCACCCTCCCGTACCCCGGTCGCCTTCCAGGCCGGCTTCCGGAAACGGTGCAGCAGTAGCGGGGGGAGAACCCCGAGGACGAGAATCCCGGCCGCGATCAGCCCGGCATACACGAGCGGGCTCGTGTGGGCAAGCTGTGACGGGGACACGAAACCGATCAGGAACGCGATCACCGATGACAGCCCGCCGACCAGGCACAGCAGGCTCAGCGCGGGCGCATGGTATCCGCGTGGATGATCTCGCTGCGCGCGGCGGAGACGCACTGCGGCAATGAACATCAGGACGTACATGATCACGTACACCTGCGTAGCCAGCGCCGTGAAGATCCAGTAGGCACTGGAAACGGTTGGGATGAACGCGTAGAGCAGCGCGATGACCGTGATCACGACGGCTTGTGCCGTCAGGATGTGGACCTCGATGCCGCGACCATTGACCTTCTGGAAGTACGGAGGCAGATAGCCCTGTTCACGTCCGATCCGCACAAGGCCCTCGGACGGACCATCGAGCCAGGCCATCATGCCGGCCAGGGCCCCGACCGCCAGAGCGATCGCGATCAGCGGCACAGCGAAGCCGATCCCGAAGTGCGTCATGAAGCTGTTGAAGGCTTGCATGACGCCGGCGGTGAAGCTGATCTGGCCCGCCGGAATCACCCAGGAGATCGCCAGCGTCGGGAAGATAAAGACCGCCAGCACGAGCGCCATCGCGACAAAGATCGACTTCGGATAGTCCCGCCCCGGGTTGCGAAGTTCGTCGACGTGCACGGCGTTGATCTCGACTCCGGCGTAGGTGAAGAAGCTGTTGACGATCAGGACGATGCTGGCCAGTCCACTCCACGCCGGCAGGATGTGATGAGTGTCCATCGGCGCCGCCGAATGGTTGCCCTGTGCCACGTAGATGACCCCGAGGACGACGAGGATGGCTCCTGGGATTAGCGTTCCGATCACGGTCCCGCTCGAGGAGAGCTCGGCCACGAGCGAAACGCCCCGTGAGGACAGCAGCACGCCGCCCCAGAAGAGCACGATGATGATCGCAGCGGTGTAGACGCCGTTGCCGGCCAGGCGCGGGTCGATCACGTAGGCGAGCGTGCTGCCGACGAAGGCGAGCAGCGCCGGGTAGTAGAAGATCGTCTGGGCAAACTGGCACCACACCGCGAGCAGGCCCATCGGAGCCGAGATGCCCTCGCTGACCCAGTTGTAGACGCCGCCTGGCCACCCGGAGGCGAGTTCTGCCGCGACCAGCGACACGGGCACCAGGAACACAAAAGCGGGTAGGACGTAGAGGAAGACGGAGGCGAATCCGAGCGTGGCAGTCGCCGGCGCCGATCCCAAGTAGCCAACCGATCCCACGGTCATCATCGCCAGCGCAGGCCAGGTGATGAACCTCCGGGTTGGTCGGCCGGCATCCGAGGCGAGAGCCAAGGCGCCACCGGCCCGCGGATGACGTCGCCTGTGCACCCACATGAGGTCCCAGTATGACGCTGAGCTGCTCACCGCGATTGGCTGTCCGCGAGAGCCTGATCACCCGAACCGTCCATTGCCGCTGGGGCGTTCGCCCAGCGCTGCCGTGAACTTCCGCAACGAGATTCGTGACCGCGTAGGGTTCGTTTAGTCGAACTACCTGCAAAATTGGTTAATTCTGGCGACGGACGAGTTTCTGAACCCTACGCGCGGCTGAGCTCGTTGGCGGGTCAAGAGATCGACGGAACGTTCGACCTGCGTAGCAGAGCTTCTCTTGAGCACGCGAGACGCGGACGGGTCGCCCGGCCTCGCATCCGCTGATGAGCGTTTGCTGCCCCGGCGATGGAACCTATTTAACGTCGTCGCGCGGCGCTGTTAGCTTCAAGTGGGCACAAAGCTCGCCGTTACGTGCGTTCAACTGGAAAGGGAGTCCGATGAAGAAGATCTTGGGCCGTAGGCCATCCGCATCTATGGTTGTGGCCATGGCGGCGCTACTCGTCGCACTATCTGGCACGGCAGTTGCTGCGGGGCATCTCGCCCGCGGAGATAGTCTCATCGCGAAGAAATCGCTGTCGGGAAACCGGCTGCGCAACCACACTCTGAGCGGCACACAGATCAATCTCAGCAAGCTGGGGAAGGTGAACAGCGCGAAGAAGGCCGACACAGCGACAAACGCAACCAATGCCACCAACGCTACGACTGCGGCAACCGCCACCAACGCTACGACTGCGGCAACCGCCACCAACGCGCTATCACTAGGCGGGATCGCCGCTTCCGGCTATACGCGTAACGACTGCAGTTCGATCACTGGCCAGATCAAGGGCTTTGCGCTAGTCCCCGCCAGCACGTCTTTCTCGTCGACTTTGACGGATGTGGCGGGTGCATACAACTGCAGCGGTCAAGCAGTTCAGGCGAGGAGGATCGGCCTCGGTGATTACGAGGTGAAGTTCCTCGGAAGTCCGGTCACGATCGCTCTCGGGAATATCGTTGACCCCTCGACGTTCACGGACCATGCATTTGTCAGCTTCAGGCAGATCGGCGCCGGCGATTTCGAAGTCCTGGTGTACAATGCGTTCCTAGCCGCTGCTCAAGACCGGCAATTCTCGGTCGTCACGCCATAGATCGCTCGGTGCCGGTTCCTTGCTCTTCGAACGAAGCGAAGAGCGGTCTCGTCTACCAGCCGTCTACCGGGAGTCGACGGAGCCCAGAGGACTCGGTTCGGCGTCACGTACGCCATGCCGCGTCCGAGCGGGACGGAGCGGACGGGAGAGTACATGCCGAACGCCGTTCGCCTCACCCGAATCGCTTCCTAAACCACGTGCGCAGGTCCGATTCCTGCCGGGGGCATTTCGCCCAACGATTCGCTAGCGGGATGCGTTCAGACGGGCCCCGAGGTGAGGTTGCGCGACTCCTTCCCCAGCGGGTGTTGTTCTGCCGTCTTTGTGCGCGACGCAAGGAGGAAGGCGCCGGCGACGACCGCGGCGAAGGCGACGACGCGAACCGCGCCCACCCAGCCCGCGGGCAGCGGCTCCCGGAAGACGGTCATCCCGGCGGCGATCGGCAACGCGTTTGTCATCAGCGTCGCGAGCCCCACCGTCGTGAGTGCACTGCCTTTCTGGAAACCGGCCTGTAGAACGGCCGTGCCGGCACCGTAGAACACGATCAGACAGGCCAAGAAAGCAATGTTCTCGGGCCCGCCCGCGACGGCCATCTTCGTTGAGACGTCGCCGGCTGCGAAAAGAATGCCTGCGGCAATGCCCCAGGCCGGGCCGCCGCCGATCACGCTTCCGAGCAGCCACACGCAGACCACGGCGCCGGCCAGGGAAGCGGTAAGCCAAATGCCAAGCGAGAGATAACCGGCGGCAGAGCCCTTGCCGTAATCGCCGAGCAGGCTGACGCCGAGCAAGGCGAGGCCCGCGACCGACACCCCCGCTCCGATCCGCTCGCCGGCGGTCAGCGGAAGGCCCGTGAAACGGGAGACCATGATCGCGAGGATGCCGATACCACCGGCGGCGGTAGCCTGCACGAGCGACAGTGGTGCCAGGGCCAGCGCAGCGACGTACAGGAGCCAGCCGACCGCCTCGACGCCGATGCCCGCGAGCCAGCGAAGGTTGCCCAGCAGCGATCTCAGCGAGGCGACCGGCCGTCGAAGTGATAGGGCAGGTAGCTTCGAGGCAACGCCGTGCTGGAGCAGATACCCGAGGTTGAGGCAAAAGGCCGAGACCACCGTAATCGTGAGCGCGAGCGCGATCTGCATCAGCGCCCACCAACTCTCTGATTGGACCGCGCTCTAGTTGCTCTCTCGCTGCTCGTAACGGCGCGCACGGCACCCAGTATCGCCGCGCACGCGGTCGTGGTCACGCGACCGCGACCCTGTCCCTTTCCTCCCGGCTAAAGCCGGAGACTCTTTCTTCCGACACTCGCTAAATAGAAGGAAGTCGAGCCCGAGCTCTTGGGCAGGCTACCGCCAGCACCGTGAAAAACCATCGCTTCCCCATTGCTGCCGCGCTCCTGCTCATCGGAGCCCTGGTCCTCGCGAGCACCGAACTGGCACTCCGGCCCGAGGGCGCGCAGGCTGCGCAAGCGAAAGCCGCCTGCACTAAGCGCGCCCCCTCTGCTCCGCGCAGCGCCAAGAAAGCCCAGAAGCTAATCCGCCGATCCACGGCGCAGCTGGCCAGGAACTACGCCAAAGGTCACGCGAAAATAGTCTGCACCAGCCTGACGGCCAAGGCGCTCAAGTCACTCGGCGGTAGCGCGAGCTGTGTTCTCAAAGTTGAGATCGAGGCCGAAGTCAAGCCGATCTCGAAGATAACCATCAAGAAACTCGTTCTCCGCCGTAATCGCAGCTGGGTAAACGTCAGCGGCTATCTGAACGGCAACCGCAAGCAGCGCCTCGCCGTGGCCTTCAAGTGGGAGCGCGGACGTTACCGCCTCGACCACTCGCTCTCGACGCTGAGCGGGCTGTTCGGCTGATCGAGCTCGCGAGTCGACCCCTCAATTCGTCGGCGCGCTTTCTCTCTGCGCCGCCCGCGCCGAGCCCGTGCTCCCGCGCGGAGTCAGTACGCCGCGCGGTGTCACGATGTCGCCGGGAGAGTGACCGTCGATTGTGGCGAGCAGGAGCTTGGTTGCGGCGGCGCCGTAGGCCGGAATGTCGCGGGTCACCGCCGTAAGCGGAGGATGCACCAAGCCGCACATCAGAGAGTCGTCCCAGGCGACGATCGAGATGTCGTCGGGAACCGCGAAGCCCATCTGGTGGGCGACGCCCAGGCCGGTGACCGCGAGCAGGTCGCTGTCGTAGACGATGGCGGTCGGCGGCTCGGGCCTGGACAGGAGCTTGCGCGTGGCGCGAGCGCCGCTCTCGGGCTCGAAGTCGGTCTCCACGACCTCGGCGGCGAGCCCCAGCTCGCTGGTCACGTCGAGAAACGCGGCCGTGCGTGTCGCCGTGTGCACGAACTCGCCGAGGCCCGCAACCCTCGCGACTCTCGTGTGCCCGAGCGTGGCCAGGTAGCGAACGACGTCGGCGACGACCGGCGCCTCGTCGTGCCAGGCGGACGGAAGACCGTCGTCGCGCACAGGGCCGCCGACTACTACCGCCGGTAACCCGAGCCGGCGCAGTTCCTCCACACGCGGATCGTTCGTGCGCAGATCGACCATCAAGATCCCGTCCACGCGCCGCTCGGCCCACCAGCGCCGGTACACGGCGATCTCCTCCTCGACGGTGTGAACGAGCTGGATGGTGAGCGCGATCGAGCGCTCCGACAGCTCCGATTCGGCACCCGAGATCAGCTCGACGAAGAACGGCTCCAGCGCCAGTATCCGCGCCGGCCGCGCCAGCACCAGACCGCAGGCGCCGGCCTTAGCAGCCGAGAGAGCGCGCGCGGCCCGGTTCGGCGACCAGTGGAGCTCCTTCACGATCGCCAGGATGCGCTTCCGTGTTTCGTCGGAAACGCCCGGCCGGTCGTTCAGGGCAAGCGAGACGGCACCCTTCGACACCCCGGCACGCTTCGCTATGTCACTGATCGTGACTCTGTGCGTACCTTCCGAGCTATTCGCCACCGCACTCTCCCAACTACTGACGGTCGGTCTGATCCGAATCGACCGGGCCACGTGTCGACCTAACTTAGAAACCTAAACGAAAACCCGGCTCGAATCGCGGCATTCGACGTCTCGGGCTATCTCGCTTGATTCCCGGATCGGCGCGGCGGCGGCGTAGTCGCTATCTTCAGCGCCATGCCGAAGACCGTTCTCTGTTACGGCGACTCGAACACCTGGGGCTTCGTGCCCGGCAGCGAGGGCCGGCGCTTCCCTCTGGAGGTGCGCTGGACGGGCGTGCTGCAGGCCGAGCTCGGCTCGGAGTATCGAGTGATCGAGGAGGGGTTGAGCGGGCGGACGACGGTACTCGACAATCCGCTAGAGCCGTATAAGAACGGGCGCGAGTACCTGCTTCCCTGCCTGCAATCGCACCAGCCGCTCGATCTGGTCGTCATCTTCCTGGGCACGAACGACCTCGGCGATCGCTATTCGCTGCCGCCGCTGGATATCGCGCGCGGCGCCGCTCAGCTCGCCCTGCTGTCGCTGAGAAGCGAGGCCGGGCCGGATTATGGAGTGCCCGCGACGCTGCTTTGCTCGTTGCCGCAAATCGGCGACACGACCTCCATCGTCGACACCTTCTCGGGCGCTGCCGCCAAGGCTGCCGATCTACTTCGCTGCTTCCGGATCGCCGCGGATGAGGTGGGCGTACCGCTGCTCGATCTCTCTGCGGTCGCCTACGACGACGCCGACGGCGTCCATCTGAATCTCGACGGCCATCACGCAGTGGCGCTGGCAGTAGCGCAGGCCGTGCGCGAGATTCTCGGCTAGGACGACTCGCCGCGCTCGACCGGGCCGCTGCGTCCGCAGGCCCAATCCTCGCGCGGATCGTTCATCTCTACCTTGATCACACCGCCGGGGAAGCGCTTCTGGAGTCGCTCGTACTCCTGCGCCAGTCGCTCGTCGGGGTGGCTCCACTCGTGCAGGTAGTAGACGGCGTTGACCTGAGCCTGCAGCAGCTCCTTGGTGCAACCGAAGCAGGGGCGTGTGGTGGTGAAGAGGTCGGCGCCTTCGACCGGGGTGCCGAAGCGGGCCGCCGAGAGTAGCGCGTTCTGCTCGGCGTGGACGCAGATGCAGATGTCGTAAGCGGTGCCCGACACGTAGTGCTCGCGGTTCGCGCAGCGATCGCAACCGCCCTCGTCGCAGTTGGGCATGCCCGAGGGCGTGCCGTTGTACCCGGTTGCGATCACGCGCCGGCCCAGGATGAGTACCGCTCCCACGCGGCTGCCCAGGCAGTTGGCTCGCTCACGCACTGCCATGGCGATGTTCATGAAGTACTCGGGGTATTCGGGCCGTTTGGGGTTCTCTGCCATCAAGGTTGGATTCTAGGGAGATATCGCGCCTTCGCGACTCGCACTCGCTCGCGTGCTAACCCGGGGAGTGAAAACTTCGCCGCGAATCTGAAACATGTTGGTAACGGAGCCCTTCGAGCCGTGCCGCCGGTGCAAAGCTGTCTTTGATGGCATTCGCGCTCGTAGCCCACTCGGCCACAAAGACCAATCTCGCCTTGGCCTCGGCCTGGCGATCGAGCAAGTCCTACGGCGTGCTCGATCCGCTCGAAGCGCTCCGCTTCCTACGCCCCGGCGACGTTGTGCTCGGGCGCCTCGACGTACGCCGGACGCTGGACGGCGTGGAGCACGGCCTCTCTGAGCTGGTCGAGCTCGAACGGCGCGGAGTGCGCGTTCTCAATCGGCCCGAAGCCCTGCTCGCCGGGCACGACAAGCTTCTGAGCGCACGCCTGCTAGAGAGCGGCCTCGTGCCGACGCCTTGGACGCGATTTTTGGGCGACGATTGGAGCGAGTTCGCCTCGCGCCTACCGCTGGTGATCAAGCCGCGCTTCGGCAGCTGGGGAGCCGACGTTTTCCGCGTCGACGAGATTCAGGAGTTGAATCGGCTGGCGCGAGAGCTTGCGGGCCGCCCCTGGCTCGCGCGTGGCGGTGCGATTGCTCAGGAGCTGATTCCACCAATCGGGTTCGACCTGCGCATCCTCGTCGCTCACGGAGTGGTCGTCGGAGCGGTGAGGCGGCGAACGAAAGCCGGCGAGTGGCGCACAAATGTGTCCTGCGGCGCCCAGCGCATCGCCGAGACCGTCGAACCGCGCGCCACCAGGATGGCGCTTCAAGCCGTTGGGATGACATGCCTGGATTTGGCCGTAGCCGATGTCATGCCGCTGCCGGGAGGCGGCTTCTGCGTGCTCGAAGTAAACGCAGCCCCGGACTTCGGGCTCGATTACAACAACGGCGAGAACGTGTTCGCCGCCGTCGTCGAGCGACTCGAACGTGCCGCTGAAGCCGGTTCGCGACTCAGCGCGCTCGATGCCGCCTAGCTGACTCTGAGCACGATCTTGCCGAGCACGCGTCGCTCCTCGATCATTCGGTGAGCCTCGGCAGCCTGCTCGAGCGGCAGCTCGCGATCGACCGCCGGCTGCAGCTTGCCGCGGCCGGCGAGCTCGATCAGCTGCTCGAACCGCTCGCGACTGACTGCTGCCGCCCCGACGCCGATGATCGTCGCTCCCTTGGCGACGAGCGTCCAGATGTTAACGGGTGCGATCGGACCTCCCAGAGCGCCCGGCGTGACCAGCTTGCCTCCACTCTTCAGCGCGTTGAGGCTGCTCTCGTAGGTGTCCGCGCCGACGGGATCGAAGACGACGTCCGCCTGCAGCTCGCCGATGCGCGGGTCGTTGTAGGGAAGCGGCTCCGCGCTGAGGTCGCGCAGACGGTCGAGCTTGTCGTCACTCGCGGTGGCGTAGACCTTCGCGCCGAACGAGCGGCCGATGTCGATACAGGCCTGGCCGGTACCGCTCGAGCCGGCCTGGACGAGCAGTGTGCCGCCCTCTTCCAGCCCGCCCGCCTCGAGCGCGGCCCAGGCCGTCCGATAGGCGACTCCCAGCGCGGCCGCTTCGGCCGCGTTCAGACTGTCGGGAATCGAGTAGACGAGTTCTTTCGGCGCGGCGACGAGTTCCGCATAGCAGCCGATCTGCCCGCTCACGATCACTCGCTCGCCACTATCGACCCTCGTTCCGGCGGCGTCAAGGCCCGGTGTGAAGGGCAGCGGGGCGCCCATGCCTGCGCGCTGGCTGACGTCGATGTGGTTGACGGCCGCCGCCTCCACCCGCACCAATACGTAGCCCTTTTCGACTACTGGATCCGGTACCTCCTCGAGCTTGAGCACTTCCGGGCCGCCGGCCTCTCGAACCACGATCGCGCGCATTCGAAGCCGCCTTCCTGGTCGGCGTCGAGCCGGCCGCTAGGTATTTACTTGTCCCTAGGTATCTGCGCGAATCTAGCTCGAGCGAAACGTTTCGAGCGAACCCGGGCCCTAGTGGCTGAGGAACTCGTCGATCGCCGCGGCCGCCTCGCGACCGTGGTGAATCGCGGTGACGACCAGCGTCGCTCCGGTGTGTGCGTCGCCGGCGGTGTAGACGCTCGGAACCGAGGTCGCGTAGTCGGCGCAGGCGATGTTGCCGCGCCCGTCGAGCTCGAGCCCGAGATCTTTCACCAGCTTGGAGTGCTCGACGTGGACGAAGCCCATGGCCAGCAGCACCAAGTCGGCCTCGACGCTGAAGGCGCTGCCCTGCACTTCTTCGGGACGGGACGGGCCGCCGTTCGCGGCGGGCTTCCACTCCACCTGTACCAGCTCGGCCTCGCGCACGTGCCCGTCCTCGCCGGAGAAACTGCGCGCGGTCAACGACCAGTCCCGCTCGCAGCCTTCCTTGTGCGAGCTCGAGCTGCGCAGGATATTCGGCCAGTAGGGCCAGTTGGGGTTACCGGGCTCGGTCCACTCCTGCGGCTTGGCCAGGATCTCGATCTGACGCACCGAACTGGCGCCGAGCCGATTGGCGGTGCCAACGCAATCCGAGCCGGTATCGCCGCCGCCGATCACCAGCACGGACTTGCCCTCCGCCGAGATGACTCCATTCGCGTCGATCTCGCCTGCCATGAAGCGGTTCGCCGGTACGAGGAAGTCCATCGCAAAGTGAATTCCGCCCAGCTCCCTTCCGGGCACGGGCAGGTCGCGCGGCTGGCCGGCGCCGAGCGCTAGCAGGACGGCGTCGAACTGGCCGAGAAGCTCGTCGGCGGGAAGGTCTTCCCCCACCGCTACGCCGGCGCGAAACTCGACGCCCTCGGCCGCCAACTGCTCCAGTCTCCGGTCGATAACGCTCTTTTCGAGCTTGAAGTCGGGGATTCCGTAGCGCAGTAGCCCGCCCAGCTGTGGTGAGCGCTCGAGCAACGTCACCCTGTGCCTGGCGCGGCGAAGCTGCTGCGCCGCGGCGATCCCGGCCGGCCCGCTTCCCACCACTGCCACGCTGCGTCCACTCTCGTGCTCGGGAGGGAGCGGAACGACCCAGCCCGAAGCCCAGGCGCGCTCGATGATCGCCAGCTCGATCTGCTCGATCGTGACGGCGTCGGTGTTGACGGCCAGCGTGCAGGCCGCCTCGCAGGGGGCGGGGCAGATGCGGCCGGTTATCTCCGGCAGGTTGTTGGTCGCGTCTAGGCGCGTGAAGGCCTCCTGCCAGTCACCACTTTCGACCAGAAGGTTCCATTCGGGGATCAGGTTCTCGACCGGGCAGCCGATCGCATGGCAGTAAGGAATGCCGCAATCGATGCAGCGTCCGGCCTGCTCGCGCAGCACCTGCTCGGGCGGAAGGGTGGTGAACTCCTTCCACGTCTTCAGGCGTTCCTGGACGGGAAGAAAAGAAGGGCCGACGCGCGGCCTGTCAACAGAGCTGATCTCTTGTGTCATCGATCGTTCTCCAAAACGAACACCGAGAGTAGCTTGCCGACGCCGATCGTCGCAACGTGCCACCGTCTCCAAACCGAGCTCGTCGACCGGGCAGAGGGTTTATCGTGCCGGGGATGAAGCGCATCAGGCGCCCGAGTCGACGAGTGACGATTGGCTTGACGTTGTTTGGGATTGCCTTTCTGATCGCCGCCGCCTGGGCGGGAGGGTTCTTCCTTCACGACTCGAGCCAGGCCGCGCCGATCTCGGAGGCGCTGCGCCGCTATCGGGCAAGCGATCATCCGTCAGGAGGTCTGAACGGCGTCTACGTTTACGCCACCAAGGGCAGCGAGTCGATCAGCGCTCTCGGCGGCGCGACGCACGCCTATCCGGCCAAAACGAGCATCACGGCAGCCAAGGTGCCCTGCGGAATGCAGTACCGCTGGGCCGCGCTCGAAGGGCGCTCGACGAGCTGGACCTTCTGCTCGACGGCGGCCGGAATCGAGCTTCGCATCTCGGATGAGCGGCACACCTTCTTCGGGCAGGGAGATCGCGCGGTCTACCGATGCTCGGGGAGACTCCTCATTCCCAAGAAACCGACTGCCACTGCGGCCAAGCCCTTCACTTGTCGGTCGGATCGGAATCTCGAGGTCGGCACGACGCGCGTTCTCGGCCGCTCCACGATGGAGATCGGCCTACAGCGCGTTCCCGCAATCCGCGCCAGCACCGATCTGACCATTCGCAGTCGCGACAGCGGCAACGAATGGGTTGATTGGTGGCTCGACGCCTCAAACGGCCTTCCGCTTCGCGTCACGCTACGCAGCCGCACGAGTCGCGAGATGTGGATCGGCCGCGTCCAGTATCGCGAGGACTTCAGCCTGCGCCTGCTTTCGCTGACGCCGATGCACTGACAGCCCGGGGCTTGCGCAATCAGGAAAGACTTCGCCGGCGCAATTCGGCCGAGGCTAACGATGGCGGTTGCCAACCTCGATCGATCGGATTGAACGTCGTGCCGGGCGGGACGATCTCGTCGATTCGATCGAGCAGTTCCCGGTCGAGCTTGACGTCGTCGGCGTCAAGTTGTCCTTCGAGTTGCTCCAGCGTACGCGGCCCGATGATCGCCGCCGTCACGGCGGGATGCTCGAGCACGAAGGCAAGCGCCATCTGAACGAGCGAGAGCCCAGCCTCCTCGGCGAGTGCGGCGAGCCCGTCCGCGGCTTCGAGCTTGGCCTGGTTGACGGGCAGCGACATGTCGTAGCGCTCCGCGATCCGCTTTCCGCGGCTGGAGGTCGGTAGCTCGGCGTTCTTTCGGTAACGGCCCGAGAGCCAGCCTCCCGCCAGCGGGCTCCAAGGGATCACGCCGACTCCGTACTGTTCGCATACGGGCAGTACGTCCTCCTCGATTCCACGCACCAGGAGCGAGTAAGGCGGTTGCTCGCAAACGAAGCGCTCGAGCCCTCTCTTCTCGGAGGCCCACTGCGCCTCGACGATCTCGTGCGCCGGGAAGGTCGAGCTGCCGAAATAGCGGATCTTGCCGGCGCGCACGAGATCGGTCAGGGCGCTCAGCGTCTCCTCGATCGCGCAGGAGGAGTCGGGACGGTGAATCTGGTAGAGGTCGATCCAGTCGGTGCCGAGGCGGCGCAGGCTCGCCTCGACCTCGCGCATGATCCAGCGCCTCGAGTTGCCCCGCTCGTTCGGGTCGTCGCTCATCTCTCCGTGCACCTTGGTGGCCAGGACGACGTTGTCGCGCCGGCCGCCGGCCAGCGCCTTGCCGACGATCTCCTCCGACTCGCCGCGCGAGTAGACGTCGGCGCTGTCGACGAAGTTGATGCCCGCGTCCAGCGCGCGGTGGATTACCCTGATCGACTCGTCGTGGTCGGGGTTTCCCCAGGCGCCGAACATCATTGTGCCGAGGCAGAGCGGACTGACTCGCACTCCGGTTCGACCGAGAACTCGCATCTCCATCCCGCTCATCTTATGGCCATCCAGCGCGGAGGGGAAACGTTGCAAGTGAGTCGCTCGAGAGCGAGACGCGCAGGCTCACGTTGAAACCGCATCTAAGTTGCGTTCGCGTACTACGCTAATGGCCCAAAGGCGGAGTAGCTCAGCTGGTTAGAGCGACGGACTCATAACCCGTAGGTCGCCGGTTCAATTCCGGCCTCCGCCACTTCTCCGCGAAAAGTCCGCCGGCAAGGCCGGCGAGGACTTTTCGCGGTATTACCTCTGTGTACGAGTCACCGCGCCTACGGTGCGAGTGCCTCGTCTGCTCTTAGAAGCGCACTCGGCTGGCCGTGGATGGGTTAAGTGTTCGGAGTGGAGAAGCCGGGGGATGGCATCTGTGAGCCGCGCCCGCCATGTCGGTCGCGGCGGCTGGCGTACTGCCGCGCTGAATCCCTCTCTCCTCCGGGCGAGCGCTCGCCCAGCTACGCAGATTCTTCAGGCAGCGGCTTCGGCTGGAGCGCCGACTTTGGCTTTCGCTCGCTTTTCGCTGTCAGCTCCGCGCTCGTGTCGGAGTGGCCAGGCCACCAGATCATGTGCCCGAGTAGCGCCGCGATGCTCGGTATCAGCAGCGCCGCCATCACGAAGGAGACGATCACGATTCCGATCGCGATGGTGAAGCCCATTTGAGAGAGCAGTCCGATACCGCCGAGCATCAGCGAGGCGAAGGTGCCGGCGAGGATCGTGCCCGCCGCCATGACCGTCGGTGCGGCGTGCTCGACTGCGAGCGCGGCCGACTTTCGCGGGTTGTTGCCCTCACGCGCCTCTTCGCGCAGGCGCGTCGTCATCAGGATGTTGTAGTCGGTGCCCATCGCGATGACGAACAGATAGACCATCAGCGGCAGGAAGAAGCTGACGCCGACGTTGCCTTCGATTCCCTGGAAAACACCAACCGAGGCGCCCAGAGTCGCCACGAAACCGAGCGCGACGGCGATCAGCAGCAATATCGGCGCGATCAAGCTGCGCAGCACGATGCCGAGGATCAGCGCGATCATCAAGGCCGCGACCGGGAAGACGACGCTGTAGTCGCGGTTGAGCGCCGAGCGCACATCGGCAAAGACCGAGGTCTGGCCACCGACGAGCACCGTCCCTGCCTTCTCACCCGCGTGCGCTGCGCGTCGTAGCGGTCCGGCCGCCAGATCGAGCGCGGAGTTGTCGTAAGGGCTCGTCTTCAACTCGACCGAGATGACGGCCGCTTGGCCATCTTTGCTCGGCTGCGCCGGGGTGACTCTCGCGACACCCTTGACCGCGCTCAATCGCTTGGCGATTCGGCTCAGTTCGGCCTTATCCGTGGCCTTGGCACCGACGACGTAGACCAGCGTCGGGTTCAGAGCGCCCGCCGGGAACGATTGTTTGAGCGCCGTGAAGCCCTTCGCCGACTCGGTGTTCGTGGGGAGCTGGTTGGAGATGTTGTAGTCGGCAGTGAAGAACAGGGCGCCTGCCGCGAGCGCGATCAGAAGCGGTGCGACAATCAGCACCATCCGCCCGGGGTGGCGGCCGATGAACTCGCCGACCCGACGCGCCCTCTTCGCGTCCGGCTCCTTCTTCCAGCTCTTCGAGGGCCAGAAGGCATGCGTGCCCAGCAGGGAAAGCAGAGCTGGGATCAGCGTCAGCGCCGCCAGCAGCATCAGGGAGACGGCGATAATGAAGCCCGGTGCCATGTTGCGCATCGAGCCGAGTGACGAGAGTAGAAGCGCAAGGAAGGCGGACACGACGACCAGCGCCGAGGAGGTGATCGCCTGCCCGACCCGGGCAATCGCGAAGGTAATCGCCGTCTTGTAGTCGTCGCCGGCGCGCAACCGCTCCCGGTAGCGGAAGAGCAGGAAGAGCACATAGTCGGTGCCTATCCCGAACAGGACGACGACGAGCATCGTCGTCAGATTGTCATCGAGCGTAAAGCCGACCACCTTGGCCAGCGAGGCGAGCAGCGCCGTCGTCAGCTCGTAGATCCCGGCGATGGCGATGACGGGCATCAGCGCCGCCAGCGGACCGCGGAAGACCGCGCCGAGCAGGATGATGATCAGCAAGATCGTGGCAATGCTGACGATCGTCAGCGCCGACTTGGCCGAGTCTATGGTGTCGGTCTGGATCGCAGCTTCGCCCGTCAGCAGCGTCGACAGGTTGCTGCCTACGAGCGACGCTCGCGCCTTCAGGCGCAGAGTCTTGACGGCGGCCTGAACGGGTTTCTCGTCGGCGACGCCCTTGAAGGAGATCGAGACGAGCTGCGCGCGCTTGTTCGGTGAGAGCTGCTGGTTGCTGGTCGCTACAGCGGTGACGCGCTGAATGGACGCGCTCTTGAGGTCGCGAACGAGTTTCTCGACGCGGGCTCGATCGGCAGTGGTGAGCTTGGCTCGGTCGGTGCGGCGGACGATGAACATCGCGGTTGCGCCCGACCCTGCCGCGAAATGCTTTATCGCGACCACATTGGCCTTCGCCGATTCGTACTTGCCGGGAACGAAACTGCCTTGATTGGCGCTGGTGACCTCGGATAGTTTCGGCGCAATCGGTACGATCACCGCGATTGCTACTACCCAGAGTGCTATTACGCGCCACGGGTGGGCGACAACGTATTTTCCGAGTCTTTCGAACAGAGCGCGCTCCTAACGTGAGGGAAAAAGTGGGACATTCGTGCCCCGTCTTTTTCCAGCATAGATGTGGGACAGTAATGTGTCAAGATGGGACATAATTGTCCTATACTTCAGAGATGGGTGTAAGCGAACAAACCGTTGCGACGATTCTCGAGGCCGCCTCCCACGTGCTCGCTCTGCGCGGTGAGGCCGGCAGCATGACCGAGGTCGCTTCCGCCGCGGGCGTCGGCCGTTCGACCCTTTACCGGCACTTTCCAACCCGGGAGGCGCTGCTCGAGGCGTTGACGAAGATGGGGCTCACCGAGGCTGGTGATCGGCTGGCTGAAGCAAAGCTTGAGAGCGTGCCCCCGCTCGAGGCACTCGCCCGCGCGATCCGCACGATCGCCGTCGTCGGCGACCGCTACATCGTTCTGCTCGAGGCCCAGGTATCGCTCGATCCCGCCGCTAGCAAGCGCACGGTTGTCGACCCCCTCCTCCGCGTGATCGAGCGGGGCCAGGCCGAGGGCGTCATCCGGACGGATATCGACGCCATGTCGTTGCTCGAGCTACTCGGGGGTCTGATCGTGGTCAGCATCCGTCTCGCCGCGGAGCACAAGACGGGGGTCGAGGAGACGGCCGCCACGATCCAGCGTGTATTTGTCGAGGGCGTCCAGACGCGCTGAACAGCACTCGAGTCGGCGATCGCTCAACTTCCTTCGAGTCAGTGTTTTGGGCTTGGCGATCGGATCTGATCGAAGCTGCGCTCGGGCGTGACCGTTGCCCACGTGTTCCCGTTTGCGGGTGATAGCCTTCCCGCCGTATCGCAAGGTCATTTTTGTTGACGCGCGAGCCCGCACGGTGATCGATATCGATCGGTCGGAGCCGGCCTCGTCGACCGAGATGACGTTGGACACTCGTCGGGATTGAACTCCAGGAGGTCGAGCATGGGCAGCAGTGAGCAGGGCGAGCACGCCATCCACACGATGTTTCTGGAAGAGCGGCGCTATCCGCCCTCGCCCGAATTTGCGGCTCAGGCCAACGTCAAGGCCGATGTCTACGAGCGCGACTTCGAGGAGTTCTGGGAGACAGAAGGGCGCGAGCGCATCTCCTGGTTCCAGCCCTTCGACAAGCTCTACGAGTGGGAGCTGCCCTACGCCAAGTGGTATCTGAACGGCAAGCTCAACGTCTGTTACAACTGCGTCGACCGCCACGTCGAGTCGGGCGCGGGCGACAAGGTCGCCTTCTACTGGGAAGGCGAGTTGGCCGACACGCGGCGCACGATCACCTATTCCGACCTGCAAAGCGACGTCGTTCGCTTCGCCAACGTGCTCAAGTCGATCGGCGTGAAGAAGGGAACGCACGTCGCGATCTACCTCGGGATGATTCCCGAGCTGCCCGTCGCGATGCTCGCCTGCGCGCGCCTCGGCGCACCGCACTGCGTCATCTTCGGCGGCTTCTCGGCCGAGTCGCTGGCCGACCGCGCCAACGATTTCGAGGCCGAGATCATGATCACTCAGGACGAGGGCTACCGCCGCGGCAAGCCGCTCGGGCTGAAGAAGATCGCCGACGAGGCGGTCCTCAACACGCCGAGTGTCAAGAAGATGCTCGTCGTCGCGCACTCGGGCGGCGACGTGGCCTGGACGGAGGGCCGCGACATCCGTTACGACGATCTGGGCAAGGATGCCTCCAGCGACCCGGCCGACTGTCCCTGCGAGCCGATGGACTCCGAGGATCTGCTCTTCCTCATGTACACCAGCGGCACAACGGCCAAGCCGAAGGGAATCATCCACACCACCGCCGGCTACCTGACCGGCGTCGCGACGACTCACAACTACATCTTCGATCTCAAGCCCGAGACCGACGTCTACTTCTGCACCGCCGACATCGGCTGGATCACCGGGCACTCCTACATCGTCTACGGGCCGCTGGCCAACCAGGCCACATCGGTGATCTTCGAGGGAACGCCCGACTTCCCCGACAAGGACCGCTGGTGGGACATTTGTGAGCGCTACGGCGTGACCATTCTCTACACGGCTCCGACCGCGATCCGCTCGCACATGAAGTGGGGCCCGGAGTACGCACAGAAGCATGATCTCTCCAAGATCAGGCTGCTCGGCACGGTCGGCGAGCCGATCAACCCCGAGGCCTGGATCTGGTACCGCGAGCACATCGGCGGCGACAAGGCGCCGGTCGTCGATACCTGGTGGCAGACCGAGACCGGAATGATCCTGATCACTCCGCTTCCGGGCATCACGACGCTCAAGCCGGGCTCGGCGAGCAGGCCCTTCCCAGGCGTGGACGCGGCTGTCTACGACGAGTCGTCGAATGAGATCGGGCCCGGTGGCGGCGGCTACCTGGTGCTGCGCAAGCCCTGGCCGGCGATGCTGCGCGGTATCTACAACGATCCCGACCGTTTCCTCTCCAACTACTGGTCGCTGTTCCCGGGCAACTACGCCGCCGGCGACGGCGCCCGCATCGACGAGGACGGCGACTTCTGGCTGATGGGCCGTGTCGACGACGTGATGAACGTCTCCGGTCACCGCCTCTCGACGATCGAGATCGAGAGCGCTCTGGTCGCCCACCCGCTCGTCGCCGAGGCCGCGGTCTGCGGTCGCGCCGATCCCGTCACCGGCCAGGCCATCGTCGCCTTCGTCACGCTCAAGGGCGGCAAGGAAGGCTCGGACGAGATCGTCAAGGAGCTGCGCATGCACGTCGGCAAGAAGATCGGCCCGATCGCGAGGCCTTCGAGCGTCGTCATCACCGCCGAGCTGCCGAAGACCAGAAGTGGCAAGATCATGCGCCGCCTCCTGCGCGACGTGGCCGAGAATCGCGAGCTGGGTGACACCACGACTCTCGCCGATCCGAGCGTACTGGCCAAGATCCAGCAGCAGGCGCAGGCCAAGCCTTAAACAGTCACGAGACGAGTCTCGCCTTCAAATCGCCGCCGGCCCTGCTCAACGCTTCGGCCGGCGGCGATCTCCATGAGTCGAAACGACAACCTCGGCGCAGGTACCATGAAGTGGCTCTCGCTCGCGCATAGACTGAGGTAAGCACGGAGAGAGTTGCCCTTCCGGAGACTGCGCAGGTGACCTCTTATCTCGCCGGCGCGACCGGAAAGATTTGCGAGAACTGAAGAGAGAAGAAGGAGCGATAGATGTCAGAGAGCGCCGATAGCGCCATCTCCTCGCCCGAGGCGCAGCCCGATTCCGAGAGCGAGCAGAACGAAAGGGCACGAGCGCGCGAGCTGCTCTCGGGCCCAACCGACGTCATCCTCCGCGACGGCAGCACCGTCCGGCTGAGGTCCCCTCTAGCGGAAGAGGTCAACCAGGTCGTCGAGTTCCTTCGCAACCTCTCGCCCGAGAGCTACACGCAGCGCTTCCACGGCGCCGCCACGATCGACGCCTCGCTGCTCGAGGGAATGGTCGACTGCGACTGGCTCGAGCAAGGCGCGCTGATCGCCACTCGCGCGGGAGCGGAGGGCGAAGAGGTCGTCGCTCTCGGCAGCTACGACCGCCTGCGCCAGCGCGACCGAGCCGAGGTCTCCTTCGTCGTCGCCGATCACCTTCAGGGTCACGGTCTCGGTACGCAGGTCTTCAATCAGCTTGTCGCGCGAGCCTCGGCGGTCGGCATTCGCAGCTTCGTCGCCCTGGTCAAGGCCGACAACATGAAGGCGCTCGAGATGCTTTCCCTGAGCGGCTTCAGCCTCCACCGTGAGCTCGACAGCGGCATCGTCGAGATGGAGATCTCGCTCGCACCGACCGAGCACCTGCTGGAGTTGGTCGGCGCCCGCGATCACGAGGCCGTCACTGCCTCGCTTCGTCCCTTCTTCCTTCCTCGCAGCGTGGCCATCATCGGTGCCTCGGCGCGGGAGGGTTCGGTCGGCGGCGATCTCTTCCGGAACATCCTGCATGCTGGCTTCAAAGGCGTTGTCTACCCGGTGAACTCATCCGCCACCCCGGTCGCCGGCGTGCGCGCCTACAGCTCGGTAGACGAGATCGACGACTCGATCGACCTTGCCATCATCTGTACGCCGGCACGGGTTGTGCTCGACGTGGTTGACGATGCGTTACAGAAGGGGATCCGCGCCATTGCCGTGATCTCCGCCGGCTTCGCCGAGGTCGGCGTCGAAGGACAGGACCTACAAGAAGAGCTGCTGGCGCTGGTGCGCATGCACGGCGGCCGGCTGCTCGGTCCGAACATCCTCGGCATCGCCTCCGCCGAACCGCGGCTCAACGCCACCATCGGCGCCGTCGAGCCTCCCTTCGGAAGGCTGGCGCTCTCCTCGCAGAGCGGAGCTCTCGGCGTCGCACTGCTCGACGCGGCGCGCGCTCGCGGGCTCGGAGTCTCGGCCTTCGTCTCGGTCGGTAACACGGCCGACGTCTCGCCCAACGACCTGCTCGAATGGTGGGAAGACGACGAGACGACCGACCTCATCCTGCTCTACCTGGAGTCGTTCGGTAATCCGAAGAAATTCGCCCGTATCGCTCGTCGCGTGGCTCGGCAAAAGCCGATTCTGGCTCTCAAGAGCGGGCGATCCACCTCCGGTAAGCGCGCGGCCAGCTCGCATACCGCGGCACTCGCCAGCTCCGAGACGGCGACGGCGGCGCTCTTCCACCAGGCCGGCGTGATCCGCGCCGAGACCTTCGCGGAGCTGCTCGAGACCGCCCGCCTGATCGCCGGTCAGCCGCTCCCCAGCGGCAACAGAGTGGCGGTCGTGACCAACGCCGGCGGCTTGGCCGTGATCTGCGCCGACGCCTGCGAGGCGGTCGGTCTGACTCTGCCCGAGCTGACCGAGGAGAGCCAGCAGAAGCTACGCAAGCTGCTTGCCAAGGAGGCCACCGTCCACAACCCGATCGACATGCTCGGGACGGCGACCGGAGAGGTCTTCACCGAGGCGATCCGGATCGTGCTGGCCGACGCCCGCGTCGACGCTCTGATCGTGCTTTCGATCCCGATGGTCAGCGCCTCGACCGAGCGGATCGTCGAGTCAATCGAGCAGGTGCTGGCCGAGGACAAGCCGACCAAGCCGATCGTCCCGGTCTTCGCCGGTAGCCCCGAGCGGGTCTTCGGGTCGCTCTCGGTCTCCTTCAACTTCCCCGAGTCGGCCGCGCATGCGATCGGGCACGCGGCCAAGCGCGGACAGTGGCTGCGGCGCCCACTCGGTACCGTGCCGGAGCTCGAGGGCATCGACTTCGAGACCGGCGCAGCGGTCATCAACAGAGCGCTCGCTCGCGACGACGACGGCTGGCTGCATGCCGACGAGATCGAGCAACTACTCGGCGCTTACGGCATCCCCTTCGTCAAGCAGCACGTTGCCACAAGCCGCGAGGAAGCGCTGAAGACCGCAAACGAGTTCGGCTATCCGGTCGTCGTCAAGGCCGCTGAGGCCGGGTTGCACAAGAGCGACAAGGGGCTGGTTGCGCTGGGTATCTCGGATGACGAGGAGCTCGAGCAGACGCTCGAGAGGATCGGCCTTCCGGCTTTGATCCAGCAGCAGGTGGACGGGAAGATCGAGCTTCTCGCCGGTGTCGTCGAGGATACGTTGTTCGGGCCGCTGGTCGGGCTCGGGCCCGGTGGCGTATTCGCCGAGCTGATCGCCGGCACGACCTACAGGATCGCCCCGATCACCACCCGCGACGCCGAAGAGCTGGTCTCGAGCGACCGCACCGATCGCCTGGTTGCCGGTTTCCGCGGCGCGCCGGCGGCTGATCGTGGCGCGCTGACCGACCTCATGCTCCGCCTCTCGAAGCTTTCCATCGACCGGCCGGAGATTGTCGAGCTCGATCTCAACCCGCTGTTCGCGCTGCCCGAGGGCTATCTCCCGGTGGACGCCCGCATCCGCGTCGAGCCGGTAAGCGAGGGCCCACCGCTCAAGGGCTGGTAGCAACCGACGAGAATCTTCGATTTTCGTCGGCGAAATCTGGCGTACGAGTCACAGCGCCTGCGGCGCTGGTGCCTTGTCTGCTCCTAGTTGCGCACTCGGCTGGCCGCGCTCGTGGTCAGTGTTCGCTGTGTAGAGGTTGAGGACGGCGTTTCGTGAACCGCGGCCGCGCATGTCGGCTGCGGCGGCAGGAAATGTCGTCAGTACGCGACCTTGAGCATGCGCGTGCGGGTGAAGTGCACGTTGCCGTGCCAGGCCATGTTGTAGCTGCAGCCGCTCTCGTTACCGCTGCAGACAACGGAGAGGTACGAGCGGTACTTGGCGAGCGGGCCGCTGAAATTCACGGCGAACTTCTTCTTACCGAGCTTGCTCTTCGGGATCGAGAACTGGGTCCTGTAAACATCAGACTCGATCCCTCCCAGCGACGGCGCGCGCGAATCATTAGGGCAGGCGTCCGGCGGATTGTTGGTCATCTGCACCGTCTGTATCCGGAGGTTGACCGTGTATTTTGAGGAGCCTCGCGTCGTCGTGAGGCTCATGTTTCCCGGAGGGGCGGTCGAGGCGACCTTGCCGCTGCAGGTGAAAGGCTCCAACGTGCCGTGCCCGGGATCCAGCCACTTTTCGCCCTGGTCGGTCCAGGTCCCGTTGATGGTGGTCGCGGCGCCGCTCTCCGATGTGTGCGCCGCGCCGCTCGGGGGCTTGCCCGTGTAGAAAATCAGCGAGGGGATATTCGCGTCGATGCTGAAAGAGCTCGTCGAGCTCTCGTGCTTGACGTCGCCTGTGGAGCCCGTGCTGCTGTAGGCGTTACTCAGATTCGTGCCGCCCTTGACGCCAACCTTGGCCTTGTAGATGTAGAAGGTGTAGTGGGCGTGCGGCCGTGTCGTCTGCGCAGGCATCGCGGCGGAGGCGCCCAGCGCTCCGACTGCCACTACCGCGGCAATCAATCCCAATCCATGTAGTCCAAGGCAACGCACGTGTCACTCTCCGGCTCGTTCGGTGTCGATCGATCCAGCCCATAGTGACTGGTTTTTCGCCGCAATACCACCCCGGACTTACCGCTATCGACGCGTCAGGCGACGCGTGGCCCGGTTTCCAGGGTCGCCAGTCGCTCGGCGATCTCGCGCACGATTCCGGCCTGAGTCAGCGAGGCGATACGGAGCGTGTCACCGTTGGAGCGTTCGAGCAGAAGCGTCGGCCGGCCGTCGAGCCGGTCGCCGCGTTCCCGCCCTACGCGAACGCCGGCCAGGTCGCGATAGGGAAGAGTGTAGAGGGCAAGCTCGCTGTGATCGTTGCCCTCGAGCTGCAGCCGTGATCGATCGAGCTCGAGCTTCCCTGCCAGTGGCGGACGATTGTTCTGCTGCCAGACGACTCCGTAACTGTCCACGCGCGCATTGTCTCTTCCGCAGCGAGCGCGTCCATCGTCAGCGCTACCGATTGGCGATAGGGAAAATCCGCAGGGCAAAATCGCCTGACTGCCGCCGCAGCCGACATGCGCGGCTGCGGTTCACTACGGCTTTCCTTCAAGAATTCCGCGGAAAGTCGTCATGCCCGCGTAGGGGGCGGACTTTTCGCGGCTCACTCGGACTCGTCTTCGCCGCGTCGCGCGGCGTCGAGCAATCCTCGCTCCAGCGCGTAGCGAACGAGCTCTGCGCGCGTGCCCAGGCGCAGCTTCTGCATGATGTGGGCTCGGTGCGTCTCGGCGGTGCGTACCGAGATGTAGAGCTTCTTGGCGATCTCCTGGTTGGTGTGCCCGAGCGCGAGCAGACGCAGTACCTCGCGCTCCCGCTCGGAGAGAGGATCCAGCTCGGCCTCCGCCCGTTCCTTGGCCTCGGCCTCGATCAGGCGCGCGCCCAGCTCGGGATGAACGTAGCGGCCGCCACGGGCGACCTCCCGCACGGCGTTGATCAGCTCTCCGCCGGCCGCCTCCTTGAGCACGTAGCCGCTCGCACCGGCCGCGAACGCCTCGCGCACGTAACTGGGATCGTCCTGCATCGAAAGCACCAGCACCTTCGACGAGGGCGACTCCTTGAGCAGCTCCGGTGTCACTTCGATGCCGCTCTTTCCGGGCATCACCACGTCCACGAGAATCACGTCCGGCTTGCGCGAGCGAGCCTCGAAAACGGCCTCGCGCCCGTCGCCGGCCTCGCCCACGGTCTCGATGTCGGTCGCCGAGTCGAGCACGTGGCGTAGCCCGGCCCGCACCACCGCGTGGTCGTCGACGATCAGAACGCGGATCATCTCAGCGGGACCTCCGCCACGACGGTCGTGCCCGAGCCTTCGCTCGATTCGATCTGTAGCCGTCCATCCAGCAGCGCCACGCGTTCCTCCATTCCCACCAGGCCGAGACCCTCGTCGCGGCCGGCTCCGGCGTCGAAGCCTCGCCCGTCGTCTTCGATCACAGCGACCACACTACCGCTCTTGCGCGTGACCAAAACGCTAACCGAGCTGGCGCGCGCGTGCTTGACGACGTTGGTCAACGACTCCTGGACGATGCGGTAGAGCGCCGTCTCGATCTCGCTCGGAAGTCGCTCTTCGCCGAGGAGGGATTCGACCTCCACGCGGATCCCGGTCTGCTCGCTGAAGCCCGAGCCGAGGCGCTTCAGGGCCGGCAAGAGCCCGAAGTCGTCGAGCGCCTTGGGCCGCAGCTCGACCGCGAGGCGGCGAACATCCTGCAGCGCCTGGGTCACCAGCTCGTGCAGCCGCTCGACCTCCGCGCGTGCCTGCTTGGAGTCCGGTGCCTGCTCGATCGCCTTCAGTCCCAGCAGCACCGAGGTGAGCGTCTGCCCCGTCTCGTCGTGCAGCTCGCGCGAGAGGCGGCGGCGCTCCAGCTCCTGCGCGGCGACGACGCGGCGCAGAGCATCGCGGGCAACTCGCTCGGACATCTCCACGGCGACGGCGGCGCGCGCCGCGAACACCTCCGCCAGCCGCAGGTCGCTGTCCGTGAAGTGTGGATCGGCGCCCAGCCGGTCGACGACCAGGATCACGCCGATGGCACGCTCGCGCACCAGGAGCGGCACCCACAGTCCGGCGTGGATTCCGGTTTTCTGCGAGATCTCCGCGTTCAGCCCCGAGTCGTCACTCGCGTCGACGCGCTCGCTCCGACGCTGCTCGAGCGCTTGCCCGAGCTTCGAGTGCCGCCGCGAAACCCTCAGTTCGAGGATTCCTTCACTTCCCTCGCCGTCGGCGGCCGCGAAGCGAAGCTCGTCCTCGCCGGCCGGTACCCCGATCGCTACCAGGCGTGTTCCCAGCAGCTTGCGCAGGCGCTGGCAGATGAGCTCCAACAGACGGCTCAGATCGGTCTCGCGCACCAGGGCGTTCCCGATCTCGTTCAGCGACTCGAGCTGCGCCGTCCACCAGGCCTGCGCCTCGTAGAGGCGCGCGTTCTCGATTGCGACGGCGGCCTGGTCGGCCAGTGCCCGCAGAAGCTCGTCGTCTTCGGCGCTGAACAGCTGGCCGCTTCGCTTGCTGCCGAGCTGGAGATTGCCGAAAATCGTGCCCCTGATCACGATCGGCGCGCTCAAGCTTCCCGGCGCGCCCGGGCCGAGCTTGGCAGGCGCACTGCCCGCGTCGCTCATCCCGTAGCTGACGGTGCGCGCGGGAACGTCGTCCGGCTGGGCCGCGACCTCCAGCAGAGCTTGGCGGGCACCGGTCAGCCGGGCGGCGGATTCAACCAGCCGGGCCAGCACGCCTTCGAGCGAGAGCTCCGAGTTCAACTCGATGCCGGCGCCGACCAGCGCCCGCAGGCGATCCTGACTCAGATGCTCGAAATCCGATATCACGTGCTCCATTATCCCTACAGCAGCCCGGAGCCCGTATCTCCAAATCCTGCGAAGTCACTCGCTACCTCACGCCCCAACGCCGCTCGCGTCGAATACTCTTTGCGGAACGAATACGGGTGATGCCGGCGAATCGAGGAGGAAAACGGTGAAGCGCGACAGACTTGCACCAGTTCTGGCAATCGTTGGGGGAGCGATCGTGCTGGTGGTCGCGCTTGTCGTGGCCAGCCAGATCAGTAACAACACCAAGAAACCCAGCGCCGAGAACATCAACACCGACTCGGTCGCCGACATGCTGCGGGGCATTCCTCAGAAGGGAATCGAGCTCGGTAATTCCAATGCCAAGCTCACCCTGGTCGAATTCTCCGATCCGCAGTGCCCATGGTGTGGCAAGTTTGCTCGAGATACTTTCCCCACTATCGTCCAGAACTACGTTCGCAGCGGAAAGCTCCGTCTCGAGTACAGGGGCGTTGACGTCATAGATCTGATCACGGGAGGCACGGATTCGGAGCGAATGATCAGACTCGCACAGGCGGCCGGTCTCCAGAACAGGCTCTGGGATGTGGTAGAGCTGGAGTTCGAGAACCAGGCAACCGAGGGCAGCGGCTATGCCACCGACCCCTTCCTCAGGGGCATCGCTCAGTCCGTGGACAAGCTCGATGCGAACAAGGCGCTGGCGGCCACCAACACGAACGCGGTGGTTCCGATGATCGATGCTGCAAAGCAGCTCGCTCTGGCGAAAATCGGGAAGACGTTCTCGACGCCCACCTTCCTGCTCGAGCGCGCCGGCTCGAAGCCCGAGGAGATCATCGGCGCTCAACCGTTCTCTGTCTTCGCCGCGGCCATCGATGCCCAGCTGAAGAAATGAGAGAGCGCTACCTACGCTGGGCGGTCGCGGCCCTCGTTCTGATCGGAGCGGGCATAGCCGGCTACCTCACCTACACGCACTTCAAGGGGAGCCCGCCGGTTTGCCCGACGAGCGGCTGCGAGATCGTGCAGAACTCGCGCTGGTCGAAGCTGTTCGGGGTCCCGGTCGCCCTGCTTGGGTTGCTCACCTACCTGAGCATCTTCACGACGACGCTAGTGCGCCATCCGCTCGCCAGGCAGGCGGGGGCGATGCTCGCGCTCGTCGCGCTCGGCTTCAACGCCTACCTGTTCTACATCCAGGCGCACGAGATCGGTCACTACTGCACCTGGTGCGTCTCGAACGAGATCGTCTCGTTAGTGCTCGCCCCGCTGGCGATCGCCTGGCTTCTCTCCACGGACGAGCGCCAGAAGAACGGGTCTGTGTGATCTGCGTCACCGGCGCGACCGGCTTCCTCGGCTCGGAGCTGGTGCGGATTCTGCGCGAGCAGGGAGGGGAGGTACGAGCGCTGGGGCGGAACGAAGCGGCGCTGGACAAGCTGGCGGCGCTCGGAGCCGAGCCCGTACGGGTCGCGATGGACGACGCGGAGGGCCTGCGCAAAGCCGCCGACGGTTGTGAGCTCGTCTACCACGTGGCTGGGCTGGTCGCGCACGAACGACGCGATCGTGCACGCTTGATGGAGACCAACGTCGAGGGCGCGCGCAGGCTCCTAGAGCTAGTCGATCCTGCCGCCCGCGTCGTGCACGTTGCCAGCGTCGCGACGCTGGGCCCGGGCTCGGGCCCCGACGATCTGATCGACGAGATGCACAAGCCGCCGCCCGATGCCGACTCGCTGCCCTACTCGGCAAGCAAGATCGTCGGCGAGCGCTACGCGCTCGAAGCCGCCGGGGCCGGGCGCGATGTGGTCATCGTCAACCCGAGCTATATCGTCGGCCCGGGTGATAGCCGCGGCGGCACGACCTGGCCGATCCGCTCCTATCTGCGCGGTCGCCTTCCCTTCATCGTTGACGGTGGCTTGAACCTGGTTGATGTGCGCGACACCGCGCTGGGCCTGGTCGCCGCCGCCGAGCGCGGCAAGGCTGGCGAACGCTACGTGCTCGCCAGCCGCGAAGGGAACATGAGCCACGCCGAGTTCTTCGCCCGTGTGGGCGAGATCGCCGGGCGCAAGCGGTACCAGCTGAAGCTGCCGGCGAAGCTCGGCATCGCCTTCACCTCAGTCATCCCCTGGCCGGCCACAGCGGGCTACGTCCGCGTTGCCGCCCGTTGGTGGTGCGCCGACCCGGCCAAGGCCGGGCGGGAGCTCGGTTTCACGCCGCGAGCGATCGACGAGACGCTCGGCGACACGATTCGCTACGTGCTCGAATCGCTCTGAGAGCTCGTTTCAATTGACGACCCGCTGACTGGGCGCGCCGTTGAGCGCGGCCAGTCAGGTCATCGGTACTTGCGGCTGCAGGCGCGGCTGGACTCGCTCGATGATCTCGCGCAGGTTATCGCCGGTGGCCGTAATGCCGTGGTTGCGCAGGCCGATCACCGCGTGGCCGGGATCGGCCGCGGCGTCGAGCAGCGTCGAGACGGCGACGGCCAGCTCCTCGGTGCCACAGGGGAAGTTGATCTCGGTCGCGGCCGCGCCCTCGAGCCAGGCGTGAACGTGCAGGATCGCTCCGACCTCGGGATGGCGCTGGTAGATCATCCAGTGCTCGATCGCATCGACCGAGACGCGGCGGGGCTCCACGTTCGGCGGCACGCTCAGGATGATCTTCGCCTGCTTGGCGTCGTAGTTCGAGACCATCAGGATGTCGCGCCCGATCTCTTTCAGATTGCTCTTGTCCACGCCGCTCGCGCTCATCCAGTAACGCTGCGCGTCCTTGCGGATCGAGAGGTTCCCATAGGAGAGACCACCGATCCCCCAAAGGCGCTTGACGTGCCGGAACTCGCGCTCGCTCAGTAGCTCGTGCACCGGGAAGGGCGCGGGCAGCAGGCCAAATCCGTCCAGCTGCTCGCCAGCCCAGGCGAGCTCCTTGGTCAGCTCGTCGCCCTGCCAGAGCTCGGGCTCGAGATCGGTCACATACTCGTTGTCGATCACCAGGCGCGAGGTGGCCAGCGGCTCGATCCGATCGACCAGGCGCTCGGCCAGCTCGGAGGCGGGCGCCTCGGCGCGGAAGGTTCCGCGCTCGGGCGTCGTGACCGTAACGGCCTTGCCGGGGATGTAACAGAGAACCGAGTTCGCGAGCGCGCGCACGAGCAGCGGATACTCGGCAGCGAGCGGATCGTCGGGCATCTCGTCGCGCTCGTGCAGGGCTGCGACATAAGTGCCGCGCGAATGCCGGCGGATCGGCGAGGGACTGTCGGTCGGAAAGAGCAGCAGCACGAAATCGGCCTGCGCGGGATCCTCGATGCGCATCATGCCGCGCTTCTCGAGCGTTCGCGCAACCTCTTCCGAGAAATCCTTGCTCGCGGGGCCGCCAGGCGTTCCGGTAACCGCGAACCGTCGTATTGTTGAAGTTGAATCTGAGCTTTCAGTCATGTGCGTTCCGCGGTCGCTTTCACTGACGAGATAAGGGCAGGGTTAGTTGCGTTCACAACCCTAACAAGGGCAACGACTTACAAGACGCACTTAAACTTGAGGGACGCAGCGAATCCGCGCTACGCCCCATACTCGACCGGGGAGCGGCCGAGCATCCTATAGGAGCTATATAGCTTCCCACTGGGTTGACCTAGTGACTGCGGTCGTCTGCTTGTTGACCGCAGTGCTCCAGCTCTACCGCCCTCGGGCGAAGTAGAGCGATGCGGCCGGGGCGTTTGCTTCGGCCGCAATTCGTAGCACCACCACTCACGGCAAGTCGATCTTCTGCCCCTCCACTACCGTAAGCGGCGGGTACTCTCTTCCTCCGAGTCGGAATGTGAGTGTTAGCGTCTTCGTGGAGTTCGGGGCGGGATCATAAGAGGGGTCACCTGCACCCAAGACCTCATTACAGACGATGAACGAAAGACTGTGCCCGTCCCCGGAGAGAAGCCCTCGCACCCTTTCTGCGAGCTGATCGTCAGATCCACCTTGGCCAGCGTAGACGGCTTTGAGGATTTCTATTCGATCGGGGTCGTCTGCCGTAAGGGGTGCAGTCTTGAGCGCTGCCATCCTCCGCTGCTGATCAGCCGAGCGTGCCTCTAGTGAAACGTACAACTCTCTTGTCCATACCTGTCCCCATGCACAGAGGGGGCGGATCCCCAAGTAGTACAACAAGATGAGAAACGCCACTATGAGAAGGGCGGCGGTTATTGTCACCGGTACCGCAACGCTCTCATGGTTCGTCGCTCGATAGATCGCAAAGAGCGCGGGGATGCTAGCCGTCGTAGCCAGAAAAGTCACCACAACACCGTACGGTGTCTCGTGTCGCATGGAGGAGAGCATAACCCCTCCTACTTCTTGCGCTCACGAGCCTTCCGCTTGGCTTTTAGTTCCTTCTCACGCGCTGCGTCGATCTCTTCCTTGGGGACGCGAAGGATGCGGGAGACGAACTGCTCGAACTCTCGCTTGGCTCGGGTCACGCAGTCAGCTCCTTCCAGGTGAGGCGCTTCCCAGCGACACGCGAGACTACATCGGTGAACCGCTGGCCGTCCTTCTCATCGCGCGTGTTAAAGCGATAGGCAGTTTCGCCGAGATAACGGTCTAGGTGGACGGGATCGATGCAATGGTGCGTCCCGTAGACGGTGCGCTTGAAGATGCTCCAGAAGTTCTCCAGCCCGTTCGTGTGGACGTGACCACGGACATAGCTTTCGGCGTGGTCGATGACCTCATGGGCATAGGCATCGTCCAGGCTGGTGTAGGAGCGAAGCGCGTCTGTGTAAACAGACGAACCAGGTTCGACGTTGGCGCGCACGATCGGGTCGATGGTGGACATGCGGACGTTCGGGATAGTCCGGGCGCGAACTTCGCCGTGGCGCTCAAGCAGGCCCATGACGACAGCCTTACCAGCGCCGCCGGTTCCTATGTGCTTGCGCTTGCTCTCGTGCTGGTACTTGGCCTGCCCGCCGACGTATGTCTCATCCGCCTCAACCTCGCCAGACAGCGGATTCTCGAACGATTCGGTTTCCATCGCAAGCCTGATCCGGTGTGACATGTGCCACGCCGTTTTCTGAGTGACGCCGAGATCCTTCGCGAGCTGGTGAGAGCTGCGACCCTTCTTGGAGGCTGAGTAGATCCACATAGCTGCCATCCACTTCGAGAGCGGGATCGCACTGTCCTCGAAGATCGTCCCCTTACGAACACTGAACTCGTACTTGCAGTCCTTGCAGCGCCACAGGTGACGAGTCGAAATCTTACCTAGACGGTCGCTGCCGCATTGAAGGCAACGAACACCGTTCGGCCAGCGAAGATCGGCTAGGAACTCGCGGCAGGTGTTCTCGTCGGAGAAGTAGAGAATTGCGTCTACGAGAGTGTTTGGGAAGTTATCTCGGTGTGTCATATACATAGATTAGCACTACCAAGTCAGTGTGTCAAGTGCCTAAGAGAGGCCCAACCGACATGAGTAGTTGCGGTTTCGTGATGTGTCCAAGAGAGGCGACGGCCCGAGTTAGCAGCTCGGGCCGTCTGACAAGTGAAACCGCCTCCATGAAGCCACGCGAAACCGCGCATCTGCATCTTAGGAGTCCGGGCAGGACGTTGCACGCGGGACCGTCCGGGAAGGAATTTACAATTTGGTACTGCGACTTGCGCCCGAAGTACCTGTTAGCAGCAGGCGGCTCAAGAAGCGCCAATCCGACAAGTGAAAGGAAACCGCCATGGCTACTGCCTACTACTCCATCTCCTCGGAAGACCGGGAGGTCCACCACAACAAGACCAACTGCCCAGATGGGAAGCGCATCAAGCCCGAAAACCGTAGATACGGGACTGATGGCAGACCACTGTGCAAGGAGTGTCCGAAGGTCAGCTACTAGGGACTCCCGTCTACCAGTCACGGAATGTCATCTCCCAACGCGGGCCAGTCGGCTCGCCGTCGATGATGTCCCAGAAGCGCCGAATCGCATCAACGGGAAAGCCGTGCTCTAGCGCCACCGCTAGAGCACGGAACCCCTCTTCGCGCTGACCATGAAATCGGATAGTTGGTTCTGGATAACAGTGACCAACCGTTCCCTCACAAGACTCGAACGTTTCGACGCCGTGATTACGTAGCACCCTTACGTACTTTTCAATGCCTGGGTCGAGACCCGGAGGGCAGGTGAGGGGTTCAAGGATCAATGTCAGCCTCTAGTGCGTCTTGTAAGTCGTTGCCCTAACAAGGGGAGAGAGGCCGGCGATCGGGCAGCAGACTTAGAAATCAGGCCACGAGCCCGAGCTTACGGGCGCGCGCCACCGCTGCCAGCTGCGAATGAACCCGAAGCTCGACCAGAATTGCGCGGATGTGATTGCGCACGGTTGGCTCGGCGAGCCCGAGTCGGCGAGCGATCTGCCGGGCCGAGTAGCCGTCGGCGACGAAACTCAACACCTCGCGCTGGCGCGGAGTCAGCCCGACGCGGGAGGACTGTTGCAGCAACGAGATCGGAGTCGAGGGCTCCAGCACGTGCAGGAAAAGCTCGCTCCCGTCCTGCTTGAGGCAGACGGTCGAGACCGAGAGCGGGCGCCGCGTGCCGCTCTTCGACTTCACCATCAAGGTCTTCCGCGGCACCGGCCAGCCCTCTCGCGCCAGCCGCGCGCACGAGCAGCCCGAATGGCAAACCAGCGCGCCGTCCTCGTCGAGCGCGGCAATCGCCTCCCAGCAGGGGCGTCCGACGACCGAGTCGGCCGGCAGGCCCGTGAGCAGTTCCGCCTGATGGTTCCAGGAGCGCACGGTGAGGTCGCGGTCGAAAGCTAAGACCGCGTCGCCGGAGCGGACAGATAGCTTGGCTGTCACATAGATCACTCTTCACCATCTGCTTTGCGGGCGAATCGTGCGGCTTCCGCGGTCATCGTTCGGAGAAATACGTAGTTACTCGAGCTCAGCGCGGTCCGAGCGCCACGCCGTTTGATCGCTCTCAGCGGCCGGCGGGGTCGAGTACAGTCGAGTCTCTCGCGTCTCGACCCAGGAGGATGCCGTGAAGACTCTCGTCGTCTACGACTCTCTCTACGGCAACACGGCGCAGGTGGCAAAGGCGATCGGCTCCGCTGTCGCCGGCGAATCTCAGGTGCTCCGCGTCGCCCAGGCGAATCCCTCCGAGCTGGGATCGTTCGATCTCGTAGTCGTTGGCGCCCCGACCCAGGGCGGCCGCGCGACGGAGGCCATGCAGGCCTTTCTCGCCCGCGTCCCCGCTCTCGAAGGCGCCAGGGTCGCTGTGTTCGACACGCGGCTGCGCGCCAAGTGGGTCAAGGTCTTCGGCTACGCCGCCGGCAAGATCGCCGAGAGGATGGAAGCGCTCGGCGCGACCCTCGTAACCGAGCCGGAAGGCTTCATCGTCGAGGGCAAGAAAGGGCCTCTGGCCGGCGGCGAGCTGGAGCGAGCCGGCGCCTGGGCAAAGGATCTTCGACCCGATTAACCGGTTCCGCCGCTCGAGGCAGAGAGCAAGCTCAACCCGGAGTAGGTAGAAAGTAGGCCCATGCTGCCCGTCCTCGTAGTCAACGCCGGCTCGACCAGTCTCAAGCTGGAGCTCGTCACCGGCGCCGACAAGAGCGAAGTTCTTTCCTCGTTGAACGAGGCCAGCGGCCGGGCGAAGGCGATCGGGCACCGCATCGTCCACGGCGGCGGGCGTTTCCGCGATCCGATCGTGCTCAACTCCGACGTGATCGGCGCGATCGAGGCCATGAGCGAGGTGGCACCGCTCCAGAACCGGCCGGCGCTGGAAGCGATCAGCGAAGCTCGCAAGCTGTTCGGGGTCGAGCATCAGGTTGCCGTCTTCGACACGGCCTTTCATGCCACGATCCCTCCGGAGGCTTTCACCTACGCGATCCCGCGCCGCTGGCGAGAGCAGTACGGGATCCGCCGCTTCGGTTTCCACGGGCTTTCCGTCGCCTGGTCTGCCGAGCGGGCGCCGGCTTTGCTCAGCCGGCCGATCGAGCGCCTGGTCATATGCCATCTCGGCGGCGGCTGCTCGATCACCGCGGTGCTCGAGGGGCGCTCCGTCGACACGACGATGGGCTTCAGCCCGCTCGAAGGCGTCCCGATGGCCACCCGCTCCGGATCGGTCGACCCGCGCTCGATCTTCTACCTCATGTACCCCTGGCGGCTCAGTCGAGAGGAGATCGAGAACGGCCTCGAGAACGAATCCGGCCTCAAGGGCCTTTCGGGCCTCAGCGGCGATGTGCGAGATATCGAAGCGGCGGAAGATTCCGGCGACGAGCAGGCCGCGCTTGCGCTCGCCGTGTACGTCCACAAGATCGCGGCCGCCGTCGGCTCGATGGCGACATCGCTCGGCGGGCTCGACGCGATCGTCTTCACGGCCGGCGTGGGGGAGAACTCCGCCCGCGTTCGCGCGCGTATTTGCGAGCGCCTTTCATTCCTCGGTGTCGAGATCGATTCGGCCCACAACGCCGAGGCGAAGCTCGATACGGACATCGCGACCGAGAGCTCGGCCGTCCGGGTGCTCGTGATCAAGGCGCGCGAGGCGCTGATAGTCGCGCGCGCTGTGCGCCAGGTTCTGATCGACGCTGGCTAGGAGCTCGACGGTCGCTATAACTCGAATCGCCAACGACGCCCCGGAGGAAGAGATGGAGTACGCGAAGCCCGAGCCCGCAGCCAAAGTGATCGTCTACGCCTGCTCGGGGGCGTCGAACCTGGGCCAGCTGGCCAACGAGATCGCGCTGCGCCTCGATCGGCTCGGCCTGGCCGATCTTGCCTGCGCGACCGAGGTCGGCGCGCAGGATGGAGACGGGCAAGGCTCGAGCAGGCCCGTGCTGGCCATCTCGGGTTGCACGAGCGGCTGTTGCGCGGCGATGCTCGCGCAGCACGGCGTCGACGTCTCACGCTCGGTAATCCTGGCCGAGCGCGGAGTGGCCAAGGCCAAGCACGTACTCGTCGACGAGGAGTCGACCGAGCGCGTCTTCGGGCAAGTGCTGGCCGAGCTTGCGCCGTTCCTGGAAAAGCCCTGAGCGACTAGCCGGTCGGTTCGTAGCCGAGGTTGGGCGCCAACCAGCGCTCGGCCTCCTCGATGCTTGTCTGCTTGCGCGCCGCGTAGTCGGCAACCTGGTCGCGCGCGACGCGACCGACCGAGAAGTACTTGGCCCGCGGGTGGCCGAGGTAGAGGCCGCTGACGCTCGCCGCCGGGAACATGGCGAAATTCTCGGTCAGCTCGATCCCGGCCTCTTCGGCCTGGAGAAGATCGAACAGCTTGCGCTTCTCGGAATGATCGGGGCAGGCCGGGTAGCCGAAGGCGGGTCGGATTCCGCGGTGGCGCTCCGCGATCACGTCGGCGCGCGCGAGCGCCTCGGGCTCGTAGCCCCAGAGTCGCCGCGCGCGCTCGTGCAGGAAGGTTGCGAAGGCCTCCGCGAGCCGGTCGGCGAGCGCCTTGACCATGATCGAGTCGTAGTCGTCGCCCGAGGCGGCGAAACTCGCGGCCAGCTTTTCGGCGCCGATCCCGGCCGTGAGCGCGAAGGCGCCCGCGTAGTCGCGCAACCCGCCCTCCCGCGGCGCGACGAAATCCGCCAGCGATAGATCCGGTCGCCCGTCCTCGTGGTCGCTCTGCTGTCTGAGCATGCAGAAGCGCGCGATCGGTTCGCCGCGATTTTCGTCGGCGAAGAAGACGATGTCGTCACTCTCGGAGGCGGCCGGCCAGAGTCCGAACGCGGCATTAGCGCGCAGCAGCTTCTCCTCGACGATGCGCTTCAGCAGCGCTTGCGCGTTCTCGAACAGCTCGCGCGCCGCGGCGCCCTTCTCGGGGTGGTCGAGGATCGCCGGGAAGCGACCCTTCAACTCCCAGGCCTGGAAGAAGAAGGTCCAGTCGATGTAGTCGACCAGCTCGGCCAGCGGCTGGTCGTCGATGCGCTGCAGACCGAGCAGGCTCGGAGTGGGCAGTTCGACCTGATCGAGCTGGAAGCTCGGCTTGCGCGCGCGCGCCTCGCCGAGCGGTAGAAGCGGCTTCCGCTTCTCTTCATAGAGCTCGCGCAGCCGTTGTTGCTCCTCGCTGTTCGCGAGCACGAAATCGCCGCGACGTGCCGGGTCGAGCAGGCTCGAGACGACGCCGACGGCCTTCGAGGCATCGACGACATACACCGTTGGCCCGCTGTAGACGGGCGCGATCTTGACCGCCGTGTGCTGCCTGGAGGTCGTGGCGCCCCCGATCAGCAGCGGCAGGCGCAGACCCTGCCGTTCCAACTCGGCGGCGACCTTGACCATCTCGTCGAGCGACGGCGTGATCAGGCCCGAAAGACCCACGAAGTCGGCCTTCTCCTCGATCGTCGCTTCGACTATCCGGCTCGCCGGCACCATCACGCCGAGATCGACCGTCTCGTAGTTGTTGCAGCCGAGCACGACCGCGACGATGTTCTTGCCGATGTCGTGAACGTCGCCGGCGACGGTGGCTATAACCACCTTCCCGCCTCGGCGGCGCGAATCGGCTGCCTTTTGTTCTTGATCGAAGAAGGGCTCCAGGTAGGCGACTGCCCGCCGCATTGCGCGGGCGCTCTTCACCACCTGTGGCAGGAACATCTTTCCCTCGCCGAATAGGTCGCCCACGATTCCCATGCCGTCCATCAGCGGGCCCTCGATCACGGCCAGCGGCCCGCCGAGCTCGACTCGCGCCTCCTCCGCATCGTCCACGACGAAGTCGTCCACGCCGTGCACCAGTGCGTACTCGATGCGCTTCTCGACGGGCGCCTCGCGCCAACTCAAGTCGAGCACGCGTTTCGTGCCCTCGCCCTGGGTCCGTCCGGCCAGCTCGACCAGGCGGTCGGTCGCATCGGCGCGGCGATCGAAGAGAACGTCCTCGATTCGCTCGCGCAGCTCGTCGTCCACGTCCTCGTATACCGCGAGCTGACCGGCGTTGACGATTCCCATGTCGAGCCCCGCCTGGATTGCGTAGTAGAGGAAGATGGCGTGCATCGCCTCGCGCACGACGTCGTTGCCGCGGAAAGAGAAGGAGAGGTTGGAGATGCCGCCTGAGATCTTGACTCCCGGACAGCGCTCCTTGATCTGCGGAATGGCCTCGAGGAAGGCCTTGGCATAACTGTTGTGCTGCTCGATACCCGTGGCGACCGCGAGCACGTTGGGATCGAAGATGATGTCCTCGGGCTGGAAGCCGGCCTCGCCGATCAGCAGACGGTAGGCGCGCTCGCAGATCGCCAGCTTGCGCTCGCTCGTCTCGGCCTGGCCCTGCTCGTCGAAGGCCATCACGATGACTGCGGCCCCGAAGCTCTTGACCCGGCGAGCTCGCGCGAGAAACTCCTCGGCGCCCTCCTTGAGGCTGAGCGAGTTGACCACGCCCTTGCCCTGCAGGCACTCGAGCCCGGTCTCGATTACCGACCAGCGCGAGCTGTCGATCATGATCGGCAGGCGCGCCACCTCGGGCTCGACGGCGATCAGGTTGAGGAAGGTCTTCATCGCCCGCTCGGAGTCGAGCAGGTCGGCATCCATGTTGACGTCGAGGATGTTGGCGCCGCCGCGCACCTGCTCGAGCGCTACGGCCAGCGCGCCCTGAAAGTCGTCGGCCTCGATCAGGCGCCGGAAGCGGGCCGAGCCCGTAACGTTGGTGCGCTCGCCGACGATGACGAAGCCGGTGTTTTCGTCGATCACGAACGGCTCGAGACCGCTCAACGCCGTTACCTTGCGCCTGGGCGGAACCGCGCGAGGCGGCAGGCCACGAACGGCCTCGGCGATAGCCCGAACGTGCTCGGGAGTGGTTCCGCAGCAGCCTCCGACCGCGTTGACGAAGCCGTCCTTGGCGAACTCCCCGAGGAAGCGGCTCGTGTCGGCGGGCTGCTCGTCGAAGGCGCCGAGCTCGTTCGGGAGCCCCGCGTTTGGATGGCAGGAGGTGAGCGTCGTGGCGATGCCCGAGAGGGCCTCGATGACCGGCCGGATCTCCGCAGCGCCGAGCGAGCAGTTGACGCCGATGAAGAGCGGGTCAGCATGCTCGACCGAGATGTTGAAGGCCTCGATGGTTTGCCCCGAGAGGTTGCGCCCGCTCCTGTCCACGGCGGTGAACGAGAGCCAAAGCGGCAGCTCGCCTCCCTGCGCGCGGAAGACGTCGTCGATCGCGATAAGCGCTGCCTTGGCGTTCAGCGTGTCGAAGATCGTCTCGACCATCAGCAGATCGACGCCGCCCTCGATCAGGGCCTGCACCTGCTCGAAATAGCTGGCCCTGACCTGCTCGAAAGTCACGGCTCGATAGGCCGGGTCTTCCACCCGCGGCGAGAGCGAGAGGGTGGCCTTGGCGGGCCCGATCGAGCCGACCACGAAGCGCGGCTGCTCGGGTGTTCGCGCCGTCCACTCGTCGCAGACGCCGCGGGCGAGCCGAGCGCCTGCGAGGCTCATCTCGGCAGCGAAATCCTCGAGTCCATAATCGGCCTGACCGAGCGAGGTCGCCGTGAAAGTGTTGCTGGTGACGAAATCGGCGCCCGCGTCGAGGTAGGCGTTGTGAATATCCCGAACGACATCCGATCGAGTCAGATTGAGCAGGTCGGGATCGCCGGCGAGAGGCCGGGGATGATCGCTGAAGCGCTCGCCGCGGTAGGCGTCCTCACCGCGCACGCTGCGCTGAATCAGCACGCCGTACGACCCGTCTAGGACGAGGATGCGGGATGCGGCAAGCTCGGCTATGCGAGCGCGGGTGCTCATCGGTTTCCTCCGACGCAGATAGAACGCGCGTAACAGCTATCAACGAGACCTTAGCCAACGGCGAAAAAGAGCCGTATTCCGGCTCTAATCCTTACGAACTTTTTAGCGAACGCTCACCTCGATCTTAGGCTCCGCCACGATACTGAAGCAGGAGGAAACGAGATGTACGTACTTACAGACAAAACTTGTGGCGAAGTTCTAGGGCGCTTCGAGAGTCTCACGGAGGCCCGCGGTATGTTGCTCGATTTCTACCGGCTGCACCCGCCCGGCGGGCGCTGGCTCGAGATCGCTATCGAGCGCGAGCCGCAGGCTTTCGAGCTGCTTTCCGCCGCCTAGAGCTCGCACGCTTTCACCGATCGCACCCGGTCGGCGGGCGTTCGTCCTCTAACGAGTCCTCGCCGCTATCGAAGAGGGTACGGCCGATACCGTTTCGACGTATTTCGGTCGCGCCACTTAGGGAGCGGATTCGATACTGACACGGTCGATCTCGTAGGTATGCGGAAAGAGACTGTGGTGCATACCTTCACGCGCGATCACGTTCGCGCGCCTGGCTCCGAGCAAACGGAGCTGCGGTTGATCGAGGGCGGCGTCCGCGGCGGCGTGATGCTTGCCAGGCGCGATCTCTCCTCGAGCGGCCGTGCCCCGCTGAGGCTCGTTCCCGACAAGGAAATGGCCACGGTCTTGATCGGCGACGCCGACGAAGACGTGCTGTCGCTACTCAGCCTCGCACTTGGTGAGGATTTCGAGTTGCTTCGAGCGAGCGACGGTGAGCAGGCGCTGCGCCTGGCGCTGATCGAACGGCCCGATCTGGTCGTGCTCGACGCGCATATGCCGAAACTGGACGGATATCGCATCACCGCTCAGATCCGGCGCAACGCGGCGACTGCGAACACGCCGGTGATCCTGCTCGACTCGCGCCCGGAGCGAATCGATGTGTTGCGAGGATTCGCGGCTGGCGCGATCGACTACGTCACCAAACCGCTCGATCCGCAAAAATTCCTGGATCGCGTCCGCGAGACGCTCGATCCGGACGAGATCGTCTGACGACGCCGGACGCGAGCGCGTATCCCCCTTTCGAGGGACGGCTCGCTCCCCTGAACTGCCGAAAACCTCTCTTGTCATGTTCGGTCGCACGACAGTCCTAATCGCGCTTGTTCTTGCTCTGGCGCTTCCCGCGGCGGCGCCGGCGCGTCAGGCGGCCTCGTTAAAAGCTCCGACCGGCCTCAAGGCCTTCCTGCTTAGCTACGACGAGCCGACCAACCTTAGTTTTACGCGCACGCCGTCTTTCGGTTGGAAGGTGACTCGTCAGGCGACGAGCTACGACTTCCAGCTCGCGACCTCGAGTAGCTTCCGCGAGAACAGCTTCATCTGGAGCACGGACGGCTTGGCGGTTCCGTACACCGGGGTTCCGATCACGCTTCCTTGGATAACCGGTCACCCATATTCGCTGTTCGCGCGAGTCCGAGCGCATATACAGGGACGCACTACACCCTGGAGCGCAGACTACGGCTTCAATGTCCAAGGGGAGAAACCGGAGCAACTCTCTGCGCCAAACGGCCTCCTACGTTGGACACCCATTGACGGCGCCACCGGATACGAGGTGTGGGAGAAGGACATTGGCTTGGGCGGTATTGGCGCCTCGGAGATTACGAGCAAGTCGTACATGGTGGCTACAAACGTCACAGACATGCGCGACTGGTTCACCTTCCATCAATACGCGAGCTGGGTTGAAAATGCCAAGTGGCGCGTGCGAGCCGTGCGCGAGCTCAACGGATCGACGGCGAGCGATAGTCTTCCGATCACGACCTACGGTCCGTGGTCAAGTGTCTTCACGACATCCGCGGGTTCGCCGAGCGCAGGTGTCGTCGCGCTCGGTAGTACTACCTCCGACGTGATCGGAACGCCCAGCAGTCCGCAGGCGCACTCACTCATGCCGGGGTTTAGTTGGAGTGGAAACCTCACCTCTGCCGGCGAACACACCGAGCTCTATCGTGCTTACGTCTATTCGGATGATGACTGCGTCAATCCCGTGATGATCGGATCGGTCGTCGGTAGTCCCGCCTGGGTGCCACGTATATCCGGAGCGCTAACGCTTCCGACTTCTTTAGCTGATTTAGCGAAGGCTCGCGGGACAGTACTCAAAGATGGAGCGCAGGGACCGACCGAAAGCAATTCGCCCGGCGTTGTCGACGAGAACGAGACGGGTGGGGGCAGCGACACACTGGATCTCTGGGATCGCGACTGGCCAAGTGGTGTGTACTACTGGACGGTCGTTCCCGTCAGGATGTACGTCGACTCCGCTGGAATCCTTCACTATCAGGATGCGGAGCTGCCCCAGGACGTGTGCGCCGCGGGTCGGGTAGCGCGTTTCGGTCGGGTCGGCGCACAGGTCGAGACCGGAAACAAGGAAGCCTACGTCACTAGTCTCGCGCTTGCGGGAGTGGTGAAGAGCACGGCGGCAAGCAGCGCTCCTCGTGCCTACGGGAATTCGCCTCTTCTCACCTGGACTCCCGCTCTTGCGGCAGATAAGTACGAGGTGCAGTGGAGCCGCAACAACTATCCCTTCGTAGCTTCCGGAAACGTGATCACGCAGGCGACGTCTGCAACTCTTTCGTTGGCTCCGGGCGTCTGGTACTACCGCGTGCGCGGAATCGACGTACAGACATCCAAGTCACAGTCGATGGGCTGGTCGAGCGTGCGCAAGCTCAAGATCGTCAAGCCGTCCTACCGCATCTCGAGATAAGCGCTCTCTACTAAACCTGCTGCGCTACTGCTCGAGCAGCCGGCGCTCTTCGCGGCGCCTGCGGGAACGAACGAGCAGCGCCAGTAGTGCGGCCAGCAGCAGGAAGGGCGAGGCGACGATCAGCGCGATCGCTGCCCAGGAGATCTCCGAGGAGAGCCCGTCCCAGGCGCGATTGAGCGCCTTGTGGATGCGGCTCGGCTTGGCAGCGATCTTCGGCAGGTCGCCGGTGGTGAAGGTGACCGTGATCGTGGCCAGGCGACCGCGGCGAATCGTCTGCTGGTGCGTGACCCGAAGTGCGCCGAGCTTGGCCTTGGCTTGATCGAGCTTCGCCTGCAGCTGGGAGCGGGCCTGAGTGCTCAGCGTCGGGTCGGTGAGCGATTTCCGAAGTGAGGCGATCTCGCGCCTGAGACCCAGGATCTGCTTGCTCTGCGATGTGACGGTGACCTTGAGGTCATTGAGCGATACATCCTGGCTCAGGATCTTGCCGAGCGACGAGATCTTGATCAGCGCCTCCTGCGAGCGCGCGGCGGGCACCTTCAGCTCCAGGTAGGAGGTGGCGACGCCGCGACTGGGCGCCTTCACCCGAGCGGCGACGACATAGCCCGAGAAAGAGCGCGCGATCTTCATCGCCTGGGCGGTTTGCTGCGAGAGCTGGTCGCGGTTTTCGACCTTGAGCAGTAGCGTGGCGCGCAGGTCGGCAAGGCGACCGCCGCTGGTGATATCGGCGACTGATCCCGGGGCCAGCTTCGCTGTCTTGTTGTTCACGAGGTTGAGCATCCCGGACTGAGAAGTAGTTGTCGTTGCGGCGCCGGAGTGCTTCCTCGCTGCGGATAGAGAGGAGCGACGGCTAGCGATGGTTTGGTCTGAATACTTCGAGAGCCGTGCTGGCGGAGGTGATATCGATTTGAGCTTCTTCGTGTCAGGATTCGTACCGACGCTCGATCCCCATGCCGTGCCACTGGGGACGTCGAGTCTCCCCATGACCGCGACGGGCCTGGGCCCGGAGGACTTTTGAAACTCGCTATGAACGATCGCGCCGACGGTTGCGACGGCGAGCGCCGCGGCCAGCGCGTACACCAGCTTGCGCCTGCCGAACTGGATCCGAGTCGGACGCGATCGCCGGCGCTCGGCGCTTCGCTCGGCCAGGCGCTCGACACGGGAGACGAGCGCTTCGGACGGGCGCGGGCGGTGCTTGCGCAGCTCGCGCGCGGTCTTCTCGATACGGTCCTTCGGGTTTTCGTTCTCAGGCCTCGACATCGCTGGCCACCCTTTCTGAAAGCTTTTCCAGCGCCCGGCTCAACCTCATCGAGCAGGCGCTGCGACTGATACCGAGGAAGCGCGCGACCGTCTCGGCGTCCCATTCGAGCAGAACGCGAAGCGCGATCACCTCGCGCTCGCCCGCAGAAAGCGACGCGAGCGCGCTCTCGAGCTCGGGCGAGAGCCCGTCGCCGAAGCCCGGCTCGGCGATCTCGAACTCCTGCCTGACTGCATAAGCGTCTTCCCGCCGCCGCCGCCTGTCCTCGGCGCGGAAGTGATCGAGGGCCACGCCGCGCGCGATCGCGCACAACCAGGTTCTGGCACTCGCCCTTTTCGGGTCGAAGCGCGTCCAGTTGCGAAGCGCCTTCTCAAACGCTGTCGCGGTCAGGTCCTCGGCGACCGAACGATTACCGACCAGATAGGCGACGTAGGCGTGCACCGCGCCGAGATGGTCGCGGGCAGCCTGCGCGAAGTCCGGTCGTTTCTCGAGCGCTGCCACGGTCACGTCGTTTATACGTCACCGTCGCCGGCGGCGTCACACTCAGTCGATCGGGGATGAGGCGTGCGTGCTCCCGTTGGAGACTCGACTCCACACCGAGCGCCGCTGGGGCATCTGTCCCGCAACTACCGCGGGCCTCGAGCGCCCACTCCGCAAAGAGGCTCGCGTGCCGCCGCAGCCGACATGTGCGGCTGCGGCTCACTAGCGCCCTGTTCCAGGCGATACGAACCCCACAAAGCAAATAGCCCACTCTCGCCATCCTCGTAGGAGCAGACGCTGAGCGAGCGCCGAAGGCGCACTCAGCGCTTTGACAAGACCACCCAGAGAAAGTCGCCAGACTTTCTCTGGAATTACTGGCACCAAACCCGGTTGTCACGGGCCATCATGGCCGCGGCACTCTCGGGGCCGGCGCTACCGGCCGCGTAATTGGGGAAGTCGGTCTTCTCGCGCTGCCACTGGGCGACGACGGAGTCAACGTACGACCACTGGGCCTCGACTTCGTCGATGCGCGTGAACAGGGTCGCGTCGCCGAGCATCGCATCGAGGATCAGCTTCTCGTAGGCCTCGGGCAGCTGAATGTGGAAGGCCTGGTCGTACTGGAAATCGAGGTGGACGGGCTGGATGGTCATGCCCTGGCCGGGCACCTTGACGCCGATGCGCAGCGAGATGCCCTCGTCGGGCTGGATGTGAATGATCAGCACGTTCGGGCGCAGTCCCGCGCCGGCGATCTCGAGGAAAGGAGGGTGCGGAGCGGGCCGGAAGAGCGCCACAACCGTCGTCGAGCGGCTGGGTAGGCGCTTGCCGGTACGCAGATAGAAGGGCGTGCCGGCCCAGCGCCAGTTGTCGACATAAGCCTTGAGCGCGACGTAGGTCTCGGTCTCGGACTTGGCTGCCACGCCGTGCTCCTGGCGATAGCCCGGCACCTTCTGACCGTCGATCTCGCCGGGCCCGTACTGGCCTCGGACGACGTAAGCCGGGTCGGGCGGCGGGATGGCGCGCACGACCTTCACCTTTTCGTTGCGAACCGCATCGGCCTCGAAGTCGGCCGGCGGCTCCATCGCGGTGATCGCGAGCAGCTGCAGCAGGTGGTTCTGGACGACGTCGCGGATCGCGCCGGCGCTCTCGTAGAAGCTGGCCCGGTCCTCGATCCCGAGCGACTCGGCGACGGTGATCTGCACGTTGTCGATGTAGCGCCGGTTCCAGATCGGTTCGAAGATTCCGTTGGCGAAGCGGAACGCGAGCATGTTCTGGACCGTTTCCTTGCCGAGGTAGTGGTCGATNNACCGTCTCCTTGCCGAGGTAGTGGTCGATGCGGAAGATCTCGTTCTCGGCGAAGTGCGTGACGATGTCTTCGTTCATCGCCTTGGCGCTGGCAAAATCGTGCCCGAACGGTTTCTCTACGATCAGGCGCACCCAGCCCTTGGCCCGGGGCCTCTCACCGATCTTGTCCACGACCGTGCGAATCGCGTTCGGCGGCACGGCCAGGTAGTAGACGCGGTTTCCCTGAGTCCCGCGCTCCTTGTCGAGCTGCTCGAGCAGCTCCAGTACGTCGCTCTCGCCGCCTTCCAGCGAGAAGTCGGTGGTGACGTAGTGCATTCCGGAAGCCAGCCGCTTCCAGACATCCTCGTGCATCTCATCGCGTCCGAACTCGCTCACGGCCTTGCGCATCTGCTCGCGCCAAACCTCGGTCGTGTTCTCGGATCGGGCGACTCCGACCACCGCGAAGTTCTTGGGGAGGAGACCGCGGTATTCGAGCGCGTATAGAGCCGGGATCAGCTTGCGGTGAGTGAGATCGCCGGAGGCGCCGAAGATCACGAGCACACAGGGATCGGGCGGACGCTCGCTGCCCGATCCTGCAGCCACCGGCGCCTCGAGCTTGACCTTGGTTTGCGTGCTCACGTTGACGGGTGTCCTCTCCGTGGCTACTTCTCGCCTTCGGCCTTGACCGCGTGCCCGCCGAACTGGTTGCGCAGCGCCGCGTTCACCTTGGCCGCGAAGGACTCGTCCTGGCGCGAGGCGAAGCGGGCGAAGAGCGAGTTCGCGATGATCGGCGCGGGCACGTTCTCGTCGAGCGCCGCCAGTAGCGACCAGCGGCCCTCGCCGGAGTCCTCGACGTAGCCCGCGATCGAGGCCAGCCCGGGGTCTTCCCTCAGCGCGATCTCGAGCAGCTCGATCAGCCAGCTTCGCACGACCGACCCGTAGCGCCAGATACTGGCCACCGCGTGCAGGTCGATATCGAACTCCGAGCTGTTCATGATCTCGAAGCCCTCCGCGAGCGACTGCATCATCCCGTACTCGATGCCGTTGTGGATCATCTTCGTGAAGTGGCCGCTGCCGGCGGCGCCGATGTGCGCGTAGCCGTCTTCAGGCGCCAGATCGAGGAAGAGCTGCTCGACGCGGGAAACGGAGTCGGGGCTGCCGCCGACCATCACGCAGTAGCCGTTCTCGAGCCCCCAGACACCGCCCGAGACGCCGGCGTCGACGAAGTGGATTCCCTGCTTCTCGGCCAGCTCGGCGCGGCGCTTGGAGTCGGTGAAATGGGAGTTTCCGCCGTCGACGATCACGTCGCCCTTCTCGACCAGCCCGAGCAGCTCCTGGAAAGCCTGCTCGGTTGGATCGCCCGCGGGGATCATCAGCCAGACGATGCGCGGCGCCTCGAGCTTGGAGACCAGATCGGGCAACGAGGTTGCGGTGCGCTCGGGGTTGGTGCGCGCAAAGGCCTCCACCACGTGACCGGCGCGGCGCAAGCGCTCGGCCATGTTGCCGCCCATCCGGCCCATTCCGACCATGCCCAGTTTCATAGCTCCTCCAATCCGATGCGGATAACGGGTCTTCCGTGCTCCTCGAGGGCCGCGAAGTCGCCGGCGGCCTGGGCCCCGATCAGGCGCCTGAAGCCGAAGTCGCGTCCCGGAATCGCCAACTCCTCGCCGAAATCGTCCACGACCTGCAGAAACAGTCCGTTGGCCTTTCCTCCCTTGTGCAGCTGGCCGGTCGAGTGCAGGTAGCGCGGGCCGAAGCCGCGGGTTACGACGCAGCCGGTGGTCTCGCCCGCCCGCTTGGCCAGCGCGGCCAGCTTCGCGTCGTTCTCGGGCGTTGGATCGACGAAGGCGAGGATGGCGATGTAGTAGCCGGCGTGCGCAGCCGCGAGCAACTCGTCGAGGCTGCCGCTGGGACCTAGATCGGGCTCGGCGCCCGTGGCGAGGATGGCATTCGTCCTGTCCTTCGCTTCCTGGACGTTCGGCTGGTTGAAGGGGTTGATTTCCAGGAAGGCGCCGGCGACGGCAACGGCGAGCTCCCAGCGGAAGAACTCCTGCCCCAGCTCGTAAGGGCTCTCGATCCTGAGCTCGACCGCCTGCCGATCGGTGTCGCCGGGCGGCTCGCCGGGCGCCGGCACCAAGCCCTTGCCCTGCTTGCCGGTCGACTCCGCGATCAGCTGCTCGGCCCAGAGCGCGAAACCGCTTTCGTGCTCGGGAATGCAGACCTTGTCGCGTCCCTCGCGCCAGCCTTCACCGAGCTCCAACCCGAGCTTCAGGCCGGGGCTCCCTACGCTTCCGTGGCAGGCATCGGCCATCTCCACGGCGCGCAGGAGCAGACGCTCGATGTCGACTCCCATCAGCGCGGCCGGGACGATGCCGAACGCCGAGAGCGCCGAAAAACGGCCGCCGATGGTCGGCTCGCCGGCAATCACACCGAGGAAACCGCGCTCCCGGGCCAGCTTCTCCAGGTCGCTGCCCGGATCGGTGACGGCGCCGAAGCGCGAGCCTTGCTCGTTTGCCCAGGCCCAGAAGAAGTCGAGATGGGAACGCGTCTCGATCGTCGAGCCCGACTTCGAGGAGACGAGCGTGAACGTCGTCGCGGGATCGAGCTCGGAGGCGAGCCGGCGCACGGCCGCCGGATGGGTCGAATCGAGCACGTGGAAGCTTGTCGAGCCGAAGGCGCGCCGCATCACCTCGGGCGCCAGGCTCGAGCCGCCCATGCCCAGGAGCAAGACGTTCTCGACTCCCTCGAGCGCCCGCTCGGCGAAGCTCAGTATCTCGCCCACCTGAACGAGCGACCGCTCCGGAGCATCCAGCCAACCGAGCCATTTCTCCTCGCCGCTCGAGGTCCACAGAGAGGCGTCGTGCGCCCAGATCTTCTCGACCAACTCGCTCGTAGTGAAAGTTCTCACCGACTTACCTCCAGCTTCTTCAGCTTGGTTTCGATCCCATTCAGTAGCGCGGCGAAGGAGTCCGCGAACTTCTGCACTCCTTCGGCTTCCAGCCTGTCCACCACCTCGTCGTAGGAGACTCCCGCCGCCTCGATCTGCTCGAGCAGGAGCTTCGCCTCCTCGACACCCTGCGTCAGCGTGACTGCGGCCGTGCCGTGATCCTGGAAGGCGCGGACGGTCTCGATCGGCATCGTGTTCACGGTGTCGGGGCCGATCAGCTCGGACACATAGAGAGTGTCGGGGTAGGCCGGGTTCTTGGTCGAGGTCGAGGCCCAGAGGCAGCGCTGAGCGCGGGCGCCCTTCGAGACCAGGTACTGCCAGCGCTCGCTGGAGAAGACCTCCTGGTAGTGGCGGTAGGCCAGTTTCGCATTGGCCACGGCGAGCTTGCCGCGCAGGGCCAGCGCTTCGGGGCTGCCGATTGCCTCGAGGCGCTTGTCAGCTTCCGAGTCGACGCGCGAGACGAAGAAGCTGGCTACCGAGTTGATCTGGCTGACGTCACCGGCGCCGGCAACCCGCCGCTCGAGCCCGCGCAGGTAGGCGTCCACCACCTCGGTGTAGCGCTGGAGCGAGAAGATGAGAGTGATGTTCACCGAGTGACCGGCGGCGATCGCGTCCTCTATCGCCGGCAGGCCCGGGCGGGTGGCCGGAATCTTGACGTACAGGTTGGGACGGTCGACCTCGCTATGCAGGCGCAGAGTCTGCGTGTAGGTGCTCTCGCTGTCGTAGGCGAGCGTGGGATCTACTTCGAGCGAGACGTAGCCGTCGATGCCGCCCGTCTTCTCGTGGATAGGGCGCAGGATGTCGCAGGCCTGCCTGACGTCGTTCTCGGCCAAACGGAAGAAGATCTCGCTCGTTTTGTCGAGCGAGGCCAGCTCGCGCAGCTCGCTGTCGTACCAGTCGCCCTCGGCCAGCGCTTTTTGAAAGATCGTCGGGTTGCTCGTGACTCCACTCACAGAGTCCTCGCCAATCAACCGCTCGAGCTCGCCGCTCTCGAGCATCTCGCGCGAGAGCGAGTCGATCCAGACGCTCTGGCCCAGCTCCGTCAGTTGCTGCAGCCTTCTCTTCGCCATCGATTACTCCCTCAGATTCGTCTGTTTCCCAAACCGGACTCCTACTGTTACGAAAGCTCTCTCGCCGCATCGCGCTCCATCTGCGCGACCTTCTCCAATCGCTCGGCGTAACGCGGGTCGCTCGTGTTGAAGCGCGCGCCCAGGAAGGCTCGTATCAGCTCGTCCGCGACGGCTCCGCCGATGATCCCCGAGCCCAGGCAGAGGACGTTCATGTCGTCGTGCTCGACGCCCTGATGAGCCGAGTAGGCGTCGTGGCAGATTGCGGCGCGGATACCCGGGATCTTGCAGGCCGCCACGCAGGCGCCCACTCCCGAGCCGCAAACGAGAATCCCGCGCTCGGCCTGAGCTGCGCGAATCCGCTTGCCTACGTCCGAGGCCTGGTCGGGGTAGTCGACGCGAACGCTCGCGTCCTTGACTCCCAGATCGATCGCTTCACAGCCGGCTTGCGCGACGGCCTCGAGTACGGCTTCGCGCAACTCGACACCCCGGTGATCGAACGCGACGGCGACCTTCATCATCCTCTCCTTCCGGAGTGTTTCACGAAACTCGTGCCAGTAGCGCCTGAGCCTGGCTCACGACGTTCTCGGCCGTGAAGCCGAAACGCTTCATCAACTCGTCGCCCGGGGCCGAGGCGCCGAAGTGGTCGATCGCCACGGAGGCGCCGCGATCGCCGACCCAGCGCTGCCAGCCGAGCGAGATGCCGGTCTCGACCGAGAGCCTAAGCGCTACCCCGGAGGGAAGAACGCTCTCGCGGTACTCCTCGCTCTGCTCTTCGAACAGCTCCCAGCACGGCATCGAAACGACGCGCGAAGCGACCCCTTGCTCGAGCAGCGCCTGCGCGGCCTCCAACGCCACGGTCACCTCCGAGCCGGTGGCGATCAAGATCAGCTCAGGCGGCTTGGCCTTGTCGGCTTGCCAGAGAACGTAGGCGCCGCGCTCGACGCCCGACGCGGCTCCCAGGCTCGAGCGATCGAGCACGGGAAGCTTTTGCCTCGAAAGCGCCAGCAATACCGGGCCGTCCTTGCGCTCGATGGCGATCTTCCAGGCGTAGACGGTCTCGTTGGCGTCGGCGGGCCTGACGAACCAGAGATTCGGAATCGCGCGCAGTGTCATGTATTGCTCGATCGGCTGGTGCGTGGGCCCGTCCTCGCCGACTCCGATCGAGTCGTGTGAGTAAACCCACACGACCGGAACGCGGCCGAGCGCCGACAGCCTGATCGCCGGCCGCATGTAGTCGGAGAAGATCAGGAAGGTCGAGCCGTAGGGCTTGACCATGCCGCCGTGCAGCGCGATGCCGTTGACGATTCCGCCCATCGAGTGCTCGCGCACGCCGAAGGCGATGTTGCGCCCGGAATGGGTCGCGGCGAAGATGCCCGCGCCAGGGAATTCGGTCCGGACCGACTCGGCCAGGTCGGCCGAGCCCCCGATCATCGTCGGCGTATAGGGCTCGAGCGCCTGCATCGTCTTGTGACCGGCGTCTCGCGTAGCCATGGCGGCACCGTCGCCGCTCTCGAACTCGGGCAAGGCTTTCTGCCAACCGGGCTTCGGCTCGCCGCGCCAGGCTTGATCCCAATCCTCGCGGGCCGCCGGGAAGGCCACGCTCCAGCGCTCGAAGCGCTCATTCCAATCGGCCTCGAGCGCGGCGCCGCGCTCGAGCTGACTCATGTGCTCGTAGACCTCTTTGGAAACGCCGAAATCGATATCGGGGTCGGCGCCGAGAGCGATCTTGGCCGCGCGCACCTCTTCGACACCGAGCGGCGCGCCGTGGGCCTTGGCCGTATCGACGAGGTGCGGGGCACCGAAGCCGATGTGCGAGCGCACGACCACGAGCGAGGGCCGCTCATGCTCGGCCTTGGCGGCCTCGATCGCCTGGTCTAGCTGGTCGAGGTCGTTGGCGTCGTCGGCCCACTGCACGTGCCAGCCCTGCGCCTCGAGCCGGCGGCCGACGTTGTCGACGCTGAAGGAGAGCGAGGTTGCGCCGTCGATCGTGATGCGGTTGGCGTCGTAGAAGAAGACGAGCTTGCCCAGGCCGAGCTGGCCGGCGATCGAGGCCGCTTCGCTGGAAATCCCCTCCATCAGGTCGCCGTCGGAGCAGATGACGTAGATGTTGTGATCGACGATCTCGTGCCCGGGGCGGTTGAAACGATCGGCTAAAAAGCGCTCGGCGACCGCGAAGCCGACGGCGTTCGAGAATCCCGCGCCGAGCGGGCCGGTGGTCGTCTCGACGCCTGGAGTGACGAAGTGCTCGGGGTGACCGGGCGTGCGCGACTCCCACTGGCGGAACTGCTTCAGGTCGTCGAGGCTGAGGTCGTAGCCGCTCAGGTGCAGAGCCGCGTACTGCAGCACGCAGGCGTGCCCGGCCGAGAGCACGAAGCGGTCGCGATTCGGCCAGTCGGGGTTGGCGGGGTTGTGGCGGAGATGTTTCGCGTAGAGCAAATAGGCGAGCGGCGCCAGCGCCATGGCCGTTCCGGGATGGCCCGAGTTGGCTTTCTGCACGGCGTCCATCGCCAGCGTGCGGATGGTCAGGATCGACTGTTGACGGATGTCTTTCTCGCTCACGTTGCTCCCACTATTGTTCTTACCCAGTTGCTAAACGATATGCGTCACGGCGAAGACGGTAAGCGGTTGGCGGCGATTGAGGTAAGACCGGCCCTCAGGCGCCGACCGAGTCCAGCATCCAGGCCTCGACGTTGTCGAGGTATTTCGGAACCTTCGGCTCTAGGGCCGTGCGCTCGGGTGAGCTGTAGAAGGCGGCGTTGGCCTCGGAGAAGTTGTCGTGCCCGACGATCCAAACGAAACGGCTCTCGTCGTGAACGACCCAGGGCCCAGTAACCGTGAAGCCGTAACGGCGCCTGAGGGGAAGGACTTGCGAACGCCACATTTCGACCCACTCGTCCATGCGGCCCTTCTTCACCTGGTAGATCCGAAGCTGCTGCTCCACGCTCAGCTTCCTTCGAAGGTCGCGATCAACGCCTCGGCCACTACGCTGATCGGCTTTCCGGACAGTTGGCTCGCTTTGCGTAGCCGCGCATAGGCATCCCGCTCGCTCAGTTTCTCCTTCTCCATCAGAAGCCCCTTGGCCCGCTCGACGAGCTTGCGCGCCGCAAGCGCCTCCGCCAGCGAGTCGGCCTCTTCGCGCAGCGCCATCAGCTCGGCGTGACGGGCTCGCGCCGTCTCGATCGCCGGCAGCAGATCGCTCTCGCGGAAGGGCTTGACAAGGTAGCCGTACACCCCAGCGTCGACCGCCCGCGCGATCAGCTCCTGCTGGCCGTAGGCGGTGAGGATGACGATCGGGATCGGTCGCTCTGCGAGGATGCGCTTCGCGGCCTCGATGCCGTCGAGCCGGGGCATCTTCACGTCGAGGATGGCCAGATCCGGCTGTTCCTTGCGGGCCAACTCGACCGCCTCGAGCCCGTCACGAGCCTCGGCGCAAACCTCGAAGCCGGCCCGCTCCAGAAGCTCGCGCAAATCGAGCCGGATGATTGTCTCGTCTTCGGCGATGAGCAGGCGCATGGATTGTCAACCTTAGAGAGGGAAGGAGAGCTCTGCGCGGAGGCCGCTCTCGTTCCGGAGCTCGAGCTTTCCGAATAGCTCGTCCTTGACGAGCGCTCGCACGATCTCGAGCCCGATTCCCTTTCCCTCGCCCGAAATGCCCGGGCCGTTGTCGGCGACCGTCAAATGGACTGCGCCTTCGCTCTGCGACAGCTCAATCGTGATCGCATCGCCGCCGTGCTCGATAGCGTTCTGCAGCAACTCGGTGAAGACGAGCGCGAGGGCTGTTGCCTGATTACCGGGTAGTGAGACCGGCTCGAGCTGTGTGCTCACGCTCTTCGGCGAGCCGAGCCCCTGGACGATGGTGATCCGCAGGCGCTCGATCAAATCGGCCAGTTCGACGTCATCGTCCTGGCGCTTGGTCAGCACCTCGTGCACCGCCGCGATGGCCAGGATGCGATTGACCGAATCGGCCAGCACCTGCTGGGCGTCGACGTTCTCCGCATTCGCGTGCAGCCGCAGCAGCGAGGCCACCGTCTGCAGATTGTTCTTGACGCGGTGATGAATCTCTTGCGCGAGCACCCCGCGCATGACCGCGCGCCCGTGCTCGATCGCCACCGCGGCGTGATGGGCGATCGAGGTGAGCAGCGTTCGCTCTTCGTCCGAGAATGGCGTGTCCTTGTCGCAGACCAGCTCGCCCACCTGGCGCCCGCGCCAGCGCAATGGAATCCTCACGGCGTAGTCGCTGCTCTCTCCCTCGGGCCAGGCAATTCGCCCGTCCTCGAGCACGACGGCGGCGCCGGAGGCCGCGACGGCCTGCATCGTCGTCTTGACGATCGCCTCCAGCGACTCCTCGACGTAGAGCGACTCCGAGACGGCTTCCGAGATCCTGGCCAGCGCCTCGAGCTCGCGGACGCGCCAGCGGGCCTGCTCGTAAAGGCGAGCGTGCTGAATCGACTGAGCGACCTGCCCCGCGATGGCGAGCAGGAGATCGATCTCGGCCTTGCTGAACTTGCGCGGGCGCTTGGTGCGAACGTTGAGCGCGCCTTCGAGCTTCTCGCGCGCCAGGATCGGGACGGCCAGGATCGACTCGTACTCGCCCTCGGGCAAATTCTTGAAGGCCTTGAAGCGCGGATCGAGATTGGCGCCCTCAGCGATCATCACCGGCTGACGTATCGCGGCGGACGAGCCGGTAAGGCCCTCGCCGATGCGCATCCGCGGCTTGCGCTCCTCTTCGCCGAGCTGAGCGCCGAAGGTCGCGCGCAGGGTGAGCGCGTCGCCGCTCTCTTCGTAGAGGTAGACGAAGCAGGCGTCGGCCTCGAGCGCCTCGGCGACCTTGCGCGCGATCAGCGTCATGACCTCGTCGAGGTCGAGGCTAGAGTTGACGGCCTCGGTCGTCTCCGTAAGTAGCTGTAGATGTCGCTCGGACTCATTCATTTAAATGCGATTCTAGGCTTGACGGGCGGCGGGCAGCCGGAACTGCCCTGACAGCCCTGCCGATCCCGCTCAGCGGTACGAGGTACTGCACTTCAAAGCCGCCGCAGCCGAGATGCGCGGCTGCGGCCCACAAAACGCTGTCCCCCGTCCCGCTCACTCCGAACACTGTCCACAACCACGGTCGGCCGAGAACGTTTCTGGGAGCAGACGAGTCTCTGCGCCAAAGGCGCAGAGACTCGTACACAGCGGTCATCCCGACGAAAGTTTTGGCCCGCTTCGCGAGCCGACTTTCGTCGGTTACAGGGTGGGCAAGTAGCGCTCGAGCTCCCAGTTCGTGAGCTGGACACGGTACTCGTCCCACTCCTTGCGCTTGAGGCTGACGTAGTTGTCGAAGATATGGCTCCCGAGCGCCTTCTGTATCAGGCGGGAGTGGGACATCTCCTCGATCGCCTCGCCCAACGTCTCCGGCAGCGAGACGATGCTGCGCTCCTCGCGCTCCTTGGGCGACAGGTGGTAGAGGTTGGTCTCCATCGGGGCAGGGAGCTGGTAGTTGTTCTCGATTCCCTCGAGACCGGCGTGGAGCAGGCAGGCGAAGGCCAGGTAGGGATTGCAGGCCGGATCGGGGCTGCGGAACTCTGCTCTCGTGCCTTCCTCGGAGCCCGGCTTGTAAAGCGGAATCCTGATCAGTGCCGAGCGGTTGCGTTGCGACCAGGCGACGTAGACCGGCGCCTCGAAGCCCGGGACGAGTCGCTTGTAGGAGTTGACCCACTGGGCGAAGATCGCCGATAGCTCGCGAGCGTGCTTTAGCTGGCCGGCGATGAAGCCCTTGCCCTCCTTCGAGAGGTGGTACTTGTCGTTGGCGTCGAAGAAGCCGTTCCGCTCGCCGCGGAAGAGGGACTGATGGATATGCATGCCCGAGCCGTTCTCGCCAAAGATCGGCTTGGGCATGAAGGTCGCGTAACAGCCGTTCTTGGCCGCGATCTCTTTCACGATAAGACGGTAGGTGAGGGTGGCGTCGGCCATCGCCAGCGCGTCGGTGTAGCGCATGTCGATCTCGTGCTGGGAGGGCCCGACCTCGTGGTGCGAGTACTCGATTTGGATTCCCATTCCCTCCAGCGCCCGGGTGGTCTCGGCGCGGAGCTCGGCGGCGGCGTCCATGGTCGTCTGCGCGAAGTAGCCGCCCTCGTCGAGCGGTTCGGTGCCCTTGGAGTCCTTGAAGAGGAAGTACTCGAGCTCGGGGCCGACGTTGAAGGTGTCGAAACCCATCGACTTCATCCGCTCGAGCGCCCGGCGTAGTGCATGGCGCGGGTCGCCTTCGTAGGGCTTGCCGTCTGGAGTGACGATGTCGCAGATCATGCGAACGGTCCTCGTCTCGCCTTCTCGCCAAGGCAGGACGGCGTAGGTCGTCGGGTCGGGGATGGCGACCATGTCGGATTCCTCGATCGCGTTGAAGCCGGTGATCGAGGAGCCGTCGAAGCCCATCCCGTCGTTGAGCGCATCTTCGAGCTGCCAGGGAGTGATGGCGAAGCTTTTTAGGTGCCCCTCGAGATCCGTGAACCAGAGCAGGACCATCTGTACGCCATCGGCCTGCACACTCTCCAGAACGCGCTTGCGGTCGGCGGGATCCGAAGTCGCCCGATCCTTCGTCGTTACCTTGGCCACCTGACTCACTCCCTCCGTCGACTGGTAAATAACTAAGACCCGAAACTCTAGTTGTAGCCGCACCTCGAGGCGTCCCGCCGAGCGGATAAAGCCAACAAGGAGGGTGCTGCGCGCGCTTGCGTACTACCACCGTCGCGAGGGCGCGCGCGCCCGGCCGCGATTTGACAAGCAGTTTAGGACACGGCATTCTTAAAGACAGACGAAGTGCCGACGATGGCAGTCGTCGAGGCAACGGGGCCTCAGGATGTGGTACGTCCGGGCCCTTTTTTCGTGCTCAAGCCCGGAACCGGTCAGGTTCTGGGCCTTTTTTGTTGGACCAATCAATGGGGAGGAAAACCTAAATGTCGGACATGGATATCGAGCTCAAGCAGTACATCGAGGCGGGCACCTCGGTCGCCCCGAAAGATGCGCTCGAGTTCGCCGAGGGTGTCGAGACCAAGATCGTCGATCTCAAGTTCGTCGATCTGCTCGGGCGCTGGCAGCACGTCTCTATGCCACTCAGCGCCTTCGACGAGTCGGCGTTCGCAGAGGGCATCGGATTCGACGGCTCCTCGATCAGGGGCTGGCAGGCGATCGACGAGTCGGACATGTTGCTCATCCCCGACCCGGCGACCGCGATCGTCGATCCCTTCACCGCGGATGCGACGCTCTCGCTCATTTGCGACATCCGCGATCCGATCACGGGCGGTCCCTACGACAAGGACCCGCGCTTCGTCGCCAAGCGAGCCGAGGAGTACCTGCGCTCAACCGGTGTGGCAGACACCGTCAACATCGGACCTGAGTGTGAATTCTTCGTCTTCGACTCGGTCTCGTATGAGCTCGAGCCGCAGCGCACCGGTTACGCGATCGACTCCGGGGAAGCGCACTGGAACAGCGGCAAGCCCGGCCTCGGCTACACGATCCGCGAGAAGGAGGGCTACTTCCCGCCCGCTCCGCACGACACGCTGCAGGACCTCCGCTCCGAAATGGTGCTGACGCTCGGAGAGCTCGGAATCGGCTGCGAGTTCCATCACCACGAGGTCGCGAGCGCGGGTCAGTGCGAGATCAACATGCGCTTCGACTCGCTACGCAAGATGGCCGATCAGGTCATGGTCTATAAGTACGTCGCCAAGAACGTCGCTCGGCGCGCCGGCAAGTCGGTGACCTTCATGCCGAAGCCCTTGTTCGGCGACAACGGCTCGGGCATGCACGTGCACCAGTCGCTGTGGAAGGAAGGTACACCGCTCTTTGCCGACAGGTCCGGCTACGCGGGCCTCTCGCAGTTGGCGCGCAGCTACATCGGCGGCTTGCTCAAACATGCGCCGGCGATACTCGCCTTCTGCGCTCCGACGACGAACAGCTATCGCCGCCTCGTGCCCGGTTACGAGGCGCCGGTCAATCTCGTCTACTCGCAGCGCAACCGCTCCGCCTGCATCCGTGTTCCGATGTACTCGGAGTCGCCCAAGGCTAAGCGGCTCGAGTTCCGCCCGCCAGACGTCACGGCGAACCCCTATCTCGCCTTCTCGGCGATGCTGATGGCGGGGCTGGACGGGATCGAGAAGGGCATCGACGCGGGTGAGCCGGCCGACTTCGACCTGTTCGAAGAGGCCTCCGATATTCCGCAGGTTCCGGGCTCGCTGGAGGAGGCGCTCGACGCGCTCGAGGCTGATCACGAGTTCCTGCTCAAGGGCGGCGTCTTCAGCGAAGACCTGATCCGCACCTGGATCGATTGGAAGAGAGAGCACGAGGTCGACTTCGTGCGGCTGCGTCCGCATCCGGCTGAGTTCGCCCTCTACTACGACGCCTAGGACAGACGGACGACGACGGCGCTGGGGGAGCCACCTGGCTCCCCCAGCGGATTCAAGCGAAGGAGGAGGCGTCCGGAAAGGTTCCCGACAGTTACGGAACCGAAGCGCATTCGCACATCGCCATCCCGGGCGTGTCCGCTCCGGCGATGGCTCAAGGAGCGTCGGCGGCTTTGAGCGAAACCGTCGCGCTTCCTACCCCGAGCGAGGTTCGTCCGAGCGAGGGATAGGACTCCCCAGAGAGGCAAGGGCCCGACCAGACTCGGGCCCTTGCCGCATTTATAGCTCTCCATTTTGCTCGGCTAGTAAAAGCGCGCGCGGATCGCGGGCGAGCAGAGTGGCAATGCTCTGCAGGTCGTCGGTGCAGGTCGAGACCGACCCGGCCGCTCCCCAGAGCCCGAGCATGGCGATCGCGTCGTCCGCGGTTGGCCGAGCGAATCGAGACCGGGCTCACGTCAGCGAGAGCCGCTTCTTCGCGGCCTTGACAGCATCCTTCACCGCGCCGGGCCCGGGCGCCTGGCGCTTGGCGACACTCTCGGCGGCGGATGTCGGCGGCGCGAAGCTGCCGTCCTTGACCGAGCGGGCGACCCCACCGTAGGCGTCACGGAAGGGCGCTCCCTCGGCGACGAGCTTCTCGGCGGCGTCGGTGGCCAGTAACAACGGGTCGGAGGCCGCCTCGGCCATCCGCTCGCGCTTGAACTCGACGTGGTGTACGAGCGCGGCGAGCGCGGCGAGCGCGCCACGCAGGTCGCGCCTGGCCGAGAAGACCGCCTCTTTGTCTTCCTGCAGATCCTGGTTGTAGGCGAGCGGTAAGCCCTTGAGAACGGCCAGCAGGCCCGCAAGGCGGCCGGCGGCCGTGCCCGCCTTGCCACGCACCAGCTCGGCCACGTCCGGGTTCAGCTTCTGCGGCATCATCGAGGAGCCCGTCGCCGCCTCCTCGGGCAGGCGCAGGAAGCCGTACTCGGCGCTCGCCCATAAGCACAACTCCATCGCCATGCGCGAGAGGTGCGAGAAGCAGGCGGCGACGGCGTACAGATAGTCGAGCGCGAAGTCGCGGTCGGCGACGGCGTCGAGCGAGTTGCGCATCTGCCCCTCGGGCGCCGGTAACGGCAGCGTCGAGCCGGCCAAAGCGCCGGCTCCGAGCGGGCTCGGCGTGGACGAAGCTGCGGCGGCCGAGAAGCGCACGAGATCGCGCTCCAGCATCTCCACCCAGGCCAGTAGGTGATGCCCGAGAGTCACCGGTTGGGCGCGTTGCATGTGCGTGTAGCCGGGAATCAGCGTCTCGGCCTCCGTTTCGGCCCGGTTGAGTAGTACGGATGCCAGCAGGCGGACTCCCTCGCTCGCCTCCTTGCAGGCATCGAGCGCGTAGAGGCGCATCGCCGCCACGACTTGATCGTTGCGCGAGCGGCCGGCGTGAATCTTGCGGCCCAGATCGCCGAGCAGGCGCTCGATCGCGGAGTGGACGTCCTCGTCGGCATCGGTCACGCCGCCCTCGCGGGCGATCCGGTCGAGCGCCTCGGAAATCTGCACCAGTTCCTCGGCGCTGATGAGTCCAGCTCCGCGCAAGCGCTCGGCGTGCTGCTTGGAGGCCGCGCAGTCGTAGGGAAGAAGCTCGCGGTCGGGTGCGCGCAGAAATTCCGCCACTTCCGGCGCAAGCTTCTTCTCGACTCTGTCAGACCAAAGTGGCATTACGAACTCAGTTCGGGATGAAGACGGAGTGCGTCGTTCTGAAAGGAGTTCTAAACATCTATCCGTTCTTTCTCGCCCGGGCCGCGACGGCCTCCGTCTCGAGCGAGAGGAGGGTGATCAGGCCCTCGGCCGCCTTGTGCGGGAAGGTATCGGATGCCCCGTAGGAAGCGAGCGTCTCGGAGTACAGAGCGTTGTCGGAGCGCCGTCCGACGACCACGGCCTGTCCGCCCTGCAGGCGCAGCCGCACCTCGCCGCTGACCAGCGTTTGCGTGTGGTCGACGAAGGCGTCGATCGCCTCGCGCGCCGGGCTGAACCACTTGCCCTCGTAGACGATCTCCGTCCAGCGCACCTCGAGATAGTGCTTCAGGCGCAGCTCGTCCCGGGTCAGGATTAGATCTTCCAGCGCCTTGTGCGCCTCGATCAGGGCGATCGCGGCCGGTGCCTCGTAGACCTCGCGGCTCTTGATGCCGATAGCGCGGTTCTCGATCATGTCGATGCGGCCGATTCCGTAGGCGCCGGCCTCGACGTTCATCCGGTGGATGAGCTCGTGAGCGGGCAGCTTCTTACCGTCGAGCGAAACCGGGACGCCGGCCTCGAAGCCGATCACGATCTCCTTTGGCGCGGGCGCCTTGGTCGGGTCGGACGTCATCGTGTAGGGCTCCTCGGGCGGAGCGTTCCAGGCGTCCTCGAGCATCCCGGACTCGATCGCGCGCCCGAACAGGTTCTCGTCGATCGAATAGGGCGATTCCTTGCTGTTGGTGATCGGAATGCCGCGCTCCTGCGCGTAGACGATCTCCTCCTCGCGCGTACGCGCCTTATCGCGCAGCGGAGCGATCACCTTGACGCCCGGGTAGTTGGCTTTGAAGGCGTAGTCGAAGCGAAGCTGGTCGTTGCCCTTGCTGGTGCAGCCATGCACGAGCGCCTCGGCCTTGTTCTTGAGGGCCACTTCGGCAACCGCGCCCGCGATAAGGGGGCGCGAGAGAGCCGAGACGAGGGGATATCGTCCCTCGTAGAGCGCGTTGGTCTTGATCGCCTGGGCGACGATGCCGCTCGCGAAGCGCTCTTTCAGGTCGAGCACGATGATCTCCTTGGCGCCGGCGACCTCGCCGCGCTCGATCGCCTGCTCCAGGTCGTACTCCTGGCCGACGTCGGCCATCACAGCCACGACGTCATCGAAGCCGTAGTCCTCTTTCAGCCAGCAGATCGCGCAGGTGGTGTCCAGGCCACCCGAATAACAAAGTACCGCGGTCTTACTCATCTCGACTCCTCATCTCTTGTCGTTCTCGATGTCTAATCCGGCCAGGAACTCGGCTCGGAGCTCCTCGGCAAGCTCGGCGCCCGTCATTCCTTCGCAGGCCACGACGAAAATCGTGTTCTCGCCCGCGAGGGTGGCGAGGATGTGCGGCAGGTGGGCGTCGTCGACTTCCTGAGCCAGCGCTCCGGCGAAGCCCGGTGGTGTTGTCAGGACGACCAGATTCGCGCTCGATTCGCAGCTCAGAGCCCAGCGCTTGAAGGCCTCTGCGAGCTGCGTCTGACGGCGATGACCGTTCGCTCCGGCGGCCGGCGCGTAGACGAGCCTCCCACCCGCGCCGCGCACTTTTACCAGCCCAAGCTCCGTGATGTCGCGCGAGACGGTCGTCTGCACGGCTTCGTAGCCGAGCTCGTGCAGGGCCTGAGCCAACTCATCCTGAGTCGCGATCTCGCGCTCGCGGACGAGGCGCAGGATCACAGCGTGGCGATCGCTCTTTTTCATGCCAGTACCTCCCGAAGAGTTGCGAGGGCCTGATCGACCAATCTCGCCGAGACGGTGAGAGGAGGCGTCAGCCGGATCGAATCGGTTCCGCAGGTGGTGATGAGCAGCCGTTGCTCGAGCGCTCTTGCCGCGACGTCGGCGGCGGCGCCTTCCACGTCGGCACCAATCAGAAGGCCGGCGCCTCGTACCTCCGAGACGCCGGGAAGCCCGCGCAACCCCGATGCCAGGCGCTCGCCCATCGCACGCGCGTTCGCGAGCAGTTCCTCGTCGATCGCATCGACGACGGCGCAAGCGGCGGCGCAGGACACGGGGTTACCGCCGAAGGTCGAGGCGTGGTCGCCCGGCTCGAGCCCGCCGCTGACGCCGTCCGCCACCAGCAGCGCGCCGATCGGAAGACCGTTGGCCAGCCCCTTGGCCAGCGTGACCAGGTCGGGCTTCACACCCAGCTTCTCGAAGGCGAAGAAGGAGCCCGTCCTGCCGACGCCGGTCTGTACCTCGTCGAAGCAGAGCAGCGCGCCGAGCTCGTCGGCGAGCGCGCGGGCCGTCCGTGCGAACTCGACGTCGACCGGGCGCACTCCGCCCTCGGCCAGAATCGGCTCCATGATGATCAGCCCGGTGTCGGCCAGCGCGGCGGCGCGCAGCGAGAGCGAGTTGTTGAGAAAGGCGAAGCTGACCTGGTTGAGCAGCGGCGCGAACGTCTCGCGCTTGGCGGCCTGCCCGGTGATCGAGAGGCTTCCCATCGTGCGCCCGTGGAACGATCCTTCGAGCGCAACGGCGCCGACCTTGCCGGTTGCCTTGCGCGCGTACTTGATCGCCGCCTCGATCGCCTCGGTGCCCGAGTTGCAGAAGAAGGTCCGGGCGCCGCCGAAGCGATCGGAGAGCTTCTTCGCCAGCTCCATCACCGGGATCGTCCAGTAGAGATTGGATACGTGCCAGAGTCGATCGAGCTGCTCGTGCGCGGCGCGGGTGGAGGCGGGGTGGCGATGCCCCAGCCCGATCACGGCGATACCGCCGGCGAAGTCGAGATAGCGCTCGCCGTTGTCATCGGTCAGCCAGCAGCCGTCGCCCTCGACGAAGGTGACGGGCGCGCGGGCGTAGATCGGCAGCAGGTTCGTCTCGATCATCTTCGTCATGCGATCACCGCCGTCTCGCCGATCTCGGCGATGACGCCCTGGTGGGCGGCGTGCACCGCGGCGCGGAGCTTGGGAATGATCCCGCCCTTGAGCTCGCCGCTATCCAGCAGCAGCTCGGCCTCATGGGCATGAATCGAGGCGACGACCTCGTCGCCCATCAGCAGCCCGGGCACGTCGGTGACGAAATGGACGCGCTCGGCCCCGATACCGACCGCGAGCATCGCCGCCGCCTCGTCGGCGTTGACGTTGAGCGGTCCGCGCGCGAGCGGAGCGATCACCGGCACTCGCCCGGCGGCGAGCGCTTCGGTCACCGCTGCGGGCGAGCTCGGGAGCGGATTCCCGACCAGGCCCAGCTCGCTCGCCTGCTCGGCTTCGAGCCCGATCTCGTCGCCCATCAGGCCGACGGCGCGCTCGCCGACGGCCTCTACAAGCTCGCGGTTGACCTGCGCCATTGCCTGGCGCACGACTTCCAGCGCCTCCGGCGTAGTCACGCGCCGGCCGTGGACGAAGGTGACCTCGATTCCGCGCTTCGCCATCTCGAGCGAGATCTGCGGCCCCGCGCCGTGCACGATGCAAACCTCGTGGCCCTGATCTGCGAGCGCGAGCGGATACGAGATCGCGTCGCGGGCGACGGCGCCACCCAGCTTGACGACGATCCGGCTCACGTTGTGTACTCCGCGTTCAGACGCACGTACTCGTAGGAGAGGTCGGAGGCGAGATAGGCGGCCTCGCCGTCACCGAGTCCGAGATCGAGATCGATCACGCAACTCACGCCTTCCATGGACGGTGTGGCCTCGATGTAGGCGCCGTCGGTCAGCACCTGCGTGCCGTTGAAGGCCAGCGTCACCTTGCCCGGGTCGAGCTCTGCGTAGCTTCCGTGCCAGGGCGCCGAGCCGGCGGCCATCATCACCCGGCCCCAGTTCGGGTCGCGTCCGAACACCGCCGTCTTGACCAGTGGGGAGGAGGCGATACGGGCCGCGATCGCCACCGCCTGGTCCTCGTCGGTGGCGCCGCTCACGTTCACCTCCATCAGCACGGTGAAGCCTTCGGCGTCCTTGACGATCTGCTCGGCCAACTCGTGGCAGACCTGCGCCAGCGACTGCTCGAACTCCTGGTCGGTCGCCTCGCCTCGCTCGACCTTGCCGGCACCGTTCGCCAGCAGGATCACGGTGTCGTTGGTCGAGCAGTCGCCGTCTACCGAGATGCGATTGAAGCTGTGCTCGACGGCCGGGCGCAGGAACCGCTCGGGCTCGCCCGGCCGGAGCGGATAGTCGGTCGTGATGACGGCGAGCATCGTCGCCAGCTGGGGATGGATCATCGCTGCGCCCTTGGCCATTCCTCCCACCGTGAAGCCGGCGCCCGAAGCGGTCGTCTGCTTGGAGCGCGTGTCGGTGGTCATGATCGCGTGGGCCGCGTCGCCGCCGCCCGTCTCGGAAAGCGCCGCTGCCGCGACGGCAAGCCCCGGCAGGAGCTGGTCGAGCGGCAGCCTGACCCCGATCACGCCGGTCGAGCAAACCAGGATCTCTTCGCTCGAGAGGTTCAGCAGCTGGGCTGCCTCGTCGGCGGTGGCCAGAGCGTCGAGCTCGCCGCGCTCGCCGGTGGCGGCATTGGCGCAGCCGGAGTTGAGGACGATCGCCTGCGGTTGCGCCTGCGCCAGGTGCCGGCGCGAGACGGTGACCGGCGCGGCTTGCACCCTGTTCTGGGTGAACATCGCGGCGCCGACCGCGGGCTCCGTCGAGCGGACGAGCGCCAGGTCGAGCCCCTCCGTCTTCATTCCGGCGCGAACGCCGCAAGCCAGAAACCCCTTGGCGGCTGTCACACTCATGCGCTCAGAATCCCGATCCGGAGCCCGGCCGTCTCCTCCAGCCCGAGTGCCAGGTTGGCATTCTGCACCGCCTGCCCGGCGGCGCCCTTGCCGAGGTTGTCGAGCGCACAGACGACGATGGTGGCGTCCGTCGCCGTGTCGGCGAAAGCGTTGATCTCGACGCAATCGGTCTCCTGCATCCGGCGCAGGTTGGGGACCGCGCCTTCCGGCAGCACGTTCACCAGCGGCGCCGAGGCGTAGGCGCTCGCGAGCTTGGCCCGCGCCGCCTTGGCGTCGATCCCGCGCAGATACGAAGTGGCGACGATGCCGCGCCTGATCGGTAGCAGATGGGGCACGAACGTGGGGGTGAAGCCCAGGAACTGCGCCATCTCGGGCACATGCTGATGAACGCCGATCTTGTAGGGGACGACGGTCTCGAGCACGGCGCCTGCGTGCAGCACCGGGCTCGGGCTCCGGCCCGCGCCGGTCGTGCCGGACTTGCCGTCGACGACAACGGTCGCCGGGTCGAGGTCGTCCTTGAGCGGAGCGAGCGAGAGCAGGGTGGCCGTCACGTAGCAGCCGGGGCTGGCGATGAGCTTTCCCGTCGGGGGCGCCAGCTCGGGGAGCGCGAAGCACCAGTCCACAAGAGACTCGGGCTTGGGATGAGCGAAGCCGTACCAGCGCTCGTAGGCAGAGGCGTCTTTGAGCCGGTGCGCACCGGAGAGATCGACCACCACGGCGCCGACAGGAGGCTCGACGGCCGCCGCCCGTTCGTTCTCCATGCAGAGAAAGATCAGCTCGGCGCCGCTTGCCAGCGCCTGCTCGTTCGAGACCAGCTCGAGCTCGGCGATCTCGCTGGCGGCGAGGCGCGGATCGAGCACGCTTGCCGGCCTACCGGCAAACGTATTCGAGCCAAGCGCTATCAGCTCCAGCTCGGGGTGGAAGAGGACGCGGTCTAGCGTCTCCTGGCCGGTGTAACCGGCCGTCCCGATGATCGCAGTTGAGATCACTCGCGTATTATGCAGATTCTCGCGTATCATGCAAGCCCCTATGCGGGAGCAATTCTTGTTCTGGAGGGCGGAGCCTTCTTCGAAGGTCGCGCCGTCAGCGCCGGCGAAGCCCGCTTCACGACCGCTACGGCGGGCTGCGAAGAAGCCGTCACCGATTCTAGCTAGGTGACGAGCGGCGGCGAAACTGCCGCGGAGGTCCGTTCGTACGCGCTTCGCGCCGCCGCGGCCTAATGACTACAGGGCGGAATCGGCGGAAGCGACTTCAGCGGCACGTAGTAGATATTCGTGATCGCGTGGTCGGCCTTCTTCTTCGAAGGCGTAAGCAATACGAAAGCGTTGGGCCCAGTCATGGCCCAACCACCACGGAGGATTCGGACGTAGCGGCCGGCGACCGTGTCTACGACGAAAGTCTTGAGAGGGACACCGAACGTCGTGTACCGCCCCCAGACCTCGTCGAACGGAATTCCTAGCAACTCGGCGTGCCGGCCGACGACGACGCGTTTTGCTGCGACGCTAAGCGACGGCGACCACCAAAGCGAAGTTTGATAGTTAGTCGCGTATATCAGCGTCCCACCGCTAGACGCGGGCCAGATGGGCCCTCGTAGCTTGCGAAGCGCTGGAGGTGCGACAACCGCGCGGCCCGTTCTGGCATCGGCGGCTCTCATCTCGGTCAGCGCGCCCTTCTTCATCGATTCGGGCCAGATCACTCGAGGACCGTCGATCAGGAATGAGCCGGATGGGTGCCCGCGGCGAATGACCCGGTCGCGGCCACTGGCGAGTTCGACGACGTGGATCTCGCCTATTTCGTTCGGGCCCGCGCCCTGCTCCCAGGTGGCGTAGCCGCGATGTGCGACCGGCGCCTGCCACGCGCTAGGCCAGAACTCGCCGGAAGGCGAACGAGTCGCCGCTCCGATCCGACGTACGCGGCCGGTGCGGGAATCCCAAGACCAGACCGTGAAATCGCGGAGATCGTCTTCGAGCGAGTGGTACTCGGCCCAGACCAGCCAGCGCCCGTCGAAGTCACCAGCCGCCTGATAATTGACGGGGTCGGTGAAGCGCTTGATCTTGGTGTAGCGACTGCTCAGCGCGTCGATCTTGACCACTCCCGAGTACTCCTTGCCGTAGATCTCGGCGAAGAAGGAGCGCTCATCGTTCGCAAGCGCTAACGGACTTATCGAGACACGGTGCGAGAGCGCGACTACTCGGCCGTCGAGGATCTTTCTCCAAGCGGCATTCGGTTTCACCTTGCACCATGCCTGTCGCAAGCGAGAGCCTCTGGCTGCTCCAGAAGGCTGCGATCCGGACTGGCAACTAGCAGTCAAGAGGCAGGCGAGTACGAGCGCCGCGGCGGACCAGCGCCCGCCGCGGCTGCTCTTACGCATCGGATTACCAAACGTAGCCACGACCGCCAACAATATGAGCAATGCGGTGGCTGGGGAGATCCGAGTAGGCAGGGACATCTGGCGCCCAGGAGATCATGGTCATAGAAACGCCATGTACGGAATCCTCGTACTTAGTCCACGTCGTACCCCCGTCGTCAACCGAATAGCCATAGATATCGAACCAGTGTTTGACAGTCGTGGTTCGAGGATGGCCTACGAGCCAAAACTCCGAATATTGCGTAGTCCATGCGTTGCCGATCACCGGCGCGCCAGCCAGCCAGATGTCGCCCGTCAGACGCGTCTTGTATGTCTCGACCTCCTGATCTCCGGGCGAGGCGGAAACGTCCTGCGGGACGTACTTGAATGACTGATACGTGTTCATCACGTCGGGCACGGGGTGGCCGGTCTCTGTGGGCCCGCCCGACCAGGCTGTCCCGCCGGCCTCCGTCGTGCCCAGCTTAGGAGCGAGAAACTCCTGTGAGTAATCGTGGTGGAGCTGTCCCAGAGCCTCGTGCACCGTGGCCGGGCCACACCAGTACGACCTTTTCTGAGGCGTCTGGTTCTTGGCCACGTTCGATGCGGTTGGCACGCCGGAGGCTGTCGTGGAAGCCGCCGCGAGTGTCGAGGCCGAGCTCACGCCGAGGGCGCCTAGGTTGGCCTTCGTTTTAGTGGCACTTGCCTGTCCGGAGAGGGCATTCGCGATCGTCTGATCCTTCAGTTCCACTAGCTGTTGTTGGTAGGTAGTCAGCGGTATGTGCGGATCTGTATCGGTTGCCGCCTTGTAGGCGGCCTCGTTGCTCGCCGTTTCTGCTCCCGCCGTAAGCACGCCTGTCGGCGCGAGCGAGGCGCAGAGAATCCCAGCCGCGACCAGCGCGACCTTTTTGATCGTTGTCATATGGAATCTCCCTTTGAGCGGATCGGAACGGCGCGATCATAGGTCGCGGCAGAGTGGCCGGCAAGATGTCCAAACCGGGCATGGCTGCAAGGAACGCGTCCATTTCGGACGCGACCTATTTCGGCTTATGCTTGAGCTGAAGCCGGGGGTCCTCCCCGCGGATTGGAACACCCTGGGCTATGCCTCCGGCTTTATTTCAGGCACTGAAGACGCCGGCTCCCAGGCTCAGGGGCTCGAGGCCGTCACCCCGCAAAACCGGCCCTCAATAGCCCCGAAGACACGTTTTTGGTAAAAACACCCCCTCCGGGGGAGAAAGATGCCCCAAAATCGGGACACTTTCTTGCGCGCGAAACGCCGAAAAAGAACCTGATGGCGCGCATCCATTGTTTTCGCGTGCGGGGCGGTCTGCGAGCGATTCTTCTGACCGGTGCCTTGGCTTGCGTCGGTGTTCTCTTTACCACGACTGCCGCCGCCGGCCCTAACACGTCTTATTCGCTTACGCCGGCGGCGCACGATTCGCCTTCGGCCGAGAGCATCGTTCGCTTCGATTCCGGTACCTCCGCAGACGAGATGCGCCAGATCGTCTCGGATGCGGGGGGAGAAGTGGCCTCCGTGATGCCCGAGATCTCCGCGGCCGCCGTTCGTACGGACTCGGCCGCCTTCACCGACGAGATCGATGCCAGTCCCAAGGTCAGCGCCGTCTTCGTCGATCGCTACATCTCCTGGGGCTCATCTGACAGCAGCCTCGCCGGAGACGGCAAGCTTCCCGCCTCCTACGTGCCGAAGTGGGGAAGTTCGTTCTCCTTCCCCGACCCGCTGCACGACGCGGCGGCTCCCAACGCCGAAGGAATCGTTCAGTGGGACGACAACCGGATGGACGTTCCGGCCGCCTGGAAAAAGACGAAGGGCGACAAGTCGATCGTCGTCGCGGTGCTCGACACCGGCGTCCAGGGCGATACAACGGAGTTGCGCTCGAACTTCGATTCGAGAACGTCCGAGAATGCTCTCGACTGTAAGTCGATCATCCGCGATTACGGTCTCGGCTTCCTCACCGACAACGGAATCCTCGACGAGTGCCGAAACGGCGATCTCGATGGACACGGAACCTGGGTAGCCAGCCGTATCGGCGCGGCGGCCAACGGGTTCGGCTCGAACGGAGTCTCGCCGAAGGTGACGATTCGTAGCTACAAGGTTCTCGCCGGCGACTTCGGCGGGCTGACCAGCTGGATCGTCGGCGGCATGATCGATGCCTGTCACGACGGAGCCGACATCCTCAACATGTCGATCGAAGGTTACGACGATCCGACGCTCGACGCCGACGCGCAGGACTATCTGCTCTGGGCCGACGCGGTCAAGTACTGCCGCTCGCGCGGAACGGCGATCGTCGCGGCGGCCGGTAACGAGCACGTTCGCGTCGAGAACGCCAACCTGAGAGTCGCGGGGCAGAAGTTTGTCGGCGCCGGCCAGGTTGCCACCGGCTCGAAGGGAATCGGCACTGTTTATCCCGGCGACTCGATCGAGCCCTACGTCACCGATCTGCGCGGCATGCTGCTGGTGCCGGGCGGAGTTCCGGGCGTGATTGCCGTCTCGGCGACTTCCAACGAAGTGGTGAACGCACCCGACGCCGATCCCTCCGTTCGCTGGCCGGCGAACCGGGTAGGCGCTCGCGACCAACTCGCCTACTACTCGAACTACGGCCCGCGCATCGATCTCGCGGCACCGGGCGGAGCGCGCCAGTTCAACATCGCGCTCTTCGACGGCGGACTGAACGACGTGCTGTCGGGCGGATACGGCTCCTTCTCGGCCGTCGGTGCGAATTCCGCCTACTGCAACGACCCTGAGCTTTCAGCCTCGTACAACTCCGACTGCTTCACGATCGCCGGGCAAGGCTTCGCCTGGTCGCAGGGAACCTCAATGTCCGCTCCCAACGTCACCGGCGTTGCCGTCCTGACGCTCGCGGCTCACCCTCGCTTGCGGAACAATCCCGACGCGCTACTGGCTCGCCTGGAGAAGACGGCCAACGACGGAGTCACGAACTACACCGGTCCGAACGATCCGAACAACAAAACGGCCGCGATCGACGGTACGCCCTGCGACACGGGCTACTGCCACCTCGATTTCAAGCACGCGATCTCGTCGGACGACGCCTACGGGGCGGGCATCGTCGACGCCGGCGCTGCAGTCTCCTAACTTGTCGCCTCTCCGGTAGCGACCGGGGCGGTGCTCTCCTCGGCTTCCTGCGTGGAGCCCTCGTGCTCATCCTCCAATCGGGCGACATTGCCCTTGGGGCACACCCGCTTGAAGTCGCGTAGAGCGTTCTCCCAGTCGCCGAGCAGTACCTCGGCGCGCGGCGAGCCAGTGAGCTCGAGGTGCTGCTCGACCAGCTCGCGCAGGGTCGCGGCAGCTGCTTTCCCAAGCGGTTCGGCAGCGACCAGGTCGGGGTTCATGCGAGTTTCCAGCAGCCCGTCGGGGTCGTAGACGAAGGCCTGGCCGCCGCTCATGCCGGCGCCCACGTTGCGACCGAACTCGCCCAGGATGACGACAGTTCCGGAGGTCATGTACTCGCACGGATGAGCGCCGGTGCCCTCGACGACGGCGACGGCGCCGGAGTTCCTGACGGCGAAGCGCCCGCCCACGCTCCCGGCGATGTGCAGCCGGCCGCCTGTCGCCCCGTAGAGCAGCGTGTTGCCGGCCAGGACGGGATGACCCGTGACCTCTGCTCCCGGCCGAATGACGATCGTGCCGCCGTTCATGCCCTTGCCGACGTAGTCGTTGGCGGCGCCCGTGAGCTCGAAGGTAATGCCGTCGGCCAGGTAGGCGCCGAAGCTCTGCCCGGCCGAGCCACGGAAGCGAATCAGCACGGAGCCTGGCGGCGCGCCGAAGCCGAAGCGCTCGCCGACGTCACCGCCGAGCCGCGCGCCCACCGTGCGATCGCCGTTCCGGATCTCGTACTCGAGCTCGATTGAGACGTTCCGCTCGAGGATCTCGGCCGCGTCGGCGGAGATCCGGTCGCCCAGCTCGCCACCCACCGCGTCGATAGGCAGCTCGCCGTTGTAGCGGAACGGGCCCTCGCCCTCGCGCACCAGTAGCGGCGAGAGATCGAGCAGGTCCTTGCGCGCGTTGCCGGTCTTCTCTTGGCGCAGCAGGTCGGTGCGCCCGGTCGCCTCGTCCAGCGAGTGCAGCCCGAGCGAGGCCAGCAGGCGCCTTACCTCCTCGGCCACGAAGAGCAGATAGCCGGCAACCTTCTCGGGCGTGCCGGTGAAGCGGGCGCGCAGCTCCGGACGCTGGGTGGCGACGCCGACCGGGCAGCTGTCTAGGTGGCAGGCGCGCACCATCAGGCAGCCTTCGGCCAGGAGCAGCGCCGTGCCGAAGCTGAACTCGTCGGCGCCGAGGAGCGCCGCGACGACCACGTCGCGCCCGGTCTTGAAGCCGCCGTCCACGCGCACGCGCACGCGGCCGCGCAGGCCTTCGGAGACGAGCGCCTGCTGCGTCTCGGCCAGGCCGAGCTCCCAGGGCGCGCCTGCGTTCTTGATCGAGGAGAGCGGGCTGGCGCCGGTGCCGCCGTCGCAGCCGGCGATGTGAACGATGTTTGCGAGCGCCTTGACCACGCCCGCGGCGACGATGCCCACGCCTGCCTCGGCGACCAGCTTGACGGAGATCTCGGCGCTCGGGTTCGCCTGCCTGAGGTCGAAGATGAGCTGGGCGAGGTCCTCGATCGAGTAGATGTCGTGGTGCGGAGGCGGTGAGATCAGCGCCACCCCGGGCTCGGTGTGACGCAGCCTGGCGATCTCGGGCGAGACCTTGTGACCGGGCAGCTGACCGCCCTCGCCGGGCTTGGCGCCCTGCGCGATCTTGATCTGCAGCTCCTTGCCCGAGCGCAGGTAGGGCGGAGTCACGCCGAAACGGCCCGAGGCGACCTGCTTGATGGTCGAGTTGTTGGGCGTTCCGTAGCGCTCGAGCGCCTCGCCGCCCTCGCCCGAGTTGGAGCGAGCGCCGATCATGCTCAGGGCGGCCGCGAGCGTCTCGTGCGCCTCGGCCGAGAGAGCTCCCTGACTCATGGCGCCCGACGAGAAGCGTTTGGTGATCTCGGAGGCCGGCTCTACCTCTTCCAACGGAATCTGTGAGCCAGCCGGGACGAGCTCGAGGAGATCGCGCAGCTCGAGCGCCTCGCGCTCGTTCACGAGCTTGGCGAACTTCTCGTAAACCTCCCAGCGCCCGTCTTTGACAGCCTGACGCAGAAGAGCGCCCGGCCCGTCTGGGCCCCGCCCATCAGAGCTCGCGATGCTCTGGCGCAGGGCGCTGATCACCTCGCCGGTGGTGGCGTGCTGCTCGCCGTTCTGGCGCCACTTGATGTTGCCGGGGTTCTCGACCTCGGGCTCGCGTCCGAAGGCATCGCCGATGTGCTCCCAGGCGTCGGCCTCCAGCTCGCTGAAGCCGGCACCGCCGATCGCCGAGGCGGTGTTGGCGAAGGCGGCCTTCATGACTTCATCGGCCAGCCCGATCGCCTCGAAGATCTCGGCGCCGCAGTAGCTGGCCACGTCCGAGATGCCCATCTTGGACATGATCTTGAGCACGCCGTCCTCGATCGCCGTGCGGAAGCGCTCCTGGGCGGTCGCCGGGTCGCGGCAGCCCTCGATCTTTCCCTCGGCGCAGAGCGAGGCGATCGTCTCGAGCGCGAGGCGCGGGCAGATCGCCTCGCCGCCGTAGCCGAGCAGGGTGGCGAAGTGATGCGTCTCGCGCGGCTCGTCGCTCTCGACCAGGATCGAGCAGCGCGCCCGCAACTCGGCCCGCACCAGTTCCTGGTGAGCGATGCCCACGGCAAGCAGGATCGGGATCGGCGCTCGCTCGGCAGAGATGCCGGTGTCGCTGATCAGGAGGAGCCGCTCGCCTTTGCGAACGGCCTCACAGGCCTCGGCGGCAAGCCGCTCGCAGGCGGCCTCCAGTCCCTCGTCCTTCGTGAAGGTGGCATCGAGATGCGTACATTCGAGCGCGGTCAGAGCGTCGGGATAGAGGAAGAAGCTGTCCAGCTCGATCAAACATGCCACCTCGGGCCCCTCGGTGAGGAGCGGGGCCCGAGCGCCGAGTAGGGTCTTGAGGCTGAAGACGATGCGCTCGCGCAACGAGTCGATCGGCGGGTTGGTGACCTGGGCGAAGCGCTGCTTGAAGTACATCGGAAGCGGTCGGGCGCGGTTCGCCAGCGGAGTGATCGCGGCATCGTCTCCCATCGAGGAGGTGGGCTCGTGGCCGGTGGCCGCCATCGGGCGCAGGATGATGTCCAGATCCTCGCGGGTGAAGCCGAAGGCCGCCTGGCGCAGAGTCAAGCTCTGGGACGGGCAGGCGAGAGGCTTGCCGATGGAGGCGATCTTGATTCCCTCGCGCAGCCAGGCTCCGTAGGGCGCGCGCGAAGCCAGATCGCCCTTCAGCTCCTCGTTCGAGAGCAGCTCGCCGCGAGCGGGTTCGACGGCGATCATCTGACCTGGACCGAGCATCCCGTACTCGGCCGTAACGCCCTCGGGCAGATCGACGAGCCCGATCTCCGATGCGCAGACGGCAAGCCCGTCGGAGCTGACGAGATAACGAAGTGGGCGCAGGCCGTTTCGGTCGAGCCCGGCGCCGACCATTCGCCCGTCGGTGAAGATGATCCCCGCCGGCCCGTCCCAGGGCTCGAGCAGGCAGGAGTGATAGCGGTAGAAGTCGCGCACCCTGTCGTCCAGCTCCGGATTGCCGTCCCAGGCCTCGGGCACCAGCATGGCCAGCGCGTGGCGCACGTCACGGCCGCCGCGCACGAGCAACTCGAGCACGTTGTCGAGCGTGCGTGAGTCGGCGGTCGGATCTTCGATTGCGGGATAGAGAGAGGCGTCGTTCGCCGAGCCGAGATGGTGCTCGCGCGCGTGCATCCAGTTGACGTTTCCGGCCACGGCGTTGATCTCGCCGTTGTGGCAGAGCATGCGGAAGGGCTGGGCGCGCTCCCAGGTTGGAGTGGTGTTGGTGGCGAAGCGCTGGTGGAAGATGCCAAACGGGATCTCCAGCTCCGGATCGGCGAGGTCAGGATAGAAGCAGGCCAGCTGATCGGCCGCGCAGAGCGCCTTGTAGGTCACGGTGCGGAAGGAGAGCGAGGCTATGTACAAGCTCGCCTGCTCGCGCTCGACGCGCTTGCGGGCGCGAAACGCTGCGAGCTCGACCTCGTTGTCGCCGAGCCCTTTGGGCGGGGCGAGCTGCGCCTGCATGATCGTTGGTTGCGTTCGCTGTCCCCGCTCGCCCAGGTGAGAGGGATCGACCGGCACCTCGCGCCAGCCCGCGAAGCCGATTTTCTCCGCTGCGCAAGCCTGCTCGACGAGCGCGAGATCGCCTTCCTCGCGCGCGAAGACCATTGCCAGGCCGCCTTCCGGAGCCAGGCGCGGCGTGAGCGGCAAGAGGACGCCGGCGCCGTCGCCGGTGAGGCCGTCGGAGTTGATCGCGCCGCGGTGCTTGACGCGGCCCAGCGCGGAGAGAATCAGATCGAGGATGCGGCGCGACGGTTGACCGTGCACGTCGGCGATGAAGCCGATACCGCAGGCGTCCCGTTCTCTCGTCGAATTGTTCAGCTCGTACAACGACCGCATTGCCACGTCTGGTTCCCTTCGCTTCATGACACGTACCTTTCGAGCCCGGGTTGTGATCAACTCGGGCTGTCGCCTCTCATCTACCTGCTAGTCGGCGCGGAGACGAAAGACGCCGGCTAGCGTTCTGCAGCAGCGCGCTTAGCCGAAGCCAGAGCAGCCGAGCGAATGGAGACAGCCATCTTCCCAGACGTGAACGGTGTCATTGCTGCGCTTGCCATCGTTCTCCGGACTGTACCTGTTGAAGCGACTATTGATCAACGTGGAACCAGGCAGCAAAGGTCGGGGAATCCCCTGAGGAGCGAGTCTTCACTCCGAGCCGAGCCAACGGTTCCCCTCGACCGCGTCCTCTAGATCGACGAGAATCAGAAGATCATGGCTACCCAGGATCCCGATCAGGAAAAAATCGGCGAGCTGCGCGGCTTCTTGCAAGGCTACGCCAAGCTCCATCAGGCGCTCACGATCTCGCGCTTCGAGCACGACGTCATAGTGCTCCCCGTCGAGGGCGGCGTCGAAGAGACACTGCAGGAGTACTTCGATTCACTCGGCAAGAAGTTGAAGCCGCCGGTCAAGCACTGGGAGATGCAGCTGGAAGAGCTGAAGCCCTGGGAGCAACCCGCGGAGGAGCTGTTCAGCCGTTGGCTCCTGGCCGACGACGAGCTGCGCCAGTTCTACCGCGCCAGGCGCGAGAGCGATCCGCGGCCGGGCGAGCTCCACGTTGGCACGAACGACATCGCACGCGCCTTGCGCGAGCAGCTCGAAGCAGTTCTCGGGCGCGGCAAGAAGAAGGTCTGGGATGTGTCGCTGCACGCTCTCATCGGCGCGACCGATCGCTACCTGGCCACGCTCGACAACCACCTCGCCTTCGAGCTCGGCGACGGAATTCTGCTGGTCAGCTTCACGATGATGAAGTAGCCGAGCGGGAGTTCTTGCTCCGACCGGACAGAAGCTCCGGGTCGGGGCCGCCGGTATTGTGACCGTATCGACCGTCGCAGCTCCCAGTCCCGATCCCGGTTTGCCAAACGTGCGCCCGGCTCGCCCGAGCACGCCCGCCCGCCGAGAGTGCGAGAAGCGCGGGAGTCAGAGCACGAACGGCCGGCGCTCCGTCCCGGTGTCGCCATCCTCCTGCTCGGCTCTCTCTACTGCATCGGCCTCGAATGCGCGCGCATCGTATACACCGGCAACCGGTTCTACCTGTTCCTCATCTGGAATCTCTTCCTCGCCTGGATCCCATTCGCCGTATCGCTCTTGATCGAGAAAGTCCAGAGCCGCGGCCGCCGCCCGGCACTTCTCGTCCTGCTCGCGGCAGTCTGGCTCCTGTTCTTCCCGAACGCCCCGTACATCATCACGGACTTCATCCACCTCGCACCGCGGCGCGCCGCCCCTCTCTGGTTCGACGTGCTTCTCATCGCCTCGTTCGCATGGACAGGTCTGCTCCTTGGCCTGGTCTCGCTCAACCGCGTGCAGAGATTGATCAGCTCGGCCGCCGGCGCGCTCGTCGGCTGGCTATCGGCCGCCGGTGCGCTCCTACTCGCGGCTTTTGGGATCTACATCGGGCGCTTCGAGGTCCGGAACTCCTGGGACATTGTGTTGCGGCCGGGTCTGCTTGTCCGAGAAACGTGGCATCAACTGACGAGCCCGGCTTTGTACCCTCGAACACTCGGAGTCACGTTCTCCTACGCGGTCTTCCTCATGCTCACCTATGCAACCCTCTGCGAGATCGCCGGGCTGCTGCCGACCCTGCGCCGGTTTCGGAGGTTCACTCGAGCCAGAGGAGAAGGCTCGACGAGGTAACTCGCTGTGAAGTGGGCCGACCTTCGAAAGCTCAACCTCCGGCGCGACCCGCGCTCCTCCCCGCTTGACAGACTCGGGTCGCCATCGCCACACTAGACGTACCGTTATGAAGGTCGACTCCGCATCCAGTCAGCTCTCTCGCGACGTGCGCGCACTCGTCGGCCTCGTCACGATTACCGTCGTTACGGTCACGGTTCCCCGCTAGGGGAACGAACTTTTCAGAGCGCTGAGGCGCCACACACAGACCGGACTAACGCCACAGGTGCGTCCGCAGACGGCTGTGGCAAGGAGAAAAACGACGGCAATGAGCACCAGATCTGACAACCCGATTGCAGCAAGCCCGTGCCCCGCTACAGCGGTGCTCTCCTGGCCTGCAAACGAAGTACCGCGCAGAGGGGTGCGAACAGCCGATATGGTCAGGGCGAGAATCGCTGCGACCACGCGCGAATCTAATGAAATCCTCGCCGGGCGATCCATTACTCGGCGCGGCGACAATCTTTCGATGGAGGAACTCGGATGACCAGGATGACAGGAGCTGACGCCATTATTCGCTCGCTGGAAGCCGAGGGCGTCGACGTCTGCTTCGGAGTCCCGGGCGGAATGATCATCGACACCTACGACGCTCTCTACCGGGCGCAGGCAAACGGCAGCAAGCTGCGCCACGTGCTGGCGCGCCACGAGCAGGGAGCCGGCCACATGGCCGAGGGCTACGCCCGCGCCAGCGGCAAGGTGGGCGTAGCGATCGCAACCTCGGGGCCGGGCGCGACCAATCTGATCACGGCGATCGCGGATGCCTGGATGGATTCCACGCCGCTCGTCTGCATCACCGGTCAGGTGCCCTCGACCAAGATCGGCACCGATGCCTTCCAGGAGACGAACGCGACCGGGATCACCCTTCCGATCGTCAAGCACTCCTGGCTGGTGCAGAAGGCCAGCGATATTCCGGCAACGATCAAGGCGGCGTTCCACGTCGCCCAGACCGGTCGCTCCGGCCCCGTGCTGGTGGACATCACCAAGGACGCGCAGGTCGCCGAGCTCGACTTCAAGTACCCGGATCACGTCGATCTGCCGGGCTGGAATCCGCCGCGGAAGGTCAACCAGCGCCAGATCATCTCGGCCGCCAGGGCGATCCTCGAAGCCGACAAGCCGGTCATCTACGCGGGCGGCGGAGTGATCAACGGCGAGGCCTCCGCCGAGCTGCTCGAGCTGGCCGAGCTGACAGGCATCCCGGTCGTGACGACGCTGACGGGCAAGGGCGGCTTCCCCGACTCGCATCCTCTCAACGTCGGCCACCCCGGCATGCACGGCATGAAGTACGCGAACATGGCGTTGAACCGGGCGGATCTCGTGATCGCGATCGGCGCCCGTTTCGACGATCGCGTGACCGGCAACGTGTCGGCCTTCGCCCCGAACGCCAGGGTCATCCACTTCGAGGTGGACGCGGCCGAGATCGGCAAGATCCGCGAGGTTCAGATTCCGATCTGCGCTCCGCTCCAGCCGGCGCTGGCAAAGCTCCTCGGAGAGCTGCGCAAGCAGATCCCCGAGGGCCGTGAGGGACCGGCCGAGTGGATCAGCAAGATCGCCGAGTGGAAGGACGAATTTCCGCTGCGCTACGAGTTGGGCGACCTGCTCAAGCCGCAGCAGGTGCTCGAGGCGGTGCGTGACGCGACCGCTGGGCGCGACGACATCATCTGGGCGACCGGAGTGGGCCAGCACCAGATGTGGGCCATGCAGTACATGGTCTGTGACCGGCCGCGCTCCTTCATCACCTCGGGTGGTCTCGGGACGATGGGCTTCGGCGTGCCGGCGGCCGTCGGCGCCAAGGCAGCCCGGCCCGACGCGACGGTGATCTGCATCGACGGCGACGGCTGCTTCCAGATGACCTCGAAGGAGCTGACCACGGCGACCCTGCACGGGCTGCCGATCATCGTCGTGCTGATCAGGAACGGCTATCTCGGCATGGTGCGCCAGTGGCAGGAGATGTTCTACGACGAGCGCTACTCGCAGACCGATCTGACCGGCCCGATTCCCGACTACGCCAAGATGGCCGAGGCCTTCGGCGCGGTGGCGATGACGGTCACCGACTCGAGCGAGCTCGACGCGGCGCTCGAGCGGGCAATAGCGGAGAATGCGGCTGGACGCTCGGTGGTTGTGGACGCCGTCTGCGACTCGCAGGAAAAGGTGTTCCCGATGATTCCACCCGGCGCTTCGGCGGCCGACATCCTTGAATACGGCAGTCACGAGAAGGTAAAGGAGTTCGAGGCGAGATGAAGCACACTCTCTCGGTCCTCGTCGAGGACAAGCCGGGCGCGCTCTCGCGCATCACCAACCTGTTCGCGCGGCGTGGCTACAACATCGACTCGCTGGCCGTCGGGCAAACCGAGCGCGAAGGCGTCTCTCGTGTCACTCTGCGCGTCGACTGCGCCGAGCACTCGCTCGAGCAGATCACGAAACAGATCTACAAGCTCGTGAACGTGCTCAAGCTCACCGAGCTCACGCCCGACGACGCCGTCGAGCGGGAGATCGCGCTCTTCACCGTGGCGGCTCCGCCCGAGCGGCGGGGCGAGCTGATGGCCTTCGCCGATCACTACGGCGCACGGGTCTCCGACCTCGGGCCAAAGGAGATCGTGTTCGAGATGGTCGGCCATCCGGAGGATCTCGACTCCTTCGAGGAGCTGGTCAGGCCCTACGGAATCAAGGAAATGGTGCGCACCGGTCGCATCGGCCTCAGCCGTGCGGTAAGACACTAGAAACTCACAGAACGAACACCGCGTAAAGAAAGAGAAGGGAACAACTCATGGCGACAATTCACCGCGAAGGCGACCTCTCACTCCTCTCCGGGAAAGTCGCCATTATCGGCTACGGCAGCCAAGGCCACGCGCACGCGCAGAACCTTCGCGACTCGGGCATCGAGGTCGAGGTGGCGGAGGCGCCCGGCAGCGCCAACTGGGACAAAGCGGCCGAAGCCGGATTCGCAGTCAAGACCGCCCCCGAGGCCGTCCGCGGCGCGGCCTTCGTGATGATCCTCCTGCCCGATCACATCCAGCGCACGGTTTACGCGGCCGAGATCGAGCCCAACCTCGAGCCCGACGCGACAATCATGTTCGCGCACGGCTTCAACATCCACTTCGGCTACATCAAGCCGCCGGCCGGTCACGATGTGATCATGGTCGCTCCCAAGGCGCCCGGTCACCGTGTGCGAGAGCAGTACGAGGCAGGCGCCGGCGTGCCCTCGCTGGTCGCGGTTCAGCAGGACGCCTCGGGCAACGCCCTGGCCAAGGCGCTCGCCTACGGAGCGGGCATCGGCAGCGCCCGTGTCGGCCTGCTCGAGACGACCTTTGCCGAGGAGACCGAGTCCGACCTCTTCGGTGAGCAGGCGGTTCTCTGCGGCGGCGCCACCAGACTGATGCAGGCCGGGTTCGAGACGCTGGTCGAGGCCGGCTATCAGCCCGAGATCGCCTACTACGAGTGCATCAACGAGCTCAAGTTGATCGTCGACCTGATCTATCAGGGCGGCTTCGAGTACATGCGCTATTCGATCTCGGACGTCGCCGAGTACGGCGATCTCACGCGCGGCCCGCGCATCATCGATGCGAGCGTCAAGGAGCGCATGAAGGAAATTCTCGGCGAGATCACGAGCGGCCAGTTCGCCAAGGAGCTGATCGCCGAGGAAGAGGCCGGACGGCCGAACTTCCTGCGCTTGCGCGAAGAGGCGGCCAAGCATCCGTCGGAGAAAGTTGGCGAGGAACTGCGATCGCTGGCCGGTAACGAGGGCCTGATGGGCACTGGGTCAGATGGCGCCCGTTGACGTTCCCGTCGCCCTGCTCGGTTACGGAACCGTCGGGGCGGCAGTAAACCGCTTTCTGCACGAGAACGCCGACAACATCGAGCGTGCGACCGGGCACCGCCTGCGAGTAGTGCGGGCGCTCGTTCGCGATCTGAAGAAGGAACGGGACTTTCCGGCCGCTCCCGGCGTGCTGACCACCGACTTCGCCGCGATCGCCGACGATCCCGAGATCGCGCTTGTCGCAGAGGTGATGGGCGGGATCGATCCCACCCACGACTACATCCTGCGCCTGCTGCGTGATTCCAAGCCGGTCGTGACCGCGAACAAGCAGTTGCTTGCGCAACGCGGCGCCGACCTGTTCGCAGCCGCCCAGGAGGGTGGCGTGCAGCTGCGTTTCGAGGCCTCGGTCTGCGCCGCGATTCCGGTGATCAAGGTGCTGCGAGAGGCGCTGGTGGTGACCAACGTGCACCGTATTCTCGGCATCGTCAACGGAACGACCAACTACATCCTCACCCAGATGGAGCTGGGCGCCGAGTACGGGGAAGCGCTGGCCGAGGCCAAGCGCCAGGGCTACGCGGAGATGGATCCGACCGAGGACGTGTCGGGTGCCGACGCGGCCGCCAAGATGGCGATTCTGGCCACCGTGGCCTTCGGCTCCCGGGTGACTCTGGACGACGTCAATTTCGAGGGTGTCGAGCGGATCACCTCGGCGCACGTCAATGCGGCCAGGCAGATGGATATGGTCGTTCGCCTCGTCGGGCGGGCGACTCTGGTCGAAGGCGGCTACGACGTTCGTGTCTCGCCGGCGCTGGTCGATTGCGCCCATCCGCTGGCCGGGGTCGAAGGCGCCTTCAACGCGATCATGCTCCAGGGCGACGCGATTCGCGAGATCACGCTCGAGGGGCCCGGCGCCGGCGGAATCGAGACCGCCTCGGCCGTGATTGCCGACATGGTCTCGATCATCGGCACCAAGGGCACCGGCTTCCTGCACGACGATGCCTGCTGGCGCACTGTCGACCGACTCCCGGCGGGTGAGCTCCGCTCGCCTTTCTACCTCCAGATCGCGGTAGACGACCGTCCCGGCGTGCTGGCACGCGTTGCCGAGCGCCTGGCGGCTCACGAGATCTCCGTCGCGCGGCTGGTTCAGTTCCAAACCGGCGGCGGCGCCATCCTCCACGTCATCTCGCATGAGGCAACCTACGGCGCGGTCGACGAGGCTCTAGCCGAGATCAGCGGTCTGCCGGAAAGTCGTGAGATCGCGGTGGCCTTCCCGGTTATCTCGCAACGTGGGATCTCGGAGCTCGGGTGGGCCTGATCAGGAGAAGCTCGGTCGCGGTCGGCTCCGGCTCGAGCTCGATTCCCGGCGCTGCCAGGTGAACGTGCGGCTCAAAGCCCCGGCGACCAGCGCCAATCTAGGCCCCGCTTTCGACTGCGCCGGGATGGCGCTGGAGCTCTGGAATGAGCTCGAGGTGAGCGAGGCCGAGAGCACATTCGTCGAGGTCGAAGGCGAGGGCGTCTCCGAGACGCCGCGGGACGAGACCCATCTCGGTCTGCAGGCCTTTGCCCTGATCGCCGGGCTGGAGCGGAAGCGCTTCCGTTTTCTCAACCGAATTCCCTTCGCCCGCGGGCTTGGTTCCAGCTCGGCCACGATTGTGCTCGGCCTCGCCGCCGCGTCGCTCTGGGAAGGAGTCGAGCCCGACCCCGCCGAGTTGCTGCCCATGGCGACGCAACTGGAGTCGCACGCCGACAATCTCGCCGCCTGTCTCTACGGCGGCGTAACGCTTTCCTGGGAGGAGGCAGGCGTATGGCACGGGCGTCGTATCGCCGATTCGCTTCCGCTCGCGCCGATTGCCGTCGTTCCCGGGCACAGCGTCGAGACCGTCACCTCCCGAGCCGGACTGCCCGCCAAGATCGGCCATGCCGACGCCGCTTACTCCAGCGGCCGCGCGGCCCTGCTCGGCGCGTCGCTCGCGACCGGCGATCTCGAGCTGCTCAGCGCCGCTCTCGACGACCGGCTGCACGAGCCCTATCGCTCGCAGGCGGCGCCGCTGTTGGCCGAGCTGAAAGCGAAGCCGGCGCTCGGATCGGTCGGGGTCACTCTCTCGGGCTCGGGCCCAACGGTCATCGTCTGGGCGCGGCACGAGGAAGTCGAACCCTGCGCGCAGGAGCTGCACAAGCGCTTCGACGAGTGCGAAGTGCTGGCAGTCGAGCTTGCCACCAGCGGCGTGCAGAGCTTCTAGCGCCGCCCGGCGAGACGAGGCTCCTGCCCGTGCTTGGCGGCCAGCATCGTCTCAGCGGTTACCATCCTCGGCATGAGCCCGAGCGTGTACGACTATCCGTCGAATCCCGCCAAGCGGCGCAGCCGGCTGCTCACCGACGGCCCCGATCGCGCGCCGGCACGCTCCTACTTCAAGGCCATCGGCTTCACTGATGACGATCTCGCCAAGCCGCTGGTGGGAATCGCCACGACCTGGATCGAGACGATGCCCTGCAACTACAATCAGCGCGAGCTGGCTGGTCACGTTCGCCGCGGTATCCGCGAGGCCGGCGGAATGCCGGTCGAGTTCAACACGATCGCCATCTCGGACGGGGTCACCATGGGCACGCCGGGCATGCGTGGCTCGCTCGTCTCGCGCGAAGTGATCGCCGACTCGATCGAGCTCGTCGCCTACAGTCACATGTTCGACGGGCTGGTCTGCCTGGTTGGCTGCGACAAGACGATTCCGGCGGCTCTGATGGCTCTTCTTCGGCTCGATATCCCCGGGCTCGTGCTCTACAACGGCTCGATCGCACCCGGTCGCTGGCGCGGCAAGGATGTGACCATTCAGGATGTGTTCGAAGCGGTCGGAACGCACGCTGTCGGCAAGATGACGGACGACGACCTGCACGAGCTGGAGACGCTCGCCTGCCCGGGCGCCGGCGCTTGCGGCGGTCAGTTCACCGCCAACACGATGTCGATGGCGCTCGACTTCCTCGGCATCAGCCCGGCCGGGCTGAACGAGGTGCCGGCGACGGATCGGGGGAAGAACGCGGCGGCCAACAAGGCCGGCGAGCTGGTGATGAAGCTCGTGCGCGAGAACATCACTCCCAGGCAGGTCGTGAGCCGCGAGGCGCTCGAGAACGCAATCACCTCGGTGGCCGCGAGCGGCGGCTCCACCAACGGCGTCCTGCATCTGCTGGCAGTCGCGCGCGAGGCCGGAGTTCCACTCGAGATCGACGACTTCGAAGAGATCGCCGCGCGGACGCCGGTAATCGCCAGCCTCACTCCCGGCGGCCAGTATGTCGCCACCGACCTCTACGACGCGGGCGGCTGCGCATTGGTAGCTCGCGAGCTGGCCAAGCGCGACCTGCTTCATCTGAGTGCCCGAAACGTGGACGGACGGACGTTGGGCGAGATCGCGCTGGCCGCCAGCGAGACTCAGGGGCAGAAGGTCGTCTCGAGGATCGAGCAACCGTTTCAGAAGCGCGGCGGCTTCGCGATCCTGCGCGGCAACATCGCGCCGGAGGGCTGCGTCGTCAAGCTGGCCGGGCACGACCGCACCTTCCATCGCGGCCCGGCGCGCGTATTCGACTCCGAGGAGGAGTGCTTCGCCGCCGTCAAGGCCGGCAAGGTGGGCGTCGGAGACGTGGTCGTGATCCGTTACGAAGGCCCGGCCGGCGGCCCCGGAATGCGCGAGATGCTCGCCGTCACGGCAGCGCTTGCGGGTGAGGGGCTGGGCGATTCGGTCGCGCTGATCACTGACGGGCGCTTCTCCGGCGCCACGCATGGATTCATGGCCGCCCACGTCTCTCCCGAAGCTGCCCGCCGCGGCCCGATCGCCGCCCTGCGCGAGGACGATGTGATCGTCTTGGACGTCGAGGCGCACGAGTTGAAAGTCGAGCTTTCCGACGCCGAGGTCGAGGCCCGCCTGGCGGATTGGAAGGCGCCCGAGCCGCGCTACACGAGCGGCGTTTTCGCCAAGTACGCGGCGCTGGTCAGCTCGGCCTCGGAAGGCGCGATCACTCGGCCAAAAACCTGAGCCGAGGCGGCGCGAAAACCTTCAAGCTTCCGAGCCCGGCAGCCGAAAAGAGAGTGACGGCCTATGCAGTCAATCGGCTCTGCACGCTTTTCCTGGCGGTCGGAAAAGGGACAAGACCTTTCCGGCGACCTGCACGATGCCGCCGTAGAGGCATCCGAACCGGTGCGGGAAGAACTGCATGAACAGGGAAAAGAGCAGGAGCAGGAAGAAGAATCCCCGCTACCGGCCGCACCTGTAGCCGAGTCAGATCCGCCCATGAGCACACCGCCAAGCACACCGCCAAGCACACCGCCAAGCACTCCCGCAAGCAGCGACGGCGCTCTTACGCCGGCGCTGATCGATCAGATGCCGGCGATGCTCTGGGCGATAGACGGTCAGTTGCGTTTCACGAGCTGCCGCGGCGGCGCGCTGGCCGATCTGGGGCTTGCCCCCGATAGCCTCGTCGGCATGACCCTGTTCGAGTTTTTTCAGACCGAGGACACGACCTTCACGCCGATTGCCGCGACCATCCGCGCGTTGCGCGGCGAGACCCTGAGCTACGAGCTCGACTGGGGCACGCGGGTCTACCGCGTTCGTGTCGGCCCCGACAGGAACGGCTCGGGCCAGATCGGCGGTGTCGTTGCCGTCGTCTTCGACATCAGCGATGTTCGCCGCGAAGAGGCGCAGCTTCTCAGCGAAGGCGAGATCCTGCGCAAGATCGCCGAGAACATGCCCGATGCCGTTGTGCTCGTAGACGGCGAGGGGCGCTTCCTCTATGCCTCTCCCTCCTGCGCCGAGGAGCTCGGTTACGACTTCCACGCCCTGGCCGGGGTTAACTTCCTCTCGCTGATCGAGCCCGAGGACATGGCCATCGCCCAGGACGCGATCGGTGACGTTTATCGCGGCGACTCCTATCCCTTCGCGGTGCGGATGAAGCGCGCCGACGGTAGCTGGGCGCTGATGGAGACGATGGCGACCGCTGTGACCACCGCCGAGGGCACTCGGCTACTGCTTGTCAGCATGCGCGACGTCAGCGAAGAGAAGCGCTCCGGCGAATACGTCCACCTCAATCGACGCATGGCCGAGTTCAGGGACAAGGCGCAGGAGACGGCCGAGAATCTGCGCGCGCTCCTGGTCACGATCGAGCGCGGTGATTCCGCCTCCGTCGCCGAGGCCCAACTCGCGCAGGCGCTTACTGGCGTACCGCAGCCGCCCGCCGGCGTACTGCAACCGCCTCAGCCGCCCCAGACTGCCGGCTGAGACGAGCCCGAGTCCGAAGCGTCGCGAGCCCGGCAACGGCCTCGCCTTCGTCGCTAGGCTTAAGGCTCCATGGGCTACACGGTTGCCGAGAAGATCCTGCGCGCCCACTCCGACACCGATCACGTCGAGCCGGGCCAGGTTGTCATGGTCCGCTGCGATGTGGTGCTGGCCAACGACGTGACCGGGCCGATCGCCTTCCGGCAGATGGAGAAGATGGGCACTGACGAGGTCTTCGACCGCTCGAAGGTCGTGATGGTCGCCGATCACTTCGCGCCGGCCAAGGACGAGCGCTCGGCGATCCTGATCAAGCGCCTGAAGGAGTGGTCGCTGGCGCACGGCGTCGCCTTCTACGACCAGGGTCGCGGCGGCATCGAGCACACGCTGCTCGTGCAGGAAGGCTGGGTCGTGCCCGGATCGGTGATCGTCGGCGGCGACTCGCATACCTGCACGCACGGGGCGCTCGGCGCCTTTTCGTCCGGGCTGGGCTCGACCGACATCGCCCACTGCCTCGTCTTCGGCGAGTTCTGGGAGGCGGTGCCCGGCACGATCCAGGTGACGGTCAAGGGCGAAAAGGGCCGCTTCGTCACTGGCAAAGACGTGATTTTGGCCGTGATCAGCCAGATCGGCGCCGGCGGCGGCACCGACAACGTGCTCGAGTTCGTCGGCCCGGGCGTGCGTGCGCTCTCGCTCGACGAGCGCCTGGCGGTTTCCAATCTGGCGGTCGAGTCCGGCTCCGAGACGGGGATCTTCCCCGCCGACGAGGTGACGGCGGCCTACCTGGACGGTCGCACCGAGAAGAAGTGGGATGCGGTTCATTCCGACCCGGATGCGAGCTACTCGCGCCAGATCGAGGTCGACTTCGATCGGCTCGAGCCGCTGGTCGCCAAGCCGCACAACCCCGAGAACGTCGTCCCCGTGAGCGAGGTCGTCGGTACGCCGATCCACCAGGTCGTGGTCGGGAACTGCTCCAACGGGACGATGACCGACCTGCGCCAGGCGGCTCAGATGGTCAGGGGCAAGCACGTGCACGAGCGGACGCGCATGATCGTCGTGCCGGCGACGCAAAAGATCTACCGCGAGGCGATCGCGGAGGGGCTGATCGATATTCTCGTCGAGGCCGGCGCCGCGATCTCGACCCCCACCTGCGGGCCCTGCTTCGGCGGCCACACCGGCGCGCTGGCGCCGGGCGAGAACTCGCTCGCAACCACCAATCGGAATTTCAAGGGCCGCGCCGGTTCCCCCGAGGCGAGCGTCTACCTCGGCAACGCCTTCGTCGCCGCCGCGACGGCCGTCGCGGGCGAGATCGTCAACCCGGCGCAGGTGACGTCGTGATCGTCTCCGGTAAAGCCGTCGTCGTCCCCGGCACGAACATCGACACCGATGTCCTCTACCCGGGCATCTATCTCAACATCGACGACCCCGATCTGATGAAGCCCTATCTGTTCGAGGGGCTCGATCCGTCGCTGCGCGACCAGCTGGTGAGCGACACGGTGCTCATCGTGGGCGCGAACTTCGGCATGGGCTCCTCGCGCGAGCACGTGCCGCTGGCGATGAAGGCCTCGGGCGTGCGCTGCGTCATCGGCTCGAGCTTTGCGCGCATCTTCTATCGCAACTGCGTCAACCTGGCGCTGCCGGCGATCAGCTGCCCCGAGGCGGCCAAAGCGGCCAAGGCGGGCTCCGAGATCTCGATTGACGCGGTCGCCGGCAAGGTGACCGTGGACGGCCGGGAGTTCGTCGCCGCGCCCGTTCCGCCGTTCATGCTCGAGATGCTCGAGCGCGGTGGCCTGATTCCCTGGGCGCAACACAAGCTGGCGCAGTCATGAAAATCGTCTGTTTACCGGGAGACGGGATCGGCCCCGAGGTGATGGAGGCCGCGATGCGCGTGCTCGAGCCGCTACCGCTCGAGTTGGAGACGCAGCCGTTCGGCGGCGAGGCGATCGCCAAGTTCGGCACTCCGCTTCCGGCCGCGACGCTCGAGGCCTGCAAGCAGGCGGACGCCGTTTTGCTGGGCGCGATCGGTCTGCCGAAGTACGACGGCGCCGCCGTTCGACCCGAGCAGGGCCTGATCGAGCTGCGCGGCGCGCTTGACGTCTACGCGAATCTGCGCCCCTCCAGTGATGGCGACAAGGTCGATCTGTTGATCGTGCGCGAGCTGGTGGGAGGCATCTACTACGGCCGGCGCGGGCGCACCGAAGACGGAATAGTCTTCGACACCTGCGAGTACACGGAGCCTCAGATCGAGCGGATCGTCCGGCGCGGCTTCGAGCTGGCGCGGAAGCGGAGCAAGCGGCTGACCTGCGTCGACAAGGCGAACGTGCTTGCCACCTCGCGCTTCTGGCGCCAGGTGGTCGAGCGCGTCAAGAGCGATTATTCGGACGTCGAGGTGCAGTACATGCTGGTCGACAACGCGGCGATGCAGATCGCCCGCGCGCCCGAGCAGTTCGACGTGATCGTGACCGAGAACATGTTCGGCGACATCCTCTCCGACCTGGCCGCGGCCGTCACCGGCGGGCTCGGCCTCGCCGCCTCGGCCTCGTTGGCAGACGATGGCCCGGGCCTGTTCGAGCCCGTGCACGGCTCGGCGCCGGACATCGCCGGAAAGGGAATTGCCAATCCCACCGCCATGCTGCGCTCGGTGGCGATGATGCTCGAGCATGCCTTCGACGAGGAGGCCGCGGCGCGCGAGCTCACTCAGGCGGTCGAGGTCGCCATTCACGAGGCGCCCACTACCGACCTTGGCGGCAAGGCCGGCACGCGCGAGTTCACCGACAAAGTCATCGAGGCGCTCAGCGCCTAGCGTGCACGGCCTCTTTGATTCTCCTTTTGGCTCTTCTCAAGGCCGCTAGGCTACGTTCATGACCGTACGTGTCGCATATCCAGGACGCGAGGGCGCACACAGTGCCGCGGCTTGCGATCGTCTCTTCCCGGACAACGCCGAGCTGGTGCCGTTGCCCAACTTCTCGGCCGTTGCCGAGGCGGTGGCTCGGAGCGAAGTGGATTTCGGCGTCTTGCCGATCGAGAGCTCGCTGGCCGGTCCGGTCGCCGAGACGCACGACCTGCTCTACGAATCGCCGCTCTCGATCGTCGCCCAGACGGTTATTCCCATCCACCACTGCCTGGTCGGCATCAAGAAGGTGCCGCTCGAAGAGATAAAGGTCGTTCACTCGCGCCCGATCGCGTTCGATCAGTGCCGGCAGTTCCTGGCCTCGATTCCCTGGGCCACTGCGGTGGCCAACGCAACTACCGTTGGCGCGGCGCAGGAGATCGCCGAAAAGGGAGACCCGAGCGAGGTCGCCATCGCCAGCGAGCGCGCCGCACACTCGCTCGGTCTCGAGATCCTTGCTCGTGACCTCGGCGATCACCCCGAGGCCTACACGCGTTTCGTTTCGCTGGCCACGTACACGCGTCTGGACTGCGACGGCGAAGACTGGCGCCTTGCCTTCTCGTTCGTCACCGATCACCGGCCCGGCGCCCTCTTCCGCGCACTCGAGCCGTTCTATCGCCACGGGGTCGATCTGGTGCAGCTCGTCTCGCGCCCGATTCCTCGCGCGCCATGGCGCTACCGCTTCGACGCCGTACTGGCCGGCTTCCCGCTCGACCCGATCGTGAGCGAGACGCTCGAGGAGATGTGCACCCTCACTCGCGAGCTGCGGGTTTTCGGCTCGTATCCGGCGCACGTCGATCCGGTCGAGTAACCGTCTGAAGAACGAGGAGCCGCGGCTCAGCTCGAGCGTTCGTTGCCGGGCGCCGTGGGTGGGTGCGCGGCGATCTCACTCCAGAACTCGATGAAGGTGCGCTCGAAGGCAAAGCCCGCCTGTAGCGCCGCACGCCCAAAGGTGGCCATTTCCGGGATTGTCCGCTCCAGCTCTTCGTAGGTGGACAGTTTCTCGAGGTGCGCCTGCTCCTGAGCTCTGGCCAGGGCGACGACACTCTCGCTGCTCAAAGCCTCGCCGAAGAACAGTTTGAGTAGACCGATATCGCGAATCTCGGGCATCTCCGAGCTGGGTTCTTGAAGCCAATCCTCGAAAGCGCGGCGCCCCGTCTCGGTTATCGAGTAGACGCGACGGTGGCGCCCCGTCTGCTCTTGCTCCTCCTCGAGGAGCCCCAGCTCTACGAGTCGCGCCGGCTCCGCATAGAGCTGCGAATGGGGGAAGCTCCAGAAATACCCGACTGAGTGAGCGACCTTACGCTTCAGGTCGTAAGGTGTCGCCGGGCCATCCGCGAGCCAGCCGAGCACCAGATACGAAACCGGAGTGAGGGTCGATCTTGACATCGTCTACTTCTAACCGTATCATCCGCACCATTCAATAACAATGGTACGGACTGGACTATTGAACAGAGAACAAAACTCCTCGGTACTCCACTGTGAGGGCCTGCGTAAGCGCTTCGGCGAGATCGAAGCCGTTCGCGGTGTCAGTTTCGAGATCGCGCCAGGCGAGAGCTACGGGCTGCTCGGCCCGAACGGCGCCGGCAAGACGACGACCATCTCGATCGTCGCCGGGTTGCTCGAGGCCGATGCCGGCGAGGTGACCGTGGCCGGAAACCGCCTGACCACCAAGAGCGTGGCCGCCAAGGCGGCGATCGGGTTCGTTCCTCAGGATCTGGCCATCTATCCGGACCTGACGGCGCGCGAGAACCTTTCCTTCTTCGTCAAGCTCTACGGGCTCCGCGGCAAGGCAAACCGCGCCCGGGTTAAAGAGGTGCTCGAGATCATCGGACTAAGTGAGCGCGCCGACGACCAGGCTAAGAAGTACTCGGGCGGAATGAAGCGCCGCCTCAATATCGGCATCGGGCTCTTGCACTCGCCCAAGCTACTGATCCTCGACGAGCCCACGGTCGGCGTCGATCCGCAGAGCCGAAACGCCATCCTCGAGTCGGTCGAGCAGCTGAGCGGGCAGGGCATGGCTGTTCTCTACACGACGCACTACATGGAAGAGGCGGAGCGTCTCTGCGACCGCGTCGGGATCATCGACCGCGGCGAGCTGAAGGCGGAGGGAACGCGCGAGGAGCTAGTGGCACTACTCGGCGAGCACGACAAGGTTCACCTGACCGGCAGCGGCCATCTCGAGGCGGCCGCGAAAGCCTGCGCCGAGATCGACGCCGTTGAGGCAGCTTCGGTGGGGCAGGAGTCGATCGAGCTCCTGGTCGAGGGCGCGAGCGCCATCTTGCCCGAGATCTTGACTACCGCGAGCAGCGCCGGCGTCACCGTGCACAGCGTCGAGATGGAAGAGCCGAATCTGGAGGCGGTCTTCCTCCATCTGACCGGCCGGGCGCTACGCGACTGAAGCGGCGGATTAGCCCGGTGCGAGCCACGCTTCTCATCACTGCCAAGGATTTACGCCAGCGGCTGCGCGACCGCTCAGCCTTCCTGGTCGCCTTCGTTGCTCCGCTAGCACTCGCTTTCGCCATGGGCGTGACCATCTCGGGTTTCTCGGCGGGGGGCGCGACCTACCAGATCGGAGTCGTGAACCTCGATCGCGGCCAGGCCGCGACCGCATTCTTCAGCACGGCCGAGCAGGCGCCCGTGCAGCTGAATACGGAAAAGAATGCGGCCTCGGCTCGCAAGCGCGTGAAGGATGGAAAGCTCGACGCCGCGATCGTTCTCCCGCGCGGGCTCTCGGCCACCTTCCTGGGCGGGCCTGCGGTGCAGATCGACGTGATCGGTGACCGCAACAACCAGGTCGGCGCGCTGGTAGCGCGGGCCCTATCCGATTCCTATGCCAGTTACGCGCGCACGATCCAGCTCGCCGCGCGGGCGCTCGGGAACGCTACGAGCTCGCTCCAGATAGCGCAGAAGGGCAGCTCGCTCCGGTCACCCGTCGCGGTGAGCGACACCTCGACGACGCGCAAGAACCTCGATCCGAAGACCTACTACGCAGCGGCGATGGCGGTCTTCTTCCTCTTCTTCGCGGTCCAGTTCGGGATCTCGAGCCTGCTCGACGAGCGCCGTGACGGCACCCTTGCCAGGATGCTGGCGGCGCCGATTCCGCGCCGCGCGATCGTCGGCGCAAAAGCGCTGACCAGCGTCGTGATAGGGCTCACCAGCATGGTCGTGCTCGCACTCACGACTCACTACGCGCTCGGTGCACACTGGGGCAATCCGCTCGGGATCGGCGTGTTGATCGTCTGCGCCGTGCTCGCCGCGACCGGCGTAACGGCATTCGTGACCACCCTCGCCAAGACCCAGGAGCAGGCCAATGCCTGGCTCTCGATGGTCAGCATCATCCTCGGCATGCTCGGCGGCTCCTTCTTCCCGGTGGCTCAGGCCGGCGGCGTGGTCTCTGTGCTGAGCAAGATGACGCCGCATGCCTGGTTTTTGAGCGGCCTCCAGGATCTTTCCAGCGGCGAGCCGTTGAGCTCGATCGTCGAGCCCTCGATCGTCCTGCTGGCGATCGCCGCCGCCTGCGGTGCGCTGGCGCTCGTGCGTGTGAGGAAGTTGATCGAGCCGTGAAGGTACTGGCGATCGTCAAGACGGAGCTGACGCGAACCTTTCGTTGGCGCGCGAATATCTTCTTCCTGCTGATCATGCCGATGGGCCTGATCCTGCTGCTCGGCGTCGCGTTCGGGAACTCTGCCACGCGTATCGGCGTGGTCGAGAAGGAGAAGGGGCAGCTGGCCAGCCAGCTCGTCGCCACTCTCGGTAACCAGCCCGGCCTCGATACAAAGAGCTACGACAACCTCGGCAGTCTCGAGAGGGCCGTCGAACGCGGATACGTGTCAGCGGGGTTGGTGCTCGGAAGCAACTACGACCAGCGCCTGCAGGCAGGTAAGGCGGTCACCATCCGCTACTTCGCCCGCCCCGATTCGACAGCACCGCAGATCCGGGTGGCGCTCGAGTCGTCGGTCGCGGCGCAGGGGAGCGCTCTTGTTGCCGCCCGCATCGTCCACAGCGAGCAGGGGAGGTCTTTCAAGAGTGCGCTCCGGCGGGTGAATGCGGTCAAGGCTACCGCGCCAGTAGGCGTCAGCCTGCTCGCGGCCGGAGGGGGAAAGTACCCGACCGGAGGCGGGCAATTTCAACAGAGCGCGAGCACTCAGCTGCTTCTCTTCGCCTTCCTGTCGGCGCTCAATGGCGCCGTCTGGCTGATCGAGACGCGCCGCCTCGGCGTCGCGCGGCGGATGCTTTCGACGCCGAGCTCCTCGCGCGAGATCATGCTCGGGATCGTGCTCGGGCGCTGGGTTATCACCCTGCTCCAGGCGGCGATGATCGTTTTCTTTTCCTGGCTCATCTTTTCTGTTCACTGGGGCGATCCGTTTGGAACCGGCGCGATCATCCTGGTTTTCAGCCTGGTCGCGGTCGGGGCGGGGGTGCTGATCGGCTCGTTGTGCTCGAGCGCGCAGCAGGCCGGACCGATCGCGATGATCGTCGGGCTCGTTTTCGCCGCGATCGGCGGATCGATGGAGCCGCTCCAGTACTTCCCGGCCACGATGCGCAAGATCGCGCACATCACGCCCCATGCCTGGGCCAACGACGCCTTCGGCACGCTGCTCTCGAACGGCGGCAATCTGGCGAACGTGTGGCTCGACGTGGTGGTGCTCGGCGCCTACGCCGCGGTGCTGCTGACGCTCGCCACCTGGCGGCTCAGGCGCGTCCTGACTACGTAACGCGGCTCCGCTTTTCGGGCACGCGCCTGTAGCCTGGTGCGCTGAGTATTCATTCCCCCGAGGAGCACGAGTTGAGCGATCAGGTAAAGAAGCAGGACGACGCGAGCCGGTTGCGCGCGGCGCGGATCGCGGTTGCCTACATCTTCTTCGCCAACGGGGCGATCGGCGGAAACTGGGTAACCCGCATCCCGGCGCTGATGGACCATCTCGGTCTCTCGGTTACCGCGCTGGCCTTTGCCTTCTTCGCCTCGCCGCTGGCCGCGATTATTGCGATGCCGCTCGTCGGGCCGCTCGTCACCCGATTCGGCAGCCGACGAACGACCAGAATCGCCTTTTGTTGTTGGTGCCTCTCGATCCTGCCGATCGCCTTTGCGCCCAATCTGATCGTGCTCAGCGTGGTCATGTTCGTGCTCGGCGCAGTCAGCGCTGTGATGGACGTGGCGATGAACTCGCACGGGCTGGTGCTCGAGCGGCGCTACGGGCGCCCGATCCTGTCCTCCTTCCACGCCTGGTACTCGATCGGCGGACTTGTCGGCTCGGGCACAGGCGCCCTCGCGGCCTGGGCGATGCTCGATCTCCGTGTGCACATCTCCCTTGTCGTCGGCATCGCGCTGGTGGGAGGACTGCTACTGAGTCCCTTCCTGCTTCGCGGCGGCGACGATGTTGCGCAAGAACGGCAGCCCTTCTTCGTCAAGCCGCCGCGGCAGCTGATCGCACTCGGCACCGTCGCCTTCATCAGTTTTCTCGCCGAGGGCGCGGCGGGCGACTGGAGTGCCGTCTACATCCACAAGCCCCTTCGGTCGAGCCAGGCCGTCGCTGCGCTCGGCTACTTCGCTTTTTCGCTGATGATGGTTGTCGGACGTTTGAGTGGCGATCGCTTGACCACGCGCTACGGGCCTGTCGCTCTGATACGAACGGGTGGGTTCTTGGCCGCCGGGAGTCTCACCGCTGCACTCCTGATCGGGCGTCCGGTCGTGGCGATCATCTGCTTCGCCGGAATGGGCACCGGCTTGGCCGCAGTAGTCCCAACCGTGTTCCGCGCCGCCGGCTCGCGCCCGGATGTACCGCCGGGGATCGGCATCGCCTCGGTCTCATTAATCGGATATTTCGGCTTTCTGGTCGGGCCGCCTTTGATCGGCTCTACGGCGAAGCTGGTTGGGCTCCCGGCTGCGCTCGGGATAGTCGCGCTGGCGATGGCGACGATCGGTCCGCTCGCGGCCAGCGCGGCTCCGAGCAAAGCGCGAGCCCGAGAGCCGGTCGCCAGGGAGGAGTAGGCGGGCCGGATAGCGCTTTTTATCGCGGGTGTGGTGGTGTGCTCGGCCTCGTTGCCCCCCGCCTGATCCACCCATCCGCGGGGTCGTGAAACGGTATCGACCAACCGCGCCGCGAACGCGCCGGTTTCGCACCAAATCACTCACGCACTGAGCCATTTGTGCCCGGGCGAGGCGAAGGACTCGTTAGTTAGAAGCGATAGCTGTGCTGGCGACTAAGGAAGAAGCCATGGCTGCTCAGGTTTGTGCACGTGAGTCCGGATAGCTTTGATTTGCAGGTAAAACCACCGCGGTTCCAGGTCTTTCCATAGGCCAGCTTGCTCGCGTGCTTGTTGTAGACAGTGTCGCTCGAGCAGGGAAAAGTCGCCCGGCCGGTCGCGTTGAGGTCGACGCTGATGCCGCGACTTCCCTCGTATTTACACTTTCCGGTCGGCTTCGGCTTGATCCCGCTCATGATGTCGCAGCGGATGTACTTAGCGTACGGCGAGCTCGAGACGACGTAGGCGCAGAAGATGTTGTTCGAGGGCAGGCGGAAGTCGCTGTAAGTGTCCTTGCCCACCCTCGTCTTGCTGGAGCTTGCCGTGGCCAGCGACCCGAATGCGAGCAAGGCGACAGCTCCGACTGCGATTACCAGGAGGAGGCGCCGCGACATGGCTAATACTCTCTCAGGTCGCAGTGCCGAATTCAAGGGCTGGAAGTTGCGAAAAGGGGACACTCTGGAGTTTCCGCCGCTTCATCTCGCAGAGAATCACATCGAGCGCCTCGATCGTCGCTGTGCGGGTCTCCGCGCTGCCGGATCGAGCGGGTCGCCCGTCGTGCAGATCGACAACGGCTCCAGGGCGTAGGCGCTCGATCACGAATGTTGCTGTGCGCGCCGCCGGCCAGTGGTAATCCTCTGGCGCTATCGAGCAGCTGGCCTCGACCAAATCGCTACCGGCAAGCGCTTGGCGCACTCGCTCGTCGACCTCGAAGTAGGGCGGTCGCCAGACACGGGCAACGATGCCGGTCGCGCGCTCGATCGCCTTCTGCGTCGTGAGCATCTCGTCTCTGATCTCGGCGTCGGAAAGCTCGGTCAGGTGTGGATGCGACCAGCCGTGTAGACCGAGCTCGTGCCCCTCCGCGAGCGCGCGCTTGAGGATCTGCTCGTGCGCCGCGATACCGTCTCCCAGGATGAAGAGCGTCGCCCGGGCGTGGTGCTCGGCAAGGAGATCCAGAATCCGCGGCGTCCACTCGGACGGCCCATCGTCGAAGGTCAGCGCGAGAATGCTCTTTGCGGTGCCCCGGTCCGATCTCATCTCGCCAGCATAGGTGTGTCGCCGCCGAGACAGAGTGGGACGAGCTTCCGGCGAACGACGTCGTAGGGAATCGGCGACCATATGATGTGCCCCGTAAACAAGCCGACGCCGGATGAGGCGCCGCGACCGAGCCCCTCTCCGAGGCGGCGAGAAAGGAGAAGAGCCCACGGTGAACGTCCTCTTTGTCTGTGTCGGTAACGCCGGTCGCTCACCGATGGCCGAGGCCTTCTTCAGACGCGGCGGCGGCGACAGGTACGAGCTGCGCTCGGCCGGTACCCGTCCGGCGGTTCGAACGGGCCCGAACGTGGTGGCCGTGATGCACGAGCTGGGCATCGACATCTCCGGGCACGTGCCGCGCCAGCTCGAGCGCGCCGACCTCGAATGGGCCGATCTCGTAGTGAGAGTGGGTTGCGGCGATATGTGCCCGGTCATTCCGGGCAGGCGCTACCTGGATTGGAACGTACAGGACCCGAACGAGACCGATCCGGAGACGACGAGGCGCATCCGCGACGAGATTGCGCGCCGGGTCGGGGCGCTTCTCTTCGAGCTCCAGGGAGGCAGCGAGACTTGAGCCTCTCTCGCGTCGCCGTGCGCTGAGCGGCGAACGGGATCTCAGTCGACGTTGGAAAGATCGACGTGGCAGTAAGCGGCGGGATTCTTGGCCAGATAATCCTGGTGGTACTCCTCGGCAGGCCAGAATTCCGTCGCCGACTCGATCGCGGTGGCGATCGAATGCCGGTAGTGCCCGGACCGCTCGAGCTCGATCTTCGAGCCCTCGGCGGCTTCGCGCTGCCCTTCGGAGTGCGTGAAGATGACCGAGCGGTACTGACTACCGATGTCGTTGCCCTGCCGGTTGACCTGGGTTGGATTGTGGATCTTCCAGAAGTGGTAGAGCAGCCGCTCGTAGGGGACGATCGCGGGATCGAACTCGACGAGAACCGACTCCGCGTGGCCCGTTCGCCCACCGCAGACCTGCTCGTAACTCGGGTTTTCGGTGCTGCCTCCGCAGTAGCCGGCGGTCGCGCGAACGACGCCCTTCACGCGCTTGAAGTAAGCCGCCACTCCCCAGAAGCAACCGGCGGCGAAGCTCGCCTGCTCGGTCCTAGGCTCCACTTTCGTCCTCCCCCTCGAAAAGCGTTCGGAACTCGCCATAGCCCTCTTCTTCCAGCCGCTCGAGCGGGATGAAGCGAAGCGCTGCGGAATTGATGCAGTAGCGCAGCCCGGTCGGCTCCGGGCCGTCCGGGAACACGTGCCCGAGATGCGAGTCGGCCTCCGAACTGCGAACCTCGGTCCGTCTCATCCCGTACGAACGGTCGCCGTGCTCGACGATCTCGCTCTCGTTGATGGGCTGCGTGAAGCTCGGCCAACCGGTGCCGGAGTCGAACTTGTCAGTGGAGCTGAAAAGCGGCTTGCCCGAGACGATGTCGACGTAGATTCCCTGCTGGTGGTTGTCCCAGTACTCGTTCTGGAACGCTGGCTCGGTGCCGCCCTCGCAGGCGACCGAGTACTGCATCGGAGTCAGATCCTTCTTCAGCTCCTCTTTCCGCGCGTCGGCCTCGCTCTTCGGTTCCGTTTGCGTCTCTCTCTTACGAAACACGTCTCCACCTCGTCTCCGGCTTGCAGCCGCTCTGTGTCGGCGAAAGCTATTTCCGCCCTTTCAGATCTTCACACACTCAAACGAAGAAACCCGTGTGCTGTTCCCGCTTCCGAGCGGAAGATCTTCTTCGCCCCTGGGAAGCGCGCCAAGACGATCTCGATCCGGATCAAGGCCGACGGTATTCGCCGATCTTCCGAGACGCTTTCGCTCGAGCTCTCGAAGCCCTCGGCGGGTGCGACTCTTGCCCGTCCGAGCAATTCGAGGCTGACGATCGCAAACGTCGCTGCTCGCACCTAGTGAGAGCTAGGGGGCATGTGGCGGCCTGGCGTGACTCCGCTCTTTGGAAGCCTTGAGCGCAGGTGCTCTATCTCGCGGGCGGCTCGAATAACTTCCCGGCGCGGATGCGCTCGGCCATTTTCTTCGATTCGTCGCGATAGGAGCTCCCGTCCTCGAACTCGATCACCGGGTAGAGACTTTGACCGCTGAGCGCGACGATCTGGTCACGCTTCGATCGGCTCACAGGTCCCTTCACCAGTTCGTACTCGACACCCGCCTCGTCCAGCGCCTTCTGAACGCGCCAGCAGGGATGGGCGCCGATCTTGACCCATATCATGGAACAGAGGTGCAGTTTCACCGGCATGGATTCCTCCGTGGTCGGACTATTCGAAGATATTCTGCAGACACGCTAATCTCAAGCGACTCGTTAGTGGCGCTTTGCCAAGCGGTTGAGAGGGGAGCCAATGAACACCGTACTCGTTGCCTATGCGACCAAGCGTGGATCGACTCGCGAGGTTGCGGCCGATGTGGCGCGCGTCATTCGCCAGAGTGGGGCTGAAGTCGAGATCAGTCCTGCCCGCAATGTGAAAACACTCGATCGCTATCAGGCCGTCGTGCTTGGGGGCGCGCTCTACATGGGGCGCTGGCACAAGGACGCGCGCAAGATGCTGAAGCGCCATCGCGCGGAGTTGGCTTCGCTGCCGCTGGCGGTATTCGCTCTGGGGCCGAAAGAGATCACGCCCGAGGCGATCGAGAAGGCAGGTGCCGAGCTGGCGCGGGCGCTCGCCGAAGTGCCCGAGGCTCATCCTTTTTCAACCGCGATCTTCGGCGGCGTGATCGATCCGAAGAGGCTGCACTTTCCGTTCAGTCGCATGCAGGCCGGGGACGCGCGCGACTGGAATGCCATTCAGGACTGGGCCAGCGAGGTAGTTCGCGGCTTTTCTTCCAGGTCGACGCCCTGACCGATTCGAGCTAGCCAGGAAGACGCAGAGTGGGTATCCGACGCCGCCTCCGGCGGCCGGTTATCTGCCTATGCGAGTGATAACTCTTCATCGACCCGACGCTTCGGCGTCGATCACGCTACCCGATGCCGCCACGGTCTACGAGACGGCGCTCGTGTGGCTAGACGCCGCACACGAGAACGAGGCAGCCGCCTGCCTGGCCAGCTGAAGGCTCGACATCATCCCGGCAGATGGAACGTATCCGCTGCGCGAGGAGCTTCATCCGGTACGGCTCATATTGAGCGGTCCCGCTCAAACAATGTCGGTGCTCGAGCGCAGTCCCGAGGTTCGGGGCAGAGTTCGGCAGGTGCTTGACAACGGGCTGGGCCCGACGGTGTATCTAACGCAGATGGCGCTTTCGGCCTCTGCGAGCGCGCTGGCCGCGTAGCTTGGGAGAGAAGGGGCGCCGGCTTTACGCGAGGCCGTGGAAGCGCTCGGCCTCGTTCTCCATCGCCTCGAGACGGGTGTAGTAGTCGGGAAACTCATTCAGGTGCGCCAGTGCGATTTTCCCGGTGATTATCGGGTCGCTTCCCGTCACGTCGGTCTTCGGATCGCGCGAGCCGTGCTCGAGCTCGACATCCATTCCGGCCCGGAACTGCTCGACGTCGAACGGTGCGTGCTCCCAGTCGATACCGATCTGTGCGCCCACGCTCTTTGCTTGCTCTTCGCTGAAGACTTTTTTCTCCGACATCGAACCGTGTCTCCTCTCGTTCGCTGGAATATCCGTCGAGAAAAAGGGGCGAGCACCTGCGCGCTCGCCCCTTTTTAGCAACCGGGCTCAGGCCGGCTTCGGCAGCGACTCGATCGCCTTCAAAGCCCGCCCCATCTGGGCCTCGTCGAAGGCCACGTCGACGAGCTTGCCGGCGAGGTAGTTGTCGTAGGCGGCCATGTCGAAGTGACCGTGGCCGGAGAGATTGAAGAGGATCGTCTTCTCCACACCCTCCTCGTCGGCTTTCTTCGCCGTTGTGATGGCGCCGTGGATCGCGTGCGCCGACTCTGGTGCGGGGATGATGCCCTCGCTGCGGGCGAAGGTGATCGCCGAGGCGAAGATGTCGTTCTGCAGGTAGGCCTCGGCACGGATCAGGCCGAGCTGCAGCGCGTGCGACACCAGCGGAGCCATGCCGTGATAGCGCAGGCCGCCGGCGTGAATCGACTCGGGCACGAAGTCGTGGCCGAGCGTGTGCATCGCGGCCACCGGCGCCAGCTTGGCTGTGTCGCCGTAGTCGTAGGTGTAGATCCCGTGCGTCAGCGTCGGGCAGGCCGCCGGCTCAACGGCCAGGAAGTCGATCTCCTTACCGGCGATCTTGTCGCGCATGAAGGGGAAGGCGATTCCGGCAAAGTTTGAGCCGCCGCCGACGCAGCCGATGACGACGTCGGGATAGGCGCCGGCCATCTTCATCTGCTCGATGGCCTCTTCTCCGATCACCGTCTGGTGCATCAGTACGTGGTTGAGCACGCTGCCCAGCGAGTAGGCGGTGTCGTCGCGGTTTGCGGCATCCTCGACCGCCTCGGAGATGGCGATGCCGAGGCTGCCCGAGTTCATCTCGGGATGGTTCTCGAGGATCGCGCGGCCAGTGTTGGTCGTATCAGACGGGCTGGCGACGACTTCGGCACCCCAGGTGTGGATCATTGAGCGCCGAAACGGCTTCTGCTCGTATGAGACGCGCACCATGTAGACCATGCACTCCAGCCCCATCAGCTCGCAGGCGAACGCGAGCGCGCTGCCCCACTGGCCGGCGCCGGTCTCGGTGGCGATGCGGGTGCGACCTTCCTTCTTGTTGTAGAAGGCCTGGGCGACGGAGGTATTCGGCTTGTGCGAACCGGCCGGACTGACGCCCTCGTACTTGTAGAAGATGCGCGAGCGCGTGCCGATTGCCGCTTCGAGGCCGTGCGCGCGGTAGAGAGGTGTCGGTCGCCAGAGGCGATAGATCTCGAGTACTTCTTGCGGGATATCGATGTAGCGGTCCTGGCTGACCTCCTGCATGATCAGCTCCATCGGGAACAGCGGTGCTAGGTCTTCGGGCCCGAGCGGCTCCATCGTGCCGGGATTCAGATATGGGGGCGCAGGACTCGGTAGATCGGCCTGGATGTTGTACCAGCGCTTCGGGAGCGCGGTCTCGTTGAGTAAATACTTGGTTGTCTCCATGATGCGCGAGCATAACGGCTGCAAGCGGGGCCGGGGAGCAGTCGATCGCGAGCGCGGGTCGAACCAGCAAAACGGTTGATCTACGGTCTCTTGGGAGTACTCTCGAAAGATGGCCGTTCGCTCTCGATTGGCTGCGACCCTGGTGTTGGGCGCCGCGTTGGTCTTCTCGCTCGGCATCGCCTCCTCGGGCGCGTCGGCGAAGGCCGGGGGCAAGGTCGCCTCCGCGAGCCTGAGCAGTACGAGCTTTACCGCGGCGCAGGCGAAGACGGTCAAGCTCGCCTACAAGATCTCGCCGAAAAGCAAGCACTTCGCCGACCTGCTCTCGCTGAAGCAGGGCACGAAGTGGGTGAAGGTGCGAAGCGTCAACAAGAAGGGGAGCTTCAAGGGCTCCTACAAGACGACCGTGAAGGCGCTGTTCGGCTCCAAGCCGGTCAGCGTGGGCCAGTACCGGGTCAAGCTCTCGGCCGACTCGAACAGCCTCAGCCGGAAGTTCAGTGTGACCAAGGCTTCCACTCCCTCGACGCCATCGACGCCGGATACGTTCCAGCCCAAGGCCGGATTCTGGCTCGGCTCGGGGAGTGATGGTGTCGATCCATACATGATCACGTTCACCGTGACTTCGGGCGGAACGAGCGTGACCGATTTCGGAGTTACGTTCAACGGCACGGATGGGTGCGCAGCCGACGGCAGCATCGTTACAGCAACGTCTCAATACCCGATTACGGATGGCTCCTTCTCGTCCGGGAGAGGTAATCCCTACTTCAGCGGCAGTTTCGGTTCTGCGACGACGGCCCAAGGCACGTCCAGGGTCAGTGGCTACGAAGATGACTGCGGCAACAATGAGTACGGGACCGCCAATTGGACGGCCAGCTGGCACAGCGCCAGCTGACGTAGTCGCTACGTCTTAGAGTCAGGCGAGCCGGCTCGAGCCGAGGCGGACGCCGCGGCGACGTCGCGCGGGTAGGTGCGGAGCCCTTTGAAAAGCAGGAAGGCGCTCACGGCTAGTGGCACGAGCATGACCACGAACGTCCACTGTAGGCCCGAGCGGCCACCGCCGAAGACGTAGTCGGAGACCGCGCCGAAGAGCAGAGGAGCGAGAGCTACCGCGACAGCGCGCACGAGCGTGCGCACCGACTCGGCGCGGCCCCACAGGCGCGGCGGCATGATGTCCAGGCGAGCCGCGTCGAGTGGCGGGTTTTGCGCCGAGAGCGCAAGGATGGCCAGGAACAGGTAGGGCAAGGCGGCGGCGGCGCTGCGCATGAAGACGGCAGGGACGAAAAACACGACGGTGCCGACGGTCGCGAGCGCGCTGACGGTGATGCGCGAGTTGAGGTAACGCCGACGTAGCAAGCGATCGCTGAGCGCTCCGCCGGCCAAGACTCCCACGATCGCGCCGATCCCGACGATGAGCAAGAGGCCGTTTGCCGCCACCTGCCCGAGGTCGTACTGACCCTTGACGAATTCGATTCCGAAGATCTGCACTCCGGCCAGAAAGAAGTAGCCGAGCGCGCTCGATGCGATCAACACGACGTTCGTGCGCACCTGAAGCACGTGGCGCATCGCCGCCGCCAGGCCCAACCGGCTGACGTCGCCGTGCAGGACGAGTGCGGGATCGGGAACGATCTTGCGCTCGCGAACGAGCAACTGGGCATCGGTTACGTGGGCTTCGTCACTCGTGGCTTTTAGTGCGGTGGCGTGACGCTTCGCGGCTCGAGCGGCAGCCGTGCCAGGTTCGGGAGCGAGCGCTCCGCGACCGCCGCGCCTCGGCTCGGGAAGCCGTATCACCGCCCAGGCCAGCACGAAGGCGGGAATAGCGAGGATGAAGAAGGCGAGCCGCCAGGAGAGAGCGGCGATGTCACCGGTGACAGTGAAACCGAAGCCGGCTCCGATCAGCTCACCGCTCAAGATGAAACCGTAGATCCGCCCGCGTTCAGATCCGGCGAAATAGTCGCCCACCAGCGATCCGATGCAAGGGCCGGCCGCCGCCGTCACTGCGCCCAGAAACAGGCGCGTCAACAAGAGCTCACCGTAGCTCGAAGCAGTGGCGCTCCAGATCATCGCAACCCCCCAGAGCACGATCGCCGCCGAGAGCGTCAACGTGCGCCGAATCCTGTCTGCCAGCACGCCGAAGGGCACGCTCGCAAGCGCGCCGACGAGCGAGGAGACGGCCACCAGCAGACCGATCTCGGTGTTGGTGATCGAGAGGTCGTTGCGGAGCTGAGTGGCCGATGCGCCGACCGTGACGATGTCGGCGCTGCTCAACGCGAGAACCGCGGCGAGCACGATTATGACCCTCATCCTGAGGGCGCCGCCGAGTGTGTCGCTGAGCTGCGCCGAGCCAGCCTTGGCCGCTTTGCGGGCGGCGGTCGAGAGATTCTTTTGTACCGATCGACGCTGACTCGTTCTCATCACCTCTGGGCTGGCGGCGTGACGGGCAGTTTGGGCTGCTCCCTCGGATCGTACGTAGTCGGCGCGCCTGGCGAGGAGGTTTTCGAATCCTGCGACCAGGAACAAGCGGCGGCGCGCGTTCAGCGGGCAAGAGAAGACCCGCGCTAGGCGCGCTGACTCGTGCACCGAGTTAATACCGCGAAAAGTCTTCGCCGGCTCTGCCGGCGGACTTTTCGCGGAGAAAGACGGGAGCGACGGGACTCGAACCCGCGACCTCCGGCGTGACAGGCCGGCGTTCTAACCAGCTGAACTACGCCCCCGAGCCGGAGCATTGTACTACCAACGAAAGTCCGCTCCCCGGTGGGGAGCATGACGACTTTCGTTGGAAAGATAGGAAGGGATGTCCACGGCTTAGGCGCGAGTTAATAGCCAGAGGCCGCGGCTCACAAAACGCCGTCCACAACCCGTACAAATCGAACACTGATCACACTCGCGGCCAGCCGAGTACGCACCTGGGAGCAGACGAGACACACGCGCCAAAGGCGCGGTGACTCGTTCGATCAGATAAGCGGCCGAAAGTCTTCGCCCGCTTAGCGGGCGGACTTTCGGCCGAAGGCGGTAGCCTTCCACTGTGGCCCTCGCCGACTGGCTCGCCGTGGCGTTCATTTTGGTGCTCGCTTTCGGCGGGTTGCGCAAGGGACTCTTCATCGGCGGTCTCTCGCTGGTCGGTGTGCTCGGAGGTCTGTATCTTGGGGCGCGCCTTGCGCCAGTCCTGTTCTCCGGCTCCAATTCGCCCTACACGCCGCTGGTCGCGCTCGCCGGAGCTCTTGTGCTCGCGATTGCTCTGGAAACCGTCGGTGCTCTCACCGGCGGCGTGCTCAAGGATGCGCTCAAGCTGACGCCGTTCAGGCTCGTCGACGCGCTGGGCGGGCTGGTGCTGGGAGTCGCCACCGCGATCGCCGTGCTCTGGATAGTGGCGGCCGTCGCCTTCCATCTGCCGCAAAACTCCATGGTGCGCGAACGAGCACGGCAATCGTCTCTGCTCTCGAAGTTGATCTCGACGCTGCCGCCCCAGGATGTCATGAGCGCTCTAGCGGGCATCGATCCGTTCCCGCTGATCGTCGGTCCGGCGGCGCCATCACAGGCGCCGGATTCGAGCGTGTTGACCCGCGCCGGCTTAAAGCTGAGCGAGCGGAGTGTTGTCAGGGTGAGATCGCAGGCCTGTGGCATCGGCTACGCCGGCTCGGGTTGGGTCGCGAAGACGGGGTACGTGGTCACCGCGGCGCACGTCGTCGCCGGCGGAAGCGAGATCACAGTTCAGGCGCAAGGGCGCTCTTCAAGCTCCGCTCGCGTCGTCGCCTTCGACGCGACCAACGACCTCGCTCTGCTCTCTGTGCCTGGGCTCGGCGTGAAACCGCTTCGGCTGGCTGCCCCTGACTACAACGATACGGGCGCGGTGCTCGGCTACCCCGGCGACGGGCCCTTCAACGCCGAACCGGCGCGCGTCGGCTCCACCTCGACTCTCTTTTCTCCCAACTATGCGGGCGCGGTCGTCAGCCGCTCGATCACCAGTCTGCGTGGCAAGGTACGCCCGGGCGACTCCGGCGGCCCGGTCGTGAACGAGAACGGCGCGGTCGAGTTGACGGTGTTCGGGGCGAAGAAGGGCACGGATGTCGGTTATGGCACCTCCAGCGAACTCGCTCGCGCCCTGCTCGGGCTGCGCAATCAAGGTAGCGTCTCGACCGGCGCCTGCCTGGATTAGTAGAGCCCGTCCCTCCAGGCCTGCACGACCGACGCGTGGCGCCAGCGGCCGCCCGAACCGCCCACCGCACTGCCAGTTCGCCTTCGCGCCCTCGCGGCCACGCATCGATCACATCGGCCACGCCTTCGTTTCGGGATCGGCCCTGAGCGAAAACCCCTTGCCTTTACCGGGCTCTTGTCAAGTGAAATCGACGCCCGAAAGCCCGGTTTGGGCCCCAAATTGCCTTTCCTAAACGCCGATTATTGGCTTGCCTAGCGGTGAAGTGAGTCAACTGACGCGGTCAAGCACTAAGCGGGGATAGATGAAGCGCTATCTAACGTCCATAGTGCAACTAACGAGACAGGCCCCGATGCGGCGGGGGCCACTCGAAAATAGAGCCCGGGCCCCGCTGCGGCGGGGGCCCAGCGGCCAAAACATACACGGATCTCCCCCAGATCGGATTGAAGCGGGCATGCGGCGCCCGCTTCGGTCTGTTTGGAGACAGAATGCAGGCTTTCCGGCGCGTTTAAGACCAGGCCGAGTCGGCTTCAGCGCGAGACGCGTAGGTTGCGCAGGTACTCGCGCTCGCGCCGGCGCCGCTCCTGTTCAGCTGTTAGGCGCACTTCGCTACCCGCGTCCACGGTGTTGTCTTCCGGGGCACGCACCGAGATGAGTTTTTCAGCGTCCGCCCGATGCGACCATCGACGCCCCCGCAGACCAGGCTCGGGGCGCCCGATATCTTCCAGCGTGCGCTCGATCTCTTCGACCGCGATCTCCGGAGGCAGGTCGATCTCGAACGCCGCTTCTGCGGGCGCGGTCTCCGGCTCAGCCTCGGGCTCGCTTTCTTCAGCAGCGAGATCGGGCAGACTTTCCAGCGCGGCTACGGGCGCGGTCTCCGGCTCCGCCTCGGCTTCGAGCACCCTCTCCTCGTGCCGGAAAAGATGGACGTGCCGCCGCTGCTCGGGCGCGACCTCCGCTGCGATGATCTCGGGCTCGGGCTCGCTTTCCTCAGCGGCGAGATCAGGCAGACTTTCCAGCGCGGCTACGGGCGCGGTCTCCGGCTCCTGCTCTGCTTCGGGCTTGGCTTCGAGCACCCTCTCCTCGTGCCGGAAAAGATGGACGTGCCGCCGCTGCTCGGGCGCGACCTCCGCTGCGATGACCTCGGGCTCGGACTCTATTTCGGGCTCGAGCTCGGGCTCGGCCTCTTCGGCGGCGAGATCAGGCAGACTTTCCAGCGCGGCTAAGGGCGCGGTCTCCGGCTCAGCCTCGGGCTCCGCCTCGGCTTCGAGCACCTTTTCCTCGTGCCGGAACAGATGGAAGTGCCGTGGCTGCTCGGGCGCGACCTCCGCTGCGATGATCTCAGGCTCGGGCTCTATCTCGGGCTCGGGCTCGACGGCCTGCGCCGACGTGGTGCTGTCCAGGTCCTCTTCCGGTTCCCAATCCGGCGCAGCTACGACCTCAGCCTCGGGCTGTTGCGCGCTCGAGATCTCCGTCACGCCTTCCTGCGCGTCCTCCGTCTCCTCGGCCTCGCTCGGCAGCTCGTAAGCCGCCAGCGGCCAGTCGGCCTCGGCGGCGGCCTCCTGCTCGCCGGATCGCCAGATCAGAGGCTCGATCTGCTCGAGTGTGAAGGCGGTGACTGTGGAGGTTGTCTTCGCCTCGTGCGTCGTCGGAGTGGCGAACGAAGGGGTCGCAGCGGGAAGCCGCTGCACTCGACGTCTCTCGCGTGCGATCCCAAGCTCGATCGAGGCAACGATCAGAAAGGCTATGGCCTCGGCCGCCACGATCAGGAGCGGGTGCAGCCCCGTCCGAGCCGAGATCGCGGCGACGAGAATCAGGAACACGGTTTCGATAACGAGCCGCGGTGCCGTGCGCGGCGTCGCGCCCGGGCGATCCACCGGGGGCAGCGTATTGGGATCTATCCGCGTCGAGATCGGGCTCGAATCGAAGTGAATGCTAGAGGGACGAAACGCGCGCTCGGGAGCCGGCGGTTTTTCCTCGGCCTGGGCCGCGCTGTCCCTACTGCGCTCCAGTGACTGCAGGATCTCTTCGAGCTCGCCGCTGAAGCGCTCGAGCAGGTCGAAAGCTCGGCGAGCGCTCTCGGGGCTGTCTTCCTTCCCGGAGCGTTCGCCGCCCGCGTGATGCTCGCCCGCAGAGATCTCGGACGGCTTCGCGCCTTCTTCCGCTGGCTGTTTGCTCTTTTCGCTGCCTGTCTGATCCACGCTTCGCTCCGGTCGGCCGCATAACGATTATGACCGTCGCGGCGCGTGCCCGTGCAGCGAGAGAGTAGATGCTCGGATCGCCCGAGCCGTCAATCAGGCTGCGATCGGCTCGTCAACGTCGTAGGCAGCCATGCGGGTGCGGAGTTTCTGCCGGGCGCCGGCGAGAATCTGCGACACGCGCGATTCGCTGACACCGAGGCGCGCTCCGATCTCGGCTCCCTGAAGCTCGTCGACATGCACCAGCCTGAGCACCATTTGCTCGCGCTCGGAGAGCGTCGCGATCGCGTTACGCACGATCGCCGCTCGCTCACTCGCAAGCGTCGCCTGCTCGGGCTCGCTGCCCAGCTCGTGATTCTCGACCGTGTCGCCGATCTCGAGTAGCTCGCTGTCGTCGCCGGTGCGGGTCGGAGCGTTGAGCGAGCAGACGTCGGCACGCTCGAGCTCTCCGAGTTGCCGTCGGATCTCGCTGAGTGGAACGTCGAGCGCCTCGGCCAGCTCGACCTCGGAAGGCGAGCGGCCATTCTTGACAAAGAAGTTTTCGCGTGCCGAATCGATCTGGCGAGCGAAGTGGCGCACCGAGCGCGAGGCCCAATCCTGGCGCCGCAGCTCGTCCATGATCGCTCCCGAGACTCTCGTCCAAGCGAACTGCTCGAAGGTCGCACCCTTCTTGGGATCGAAACGTTCGACGGCTTCGATCAAAGCAACCAGGCCGCAGGAAGCGAGGTCGTCGAGCTCGCAGTGAGAAGGAAGCTCGCGCACTTTCTTCGAGGCCAGGTAGGTGACCATCGGCGCGTAAGAGAGAACGAGCCGATCGCGCGCCGAACTGTCTCGCCTCGTGGACCAGGCACGCCATAGAGCCTCGGCCTCTGATGCGCTGAGTCGTTGAACGCTGGTGACCGTATTCATTTGGGGGACCTCCGCAGGTGGGGGAACTACTCTCACTCTGGGTCCTGCGAAGCCATCTGGCGATTCCCGGAATGCGCTCGCTGCTTTCCCCGTTTTCGCGTAACCGAGTTCGCACATTTCGGCTCCTCCGCGCGCGTCGCCGTGCATTCATTCGCCGCTCGATCTGCCGATCAGAAGGGGCGTGTTAGAACACGAGGCAGGCAAAAACCGCTTGAGGACTGCCCGGCCGGGACTCGATCAGCAGGGCGGCGTGGCGTATCCTTTACCACCTCGGATAAGACTGGTGCCAGACGGAGGGAGAGCTCACACGTTGGCCGACGGTGGATACGTGCTTGTCGTAGACGACGAGCCGCAGGTGCAACAGTTGATTGCGCGCATCCTCGAGCGCCACGGATTTCATTGCGAGCTCGCGGCCAGCGCCGATGAGGCGCGCAAACTGCTGGAGTCGAGAGAGAACAACTTCCAGCTCATGCTCTGCGACGTCAACATGCCCGGCGAGAGCGGGCTCGAGTTGCTGAGCAGCACGCTGGCCTCTCATCCCGAGGTCGCCGCGCTGATGGTCACCGGCGCCGACGACCCGAAGATGGCCGAGAACGCGATCGAGCTCGGCGCCTTCGGTTACCTGACCAAGCCGTTTCGTCCCAACGAGTTGATGATCAACATCGTCAACGCTCTGCACCGCCGCCGCCTGGAGCTGGAGAATCGCGCTCACCGGGCGATGCTGGAGAACGCGGTTGAAGCGCGAACCGCCGCGCTCAGCGAGGCAGTCTCTCGCTTGCAGCGCTCCGAGCAGGAGCTGCGGACGCATCAGGAAGAGACGGTCAAGCGCCTTTCGAGCATGGCGGAACTACGCGATCTCGAGACGGGACGCCATCTCGAGCGGATGAGCAGCTATTGCGCGCTGATCGCCGAGCGCTTCGGTTTCAGTCGCGATCGAGTCGAGCTGATGCGTATTGCGAGCCCGATGCACGATGTGGGCAAGATCGGCATCCCCGACAACATCCTGCTCAAGCCCTCGACGCTCACCCTCGAGGAGCGCGAGGTGATGCAGCAGCACACCGTGATCGGCCATCGGATCCTCTCGGGGTCGGACGCCGAGCTCCTGACTTTGGCGGCGATACTCGCCTGGACGCACCACGAGCGCTTCGACGGAAGCGGATACCCGCGCGGGCTGGTTGGCGAAGAGATCCCGCTCGAGGGCCGGATCGCGGCGGTAGCCGACGTATTCGACGCTCTCACCAGCGACCGTATCTATCGCCCGGCCTTCAACGTCAAAGAGGCCGTTTCGATGATGCGCAGCCAGCGCGGAAAGCACTTTGACCCGGACGTGCTCGATCACTTCCTCGATGCGATGGAAGAGGTCGAAGAGATCCGCATCGGCTACGAGAATCGGGCAGATTCGTCCTCTGATCTTTCCGGTGACCAGGGCAACGGCTCGAGAGCCGCCTAGCTCTTTGCGCGTTGCCAAGCAGAGCAAAAGGGCGAGTTCCCTCAGGATTTTCGTGCTATTTGAGGCTTTTTCCCTAAATAGCTGCGTTCTCAGTCGATAACTAAAATCGAGAGAGAGAGACGAGCCAGCAGTATGAGCGACAAGAAAAAGCGCAGCCCGAACTGGGGCGTCGAGCCGGATCCGTGGCCGCACGAACCGCCTCCGGAACTGCTCGATGCGCTTGATCACGCAGCGGCGCGCCTCTCCGAGCTCGACGCTCACGGCGTTCGTATCTCGCTTGGCATCGGAGCTGATGGCGGCCCGCTCGCGCGTGTCTCCCAGCAGGGGCAAGCATGCGAGATTGACTCCTCGCTCCTCCTTCAGCTTGTATGTGGAAGTAAGCTGAGGGTGCCGCGGACATCCGCGGTCTGAGCAAGAGGTACAAACAGCCGGAGACCGAGCACCGATGCAGAAGCTGACTCCTTTTCGCGTTGCCGTTGCCGACCACGCGCCTTTTATGCGCCGGTTGCTCGGCGAATCCCTACTCGTTCGCGGTATCGAGATGACTGGCGCGGTCGATTCGGCCGAGACGGCGATCGAGCTTTGTGCCCGCACGAATCCCGACGCACTGCTCTTCGACATCGTGGCCGACAGCATGGACGGCGTCACGTTGATGCGCGGCCTGCGCGAATCCGGCCTGAGCACTCCCGTAATCCTGATGGGCGGGCATTTCCGCGCCGACCACTACAAGGTCGTTGATGCACTGATCGAGGGCGCGCTCGATTTCGTCGAGCGCCCGCTCGCCTGCGACACAGTCCAGGTTTTCGTGGGCGACCTGATCACGCGTATTCGCGTGGCCTCCGAGTTGACCACGGCTCGACAACGAGCGGTCGATCTCGCCTCGCAGCGCGAGCTGCACGGGCTCGAGAGCGAGCCTGAGCCGGCGCTACCGCTACGCGATCCTTCAATCGACGGGCCCGCGGCGGTAGTCGTCATCGGCTCGATTGGCGGCTGCTGGTCGCTGTCGCACCTGATTCCGGCGCTACCGCCGCTGCTTGGTCTCGGCATGGTCGTCGTACAGCAGCTTCCCGAGGGCTTCACGACCGCGCTGGCCGATCGCCTCGATCACTACTCGGTACTGAGTGTGAGGGAAGCGCTCGGCGGAGAGCAGCTCAATCCCAGCACCGTCTATTTCGCGCAGGGAGGAAGTCATCTCCGAATGGCCGGCGACGCCAAGTTGCTCGTCTCGGTCGAAGAGCCGATCGACGGATTGCGTCCGCGCGCCGATATGACCGTCAGCGACGCTGCGCGCATCTTCGGCGATCGCCTGCTGCTCGTGGTCACGAGCGGGATGGGCAAGGATGGCCTGGACGGGGCGCGCGAGGTGAAGGAGCGCGGCGGCCGGATTTTCGTCGAAGAGGAGTCGACGGCGATCGCCTACGGAACGCCCCGTGCCATCGTCGAGGCGAAGCTGGCTGACGCGGTCGTTCCGCTGGGCGAGTTGGCACAGGCGGTTGCCGACGCCGCCGGCGTCTGGGGTGCCTCTATTCCGCTACCAAGCGATTATGCAGCTATGACCGGCAACCCGGAGAGCCGGCGTTAGGCTTCTCGCGTCGCTCGTCGGTGCGGCGAGCGAGGATGCAGCGACGCCGTGAGCCACGAGCAGAAGACACCGAGTACCGTCGCTCCGGTCATCTCGGCTGCGGGGCTCGCCCGTAATTTCGGTCACACCCGGGCTGTCAGGGGCGTCTCGTTCGATGTCGCCGAAGGCGAGGTGTTCGGCTTTCTCGGCCCTAACGGCGCCGGTAAGACGACGACGATCAGCATGCTCTGCACGTTGCTTGCCCCGTCGGCGGGCGAGGCTACGGTCGCCGGCTACGACATCGTCGGCAGGCGGGTCGAGGTTCGCCGCTCGATCGGTCTTGTGTTCCAGGACCCGACGCTCGACGAGTACCTGAGCGCGATTCAGAACCTTCGCTTCCACGCCTACGCCTATGGCATGCCCAGGCGTATCCGCGACGAACGCATTCACGAGTTGATGACGCTGATGGAGCTCTGGGATCGCCGCGACGCGTCGGTGCGCGAGTACTCGGGTGGGATGAAGCGACGCCTGGAGATTGCCCGCGGGCTGCTCCACCATCCACGCATCCTCTTCCTCGATGAGCCGACGCTGGGGCTCGATCCGCAAACTCGCCACCGGATCTGGGAGTACGTGCTCGATCTGCGCCAGCGCGAGGCGCTGACGATCTTCCTTACCACCCACTACATGGACGAGGCCGAGAACTGCGGACGGGTGGCGATCATCGACGAGGGCGAGATCGTCGCGCTCGACCGGCCGGAGGTGCTCAAGGACTCGCTCGGCGGCGATGTGGTGACGCTTCGCGTGGAGGACAGCGAAGCCGCCGCCGCCGAGCTTCTTGCTAGCCACGGGCTGAGCGCCGACCTCGCAGGCGACGCCGTCTCCTTCAGCGTCCCGCAGGCCGAGGAGTTCGTGCCCGAGCTGATCCGCAGCTTTCCGAGCAAGATCCTGGCGGTCGCAATCCGACGCCCGACGCTCGACGACGTCTTCCTTTCGCTGACCGGTCGTTCGATCCGCGGCGAGAGCCCCGATAACAACCAGCAGCTTCGGCGCTTCGTGAACACGCCCGGCATGAGAGCGCAGACACGCTGATGCGCGATTCCCTGCGCGGCATCTGGGTCATCGCCTATCGCGAGTTGCTCCGCTTCTTTCGCGAGCGCTCGCGCCTGGCCTCGGCGCTCGGGATGCCGATCATCTTCCTGATCGTCTTCAGCGAAGGACTGAAACGGCAGATCGGCGTGCTCGCCATGGGCGTCGACTTCGTCAAGTTCATGTACCCCGGCATCATCGCCATGGCGGTCTTCATCAACGCGGTCTTCTCCGGCCTCTCGGTCGTTTGGGATCGGGAGATCGGCTTTCTCAAAGAGGTGCTCGTCTCGCCACTCAGCCGCAGTGGTGTCGTGCTCGGTAAGGCGGTCGGCGCCTCGGCGATCGGTCTTATTCAGGCACTGGTGATGCTCGCGCTCGCGCCGGCCTTCGATGTGTCGCTCTCGCTCAAGATCGTTCTCGAGCTGATTCCGATCGTGATTGTCCTGTCGCTCGCGATGGCCGGGTTCGGTCTTCTGATCGGCTCGCGAATGCGCTCCCAGCAAGGCTTCCAGGTGCTGGTTCAGATGGTCGTCTTCCCGCTCACGTTTCTGGCCGGAGTCTTCTTCCCGGTCAACAACGTTCCCCGCTGGATGGAGATCGTCTCCAAGCTCAACCCGCTCACCTACGGCGTCGACGCGATTCGCCGCATCGTCCTGGCCGGCGAGGTACCGCGCGGGACGCTCGCCTCGAGCCATCCGATCATCGGAGTCACCATGTTCGGCCACACGACGACGACGATCGAGGACGTCGCCGTGGTCGGCCTGCTCGGCGCCGCCTTGCTCGTCGCCGCCATCTTCTCCTTCAACCGGCAGGTGTGATCACCGTCGCGCGCGGCGTAATTCGCTTGACGTGAGATCGCGAGCCACTGAGAATGGACAGGCCGATGCCCGTAAAGCGCGCTCACGTTTTCTATGAGTAGCCTCGCCTGGCCACTTCTCGGACTCGTCTTCGCGGCTGGCGCCGTTGCGACCTGGATCGCCGGCACTAGCCTGGCCAAGAGCACCAACGCTCTCGACAACCGCTTCAATCTCGGCGATGCGCTCGGCGGCATGATCCTGCTCTCGATCGCAGGCACCCTTCCCGAGATTGCGATCACGGTCTCGGCCGTCATGCAGGGACACCTTGGTCTCGCCGCCGGCAATCTGATCGGCGGTATCGCCGTTCAGACAATGGTGCTGATCGTCTGCGACATCACCGCCGGCCGAAAGAAGGCGCTCAGCTATCTCGTCGGCTCGCTCATCCCGGTGCTCGAGGCGCTACTCGTGATTCTCGTCGTGTCGTTCGTGCTGATGGGTGCTCTGCTCAAGCCGTCGGTCGCGATCGGGCCCGTGAGCCCGGCCTCGATTGCCATCGTCGTCGCCTGGTTGTTCGGCCTCATCATCATCAACTACGTAAGGAAGTCGCCCTCCTGGGAGGCTGCAGCCCCAGGCAGTCACACCGGACGCCCAAACCGGCGCGTTCCGCACCCGCAGGCTGCGACGCCGCACACGGGCACTTCCACCTGGCGAGTTGCGCTTTACTTCCTGGCCGCCTGCGTCGTCACGCTGATCGCCGGCGTCTTCCTTCAGATCAGCGGAAGTGACCTTGCCAGCCGGGCTCACATTAACGGCGTCATCTTCGGCGCCACCGTTCTCGCTGTGGCGACGGCGCTACCGGAGATCAGCTCCGGAATCGGCGCAATTCGCCTTGGCGATCACGGCCTCGCCATGAGCGACATCTTCGGTGGCAACGCCTTCCAGGTCTGCCTCTTCCTCGTCGCCGATCTGATCGCGGGGAAGGCTGTCCTGCCGACAGCCGGGGCTCAGAACAGCTGGCTGGCGATACTCGGGATCGGCCTCACGGCCATCTACGCGGTCGGCATCATCTTCCGGCCCAAACGCTGCTACTTGTGGCTAGGCCCCGACTCGCTACTGGTGATCCTTGCCTTCGCGCTCGGGATAATCGGGCTTATTTCGATCCCGGTAACGATCCCGCATTGAGCGGCAGGCTGCCGACTGTATTCGGCGGTGCGGGGGATACCTAGAGCAGTGGGGCATCGGACGCAATCGACTGTTGAATTCTGCGCCTTCGTTGATACACTTCGCAAAGCCACTTTAGAAAGTGAAGCGACTAGGGCGAGAAATACGCAGGCGCGCCCGGGAGGAGAAAGATGAAGGTCGCCGATAACGTCTCCGAGCTGATCGGCAACACGCCGCTTGTTCGCTTGAGACGAATCTCCGAGGAGAGCGGCAGCAACGTCGTTGCCAAGCTCGAGTTCTTCAATCCGGGCGGCAGCGTCAAGGACCGAATCGGCCTGGCTATGATCGAAGCCGCCGAGCGCGAGGGCAAGATCGGGCCAGACACGATCATTCTCGAGCCCACGAGCGGCAATACCGGCATCGCGCTGGCGCTCGTGAGCGCGGCGCGCGGCTACAAGTGCACGCTCGTCATGCCCGAGACGATGAGCAAGGAGCGGCGCATGTTGCTTCGCGCCTACGGCGCCGATTTGGTGCTCACGTCGGGTGTCGAAGGGATGCCGGGCGCGATCCGCCGCGCCGAAGAGCTTGCGGCTGCCAACGAGCACTACTTCATTCCGCAGCAGTTCGAGAATCCGGCCAACCCCGAGATCCACCGGCGCACGACCGCCGAGGAGATCTGGCGTGACACCGACGGGAAGGTGGATGCGATCGTCGCCGGAATCGGTACCGGCGGGACGATCACGGGCATCGGCGAGGTGCTCAAGGAACGCAAGCCGGAGGTTCGCTGCGTGGGAGTCGAGCCGGACTCTTCGCCGGTGCTCTCGGGCGGAAAAAAGGGGCCGCATGCGCTTCAAGGCATCGGTGCCGGCTTCGTGCCGAAGGTACTGAACACGAAGATCTACGACGAGATCGTCCGGGTGACGAACGAGGACGCCTTTGCCAGCGCTCGTCGCATCGCGCGCGAGGAGGGCCTGCTGGTCGGGATCTCCTCGGGCGCTGCGATCTGGGCCGCAGAGCAGGTCGCCAACCGTGCCGAGAGCAAGAAGAAGCTGATCGTCGTGATCGTTCCCTCCAACGGCGAGCGCTACCTCTCGACAGCCCTGTTCAACGATCTCGCCGACTGAGGAGGTGGCTGGCGTGCTGAGAAAGATGCGACACGACATTCGAGCGGTGAAGGAGCGCGACCCGGCTGCCCGCAACTGGCTTGAGGTCGTACTCTGCTATCCGGGGTTGTGGGCGGTCTGGGGGCACAGGGTCGCCCATGTGCTCTGGCGCTGGCGCCTCAAGCTCCTCGCCCGCTGGATCTCGCAGCTAGCGCGCGGACTAACCGGCATCGAAATTCACCCGGGCGCCATCATCGGCCCCGGGCTCTTTATTGATCACGGGATGGGCGTTGTTATCGGCGAGACGGCGGAGCTCGGCGCCGAGGTGACGCTTTATCAGGGCGTCACGCTCGGAGGCACGAGCCGCGAGAAGGGCAAGCGCCACCCGACGCTCGGCGACGGGGTCGTGGTCGGCGCGGGCGCCAAGGTGCTCGGCGCGATCGAGATCGGTGATTACAGTCGCGTCGGCGCAAACGCCGTGGTCGTGAAGCCGGTTCCGCCTTGCGCGGTCGTGGTCGGCGTCCCGGGCGAGATCCTGACCTCGAAGGAAGCTCGGCTGACTCCCACCACTCCTAATCTCGAGCACGGTGAGCTTCCGGACGTGCTGGGTGACGCGGTGGCCGATCTGGTCGCGCGAGTTGAAGAGCTCGAGCAGAAGGTCGAAGGCGTAGTGCACCACGACCTGGTCTTCACGCCGACCGGTGGCGTCTGGTACGAAAGCGACGACCCCTCGATCTAAGATTCCATCAGGCCTGCACGTCCGACGCGGCCGACTTGCGGCGCCAGCGACCGCAGAGCCGCTCCCCGCACTACCAGTGCCACTTCACAGCCTTCCGGCCAGCGGCATCCACGGCTTGACCGTCTCGAGCGCACGTCCCCACCAGAATCGGCTCTGAGTCACTTCCGTTCGCGGCGGGAATAGCAGCGGCTAGCGACCGTTTCCAGATTCGGTCCATTGTTTCGCTCGGAGGGGGAGAATTGCGGCTTGAGGGCATCCACCACGTCAGCGCCATAACCGGCGATGCGCGACGCAACCTCGATTTCTACGCTCGAGTTCTTGGCTTGAGGCTAGTCAAGAGGAGCGTTAATCAGGACGTACCGAGCATCTGCCAGCTCTACTACGGCTCCGCGAGAGGCGATCCGGGCTCGACGCTCGCATTTTTCGAGTACCCGGGCATTCAGGTCGGGCGCGCCGGCGTCGGCATGATTCACCGCTTGAGCTGGCGGATCGGCTCGGAGCGAGCGCTCGGATTCTGGGCCCAGCGCCTGAGAAGCGAAGGTGTCGAGTACGAGCGCAGTGGTGTGCGCCTGCGCTTTCGCGATCCAGAAGGCCTGGCGCTGGAGCTGACTGTCGCAGCTAGCGAGGACGAGCCGCTGACGGCGTCTCACCCCGATATTCCCGAGGAGTTGGCGTTGCAGGGATTTGATTCCGTGCGCGCTTATGCGCGCAGCCTCGGACGCAGCCGCGAGGTGCTGGAGAGGACTCTCGCCTTCCAGCGCAGGGGCGAAGCTGTTTGGGAGGTGCGAGGCAAGCAGCGCGGCTGTCTCTTCGCTTATGACAGCGCGCCCGTCGAGCTCGGAATACAAGGATCGGGGACGGTGCACCACGTGGCCTGGGCCTGTCCGACCCAGGAGAGCGAGCGCTGGCACGACGCGCTCGTTGCGGCCGGGGTGCGCGCAACACAGATCATCGATCGTTTCTGGTACCGCTCGGTCTACTTCCGCGAGCCAAGTGGAGCTCTCTTCGAGATAGCGACGATCGAGCCGGGCTTCGGCGTCGACGGGGCGGTCGAGCAGCCGGACGAGCGACTCGCGCTGCCGCCGGCGCTCGAGCACTTGCGCGGCGAGCTCGAGGCGAGTCTCACTCCGCTTGGCCCCCGACGCACACGCCGCGAGGCGGCGAATCAGGGATGAGGGGTTGATGATGCTTGCGCACGCGCTGTGTGGGCCGCCAGGCGGCGTGCACTACCAGCCGCCAGGCCTCGGCCTGGTGCGAAGCCAGTAGCCGACGATTGCTCCCTCCAGTAGAAGCGGGCTACGGGCGCCCGGCTCATCGGGCGCCCATTCGCCTGTCGCGATCAAGGGCCGGTGCGTTATACCCACGGTCGTCAGGCCGAGTGCGGCCCCGAGGTGTAGTGCGAGCCCTGTCCGACGAGGATGGTCGCGTCCGGTCGCGTCGACGAGCAAGACCTCGGGCGCCTCGGGGAGCGCGCGAACTGCCGACTCGAGCAGCGCCCCCTCGCGCAGCGCCAGTAGTCGTGCGCGGTAGGGAGCGGGGGCAATCCCTTCGCTCGCAACCTGTGTCTCGCCGAGAGAGGCCGCTGCCGGGCCCGGACGGCCCGCGCTGAAAGCAGACGAAGCAGGCTCCTAATCGTGCGGTCTCCGAGATCTGCGAGCGAGGCGGCGATTCGGTTACGAGCTCGAGCTGAAGCTCGATCAGTTTCGACGCCGCTTCGGGTCAGGCCTTCACTCCGAGAGGGTACGTACCGCGGCGAGCTCCGAGCACACGGGAGCGCTTGACAGGGGATACATAACGATATATCGTGATATAAACATTGACTAGCTCTAAGAAAGGATTTTATCGATGCACGAAAGTAATTTTCCGACTTGTGGCGGGAGACCGAAGCGCCGTCATCACGGGCACGGCTCGCACCACGGGGAATTCGCGCACCACTTCGGCGGGCCGCCGTTCGGCGGGCCGAGAGGGCACCGAGGCCGCAAGGCGCGCCGCGGCGACATACGCGCGGCGGCGCTTCTGCTGCTCGCCGAAGAGCCGCGTAACGGCTATCAGCTGATGCAGGAGATAGAGGAGCGCAGCCAGGGAGTCTGGCGCCCCAGCCCCGGCTCCGTTTATCCCACGCTGCAACAGCTCGAGGACGAAGGGCTCGTACGCTCGAAAGAAAGCGGCGGGCAGCGCCTGCTCGAGCTGACCGACGCCGGCCGCGCCGTGCTCGAAGGGCGCGCGAAGGATGCACCTCCTCCGTGGGAGCAGATGGCCGAAGGAGCCGGAGGTCGAACGATCGAGCTTGGCTCGCTCGTAAGGCAGATCGGCATGGCCGTGATGCAGGTGATGCAGGCGGGGACTGAAGCCCAGGTCGAGGAGGCGCGTAAGATCCTCACCGACTCGCGTCGCTCTCTCTATAAGCTCCTTGCCGAAGACGATGGTGAGAGCTGACGCCGATAAGACTCGCGTCCTTGTTGTAGTTCGGTAAAAGACGCGCGCGCACGGTCGGCCGTCCGGTCGTAGTTGGGATCGACGGTCGCTCGGGCGCCGGCGCCGCGTATCACAACCCCCCGCCAAATCCACCCACCCGCGCGGTCGTGAAACGGTAGCGAGCGAAGTCACGCAGTTTGTGTTGACTTCGTGCCAAGATAGCCCGATCCCCGTTAGGTCAAAAGCTCACTGGCTCGTTAGGCCGTATCGACTGATCGTCAGAACGGCGTGCGCGTAGCGATGGGCCTTGCGGGCGCCGATCGTCCCGCCCGGCAACTCGGCGACGAAGGCTGTCGAATCCGGGAGTATGTGACGCTCCCAGGAGGTGGCGCTGCCCGGGTAGGCGGGCAGGTTCGCTAGCCCGAGTTCGGCCAGGTGGGCGAACCTACGCTCGAGCGCGAGTGAGCGTTTCGTGACGCTAACTGCCGCGAGCGGTTGATGGAACCAGATCGAGAGCCACGGCTGCAGCCGCTCGATGAGACGATAGGCGGCGCGCGACTCGGGCTCCGACAGGGCGCGGCGGCCCGAGAAAAAGGCTCCGCTCAGGTGGCGCCAGTGCCAGGGGAAGTTGCGATTCAGATCGACGCCGTGGGCGTTCCCGCGCGTACCGGCCGCCCGCCCGTCGGGATTTAGATTGAGGATGACCCACAGATCGATGCCCTCTGGCGCCTGGACCTTCAGCAGGCGCCGGGCGACGGCGACTCCTCCCGGCTCGTTTCCGTGGATCGATCCGACGACGAGCACCGCCGGGCCATTGGGGTCGCCCCGCTCGTAGGCGTAGATCGCGCGCCCGCGGACGGAGTGACCGATTAGATGGCGCGTCGTACGATTGCCCGTCGCACCTACTCCTGGGGCTATGGCCAACACGGCGATGGCTGTCGCAGCCACGATCAAGACGCAAGCGGAGGTGAGTGCGCGAGCTCGGTATCCAGTCATGAAGAAGTTCCGCGGAGCCTTTCTCGAAAGCTCGATGACAACAAGTGAAAACTAGCGAAGCCCGCTGTGGCGATCGCATCCGGCGTGTACTAGATTCGCTTCAGATCGGCACGAGTGGTAGGAGTAGACGAGTCATGAGCGCAACGAATGGAGGCCAGAAGCTCACGATCGCCGTCGTCGGCGACTACGGCGCCGAGCGGCCGACGCACAAGGCTACGCAGCAGGCGCTCGAGCACGCCGTTCGGCCGCCGCTTCGCTTCAAGTGGCTGGCGACCGAGGCAGCGATGGAGATGGACGACAGCGAGCTCGCCTCCTACGCCGGGCTGCTGGTCGCGCCGGGCAGTCCCTACCGGAACATGGACGGCGCTCTCAAGGCGATCAGAGTCGCGCGCGAGCGGGAGGTACCGCTGCTCGGCACCTGCGGCGGCTTTCAGCACGCCGTGGTCGAGTTCGTGCGCAACGTGCTCGGAATCGAGGAGGCCGAGCATGAGGAGTCGAGCCCCGGCGCCTGCGAGCTCGCGGTGACGAGACTTCCCACCTCGCTCGCCGAGCAGATGCACGAGGTGTTCTTCGAGCCGGGCTCTCGGGTTGCCGCCAACTACCGAGCCCCGGCGGCTATCGAACCCTTCTTCTGCAGCTTCGGGCTCAATCCGAAGTACCGGCCGGCGGTCGAAGAGCGCGGTCTCGTAATCAGCGGGACCGGCGCCGACGGAGCTGCGCGCGTGCTCGAGTTACCCGAGCACCCGTTTTTCATCGCCACGCTTTACGTGCCGCAGGCGCGCTACACGCCGGAGAGCCCTCATCTGCTCGTGACGGCTTTCGTCGCGGCGGCTTCTGCGCGTATTTAAGCGCTTCGATTATTCGGCCGGTGCGTGCTGGACGGGGCTCACGACGCTCTGTTTCTCCCTATTCGGGTCGGAACACCCTCCGCTTCGGCGTAGCACAACCAAACGGCGGCCAATGCCCTTGGATAGCTGTACCGATAGGTCGATGACATTTGTATATGGCTACGACCGAAAACGGCTCTGATCGAGCTTTTGTCCGCCTTGCGTGGGCGGTATTGGTTATCGGAACGGCGGGAAGCGTTGTTTACGCTTTCGTCCCCTCGGTCACCATCTCGAACGTCCTCTACTACTCGGTCATCACAGTCGCGCTCGGGCTCGGCTGGGTTGGGATATTGCGTCGTCATTTCCCTGGCCGCTGGATCGCGGTGTTACTGGTAGCGGGCATCTCCGCTTGGCTCGTTACTGACTGGCTGTGGTGGCTGGTCGAGCTGCTCAATCGTTCGGTGCCGTTCCCTTCGCCGATCGACGCTCTCTACATGGGTGCCTATCTGCCTATGTTCGGGGCGCTTGCCTGGTTCTGGCGCCGGCACATGACGGGGGTACTCGGCGGATTACTCGAGAGCGCGATCATCGCGACGGCTTTCAGCGTCTTCACCTGGGCGGTCGTAATCGCCCCTGCAGGCGGCCAGTCGCACAGCTCGGGCTTGTCGACATTCACCGCGGTTGCCTATCCGGCGCTCGACGCGATCTTGCTCGTCGGTTTCGGCCAGCTTCTTCTGGTGCCATCGCTTCGGCACGCGCGGGCGCTCCAGGCCATGACGCTGGGAATCGCGATGTTCCTCTTTTCCGACGTCGTTTACGCCTACGACTCCGTCCGAGGCACCGCCGTAGAGGGGACCTGGCGCGATTGCGGTTGGATGCTCGCCTACGTCCTCTGGGGCTTCGCCGGCTTGCATCCGTCGCTGCGTTCGCTTGGCACATCACAGCTACTTCCGATCCGGCGCTGGGCCGTTCGCAACGCTTTGCTCGCTCTGGCCTGCCTCAGCATGCCGGTCGCGTTCGTGATTGCCGTTCGCAGAGAGACCCTGGATGGCACGTTGTTCCTTGCCCTCGGCTCGTTCACGATTGTCGCGATCTTCTTGCGGATGAGCCTGATCTTGCGCGACCAGCAGCGCCGTGAGGATGACCTTGCCGAGACTCTCGAGAAGCACCGGACGCTGATCGCCGCGGCTCCGCTAGCAATCGTCGCCGTCGGGAGCAATCGCCTCGTCACGCTCTGGAATCCCGGCGCCGAGCAGCTCTTCGGCTGGCGGGCGGAAGAGACGATCGGCAAGCCGTATCCCCTCTCCGCGAGCGAGGAGACAGCTCGTAACTTCGACTCGTTCCTCTCCGGCGAGTCCTTCCACGGAGAGTCCAAAAGCCTGCGAAAGGACGGCTCGACGGTCGAGGTCATCGTCTCGTCGGCGCCGCGACGAAACCAAACGGGCGAGGTCGTAGGCGCCGTCAGTCTCTTCCTCGATATCAGCGAGCGGAAGGCCCTCGAAGATAAGCTGCGCCATTCGCAGCGGCTAGAGACGATCGGGCAACTGGCGGGCGGCGTCGCACACGACTTCAACAATCTGCTGACCGCCATCTCCGGCTACTGCAGCCTCTCGCTCGAACGCGCGAATGGTGATCCAGAGCTAGCTCACGACCTCCGGGAGATCGCGCGCGCCAGCGAGCGCGCGACCGGGCTGACCCGGCAGCTGCTTGCCTTCGGCCGCCGCCAGGTGCTAAGGCCCACCGTTTTCGATCTCAATCAAGCCGTGATCGAGATGGACGCCATCGTCGGCCGGGTACTCGGCGAGCAGATCAGAATCGTCCACGCGCTCGAGCCCGCAGGGTGCCCCGTCAAGACCGACCAAGGACAGATCGAGCAGGTGCTGATGAACCTCGCCGTCAATGCCCGTGATGCGATGCCGGAGGGGGGCACGCTCAGTGTCATGACCGAGAACGTCGACCTGACCGCGTTGCAAGCCGGGCCACTCGCGCTCCAAGCGGGTCGTTACGCTCATCTGCGCGTCAGCGACACCGGTCATGGCATGAACAAGAAAACCCGCGAACGCGTCTTCGAGCCCTACTTCACCACTAAGGAAGTCGGCAAGGGTAGTGGGCTCGGCCTCGCAACCGCCTACGGCATCGTGAGTCAAAGCGGCGGCCGGATCAGTGTCGAGAGCAAGCTTGGCGTGGGCACGAGCTTCGATGTTCACCTTCCTTGGAGCAGGCTCGACCTTTCGTCGACGCCCGACGAGCAAGACGGACTGGTCTCGGGCGGCTGCGAGCGCATCCTGCTCGTTGAGGACGAGCCGGGAGTTCGCGAGATCACTTCTCGGATGCTCGAGCAAAATGGCTACGAGGTCATTGTCGCTGCCGAGCCGAAACAGGCGATTGAGTTCGCGTCCCAAGGCGACTTCGATCTACTCGTCACCGACCTCGTGCTGCCGGACATGGATGGACGGCGGCTTGCGGCCGAGCTTTGCAGCCAGAAGCCCGATCTCCCCGTCGTCTTCGTCTCGGGCTACCCTCGCGACGGGCTGGGAGAGGGCGATCTCGACCAAGAAATCCGGTTCTTGCAGAAGCCCTACTCTGCCGATGACCTCTCTCGCACCGTTCGGGGCGCGCTGGATTCCAATCTGCTCGTCGCCTCAACCCGCTAGAAGCCGCTGGAGTGATCGATGGGACGTCCCGGGTCGAGATCTGGGGTGAGATCGGGCCTGTGGAGCGAACCAATTCAGCTGCAGCCGGTGTTCGTCCCGCAGTCGCGGCAGGTGTAGCAGCTGCCGGTCCTGACCATGCGGCCGCCACAACGGGCGCACTCGACCGCGTCCTCCCAGTTGTTGAAGAGCGCCTTCTGGCCTGGAGGCAGCGCCTCGACCAGCTCCGGGTCGCCGCCCTGACCGGCGGTGCCACCGTTCGTATAGGTCTGGGCCATGCGGGCCCTGACTTCGGCCGAAAGGATGCCGAGCTCTTCTTGTTGGTCGACCGAGAGGAAACGCTTGCCGAGCCAACGGAAGATGTAATCCGGGAGCGATTTAGCGATGCGGATGTCAGCGTCGTTGGTCGGGCCCGAGGGATCGAAGCGCATGTGCGCGTACTTGGAGACGAAGACCTCGAGCGGCACGCCGTACTGGAGGCCGAGCGAGATCGCGATCATGAAGGCGTTCATCAGCCCGGCCAGGGTCGTGCCCTCCTTGGCGATGTCGACGAAGACGTCGCCGGGCGTGTCGTTGTCGTAGACGCCGACGTGGATGTAGCCCTCGTAGTCGCCGACGCGGAACTTACGCCCGATCTCGGTGCGCTCGTCGGGCAGGCGGTGGCGCTGTGGCGCGGCGACGAGCGTGCCGATGGGAGGCAAGGCGACGGCGGTTTTATCGCTCTTTCCTGAGAGAGGTTGCGCGACCTTGGAGCCCTCGCGGTAGATGGCAACGGCCTTGACGCCGAGCCGCCAGGCGTCCTCGTAGAGTTGGGCGACGTCGTCGATCACGGCCGACTCGGGCATGTTCACCGTTTTCGAGATAGCGCCTGAGATGAAGGGCTGAACGGCGCCCATCATCTTCACGTGGCCGACGTAGTTAATCGGACGTTCGCCGACCGCGCAGTCGAACACGGGGTAGTGACCGTTCTTCAGGTGGGGCGCTCCGACGACCGAATTGCGCTCGTCGATGTAGGCCTCGATCTCCGCACCCTCGCTGGGCGAGTAGCCGAGTTTCTCGAGCGCCATCGGTACCGTCTTGTTGACGATCGTGATCTCGCCGCCGCCGACCAGCTTCTTCGATTTGGCGAGCGAGAAGTCGGGCTCGATGCCGGTCGTGTCGCAGTCCATCATGAAGCTGATCGTCCCGGTGGGGGCGAGCACGGTCGACTGGGCGTTACGGAATCCTTTGGCCTCGCCCAAGTCGAGCGCCTCGTCCCAGGATTGCCGGCAGGCGGAGAGCAGATCGCGCGGCACCGAGCTCTCGTGGTCGATGTTGCCGACCGCAGCCCGATGCTTGGAGACGACGCTGAGCATCGCGCCGGCGTTCTTCTGGTAATCGGCGAAGGGCCCCATGCGCCCGGCGATCTCGGCCGACTTGCGATAGGCGCGGCCGGTCATCAGCGCGGTCACCGCGGCGGCGTAGGCGCGGCCCTCGTCGGAGTCGTAGGGCAGCCCGCGCGCCATGAGAAGTGCGCCCAGATTCGCGTAGCCGAGCCCGAGTTGGCGGAAAGCGCGAGCGTTGCGCCCGATCTCGGGCGTCGGATAGCTGGAGTAACCGATCAGGATCTCCTGGGCCAGGAAGACGACGTCGATGGCGTGCTCGAAGGCCTCGATGTCGAGCTCGCCGTCCTCCTCGCGGACGAACTTCATCAGGTTGAGCGAGGCGAGGTTGCAGGCCGAGTTGTCGATGCTCATGTACTCCGAGCAGGGGTTGGAGGCGTTGATTCGGCCCGAGTTCGGGACGGTGTGCCAGCCGTTGATTGTCGTGTCGTACTGGATACCGGGGTCGGCGCACTCCCAGGCGGCGGCGGCGATCTGATGCAGAAGCTCGCGCGCCCTGACCGTCCTCAACACCGAGCCGTCGACGCGCGCTTTCAGATTCCAGTCGGCGTCATCGGCGGCCGCCTGCATGAACGCATCGGTAACGCGAACCGAGTTGTTGGCGTTCTGGTACTGGATCGAGGCCCAGTCGGGAGAATCGAGCGACATGTCGTAGCCTGCCGCCTCGAGTACGCGCACTTTGCGTTCTTCCTTGGCCTTGCACCAGATGAACTCCTCGATGTCGGGATGGTCGATGTCGAGGATGACCATCTTGGCCGCGCGCCTGGTCTTACCGCCCGACTTGATCGTGCCGGCCGAGGCGTCGGCGCCGCGCATGAAGGAGACCGGCCCGGAGGCGTGCCCGCCCTTGGTGAGCTGCTCTTTGGAGGCGCGCAGGCGCGAGAGGTTGACCCCGGCACCGGAGCCGCCGCGGAAGATGATTCCCTCGCGCTTGATCCAGTCGAGGATCGCCTCCATGTTGTCGTCGACCGAGAGAATGAAGCAGGCGGAACACTGTGGCTTCTCCTCGAAGCCGACGTTGAACCAGACCGGCGAGTTGAAGGCGGCGAGCTGGTTGACGAGAATCGCTTTCAGCTCGGCCTCGAAGGTACCTGCCTCCTCCTCGCTGGCGAAGTAACCGCCCTTGCGGCCCCAGGCGCCGATCGTCGTAACGACGCGCCCGATCATCTGCTTGACGCTCCACTCCCGATCGGTCGCGCCCATCTTGCCGCGGAAGTACTTCTGGGCGACGATGTTGGTTGCGGTCTGCGACCAGAAGCGCGGGAACTCAACGCCCTTCTGCTCGAAGGCCGCCCCCTCCTTGCCCGGGATGAAGGCGTCGCGCGTCTCCCACTCGATCTCGTCGAAGGGATCGCGCCCGGGGATGGTGAAATATCGGCGTACGCCGAGACTCGCATCCGCGTCGATCACGACGTTCTCCAGCTCCTTCTCCGTCGCCTCAACCGGTGTCTCTTTGGCTGTCGCCATCTCGCCTCTCCCTCTCCGAAACGGACTCCTGGGGAACTCCAACGGCCGGCTGGGCACCCGATTTCGCGGGCGATTGGCCGACGGACCTCGGAACGATAGGAGCCTTCCCGGACGTAACCTATTTTACCTGTAAAACCCGCATATCCCGGTGCCAGTCCAGGCACCACGCAGGGCCCCGAAAAAGCTCGACTCTTTCCTTCTCGACCCGCGCTACAACACTACCCGTTGCTGCCGCTCTGAAAGCGGTACCCCATGCGCGGCTCTGTCAGGAAGTAACGCGGCCGCGAGGGATCGGGCTCGAGCTTGCGCCGGATCTGCGCCAGATAGACGCGTAGGTAGTTCGTCTCCTTCTCGTACTGGGGTCCCCAGACGGCCTTGAGGAGCTGGCGCTGCGTGACCAGACGGCCCTCGTTACGGACGAGGATCTCGACTATCTCCCACTCGGTCGGCGTCAGCCTCACCTCCTTGGAGTCGCGCGCGACGCGCTTGGCCGTCAGATCGACCGTGAAGTCGCGCGTGGTCACGGTGGCTTCCTCCTTACCGCCAGGAGCGGCGCGCCGTAACGCTGCACGTAGACGGGCGAGGAGCTCGTCCATGCCGAAGGGCTTGGTGACGTAGTCGTCGGCGCCGGCATCGAGCGCGGCGACCTTGTCGGCCTCGCGCTCGCGCACCGAGAGCACGACGATCGGAATCGAGCTCCAGCCGCGCAGGCCGGCGATCACCTCGAGCCCGTCGATCCCCGGCAGGCCGAGATCGAGCACCACCAGATCGGGGTGGTGGCTCGCGGCTAACATCAGCGCGGCCTCGCCGGTGGCCGCCTGGTCGACCTCGTAGCCGCGAGCCTTGAGGTTGGTCGCAAGCGCGCGCAGAAGCTGCGGCTCGTCGTCGACCACGAGGATGCGAGTCATCTCTCCGCTCGCAGTCGCACGATCATCGTCAATCCTCCGCCGGGCGTCTCCTTGCCCTCGATCGATCCCTCCATCGCTTCGATGAATCCCCTCGCAACCGCCAGACCGAGCCCGACGCCGTTCGCGCCGGACACGTCGCCGAGCTGCTGGAAGGGGACGAAGATTCGCTCCCTCTCCGACTCGGGAACTCCCGGCCCGTGATCGACGATGCGCAGATCGACGTACTCGTCGCCGGTGGGGTCGGCGACGACGCGCACCTCGGTGTCCTCCGGGCAGTGGCGAAGTGCGTTGTCGAGCAGATTGGCGAGCGCTCGCTCGAGCAGGCCGGGATCGGCCAACACGCGCGGCAGGGTCTCGGGAACCTCGGTTTGGACGCGGCTCGCGCGTCCGCCGAGCGAGTGGAGGGCTGCCGGAACGACTTCCTCTAGGCCGATCGGCCCGGCCGAAACCGTCAGTGCTCCCGCCTGCAGGCGGCTCATATCGAGCAGATTGCCGACTAGAGCGTTCAGGCGGTCGGTCTCCTCGTTGATCGTGCGCAGGAACTCCTCGCGCGCCGCGCCCGTCCACTCGACGTCCTCCTGGAGCAAGCTCGTCACCGACGCTTTGATCGCCGAGAGAGGCGTTCGCAGATCGTGCGAGACCGCCGAGAGAATGGCCGCGCGCAGCTCGTTGCCGGCGGCCAGCGCCCCGGCTGTCTGAGCCTCCGCTTCGAGCTCCTCGCGCGCCAGCGACGAGGAGATCTCGCGAACGAACGCCTCGAGGATGCGCTCTTCTTCGGCCGCGATCGCGCGACCGGAAATGGCAAGTAGGCGGCCCTGGTCGAGATCGATCGTCTGAGCTGCGCTCTCCGGATCGCGCGGCGGCTGCTCACCGCTCGCGGCCACCGCGCCCCAGGAGCCTCCACGATTCCCGAGTAGAGCGACGCCGTCGAGCTGCAGCGCCCTTTGCAGGCGATCGAGCAGAACGTCGACGGACGTTTGCCCCGAGAGCGTCAGAAAGAGGTCGGCTTCGGTCTGGGCTTGCTCGCCGGCTACCGCGCGCCTGGCGGCGAGCGCGACGTAGCCCGAGAAGAAGACGGCGACGACGAGGAAAACGCAGAGCGCGAGCAGATTCTGCGGCGCGCTGATCGTGAAGTTGTGGAGCGGCGGCGTGAAATACCAGTTGGCCAGTACGTCTCCGGCGACCGCCGCGGTGAGCGCCGGCCACAGGCCTCCCAGAGCCGAGACGAGGACGACTAAGAGCAGGTAGAGCAAGAGGATGCTCGGGAGCGTGGCGTGACTGCCCAGCGCCTTGAGCACGACCGTGAGTAGCGGTAGTCCAACGACGGCCAGCAAGAAGCCCAGCGCGATTCGCCGGCTCGGCAGAGAGCTGGGCCGGCGTCTTCCGACCGGCTCGTCCTCGACCTCCTGATCTCCTTCGTCTTCGTCTTCGTTGCTGATGACATGAACATCGATGCTGGCGCCGGAGAGACGGATGACGCTATTGATGACCGAGCCATGTAGTAGCTCGTTCAACCGGTTTCGGCGTGTGGCGCCGAGAATGATTTGGGTCGCGTTGAGCGAGCGCGCCGCGTCAACGAGCGCCTGGCCCGTATCGGCGCCGACGACCTCGCGGTAGCCGCCCCCGAGCGACGATGCGAGCTCGTGCTGCGCCTTGAGGCGGTCGAGCGCCGGCCCTGCGAGCCCGTCCTGTGGGCGTACGTGTACGGCCACGAACTCGCTGCCGAAACGCTGCGCCATGCGGGCTGCCCGACGCACCAGCCGCTCCCCGCGCTCGGAGCCCGACAGCGCGACGATCACTCGCTCGCGCGTCTCCCAGGGCTCGCTGATGTCGTGGCGCTCGCGGTACTCCTTGAGCCCCTCCTCGACCTGGTCGGCGATCCAGAGCAGCGCCAGCTCGCGCAGCCCGCCCAGGTTTCCGGCTCGGAAGTAGTTACCTAGCGCGGTGTCGATGCGCTCGGTCGGATAGATGTCGCCCCGCGCGAGGCGTGCGCGAACGGTCTCCGGAGCGACGTCCACGAGCTGCAGCTGGTCGGCCTTGCGCACGACGGCATCGGGGATGGTCTCCTGCTGGGTGACGCCCGTGATCTGCGCGATGACGTCGTTCAGCGACTCCAGGTGCTGGATGTTCAGCGTCGAGATGACATTGATGCCGGCGTCGAGCAGCTCCTCGACGTCCCGCCAGCGCTTCTCGTTGCGCGAGCCGCTGACGTTCGTGTGCGCCATCTCGTCCACGAGCGCCACTTCGGGACGGCGTGTGAGAATTCCGTCGAGGTCCATCTCCTCGAATATCCGGTCGCGGTAAGGGAGCCGTTTGCGCGGCACGACCTCGAGCTCGCCGATCTGCTCGGCGGTGCGGCGGCGCCCGTGCGTCTCGACAAAGCCGCAGACGACGTCCTCGCCGCGCTCGCGCCTACGCCGGCCCTCGTTGAGCATGGCGAAGGTCTTGCCCACACCGGGTGCGGCGCCCAGGTAAATGCGGAGCTTTCCCCGTGGCATGGCCATAGATTGACCTATTTCGCCATGTCTAGGGCCAGATTGAGCTCGAGCACGTTCACGCCGGGCTCGCCCAGGAATCCGAGCGAGCGTCCGTCAGTCTGCTCCCGCACAAGCGCGAGCACTTGCGCCAGCGGTAGCAAACGGGCCCGGGCGACCCTCGGCGCCTGCAGGCGGGCGTTCGCGGGCGAGATCTCGGGGTCGAGGCCGGAGGCCGAAGCGGTGACGGCGTCGACCGGCACCGGCGTGCTCGCGGCCAGGCCGTTGAAGCGCCGGTACGCCGCCACTCGTGCCCGCACGTCTGCGAGCAGCACCGGGTTGGTCGGCCCCAGGTTCGAGGCGCCGCTCGCTGCGCCGTCGTAGCCCGTTCCCGCCGCCGAAGGTCGCGGCTGGAAGTAGCGAGGCCCGTGGAAGGCTTGGCCGAGCAAGCGCGAGCCGACGACGACTCCGCGCTCTCGTACCAGCGAGCCCTGCGACTTGGAGGGGAAGGCGATTCGCGCCACACCCGTCACGGCGAGCGGATAGACGACCCCGACCAGCGCGGTGAAGAAGAGGAAGACGACCAGGGCTGGAACGAGTTGCCGGCGCATCACGAGATCCCGATCGCGCTGACTACGAGGTCGATCAGCTTGATTCCGACGAAGGGCGCAATCAGCCCGCCGACTCCGTAGATGAACAGGTTGCGCCTCAGCACCGCGATCGCCGAGGCGGCTCGGAAGTGCACGCCGCGCAGCGCGAGCGGAATCAGCGCGACGATGATCAGAGCGTTGAAGATCACGGCCGAGGCGATCGCCGACTCGGGGCTGTCCAGGCGCATCACGTTCAGGTGTCCGAGCTCGGGGAAGACGCCCGCGAACATCGCCGGGATGATCGCGAAGTACTTGGCGACGTCGTTGGNNGTCGCCGGTCATGGCGACGAGGTTTCCGCCGGCCTGCTCGCGCCGGATCAACTCCATCTTGTCCTCCGGCTTGGCCTCGGCCAGGAAGTCGTCGACGCCCGCCTCGTGCGCGATCGCCCCGGCGGTGAGCGGGTTGTCGCCGGTGATCATGATCGTGCGGATGCCCATTCGACGCAGGTGCTCGAAGCGATCGGCCAGCCCCTCCTTGACGATGTCCTTCAGCTGCACGATCCCGAGCGGTTGCCCGTTGTCGGCCACAGCCAGCGGCGTTCCACCGCTCTGCGCCACTTCCCCGGCCAGCTCGACCAGTCGGTGCGGCACCGTTCCGCCGCCGTCCTCCACCAGGGCGCAGATCGCCTCGACGGCGCCCTTGCGGATCGAGCGTCCTTCGAAGTCCACTCCGCTCATGCGCGTCTGCGCCGTGAAGGGAATGAGCCGGCCGCCGGATAGCTCGCGCTCCCGCAGCTCGAAGCGCTCCTTGGCCAGCACGACGATCGAGCGGCCCTCCGGCGTCTCGTCGGCCAAACTGGCCGCCTGAGCCGCTTCGGCCAGCTCCAGCTCTGTGACACCGTCGAGCGGCAGGAAGGCGGTCGCCGCGCGGTTGCCGAGAGTGATCGTGCCGGTCTTGTCGAGTAGAAGCACGGCGCAGTCGCCGGCCGCTTCGACCGCGCGCCCGGACATCGCCAGCACGTTCCGGCGCACCAGCCGGTCCATCCCGGCTATGCCGATCGCCGAGAGCAGGGCGCCGATCGTCGTCGGGATCAGGCAGACGAGCAGCGCCACCAGCACGATCGTGCTCTGGCGGGCGCCGGAGTAGACGGCGAAGGGCTGCAGCGTCACTACGGCGAGCAGGAAGACGAGGGTCAGCCCGGCGAGCAGGATGTTGAGCGCGATCTCGTTCGGTGTTTTCTGCCGCTCGGCGCCTTCGACCAGCGCGATCATCCGATCGAGGAAGCTGGCGCCCGGTAGCGCGGTCACCCGCACGACGATCTCGTCGGAGAGCACCCGCGTACCGCCCGTGACCGCCGAGCGGTCGCCGCCCGATTCGCGGATAACCGGCGCCGACTCGCCCGTGATCGCCGACTCGTCGACGCTGGCGATTCCCTCGACCACCTCGCCGTCGGCCGGGATCACCTCGCCGGCCGAGACGACGACTAGGTCGTCCATCTGTAGCGACCCGCTCGGGACATCCTCAACCGTCCCGTCCACGCCGCGCCGGTGCGCGGTTGTGACGGCGCGCGTCTTCTTCAGCTCCGCCGCCTGGGCCTTGCCTCTTCCTTCGGCGATCGCTTCGGCCAGGTTGGCAAAGACGGTGGTGAACCAGAGCCAGGCGGCGATCGTCCAGGCGAACCTGCTCGGGTGGGCGATCGCGATCGCCGTTACTAGCACGCTGCCGAGCTCGACCACGAACATGACCGGGTTTCGCGCCATCAGCCGCGGATCGAGCTTGCGCAGGCTGTCGAGAGCGGCCTGACGCAGAATCGCCGGGTCGAGCAAGGAGGTGCGCTGGTTGCGAAGGGTCGCAGCGCTCATAAGCTCAGGTGCTCCAGGATCGGCCCGAGCGCGAGCACGGGCGCATAGGTGAGAAGAACGACGACGACGATTACCGCCACGAGCAGCCCGGCAAAGAGCGGCGTCGCGGTCGGGAAGGTGCCGGCCGACTCGGGCACCGTTTGCTTGCGCGCGAGCGTGCCGGCGAGAGCGAGCACGAGGATCATCAACAGGAAGCGCCCGGCAAGCATGGCGATCGCGAGCGTGGTGTTGAACCAGGTCGTGTTCGCGCCGATGCCGGCGAAGGCCGAGCCGTTGTTGTTGGCCGCCGAGGTGAAGGCGTAGACCATTTCGGTGAGCCCGTGCGGGCCGCTGTTGAGCAGCGCGGAACGCGGCCCGGAGAGCACGGCGGAGGCGCCGGCAAAGGCCAGGATCACGAGCGGCACGATGATGATGTAGAGGACGACGAGCTTCATCTCCAGCGCCTGCACCTTCTTGCCCAGGTACTCGGGCGTCCGCCCGACCATCAGCCCGGCGATGAAGACCGTGAGGATGGCGAAGATCAGCATCCCGTAGAGACCGGAGCCGGTTCCGCCCGGGCTGACCTCGCCCAGCATCATGTTGGCCACGACGACTCCGCCTCCGAGCGGCGTGAAGCTGTCGTGGGAGGAGTTGACGGCTCCGGTCGAGGTATCAGTGGTGGAGGCGGCAAAGAGCGCAGAGGCAGGCGCGCCGAAGCGCACCTCCTTACCTTCCATGTTCGAGCCGACGGCACTGAGCGTCTGGACGCGTGGATTGCCGGCGACCTCGTAGTGCGTGGCGATGCCGACCGAGCCGATCCAGAGCAGGAACATCGCCGCAAACAGCGTCCAGCCCTGGCGGCGATTCCCGACCAGGCGCCCGAAGGCGAAGGCGAGCGAGAAGGGAATCACCAAGAGCGCCCAGATCTCGAGCAGGTTGGTCAGGGCCGTCGGGTTCTCGAACGGGTGGGCGGAGTTGGCGTTGTAGAAGCCGCCGCCGTTCGTGCCCAGCTCCTTGATCGCCTCCTGGCTCGCAACCGGCCCGCCGGGGATCGACTGGGTTGCGCCCGCCACGGTGCGCGCGTGGGTGTAGCCGTGCAGGTTCTGGATAACTCCCTGACTGGCCAGAACGATCGCCAGCACCAAAGCGATCGGTAGCAATACGCGCACCGTCGTTCGCGCCAGATCGACCCAGAAGTTCCCGATCGTGTCCGACCTCCGGCGGGTCAGCCCGCGCACCAGGGCGATCACGACCGCTATCCCGACTGCCGCCGAGAGGAAGTTCTGAACCGCCAGCCCGGCCATCTGAGTGAGGTGGCTGGCGCCGGTCTCGCCGGAGTAGTTCTGCCAGTTGGTGTTGGTGATGAAGCTGGCGGCGGTGTTGAAGGCGAGCGCCGGCCCGGCGCTGACCGCATGGCTCGGATTGAACGGCAGTGAGCCCTGCAGGCGCATGAAGAGGTAGACGGCGGCCATCGAGATGCCGCTGAAGATCAGGAGCGAGGCGGCGTAGACGCGCCAGGTTTGCTCACCGTGCTCGTCGATTCCTGCCAGCCGGTAGCAGAGTCGCTCGATCGGGCCGAAGATGCGGTCGCCGGGCGCCGGCCCGCCGCGATAGACGCGAGCCATATATGCGCCGAGCAAGGGAGCGGTCACGCCGATCAGCCCGATCAGCACGCCGATCTGAAGCCAGTTCTGCCAACTCATCCGAACCGCTCCGGTTTTAGGAGGGCGACGAGCAGATACACGAAGACGAGGGCGGCGATCACCAGCGAGCCGATGTCGCCCCAGCTCACCTGCCGCTCCCCTTGTCGTCGTCTTGCTGAACGAGGATTCCGATCGCGTGCACGAAGAGCGCCATCAGAGCGAAGGCGAGCACCCCGGCGAGGACGAAGGCGAGATCGGTCACGTTTCGTTACTACCTTAACCGGCCGGCGGCGTACCAATCGTTGACGCGATCTCTACGCCGGCGCGCGAGATCTTTGCGCGCTCTTAACGCTTTACGCGGCCATTCGGCAGGTCGTAATTCTGTTGGAACAAAAACCGGTGTTACGCTTGCTCGGGTGCAGGGCCATCGGGAGTCACAGGAGGCCGATTGGGAGGTTGCCGGCTGATGGCGCGAGGACGGCTTCGCGTCTACCTCGGCGCCGCCCCGGGGGTCGGTAAGACCTACGAGATGCTGGCGGAGGGCCATCGTCGGGTCAGCCAGGGCGCCGACTGCGTGATCGGGTTCGTGGAGCCGCACGGCCGACGCGCGATCGCGGCGAAGGCAGAAGGGCTCGAGGTCGTTCCCCGCCGTCGGGTGGCTCACCGGGGTGGGGAGTTGTCGGAGATGGATCTTGATGCCGTCTTGGCTCGCCGCCCGCAGGTGGCGCTGGTCGATGAGCTGGCGCACACCAATGCTGCGGGGTCGAGGCACCTGAAGCGTTGGCAGGACGTCGAGGAGTTGCTCGAGGCGGGCATCGACGTGGTGAGCACCTTGAACGTACAGCAGCTGGAGTCCCTCAACGACGTGGTGGCCCAGATGACCGGTGTCAGGCAACGCGAGACGGTGCCTGACACGGTGGCCCGCCAAGCGGAGGGCCTGGAGTTGGTGGATCTATCGCCCGAGGCGCTGCGGCGGCGTGTGGAGGCCGGCGAAGTCTATTCCTCGGACCGGATCGGCGCGGCCTTGTCGCACTATTTCCGGCTCGGAAACCTGATCGGATTACGGGAGCTGGCTCTGCTCTGGCTGGCTGACCGAGTTGATGAGGAGCTGCAGCGCTATAGGGCCGAGGGTGGGATCCCGGCACCGTGGGAGGCACGCGAACGGATCGTTGTTGGTGTTTCCGGTGGCCCTGAAAGCGATCTGCTGATCCGCCGGGCCGCTCGGCTGGCCGCTCGAATCCCGGGCAGCGACCTGCTCGCCGTCTACGTTGCTCGCAGCGACGGACGTCCGGGGACGAATGCCGCCGCGCTGAGACACTGCCGCGCATTAGTGGAGTCCCTCGGTGGGAGCTGGCATCAGGTGGTCGGGTTGGATGTGGCCGACGCCTTGGAACAGTTCGCACGCCACGAGAACGCGACGCAGCTGGTCGTCGGCTCCAGCCGGAGGAGCGGTCTGCGGGCGGCGCTGGGTGGCCGAGAGGTCGTAGCTCGCAGGGTCACGCGACTTAGCAAGGCCCTCGACGTTCAAGTCGTGATTGGCGAGAGCGCGGCCAAGAGATCGCCGCTCCAGCTCCTACAGCTCGGCGTCAGCCGCCAACGTCGACTGACCGCCATGGTGATGCTGCTCGTGCTGATACCCACGCTGACAGTAGTGCTGACCCTGCTGCGGAGCCAGCTCGCGCTGTCGGGCGACCTGCTCTTGTACCTGCTGGCTGTTGTGGTGATTGCGGTTATTGGAGGCCTGTACCCAGCGCTTCTCGCGGCCCTCGTCTCTACGGCCTTGGCGGACTTCTTCTTCACCCAACCGCGGCATTCGTTCGATATTGCGTCGACCAACGACGTCGTAGCGCTGCTGGTGTACGTGGCGACGGCGCTGCTGGTGAGCTCGGCAGTCGAACGGGCGGCCCGTCGTCAGCGCCTGGCGACGAGGGCGTCAGGTGAGGCTACCGCCATAACGACGATGGCCGGCGCAGTGCTTCGCGGAGAGGGCGATCTGCCGCAACTCCTGGAAATTGTGCGTGAGACGTTCGGGCTGGAGGCGGTGAGCCTGTTGGAGAGCGCTCATGAGAAACCTGTCGGGGGCACCTGGTTCGTCATCGCCAGTTCCGGCGATAGTCCGCCCGAGCGACCGGAGCACGCCACCGCGAAGGCTGTGCTCAGCCCCTCGTTGGTCTTGTGCGGCGGCGGTCGTGCTCTGCCGCCCGCTGACGTGGAGATCTTCGCCGCTTGCGCCGCGCAGATGGCGGAAACCGTCCGCCAGCGTCGCCTCACTGAGCAGGCGGCCAGCGCTGAGGAACAGGCCGGGGAAGAGCGGCGACGCGCCGCGCTAGCGGCCGCGACCGGCCACGTTCTCCCCGGTCCGCTTGCGGCCGCAAAACAGGCGTTGAGATCGTTGCGCGCGCTGTTACCGGTCTCCGGAGCGGAGGAGAAGACGCTGGTCGACACCGCCGAGCACTCGGTCGACAGAATCGGCGTGTTTGTACAGCAGCTCGCGGATATCGTTCAGGCACGGGCGCGAGCGCTGGACGTGCATCTCCAGCGGCTGGATGTGGCAGAAGTGGTCGGGGCGGCGCTTGAGGACCTCGGACCTGGCCGCCACGGTCTGGACATGCAGATCTCAGACGATCTGCCCGACGTCATCGCGGACGCCGCGGTGCTCACCCGGCTCGTCATCGCGCTGGCCGACAATGCGCTGCGGCGCAACCCGACCGGGCCTGAGCCCATCCTTGCTGTCGTGCCGTCCGGCGATCGGGTCGAGATCCGCTTCGAGGACAACGGGCCGTTCCCGAACGCTGCCCAGCCAGGTCAGGCAGAGTCGGCTGCCTTGGAGCCGCGCTACTCCGCTGCTGAACCGCCCGGGTATGACGCCTTCGTTATCGGCATGGCCCGTGATTTGGCAGAAGCGACCAACGGTTCGCTGCGCGCCGAGGAGAGGGTCGGAGGGGGACTGATGATCTCCCTCAGCTTGGCCAGTCGCCGCCCCACGTGATACCGGCGCGCGCTCGTCACACCCTGGGTCATGTCCAGCGGGGCACGTTCGGAACTTCTCTGAGCTTCTAGGCCCGGATCCAGTTCCAGGTCTGGCGCAGGCCTTCTTCGAGGCTCGTCTCGGGTCGCCAGCCGAGCTCGTCTGCGGCCTTGCTGATGTCGAGCACGCTTCGCTGCAGCTCGCCCGTACGCGCCGGAGCAAGTCGGGCCTCGAGCTCGCTTCCGGCCACCTTGCGGCAGAGGTCGTAGAGCTCGAGCACCGAGCTGGCCCGGCCGGTACCGACGTTGAATATGCCGCCCTCGACCTCGGCCGCCGCCATCAGTGCGCTCACCACGTCGCCGACGAAGACGTAGTCGCGCTCCTGCGTGCCGTCGCCGAAGATGAGGCAGGTCTCTCCGTCCCTCAGGCGCCCGAGGAAGATGGCGACCACTCCCGCCTCGCCGTGCGGATCCTGCCTCGGCCCGAAGACATTGCCGAAGCGCAGGGCGACATTCGCCATCCCGTGCAGCCGTTGGTAGGTGAGCAGATACTCCTCGCCGGCCAGCTTGGCGGTTCCGTAGGGGGCGAGCGGACGGCGCTCGCTCGCCTCGTCGGCAGGCTCTTCGCACTCGCCGTAGATGGCGCCGCCGGTGGAGGAGAAGACGACTCGGGCGCCGGTCGATCGCGCTGCCTCGAGCACGTGCACGGTGCCGATCACGTTCACGTCGGCGTCGTAGTCGGGCCGCTCGACCGAGACGCGCACGTCGGCCTGGGCCGCGAGGTGGAAGCAGACATCGGGGCGCAGCTCGGCGAAGAGGTCTTCCAGCGGCTCGCGGATATCCAGCACGTGCAGACGAGCCTGCTCGTTGACGTTCTCGCGCTTCCCACTTGAGAGGTTGTCGACGATGTCGACCGAGTCGCCGCGCGCGATCAGAGCATCGACGAGGTTCGAGCCGATGAATCCGGCACCGCCTGTAACAAGCGCCTTCATGCCCCGTATCCTACTGGTGCCCATGTTCATCTCCTTCGAAGGTCTCGATGGTTGCGGCAAGACGACTCAAGTCGAGCTGCTCGAAGCCTTTCTCGAGATGCGCGACGTCGAGGTGGTCGCCACGCGCGAACCGGGCGGGACCGAGCTGGGCGAGACACTGCGCGCGATCGTGCTGCACGGCCAGAAGGTCTCGCCCTGGGCCGAGGCGGCAATATTCGCGGCAGCGCGAGCCGAGCTGGTCGAAGAGGTGATCGAGCCGGCGCTCGAGCGAGGGGCGACAGTGATCTCCGACCGTTTCATCGATTCCTCGCTCGTTTATCAGGGCGTGGCGCGGGGGCTGGGGATCGAGAACGTCCTGCAACTCAATCTGCACGCGACGAAAGGGCTGCTGCCCGAGCGCACCTTTCTTCTCCTCGTGGACGAGAAGCTCTCGGAGTCGCGGGTCGGAGAGGAGCGCGATCGCATGGAGAGCGAGAGCGAGGCCTTCCGCCGACTGGTCGGGGACGGCTACCGGCGGCTGGCCGAGATGTTCCCGGAGCGGATAGTCGCTCTCGACGGCACGCAGCCGCGCGAGCAGATCGCGCGCGAGATTCGCCAGGCACTCGTCGAAGGCGCGTCGTGAGTCGCTCCGACCTTTTCGCCACGGTCGCGGAGCAGGAGGAGGCGAAGGCGCTACTCCGCTCGGCTCTGGCCGAGGGACCGTCTCACGCTTATCTATTCCACGGCCCGAGCGGAGTCGGAAAGCGCAAAGCAGCGCTCCTCTTCGCCGGCGAGCTGCTCGGCGATCTGCGCCGCGTCGAGCAGCATTCGCATCCAGATCTCTACCTGCTCGAGCCGGTTGGCGATCAGATCCGCATCGACGATATTCGAGTGCTCAGGCGCGATCTGCACATGCGTCCGTTCGAGGCGCAGTGGCGCGTGTATCTCATCTTCTCGGCCGAGACGATGAATCGCGAGGCCGCCGACGCCTTGCTCAAGGACCTCGAGGAGCCGCCCGCGTACGCCGTCTTCGTGCTCGTCGCCGGCGATCCGAGGCGAATCTCCACGACCATTCGCTCGCGCTGCCAGTCGGTCTCCTTCCACCGCCTTTCCGAGCAGGCGGTTCTCGAGCAGATCGTGCGCCTGGGCGGAGTTCCCGACGAGCAGCGCCGACGGGCGCTGGCACGGATCGCGGCCGGCCGCCTCGACCGACTGGAGCGCCTGCTCGAGCCCGCCGCTTCGGCTCGGCGCACCCGCCTGCTCGAGGCCGCCCGCGCCGTCTACAACAACCCCGACTTCGAGCCGGCCGAGCAGGTGCGCTCGCTGCAGGAGGCGATCGACGAGCGAGGAGCCGAGGCGCGGGCGAAGGCCGAGCGCGGGCTGGAGGACGGTGAGCTGACCAAGCGCGAGCTCGATCAGCACCTGCGCCGGGTCGAGCGCGGCGCCAAGCGCGAGGAGCTGCTGGCGATGCTCGAGGAGCTGGCCGCCTGGTACCGCGATCTGATCGCGATCGCCATCGGCGCAGACGGCGTGTTGATTCATTCCGACAACGCCGACGAGCTACGTGCCGACGGGACGCTCGAGCGCCTGGCCGCAGCCGAGGACGCGGTCGACCTCGTGCGCGAGACCTTTCGGCGCATGCAGTCGCTGAACCTCAACTCGTCGCTGGCTCTGGAGGCGCTGTTCGTTCGCCTGCACGCGCTCTTCGCCGGGGTCGAGGCGCTCGTATAACCGGCGAAAGTCCGCCCGCGAAGCGGGCGAAGACTTTCGCCGGTACGACCGCCGAGTACGAGTCACGCGCCTGCGGCGCTTGTGACTCGTCTGCTCCCAGGGGCGCATTCGGCTGACCGGATTCGTGGTCGGTGCTCGGGGCGGGATGAGCCGTGGGATTACGTATTGTGAGCCGCAGCCGCGTGTGTCGGCTACGGCGGTCGGCGAGAAACCCTCTATGGGATACGGGCCAGGCGCCGATAACAAAAACGATTCTCGAATTTCAGACCTGCGTCGAACACTCGGTTGGAGGTAACGAGATGAAGAAATCGAGATACACGAGAGTCCTGGTCCCGGCCTTTCTTGCTCTGGCCTTTGTCTGCGTGGCTGCAGCAGGCACCGCTCCCAGCCCGAAGAAGATGGTGCTGACGAAGCTCGATCTCTCTTCGGCCTTCGTGCGGGACGGGGCGACGGAAGTTACGAATGCCGATGTCGTAGCGGGCGGCGCCGTCACTCAGGCGCAACTCACCGGTTGGGGGCGGATCGACGGATACAAGGTGGCGTACAAGATCAAGTCCAACCGGGCGGTGGCCAACAAGCTCACCGGCCCGATCTACGTCGTCTCGAGCGCCAACACCTACGTCGCGGCCCCCGGAGCCCACGCGGCCTGGCAGGCGCAGCTTTCCTCGCTCAAGAAGACGGCCGGCATTCATTCGGCCAAGGGTTGGCGCGTGGGAAGCGAATCGAAGCTCCTCACTTACAAGCAATCGGCGAAAGTGCAGGGCGCTACTGTCACCTACGTGGTCTTCATCTACACCTGGCGGAGCGGTAGCAACACCGCCTCGCTGATGTGCGAGGGGATCAAGGGCCGGATCAAGCAGCAGGCGGCTACCAAGCTCGCGCTGAAGCAGCAATCACGCATCAAGGGCGCTTACTCCGCCGGCTAGCCGAACCGTTTCGAGTCGTCCGCGGCGCACGCGAAGAGACCGTTCTCGTGTGCGCCGCGGACGGCGCAGACCTCGAGACGGCAAGCGACGAAGCTGGCTCGGGCGCTATCCTCTTGGTCGCTGCCGACGCACTGCCGCCAAAAGTCCGCCCCTTCGGGGCATGATGACTTTCGGCGGCTTCAGGACTAGTGCCCGGGCGGTATCCTCTTGGTCGCTGCCGACGTAGCTCAGCTGGTAGAGCACTTCACTCGTAATGAAGGGGTCCGCGGTTCGAATCCGCGCGTCGGCTTCACTACTCAAGCCGTTTTCCCTGCAATTTACATGTCTCGCCGGGGACCGCCTGGTGGACAGGAACGGTCAGAGAGTGACACGGGCGGACACATCGAGCGGATCAGGAGCGGATCACAGGACGTCCGCTCAGCGCACTGTCCCGTCACGCGGGACTAGAGATTCCCGTTTGAAAGGCAGGCGCTCCGATCGAGTTCTGGAGTCGTCTTCTGTGAGAGCAGCACGCCGAGCGACAGTCCAGATTCATACAAGTCAATCCGTTCAGACGAAAGCACGCTCGCCCAGGCAAGCGAGCTCGGCATCCGAGGCGGATATCGGGTTAAGCTGGCGTAGCGCCGATCGCTCCTCGACCAGATCTGCCACCGACCGCGCGCGTAAACATGGCCCACCGCGATAGAGGTCGCATATTGCAGAATTTCGGCATGGAAATCCGCCGCGTGCAAGCGGACAAGTGGCGCGAGTTACGCGACATACGATTGCGCGCTCTCTCCGACGCACCCGACGCCTTCGAAACGCGCCACGAGGAGGCAGTGCAGCGGCCGGACGACTGGTGGATCGACTGGGCGGCGCGATCCGCAGAGGGTGATAGGCAAGCGATGTTCCTCGCCTGGGAGAGCGACGGCCCAGTCGGGATCGTCGGGACGTTTATCGAGGAGGGGCGGTGCTCGCTAATTTCGATGTGGACGGATCCTTCGGTGCGCGGCCGCGGAATCGGTGCCGCGCTCGTCGAGGCGGCGGTCGACTTCGCGTGTTCCGCGCGGAGCACGGAGCTGTTTCTTGAGGTTCGCCTACACAACGAGCCGGCCCGACGACTCTTCGAGCGCTGCGGCTTTATCGACACCGGTGCGGGCGTTGAGGAACGCGAGATGAAGCGGGTGCTATGACCGCGCTCGCCGAACTCATTAAGCGAACCCCTACCTCGACTGCGTTCGGGCTACATTCCCGAACACTCGCCCATCCGAGTCCCATCACTCTTGAACGGCGCTAAAGGTCTAGCTTCCCGAGCCGGAGGCGAGCTGCAACCAGGGTCGTCGTCTCTTCGGGCGTCTGCATGCTGTTGTCGATCGCGTGGTGTTCAAGCGAGCCGAGATCGGCAAAGTCCCGCCAGAGTTGTTCGATGACCGCGGCATCGCTGAGGCGACTGGACGTGCGGCGCTCCGCGCGTCCGGTCGCTATTGGTAGCGACGGCCGAAGAACCGCGTAGGCGACTTGGAAGCCCGAAGCACGAAGGGCGTTACTCAGTGGCTCAAGGAACCAGTCGGGGCTGATTATGCCGTCTATAACCGTGAAGTACCCGGCCGCGGCGTAGCCCGCGGCAGCATCGCCGACGATCCGCATGATCGTCTCGTTTTGCCCGTGCGACTCCGGCTTCCAGGGTTCAACGTAACCGCTCTTGATGAAGTGGAAGAAGCAATCCGACTCAACGTGAACGGCGCGATGCTCTTGCGCGGTGAGAAGCCGTGCGACCGTCGTCTTTCCCGACCCCGGTGCTCCCGTGAGGATCAGGACAGGATTGTCTTTACGAGCCATTCCCTCATGCTGGCACACCGCCTGGACACGACGGCACTCTGGCGTCATTCTCGTACGCTGGCGCACGCGATCACTCTGTTCCCTAACTGGTGCGGCTCCATACCCTCGTTGTGATCAGAATGCGTGCCGTGAACCTGACCTTCGAACGAGCGCGACCACCCGAGCTCGAGGAGCTCCACGCGATACTGACCGCGGCAGGCCTAGACATGGAGGAGCGGTGGGGGCTGTCCCACTGGGTCCCCGCATACCCACTATCTCGTCTGCGTGCTGCCGCCGATGCCGGTCGTGTCTATTCGGTACGGCGAGCCGACTCGCGGATTGTCGGAACATTCACGCTCGGGAGGGATGCGGCGGATTACCTGCCTGAAGAGGTGTGGTCAGCAGATCCGGCTATGTACGTCACGCAACTCGCTGTACACCCGGACTACCAGGGGGTCGGCATCGGTCGAAGCTGTATGCAATGGATTGAGGGCAACGCAACGCGAGAAGGGCTTCGATCGGTTCGCCTTGATGCCAGCGCGGCGCACGAAGCACTACTTCGTTTCTACCGCGGGCAAGGTTACGAGGAGCGTGCTCGGTTCTGGTTTCGCGGAACACACCTCGTTTGCTTCGAAAAGATCCTCACCCCTGCAGGCTAGCGCCCTTCTCAAGCGACATTCCTGAATACTCGCCCACGTCAGGCTCTTCACCCGCGGGACGAAGGGACCAGCTCGCCGGGGAGCAGCGAGAACATCACCGAGTCCCGGCGCCGACCGTCCGGATGAAGAAGGTGCGAGCGGAGGACGCCTTCGCGCCGGAAGCCCACCTTTCCGGCGACTCGCTGCGAGGCGAGGTTATCGGGATCGGTGAACAGCTCGAGCCGCTCCAGGGCCAGGTCCTCGAACGCGTACCCGCAGAGAAGGCGCAAGGCGCGGGTCATCAGCCCACGTCCTCGGGCCTCCCGGGCACACCAGTAGCCGATGTGACCGGTTCGCGTCTGCTCGTTCACGCGCACGCCGATCGAGCCCACCGGACGGCCGTCCTCCTCGATGGCGTACTGGTGCGGCCCGAGATCCAGCTTGCCGGTGACGAACGCAAGCGCATCCTCTTCGGTGTACGGTCGCGGAATGACCGGCGCCCAGTGCAGGATCTCAGGATCCTGGCATGCCTCGTAGACCGCGGGCGCGTCGTCTTCCCGCCAAGGTCGCAGAACCAGCCACTCGTCGCGCAGTTCCATCCCTACACGCTAGCCGGATTCACCCGACAGCTCGGCGTAACGCGTTCAGGCTACATTCCTGAACACTGGCCCACCCCACCCACCCACGGGACGCGTGGCCAGGCAAGAACTTTCGGCCGCATCTGGTTTATTCTCTACTCCTCTCGTTTCCGGTAGGCAACCACGAAAAGAGGCGGCGACGATGGCAGAGGAGCCAGGGGGAAAGCAGCCTCACGATAAGACCACCTTGAAGCGAAAACTCATCCTCACCGCCGCGTTCGTGCTTGTCTTCTTTGTCGGGGTTGGGATAGGCGCATCAGGGAAGACGAAGACGGTCACCACTGCGGCCAAGACCGTCACCGTCACCACGACCGGTGCGGCTAATAGCGTCACAGCACGACTGCTGCGGCAAAGAGCGTCACAACAAGTGCTGCGGCAAAGAGCGTTACAACGACGGCTGCGGAAAAGAGCGTCACAACGACTCGCTGCGGCTAAGAGGGCCACAACGAAGTCCAGCGGAGGCAAGGAGGAGGCCGTCTTCTCGGTCACCGGGACGGCTCCAAGCGGCGTGGATATCACCTATGGCAATGACTCATCGAACTATCAGGGCTCGGCTCTGCCGTTCCACGCGAAGCTGCATGTTAAAAACGACGCTATGTACTACACCGTGACGGCTCAGCTGCAAGGCAGCGGGAGAATCATGTGCAAGCTGACGATTGGGAACGCCGTGAAGGTCGGTCACGCCGCGGGCGGGTACAACATTTGCTCGGCACAGCTCAACAGCGACTTCTCGGGCGGCTTCGGCTAGCTTTTGCCTGAGGGTCGCGACCACTGGTGGCTCCTGGTACTCAAGGAGTGGAGAGCCCGGCGGTATTCAAACCTCGAAGCTCAGGCACGCCCTCAACACGCGGAGGTTCTCGACGTTATCGAAGAAGGGTTCGCCTTCCGATAATTCGACTTCCTTCAGCTGACCAGACAAAATCTCTTCGCGCTCGAATCCCTTGCGCACTTGGTCTCGCGCCTCCCGTAGCGCAGAGCCGCTGCAGTCATCCCTACCACGCGGACAGAAGAAGTCCAGCCTCGCCCGGTACTTGCACTTTTCGTCTGTTGTTTCCTCAATCGGTTTCACCTCCAAAACCTCAATGTTCAGCGCGTACTTGTACTCGGGTGAGCACTTTGCCAAGTGGCTGAAAATCGCCTCTTGAAGCTCGATCTTTGTCGGCACGTCAGCCATACGACCTATCACCTGCGGCGGTTGAAAAACAAAGCGGCGCCGATAAACGGCGAGACGAGGACGCCCGTCACTATGTCCGCGACGAACTCCCAGACGGCCTCGCCGACGAAGAAGAGTAATAGCGCCGCAACCCACTTCCCGGCTATCAACTCCAACAACGCGAAAACGGCTACTGCGATGGCACCGAGCGCGATGACCCAGAGCTTGAACGATCTGCACCTCTGCAACGTCCGCTCCATACGCATCTCGCGCCATAATTCGCTGCCAGGCGTGTTCTTTAGAGCTTTGACCGCAGTCTCAACATATCCACTGATACCTGGCTCGGTTTCTTCGCCGAAGCGGCGCACGATCTCCTCTAAGGCTGCGGTCCCCTCCTCCTCCTGGCCGAGGACGAACTTGCCGAAGAGCGCCCTTGCTGCCCGCTCGCGCAGAGCCGGGTCGGGATCCTCAACGAAGCGGCGCACGATCTCGTCATCGTTCGCGATTATTGCCTCGTCGCTTCCGCCGTTCTCTCTAAGTAGAACGTCCTTGCCATCGAGTGCCCTCGCGACCAGTGTGCGTACGGGGAGGTCAGTGTCCTCGCCGAAGCGGCGCACGATCTCCTCGTAGGTCGCGATCGCCTCTTCGTTTCGGTCGAGATCGCCGAGCGTGGCACCCTTGCTGACAAGCGCCGCCGCCACCAGCTCGCGTAGGGCCGGGTCGGGATCCTCGCCGAAGCGGCGCACGATCTCCTCGTAGGTCGCGATCGCCTCTTCGTTTCGGCCGAGATCGCCGAGCGTTTCGCCCTTGCTGCCGAGCGCCGCTGCCACCGGCTCACGCAGAGCCGGGTCGGGATCCTCGCCGAAGCGGCGCACAGCCTCCTCGTAGGTAGCGATTGCCTCCTCGTTTCGATCGAGCAGGCAAAGCACAAGGCCCTTGTCGAACAACGCCGACGCCGCCTGCTTACGCGGGGCCGGGTCGGGATCCTCGCCGAAGCGGCGCACAGCCTCCTCGCAGCTGGCGATCGCTTCTTCATTTCGACCGAGCGTCGCTTGCTCATAGGACTTACTAACGAGCGACATCGCCGCCTGCACGCGCAGGGCCGGGTCGGGATCCTCGCCGAAGAGGCGCACCGACTCCTCGTAGGTGGCGATCTTCTCCTCACTCCGACCGAGCGTGTCGAGCGCAACGCACTTGTTTTCGAGCGCCTCCGCCGCTTGTACGCGCAAGGCCGGGTCGGGATCCTCGCTAAAGCGGCGCACGATCTCCTCGTAGGTCGCGATCGCCTCTTCGTTTCGATCGAGCGTCACGAAGGCATCTTGACGAAGCGCGACGCGGATTACAAAAGGCGGTCACTCTGCTCGGAGTGGCGCTATTGAACAAATGCGCCCGGCTATGTTGAGATTGCGTTTGCTTGCTCGGCTTTCGCCCGCTCAGTTTGACAGGAGGTCGTGCCGGCCGGCCGGCAGGCCGCTATCGAATGTATCGGTCAGAGTCGGACGTGCGAGTCGGACGTGCCTGTATGCGGGCCGGCAGGCAGGCCGGCAGAACCGAGCTACGATCGACGTAATGAGTCTCTCGACGCAAGCCAATACGAGTCGGCGCCTAAGACAGCGCTTCCAGTTCTACGCCGGGCCAGATGAGCTGCCACTGCTCGAGGCTGCGGTGCGTGAGCAAGGGACAGTCCAAAAAGCGGTGATCGCGGCGCTCAGGGCTCAAGCGGCGGCTCGGCTCGCAAGCGCTGAGCCAGCGCAAGTCACACAACCAGTTCCTGCTGCCGAAACACCACCTCCACCCAGTAGTCCCCCAGCGGAGCCAGGGGCGATGCTCGAGGTGGCGCCACAGGTTTCTGCGGCGGTCGAGCTATACAGCGCCGATGCCGCGCGCATCCTTCGCATCACGACCGAGGCGGTGCGCTCACGGATCGAGCGGAGCGCCCTGAAAGGCCGGCGTGATAACACAGGCCATTGGTTGGTGGAGCTGGATCGGGAAACCGTGCGTAGAAGCGAGATCGAATTCGACCCACGCGGCGCTGCCGCGGTGCTCGGCTTGAGACCGAGCACGATCAGGAAGCGCTGCCTCCGAGGTCAGTACCCGCACGCCTACAACGACGGCGCCGGCTGGCGCATCCCAGCTGCCGATCTTCTCGCCTGAATCCCGCTGAGCTCACATTCCAGCCCCGACGCCGCCGAGGCTGCCATCCGGCCGTCCCCGTACGCTGCTTGGTCCTCTCAATGAAGAAGCAGTCCGGAAGACCAGATAGGCGGGGGAGCCGGCCGAAACTGACCGGGCGCGGCTTCCCACGGGAGACCCTTCGCGCGGAACGCCGAGCACAGGGGTTGACGGTGCGACAACTCGCTGAGCGCTCCGGAGTGAGCGTTGCGCACATCGAGCAGCTCGAGCGGCGTGCAGAGTTCGCCTCGATCACCGTGCAGGAGCGGCTTGCAGCCGCGCTGGGGGTTGCTCCGGGAGTGCTCTTCGAGATCGACACGAGCCTTTCCGCGGGAGAGGCCGCTAAGCTCGCAGGAGTCAGCGTTCCGACGCTTCTGCAGGCGATCGAGAGCGGCGAGCTTCGTCCCCTGGAGCCCCACGCGCGGCCGAGTTCTGCCGACGGTTTGCCCGCGATGATGGGCGCCTTCGAGGCGGCCCAGCTCGCCGGAGTGTGCCGGCGGACGATTCATGATGCAATCAGGAAAGGCCGGCTTCCGGCAACACGAGCGCAGGACGGATCGTGGCAGATCGAGGCTGAGGCGGCGGTTACGTTTGCCAACAGCAAGCGCAAGATCGCCAGGCATCGCATCCCAGTCGATGAGGTCGAGCGATGGGCCGCCGCGTACTGGTCACGGCGAGCCAGCGCACACGTCCAGCTTCGCTGCGATCACTGTGGCCGTCGCTTCAATGCCTTTCGCTCGCGGCCCGGTGGGGCGCACAGCTACTGCTCGCAAGCGTGCTACCTGGCGGTACGACGCGCGCCTCTGATCGCTCGTGCGGGGGGCTGTGGCAGCCCGACCTGCCGCGATCCGGCCTGCACCCTCGATCCCGGAAGCTGCCATCGCCCCGGCTGCGACGAAGCGGCGCACGTCGCCGGCTTCACCGCCGCGCGTCATCGCTGGGTTCTTGGATACCCGACGCTCTACTGCTCCCAACGCTGTGCGGTTCTCGCGCGCAACAAAGGACTACCTTGGGCCAAGGCGCTGGCCGCGTTCAAGCAAGCCGAAGGGCTGATCGATGTCAAGGAGGCCGGCAGAAGGCTCAACCGGGCGCCGGCGGTGGTCATGGGACATGCTCGCCGGCTCGGTGTCGGCCGGAAGGTGAACGGGTTCGGCCGTACCGGCTCGTGGCTCTTCAGTTCTGATGACATGGAGCGGATCGAGGCGTACCTCGCGACCAATGCCATGTCGCAAAAACACGAGGACCCGTTCTTCCATGCCAGGTGGTGCAAAGGGCGCTTTGGCAGCACGCGCGCTTACGGGAAACGGGCGGCCGAAATCGCCGCCACGCGGGGCAAGAAGGTTGGACGCCCGCCGCTTCCGCCAGCCAAGGTGGAGCGGATTCTCGAGCTTCATGGACGCGGCAAGTCACAGCGCCAGATCACGCTCCTCGTCAAGGTGAGTCGCGACCAGGTTCGCCGCATCGTCGATCCCGCGCGACAAAGTGGGGCGAAACCCCCAAGAAGTACCCTCTGAGCAGCGAAAAAGCCCGATAGCGAAAGTGGGGCGAAACCCCCTCCCTTTGCTGGGGCGAAACCCCCTTTTCCATCTCCCCCTCTGACTAGCGTCGGCGCCGAAATGGCGCTCGAAACCAGATTTCCAGATCCAGTTCAGGGCGCGGCGCTCTTAGAGGACTTCGTCTCGTTCCTGCGCCGGTTCGTGATCGTCTCCGAGGCGCAGGCAGATGCGATCGCTCTCTGGATCCTCCACGGCTACTGCATCGAGGCTGCGCTTGCGACCCCCTACCTTGCCATCACCTCGGCTGAGAAGCGCTCCGGCAAGTCCCGCCTGCTCGAGGTGCTCGCGCTCCTTGTTGCCCGTCCGCTTCGATCTGCAGGTACTACCGAAGCGGCGCTCTTCCGCTCGCTCGCAGTATCTCCGCCGCGGACGCTCTTGATGGATGAGGTCGATGCCATCTTTGGCGCCAAGGCGAACGGCAACCACGAGGACTTGCGCGCGCTTCTCAACTCCGGCCACCGCCGCGGGATGCCCGTGCTGCGCTGCGTAGGAGAGCGAAATACGCAGGTCAAGGAGTTCGAGGTCTTCGGCCCTAAGGCTCTAGCCGGAATCGGTGCGCTGCCCGACACGGTCGCGGATCGCTCACTTCCGATCCGGCTCAAGCGTCGCGCGCCGTCCGAGCGAGTCGAGCGCTTTCGCACGCGCGACGCTGAGTCAGAGGCGAAAGAGCTCTGCGCTCGGGGGGAAGAGTTCGCCGCCGCGCATCTCGAGGAGCTTGCGGCAGCTCGGCCGGAGCTTCCCGACGAGCTCGACGACCGGGCGCAGGATGCATGCGAGCCGCTTGTTGCGATCGCCGACCGCGCGGGCGGTTGCTGGCCCGACCGGGCGCGGACAGCATTCGTCGCGCTTCGCGGCCAGGAGCAGGAAGCAGACGGGGTCTCGTTCGGCATCCGGCTGCTGGCCGACATCCGCCAGGTGTTCGGCAGCGGGGAGTCGCCGCAGCTGCCCACGGAGGCGCTCTTGGAGGCGCTGGCGGCGATCGAAGAGAGTCCCTGGGGCGACTTCTATGGCGGTGGCCGGCTCAGCCCTCGCAGGCTCGCCGGTCTGCTCAGGCCCTACGGGATCCGGCCGCGCGACTTGCGTGTCGACGACAAAGCGCTCAAGGGCTATCGGCGCGTGGACTTCGTAGATGCCTTCCGCCGCTACCTCTCCCCTCAGCCCAAGGGCGCCTCTGCCGCCACGAGCCGCGACATGGGCGACATCCCAGTCGCAGTGCCAGATACGGCGGATCCGACTGCCGCGACATCGCCCCATCCGTCGCGGATCGAAAACGGCAGTTTCCGGCTCAACCAAGCCGATGTCGCGCATGTCGCGGCAAGCGCGGGTGCCGGTGAGCCCTGCCCATATCCGAGCCACCGCGAATTCGATTGGCTGACGGCAGACGGACGACGTATCTGCGGCGTCTGTCATCCGCTCGTCCCGTCGCCAAACGGGGTCGGAGCCACGGAGGCAGCGAGGTGAACGTCCTATCACCGCTGCCTCCCGAGCAGTACGAGGCGCTCAAGGCCGACATCGCCAAGCACGGCGTGCTCGTACCGGTCGAGCTGGATGAGAAGACGGGCGAGGTGCTAGACGGTCATCACCGCATCCGCGCCTGCGAGGAGCTCGGTCTTCCCCTACCGCCCGTTCTCTATCGCAGCTTCGATAGCGCTGAGGAGCGGATCGAGCATGCGCTTCGCCTAAACATGCTGCGCCGCCAGCTGGGACCTGTCTCCTGGGCGCAGGGCTTCGAGCAGCTGGCCACTCTCCGCGGCATTCGTCTCGGCCGCGGCGGCGACAGACGATCAACGGACAGCGTGTCCGTTGGTCGGGCCAAGGAGCTGGCGCGCGAGCTGGGAGTAGATCCACGTACCGCCCGCCGCAGGCTCGAGCTCGCCTCGGAACTAAGCGAGTATCCCGACCTGGCACAGGCGGTCGACAACTGCGAGTTCTCGGCGAAAGAGGCGCGCGAGGAGAAGCGTAAGCGCAGGCTCGAGCAGATACGCGCCGAGGCGGCCGAGGTTGGCCGCTTCGCCTCGCTACCGCCCGAGGTGGAGGTCAGGACCGGCGACTTCGCCGTTGTCTTAGCGGAGCTCGAGCCGGAGTCGGTCGACCTGATCTTCACCGACCCGCCCTACCTCGCGCGCATGGATCTCGAGTGGATCTACGGCGAGCTCGGTCGTCAGGCCGCGCGCCTGCTTCGTCCCGGCGGGAGCCTGCTTGCCTACACGGGCGGCTACGTCCTGCCGCGCACGCTCCCGGCGCTCTCGGAGAGCCTCGACTACTGGTGGACGCTCGCGATCCGCCACGCGCCCGGTCACCACCGCTCGCTCCCCGGCAGGAAGCTGCGCGTGAACTGGAAGCCGGTGCTCTGGTTCGTCAAGGGCGGGCACGGGGGCGATCGTGTGGTCGACGACATGGTCAGCGGTGGAGCACCCGACAAGAGCCTGCACGATTGGGCGCAGGCGACCGAGGAGGCTCGCTACTACATCGAGCGCTTGTCTCATCCGGGCGAGCTCGTGCTCGATCCCTTCTGCGGCTCGGGAACAACGCTCGTGGCGGCGCTTGCCTGCGGCCGCCGCGCGCTCGGAGTCGAGCTCGATCCCGAGGTTGCCAACCGCGCCCGCGCTCGCATCGCGGCGAGCGCCAAGCCCGTGGAGGCTCGAGATGTGGCCTGAGCAGCTCAAGCTCGAAGTCGAGCTGGAGGCCGACGCCGCTCTCCGCGCGCGCTGGAAGTCGGGGGCGGCGCGACTCCACTTCGGCGTCTGCGCTCGCTGCGGACACTCGCGCGACGAGAACGGAAGGCCGCTTCTGGTTGCCCGCCAGGAGCACTGCCGGCTCGTCCTCTGCTTCCCGTGCTGGCAAGCCCGCACACGGCCGCGTCGAAGGTCTGGAGAGTGACAGAGCGCTTGCTCACGCTCTCAGAGGCGGCGGGCCTGGTCGGCTGCTCGGTCAGGACGCTGCGTCGCCGCATCGAGCGCGGCTCCCTGCCGGTCTTTCGCGACGGCAGGATCGTGCGTGTGCGCGAGCTCGACCTGGCCGGCTACATCGGCAGACGTACGACCTGCCCGCTCGTAAGACGCGCCGCTCCTCGTCGAGCTCGCCTCTGTCCCGAGCCGCAGAAGGCGCGCTGGCTCTTCGACTCTCCCGACCCTCTCAGTTGATCCATGCCGAGGATCGATCTAAGTTCGACGAGTTCTAGTCAATGCCCCGGCGGCGCGTCAACGCCCCGGGGCCGGCACCAGGGAAGGAGCCCTGATGCATGAGGCACGCTATCGCAGATCGAAGGGCGCTCGACCGTTTCGGCGCACCGTCGCGCCCCGCGTCCGCGAGCAGCACTCGCGCAGGTGCGCCCTATCCTGCGAGACGGCTCGTCGCTGCAGCTGTCGTCCCTTCTATGTTGCCCATGTTCAGAAGGCCGGCCGCTCCTTTGAGCGCAGCTTCGCGACCCTCAGCGAGGCGGTCTCGTGGGCGGAGTCGACCCGCGACAGCCTGCGCCGCGGCGAGGTGCCTTCAGATCCACGTCTGGAGGCGCCGCCGCTCCGCGATCTCGCCGTCTCGTTCCTACACAGAGCGCGTAGGGGAGAGGCGCTTACTCGTACTCGCAAGACCTACGCGCTGACGACGCTCGCAGGCTACGAGGTTGCGCTCCGTCTGCGCGTGCTACCGCACATCGATCCGCGCAGCGGCCTGACGCTTGCCGAGCTCCCGGCGAGCGCGATCGACACGAGGGCGGCGCAGGGCCTCGTTGACAGCGTTGCCGCGCGAGAAGGAAGGGCTCGGGCGCGAGCCGCCGCCGCGGCCTTGTCCGCCGTGCTGCGAGACGGCTACGTGCGCGGGCTGATCGACGAGCTGCCGCCGCGGCTCCTCCTACCACCGCCGCCACCACGCAGAACGAGCGTCATCTCGCTCGCAGAGGCCGAGCGCTTGCTTGCGGCCGCGCGAGCAGAGGACGCAGAGCGGAAACGTTCACTACTAGGACCGCTCGTAAGCCTGCTGCTTGGCACGGGCTGTCGGATCTCAGAAGCACTCGGGCTCGTCTGGGGCCCAGAGGGTCTCGATCTCACCTCTGAGCTCGCGCTGATGCACGTGCGGCGGGAGACAACCAAGACCGACGCCGGCGAGCGTGCGATTCCGCTCGACTCCGAAACGGTGTCCGCTCTACTTCGCCACCGACTCGCGTGCGGCCGTCCACTCGACGGAGCGCCGGTCTTTAGCGACGCCAAGGGTCGAGCGCTCGAACGCTCCGGTCGCGTTCGCTTCGGCCTCGTGCGTGTCGCCGCGGCGGCGGGACTGTCGGGTGTAACCGCCCACACGCTCCGGCACTCTCACGCCACCTGGCTCGCGGCCGCGGGGGTTCCGGCGCCGGCCGCAGCGGCTCGGCTCGGACATGCCGACGGGGGAGCGCTCTTCATGCGCGTGTACGCACATCCCGGAGCGACAGAAGCCGAGGCCGCGCTAAGCGCACTGGAGGCTTACCGCCACGCTGCTTCAGGAACACCGCTCGCTGCTCGCTCCGACTGACCTCGGCCTCTGTTGCGGCGGCGCTTTACATAGTCAAGTCAGCAGTTCCGCCACATCCGCGCCGGCTCAGAGCGAAACCCGAGCCTTCGCGGCGACCGTTTGCGCAACTATGCTTACCGTGTGTGCTTCTCGCGGGCCTTCGCCATGCGCTTCGAACGCTCTTTTGCTAGCGACGCCATCGGGCTGATCCTCCTGACGCGCCATCAACACTCACTAACCTGATGCCGTTTCCTCAATCACCGCGCCTCGTTTTTGAAGAGAACACCCTGACAGAGGTGATCTGTCAGTTGCGTTTTCCTCCCGTGCTCACGATCTTGACGGAGCCGCCATCTAGTTTTCAAGAGTCAATTCGCGACTCGTATCCTCTATACCGGAGGCAGGATCCATTCTCGCAACTTCCAGAGAATCTTTCCGGAGTTCTTTCTGAATTACCGCTTCAGCGACCGCTCAACGCGATTACTCACACATTCGAGACCGAAGATTCCCACCGTTCTATATCGCTAACCTCCGAGTTTGTTGCAATAACAGAGCGCGATTATGTTGAATGGGATTTGATGGTGAAAGAAATCGAACGAGCGAAGGCAGCGCTCGAAGAGATATATCGGCCTTCGTTTTATACTCGCATTGGACTTCGATATCGGAATATTGTCCGAAAAGGCGCCCTGAACTTCAAGGATCGAGCTTGGAAGGATCTACTTAACCCTGCTTTCACAGGCATGCTTGGTGCCGATGATATTGACGAGGGTGATGTGTCGGCTATTCGTAGCGAGTGTGTGATTGATCTGACTCCCGGTACACCCCAACAGGTGAGGGTACTCCAAGGGTTAGAAGCTGAATCTTCTGGACAGACGTACCTTATCGACGCCGATTACTTTACGACTGAGAGGAGTGGGGGCGATAGTGTCCGAAACACACTGGACGAGTTCAATCGCCAATCCGGGTACCTTTTCCGTTGGGCCATACGTCCGACCCTTCGAGACGCCCTTCGGCCACGTTCTGTTGAGCCGTGATTGTTCTTCCGAAGACATCGGCGTAGGCGCGATAAAGGGTCTCGTCACGACTGGCGAGTACGAACTCTCTTTCGAATCGCAGCACGACGAGGGAAACGAAGCTTTGCGGCGGCTCGTAGCGTATTTTCTTGTCACGGTAATGCCAACCGAAGGACTCGACGAAGGGCTAACGTCCCTACGCGATATCTTCGAGTACCACGACGAGAACCAGCGCTTCGCTGTTCCGGAGATGCCGGACACACAGGAGCATCACGGAGTAGTCGTTAGTTATGAAGAACGCGCTCCGTTTGTAATAGGTTCCTGAGTTCTATTAAGGGAGAGAACCCTGCCCTACCGCTACCTGTCATCGCCGAATTCAGGCGCTCTCCGGCAGGGAGAGCTCATAGGTCCTATTTGCGATCAACAACCCATCTCGCCTCCGGTCCGGCAGAGCGAAGATGAAGGACTACAGTTCAAGGTAATCGATCATCCATTAATGATAATCCTGACTCAGGAATGCGACCTGCAATGGGATTTTGCCGCACGATTTACGAGCACCGAGTCTAAGAGCGATTACTCACCTCAGGCAAAGGAAATCGATACCGATCGTAGTTGCGTGTCCCATATCGTGATGTGCGATGTTTATGAAGAAGCGACGATTCGCTCGTATCTTATTAAGGGAAGCGAGATTTGGAAACGGGTAAGGCAAAATCAGGATGAGCGTTATCATCGCCTCCCACCGCACCACGTGAGTGAGCAGACTGCTGAAGAAGGCGACAACACCTATGCGGAAGTCGCATATTCTGACCTCTTCATTGATTTTAAACGCGCGCTCGCGCTTCCGACTCGCCAACTATATGAGGGTTTATCGCACTCTTTGATTCCTCGTCATGGGATCGTCCCTCCGATATATCTTCATGATCTTCTTCATCGTGCACACGGCTATTGGTCGCGCGTAGCGTTACCAGAAGAACAAAAAACGCTGCCAGCGGTCATCGCCGATATCAATTAGCAGACGATCCTGAGCCGACGCCCCCACGCCACTCTCTGCTCACGTCCGCGCGGCCGAGCCAGCCGGACCTGCGGAACCGTCACGGCAACGGCCGCTACGGCGCTTGTCGAGCATGCGCTGTCCTATGACCGCAGTAGGCGGATCAACCACGGATCGGCTCGACGCTCTCCGGCCGGAAAGTCAGATGTTGCAGGGACTTCATGCAGCCAGCGAGCTGCTCGTAAGTCATGACCGCGTTCCAGACCGCGAACGCCAATATCTTGCGCGGTCTTAGCGCTATCCGGAGAGTGACACCATACGGTGCGTCCGCGGGTCGAGCGTTATCGTCCAGATCCGTCCGCGGATCGGCGGCGGCGGCACGATCCGTCCGTGGATTATCGCCGGGCCTCCGCCAGGACACCCTGTGCAGACGACAGCATGGCTGAATCTCAGCGTCACCGTCAGCGTCTTCTGCCCCCGGTGGTAGCTGACGGACGCCGGCTTCGAATGCTCGTCAAGCATCTTCAACGCGAGGCCTTCTGCAGTCATGACCCACTTCGGCCGCGACTTAATGGTCGTCGCCTGCCGTGAGCTACCGCACGCCGCGGCGAAGAGCACGAGCGCCGCGATTATCACTACGAAGAGCGTTGCGTTCTTCATTGCGCTATTTATACGCCACCGCCCGTCCGGAGCGTCCGTTGCAACCGCGCCGCTTCGCCCAAGCGTGGCGTCTAGCACTGGCGGCAACCTCTAGAAGGAAAACATGACCTCGTAGGTGGCTGAGTTGTTGACGAGATTTGTCTCGCCAGAAACCGGAGCCACGCTGACCTTGAGCGGGATCCTGTGGACCACCTCGGTCACATTGAGGCCCTTGAAAACCACTTCCTGGTAGGCACCGCGACGAATCTGTCTGATCGTCAGACTTTTTCGGATCGGCTGCGGCTTCTGTTTGATGAGGAGCGTGACCTTGACGTTGTGCTCCAGGTAGTCGCCGCCGTTCTCGACAGCAACAACGAAAGCGGTATTCGACCTGAGCTGGATAACCGACGCCATGCCCTGATGTAGCGTCCGGTTGCCGGGGTTGACCTTGACGTAGGCGATACTGGTGCCGTGAACGCCCTTGGTTTTCGCCGAACCGCATCCGATCGCTACCACGGCGACCGCAAGGAGCGCAGTAGCCAAGGTGACGACTAGCACGATCCTGCCCCCTCGTCGGCGCGGTTGGTAGAAGTCCCTAAGACCGTTCATACCGTCGCCCTCCCGCTCGCGTTAACAACAAGCAAGGGACCTTAACAACGATTGGTGCTTCGTTTACTCACGCCGGTCGAGTTCGCCGTGAACCAGATCGCCACCGCTCTGTCCGCATTCGCCCACGTCCTCGCGGCCGAGCCGGCCGGACCTTCGGAACCGGGACGGCAGCGGCCGCTACGGCGCTTGCCGAGCATGCGCTGCCCCAGGCCCGCAGTAGATGGATCAACCGCGGATCGACTCGACGCTCTCCGGCCGGAAAGTAAGATGTTGCAGGGACTTCATGCAGCCAGTGAGCTGCTCGTAATGAAGGGGTCCGCGGTTCGAATCCGCGCGTCGGCTTCCTCTACTGGAGCCAGATCCGGCTCTCGCTACCCAGACCTCCGTTCTGACCCACGGCGCTCTCGCTTACCAGTAAGGACGCCACGTAGGAGCGCAGCCCGCTTTAGCGGTTGTCGTCGGGGCGTGGCGCAGCAGCCTCAGCCGTAACAGTTTCGCTGACCTGCTCGACCGCAGAGCTGACCTGCTCGACGGTTTCACTAACCTGCTCAACCGTGCGCAGGGTTTGCTCGCCGTCGGCCTTCGCATCTCGTTGGTCGCTCTGGATCTCGTGCTGGAGCTCGTGCACCTCTTCGCTGATCTCCTTGGTCTCGGTAATGAGGTCAGCTAGTTCGTGTTGGATTCTGCGGAGGTCCTTGGTGTCGCGAACGCTCCGCACAGCGAGATACGTGAGCGGGAGAACCGAAAGCACGCTGAAGGTGCCACTGATGAGAACGAAGATATCCAGAGCCGTCAACACAAACCTAAGCGAAAGAGCGAAATCTCGAGGAGTTGGCCTCGGGCTCCGATCGTACCGGCAACCCCCGACGACCGGGGGATGGCGTGTTGCGAGCCGCGTCCGCCAGGTCGGTCGCCGCGGCCGAGCGAAGTATCCGTATCCGGAGCGAGACGCTCCGGCCGTCCTCCAGGCGTGTTAGAAGCAGCAAGACACCCCGCAGCGTCAGGGTTTCAAGCCGAGGTCCGCTCGAAGAGAAGAGGAGGAAATGGTCGACATGGCCCGCCGTCCGTCGAGAGAGTCGTTTGATCTCAGCGCTCGTCTCAGCACAACCGCGCTTCTGATCGGCGTGGCGCTGCTCCTTGCCTTCGCCGGGAGTAATGCGCGGAGTGCCTCGGCGCAGACCGCCGGCGTTCGGGTGACGGCTGTTACGCCGAGCACGATCTCGGTCAGTGCCGGCAGCACCCACACCTGCGCGCTCAGCTCCGACGGAACGGTCAAATGCTGGGGCGACAACTCAGCGCTCGAGCTTGGCAGCGACACCAAGTCGCTCAGCCTGGTGCCGCTGCAGGTCGCCGGCGTCAGCAACGCGACTCAGGTCAGCGCCGGCTACGGGTACACCTGCGCCCTCATCTCCGACGGTACGGTCGAGTGCTGGGGCGACAACACCTACGACCAGCTTGGAAACGGAAAGAAAGACAGCAGCTCGACCCCGGTGCGGGTCTCCGGCATCACGAGCGCGATTCAAATCAGCACGGGCGAGTTTCACGCCTGCGCTGTTATCTCGGGCGGACAGGTCAAGTGCTGGGGCTACGGCGCCGACGGTCAGCTCGGAAACGGCGCGAAGGAGAGCAGCTCGACGCCCGTGACGGTCAGCGGCATCACGAGCGCGACGCAGGTCAGCGTGGGCGAATTCCATACCTGCGCGGTCATCTCGGGCGGACAGGCCAAGTGCTGGGGCTCGGGCTCGATCGGCCAGCTCGGCAACGGCGCGGGGAAGAGCAGCTCAACACCCGTCAGCGTCAGCGGCATCACGAGCGCGACTCAGATCAGTGCGGGCGGTCATCACACCTGCGCGGTTCTCTCGAGTGGGCGGGTTTCGTGCTGGGGCGACAACTACGAAGGCGAGCTCGGGGATGGGACTCAAAACGACAGCCCTACTCCCGTGACTGCCGGTGGCCCCGTGATCGCGACGCACGCGGTGCAGATCGCGACCGGTGACGATTTTTCGTGCGTCCTACTCTCCAAGGGCACTATCGCCTGCTGGGGAGACAACCGATACGGGATGCTCGGTAACGGCTCGACGGAGAGCATGGACATACCCGATCCGTTGCAGGGCATCGCAACCGTCACGCAGATCAGCTCCGCGAGTTCGGATAGCTGCGCGCTCCTCGCCGACGGATCGGTCAAGTGCTGGGGCGACAACACCTACGGCCAGCTTGGAAACAGCAAGCTGGGCTACCAGATGAAGCCGGTGAAGGTCAGCGGCCTGGCCGGCGCCAGGTCCGTGAGCGCCGGCTTCGACAGCACCTGCGCCGCTCTTGGCGGCGGGAAGATCAAGTGCTGGGGAAACAACTTCGACGGTCAGCTCGGCGACGGAAAGCTCATCTCTAGTCCCACCCCGGTGGCGGCAAAAAAGGTGGCGAAGGCGACTCAGATCACGATCGGCGACAGCTTCGTCTGCGCCCGTGTCTCCAGTGGAAGAATCAAGTGCTGGGGGCGAGGTCTGGACGGCCAGCTTGGTAACGGGGTATCCAACGACAGATCTGTCCCTGTGACCGTGAGCAAAGTGGCGAACGCGACCCAGGTCGCAAGCGGCGACGCGTTCGCCTGCGCCGCACTCGCGACCGGGGCGGTGAAGTGCTGGGGCTTCAACCGAAACGGCGAGCTCGGCAGCGGTTCGCCGAGCAAGTCGGAGGACAAGCCGAGGCCGGCCGCGGTCAGCGGAATCAAGAATGCCACGCAGGTCAGCACCGGCTCGGACTCCGCCTGTGCCCGCCTCGCCAGCGGGCAGGTCGAGTGTTGGGGCGATGGCGAAGACGGCGAGCTCGGGAACGGAAAGAAGAAGAAGAGCTGGAAGCCGGTAACGGTGGTCGGGATCAACAACGCGACACAGGTCAGTGTCGGCATGGATCACGCCTGCGCCGTCCTTTCGACCGGCAAGATCAAGTGTTGGGGCGGCGGCTATGACGGTCAGCTCGGAAATGGGAAGGGCATGCCGAGCCTGACCCCCGTAACGGTCTCCCACGTCACCAACGCCACGGCCGTCAGCGCTGCCGACTTCTACACCTGCGCCCGGCTCGCTTCGGGTCGGATCAAGTGCTGGGGGATGGGCTCCTCCGGTCAGCTGGGCACGGGCGCGCTGGCCGACCACGAGGCCCCCGTTACAGTCCGCGGCTTGAGTGGCGCCAAGACGATCGGTGCCGGCTCGGACTTCGCGTGCGCCCGGCTTCGCTCGCGCACGGTCAGATGCTGGGGCGACAACCACGATGGCGAGCTCGGTAACGGTGAGACGGGCTACAGCACGACTCCGGTCAGCGTGAGCGGCCTTTCTTAACGCGACTTGCGACGTGCGGGCACACGCCCGGCGCCTGAAAACCCTGGACTCAATCTCGCGCGAGCGACCCGATTGCCGGCGAGAACGGCTCTCCTCGGTCGCCTACGGAGTCGAGTAGGTGCCGTCGAGCCTGGCCTCGGCCAGTGGGCGACGAGCCCAGGCGAAGTGATTCGCGTACCAACCTTCGAGCGGAGCCACTGCGACACCGTAGCCCGAGGACTGAATCAGCCAGCCGCCGCCGAGGTAGATCGCGGTGTGATAGATCTGGCTGGGCTTCGAGCGCGCGCCCTTGTCCCCGAAGAAGAGCACGTCGCCGGGCTCGAGCGCGTCGATGGCGATGCGCTTGGCGCGCCCGACCTCGCCCGACATCACGTAAGTGGTACGTCCGCGGATCGTCGAGCTGAGCAGCTTGCCACCGGAGTAGGTGCGAAGCTTGTACACACGCCAGACGAATCCCGAGCAGTCGAAGCCACCGGGGACTGTCTGGCCGAAGACGGTCTGCGTGTTGGGGCTCGTTCCGCCCCAGATGTAGGGGTAGCCGATGAAGCTCACGGCGTAGCTGAGGATGCGCTTCTGCCAGCTGTTGTACACCGGTAGCTCCAGCGCGTTGGACGTGTCCTCCACCCACTGCGTCTCTTCGCCCGTGAACTTGAGCAGCTGCGCGATCGAGTAGGCGGCTTCGGCGCGCGTGATCGGGGAGGTGGGCAGGAGCTCGAGCTTGTCCTGGCTGGCGGGATGATTGATACGCAGCCCGAGCAGGCGGGCGACCGTCTCGGTGCCGTAACGCGCGGGCGCGGAGGCACCGGCCTGGCGGATGACGGAGCGGAAGCTGGCGGCGGCGCCGTCCAATCCGAGCTGCTTGACGAGCGCGGCATCGAACGCGCTAACGCTCACCGAGGCGCCGGGTTTCACCGAGCCGGGCGGAGAGCCGCTCTTCTTCGTTGTGGTCGTGGTGGTGGAGCCAGTTGTAGTCGGGTCGTGCGTCGGATCGGTACCGGTTGTGGTCGTCGTTGTGGTTGACGTGTCGTGTGAAGGGTCGGTGGTGCTCGAAGTAGTCGTGCTGGTGGTCGTCGTGTCGCCGGTGTCGGAACCGGGATCGACGACTGCGTCGGTTGGCAATGCGGCCAAAAGTTCCGTGAGCTCCGGCTTGGTCAGCGGCGCGTTTGGCTGGAACGAGTTGACGCTCCTGGCCATCAGGCCGTAAGCGACGACCGAGTTGATCTGCGGCTTGGCCCAGTTGGCAGTTTGCTTTGCGCCGGCGGAGGGAGCCAGCAGGACAGCAGCGGCCGTACCGGCGAGCAGAACCAGCAGGCGGAAGCGGAGATAGCGGTTTTGCACGAACATCCGATCGGCAATCAAGGGGTCGAGCTTGAACCAGCAGCTGCCGGCCTATGGTTCCCGTCGACCTCTCAATGCCTGTCGAGCGGATCCCTTCAAATCGTTCAACTCGGTCAACAAGCCTCCTCCCGAGGGTCAACTCCTAAGGGCTTGAAGTCGATATCAGTGCCGAAGATGGGAATTCCCGAGTCGGACTGGCGTCAACCCAACGAGTCGCGGCGAAGATCGCGCTTCAACAGCTCCGTCTTGCTGATCGTTCTCTTACTCGTCCTGGCTGTCGTCGTCGCCGTTAAATGGGAGGGCTTGAACCATGGGGCGCTGTCCTCGCGGTCGCGCGTCTCCGACATCAAGCTCTCGATCCTGCCGGGCTTGCCCGAGCTGACGATCTATAAGGGCTCGCTCTACCCCCCGAACGATCGCTGGCAGAGCTACCTGGCGAGCGAACAAACCTGCCCAGGGGGCGAGCGAACGGATCTCCCGCTGAACGAGCAGGTGACGGTCATGATCTGTCTGATCAACTACGCCAGGCAGCAGCAAGGACTCTCGACGCTGACTCCCGCCTCGCTGCTGAACGAGACGTCATTGGAGAAAGCCGAGAAGATCGTGCGCTGCAACGTATTCGCCCACACCGCCTGCGGTGACGCGCCGGACGCCGATATCAGGGCGGCTCACTATTACGGCGCCTGGGGCGAGAATCTCTACCTCGGCGAGGGGCGCCTGGGAGCGCCGCGCGTGGCTCTTGACGGCTGGCTCAACTCACCCCACCACCGCGAGAATCTCTTCAACTCGAGCTGGCGCTTCGAGGGGATAGCGGCGATGACGGCCGCCAAGGTCGGCGAGTACTCGAACGTGACGATCTGGGTCAACCAGTTCGGCGAGGACTAGCGCTCTTTGTCGCTGGTGTCGCCTGTCGATCGTTTCTCGATGCCTAGATCTGTCCGTGACAGATATACTTCTATCGAAATGAGCACAGCAGCGCCCGATCTCGACACCCTCGCGCGCGACCTCCTGGAAGGGTGGGCCCTTTCAAGGCGCCTGCTCAGGCGGAAGGTTCGCTCGGTAATGGGTGAGCCGGCGCTGCCAACGGCCCAGATCGAGCTCCTGCGCCTGGTCGAGCGGGAGCCGGGGATCAGAGTCGGTGATGCGGCGCGCACGCTCCGTTTGGCCCCGAACACCATCTCGACGCTCGTGCGCGAGCTCAAGCACGCGCGGCTGCTCGAGTCCGGAGCCGGGGACGACGACGGCCGTGCGGTTCATCTCTCCCTAACCGAGGCGGCGCGAGAGCGGCTCGGGCGCTGGCGCGACGAGCGCATCCAATCGCTGATGAGCGCGCTCGCCGAGCTTTCCGAGGCCGACCGGCGAGCGCTCCGGGAGGCGCAGTCAGGCATGAGGGCGCTGATCGAGCGTCTGGAGGAAGAAGCATGAGCGCCTCTGTGGACGAAGCCGTCTGCGCGGTTGAGGATCTGTTCGTCCGTTTCGACACGACGGACGCGGTGGCCGGTATCGACTTCGCCGTCGAGCGCGGAGAGATCTTTGGCCTACTCGGCCCCAACGGCGCCGGCAAGACCACGACGCTGCGCGTGCTCACGACGCTGCTCAAGCCGACCTCCGGGCGAGCCTTCGTCATGGGTCACGACGTCCGCCGCGAGGGCATCCGCGTGCGCTCGCAGATCGGCTACATACCGCAGGCGATCTCTGTCGACGCCGCTCTGACCGGCGCCGAGAACCTCGAGTTCTACGCCCGCGTAACCGGAGTGCCACGGAGCAAGCGGCGAGCGCGGATCGACGACGCGATCGAGACGATGGGCGTGCAGCCCTTCGTCGGTAAGCTCGCGCGCACTCTCTCGGGTGGGATGCTGCGGCGGCTCGAGATTGCGACCGCCCTGCTCAACCGCCCGCATGTGCTCTTTCTCGACGAGCCGACTGTCGGCCTCGATCCCACCGCGCGTCGCGCCGTCTGGGAGAGGTTGCGCTTGCTCCGCGCCGAGGTCGGCACGACCATCCTCGTCACAACTCATCAAATGGAGGAAGCAGAGAGCGAGTGCCAGCGCGTGGCGATCATGGATCACGGTCACCTCGTCGCGCTCGGAACGCCCGCCGAGCTGCGCGATCAGACCGGCGAGCTGAATCTCGATGACGTCTTCGCCGCGGTGACCGGGAAAGAGCTCGACTCGGAAGGGGGGAGCTACCGCCATGTCCGAGCGCAGCGACGACTCGCTCGCCGCCTCGGCTGACCTCGGCAGCCTCCTCGCCCGGGCACGCCGGCTCGGTGAGGGCGCCTATGCCATGGCCCAGGCCGAGCTGCGCAAGCTTCGTCACGACTATCTCGACATCTTCACGCGCATGGTGCAGCCGCTTCTCTGGCTGTTCGTCTTCGGAACGGCGATGCGCCACGTGCGCAAGTTGGGAGTCGCCGGCGTCGACTATCGCTCCTATCTTGTTCCCGGCGTTATGGCCCAGTCGGCGCTCTTCGTCGCCATCTTCTTCGGGCTCGCAATCATCTGGGAGCGCGACGCCGGCCAGCTCCAGCGCCTGCTCGCCACGCCGCTGCCGCGTCTCTCGATCGTGCTCGGCAAGGCCTCGGGCGCCGGGGTTCGCGCGCTCGCTCAAGCCTCGGTGCTTCTCGCCGTGGTAGCGATTGCCGGCATCAAGCTCGATTGGGTGGTCTGGCGCGTCCTTGCCGCGATCGTCCTGCTCGTGCTCGGAACGGCCGCCTTCGCCTGCCTCTCGATGCTGCTCGCCTCGCTGCTCAAGACGCGCGAGCGCTTCATGGGCATCGGCCAGATGGTGACGATGCCGCTCTTCTTCGCCTCGAGCGCGCTCTATCCACTCTCGATCATGCCTCTCTGGCTGCGCCTGATTGCGCGGGCGAATCCGCTCACCTACGAGGTACAGGGGCTGCGCTCACTTCTGCTCGGGCTCGGCGGCGGCGGCGCACTCTGGCTCGACTTCGCGGTCTGCGGTGGCTTCTTCGTAGCGCTGGCGGCGCTGGCCGCCCGCGCCTATCCACGCGCGATCGTCTGACCCGGGCACGACCGCCCGGCCCAGTGCTGATCATCCCGCCCGCCCGGCTCGATCGAAAAATGCTCTCAGGCAGCCTGGGAAATCAGCGGGCGCCGGAACTCGAGCTGACGCCTATCCGCGTAGGCGAATGGATGACGGAAGACCTCCAGCGCCTCCTCGGGCTCGACCTCCATCGCGAATTCCTCGCCTGCGTCCTCGTCGACCACGACCACGGCAAGCTGCCCCGACTCGGGGCTCCATAGGAGCGAGACCTCAATATGGTCGCCGGTTCGGTAGTCGAGTTCTTTAAGCGTCATGTCGTTTTTAATATCGGCAGGGACGGTTCTGCCCTGAGAGTCGATTTCTTCAAACCGCTCAAAGAAGGCGCAATTTGCTGACTTTCTTCGAGCGGGCTTTCCCTTTGCTCTATCTAGAGAGTCTCCAGGGGCGCGAAATGTTTAGTCAGCCTCGGGGGCGCGGTATCGGCGCCCGGAGGGTGGAGAGTCGCTCTCCAACTCCTCGCTGCTGTGTCACCGATCAAAACCCGCTCTAATCAAGCTTGGCGCCGGGATCGAGCAACAGGCGCCGGCCGTCGTCGAGCACCAGGGTTTTACCCGCGTTGCCGCTCTCGACTTTCGCGATCCTGCGTCCGACGAGAGCTGAAGGCGTTTTCGATTCGCCTCTCGGGTCCGAGTCCAGATGGCGGAAGATCAGCGTGATCAGGGTCATGCTCACCGTCAAGACGGCGGCTACGCCGAGCATCTGCCATTTGGAGCGACTGACGTCGGAGCCTATGCGTAAGACCACGTCGATGACCATTCCGCACAGCCAGAAGATCGATACGAGTGCTATCCCGAGTGAGACCTTTACCCGCCCGCTCGCGCCGGCTCCCTGTCGCGAGACGAGCAGCAGTGCGTAGGCGACAGCGGCCGCGACTATGTACAGAACCACAGGCAGCTGCCAGAGGAAAGCCCGGTGATCGCCACTCCAGATAGGCACGTTGGCGGCCGCGACAGCGGAGATCGCCAGCCCGATGCCCAGGCTCGACAGGGCTCGCGACTTAGTCCAGGCCGCACTCGAGGCGAGGCTGAGTGAACTTGAAAGCCCGAGTAGTAGGGCCGAGCCGAGCACGAATCCCTCCTCGTCGGAGATATGCCTTTCGAAGAGGGCGAAGATGGCGAGAAGGGCAGCTCCGGCCACACACGCGATTGCCGTGTAGAGAAAGCAACGCTTCACGCTGCGCAGGTTGATGGTTACCACGGGGTGCAGTCTAAGACCAGGGTCGGCGCAGGAAGACGCCGGGCGTCGCTGCTCAGCTACCCGGCTGCGGTAGCTCCAGGTGCTCGAACTGCGTCATACGCTGGAATTCGCCGAAGCGCCTCTCGATCTCGGGGAAGGTCAGGCGGGCGACCCGCTCGGTGCCGAACTCCTCGACGTTGAAGGAGGCTAGCGTCGAACCATAGGCGACGGCCGCCCGAAGTAGTTCCTCGCTCGGCTCGCTCGTCGCGTGCGCGGCGAGAAACCCGGCAAAGCCGCCGGCGAAGCTGTCGCCGGCGCCGGTGGGGTCGACGACGTCCTCGAGCGGATAGGCGGGCAGCGAGAAGAATCCCTCCTTGCTATAGAGCGCCGCGCCGTACTCGCCCTGCTTGACCAGCACCAGGCTCGGGCCCCACTCGCGGATGCGCCTGGCGGCGCGGATGAGATTGGGCTGGCCGGTGAGTTGGCGCACCTCGGCGTCGTTCAAGAGCACCGCGTCGACCAGTCCAAGCGCCTCGATCAGCGCGTCGCGCTCGTTCTCGATCCAGTAATTCATCGAATCGAGCGCGCTGAATACGGCGCTCGAGCACTGCTCGCGAACACGGCGCTGTAGCTCTGGCTGGATGTTGGCCAGGAAGAGCGCCTCGGACGAGCGGGAGGCTTCCGAGAGCTTCGGCTCGAAGTCGGCGAAGACGTTCAGCTGTGTCTCGATGGTGTTCGCCGTGTTCAGATCGAAGTCGTAGTGCCCGCGCCAGAAAAAAGTCTTGCCGCCCGGCACGACCTCCAGATCGCTGAAGTCGACTCCGCGCCGCTCCAGCACCGCCCGCTCGGCTGCGCCGAAGTCGCCGCCGACGACTCCCACCAGGCGCACCTGGGTGAAGAAGCTGGCGGCGAGCGAGAAATGCACGGCCGAGCCTCCGAGCAGGCGCTGACGGTTCCCGAAGGGAGTTGCGATGCTGTCGAAAGCGATTGAACCGACGACCGTTAATGCCATCGAGCGCAAGCCTAGCGGCGCGCAGCTAGAGGGAGTGCGTAAACGGGCGCCACGAGAAGCGGCGCCCATCAGTAACGTATGAAGACATGGCGACCTGGCAACCATCCTCGTGGCGCAACTTCCCCGCGGCGCAGCAGCCCGACTGGCCCAGCCGCGAGCTCGCCGACGAGGTCGTGGAAGAGGTGCGCTCGCAGCCGCCGCTCGTATTCGCGGGGGAGGCCCGCCGGCTGCAGGAAGCGCTCGCTCAGGTTGCCGTCGGCAAGGCCTTCTGCTTGCAGGCCGGCGACTGCGCGGAGTCTTTCCACGAGCACTCGGCTATCGCGATCCGCGAGCGTCTGAAGGTGATTTTGCAGATGTCGGCCATCATGACCTACGCGGCCAGCGTCCCGGTGGTTCGCATTGCGCGCATGGCGGGCCAGTTCGTAAAGCCGCGCTCGTCGCCGACCGAGAAGGTAGGCGATCTTGAGATTCCCTCCTTCCGCGGTCACATGGTCAACAGCGAGGAAGAGACGGCCGAGGCGCGCATCCCCGACCCGAGCCGCATGCTCCGGGCCTACAACCAGGCCGCCTCGACGCTCAACCTGCTGCGCGCTTTCAGCAAGGGAGGCTTCGCCGATCTCTCGCAAGTACATGTTTGGAACCAGGAGTTCGTGACGGCTTCGCCCGAGGGCCGGCGCTACGACCAGACCGCCAACGAGATCGAGCGGGCGCTCGCCTTCATGGCCGCCTGCGGCGTCGACATGCACAACTCCGCTCTACACCAGGTCGATATCTGGACCTGCCACGAGGGCCTGTTGCTCGACTACGAGGAGGCGCTCACCCGCCGCGACTCGCTCACCGGTGACTGGTACGACTGCTCCGCGCACATGCTCTGGATCGGCGAGCGAACACGCCAGCCCGGAGGCGCGCATGCCGAGTTCTTCTCGGGCGTACACAACCCGATCGGCGTCAAGCTGGGCCCCGGCGCGACCTCCGAACAGGTGCTCGAACTGTGCGAGCGGCTCAATCCCGAGAAGGTGCCCGGCCGGCTCACCGTGATCACGCGCATGGGCGCCGACAAGGTAGAGAAGCTTCTGCGCCCGCTTCTGGCGGCAGTCCGCGACTCCGATCACCCGGTCGTCTGGATCTGCGATCCGATGCATGCCAACACCTTCACCACCGAGAGCGGCCGCAAGACACGTCGTTTCAGCGACATCATGGCCGAGATCGAGGGCTTCTTCGCCGCCCACGCCGCCGAGGGCACCTGGCCCGGCGGCGTGCACCTGGAGATCACGGGCGGCGATGTGACCGAATGCCTCGGCGGCGGTGAGAAGCTGTCGGAAGAGAAGCTCGAAGAGGCCTATCAGACGCTCTGCGACCCGCGCCTGAACGCGCGCCAGTCGCTTGATCTGACCTTCCATCTGGCCGAGTTGATGCGGCGCTAGCGCCGTCGTCGGGAAGCGCTCACCATCTCGTTCTGGACGCCGGCCGAGCGTGCGAGGCCGGGTCCGGGTCTGGCACTCGCGCTCAACCCGTGCGGAAACCTCTACTCTTGAAGGGAGCGATCGCGTTATCGACCACCTCGGAGACCAAGCGCCTCGCCCGCCTACGAGCCCATGACGAGTATCGAGATTCCCTATTCGATCGCCGCCGCGCTTCCTTCGCTTTCGGTGTTCGACATCACCAACGACGTCCAGAACGCACTCGCTTCGAGCGAGCAGGAGAGCGGTCTTGCCCTGCTCTCGCCGCGCGGCGAGCGGGCCTTTGTGCGCGTGAACGAGCGGGAGTCGGGAATCTTCGAAGATTTCGAGGCGCTGCTGGCACGTCTCGTTCCCGGCGACCAGTCCGAGCGGGAGATGCTGCTTGGACTGCTGCTCGGCCCACGCGGTGAGCAGGTTCCGTTCACCTCGCGCCGCCTTCGGCTCGGAGAGTGGCAGCGGGTATTCCTCCTCTCCTTCGACGGCGGCTACGAAGTCGGCTGGCGGCTGACGTCGATCGGGGGAGAGCAAACCGAGCGCCGCCCGAGAGCTTGACGGCCGCGCCCGCGAGCGCCATCCACCTGCCCCTCTAGACTGCCTCCGTGACTGCGGCAGAGATTCCTGAAGGCTCGATACCGGTTCTCGATCGCGGCTTTGTCAGGCTCGACGCGGCCATGGCGAGCGATCTGTCGGTGGTCAACGCAGCGCGCGTCTCCTTCGCGCGCCACAAGCAGGAGATGGAGCCCGATGACGAGGGACTGATCGGATTCCTGCTGCGAAACAGGCACGGAACGCCCTTCGAGCACAACTCCTTCCGTTTCCACGTGCGCTGCCCGATCTTCGTCATGCGGGAGTGGATCAGGCACCGCTGGTCGTCGTTCAACGAGTTCAGCATGCGCTACACGCGCGCGACCGACGAGTTCTACCTGCCGGCGCTCGAGGACGTACGTCGGCAGGTCGGAAAGCCCGGCGCCTACTCCTTCGAGCCGGTGGAGCCTGAGCTGGCCGAGCAGGCGCGCGCTGAGATGGAGAAGACGAACGAAGCCGCGTACGCGACCTACAACAGCTTGATCAATGCCGGGATCGCCCGCGAGTTGGCGCGGACGGTGCTGCCTGTCGCCGCCTACACCGAGTTCTACTGGACGGTCAACGCCCGCGCGCTGATGAACTTCCTCTCGCTCCGGAACGCCGAGGCTGCGCAGCTCGAGATTCGGCGCTACGCCGAGGTGATAGAGAACTTGTTCGCGGAGCAGATGCCGTTGACTCACGCCGCCTTTGTCGCGGCGGGACGCACTCCGCCATAGTGCGGCAGTCAGCGCTAGGCGGTTCGGGCGACGATCTTGCCGGTACCGGTAGAGCTCGCCTTCTCGCGCGCGATCTCCCAACCGTGCGGCTCTTTCGGTAGTCCGGGGTAGCTCAGGTTGACCTGCGTCGTGCCCGCGCCGACCGAGAAGGCGCCGCAACGAAGCGGTCCGCCCTTGGCCTTGAGCACGTAGAGAACGTAGTGCTCGCTCCCGGGCAGAATAGGCAAGCCACGCACGGTCACGAGTAGCGGCGTGTTGCCGTTGGGTTGTATCGGCCCTCCCTGCACGCTGCCAAAGGTGTGTGACGCCGCGCTCGTCCCTTTTAGCGGCGAATACCAGTTCGTCCTGAAGGTCTCGTCGGACTGGCCGGTCGCGTAACCGATGAAGAAGATGACAATGCCGAGCAGCACGAGCCCGAGCAGCACGACCTCGCGTCGCCGTTCGCTCCGCTTTCTCAGCTCCGCCTCCGAGCGCAGCGGCGAAGAAGCAGCGCCTCCGCTCGCCGGTCTCCGTGTCGGTCGTGGCCAGTGCACGGCCAGAGTCATAGCACGGGCGGCTTTGCGCTCGCATCTTTTACCGTGGCGCTATGCTCGGCGCTGGTCCAGAGCACCGTTTCTCGCAGACAGTGCTTTCGACTCGAGCGATATGAGCGACCTTCCTCGACACGAGAATTAGGTGAGTGTGGGTACTGCGCTGCTGCTCGTGCTCGCCGGCTACGTCGCCGGCAGCATCCCGTTCGGTTACTGGCTCGTGCGCCTGGCTCGCGGAGAAGACATTCGTCGTCTCGGTAGCGGCAACATCGGCGGCAGCAACGTCTGGCGCTGCTTCGGCGCCCGCTTCGGGCTGCCGGTGGTGCTCTTCGACCTGCTGAAGGGCTTCGTGCCGGCGTTCGTCGCCGCGCAGACGCACGGCTCGCTCGTGGCCGTGCTGACCGGGGCGGCAGCAATGCTCGGGCACTGGCGTCCGCTCTTCATGGGCTTTCGTCGTGGCGGCAAGATGGTTGCGACCTGTGGCGGCGCGGTGATCGGTTTCGCTCCACTGGTCGCGGTCGTGGGCGTAGCGGTCTGGGCAGTGGTCTTTCTTGCCGGCCGTTACGCGTCGCTGGCCTCGATTCTGGCGGCGATCTCGCTTGCTCCCGCCGCGCTTCTGCTGGATCAGGATCTTTCGGTGGTGATCTTCATGGGCGCGGCCGCGCTGGCAATTATCTGGCTACATCGCGCCAACATCGTGCGGCTCGCTCACGGCGAGGAGCATCGCTTCCAGCTCTGGCACGGGCGCGGGCGCAAGGCCGCCGGCTCGGCGTAGACTCACACCAGGTAACGCCGGCTACCGAGCTCAGCTCGCGGAATCCGCAGTTTCGTCTGCGGCGGTCTCGTCTTCGCTCTGCTCGTCTTCGTCCGGCGCCGCTTCGCCGTCGACTGGCGCCTCGGGCTCTTCGCTCGCCGGCTCATCGGCGGGCTCGTCGACCGGCTCGCCGGCGGTCATGGCCAGCTCTTGCTCGGGCGTGAGCTCGCCGCCCTCCGGAACGACGAGCGTCTTCAGCTCGACGCTCACCTCTTCGAAGATGTGAACCGGCACCGCGTAGTTGCCGATGCGCTTGATGGGATTGGAAAGCTCGATCTTGCGCCGGTCGATGCGGATCTTTCGCGTGCGCCAGATCTCGTCGGCGATGTCGCTGGGAGTGACAGAGCCGAAGAGTACGCCGCTGGGACCGGCTTTCAGCTCGAAGCGAAGCACCGTCTTGCGCAGCTTGTCGGCGATCGTCTCGGCCTGCTCGGCGCTGCGCGCCTCCTGCAGTGCCCGGCGGGCGTCGTGCTTGCGGATCTCCTCGACCCTGGCCGGCGTTGCCGGCTCGGCCAGCTTGCGGGGAATCAGGAAGTTGCGCGCGTAACCGCGCGTCACCGAGACCACGTCACCACGCAGCCCGATTTTCTCCACGTCCTGAAGAAGGATGACTTCCATTCCTGCTCCTTATTCCGATACGTAGGGGAGGAGGGCCATCTCGCGCGCCCGCTTGATCGCGACCGCCAGCTGCCGCTGATGGCGGCGGCAGACGCCGGTGATGCGCCTGGCCCGGATCTTGCCGCGCTCGGACATGTAGCGGCGCAGGGCGCCCGCGTTCTTCCAGTCGATTTCCTCGACGTGGTCCTGGCAGAAATGGCATCCCCGGCGCCGAGTCGGCATCGAGCTGGGGCTCATGCGCTTACGCTTCTTGTCCTGCTGAGCCAAGGTCTCTCCTTCTAAAACGGAATGTCGTCGTCAGTCGGGCCGAAGTCGGCGTTCGCGGCCGGCGTGCCCTGAGGAACAAAGCTGGAACTTTCGCCGCTACTTTCGCGGCTGCCGAGGAACTGAACGTTCTCGGCGATGATCTCGACTGCCTGTCGCTTGGTGCCGTCCTGGGCATCCCACTCGCGCCAGTCGAGCCTGCCGTCGATTGCGACCGGCCGGCCCTTGGCCAGGTACTGCGCGCAGCTTTCGCCCTGATTGCCCCAGACGGTGACGTCGAAGTAGTTGGGCTTGTCGCCCCACTGGCCCGTTGCCGAGTCCTTCTGGCGGGTGTTGACCGCGACCCGGAGCTTGCAGACCGAGGTTCCGCTTGGCGTTTGGCGGAGCTCTGGATCGCGAGTCAGGTTGCCAACGAGGACGACGCGGTTGATGTTGGCCATGGTTTCTCCTCCCTTAGCGAACGTGCGTTCGCTAAGGCTACTCGTCCTCCTGGACGAGATCGGGCTCGACAGTGCTGGCGCTCGCGGCCACCGTTGCCGTTGGCGCGGATGTGCTCGAGCCTTTGACGCGGCGTACGGCCATGTGACGCAGCACGGCATCGTCGATCTTGAGCAGGCGCGAGACTTCGCTCAGCACCTCGGGTGAGGCGGAGAAGATCAGGAGGTGATAGATGCCCTCGCTCTTGTGCAGGATCTCGTAGGCGAGGCGCCGGCGTCCCCAAGGGGTGTGCGTCTCCCAGACTCCGCCGCCCTCCACGACTTGCGTGCGAATGCGGTCGACGACCTCCTGCTGGCGATCTTCCGCCAGTTCGGGGTCGAACATGATCAGGACCTCGTAATCGGTCACGGGCTCCCGTATCTCCTTCCTTCGGTCTAGTTCGGCCTCGCTTGCTGCCGCCGCGCGGGACCGCGACGGTTCACGAGGCAGGAAGCGGCGATGAGTGTAGCATCGCGCCATGCTCTGGGCTGCCCGTGTGTTGGCGCGTGCCTTCGGAACGGTCTGGGAATTGCTCTCCCGACTGCGCCCGCGGCCCGAAGCGCCCGATCCCGCCGAGGAGCTTCGTCGCAAGCTCGCCGAGGTTCGGGCGCGTGATTCCGAGCCTCTCTCCGCCACGGCCGAGCCCGCGTCCGAGCCGGATCAACCACCGGCCGAGCCCGACTCGATCGATCTGACGAGCCGCAGGCGTGATGTACACGCTCGCGCCCGAGCGCTGAGCGAGGAGATGCGCGGCGCAGGCGAGAGCGACTGACCTCGCGCACGGTTGCGCATTCTCCGCGGATGACGTTTGCTGCCGTCTCTCCGGCGCGCCTAGCTTGTGAAGGGGTTGTCCCAGCTCGAGGGCGTGAACACCTTGCCCTTCGCCGCGCCGACCGCCAGCACCGAGGTGTTCGGCTCGAGCGCAAAGGCGGTTCGCTTCACAGCCGGATCGGCGATGAAGACGAGCGAGCCGGTCTTGGCCTCGACCTTCTCCCCGTCGAGCTCGAACCGCGCGTTGCCGGCAAGTACGACGTAGAGTTCCTGGTGAGCGCTACCTTCCTCGCTGTGGTCCTCGATGACGCGGGCGCCGACCTCGCGCCCTACGAAGGCGTTGATGCCGAAAGCCTCGATCCCGAGCTTGGCTCGGAGCGGCTTCCAGACGCTGTCCTGCGGTTTTTCCCCTCCAAACGACTCGACGGTGTCGATATCGGCCACGATGTACTTGCTATCCAAGATGACTTCTCCTTCGCTCGAATCGGACTCGCTGCCTGCGTCCGGCGTCGCCGCCGGGCCACCTCGACGAGCAGGTCGCGCTGTTGCTCGCGTAGAACAATGCGGATGAGATCGGGATGAATCAACAGCTCGACCCTCTCCTGAGGTCACTAACTGTCGATACAATATGACTGGTTACGTAACTTGTCAACCTTCAATGGTGGTTATGAGATGAGCGAAGTTACTGACGAGCTCGAGATCGTTCGCGAGTTTGTGAACACCGCCGAGCTGGGGTCGGGATCAGATCAGCTCGATGCCCCCTCCACGCTTCTCGCCTGGCTCGCCGAGCACGCCTTGATCGAGGAAGGCGCGACGGCGAGCAAGAAAGATCTGGAGCGCACGCGAGCTCTGCGCGACGCGCTGCGGGCTCTTCTCTACGCCAACTCCGGCGGCGAGCTCGATCCGAAGGCGCCGCCGGTGCTCGACGCAGCGGCCGCGCGAGCCGATCTGCGGCTTCGCTTCGGCGCCGACGGAGATGCCGGCCTGATGTCGTGTACCGCGGGCGTGAACGGGGCGCTCGGGCGCCTGCTCGCGATCGTCGCCGAGGCGATGCGAGCGGGAACCTGGGCCCGGCTCAAGGCCTGTCGCAGCGACGATTGCCGCTGGGCCTTCTTCGACGGCTCCAAGAATCACTCCCGCGCCTGGTGCTCGATGGCCCTGTGCGGGAACCGGGCCAAGGCCCGAGCTTTTCGCGAGCGACATAGCGAGACTTAAGCCCGCTCGTTGCGGGGAAAGAAGGAACGATGAATCCCAACTTCACGATCGGCCGCATTGCCGGCATCCGCATCTCCCTCAACTGGAGCTGGCTGATCGTCTTCGCCATCGTCGTCTGGTCGCTCGTCGCCGACGTCTTCCCGGCGGAGGATCCCGGGCTCTCGAAAACGACCTATGCGGTCATGGGAGTGGCCGCCGCGGTCGTCTTCTTCCTCTCCATCCTCCTGCACGAGCTCGGGCATGCGATCGTCGCCCGCCGCAACGGGATGGAGATCGAAGGCATCACGCTCTGGCTCTTCGGTGGTGTCGCTCAGTTCAAGGAGATGTTCAAGAGCCCGGGCGCCGAGTTTCGCATCGGCATCGCGGGGCCGTGCGTCTCGCTCGTACTGGGGCTCGCCTTCGTCGGAGCGGCGGCGCTCACCACCTTCTCGACGGCGCTGAACGGCACTCTTTTCTGGCTCGGCTACATCAACATCTTCCTGCTGCTGTTCAACCTTCTGCCGGCGCTTCCCCTGGACGGCGGACGCGTGCTGCGCTCGGCGCTCTGGAAGGCCAAGGGCGATTTCGCCTGGGCAACGAGAATCGCAGCGACGTTCGGTCGCCTCTTCGGCTATCTGATGATCGCGGCGGGCGCCCTCTCTTTCGTCGCCTACCGTTCCGTCGGGAGTCTGTGGCTGGCTTTGATCGGCTGGTTCCTGCTCGGCGCGGCCGGCGGAGAGCGCAGCGTCGGGAGGGTGCACGAGGCGCTCGAGGGCCTGCACGTGCGTGACCTGATGACGCGTGAGCCGGTCGTCGCCCCGGCCGACGCGACGTTTAGCGAGTTCTCCGACTCGCTCGGCGCACTAAACCGCCACAACACCTACCCGGTCGTTTCGAACGGCGAAGTGCTTGGGCTGTTTCCCTTCGGCGCAGTCGACGGTCACCCGCTCGGCGAGTGGGGTGATCGACTCGTCCGCGAAGGCATGATCGGGCGCGACAGGGTGGCAATTTTCGATTCCGAAGACAGCGCCGAGGACGCCCTTGATCAACTGGTCGCGGGAGAAATCGGTCGCGGCCTGGTCGTTCACGACGATCAACTGGTCGGCATCCTCTCGGTTTCCGATCTGAAGCGCGCGCTCGATCAGAGAACTGCCTTCAGGCGCTGATTCGGTAATCCAAGACCAAACGCGCCGTTCAGGCGCGACTCGCTAACGTGCCAGGGTGCGCCGGGCTCGAATACGGACTGCGGCTCCGCTCGCTTCCCCGGCGGACCGAGCGGGCGCGCTCGATCTGCGAGCCGCCGCCGCTCTTCCGGCCGATCAGGTTCTTGCTCGCCTGGGCTCGAGTGAGCAAGGTCTCTCCCACGAGGAGGCGGCGCGGAGACTCGCCGTCAGCGGCCTGAACGTCCTGCGCAGCCACGGCGCGCGGCCGCTCGAGGTGCTCGTGCGACAGTTCAAGAGCTACCTGCTTTTGCTGCTCATCGGCGCGGCGGTCGTCTCCGCGGTCGTCGGCGATCGAGCCGAGGCCGGAATCATTCTGGCGATCGTCGCCCTCTCGGTCGGGCTCGGCTTCGTCAACGAGTATCGCTCGGAGAAAGCCGTCGAGGCGCTGCACTCGCGCATCCGGCGCCGGGTCCTGGTGGAGCGTGACGGGCACGTCGAGCAGATCGACGTGGTCGAGCTCGTTCCGGGCGATCTCGTCTCGCTGAAGGTCGGCGACGTCGTCCCGGCCGACCTGCGCCTGCTCGAGGCGAACGATCTGGAGTGTGAGGAGTCGGTGCTGACCGGCGAGTCGGCGGCGGCGGAAAAGAGCGTCGTTCCTGTCGCACAGGGTGCCTCCGCGCTAGAGCTCTCCTCCTGCGTCTTCATGGGGACGATCGTCCACTCGGGAAACGGCCGCGGCGTAGTGGTGCAGACCGGCACGCGAACCGCCTTCGGCGAGATCGCGCTCAAACTGGGCGAGCGGCAGGAGCAAACCTCCTTCCAGAAGGGGCTTCAGAGCTACTCGCGCCTGCTGGTCACGATCACGGCCATCCTTGCCGGCTCGATCTTCGCCATCAACGCGCTGCTCGGCCGCTCCTTCCTCAACTCGCTGCTCTTCGCGCTCGCGATCGCCGTCGGCCTGACCCCGCAACTCTTGCCGGCGATCGTGACGGTGAGCCTCGCCACCGGCGCACGCCGGCTCGCGCAGCACTCGGTTGTGGTCAAGCGCCTGGTCGCAATCGAGGATCTGGGCAACGTCGACGTTCTCTTCACCGACAAGACCGGCACGCTAACCGAGGGGCGGATCACCTTTGCCAGCGCACTCGATCTTGCCGGGCAGTCCGACCCGAAGCTGCTTACGCTCGGGCTGGTCTGTAACGAAGCGGTGGTAGAGGACGGCACCGCCGTCGGTGGGAACGAGCTCGACCAGGCGCTCTGGCAGGCGCCCGGCGCTGCGCAGGCCGGCGCAGGCGCCTGGAAGAAGCTCGCTCAGGCGCCTTTCGATCACGATCGCCAGATTGGGTCGGTGCTCGCCGAGGAGCCCGGCGGAGAGCACAGGCTGATCGCCAAGGGCGCTCCCGAGGAGATCTTCGCCCGCTGTCATGCGGTTCCCGCGGAGGCCCAGACGCTGCTCGATCAGCTCTACGGCCGCGGCGAGCGCGTTGTCTGCCTGGCCGCCCGCGCCGCCCCCGGCCAGACGACGCTGGCGCCGGCCGACGAGCGCGATCTCGAGCCGCTGGGCTTTCTCTGCTTCAGCGACCCCCCAAAAAAAGGCGCTGCCAAGTCGCTCGAGCAACTGGCGAAGCTGGGCGTGACGGTCAAGATCGTGACCGGCGACAGCGGCAAGGTGGCCGAGACGGTCTGCGCCGATCTCGGCATCCCAGTCGGTCGCACACTGACCGGCGCGGAGCTGGAGGCTATGAACGACGAGCAGCTGGCCAAGGCACTGCCGTCGGCGTCGATCTTCGCCCGCGTCACGCCCGATCAGAAGTCGCGCATCATCCGCGCGCAGCGTGCGCTGGGAAGTGACGTCGGCTTCATGGGCGACGGCGTCAACGATGCGATCGCTCTCCACGACGCCGACGTTGGTATCTCGGTCGATACGGCCGTGGACGTCGCCAAGGACGCAGCCGACGTCGTCCTGGTGACAAAAGACCTCGGCATTCTGGCCGGCGGCGTCGTCGAGGGCCGCCGCATCTTCGCCAACACGATCAAGTACGTGCTGATGGGCACCTCGTCGAACTTCGGCAACATGTTCAGCGCCGCCGGCGCCTCGCTCTGGCTCAGCTTCCTACCCATGCTGCCGACGCAGATCCTGCTCAACAACCTGCTCTACGACATGAGCGAGCTGACGATCCCCACCGACAATGTCGACGAGGAGATGCTCGCCAAGCCGTCCCAGTGGGACATCCGCTTCATCCGTCGTTTCATGGCCTTCTTCGGGCCGATCAGCTCGATCTACGACTTTGCCACCTTCGCGGTGATGATCTACGTCTTCAACGCCGGCGACACGCTCTTTCGCTCCGGCTGGTTCGTGGAGTCGCTCGCCACGCAGACGCTCGTCATCTTCGTCATCCGCACGCGGCGGATTCCGTTCTTCCGCAGCAAGCCGAGTAAGCCGCTGCTCGCGGCCACGCTCGCCTGCGCAGCCGTCGGTGTCGCGCTCCCGTTCTCGCCGCTCGCGCACCTGCTCGGCTTCAAGGCTCTACCGCTGGCCTTCCTCGGCCTGCTGGCGGCGATGGTCGTGACCTACATGGCGCTGGTGGAAGTGGGGAAGCGTTTCTTCTTCGCCCATTTCGCGCCGAGCGGACCTACCCTGGCGATTCCCAAGCCGCGTCGCGAGCGAAGGATGCACCGCATAGCGGCGGGCTGGAGTACTCGCGGACCGGTTTCCCAAACGCGGGCGAGGAGCAGACGACGCTCGACGCGCCGGCGCCCTGTAAAGGCGCCCGGGCAACTCCGGCGGAACTAAGAACCTAAGAACCGGCGGTCGAGGTTCCGGTGCCCAGGAGCTCATGATGCTCGAGCACGATCCGAACCGCCTCGGCGGGGTCGTTCGTGCGCGAGAGCAAATCGAGATCGCCGGGCGAGATCATCTTCTTCCCGAGCAACTCGCGACGGATCCAGGCCACCATCTCCTCCCAGTAATCGCAGTCCATCAACACGACCGGGAAGTGGAAGATCTTGCCGACCTGGATCAAGGTCAGCGACTCGAACAGCTCGTCGATCGTGCCGAAGCCGCCCGGGAAGATGACGAAGCCCTCGGCCGCCTTCACGAACATCGTCTTGCGGGCGTAGAAGTGGTCGAAGGTGAGACTTAAGTCGGTATAGGGATTGGCCGCCTGCTCATGTGGCAGGCGAATGTTGAAGCCGACCGAGAGCCCGCCGGCTTCCTGGGCGCCCCGGTTGGCCGCCTCCATGATCCCGGGCCCGCCGCCGGTGACCACCGCCCAGCCGGCGCGGGCGAACTCGCCTCCGACCTTGCGCGCCAGTTTGTAGAAGTACTGACCCTCAGCGACTCGTGCCGAGCCGAAGATCGAGACCGCCGGCCTGTCGATCTTGTCGACGGCGTCGAAGCCGCGTCGGAACTCGGCGGCGATCATCTGGACGTGGCGCTCCTGCTCTCCGGCGACGCTGGAGAGAACCTCTCTATCCTCGAGTCTTTCCTGGCGCTCGGGCATCAGGAGTGGCGGGCGACGTGAGTATGGGTCATGGCCGGTTTTCAGTATCGCTAATCCGAAGCCGCGGCGGTTGCCGCGGCGGTTATTGGAAGTTGCCGCGACCCTCTTGTAACAATCGAGCCGGGACGAGCGCTACTCGCTCGCCGCGGCCCCGGGATGCGTACGATTGCTGCCGTGGCAGCGCCCGACGACAAGCTCGTGAACGAAGCCGGAATCGAGATCAAGCCCGTCTACACCCCTGAAGATGTGGCCGGGCTCGAGCCCGAGTTGCCCGGCGCCTACCCGTTCACGCGCGGTCCCTACGAAACGATGTATCGCGGGCGCCCCTGGACGATTCGCCAGTACGCGGGCTTCGGCTCGGCCGAGGAGACAAACGCCCGCTTCCGCTACCTGCTCGAGAAAGGTCAGACCGGCCTCTCGGTCGCCTTCGATCTGCCGACCCAGCTCGGCTACGACTCCGACCACCCGCTCGCCGAGGGCGAAGTCGGGCGCGTCGGCGTAGCGATCGACTCGCTGATCGATCTGGAGCTGCTCTTTGCCGAGATTCCGCTCGATCAGGTCTCGACCTCGATGACGATCAACGCGCCGGCGGCGCTCATGCTCCTCCTCTACGAGCTGGTAGCCGAGAAGCAGGGCGTGGCGCCCGAGAAGCTGCGCGGGACGGTCCAGAACGACATCCTCAAGGAATACGTCGCGCGTGGCAATTACATCTTCCCACCCCGGCCCTCGATGCGGATCACGACCGACCTGTTCGCCTACTGCGAGGAGCACCTGCCCGGCTTCAACACCATCTCGATCTCGGGCTACCACATCCGCGAGGCGGGCTCGACGGCCGTGCAGGAGCTGGCCTTCACGCTCGCCAACGGAATTGCCTACTGCCAGGCCGCGGTCGAGGCCGGGCTCTCGCCCGACCGTTTCGGCGCTCGCCTTTCCTTCTTCTTCAACGCCCACAACGACTTCTTCCAGGAGGTGGCCAAGTTCCGGGCGGCTCGGCGCCTCTGGGCGAAGATCATGAGCGAGCGCTTCGGCGCCACCAATCCGAAGGCGCAGATGCTTCGCTTCCACACCCAGACCGGCGGCTCGACCCTGACCGCGCAGCAGCCCGAGAACAACATCGTTCGCGTTGCGCTGCAGGCCTTTTCGGCCGTTTGCGGCGGCACCCAGTCGCTGCACACCAACTCCTTCGACGAGGCGCTGGCACTGCCCAGCGAGCACGCCGTGCGGATCGCGCTCAGGACGCAGCAGATCCTGGCTAACGAGGCCGGGTCCACCGAAAGCGCCGATCCCCTCGGCGGTTCGTACTTCATCGAGGCGCTGACGAGCGAGCTGGAAAGCGGCGCGATGGAGCTGATCGAGCACATCGAGATGCTCGGCGGAGCGGTGGCGGCGATCGAGCAGGGCTTCGTCCAGGCCGAGATCGAGGAGGCTTCCTACCGCTGCCAGCGAGAGGTCGAGTCGGGCGAGCGGGTGATCGTCGGTGTCAACCGCTACCAGGAGGAGACCGACTCCGAAAAGGTCGAGCTGCTTCGGATCGATCCCGAGGTCGAGCGGCGTCAGCGTGAGCGGACTGCCAAGGTACGGGCCGAGCGCGACGGTGCGGCGGTAGAAAAAGCTCTCGCGGCCGTGCGCGAGACTGCGCGCGGAACCGAGAACCTGTTTCCCACGCTGCGCGAGGCGCTGGTTCTTCGCGCCACGATCGGCGAGATCTGCACCGTGCTGCGCGAAGAGTTCGGCACCTTCGATCGCGCCTAGAATCGAGTCCTATGGACTTCGATCTCGGACACGGCGTAAACATCTCTCATTGGCTCTCGCAGTCGGACCGCCGCGGAGACGAGCGGCGCGCCTGGTTCAGCCAGGCCGACGTGGAGCGCTTCGCCGTCTGCGGCATCGATCACCTGCGCTTTCCCGTCGATGAGGTGCAGCTCTGGGACGAACATGGAGTTCGCGAGAGCGAGGCTTTCGAGTTGCTCGAGCAGGGGCTCGGCTGGTGCGAGCAGGCCGGCCTGCGCACCGTCGTCGATCTGCATATTGTTCGCGCTCACTACTTCAACGCCGAGTACAACCCGCTCTTCGTCGAGCCGGCCGAGCAAGACAAGTTCTGTGCGCTCTGGGCCGACCTCTCGCGGGCACTCGCGCACTGGCCGGTGGATCGGGTCGCCTACGAGCTTCTGAACGAGCCCAACGCACCCCGCGACGATGACTGGAACGAGCTCGCCGCCCGGGCGCTTGCCGAGGTGCGCGCGCACGAGCCCGAGCGGGTCGTGGCGATCGACTGCAACCACGTCGCCGATCCGCGCTTCTTTCCCCAGCTACGCGTCCCCGCGGACGAGAACCTGATCCTCACCTTCCACTTCTACGATCCGCTCCTGTTCACGCACTACCGCGCCCACTGGAGCGGCGTCAAGGCCTACGAGGGCCCGATCGACTATCCCGGCGAGCTCGTCTCGCAGAAGAACTGGGACGCTCTTCCGGAGTCCGTGCGCTTCGCGGCCCGAAACGAACGGGTCTTTGCGCCGGCGGACATCGAGCGCGTGCTCGCTCCGGCGTTGGCGCTGGCGAAGGAGACGGGACTACCGCTTTGGTGCGGCGAGTTCGGCGCGCTGGGCACCACTCCCGAGCCCGCCCGTGAGCGCTGGTACCGGGACCTGCTCAGCGCGCTCGAGCGACACGAGATCGCCTGGACGATCTGGGACTACAAGGGCGATTTCGGCATCATCGACGCTGAAGGCAGGCCGACGCTCGTACACGATATCCTGGCCGCCTACGTTCGGCGCTAGGACTCCGGTGGATAGAGACGGAACCCGGCCATCTCGCGTCCGGGGAGAGAACGGTAGAAGGAAGGGCTTTCGTTCTCGGTCAGCAGATCGAGACGGAGCGCTCCGGTTCTCGTGAACGCCTCCCTGATCAGCGCCGTCCCGATTCCTTCGCCGCGACGGGCGGATGACACGATTAAGACTCCAAGGACCCAGTTGATGCCTCCGTCCGAGATCACCTCGGCCGCGCCGACCACCTCACCTTCATCAACCGCAACGAGAGTCGTGACTCCAGGCGCTACGAGTGCGTGTTCGACGTCCGCGACGTCAGTCCAGAAATCCCACCCTTCGGAGTTGCACATAGAGGCGATCGGCACGGCGTGCTCGGGACGGAATGCGACGATCTTCACCGGCTCAGGATCCCCGAGCGAGAGCTTCGTTGCTCTCGATATGCGCCGCGCGGAGGATGCCCATCCCACCACCCACTGCGATCGTAACGGCGATACTCACGCCTGTCCGTAACGCAACAGCTCCGAAACCGTCAGTCTTTCCCAACAAGATGCGCATCCTGCTCGTCTCGCAGATGTACCCAGGGCCCGAAGATCCAGATCTCGGGGTCTTCGTAGCCCAGCTCGAGCGCGAGCTCGCGGCCCGCGGGCACGAGATCGAGCGGGCGGTGCTCGACCGGCGCTCGGGCGGGAAGCTTCGCTTTTTCTTCCTTGCGCGCGAGGCACGAAGAAAGGCGCGGCGGTCTCATCCCGATGTCGTTTACGCCCATTTCCTCGTTCCCGCCGGGCTGATCGGTGCGCTCGCCTCCAAGGCGCCGCTCGTGGTCACGGCGCATGGGCAAGACGTGCGCAACATCGGTGCCAAACCGGGTCTGCGCACCCTCACGCGCTGGACGATTAAGCGGGCGGGCGCCGTCATTGCAGTATCCGGTTTTCTGGCCCGCGAGCTGGAGACGAAACTGCCACAGGCGCACGGCAAGATCAGCGTGATCGACTGCGGTGTCGATCTCGAGCGCTTCCAGCCGCGCGACCAAGCCGCCGCCCGGGCCGAGCTCGCCTGGGAAGGAGAGAGCCCGCTCTTTCTCTGCGTCGGCTCGCTGACCGAGCGGAAGAATGTCGTGCGCCTGGCACGAGCCTTTTCCCGTCTCGAGAGGGGCTCGCTGGTCTTTCTCGGTGACGGGCCGTTGCGCGGCGAGCTCGAAGTTGTTTCGGGCGTGCGCGTGCTTGGTCGCGTGCCACACGAGCTGGTGCCGACCTGGCTGGCGGCCTGCGACGTGCTCTGTCAGCCAAGCCTGGTCGAGCCCTTCGGGCAGGCGCCGCTCGAAGCGATGGCCTGCGGGCGCCCGGTCGTGGCGACGCGCCTCGGCGGGCCGCCCGAGTTCGTTCCGCCCGGCGCGGGTGTGCTTGTCGACCCGATAGACGAGGATGCGCTCGTGCGCGCGCTCGAGAGCGCGGCCGCTCTTCCCCGTCCGAACGAGGCGGGGCGCGAGGCTGCGCTGAAGCACGGCGTCGCCGCGCAGGCCGAGAAGATCGAGCGAGTGCTCGAGCAGGCGGTCGCCCGGCGCGCCGAAGGGTAGGTCGGCGCTGCTATCCTCGGGCACGCCTATGCTCGTTGCACTACTTGTCGCCTTTCATATCTGCGTCTCGGTCGGACTGGTCGTGCTCATCCTCATGCACTCCGGGCGCGACGGCGGTCTCGGTGGGCTCGGTTTCACGCCGACCTCACAGGGCGGCACCCACATCGTCGAGCGCAACCTGACCCGGCTGACGATTGCCGTCGCGTTCGTGTGGTTTCTCGACACGATCGCGCTCTTCCGGCTCCTCAAGTAGTCGGATCACCCGCGCGAAGCGGGTACAATCCCGAGCGCCACGCGCTGGTGGCGGAATTGGTAGACGCGCAAGGTTGAGGGCCTTGTGGCCCGAATGGGCCGTGGAGGTTCAAGTCCTCTCCAGCGCACTCGTCCGGCGAAAGTCGGCCCGCAGGTCCGGCGAAAGTCGGCCCGGCGGGCCGTGACTTTCGCCGGCGGACTAAGTGGGCGATGAACCGCGCCTTTGGCGCGGATTTCTCGCCTGCTCCCAGAAGCGCGCTCGGCTAACCGTGATTGTGGTCAGTGTTCGCGGTGTGAATGTCCGGGGGATGGCGTTATGTGAGCCGCAGCCGCGCATGTCGACTGCGGCGGCCGACTACACAACGCGGCGGCTGCGAAGCTTGTCCGTACGCGAGTACTGTCCCGGGCCCCACAGCCACCGCCTCCTTTTCCAGCATCGCCTCAGTGCGCCGAGAAGGCGCCTGCTCGTGCGCACGCGGACCGTTGACTGCGTCCGAAAGGAGCGCTAGCCTTCATGGCGAACAGGTGTTCGGATATATGTCAGCCCGCTAAGGAGGATCGCTTGCTTACGCCGCGACAGAGAGAGATCTGGGACTACCTTCTCGTCTACGTCGAGAAGCACGGTTATCCGCCGACCGTGCGTGAGATCGGGCAGGCAGTCGGGCTCGCCTCGCCCTCCACCGTGCACGCCCACCTCGCCAACCTCGAGCGGGCGGGACTGCTCAAGCGCGATCCGACCAAGCCGCGTGCGCTCGAGTTGATCGCGCGCGAGCGCGGAGAGGAGCACAAGCTTCCGCTCCTCGGGCAGGTCGCAGCGGGCTCGCCGCTTCTCGCCGAGGAGAACATCGACGATTATCTGGCCGTGCCCGAGCCGCTCTCGCGCGGGGGCGAGGAGTTCCTACTGCGCGTCAAGGGCGACTCGATGACGGGTGCCGGCATCCTCGATGGCGACATCCTCGTCGTACATCGGCAGGAGAGCGCCGAGAACGGCGAGATAGTCGTCGCGTTGGCCGGCGAGGACGAGTCGGCCGGCGAGGCTACCGTCAAGCGCTTCTTCCGGGAGAGTGGGCGCGTCCGCCTGCAGCCCGAGAACGACGCGTTCGAACCGATCTATGCCGACTATGTGCAGATTCTCGGCAAGGTGACCGGCGTATTCAGGATGCTTACGTGAGGTATACGGGTATAGAGAGCCCATGACCATCACCTTGCTTCATCGAACGCTCGAGCAGGAGCTTTGCGCACTGGCGCGCGGCGCCAGCTTGGAGTGCCTGGTCTGCGGCGAGTTCGTACTCCACCAAGGGGCGGACGTTGTCTGTCCCGAGTGCGGCTCGGTCTGGCCGGAGCTCCTGGCGTCGGGCGGCACGGCGCTAAACTGCGAGTCGCAGGCCGGGTGACCGCGAGCCGCTTCGGCGGTTCGAGGAAAGTCCGGACACCGTAGGGCAGAACGCTGGGGAAATCCCAGGCGGCGAAAGCCGACGGAAAGTGGCACAGAAAGGACACCGCCTCCGGGCAACCGGCGGTAAGGGTGAAAAGGTGGGGTAAGAGCTCACCAGCACCGTGGTGACGCGGTGGCTAGCCAAACCCCGTTCGGTGCAAGGCGAAGCAGGTCCCGCTCAGGTGGCCCGCCCAGGGACCGGGTGCGCCGCTGGAGCCGCCGGGCAACCGGCGGCCTAGATGGATGGTCACCCTCGACAGAATCCGGCTTACAGGCCTGCTACAGAGAGCCCTCGCACGCGGGGGCTCTCCAACTCTCAGGCTCTGAGTGCGACTTCGAGCGTCGTGCCAACCCCGGGCTTGCTCGAGACGGTGAAATCGGCGCCGATCGAACCAGCTCTCCTGCGCATGTTCTTCAGGCCCTGCCCGGCAGTGGGCTCGGTCTCATCCTCGCTCAGTCCGTCGCCGTCGTCGCGGACGACCACGGTGCGCTTGCCGCCGCTCTCTGAGATCTTCACCTCCGCCCAGTTGGCGTTGGCGTGCTTGCGCACGTTCGCCAGTCCTTCCTGGACGATGCGGAAGATTTCGATCTGCTCGTCGGGAGCCAGACGGATGTCCGAATCTATCTCGACATCCACCTCGAGCACACCGTCGGCGCAGAGGAATTCCACGTAGCGGCGCAAAGCGGCGTCGAAGGGCGCGCTCCCGCCGGCCGAGGAAAGCGCGAGCACCGCGAAGCGAGCCTCCTGCTGGGCGAGCCCGGCGACTTCCTCCAGCCGCGGGAGGATGGTTTCGAGATCGCCGCCGGCCCGGAGCATGTTCAGGTGCGTAGAGAGCGCGAACAGGTACTGAGCTAGTCCATCGTGGATCTCGCCCGCAACTCTGGCTCTCTCCTCCGAGACCGCACGACCGAACTCCGCCTCGCGAATTCCTCGCCAGACGCCGACAACCAGCAGGACGCAGGCAAGCAGGCGCAGGAAATCGCCGAGCGCCGCTTGGTCTCCGGGCAGAATCGGCCTGAAAACGAAGTTGAGGCTCGAGAACAGCCATAGGGTGGCCGCCAGTGCCAGCCAGCTGTCCAGATCCTCCAGCCAGCGCCGGAAGCGCAGTCCAAAGCCCACCATGGCTCCCAGATAGAGCAGCGCGAGCAGCGCGAAGGCGATTGTCATCGGTAGCTCGGATCCGTTCGTGCTCCCGGCGTCGCCCACCGCCTGGACGAGCGCGCGTGTGCCGCTCCAGATAACGAGTAGCGCGAGCGAACAGGCGCCGAGTGTCGTCGGCAGCGCCCGGTCGGGCTTGCGCACCTGCCCGCGGGCGAAGGCTGCCCCGGTGATCAGGACGGCCGAAATGATCCGCGCAATCAGACTGGCCCAGGTCTCGGGCTTGCCGATCGCCGATCCACCGAGCGTCGGCGCGATCTCGAAAGCGAAAATCGATATCGCCGCGACGCTGAAGCCCGCGCAGAGAAGCAGATCCATGCGGCTCGAGTCGACCGAGAAGCGAACGCCGGTCAGTACCGCTACCAGCACCGATGTGAGCGCAATCGCGGTATTTAGGGCGAGAAGAAGGCTTGGGAGGTCGAAGCTGCTAGGCAGGCTCGGGTAGGCGCCCCAGAGCGCCAGCGCCGCGCTGAGAAGCGCGATAAGCAGGAATTCTCCGGCGAGCCAGGAATGAAGAGCGCTCTCGTTTTGTTGCCGCACGGCGTCCACGTATCCCCTTTTCGGCAACAATGCGGCTGCCGATAAGGGACGGGACAATGTCTGAGCGTGTACTCATCGTTGACGATCACCCCCTGACGCAAGAAGCGCTTGCGTCGTTGCTCACGCAGCACGGCTTCGAAATAGTCGCCCAGGCCTCCAGCGGCGACGAGGCGATCAAGCAGGCCGCCAAGCAGCAACCGGATCTCGTGCTGCTCGATCTCTCGATGCCCGGAATGAGTGGGCTCGAGGCACTACCTGAGATTCGCAGGGTCGCGCCCGGCTCCGAGGTCGTGGTGCTCACGGCTTCGGGCACCGAAGAGAACCTTCTTCGCGCGATCAAGGGCGGCGCCTCCGGATACCTGCTCAAGACCGAGCCGCCCTCCCGCATCGTCGAGTTCCTGCGCGGAGTGGTCAACGGCGAAGCTGCGCTCTCGGGCTCGATCGCGCGTCGCCTGCTCGAGCAGGTGCGCGAAGGCCGCGACCACGCCGTGCCGGATGAGATCTCGTCGCTCCTGTCGGCCCGCGAGCTCGAAGTGCTTCTTCTCCTCGACGAGCATCTGAGCACCGAGGAGATCGCCCACCGCCTCTTCATCTCCGAGCACACGGTGCGCTCGCACGTCAAGAGCCTGCTGCACAAGCTCGGCGTGTCGTCGCGGCGTCAGGCGCTCGAGGCGCTCTCTCGCGCTCGCGCCTAAATTCGACCCGAAAAATCACTCGTTCCGAGGGAGGCGAGGGGGATGCGCTCACCCGAGGCAATGTCCGATGATCTGACTAACGGGATGGCTGCAATGATTGGCGAGCGCGACCGGCGAAAGCCGGTCGCAGCTTGTCTGAGGGCTTTCTAGCCGCACCACCTCGGGCGCGCCCCACCTCCCTAATGGGACAGGTCTTCAGGAAGGATTGTTGAAGCCCTCGACCGTTATCTCGACGAGGCGCGGTAGGGAGTGGAGGTTGTAGCCACCCTCGAGCACGGCGGCGACTTTCGGGCAGAGGCTCGCGGTTCGGCTTGCGAGTTGGTAGAAGGCTCGGTCGGTGAGCATGGTCGGCGAGAGCGGATCGTCTCGGTGAGCGTCGTAACCGATCGACACCAGAACGAGCTCGGGCGAGAAGGCTTCGACCGCCGGGTAGGCGATCTGCTCGAACGCCTCAAGATAGGAACGGTCGCCGGTGCCGCCCGGAAGGGGAATGTTCAGCGTCGTTGGATTCTCGCCACCGGGGATGTCTTCGCCGCTCGACGTCTTGGGGCTCGGCCCGCCGGTTCCGGGGTAGTAGGGCCAGGCGTGAAGCGACACGTAGAGAACGCTCGGATCGTCCCAGAAGATCGCCTCGGTCCCGTTCCCGTGATGAATGTCCCAGTCGAGAATCGCAACCCGCTTGAGCCCCAGCTCGGCCTGCGCGTGGCGCGCGGCGACGGCGATGTTATTGATCAGGCAGAAGCCCATCGCCTTCTCACGCGAGGCGTGATGGCCGGGCGGGCGAACGAGCGCGAAACCGCCGCGGCGCACGGCCTCTATCGTGATCCCGGCGGCGAGCTTGGCGGCCTTCGCGGTGGTAGGAGTGACGTAAGTGTCGAAATCGATCCACCGCGTCTCTGTGGTCTCAGCGAACAGGCTGTCGAGGTACGCGGGCGTGTGAACGCGCTCCAGATCTTCCCGCGTGGCGGGCTCGGCCGTGATGTGCTCGGCGACGGGAAGGAGAACCTCCAGCCGCATCTGCGACTCGGGGTGATACTCCGGCGCGATGTGAAGGCGAACGTCCTCTTCGTTGATCAAGGCTTTGATGGCGCGGCCCTCCAGATTCGGCCTGTACCGGCGACTTCTCTTCGCGCGTGAGCGGGTTGCCCGAGCGAGAAGCCGATTCTAACCCGGTAGAGCCGGTTTCGGTCTTACTGGTGCAGGCCAGATAACAAGCGACGGCTCGAGACTCGCCGCCGGGTCGTCTCTCAAGTGACCTCGGATCGCTCCGATAAGGTGTCACACGAGGAATATGAGTTCGAAGACACTCGTCATCGCTGAAAAACCGTCCGTCGGCCGTGATCTGGCCGGCGCGCTTCCGGGCACCTTCGCCAAATCCGAGGGCTATCTCGAGTCCGACACCCACATCGTCACCTGGGCGGTCGGGCACCTGGTGGAGCTCGCCACCCCGGAGGATTACGACGAGCGCTTCAAGCGCTGGCGAATGGCCGATCTCCCGATCGTGCCGGAGGCCTTCAAGCTGAAGCCGCGCGATTCGAAGTCCAAGAAGCAGCTCAACGTCGTGCTCAAGCTGATCAAGCGCGATGACGTCGACAATGTGATCAACGCCTGTGATGCCGGGCGCGAGGGCGAACTGATCTTCGCTTACCTCAACGAGGTCTATCTCGAGTCGCGCGGGGCAAAGCCGAAGCCCGTCCAGCGCCTTTGGATCTCGAGCATGACCAGGCAGGCGATCAGCGCGGGCTTCGAGAGCCTGCGCCCCGGCGAGCAGATGAGCTCGCTCGAGGCCGCCGCCCGCTCGCGCTCCGAGGCCGACTGGATGGTCGGCATGAACGCCACTCGCGCAGCCACGATTCGCGGTCGCGCCTGGGTTGGCGGCGTCGTTTCGCTAGGCCGGGTCCAGACGCCGACGCTGGCGATGATCGTGGCCCGCGAGCGCGAGATCCAGGCCTTCGTTTCCGAGCCCTACTGGCTCGTTCATGCGGATTTTGACCTCGGCTATCAGGGCCTCTGGTTCGAGGGCGACGAGACGAGGATCCTGGAAGGAGAGCGGGCCCAGTCCATTGCCGACAAGGTGGCCGGCGCAGAAGGCGTGGTCGCCTCGGTCGAGCGCAAGGAAGCAAGCGAGCGCGCACCGCTCCTCTACGACCTCACCTCACTGCAGCGCGACGCCAACCGTCGCTTCAGCTTCTCGGCCCAGAGGACGCTCAGGGCGGCGCAGTCGCTCTACGAGAGCAAGAAAGCGATCACCTATCCGCGTACCAGCTCGCGCTACCTCTCTGGCGACATGGTGTCTCTGCTCAAGCCTACGGCCGCCACGCTGGAGTCGATCCACGAGTACGCCGAGGGGGCGCGATTCGTTCTTCACCTGGAGGAGCTGCCGTTGGGGCGGGTCGTCAACGACGCCAAGATCACCGATCACCACGCCATCATCCCGACCAATGTCGAGCACGACATCGAGGCTTTCTCCGACGACGAGCGGCGCATCTTCGATCTCATCGCGAAGCGCTTCCTGGCCGCTTTCCATCCGCCGGCGCGCTACGCCAATACGACCATCGTCACCGAGGTCGAGAGCGAGCGGTTCCGCACCCGCGGCAAGGTCACGCTCGAGCCGGGCTGGCGCGCCGTCTACGGCCAAAGCGCGACCGGTAGCGGCCGCACGGCCGAAGGCGAGGACGAAGACGGCGAGAGCGGCGAGCTCCCGGCTCTGAGCGAGGGTCAGAAGGTGCTCTGCAAGAGCGCCGAGAGCGAGGCCAAGGAGACGAAGCCGCCGCCGCGCTACAACGAGGCCACGCTGCTGATGGCGATGGAGACAGCAGGCAAGCTGATCGACGACGAGGAACTGCGCGAGGCAATGAAGGAGGGCGGCCTGGGCACGCCGGCGACGCGAGCCGAGACGATCGAGACGCTGATCCGGCGCGAGTACATCGAGCGCGCGGGCAAGGAGTTGCAGCCCACGCCGAAAGGCCTGCAGGTAATCACGATGCTTGACGCGCATCCGCTCACCTCGGCCGAGCTGACCGGCAGCTGGGAAAAGCGCCTCGGCGACATCGAGCACGGCTCGGGCGATCGGGCGGTTTTCATGGACGAGATCGAGCGCTTCACGCGCGAGACAGTCGAGAAGATCGCCGCGCTGGACAAGGAAAAACTACGTCCCGAAAGGGTCGAATTGGGCCCCTGCCCGCGTTGCGGCGCCGAAACGGGCGAGATCATCCGCGAAAACTCGCGTGCTTACGGATGTACGAGTTGGAAGAGCCGGGAGGAAACCGGCTGCGGCTTCGTAATCTGGAAAAAGGTGGCCGGGCGCTCAATTACGCCCGAGATCGCCCGACAACTACTTGCACAGGGACGTACAAATGACGTAATATCTGGATTCCGAAGCCGAGGCGGCAAACATTTTCGCGCGCGCCTCGTCTTGAACGCCGAAGGACAAATCGAGTTCGAGTTTCCCACGCGCTCGCAAAATGCCCAACCGGCCGCCGCGGAATAGAGAATAGTCGGAGTCCGTTTGCAGTAGGTGAGCCCAGAGTGGGCTCGCGAGCCGCGAGGAGAGACCAGAGCGAATGATGGTTCGCTGCGGAGATAATGGGAAAGAAAGGACGTCGAGGGTCAGTTGACGCAAAATCACCTGCAGGAAGTACTTGAAGGTAGCGAGAGCGTCCGCGTATTCGTGGACGCCGCTGAGGAGCGCGGCACGATCGAGCCGGCCGAGATCGAGGCGCTCGTAGTGGAGCACGACCTCAACGAGATCGAGCGTGAAGACCTCATGCGCGAGCTCGAGAAGATAGGCGTGGAGATCGCTCAGCCGGCGGCGGCTGCCAGCGAGCATGTCGAGCCGGCGGAGACCGTCCCCGTCGAGGTGCCGGAGCTTTCCGGTGCTGCCGACAGTCTGCAGCTATTCCTCGCCGACGTTGGTAAGCACAGGCTGCTTACCGCCGCCGATGAGGTGTCTCTCGCCAAGCGTATCGAGCGCGGCGACGCGGTCGCCAAGCGCTGCATGATCGAGTCGAACCTGCGACTGGTCGTCTCGATCGCCAAGGGCTATCGCGGCCTCGGTGTTCCTTTCCTCGATCTGATCCAGGAAGGCACGCTCGGCCTCAACCGCGCAGTCGAGAAGTTCGACTGGCGCCGCGGCTTCAAGTTCTCGACCTACGCGACCTGGTGGATCCGCCAGTCGGTGCAGCGCGCAGTGGCCAACCACGCGCGCACGATTCGCGTTCCCGTTCACGTGGTCGAGCGCCAGCAGAAGCTGTCGCGGGCTGCGCGTCGGCTCGAAGTCGAGCTGGGTCGCGAGGCGACGCGGGACGAGCTTGCCGAGGCGACAGGACTTCCCATTCAGCACGTGGACGAGGCGCTCGGCGCGGCTTCGGCCTCGGTGTCGCTGAACCAGACTGTCGGTGCCGATGACGAGGGCGAGCTCGGCGATCTCTTCGCCGATCGCGAGGCCTCCGATCCGTTCGACGAGGCTGAAGAGTCGCTGCGCAGGCAAGGCGTGCGCAAGGCGCTCGAGGCACTGCCCGAGCGCGAGCGGCGCATTCTCGAGCTTCGCTTCGGTTTCGAAGGCGAGCCCTGGACGCTAGAGGCAATCGGCCATGAGCTGGATCTCACGCGCGAGCGTGTGCGTCAGCTCGAGGGCCAGGCCCTCGCGCGGCTCGGGGCGCTACGCGAGCTCTCTTCGCTCGCGGCAGCCTGAGCAACGGCAAAACCCGGTTGTGGGCCAGTTCCGGTTCGTGCGCCGAATCGGTGGGATGTTCTGCGGCCTTTTAGAGCGGGCTGTCGCTAGTCTCCACTCGGCCGGGCAGCAATCAGGGGAGGCAGCAGTAGCTCGAACAGGGACAGCAGTTTTACTTGCCGCGCTCATGCTCGCGCTCACGCTTGTGGCCGGGTGCGGCGGCTCCGGTAGCAGTGCGAAGGCGCCGAAGATCGTGCTACGCAGCTTCCCGACGCTGCACGTAGAGGTCAACACCGGGGTGGACTCGCTCGACCCCGGCCTCTCCTACACCAGCGGCTGCTGGCAGAGCCTCTGGAACGTCTACCTGAGCCCGTACGGCTATCAACACGTAAACGGCAGGGCGAGCTCCCAGATTGTTCCGGTCCTGGCCGAGGCGATGCCCGACATCTCGAAGGGCGGTCGTATCTACACGTTTCGCCTGCGCGACGGGCTGAGCTATTCGGACGGGAGCCTGGTGCAGGCCGCCGACTTCGCCTATGCGATCCGCAGGCTCTACTTGCTCGATTCGGTGGGGGCGCCGCTTTTCGACGACGTCGTAGGATCGGGCGTCGCCGAGGCGCGCCGGGGATTGATCTCCGGTATCGAGACCAACGACTTCACGAGATCGATCACGGTGCGCCTGAAGCGGCCCAGCTCGACCTTCATCGACGCGCTGGCGAGCCTGTTCGCGGCGCCCGTCCCGCCGGGCACGCCGAGTCGCGATCAAACGCTCGAGCCGATCCCCTCGACCGGTCCGTACAAGATCTCGGAGGTCAGGTGGCCGAAGGCATTCACGCTGGTGCGAAACCGCTATTTCGAGCCGACCGAGACGGTGCCGGCGACCAATCCAGATCGGATCATCGTGGACGTCGTCGACGGCGGCAAAGTAGCGCTCGAGCAGCTTGCGGCCGGGGACGCCGACTATGCGGCCGTGCCGATCGCGCCGGCTTCGCTCGAGCAGGCTAAGCGCAAGAGTCGGCTGCAGCTTCGCGCCTACACCGATGCCAGCACCCAGTACTTCTTCATGAACACGACACAGCGGCCTTTCAACGACGTCCGCGTCCGCCAAGCCGTGAACTACGCACTCGACAGGCGGCAGTTGGTTGAGATTTTCGGGGGCCAGGCCGTGGCCAGCGAGAACATACTTCCGCCGCCCTACCCGTCATATACACGGCATGACCTTTACCCGTACAACCTCGCCAAGGCGAGAGCGCTGGTGCAACAGGCGAAGGTAGGGGGAACGCGCATAACCGTCTTTGCTCCAACGCAACCCGTGCAGGCGCGCGCGGCTGCCCTCTACCTCGTACGCCAGCTCCGCGCGATCGGCCTCAAGCCACGCTCCGCGGTGACGCTGTTGCCCCCCGCTCATTACTGGACGACCGTCGGCAACAGGAGCACGCGGGCTCAGATCGGCTACTCGCTCTGGACGCAGAGCATTCCCAACCCGCTTGCCTGGTTCGAGCCCCTTCTCGACGGCGGCGAGACGAAGGCGCTTGCGAATACGAACTACTCCTTCGCCAACTCCGCGGATCTGAACGTGGCTATCAATCGTCTGGCGCGCGATCCGGAGCTCACGCCCGACGTGAACGCGCAGTGGGCCGCGCTCGATCGGCGGACAATGCGCTGGGCACCGCTGGCGCCGTTTCTGAACCCGCGCTCGTTCGACGCTTTCAGCACGCGCATCGATCTCCGTTGCTACGTCTCGAACACTCTCTACGGGGTCGACTACGGCCGGCTATGCCTCAAACGAGGGTCTGCGGCCGGCTAGCGCGAACTGGGAATCGGCTCCAGTTCACGTATTTCGTGCATCTCCCGCATCAGGTGGGGGATCCGGCAATCCCTGGATAGAGGGAGAGGAAGGGGTTCTGGAAGACCGATACCCAAACCGTGGACGCTGCCGAGCGAAGGGAAATCCTGAGCCGTTATATCGATCACTCGAGACGTTTCGAGGAGGTTGCGCAACGGCGAGCCGGAGCGACCAGCGGTGAAGTCATTCCCTTCGGCGCGCCGCTTCGCGTCGAGCAGGAGCCCACGAGTCGCGAGCTGGAAGTGCTTCAGTTGATCTCCGACGGCCTGGTAAATCGCGAGATCGGCGCTCGCCTCTTCCTATCAGAGGAGACGGTCAAGTCGCATGTCCGCCACCTACTCGCCAAGCTTCAAGCTCGGTCGCGGGCCCACGCCGTGGCCGTCGGCTTCCGGCGCGGGCTCATTACTTAGATTCCCGAGGTTTTCCCCAACCTGTGGATATCCCTCGATCGGGGGATGCTTCTGTGCCTTAGGAAGTAAAGGATCGAAGCTCTTACCAAGGCTTCATGCATCCGCCGAATGCGGCGACGTTTGCAATCGCGGACAGAAGTGCAACGATCTTGAGTGAAATAAGACGCATGTCAACCTCCTCGTTAATAAACGACTCCGAGAAAGGCCTACCCCTGTGAAGAAGGTCGGCACCCCCCTGAAGGCCGACATTACAACAGAACGGCGGCTGTCGTCGCATCAACAGACGCTGGCCCTTCGCAGTCATGGGGCTCTTCTAGCGCTCGGAGCGGCCGCACTCTCGTCGGTCCTTCTCTACCGCGGCTATCACCTCGGACCTCTAGTGCCCACGGCAATGATGGCCGTGGCCGCTTATATCTGCGAGAGGCTCGATGTTCGACTGAGTCCTCATCTCGAGGTCTCCGTGAGCTTCTTGCCGTTAATCTTCGCCGCCGTTGTTTTAGGACCCCTTTCGGCGGTAATCGTCGCCTTCGTTTGTCTATTAGGCGAGTTGGGACGACCCTGGGAGAGATGGGTTATTTGGTCCGGTACTCGCTGTCTCGTATTGGGAGCTGCAGGACTTGCGGCCGTATCGATTAGTCCCGAAACGACTCTCGGCGGACTTTTCGTATCTACGCTAATCGCATCTGTAGTTACCGTTAGCGGCGAATCGGCTGCGGGTGCGATAACGCTCTCGATTCGAGAGAAATGGACACCCCGCACTTACTTCTTTGAGCTACTACAAGTGGGCCTCACCGGAATGGTCGTATATGTTCCAGTGATAGCCGGACTCGCGTACGCGTATGTGCACGTTTCGCCGTGGTCGGCAGTGATCTTTGTCGGCCCGGCTATTGCGGCGCAGCGCTACTTCGTTCTCTATCGCGAGCAAGCGCGTGCCACTAACGAGCTCGAATCCGCAGTCGCGAAGTTATCGAGAGTAAACCTGTCGTTTGCAACCGCGCTAGTCACAGCCCTCGACGCCAGAGATCACTACACTGCGGGCCATTCGGCCGCCGTCGCAATCTACGCGCGCGATATTGCGATTGAGGCCGGGCTATCACAGAGCGAGCGGGAAAAGGCTCACCTATGTGGGCTTCTCCACGACATCGGAAAGATCGGCGTGCCGGTCGGTGTGTTGGAAAAGAGCGGCTCGCTGACAACCGGTGAGTGGTCGGCCGTGCAAAGTCACGCCGAGGTCGGTGCCTCGATACTCGATCGGATCGAGGGATACGAGGAGATAGCCACCGCCGTCCGTCATCACCATGAGCGTTTTGACGGCGAGGGTTATCCGGGCGGGATCGCGGGCGAGGCGATACCGCTTCTTTCGAGAATCGTGGCCGTCGCCGACGCCTACAGCGCGATGACCTCGGAGCGTCCCTACCGGATCGCGCTGAGCGGCGAGGAGGCGCGTGATCGCCTCGAGCGCGAGTCCGGCAAGCAATTCGATCCGGCGGCCGTTCGAGCGCTCGTTGCGGTGCTGGACGGAGCCAGCGAGGCTTACGTGGCCGGCACTCACACGAACTTCGAGTTGGAGATCGGTGAGCTGGTAGCGATGGAGCTCGGAAAGTCCTCGTCCGCTGCGCCGGAGCCGAGCCTAGTCTGAAGACACCGAGTAGCGGGAAGCTTCGGTCCGATTGCGTACGCCGAGCTTTTTGTAGATGTGGCGAAGGTGAACCTTCACGGTCACTTCGCTGATAAAGAGCTCATTGGAGATCTCCTTGTTCGAATATCCGTCGGCAGCGAGCTGAAGTACTTCGCGTTCGCGCCGCGTAAGAGCCTCGTCCGACAGGGGCGGCGATGCGCTACCGGCCGGAAGTTCAATAGCGAACTTCCTAGCGAGACGCTCGTCGCAAGCGGCGCCGAGAACTGGCGCTATCCGCGATGTGGTAGCAGGATCCGATGCCGCCAGTGCGAGCAGCTCGGGGCATGCGCGGTATGCCCAGACAAATGTGTTCCATCGCTCGTACTTCGAAACGAAAGCCATTGCGTTCGCGAATAAGGTGCACGTCTCGGAAGAGTCCGATCGCTTGGCAACCACCGTACGCACGAGAGCCGTCAGAGCACGCGTGTCGATATTCTTTGTGGTCGCGTCGGCATCGTTAGCCCATTCCGTCGCTGCCTCGAGCCTCCCTCGACAAGCGTAATAAAGGGCGCTCGCGCTCTGAGCCAAACCTTGCCATGACTTAGGCCCGATTAGCCCATCTTCCTGCACCATTACGTTGTCATCGAAATCATGCGATATAGAACTAATCACTCTGCGCAGCGCTCTTGTGTAGGTGAATACGTTCAAACCACATCGATCTCCCTTTCGATCGGCTGCGTCTAATAAAAGCAAAGCATGCCTGTATCGACGAACACCAATGGCAATTGCGGCGCGTGCGCATAGGGCTAGTGGAATACCAAATGACAGACCATAGTCGTCTAGGCATTTCCACGTATCTTGAATCAAGATATCGGCTTCCGAGTAATGCGCGGCCTGAGTGAGATAGTCGCAATAGAAAATCGCGAAGCCCGTGCGGATTTGGGGATGGACGCGATTAAGTAGTGGGAGCGCGTCCTCAAAACGTGGTTGCTCGGAGGACGAGAACCCGAGCAGTTGCGTAGATAAGAGTGCGTGTGCCGAAAGCGCTCGAACGAACGATTCTGGTCGACCGTCCTGATACTCATAAAGCTGATCAACGAGAGAGGAGGTGTCGTCGCTCTCGAGCTCAATCGCTGAGAGGAAATCCGTCCAAAGGCAATGCAACACGGCGCTTCGATCGGGCGCAAGAGTTCGTGCTGTGACCATGTGGTGGCGGGCGGTGTCCTGGCGGTTCGAAAAGTAAGCACTGCGACCCGCAATCGCATGAGCTCGCCAGCAAAGCGGAGACGACTCGTCAAAGTGATGCGTGGACTGCAGTGCAAGCGCATACGCCTTGGCGAGATCGCCGACGACGAACGCGACCTCGGCTTCGGCGAGGTCGAGAAGGGGGGAGACGAGCTTACGCTCGCGCCCGAATTCTGTCCAGGACTCGAGCGCGGCTACGCGGCTGCCGTCGAGGAGTGCTGGTAGTGAGAGCTCGATCAGACGGGGCAGGAGGTCGGGGCGATCGCGGTCGTGGATGAGTTGCCAGACGTCGTCCCAGCGCTCGTCGACGAGAAGCGCCTCCGCGAGCTCGTCCATGAGCTCGATGCGGTCGGTGCGCTCTTCGAGGCGCTGCTCGAGGAAGCTACGGAGAAGTGGATGGAGCGAGCGCTCGTCCTTTCCGCTGGTGCTGTGGAGAAACCCGCTCCGCTCGGCGTCGGCTGCAAGATCGAAAGCCGAAGGCCCAAGTCGCTCTAGCAGGCTCTTGCTGATGTTGGGCGCGGCGGATATCTGGCAGAGAAAGCGCTCCAACTCGGGAGATGTGCCCACGTAGAGCTCTTCGGCGAAGTAGTCGTAGAGACTTCGAAGGAGGGCATTCTTGGGCAAAGTGGAGCCTTGCGAGCGTGCTGCGAGGCCAAGAATCGCCGGCCAACCGCGGCAGACCTGTATCAGCTCAGCTCGTTGCTTCTCGCTCGCGATCGGGGAAAGGACTTCGCTTGCTTCTTCGGGTGTCATCTCCAGTTGGTCGCGGCGAAGCTCAAGCAGCTCGCCGTAGAGGCGAAGGCGCGAACTGGCCCAGGAAGGACGCTTGCGACTAGTGATGAGCAGGCGCAGCGGCGTCTCGCGCACCAGCGTCCCGATGAATCGCTCGCATGCTTGCGACACCGCGAGCGCTTGGTAGTCGTCGATCACAAGCCGAGCATCGGCGGGCCAGGCAGCGAGCTCCTTGCTCAGCATCTCGGCGAGAAGTAACGCTTCGGCTTCGGGGTTGGTCGAGACGCTGAGCCGCGTTAGCATTCGCTCCCCGGCACCGCTGACAACCGTTGAAACGACCGCAGCAATCCGCGCGGCTACGGCCGCGATGTCGAATCCTTCTGAACCGACCGAATACCAGGCACCGGCGATCTTGCGGCTCGAGATCCATTGCCTGGCCAGCGTCGTTTTCCCGAAGCCTGCCGGCGCTATCAGCGCGATTACGCGGGCATCGGAGTCGTCCAGCTTCTCGAGTAGGCGCGATCGTTTGATCAGCTGCGGCTCAAGCCGCCAGCCCTCTCTCTCGCTCGTTGTCGTGACGGTCACGCGAATACGCTAACCGGCTTTGTATCTTCCCTTGCGAACAGCGCGCACGCCAGCGAGCGAGAAGCGCCCGCGACCGAGAGGCCGCGGGCGCGTCGGTCACCCTCCTAGGAGAATTGGATCGGAGAGGGCTCGCATGAACGGGTCATTGCCGGTGAGCCTGTAGTAAGCGCCGGGGATTTGCCGTCGCCGCTCGACGCCGAGCTTCTGGCGAAGCGTGTCACAGTGCGCCTTCACCGTACGTGCTGAGATGCCTAGATGCCGCCCTACCTCTTCGTTTGAGCAGCCGGCGGCGATCAGAGCGACGATCTGCCGCTGTCGGTCGGTGATCGCCGGCGACGTGCGGATTAGTTGTAGATGCATGACTGTGAGCCTAGGGCGTCGCTAATCGCACGGGAAGTACTCCGAAGGCGTATTCGGTGGCGTATCTTTTGCCACTTTCGCCGGGCGACCCGAGCGCTCGAATCCTGCGCTCGGTTAGGGTTCGACGCGATGAAGGTCGGGATTATCGTGCCCTATTCGTGGTCGTACTGGGGAGGCGTGCTGGAGCACGCCCAGAACCAGGCTGTCGCGCTGCGCGAGCTCGGGGTCGAGACCAGGACGATCGTCGGCAGCGATCCGCCCGGCCGGCTCACGCGCATCCTCCACCCGCGCAGCGGCCGCCACGATCCGCCGCCCGAGGGCGTGATTGCGGTCGGTCGCTCGGTGATCGTGCCGGCCAACGACTCGCTGCCCAACATCATCCTCGCTCCCGCTGTCTACCCGCGCCTGAAGCGCGTGCTCGAGCGCGAGCGCTTCGACCTGATTCACGTGCACGAGCCGATGACGCCGGCGATCGCGGTGATCGCCCTGGCGCTTGCTCGTTGCACGACCGTTGCGACCTTCCATGCCTCGGGCAATCTCGGCTGGATGAAGGTGGGCGTGCACCTCTGGGGCCAGCTGCTCGACCGCCTCGACGCCCGTATCGCCGTCTCCGAGCAGGCCCGTGCCTCGATCGCGCGCTGGAAGCCGGGCCACTACGAGATCGTCCCCAACGGGATCGTCGTTCCCGAGCAGGCCGAGGCGGCAGGGCGCGAGAACAAGATCGTCTTCATCGGCCGGCACGACCCGCGCAAGGGCCTGCTGACGCTGCTCAAGGCCTGGCCCGACATTCACCGGCGCACGGGCGCCACCCTGCGCGTGGTCGGTGCCGATCCGCTCTCGGTGCGCCTGCTGCTGGCCCGCCACCGGCTGCACGAGGCGGGGCTCGAGGTGCCGGGCTTCCTGAGCGAGGAGGCGCTCTCGGCCGAGCTGGCCAGCGCCAAGCTGCTGGTCGCTCCCTCGCTGGGAGGAGAAAGCTTCGGCATGGTGCTGACGCGCGCCTTCGCCTCGGCCACGCCGGTGGTCGCCTCGGACATCCCCGGCTACCGCGACGTGTTCGAAGAGCGCGCGGGCGTGGCCGTGCCCCCCGGCGATCACGAGGCCTTGAAGCAGGCCGTGATCGGGCTGCTGGAGGACGAGCCGCGCCGCGAGCAGATGGGCGCGGCCGCGCGGGTGATCGCCCGCGAGCGCTACGACTGGCGTGACATCGGAAGGCGCCTGCTCTCGATCTACGAGCTGGCGATCGAGGGCCGTTTCGACGCCGACGCGGCGGCGAAGTAATGAGGGCGCCCAGCATGAGAACGCGGGTCATTGCGGCCTCTCTGGCGCTCGTGCTCTTGCTGGGGGCGGCGGGAGTAGTGCTCTGGTTCTACGGGCCCAACTGGTCGACGCTCGCTTCCGACTTCGACTCGGTGCGCTGGAACTGGGTCGGCGTCGCGCTCGGCCTGAATCTCCTCTCCATCGCCGCCCGCGCGCTGGCCTGGAAGACCGTGATCGACCAGGCCGTCGAGCCGCCTCCGCCGGGCTACCGGGCGGTCGTCGCGGCTTTCTCGATCGGACTGTTCGCAAACGCCGTGCTGCCGGGCAGGATCGGCGAGGTGGCCAGGGTGGCCGTGCTGTCGCGCCGCGCCGGAAAGAGGAAGGGCGTCTGGGCGACGCTGCTGGGGACGGTCTTCGCCCATCGCGTCTTCGATCTCTTCCCTGTGCTCGGGCTGATCGCGTTCGTGCTCGCGACCGCCCGTCTGCCGCAGTGGGCGATGACGACCGTGGAGCTGTTCGTGATCGTCGGCCTGGCGTTGTTCGTGCTGGCTTTTCTGGTCGCTCGCCGGCGCGGGCACTCGACGCTGGACGAGCTTGGCCCCGTGCGCCGGCTGATCGAGATGGCGCGACAGGGCCTCGGCGTGATGCATGCGCCGCTGGCCGCCGTTATCGCGGTCGCTTTCCAGATCGTCGGCTGGGGGCTGCAGCTGCTGGCGGTCTACACGGCCATGCGGGCCTTCGACATCCATGCGCCGCTCGCGGCGGCCGGGCTGGTGTTACTGCTGATGAACGTCGCCATTCTCTTTCCGCTCTGGCCCGGGAACGTGGGCCTGTACCAGGCCGCCGTGGCGGCGCCGCTTCTCTCCTACGGTGTCGCCACCTCCCACGGGCTGGCCTTCGGCGTCGGGCTGCAGGCGATCGAGTCTTCGGTTGGGATCGGGCTGGGGATGATCTTCCTGGCTCGCGAGGGGCTGAGCTACGCGATGCTGAAGGAGATGCCGGAGCCCCGCGAGGTCAATCTGCAGACGGAGCCTCGGCGGGGCCGGTTGCGCCCGAAGAAGAGATCGAGCGCAGACGATTCGGACAAGACCTGAGGCGCGCCGATCGGTGCCAGCCGCCGCTCACGTCAAACTGCGCTGCGGTGGAAACAGTAGAGATCGATAGCGAGCAGGCCAGGGTCGTCAGCTGGCGACTGCACGTGCTGGTCGAAGCCGGCTACCCGATCACGCTGGCCGAGCGCCTGGCGCACAGCGAGATCGATCTCCATCGCGCGGTCGAGCTGATCCTGAGCGGTTGCCGCCATGAGACGGCCGCCGAGATTCTTCTCTAGACGTCAGAGGCGTCGCGCTTGCCGTGTGAGCTGGAGTCGGCGTCCGGGTCGTCCGGGCGGCGGTGCGTCTGCCGAGCGCGAGCCTGGAGCGACGAGCGCACGCTCTCGGTCTCGATGCCGAGATTCTCCAGCCGCGCCCGCAGCTCGAGCTCGAAGCCGGCGACGCGTTTCTCGAGCGCGGCCCAGCTCTTCTCGGCTCGCTCTCGCATCTCTTCGAGCGCGCCCTTCAGCTGCTTCTCGATCTTGCCCGCACTCTCGGCGCTGAGCGCGCGCAGGCGGTCGTCGAGCATCGTCTGCGCCCGGCGGTTGTAGGCCTCGACACCGCGCTCGAGCTCGCGGTGAAGGCGCCGCGCGGCTTCCTCGCGCGCATCCGTCATCGCGTTCTCGAACTGGCTCGCGTGATCGTCGGAGACGCTGCTCACGGTGCGGTCGGTGAAACGCTGTAGCTGCTCCAACTGCTTGCGCTCGATCTCCACGGATCCTGCCTGGATGCGCCGCTGTATCTCGACCTCTTCGCGCTCGACGCGCTCCATCACGTCGCGCTCGCGCCGGGTGAGCCGCTCGACGATTTCCTGGATGGCGCGCCGGCGCTCGTTGGCGAACTTCTCGAGCTCGTCGTGATTGCCTGCCAGGGCCTGCTCGATCGACTCGGACATCTCCTCGCGCAGGCGGGCGATCAAGGCCCGGTGCTCCTCGCTCTCGGCGGAGATGCGCTCGCCGTCGACCTGAATGCGGGCCTTCGCTTGCTGAACCGTTCCTTGCACGCCGCGGATCAGCTCGCTCACCTCGCGCGAGATAGCGGTCTCGCTGTTCCCGAGATCGCGTTGCCAGCTCTCGATTCGCTCCTCGACCTCGCGCTGGGTCTTGGCGAGCATCTGCGCGAGCTTTTCCTTCAAGGACTGCTCGGCCTCTGTGATCGAGTGCCGCCTCGTCTCGGCCATCGCCCGCTCCTGCTCGGCCAGCTGAGAGGAGGAGTCGGCGCGCGCGCGCGCCAGGATTCGCTCGAGCTCTCCAACTCTCGACCTGACCTCACCGTCGAGCTCGGTCCGAAGCATCGATCGACTTCGCTCCAGCTCGTGCTCGATCCGGCGCGTTCGATCGAGCCCGACCGCCATGGCGATCGCTCCCAGCGAGGCGCTGAACGCGGCCGTCGTCGCCACGGCGCTGATCGCGAGATCGCGGCCCGGCCGGAGCACGACCGCGACCCAGCAGGCCAGAGCGAGAATCCCGATCAGGACGGCGAAGGCGATCGCGACGCGCCGTGTCTCACGGCCGAAGGCCGCGAGCAGCAGGGCGACCGCCGCCAGGACGATCGCGACCAGACAAACGATCTGTAGGCCGGTGACCAGGCTCACGGACTTCATCGTACGGCTTATTCGGCAGGCAAGGCGCACCTAAAGGAACGCCGGACTTGACTTCTCTTGTCACAATGTGGCCTCGATCACGTCGAAGGGAGGCAAGGTGGAAGGCGGCTTCAATTTCCCGTTCGGGGGCGACCCCGAGGAGCTCATGCGCCAGCTGCAGGAGTTCACAGAAAAGCAGACAGAGGCACTTGCCGAGCAGCAGCGCGAGCAATTCGCGACCTTGACGCTCAACACCGCTGTGGAGCTGACCGCCGCGGCGCTGTCGCAGGTACAGGCGCCGGGGTCGATCGACGAGCAGGCGACCTCGATGCGTGACGCGATGCGCGTTCTTTTCCCGGAAGCGGTGGCGCTCGTCAGTGCCGCCCGGCAGGGATTCATGCGCGGTCGCTAGGCTTCAGTGCGTGAGAACGAAGTCGGCATTTGAGTTTCGGCGGGTCGTCGACCTGCCTCCTTACGCCTTCGCTAAAACTGACGCGCTGAAGCTCGAGCTGCGCCAGGCGGGCGAGGACGTGATCGACCTGGGCTTCGGGAACCCCGACCTTCCCTCGCACCCGCTCGCGGTCGACAAGCTGAAGGAAGCGGCCGAGATCGGGCGCAACCACCGCTATTCGCAGAGCCGCGGTATTCCGCGCTTGCGCAAGGCCGTCTGCGACCTCTACGAGCGCAAGTTCGGTGTGCTGCTCGATCCCGAGACGCAGGCGATCAACACGATCGGCGCCAAGGAAGGCTACGCGCATCTGATGTGGGTGCTGCTCGGGCCCGGTGACGCGGCGGTCGTTCCGACCCCGACCTACCCGATCCATCGCTTTGCGCCCATCTTCGCCGGCGCATCCGTCTTCGACATGGCGATGCAAGAGGGCGACGACCTCTTCGGCAACATGGTCGAGGCCTTCGAGCGAGCCGATCCGCGGCCGCGCGTGATCATCCTCTCCTTCCCGCACAACCCGACGACGCTCACGGTCGAGCTCGATTTCATGGAGAAGGCGGTCGCTTTCGCGCGCGAGAACGAGATCGTGCTCGTAAACGATTTCGCCTACGCCGACCTCGCCTATGACGGCTATCAGCCTCCCTCTCTGCTCCAGGTGGAGGGCGGCAGCGAAGTGGGCGTCGAGCTGTACACGCTGACCAAGTCGTTCTCGATGGCCGGCTGGCGCGTCGGCTTCGTGCTCGGGAACGCCGAGATCATCGCCGCGCTGGCCAGGCTCAAGTCGTATCTCGACTACGGCACTTTTCAGCCGATTCAGATCGCGTCGATCGTGGTCATGAACGAGGCGCCCGACTATCCGAAAGAGCTCTGCGAGATCTATCAGTCACGGCGCGACACGCTCTGCGACGGGCTGAACCGGATCGGCTGGGAGATCGAGAAGCCGCGCGGCTCGATGTTCGTCTGGGCGAAGATTCCGGAGCCCTATCGCAGCCTCGGCTCGGTCGAGTTCACGGTCAAGCTGATGAAAGACGCGGACGTGGCGGTCAGCCCCGGCGCCGGCTTCGGCACGGGCGGCGACGAGCACGTTCGCTTCGCTCTGATCGAGAACGAGCAGCGGATTACCCAGGGCGTGCGCGGTATCAGGCGCGGCCTGACAGAGCTCGGCTAGAAGCACGCTCCAGCCTTCGCGCTACGAGAAAGGGCGCTCCCCTTTGAGAACGCCCTTTCGTGTCGTCACGTCGGACGAGCAATCGACCTCGCGCCGCCCACCGAGGCGGACGGCGCGAGGCGTTCGTTTACTACGAGACGCGGATATTGTCGATCACGGAGTCGCCGCCACCGTTGAACGACAGGCCCATGCTCTGCACCTTGTTCAGCTCGCCGATGCAGCTTGAGGACAGCGAGGTCAGGTCGAAGTTCCAGGTTGTCGGGGCCGTGAACCAACCGGGAATGCTCTCCTGGCACCAATCCCAGGAGTCTCCGAGCTGGAGAACAAGTGTCGCGTTGGTCCCGGTGGAGCTCAACAGGTCGACACTCAGCTGAGTTCGGCTGGACATATCGATCGGGCTCGCGAAGATGGCTCCGAACCAGTAGCCGCCGGTGCTGTTCACATCTAGCCCGTAGGAGCCCTCGGAGTGCGTGGCCGTTTGCGAAACCGTGCCGGTATCCCCCGACGTGAAGGGTCCCCAGCCCTCGGTTCCGCTCTCGAAGTCGAACAGCATTTGCGATCCATGCGGATTCGGCTTGACGGTGATGTTTACGTCGGCCACGTTGGACAGCCGGCCGACCTTGTCCTTAACCGTGTAGGTCAGCGTTCGCTTGCCGTTGAAGCCCGCAGCCGGGGTGAACGTGAGCACCCCGTTCGCGTCGACCGAGTAGGTCCCCGCATCGATCGAGCCGCTGGTTTGCTGGCCCGGCGTAGAGGGGTCGAGATCGACTGTCGCCGGGTTGATCTGACTCTTCGGCGGGTAGGCGATGTCGTTTGCCGTGAGGTCGACAGTCCCCGCGGTCTGGTACTCGGTCGTGAGTGTGTCGTTGTCCGCCACCGGCGGGAATGTGAGCGGCCGCCTGCTCGACATCATCTTGCCGAAGTTGGCGATCGTCGTACAGACCGGGCTGGGGCAGTACACCGTGTAGCCGTCGTAGTCCGGATACAACGCTGGACCACTGTCCTGGATGTCCGACAGGATCCAGTAGAGAGCCCCGCTGCCGCCGTAGCGGTACACGGTGTCGGTCCACGACTTGTAGACGGGATTTCGAGTTGCCTTGTCCGACCAGCCGTACTCGCCCAGCATCGACGGCTTGTGGATGCTGTGAGCGAGCTTGATGTGCTCCTTGATCCAGTTCGTCGACCAGGAGGCGTCGGTGCTCTTGCCCCAGCTGTTCGGATAGAGGTGGTAGGACATCACGTCGATCGTCGGCAGCTTGGAGATGGCGAGCTCGTCGACGCCCTCTCCCGTGCTGCAGTCGCGCGTCCAGTCGCCGCTCGCCCCGGGCTTGTTGGGCTCGCAGAGGAAGCCCTCGCTGCCCGAGCTAACCAGGTGGTTGCGGTCGATCGACTTGATGTAGGCCGACATCTCGGCGGCCCAGTTGGTGATCGTTGTGGTGTTGCAGTTCGGATCGGCCGGGTAGACGCCCGAGCCCTTGCAACGCGGCTCGTTGCCGAGCTCCCAGGTCATGATCGTGGGGTCGTCCTTGTACTTGATCCCGGTGATCGAGTTCGTGTGGTTGAGCAGGTGATTGATCCAGGCCTTGTACCACTGGCGGATCTTCGGATTGGTGTAGAAGTCGCTGTGGTACGTACCGCCGGCCCAGCGGACGTACTGGTCCATGCCGCCGAAGTCCGACCAGTTGTTGGTCAGCGGCAGAACCAGCTTGAGGCCACGCGCCTTGGCGGCCGCGACCACGTAGTCGAGTCGCTGCAGGCCGTTGGCGCCGTCGTTGTAGGCGGGCTTCGTGCCGTCCCAGTACTGGAAGTACACGCCCTTGTCGGCGCCCCAGACGGAGTTCGTGCCGTCCTGGTTGCCGATGTCCATCCAAGCCCACGTTCGCACTACGTTGAAACCGTTCGCGGCGGCCTTGTCGAGCACCGCGTTGGTCATAACGTTCGGGCTGTAGTCCAAGTAGTAGTTGTTGGTACCGGCGAAGCGAAACTGTTTACCGTGCAGTGTCAGTTGCGACCCTTGACGCTGAACGAAATCGCTTCCTTGGCCACCAACGCAGCCGATCGCGCTTGTGCCGGCCGAGAGAAAGAGCACAGCCGGAAGCGCGATGAACAGTGTGATCGCCGATAGGCGAAACTTCCTGAACATGTAGCGGATCCCCTCCTAGTTGTTGCGGCGAACCGGTCCATAAACCGGTTTAACGGGGCACCTTTGCGCATCGCGGCAAAGTTGTCAACCGGGCACTGAAAACGTTTGCTGCGCTCGCTCTTCCACGGGGGCGCTGCGGGCCGATCCCGGCGCGCAATTCGAGCCGATCGCATAGCATCGCCGCGTGGCCGCGGATCGCGACAGGAGCGGGCTCCGAACGGTGGAGATCGCCGCGCTCGCTCTCGTCACGCTCGTCTCGGTGGCGGCGGGCGTCCTGCGCTACTCGGGCGTGCCGGCGCTGCTTGCCTTCTCGGTCGCCGCGCTCGCGCTGGCCGGGCTGGCCTGGACGGTGTCGTTTGCCACCGAGCAGGTGGGGGAGCGCTTCGGCCCGGCCGTCACCGGTGTGCTGCAATCGACGCTGGGGAACCTGCCCGAGTTCTTCGTCGTCCTCTTCGCTCTCTCGGCCGGCGAGACCGAGGTTGCGCAGGCTTCGCTGATCGGCTCGGTGCTGGCGAACGCCTTGCTCGTGCTGGGGCTCGCGCTCGTCGCGGGCTCGTTCCGCAGCAAAGACAAGGTGATGCGCTTCGGGCGCCGGCTCCCCAACGACACCGCGACGCTACTGCTGGTCGGAGTCTTCATCATCTCCCTGGTGGGCGTTTCGGTCGCGGTCGGCGGCGGCGCCGCCCACCACGTCAAGGCCATATCGGTGATCGGCGCCGCCTGCCTGCTGATCGTCTACCTGACCTGGCTCTTCCCCTACCTGCGTTCCGACGCCGGCCCCTCGCGCGGCCGGGCGAGAGTCGGGTTTGCCCGGGCCGCGGCGATGCTGGTTGTCGCCGGTGTCGGCGCCGCCTTCGTCTCGGACTGGTTTGTGGCCGAGCTGCGGCCGACGATGGATCGGCTCGGCATCTCCGCTGCCTTCGCCGGAATCGTGATCGTGGCCATCGCCGGCAACGCGGTCGAGAACGTCGTCGGCGTCACGCTGGCCTGGAAAGGCCAGAGCGATCTCGCCATCTCGGTGATCAAGAACTCCGTCTCGCAGGTTGCCGCCTTCCTCTTCCCGCTGCTCGTCCTCTGCTCGCTCTTCTTCGCGCAGTCGCTGACCTTCTCGATCGCGCCGGTCTTCATCGTTGCGCTGCTACTGACTGCGATCGCGGTCTGGCAGATCACGGGCGACGGCGAGGGAACTATCTTCGAGGGCCTGGCGCTGGTCGCCCTGTACGTGATCCTGGCGGCCGTGACGCTCTACGACTGAGCCCGCGTCTACGGGTTGCTGCCGAATTCGTGTTTGTTCCCGTCAGCGTCGCGCTGACTCTCCGCGCTCGTGCCGATTGAAACGATTCCCCAGCTATGTAAATCTGTGAATGACGGGGGCAATCGAGGTGAGGGGAGAGTCCAATGCTTACGAGAATCAGAGTGCTCGGCTTAGCTGTGCTCGTCGCCGGAATTTGCGCCGTTGCGGTTCTGGCGCAGGCGGGAGGAGCCGCCGCTAGAAGCCTGTCGGCTCAGGCCGGTTTCGTGCCGCGCGTCGCGCTGCCATCGTCGCTTGCTTCCACTCGCACGGCCGCCTCGGTGACGGCCGGCATGAACTGGGTCGATGGGGCTCTGAACGAGAACGCGACCTTCCTTTCCGGTCTCCCCCCCAACACCTCAATTGGGATGGACGCCGCCTTCATGAGCTACTACGCCTATACCGACTCCAGCGGTTATCCGAACGGCGTCTTCCCCCAAGCCGGCGACATCTACTACATGGCTGTCGTTCTAACCGTGATCGGTAACCCGGGCGGCGGCGGTGAAGTGGCCAACGACCAGATCCAGCTTCCGAGCAACACCTCGCTGGCGATCGATTCGACGCACCCGACGTACTGCTACTTCTACAACTCGGTCGGCACGGTTCTATCGAGGCCGACCTGCCCCTCGCCTAGTGTAGGGGGGGCTCTTCCGATCTCACTCGGAGGCGCTCCAATCGCCAGCTACGACACCTTCGAGGAGGACTTCCCGGTCAGGACGACGGTGCCTCTGAACGGCCTCTGCAGCCAGACCTGGGCGAACGGCTCTTCCATCCTTGGGACGGTCAACCCTGCCTGCGTGCTCAACTACAACGACTGGGCAATCGGCAGGTTCAGTTCGACGAAGAACGAGTTCGACTATGAGGGGATCTGGGATCCGGCCCAGACACTGGACACGTCCATCAGCTCGAAGCCGGCTTCCAGCACCACCTCGACCTCGGCCAGCTTCGCCTTCAGCTCGAACACGAGCGGCGCCACGTTCGATTGCGCTCTCGACTCGGGCTCGTGGGCGGCATGCAGCTCGCCCAAGGCTTACTCCGGGCTCACGGTCGGCAATCACGCGTTCAAGGTGCGGGCGGACAGCGTAATTAGCTACGACGGGATCGCACAGACTCGACGCCGGCCAGCGCCAGCTGGACGATCACGAGTAGCTCGGGAGGCGGTTCGGGCAACGGCTCAGGCAACGGTTCGGGCAACGGCTCGGGCAACGGCTCGGGCAGCGGCTCGGGCAGCGGCTCGGGCAACGGCTCGGGCAACGGCTCAAGCCCGGCCGCCAAGACCAGCGGCTCCGGCAAGATCTCGGCCGCCCACCTGAGCAAGAAGAGCTTCAAGCCCTCCGAGGCCGGAACGGTCAAGCTTTCCTACACCGTCTCCCCGAAGAGCAAGCACCTCACCTTCTTGCTGAGCATGAAAAAGGGAGCGAAGTGGCTGACCGTCCGAATCACTAAGAAGACGGGGAGCTTCAAGGGCGCCTACACGATCACGATCAAGAAGCTGTTCGGGAAAAAGCCGATCAAGGCCGGCAGCTATCGCCTGAAGCTGTCCGCCGACAAAAACAGCAAGTTGCTTTCGTTCAAGATCAGCTGAACCAAACTTGCTCATAGCCGCGGGAAGTGAGGCGCCGGCAAGCTCCGGCCGGGACGGGCACGGTCGAGTTCCGGGGCGACTGAGGAGTCAAGGCTTCTAGAATCGATCCTGTGATCGAGCGCACGATCGTTCTTCTCAGTCCCCGGCCCAGGCGCATGCTCTTGTGCCGGTCGGTGCGGCGCCTGATCGGCGGCGAGACGCTCGAGCGCGCCTGCGATCTCGCTGCGCGGCTGAACGGCGAGGGCAAGCGCGTCACGCTCGGACTGCTCGGCGAGGACGTGGAGACGGAGAGAGCGGCGCGGGCGATCGCGGCCGAAGAGCGGCGCGCGCTGGAGGAGATCGAGGCGCGCGGGCTCGACGCGGCGCTGAGCGTAAAGCTGTCGGCGCTCGGGCTGGAGGTGGACGGGGAGCTTTGCTTCGAGCTTCTGCTCGCTCTGGTCGCCGCCGCGGACGAGAAGGGAAGCGCTGTCCTGATCGACATGGAGCGCGCGGACGCGGCCGACACGACGCTTCGCCTCTACCGGCGCCTGCGCAAGCTAGGCCACGACAACGTCAGCATCGCGCTGCAGGCTCGACTGCAGCGAACGCTCGGCGACATCGAGGCGCTGGCCGAGCTCGCTCCCAGGGTCTCGGTCTGCAAGGGCAGCTACGAAGTCCCGCCCGAGGACGCCGCGGTGAGTGAAGGGCAGGTGCGCGAACGATTCCTGCGCGCGGTCTCGCGGCTGGCCGACTCGGCGACTGAGATCGGCATCTCCACGCACGAGCGCGCGCTGATCGAGGAGAGCTGCCGCCTGCTTACCGTGGCCGGGCGCAAGCGCGACGGCTACGAGGTTCAGACCCTGCTCGGAGTAGCCCCCGAGCTCGAGAACGAGCTGGTTCGGGCGGGCGAGCCGCTGCGCGTCTACGTCCCATACGGCGAGGACTGGTTTCCCTACGTCTCGCGCCGGGCGCAGAGGATCGGCCGGCAGTGATCTGGGCGAGTGCCAGGGGTTGCCGCGTCACCGACGGCGAGGGGCGCGAGTACCTCGATCTCTCGGCCGGCTTCGGCGTCGCGGCGCTGGGGCATCGCAATCCCCGCGTGATGGCGGCGATCGGCGAGCAGCGGGTGGTGCACGCGCTGGGCGATCTGGCCGAGGCCGAGGCGACCGTCCGCCTGCGGCACGCGCTGCCGAGCCCGGCCAAGCTCGGCCTGAGCGGCGAGGACGCGGTGGAGATTGCGCTCAGGACGGCGCTTCTGGCAACGGGCAAGCCCGGTATCGTGGCCTTCGAGGGCGCCTATCACGGAACGGGGCTTCTGGCGCTGGCGGCGACCGGGCTGGAGCGCTTCCGGGCGCCCTTCGCCGCCTGGCTGCCCGGGCCCGTCTATCGCTTTCCCTTCGGAGAAGATCCCGGGCCGCTGCCGGTCGACGCGGGCTGCGTGATCGTCGAGCCGATTCAGGCGCGGGCCGGGGCGCGCGTTCCGCCCGACGGCTTTCTCGATCTCTTGCGCAAGCGTTGTGACAAGGCCGGCGCGCTGCTCGTCGCCGACGAGATCTACTGCGGGCTTGGGCGCGCGGGCGAGATGCTCGTCTCGGGCGAGCTGGCCGATGTGTATTGCCTGGGCAAGGCGCTCGGCGGCGGGCTGCCGCTCTCGGCGGCACTCTTCCGCTCGGGGCTGGAGCGGGCCTGGGAGCTCGGCCCGGAGGACGTCTACACGCACACGCACTCGGGCACGCCGCTGGCCTGCGCCGCCGCGCTGGTCGTGCTCGACGAGGTTCCCAGGCTGCTCTCCGAGGTCAAGCGCAAGGGAGAGATCTTCGCCCGCGCCGGCTGGCAGGGCGCCGGCCTGATGCGCGCCCGCCGCGGCGACGCCGCCAAGGCGCTCGAGCGCGGCGTGATCGTCGTCCCGGCCGGGCTGGGAAACGAACTGATCTCGGCCACGCCGCCGCTCACCATCTCCGACGAGGAGATCGAGGAAGCACTGGGACTGCTCGAGGGGTGCTAGGCGCTCATTTCCGGGACAAGTTCCAGGGCACCAAGGATCTCCGCCAGCCACCGAGCCACGCGCCCGCGGGGTGATTCGAGATTACTGTCCCACCGGGTCAAGATCGAGCACATATCCGGAACGGACCTGCGGTACGCCCTACGGCGAGTCAAGCTAGGACGGAGCGGATTTCCGAAATAGCCGCGGCTTGACAATCGCCATATCTGTTGCTATCGATATTACGCATATTGCGATTTAGAACTAAAACGATTCTGTTTATTCCGCTGGCTCTTTTAACTCTTGCGGTTTCCGTCCGGTGTGGAGACACCCCGACGAAAACGACTGTTCCTAATGTAAGCGGTCAATATATAGAAGTCGCTTATAATCACCTTCGAAGAGCCGACCTTCGCGTTTCTACGGTCGGGCCCCTTTCTTTCGAACATCGTCTTTACTTTCCTCCTCCGCCCGGGTCGCCTTCCGAGTTACGCCTTCCTTCATCGACCGTTCAATCGCAAGTACCTAGTGCTCACCGTACTGTGAGCACTAAATCTACCGTTGTATTATCCAGTCCGGGCGCGCTGGTTTCGATCCCAGGTAGTTTAGATTGTTCGCCGCCCCCGAGTACTGTGCCTCGTTTCGTCGGTCATACACTTTCATGGGTAGTTGCTCACGATAACTGTTTTTCGATGAAAGCTAACGTACTACCACGTCTTCACTTCGCAGATCAGCCCGATTTGCTCGATAACTATGTTATTACTAAGCAATCACCAGTGGCAGGCGCTTCTATATCTAGTAATGGTATACCGTTTGTCACTCTCATTGTCATTGTACGAAAGTAAGAACGAGTCTACTAACCGAGACAACAGGTGGTCGATAGCATGAAATAATGTCTCTGCTTAATAATAGTTGTACTCGTATCGCTTATTATAGTTCCAGCCGTTAACGCGAGTTATGACGACCAAGCAGACGTTTACTAGACTTACGGCACCGGAACCGGTCAAAATGAACCGCAATGGGAAGTCCGTGCCACTATTTTGACTCCAAAAGCGATCAATTCGGTGATACCGAGTGGCACCAGCTTTGTTACCTCTGTGCAGGTGAGCGAGGGTTACCGACTAGCGCGCCGGCGGCGTAGTGGCCTCGGCCTCGATCGTCTTCCTGATCTCGGGCGGTAGATCGGTACGGCAGCCGCAATGCTCGAGGTGCGCCTTATGCCACTCGACGCGTTGCTAGAAGGTCGCGCTCTTCGGCATCTTGTTGGCCAGATGCCATTCCCTGTTGATCTTCCCCATCTACTCGCCTGCTCGGACTCGCTCCAAAAACGCGAGAAACCCGTCCAGGAAGTCGCTCAGGCTCTGCCGAGTCTGCTCGTCGATCAGCTTTCCGTCCTCGTCGAACAGCGCGGCGGCGCCCGACACGTGCAGCGATCCGGGGTAGCCGAGCGCCTGTACGAAGAGCAGGACCTGGCGCAGCTGTAACTGAGAGCGCACAGTCCCGAAGCCGCCCGTGCTCGCCCCGACCAGCCCGTACGGCTTGCCCGCCAGCGGCGGGCCCGGCGGGCGCGAGGCCCAGTCGATCGCGTTCTTGAGCACGCCCGAGGGGCCGAAGTTGTACTCGGTCGCGCCGATCAGGAGCGCATCGGCGCGCTCGACCGCGTCGCGCAGGCTCGCGACCGGCTCGGGGTAGCCGAGCGCGCGCACGTCGTCGTTGTAAAGCGGAATATCGGCCAGCGAGACGAGCTCGACCTCGGCCCGTCCGCTCAGGATCTCCTGCGCCGCGACCAGCAGGCCGCGATTGAAGGAGGCCTTTCTCAGGCTGCCCGGGATGGCGACGATGCGCAGATCGCTCAATTGATTTTCCTTTCCGCGAGGATCAGAAGCTCGGCCGGGACGCGTTGCTCGAAGCGGGTGAAGGCGCGCTCGCCGGGGAACTCCTCGAAGGCGCGCAGGTGCAGGTTGGCGCCGGCGAGCGCCATGATGATCTGACCGATGCGCCAGAGCCCCATCCCCTCGGAGGTGACCGGGGCGAAGTAGTCCTCGCGCCAGTGCAGGATGGCGTCGAGGCAGCGCCTGGCGGGGTGGATGTCGAACAGGATCAGGCCGCCGCCGGGCCTGAGCCCGCCGGCGATGCCGTGCGCGAACTCGTTGATGTTGCTGACGCGCGCGAGTGAGCCCACCCCGGCGTAGACGAGATCGAAACGGCCGCGCTTCAGTTCCAGCGGCAGCTCGTCCAGGGGCGAGTGCACCCAGGCCACGCTCGGCCCACTCTCGCGCGCACGCACGAGAGCGTTGGCCGACGGATCGACCCCGGTCAGGAACGCGCCCAGATCGACGAACTGCAGCGTTTGCCCGCCGGTGCCGCAACCGAGGTGGCAGACCGAGCGCTCCCGGAGGTTCGGTAGCAGCTCGACGACGCGCTCCGGCAGGCTCTCGTACTCGCGCTCGCGGCGTTGGTGGATCTCGTCCCAGACCCTGATGTTCTCTTCAGTTGGCTCCACCGGGCCTCCTAAGCCGGAAGCGAGAATCCGCCGTCGACGATGATCGTCTGTCCTCGAATCATCTCCGCTGCGGGCGAAAGAAGAAAGGCCACCACAGCGGCGATGTCCTCGGGCGCGACCATTCGCCCGGCCGGCGTGCGCTCGCGGCCCATGCGCAGCATCTCCTCGCGGTTGGGGAAATGCTCCAGCGCGCCGGTCTCGACCAGGCCGCCGGAGACGGCGTTGACGCGTATCCCGCGCGGCGCCAGCTCGACGGCCAGGTAGCGGACGAGCGCCTCCAGCGCCGCCTTGGAGGTGCCGATCAAGGCGTAGTTCTTGAGCACGCGCGAGGAGCCGAGGCTGGAGATGGCGACGATCGAGGAGCCGGGCGCCATCTGCGGCGCCGCCACGGCGGCGAGTTGTAGGAAGGCACGGGCGTTGGCGTTCAGCGTCCAGTCCCAGTGACGGACATCGGTCTCGAGCGCGGGGCGAGCGACGCCGGTGGCGGCGTTGTGGACGAGCGCCGCGAGCGGGCCCAGTTCCGCGACCTGCTCGAGCACTCGCGTGGAGCTGATGTTGCCGCGCACCAGCAGCGGCTCCGAGCCGAGCGCCTCGATCTCCGTGGCCGTCTTCTCGGCGGCGCGGTCGCTGCGCAGGTAGCCGATCGCCACCCGCGCGGCGCCCTCACGCGCCAGCCTGAGCGCAATCGCCTTGCCGATTCCGCGCGAGCCGCCGGTGACGAGCACCGTGCCCGCTTTCTGCCGGGCCGTTTCCTTGCCGCTCTCGGCGCCTGTCATTGCTCTCTCGGCAGCGGATCGGCGGCCGTCGCCGAGCTCGGGATCTGCTCCCAGCCCGGTTTCGATCGTGCTTCCAGTCCGCCCTGTTCGGCCTTGGAGGAGGCGTAGCCGAGCCGGTCGAGCAGTTCCAACTGCTGTTCAGCGTAGGCGCGCGCCGGATGTTCCGCGGGCAGCTCGGCTACCAGCTCCTGCAGGCGCGCACGCAGCTGGAAGGCGAAATGCGGTGTCGCCGCCGCGACCAGCGCTTCCAGATCGTCGCGAGTTGCCTCGGCCATGCCAAAACCCTAGCGTAGAAATAGGCGGATTCCGACTCTGAGTGTCGCGTTAGGAGTTCGTCGGAAGCAGCTTCGACGCACTTCCTGGCTGATCGCAACGGGGAACGACATACGCCCATTTACCTTTGAAACGAAAATGTGTCGCCAGACCGTCGAAGTGCGATACGACATCGGGGTGGCGCCGGGACCCGCACCAGTTGCTCCAATCGATGGGGGTCGCGAATCTCTGTTGCCCAGATGAGAGCCGGAGGTGTACCGGGATTCTCAGCGGGTTGTGTTGGACCTTCGCGCGCTCTCGGCTCTGCTCGATCTCGAACGACGCTCGTCCCGAGGCGATGCAAGCCGATCCGCTCCGGTTGAGAAGAAAAGCGAAAACAACCGCCGTGCCCGACGCTCCCTCGGCTTGCAAAGAGAGAAGGAGAGTCCCGGCGCCGCATTTCGGCACATTGCCAGACACACCCTGGCTCGCCTTCGAGTGGGCAGCGCAGCCCGCGAACAACGTGCCGAGAATCGCGGCCGAGACCACGATCATCAGTGCAGTGAACCGGCGCCGGGCCCCCACCTCTAGCCGATCCTAACGCACCGCTTTCTAATTGACAAAATTCCCGCGTCTGGGTGCGGAGCTCTCACGGAGCTTCGGCCTCGTATAATCGCGGCCAACATGATCGCCGTGTACGTAATCGTCGCTGTTGTTGTCTTGGCCGCAATCTGGGCGGTCCTGATCTTCAACCACCTGGTGCGGCTCGGCAACGAAGCCAAGCGCGGCTGGTCGAACATCGACGTGCAGCTCAAGCGCCGCAGCGACCTGATCCCCAACCTGGTCGAGGCCGTCAAGGGCTACGCGGCGCACGAGCGCGAGGTGTTCGAGGAGGTGACCGCGGCCAGGACGGCGATGCAGCAGGCGACCGGCCCGGCCCAGGCCGGCGAGGCCAACAAGCAGGCGAGCGCTGCCCTGGGGCGCCTGTTCGCCGTCAGCGAGGCCTACCCGCAACTGCGCGCGAGCGAGAACTTCCAGAAGCTGCAGGACGAGCTGACCGACACCGAGGACAAGATCGCGGCCGCACGGCGTTACTACAACCAGACCGTCTACCAGTACAACAGCCGCCTGCAGAGCTTCCCCGACCTGATCGTGGCCAAGCTCGGCGGCTTCCACGAGCGTGAGTTCTTCGCCCTCGAGTCGCTCGCCGAGGGGCAGCTGCCGGACGTCGACTTCTCCGGCGGCACCGCTTCACAATGACGCTCGAGGAGCAGATTCGCTCCAATCGCATCCGCACCGGGATGCTCGTGCTCTGCTTCGGCCTTGTCTTCGTCGCCATCGGCACCGCGGTGCAGGCTCTCTACGGCGGCTACGCGCTGATCATCATCGCCGCCATTGCCTTCGCGTATGCGATCTTCGCCTGGTTTGCCAACGGCAAGATGATCGCCTCCTGGACGGGCGCCCGGCCGGTGACCAAGGAGCAGTACCCCGATTTGGTGCGCGCGGTCGAGAACGCCTCCATCGCCGCCGGTCTCGAGCAGACGCCGGAGGTGCGCGTGGTCGACGATCCCTGCCCGAACGCCTTTGCCGCCGGCGGCTCGCCCAAGACCGCCTATGTCGCCGCGACGACGGGGCTGCTCGCGATGATGAACAAGCGCGAGCTCGAGGCGGTGATCGCGCATGAGATCGGGCACGTCCGTAACCGCGACGTGCGCCTGATGAGCCTGGCCGCGGTGCTCGTCGGCGTCATCGCTCTCGTCGCCGACCTCGCACTGCGCTTCGCCTTCTTCGGCGGCGGAAGGCGCCGCAACGGCAACCCGATCCTGATGATCATCGGGCTGGCGATGCTGATCCTGGCCCCGATCGCCGCCTTCGGCATTCAGATGTCGCTCTCGCGCCGGCGCGAGTACCTGGCCGACGAGGCCTCGGCCGAGACCACCGGCGACCCCGAAGGGCTGGCGATGGCGCTCTGGAAGCTGAAGCAGGACACGACCGAGCTCCGCCACGCCAACCGCGCCACCGCCCACCTCTACATCGAGACGCCGCTGAACAACGTAAGCGGTGTGCGCTCGGCACTGAGCGGCCTGTTCGACACCCACCCCTCGCTCGACGCCCGCATCGAGTCGCTCGAGAAGATGGGCGGCTTTCAGCTCTCGGCGCTGACCGGTTCGCAGCCGGCGTTGAGCTGATCGGACTCAACACCGCGCTCGGGGTACTAGCCTAAAAGCCTGTCCCGCCAGGGAGGCAGACCCGATGCGGCCGATTCGAGGCGCCGGCAGTCACCCGAACCGCTCGCCGCACTACCAGTGCGCCTTCGCGGCTAGTGCGACTCCTGGCAGCCAGGCCTCAACCACCTCGATCGCGCCTCCCTAACGGGATAGGCTTTCACTGTGACCTCGCGAGATAAAAAGACCCTGAGCTCGCAGCAGAAGACGGCCCTGATCTCGGTCGGCGCAGCGGTGGGCCTGATCGCGCTCAAGGTAACGACGGGCCTGATCACCGGCAGCCTGGCCTTTCTCTCCGGCGCGCTGGACTCGGGCCTCGATCTGGTAACGGCTCTGATGACGCTCTTCGCTGTCGGGCTCGCCGCCAGGCCGGCCGACGTCGAGCATCCCTGGGGCCACGCCAAGGTCGAGCATCTGGCGGCGCTCGCGGAGTCGTCCCTACTCTTCCTGGCCAGCATCTGGATCGCCTTCACGGCGTCGCAACGACTCGCCAGCTCCAGCCCGCCCGCGGTCGACGCGACCTGGTGGGCGATCCTCGTGATCCTGATCGTGATGTTGGTCGATGCCGGCCGAACGGTCATCTTCGTCCGTGCCTCGGTCCGGCTCCGCAGCGCCGCGTTGCAGTCGAACGCCCTCAATTTCATCGGCGATCTGGCCGGCTCGACCGGGGTGCTCGTCGGGCTGATTTTCGTCCGCGCCGGCTATCCCAAGGCCGACTCGATCGCCGCCATCTTCATCGCCGTGGTCGTCCTTTACGCGGCCGCGCGACTCGCCTTCAAGAACGCCGACATCCTGATCGACCGTAGTCCGCGCCTCGAGACGGAAGAGGTCAGGGGGGAGATCGCCGCTCTCGAGCCTCCCGTCGATCTGAAGCAGCTGCGCGTGCGCGAGGGGGGTGGGCGCTACTACGCGGAGGTCGTGATCGGCGTCCCGCCCGAAGCCGTCGTCGGCGAGGGGCACGCCGCCGCCGATCAGATCGAGAAGGCGCTCGAAGGGATGCTGCACGGCGGCGAGGTCGTCGTTCACGTCGAGCCCGAGAGCGAGGCCAAGCTGACAGAGGCGGTGCGCGCGGCGGCGATGAGCGTGCGTGGTGTGCGCGAGATTCACAATCTGACCATCGCCGACCTGGAGGGCCGGCACGAGGTCTCGCTGCACCTCAAGCTTCCGGGAGATCTGATGCTCGACCAGGCTCACGAGCTGGCCTCGCAAGTCGAGCAGGCAATCATGGACGCACGTCCCGAGATCGCCGCCGTGGTGACTCATCTCGAGCCACTGGACGAGGAGGTCACGGGAATCGCCGCGCCCCGTGTTCAGACGCGCGACTACGGCGACGCGATTCGAGCGGTGGTGCGCAAGGTGACGGGCGCGCCTCCGAGGGCGGTTCGCTTCGTACGTACCGAAGAGGGCCTTGTCGTCAATGTGATCGTGGCGCTCAATCCCGAGATCACTCTCTCGGAGGCTCACAAGCGAGCGTCCGAGATAGAGCAGGAGGTGCACCGCAAGTGCGCCGGGATCAAGCGGCTGGTCATACACACCGAGCCTTAGGGCCTATTCCGCTAGGCCCGCACGACCAATGCGACCGATTCGCAGCGCCAGCAGTCACCCGAACCGCTTCGTTACGGAGGTCGCGGCGGATAGCCTGTGAGTATGCGGCTCGTAATCGACTGGGACGGAACCGTCACCGTCGCCGACACGATGGATCTGATCGTGCGCGAGTTCGGCGACGCCGAGCTCGTCGATCGCTTCTCGGATGCCTTCATCGACGATTCCAAGCCGCTGCCGGTGACGCTCCAGCACGTGATCGAGAGTGAAATGGCGACGATCACGACGCCCTTGGAGGAGGTCATCGATTGGCTGATCGAGCACGTCGAGCTGCGTCCCGGTTTCGTCGAGTTGGCCAAGCGCGAGCGGCCGCTACTACTTTCCTCCAATATCCGCCAGCTGATCGAGCCGCTGCTCGAGCACTTCGGCGTCGAGGCGGATCTACTCGCCAACGAGCTCGTCTCGGACGGGGAGTCGGGCTGGCGCGTCCATTTCGGCGGAGAGATCTGCCCGGTCTGCGGCGAGCGCTGCAAGCGCCCGAAGCTGCCGCCCGGCGAGGTGGTCTACGTGGGGAACGGCTACTCGGATCGTTGCCCGGCGCTCGCCTCCTCGCGCATCTTCGCCCGTTGCGGCCTGGCTCGCTATCTCGACGCGATCGGCAAGCCCTACGAGCCCTTCGGTGACTTTCATCAGATCGCCTCAGCGCTCGAACGCTCGGTCTGACGCCCATTCCACCAGGTTCGCGATCTCTTCCGGAGTGGGCCCAGAGACGGACAAACGGGCCCGAGGGCCCGTTTGCGTTCGAACGTTCGCTCTCGCAGCCGGTTAGGTGCCGTAGAGGTAGTTCATGAGACTGTCGTACGCAGTCCAGCTGGGCAGGCCCAATCCAGTCTGACGCGTGATGCCGGCATCCGAGCAGGCGCCGTAATCATCCTGAGGCGTCGCTGCCAGCGCGGTGAAAGGCGTACCGGTGATTCCGGCGGTGTCGAGCGCTTTCCAGGTTGCCTGGAAGTTGTCGGCGACGACCGCCAAGGTGCAGGTTGTGGCCTGAATGTTGACGTAGCCGAGGACGTAGCCGTACATCGCCTCGGTATTTGCCGTCTTGACCTGCTTCTGCAGCGTCTTGACCTGCTTCTGCATCACTTTGACCTGCTTCTGCAGGATCTTGATTTGCTTGGCCTCTGGCGTCGCAGCCCCGGCACTGCTGATGGGGATCAGTACTGCTGCCAGCAGCAGGAGCGCGACAAGCGTGCGTTTCAAAAGAGCTCTCCCTTCGAGAGAATGCGGCGATAAGCGAATCTGAGTCTATTCCTTCTGCCGGGGGGAGTCTGCGCCCGGCGCGGCAGCGGCCGAGGCCGGGTAATCTTGACTCGTCGAGCGAGCCGCGACCGAATCGATTGATGGAGGCGAGCCGCATGGGTACGACCGTTCTTCTTCTTCACGCTTTTCCGGTGGGCCCGGAGATGTGGGAGCCGCAGCTCGAGGCGCTTGCCGGCTATGAGGTGCGAGCACCCAGCCTGGTGGGGCGCGGCGAGTCGGTCGACGGCTGGGCGAAGCAGCTGCTCGCCGAAACGGACGGCGACCTGGTCGCGATAGGCGCCTCGATGGGTGGCTACTGCGCGCTGGCGATGGCCAAGCGGGCGCCGGAGCGTCTGCGCGGGCTCGCGCTCGTCGGCTCGCACGCCGCGGCCGATCCGCCCGACGGGAAAATCTGGCGCGATCAGTCGATCGCTCGCGTGCGCGAGAAAGGCTCGCTCGCGCAGTGGCAGTCGATGCGCGACTACGCGCTCGGGGCCGATGCCGAGTCGGCGGCGGCGAGGCCGCTGGAGAACGGCATCGCGGCCCATGACCCCGAGGGCGTCGTCCAGGAACTGGTGGCCATGATCGGCCGCGAGGACACGACCGAGGTGGTCAGGACGCTCCCCTGTCCCTTCCTGGCGATTGCCGGTGCGCTCGATCAGGGCACGGCCGCCGAATCGAAAAAACTGGTCGAGTTGGCGCCCGACGGAGAGCTAGTGATCATCCCCGGGGCGAATCACCTGGTCAGCTTCCAGCGACCCGATCTCGTCAATCCGGTACTGCTCCGATTTCTCGAGCGCTGTACCGCGTAATCCTTCCGATACCGGCACAGCCGCTTCGAGCAGCAGCTGGCGCAGCATGAGCGCGTTCGCCGGCGCCTGCGCGACCGGGCCCTGCAGTGGTCCCGGCGGCGGGCTCGAGTTGTTGTTGTTGAAGACGGCGAAAAGCTGCCGCGCTTGCCCGCTCAGCTCGCGCAGCGGCTCGACCCACTCGGCCAGCTCCTCGCGCGTGTAGAGATAGTCGAAGCGGTCGGCGGCGCTGCCGCCGCGATGCTGCCAGGTGGCGGCGTTACGGCCGTGGAAGCGAATGTAGGCGACGTCGCTGGTCAGCTCGGCGACGGTCGGGATCACCGATTTGCTCTCCAGCCGCGGCGCGTCGACGATCACCAGCGCCATCCCCTTCTCTTTGAGGAACGAGAGCGTCCGGGCGCGGTTCGCTTCCTCCAGCCAGCTGGCGTGGCGGAACTCGACCAGCACGGTCGCGTCCCGAAACTGCTCCTTCGCCCAGGTCAGGTAGTCGAAGGACGAGTCCTTGCAGACGATGTAGGGCGGAAGCTGGAACAGGATGCCGCCCAGCTTGCCCGCTTCGCGAAGCGGCGCGATCCCGGCCAGGAAGCGGCGAAAGACCTCAGCGCGAAGCTCCTCGGGCGGGTGGAAGATGCGCCCCTGCTCGTCCGCCTCGGTCGCCGCGCGCAGATCCGCCGGCAGCTGCTCGACGCGTACCGGATGCCTGGTCATCAGCCCGAAGGCCTTGACGTGAAAGAGGAAGCCGGGCGGTGTGCGCTCGGCCCAGCCGGCGCTCATCCCGGCCCCCGGCAGCCGGTAGTAGGTCGAGTCGATCTCGACGGTGTCGAAGTGCTCGGCGTAGTAGCGGAGCCGGTCCTTCGAGTCCAGGCCGCGTGGATACCAGTTCTTCAGCAGCGCCACGTCGGCGAAGGAGCAGGTGCCGATGCGAACTTCGCTCATAGGGGAACGATATGCGCACTGGGGGTTTTTCTCGCTCTGCCGGCCACGAAAGACCTCTGGAGCAGGCGACCACTAGAATCGAACGCAGTGGACAGGCGACCGATTGCGATCTTCGACTCCGGCATGGGCGGGCTGACCGTCTTGCACGAGTGCCTGGTGACGATGCCGAACGAAGACTTCATCTACCTCGGCGATACCGGCCGCTTTCCCTATGGGCCGAGGCCGCTGGAGGAGATTCGCGGCTTTGCGCTCGAGATCGGGCGTTTCCTCGAGCACCAGGGCGTGAAAATGGTCGTGGTGGCCTGCAACTCGGCCACCTCCGCGGCGCTCGCCGAGCTCCAGGCCGAGCTCCAGGTTCCGGTCGTCGGCGTGATCGCGCCCGAGGCCGAGGCGGCCGTGCAAGCGACGCGCAATCGTCGCATCGGCCTGCTCGCGACCCAGGCCACAGTCGAGGCCGGTCGCTACGCGTCACTTGTGCGCTCGCTCGATGCCGGGGTTCGGTTCTTTCCCATCGCCTGCCCGGGCCTGGCCGAGCTGATCGAGAGCGACACGCCCTACGGCGCCGGCACCGTCGATGCGGTCCGCTCCTATGCCAGGCCGCTCAAGCAGGACAGTGTCGATACGGTGATTCTCGGCTGCACGCACTATCCGCTCATCCGCCATGTGCTCGAGCGAGCCTTCGGCCGCGACGTGACGCTCGTTTTCTCGGCCGAGGAGACGGCGCGCAAGGTGGCCGAGACGCTGGCGCGGAAAGGAATCGCGCGCACGAGCGAGCAGGAGGGCGTCTGCCGATTCATTACGACCGGCGATGCCGAGCAGTTCCGGCTCAAGGGCGAGCGCTTCCTGCAGTTCCCGATCGCCGAGGTCGTCTCGTTGGCGGGGCTCGGAGCCGCCACGTGAGCAGGACCGACGATAGGCGTTCCGACGCGCTCCGGCCGCTCAAGATCGAGTGCGACTTCCTCGAGCAGCCGCACGGCTCGGTGCTCTTCGCTCAGGGTCGAACGATCGTCCTCTGTACCGCCTCGATTCAGGAAGGGGTTCCGCGCTGGCTGATGGGTCGCGGCCGCGGCTGGCTGACGGCGGAGTACTCGCTACTGCCGGCCTCGACCGGCTCGCGCACCGCGCGCGAGGCGAGCACGGGCAAGCAGAAGGGGCGCACGGTCGAGATTCAGCGCCTGATCGGACGCTCGCTGCGGGCGGTAGCCGACCTGGAGGCGTTGGGCGAGCGCACCGTCTGGCTCGATTGCGACGTTCTCCAGGCCGACGGCGGAACGCGCTGTGCTTCGGTCTCGGGTGCCTACGTCGCGGCCAACCGCGCCCTCGAGCGCTTCGGTCTCGGCCGCGTGCTGACCGACTCGGTCGCCGCGGTCTCGGTGGGGATAGTCGAAGGCGAGAAGCTGCTCGACCTGGACTACGGCGAAGACTCGAGCGCCGAGGTGGACATGAATTACGTCACCACCGGCGACGGGCGCCTGATCGAACTGCAGGCGACGGCGGAGACCGTTCCCTTCGCCCGCGAGGAGTTGGACGAGCTACTCGCCCTGGCCGCGAGCGGAGCCGAGACGATCAAGGCGGCGCAGGAAGAGGCGCTGAAAGCCGCAGAAAGTCCGCCCGCTGCGCGGGCATGACGACTTTCCGCGCTGAGCCTGAAGGAAGGCCGTTGTGAGTCGCAGCCGCGCATCTCGGCTGCGACGCCCGGTGTGCTCCTCGCGCCGGCGGATGTGTCCGGGGCGCGGGCCAGAATACCGGGGTGCTACCCGTCGTCGCCCTGAAGCTCGGTTCGGACGCCGCTTCCGTGCCGCGTTACCTCGAGGGCGAGCGGGCCGTGCTGGTCGGGGCGAGCGTCCGTGACGAAGCGGGGCAGAGGAAGCTGGCGGCCGACGTGGAGCTCGAGCGCGACGTGCACATGGTCGAGATCATCAACGGCCTGTTAGGGCTGAACGGAGTGACCGGGGCCCAGTGGGTGCAATAGCTCTGAACGCTGTCTTTGCCTCGCGCAACCCCGACAAGGCCCGCGAGCTCGAGCAACTGTTACCGGGCTGGCAGGTCGAGCCGCTTACCGGCGGCACCTTCCCACCCGAGACGGGAACGAGTTACTACGAGAACGCCCGCGGCAAGGCTCTTTACGGTCGCTCGCTCGAGAAGCGCCCGCTCTGGGTAATCGGCGAAGACTCGGGCATCGAGGTGGCCGCGCTGGATTGGGGGCCGGGAGTCTTTTCGGCGCGCTTCGGCGGCGACGACCCGGTCGGCCGCATGCTCGCGGCGCTCACGGGTATCGAGGGTGAGGGCCGCCGCGCCCGCTACATCTCCGAGCTGGTCGCCATCTCGCCCGAGCGAGAAGAGCTGCGCGGCAGCGGAGCCTTGCTGGGTCGGATCGGTCACGAGCCGCGTGGAAGCGAGGGATTCGGCTACGACCCGATCTTCCTTCCCGAGGACGAGGAGCGCACCGTGGCCGAGCTCGGCAATGTCTGGAAACGCTCCAACTCGCACCGGGCCAGGGCTGCGCGGGCGCTGCTCGAGGCGCTGGCAGCTCGCTAACCTCGGCATCGGGCACGGGGACGTCGGTGAGGGCGGGTGAGCGCCGGCCCTAGCGCAGCTCGGTCGAGCTCGGCGCGGTGTCCTGCGCTTCCGGATCCGCCGGCGAGGGCTTCAGGGTGGTTGTTATCTCGCTGTCCTCGGGCGGTGGTAAGGGCTCCAGGACTGTGGTCATCGCGATCCCCTCGCTCGCCGGCACCGGCGCGGCCCGCGCCGCGCGCGCCCGCGCCTCGCGGCGCTGTGCCATCCACCAGTTGACCTCCGAGCCGAAGACGATCACGTTGGCCATCACGTAGAGCCAGAAGAGCAGGATCGCCGGCCCTCCGAGCGCGCGCAGGACGACCAGGTCGTGCGAGACGAGGCGGAGGTAGAGGGGCAGCACCTGGAAGGTGGCGGCGAGGATCAGCGCCGCAGTGACCGCTCCGGGCAGGACGTCGTGGAAGGTGAGCTGCACGTTCGTCAGCACGTAGTAGACGGTGACGAGGAAGAGCAGCAGCCCGGCCAGCTCCACCAGGAAGGTCAGCGGGAAGGCCACGTACGCGTTGCCCAGGAAATGCCCCGTGTAGCGCTGGAGCAGGTAGACGCCGAGCGTGCCGGTGACGAGGGAGGCGACGACGGTGACGAGCGAGGCAACGAGAAGCACCAGCGCGAGCGCCTTGCCGCGTAGGAACGGTCTGTTCGGCCGTCCGTAGACGATGTTGAAGGCCGACTCGAGCACGCTGAAGAGCGAGAGCGAGCTCCAGAGCAGAACGACGGCGCCGATGATGCCGAGGGCGGCGGCGTTCTTGCCGATCGAGTTGAGCGCATGGTCGATTGACACCACCGAGGTGCCCGGGAAGATGTGGTTGAGCGAGTGCTCGAGGCTCTTTCTGGAGCCGCCGTGCCGGGGCGTTATACCGAGCAGGGCAATGGCGAGGAAGAGCATCGGTACCAGCGAGAGCAGCGCGAAGTAGGCGATCATCGCCGCCAGGTGCGTGCCGCGATCGGCGAAGAACTTCTGGAACAGGCTGCGTTTTCGTACCCGCATCGATACTCAGTATCCCTGCTCGGAGGCTATTTGGGGGAGTTCCCAGTGCTAGCTGAAGTCGCGAACAAAGCATCGGCGGCAGGAGCCGGCCTGGCAAGTCCGCCCCGGAAAGCCCCCCAGCTGCTACCTTCGGCCCGCGTATGGATGCTGGGCAGGCACTCGCCGAGCTGACCGAGATCTCGTCGCAGATCGACTTCGCTCTGATCTTCGACGCTCGCGGCGAGCTGGTCGAGGCCACGCTCGCTGACCGAGAGAGGGCGGAGTCGGTGGCTTTCGGCGCTGCCGCGCTGCTCGCCTGCACCACGCGGGCAGGCGGCTCCGAGCGCGGCGAGCCGATCCAGGTCGAACTGACCTATCCGGAGGGCAGTCTCCTCTTCGTTCTCCAGGACGGCCTTCGCATCGTCGCTCTTACCTCTCCCGACCCCATTGCGGGGCTCGCCTTCTTCGAGCTTCGAGCCTGCCTGCGCAAGCTCACCGACGCCAAGCCGAGATTGCACCGGCTGGCCGCGCTCAAGGAGCGCCTGGGGGCGAAGACGAGTGGAAGCGGGCCGTCGAGCCCGGCTACCCAAGAGGGTTCCAATGACCAGGCGTAACAAGCTCCTCGCCGGATTAGTAGTAACCGCGGGCTCGGTCGCCGGCGCCTTCTACATGCGCCAGCAGCTGCAGTCGGGCACGCCCGAGCGGGTCGGCCTCTACTTCCCGGACGGTACGCTGCTGGAGCTCGGCCCCGAGGATGCGGCGGCCGAGGAGTTACTCAAGCAGGGTCGCGAGCTCGTGGCTCGTGCCCGTCCGGAGGGATCGTGAACGAGCAGGATTTGACCAAGATGTTGGTCGAGCGCGCCTACCTCGAGGGCGATTTCGTCCTGCGCTCGGGCCGGCATTCCAAGTACTACCTGGACAAGTACCGCTTCGAGACGGTGCCCGAGCTACTCGAGGCGCTCGGTGAATTGATCGCCGCCGCGGTCAAGGAGCACGAGCCGGACGCCGTCCGCATCGCCGCTCCGGAGCTGGGTGCGGTTGCCCTTGCCGCCGCTGCCTCCCTTGCTTCACGGCTGCCTTTCTTGATCGTGCGCAAGCAGGCAAAGGGGTACGGCACCTCGAACAAGCTCGAAGGTATAAGCGAATCGGGAGAGCTGGTCTGTTTGGTTGAAGACGTGGTGACATCTGGTGGAGCCGCGCTTCAGGCTGTCGAGGCGGTCCGCGAAGCCGGTCTCGTCTGCCGTACAGCCGTCTGTGTCGTCGACCGCGAAGAGGGCGGATCCGACGAGCTCGCGCGCCACGGAGTGCGTTTATGGCCGCTCTTCCGTGCGAGTGAACTTCAAAAAGTGGCAAAAAGTGCCGCAAACCCGCATGGTTGAGCGAAATGGCTTAGCCTGTTAGGGTCTGACGGTAGAAAAGCTGTCGATGAGGAGGAGAGCACGTGACGAAGCAGGAGTTCGTTGATCTGGTCGCCCAGAAGAGCGGTTTGACGAAACGCGATGCCGGCGATGCCGTAGACGCCGTGCTGAGCGTGGTCGCCGACTCTCTCAAGGCCGGCAAGGACGTGACCTTCACCGGGTTCGGGAAGTTCTCGGTTGCCCACCGCGCAGCACGGACGGGAGTCAATCCCCGAACCGGCGAGCGGCTGGCGATCGCCGCTTCCAAGGTGCCCAAGTTCACGCCTGGAAGCTCACTGAAGCAGGCTGTCCGCGAAGGATAGTCAGCTGTTGGATAAGAAGGTTTGAGCGAGGGTCGCGTCGAGCGGCCCTCGCTCTTTGTCGGGCCGGGCGATGTCAAGTGGTCAGTAGTCTGATCGCGCCGCTAGCCTTGGCGGGAGTGGAAGACAGCCCCGAGAACGCTGCCGCCGATCAACCGGCGGCGCAAACCTTCGCCGACCGGCTGGTCGAAGCGGTCGAGCGCAAGCGAAGCCAGCTCGTAGTGGGGCTCGATCCGAGGCTCGATCTGCTGCCGCTGGAGTTGCGCGGTGAAGCTCAGCACAGTCCCGAGGGCATCGCCGACGCCTTCTCGCGCTTCTGCCGCGGGATCATCGACGCGGTTGCGCCCTACGCCGTCTGCGTCAAGCCCCAGCTCGCCTTCTTCGAGCTCTACGGCTCGGCCGGGATGCGGGCGCTCGAGGACGTTTGCGCCCATGCCCACGACGCCGGCCTGCTCGTGATCGCGGACGCCAAGCGCGGCGACATCGGCTCGACGGCCAGAGCCTACGCCGGTGCCTATCTCGAGCCGCGCGGGCTGCATCCGCCGCTGGCCGACGCGCTGACGGTGAACCCCTATCTCGGGCGCGACGCTCTCGAGCCGTTCCTGCTCGCCTGCCAGCGCCACGGCGGCGGCGTCTTCGTCCTGCTCAAGACATCGAATCCCGGTAGCGCAGACGTGCAGGACTTGACCCTGTCGGACGGTAGCCCGCTCTGGCACCAGGTAGCGCTGCTCCTTCAAGAGCCGGCCGAGACGCTCGTCGGCGCGAGCGGTATATCGAGCCTGGGCGTGGTTGTCGGAGCGACCTACCCGCGCGCGATCAGCGAGGCCAGGCGCCTGCTTCCGCGCTCGATCATTCTCCTGCCGGGCGTCGGGGCGCAAGGGGCGACCCCCGCAGACGTGGCCCGCGCCTTCACCAGCGGTCCGGCCAGCGCGCTCGTGAACGTCTCCCGTTCGGTCATCTTTGCCTACCGCGCCGAGGAGGGTCTTGACTGGCGCGATGCCGCCGGAACGGAGGCCGCGCGCTTACGCGATGAGATATGGGTGGTCTCAGGCTGGTAAAACGTAACGAGTAATGCGTCGAGATAACCGCCAACTCGCGCACTTCGGCGTTCCGCTCCTCTTTCTGCTCGCCGTAACCGTCGTCGTTCTGATCCTTCGCGGCAGCTTTTCGGGCGGGTCGCAGCCGCAGGCCGGCTCGTCGAGCACGAAGAAGTCGACGACCACCTCGGTCTCGACCGCGCAGCAGACCGTTAAGACGAGGATCTACACCGTCCAGTCCGGCGACACCCTCGGCGCAATTGCCGTACATTTCCGCGTCACAGTGGATGACATCATCGCCCTGAACCCAGGAATCCAGCCGACTGCGCTCCGGGTCGGGCAGAAGATCAAGGTCGGGAAGGCGCCGATAGCGAAGTGAGGCGCCTACTCCTCGCGCCGGCGTTGCTTGCGCTGGCGCTCGCAGTCATTCAGCCCGCCGCCGGCGCCGCTGTGCGCGCGCCTAAGGTGGATGCGCGCGCCTACCTGGTAGAGAATGCCGTCACCGGCGACGTGCTGATGAGCAAGAACGTCAACGCTCGTCTGCCCATCGCCAGCCTGACCAAGCTGATGACGGTGGGCGTTGCGTTGCAGCATCTGAGCGTCGATCGATATGTCACCGTCTCGGCCCAGGCGGCCCGGGTCGGCGAGGAGAGCGTCGAGCTGCGCGCCGGCGAGCACATCCTGGTCGGCGATCTCGTGCGAGCCGCCCTGATTCAGAGCGCCAACGACGCGGCGGACGCTCTCGCCGACGCTGCCGCGGACGGAAATCGCGCTCTCTTCATCAGTTGGATGAACCAGGAAGCGCGGCAGATCGGCCTCACGCGGACCCACTTCGCGCGGCCCGACGGTCTCGATGCGCCAGGGCACTACTCGAGCGCCCGCGATGTCACCGTCCTGGCCCAGTGGGCGATGACGATGCCGGAGGTGAGTCAGACGGTTCGCCTGCGCAGGAGCACGATCTCCGGCGGTCGCGTGCTCACGACCTGGAACGACCTGCTCGGCACCTTTCCCGGAGTCGTCGGCGTCAAGACCGGGCATACCGACGAAGCCGGCTGGTGCCAGGTCACGCTTCTCGTCCGCGGCGGAGTCCAGATCTACGCGACCATCCTCGGTTCGCCCAGCCGTGCGCAGCGGGACCGCGACCTGACGGCCCTGCTTCGCTTCGCTCTCACTCGCTACGGGCTCGTCGAGGTCGTCACGGCCGGAAGCCCGCTGGCGACGGTGGCCAGCGAGTACGGTGGGCCGGCCGTTCCGGTCGCGGCCTCGAGCTCGCTCTCCTTGCCGCTCCGCCTCGATCGTCCCCTGGTCGAGAAGCTCGTCTTGCCGCGCACCCTCTCGCTCCCGGTCAAGCGCGGTCGGCCGGTGGGGGAGGTGCGCATCTACTTGGGCAGAAAGTTGCTCGGCGAGAGAAGGCTGGTTGCGCTTCGCTCCGTCGGACGGCCGGGCCTGCGCGACAAGATCGGCTGGTACGGAGGCCAGACCCTGCACGAGCTATTCGGTTGGATCTAGGCGTTTCGGAGCGGAACCTCACACGCTCGTGGTCCGGACCGTCTACTCTTCCGGTCGCATCTTTCCCGGACGACCGCCCACCCATCAGGAGGGCAACCGATGCTCGTCACCGTCACTCTCAACGCCGCCATCGATCGCACGCTCACGGTCCCGAATTTCCAGCGGGGCCTGCGTCACCGTGCCAGCCAGGCTCTGACGCTTGCCGGCGGCAAGGGCATCAACGTCGCTCGGGCGCTGAAGGTGCTCGGGGTGCCCGTGGTGGCGACCGGGCTGACGGGCGGGCGTACCGGCACGCGCGTGATCGAGGAGCTGACGCAGGAGTCGATCCTCAACGACTTCGTTCGCATCGAAGGCGAATCGCGCACCTCGACCGCCGTCGTCGATCCGGTCACCGGCTCGCACACCGAGATCAACGAGTGGGGGCCACACGTCGAGCCCGAGGAGCTCAAGATGCTGCTCGAGAAGCTCGTTTACCTCTCGGCCGACGCCGAGTGGGTCATCTTTGCGGGCACGCTGCCGCGTGGGGTCGACAACTCTTTCTATGCCGACGCGATCAAGGAACTGGCGCGGCGGAAGGTGCGCTGTGTGCTCGATTCCGAGGGAACCGCTCTGCGCCTGGGCGCCGAGGCCGAGCCCTTCGCCGTCAGCCCCAACCAACACGAGGCAGAGGGCCTCGTGGGGCAGGAGTTCTCCGACGAGGACGATTTCGTCATGGCGCTCGAGACGATCGGCGAGATGGGCCCGCACAACGTCCTGATCAGTCACGAGGGCGGCTGCTACGCGCTGCTCAAGGAAGAGCGCAAGCCGAAGCGCTATCGAGCCTCGATCGCCCGCGTCGAGCCGGTGTCACCGGTTGGCTCCGGCGACGTGCTGCTGGCCGGATTCCTGGCCGCGCGCCGGGCGGGCCGCTCGTTCGAGGAGGCGCTTTGCGAGGCTGTCGGCGCCGCCACCGCCTCCACGCTCGAGACCGGCGCCGGCTGTTTCGACCCCGAGCAGGCCGCGGAGTTCGCGCGCCAGGTCGAGATCGCCGAGCTCAAGCCCGTCGCCACCCGCTAGGAAGTTCGGATTCGGCCGGGCCGAGCGGCGCGGCTTATATGATCGGAGCGTGCGCTGCTACTACCACTCCGACGCCGAGGCGGTTGGCGTTTGCTCGAGTTGTGGACGGGGCCTATGCGCCAAGTCAGCCGTCGAAGTCGAGGGGAAGCTTGCCTGCAGGGGCTCATGCGAGGAGGCGGTTGCGCGGGCGGCTCGACCGACCGGCGGCGAGCGCTGGTGGCAGAAGTACGATGCCTACATTGCCGCTCTCGGCGCCGTCTTTCTGGCCTGGGGAGCCGTTGCCTGGCCGAACCATCGCCTGCACCAGCTCGCGCTCATCCTCTTCGCGATCGGAGCCGCCGTCGTCTGCTGGGGGTTGGTCAACCTTCCGCTCGCTCTCGGCGCTGTCTCGCTAGGGCTCGGCTCGGTAGTCGCGCTGCATCCTCACCGGCACGGTCTCGCGGCGCTCCTCTTTCTTCTTGGTGCGCTCCTGGTCGGGTGGGGATTCGTGCGCCTGAGTCATAGACTCAAAACGAGCAGTTCGGGTTTCGCGCGCAGCGAGTAGACACGGTCGCCCCGTATGCAGGCGGTGTCGAGGCACCGCGCGAGTTGGGAACACACGGCCGGGCTCATCTCGGTAACCATACGATCATGAACCTCCGCACATTCGGCCTCGGCGCCTTCGCAGCGACCTGCGCCTGGAGCGCGCCCGCACCGGCGCCGCACATGCCCGCGCTGGCACGGGTACTGGGAATTCAGCGTCGCCTCGCGCATCAAAACGGCGTTGCGCTCACCTTTGACGACGGTCCGGATCCACGCACTACGCCGATCGTCCTCGAGCTCCTCGCGCGGGCGCAGGCGACCGCCACCTTCTTCCTCGTCGGCGAGCAGGTGGAGCGCCATGGCGATCTCGCAGCCGAGATCGTCGCGGCAGGGCACGAGATCGGTCTGCACGGCTATCGACATCTCCCGACGCTTCTACGAACGCCCCGCGGCCTGGATGCCGACCTCGATCGTGCCGAGGCGGTCATTACCGCCGCGACCGGGCGCAGGCCGGTCCTCTACCGACCGCCCTTCGGCGTCTTCAGCACAGCCGCGCTACTCAGCGCGAGACGCCGCGGCTGGACGCCGCTTCTCTGGTCGCGCTGGGGAAGAGAGTGGGAGCGCGGAGCCAAGCCGGAAGCGATCGTGCGCCGCGTCACTACATCGCTCACGGCGGGCGATATCGTCCTGCTCCATGACGCCAGCTACTACGGATTGGCGGGATTCGCCGATCTCGGCGCGGAGGCGTTAGCGGCGATACTCGAACTGCTCGCGGAGCGCGGTCTAGCCTCTGTCGCCGTCAGCTAAACGTTGCAACGGCGCACAAAGCGGGCAGAGGTTCAGGTCCTGCGGCGCTCACTCGTCTTAGTTCGCAGAGGCGGAGCGGAGCAGGTTATCGACGGAAACCGCGCTGAGATGATCGCGCGCAACGGACGCAAGCAACTCGTCCAGGGTCGTCTCCGCAGCCGTCTGACCCTCGCTCAGATCGAGGACGATTACTTCGCCCCGGCGAAAACCTTGCGGCGTGACGAGCGAATTGGGATCGAGATCCGAGCCGGTGATCGGAAGCTCGCCCTGCCGGCGCGCGAGCAGGTACTGGCCGAAGTTGAGCTCGGCGGGCGCAAGGTAGTAGTGGGCGTCATGGAGCCTAAGTGCGGTAGCAAGGTTTTTCAGACGGCCACGAGTGCCGAGCCAGCTCATCGGCCTACCCGAGTTGAGCGCAGGCAGCGGCTCATCCTGCGCGAGAGCGATCGAGCGAAGAAGCTTGTGATCGATCGGTGAGGAAAACGCAAACGACGCGTGCGCGCGGTGCGCTCTCAACTCTTCTTCGAGCCGGGGAACCGTCGAAGGCGGGGCGCTGATGACGAGGCCGATTTCAGGCTGCAAGGTCGACACGGCGTCGAGCGGCGCAAGATCGAGCGGGCTTGAGGCCAGAGCGTAGGGAAGGTCGGTCGACAGAGCCCAGCAGGGCAGAGCGAGCGCAGCACAGGCGAGCGCCGTACGACTCAGAAGTCGAGGCCAAAGCGCGGGCCCCGAAACGGGACGTGGAGTCACGGCCAGAGCAAGGCCGGCGCAGGTCGGCGCGGAAACCGCCGCCTTTGCAGGCACGCGCGGGTGTTCGAGCACGCTCCGAAGCGAGTCCGTGAGATCGGGCGGCGAGAGCGCCATCCAGCCCAGGCCCTGCTTGGCAAGCGCCTTCGCGGTCAGACATGCGTGACCGGGCGGAGCACCGTAAGCGATCACGGGACAGTCGCGAGCAAGCGCCTCGAGCACGGTAACCCCGCCGGTTGCGTGAACGAGTACGTCCGCGGCGGCAAGAAGGTCGCTCATCCTGTCGGTGAAACCCCAAACCGAGACGCGAGGCTCGGAAGCCATGACTAGCTCTAGGTGTTTCCTGACGCTCTCGTTCCGCCCGGCGAGACAGATGACAGAGAGATCATCGACCGCCAGAGCTGCGCGGGTCGCCTCCTCGAGCTTGCCGACCCCCCAGCCGCCGCCCGAGACGATCGCGATCGCTCCGCTACCCGGCAACCCGAGCGCGCGGCGAGCCTCGACACGCGTCCTCGGCTCGTGGAATGCGGGTGCGATCAGAGGCCGAGCCTGGCGCGCGCTACCAGGGCCCGCGAGGCGCTCGACCTGCTCGATGCAGCTCTCATGCATGACCAGGTGGAGATCGGCACCCGGATGCACCCAGAAGCAGAGGCCGTCGAGATCGGTGATCGTCGCGACTACCGGTACGTGAAGACGCTTGCTGCGGCGCAAACCGCCGAGCACGCAAGTGACTGCTGGATAGGTGGAAACCACGATGTCGGGGTCGTACTGCTCGACCATTCGAAGCAAGGGGCGCGAGCCGAAGGAGAAGAGCGTCAGCCGGCCGATACCGCGGAAAAACGAGGAGCGCCTGAACAGCTGGTAGAAGAGCCCGTAGGGGCGAGCCATATGCCCGAACTGCCAGCGGTAGCAGTCGCGGAGGATGAAGCGCAGGACGTGCCCGAGGCCGTCGAGAGCATCGAGAAGAACGACCTCGAGCTCGGCGTCCTCACTCTCCAGCTCGGCGACGAGCGCCTGGGCGGCCGCAACGTGACCTTCGCCGACCGGCGCGGTGAGAACGAGCACGCGCCGCCGCTCGGATTGGGGTTGCTTGCGAAGTTCCCGTCGAGCGTGGAGTCGGCGAACGAAGAACCTGGCGAGCCAGAAGCCGGCCAGCTCGACGGCGAGAAGCAGTAGTCCGACTATCAGGATGAGTAGCAAAGGCGCTGGTTCTTTTGCCTGTTAAGCCCACCGTAATAGCGGTGGGCGGGGATTGACAACTCTAGTTCAAGTCGCCGCCGCTGAGCTTGTCCCACTGTTCGTACCTCGAATAGCTCGCATGGTTGCAGAAAGGACCGCGCCGCACAGAACCTCCGGCTGAGAATGCAAGATAGCGCTCAGCCTTGCTACGATTGATTGTCACTTGAAAGACTTTGGTGGCATCCGGATTTCTTGGCCCAGGCGACCTTATGGCGCCTGGGTTTTTTGCGTTGAAGGGGCGGGGTGAGTCAGATGGATCTGGAGCGGCTTATTGTGGGGACAGACGAGCTCGATGCTCTCTCGATTGAGGAGAAGTTCGCCAAGCAAGGGCTGACTTTCGATGACGTCTTGCTCGTACCGGCCGAGTCGGCCGTGCAACCGAGCGAGGTCTCGACGGTAACGCGGTTGACGCGCACGATGACGATCAACATTCCGATCGTCTCGGCGGCGATGGACACCGTGACTGAAGCCAGGCTGGCGATCGCACTGGCGCGCGAGGGCGGCCTCGGCATCATCCACCGCAATCTCTCGATCGCCGATCAGATCGCCGAGGTCGACAAGGTGAAGCGCTCGGAGTCGGGCATGATCGTCGAGCCCGTGACGCTGGGCCCCGACGACCTGGTCGCCGACGCACTCGACCTGATGGCTCGCTACCACATCTCCGGCGTCCCGATCACCAGCAAGGATGGGACGCTGGTCGGCATCCTCACTAACCGCGATCTGCGCTTCGAGCAGAACACCGATCAGCTGGTCTCAGCCCTGATGACGCACGCGCCGCTCATCACCGTCCCGATCGGCACGAACCTCGAGCAGGCCAAGGAGATCCTCTACAAGCACAAGATCGAGAAGCTTCCGGTCGTCGACTCGGACGGCAAGCTCCAGGGCCTGATCACCGTCAAAGACATCCAGAAGAAGATTCAGTATCCGCTGGCGACCAAAGACGGGCAGGGCCGCCTGATGGTCGGCGCGGCGGTCGGAGTCGGGGCCGATGCGCTGGAGCGGGCGGAGGCGCTGATCGGGGAAGAGGTTGACGTGCTCGTGATCGACACGGCGCACGGGCATTCCAAGGCCGTCATCGACACCGTGCGCGAGGTCAGGAAGCGTTGGGCCGACGTTCAGATCATCGCCGGCAACATCGCCACCGCCGCGGCGACCGAGGCGCTGATCAATGCCGGCGCCGACGCCGTGAAGGCGGGTATCGGCCCGGGCTCGATCTGTACGACTCGCATCGTCGCCGGCACCGGAGTGCCGCAGGTGACCGCGATCTACGACTGTGCCAGGGCTGCCGCCAAGCACGGCGTGCCGGTGATCGCCGACGGCGGTATTCAGTACTCCGGCGATCTGGCCAAGGCGATCGCTGCCGGCGCCGACTGCGCGATGCTCGGCTCGCTCCTTGCCGGCGTCGACGAGAGTCCCGGCGAAGTCGTCATCTACCAGGGCGAGCGCTTCAAGGAGTACCGAGGCATGGGCTCGCTCGGCGCGATGAAGGCCCGCTCCTTCTCCAAGGATCGCTACTTCCAGGCCGACGTCACGGAGGTCTCGAAACTGGTTCCCGAGGGGATCGAGGGTCGTGTCGCCTACAAGGGGCCGCTTGCCAACCTCACCTACCAACTGGTCGGCGGCTTGCGCGCGGCGATGGGCTACTGCGGCGCACGCACGATCGAGGAGATGAAGAAGAACACCAAGTTCATCCGCATCACCGTGGCCGGGCTGCGTGAGAGCCATCCGCACGGGATCGCGATTACCAAGGAAGCTCCGAACTACCCGACCTCGGGATCCTGATGGCGGGCGAAGAGCGGCCCGTACTCGTCCTCGATCTCGGGGGCCAGTATTCCCAGCTGATCGCTCGGCGCGTGCGCGAGGCGCACGTCTACTCCGAGCTCGTCTCCTATCAGCTCTCGCCGGAGGAAGTGGCGGCGCGAAATCCGCGCGCGATCATCCTCTCGGGCGGGCCCGCCTCGGTCTACGTCGAGAACGCGCCCCGCGTCGACAAGGAGCTGTTCGAGCTGGGCGTTCCCGTGCTCGGCATCTGCTACGGCATGCACCTGATGGCGCAGGACCTGGGCGGCAAGGTCGAGCGAACCGGGGTGGGGGAGTTCGGCAAGACGGAGATGCGGATCGAGGAGGGAACGCTGTTCAGCGCCGAGCTGGCCGGCGAGCAGACCGTCTGGATGAGTCATCGCGACTCGGTCACCGCTGCTCCTCCCGGCGCCCGCGTAGTCGCCAGCTCCGCCACGACACCGCTCGCCGCCTTCGAGGATCCGGAGCGCGGCCTTTATGCCGTCCAGTTCCACCCCGAGGTCGTGCACACCACGAACGGCCAGAAGATTCTCGAGCGCTTCCTGCACGAGGTGGTTGGGATCGCGCCGGCCTGGACGCCGGCCAAGGTGATCGACGAGCAGATCGCACGTATTCGCGAGCAGGTTGGATCGGAGAAGGTGATCTGCGCTCTCTCGGGCGGCGTCGACTCCTCTGTCGCGGCGCTGCTGGTCTACAAGGCGATCGGTGAGCAGCTCACCTGCGTCTTCGTCGATCACGGCTTCATGCGGAGTGGCGAGGCCGAGCAGGTGGTCGAGGCCTTTGGCGATCACTTCAAGGTTCCACTCGTGCACGTGCAGGCGCAGGAGCGCTTCCTGGCTCGCCTCGAGGGCGTCGAGGAGCCCGAGGAGAAGCGGCACCTGATCGGCGCCGAGTTCATTCGCGTCTTCGAGGAGGAAGCGGCCAAGCTGGGCGAGATTCACTTCCTCGTCCAGGGCACGATCTACCCGGACGTGATCGAGTCGGGCGGTACCGCGGGCGTGGCGGCCAAGATCAAGAGCCACCACAACGTCGGCGGCCTGCCCGAGGAGATGGAGATGGAGCTGGTCGAGCCGCTCAGGCTGCTGTTCAAGGACGAGGTGCGCCGCGTCGGCGAGGAGCTGGGCATGCCCGAGCGCCTGGTCTGGCGCCAGCCCTTCCCCGGCCCTGGGCTGGCCATCCGCATCATCGGCGAGATCACGCGCGAGCGCCTGGACATCCTGCGCGAGGCCGACGCGATCCTCCAGGACGAGATTCGCGCCGCCGGCTGGTACCGCAAGCTCTGGCAGTCCTTCGCCGTCCTGCCCGCCATTCGCTCGGTCGGCGTGCAGGGCGACGAGCGCACCTACGCCTACCCGATAGTGCTGCGCGCCGTCACCTCCGACGATGCCATGACCGCCGACTGGGCGCGCCTTCCCCATGAGCTATTGGAGAAGATTTCGAGCCGCATCATCGCCGAGATCCGCGGCGTGAACCGGGTCGTCTACGACCTCAGCTCGAAGCCGCCCGCCACTATCGAGTGGGAGTAACCGACGAAAGTTCGTCTCCCTTCGGGAGGCATGAAGACTTTCGCCGGTGTTTATAAAGGAGGGAACGCGCCTGCGGCGCTTATGCCCCGTGTGATCCAGGGGGCGAGGGTGGGCTGGGCGTTGTTGTGAGCGGGGCTCGGTTCGTAGGGGGTTAGGGACGGCGTTAAGTGAGCCGCGCCCGCGCAGGTCGGTCTCCCCGCGAAGAGTTCGCCCGCCTGCGGAGGGCATGGCGACTTTTCGCGGCGAAAGGCAAATACGACCGAGAGATGGCGTTTTCTGAGCCGCGCCCGCCATGTCGGTCGCGGCGGCGGGGGAAGCCGGTCATTCGTCTTCGCAGGGCTCCTATCCCGTACTTACGCGCTCCTGGATTTGACAACCAGAGGCTCACCTCATAATATGCCCGCCTTATACAAGGTATTAGCTAAATGTATAGATAGCTCTATCCTTTTCAGCTGGCAAACGAAGGGTGAGAGAGGGACGCGAATGATTGAGACCATCACGATCATCGGTGGCCGGAGTCGCTCTGGCGGGCCGGAGGCTGTCGAACGGATCGAGCTCAAGATGGGTGATGTAGTGAGCATCGTGGGCCCGACCGGATCGGGCAAGACCACGCTGATCAACGACATCGAGCTCTTTGCCGACGACAACACTCCCAGTGGTCGGCGGGTGCTGATCAACGGCGAGCGACCTCTGGATGAATACCGAATCGATCCGGCGCACCATCCGATCGCCCTAATCACTCAGCACACGACCTTCCTCTCCGACCTGCCGGTCGACGAGTTTCTCGCCACCCATGCGCGCATCCGCAGCGGATCGCGTTCGCAGATCGACGAGATGATCGATGGGACCCTGGCCTTCGCCAACCAGCTCACCGGCGAGCCCGTACCACTCGACGCGCGTATGACCGAGCTCTCGGGAGGTCAGGCGCGCGCGCTGCTCATCGCCGACGCCACGATCATCTGCGACACGCCGATAGTGCTTCTCGACGAGGTCGAGAACGCCGGTATCCACCGAAAGCGAGCGCTCGAGCTGCTGCGCGAGCACCGCAAGATCTTCATCTTCGTCACGCACGACCCGCGTATCGCGCTTCTCTCCGACTACCGCATCGTCATGAAGGGCGGCGCCGTGACGCACGTGCTGACCACAAACGCCGAGGAGCATGAGCTCTGTACTCGGGTTGGTCAGCTCGACGACTTCCTCTCGCGCCTGCGGGAGAAGATCCGCCTGGGCGAGAGACTCACCGCGCAAGAGGCGGAGGTGCTGTCATGAAGCTCGTCATCTGCGCCGGCCCGGCCACGACCGGAAAGACAGCGGTGCTTCGCCACATCATCTCCAGGCTGCTCAGAGACGATCAACGGCCTGCCTTCTTGAAGATCGACGTCCAGTACGCCGAGGAGGACGAGATCCTCGCCCGCGAGTTCGGCATACCGACTCGCAAGTGCTACTCGGGCGAGCTCTGCCCCGATCACTACAACGCGATGGTGCTCGGCGACGCGCTCGAGTGGGCCGGCGCCGAAGAGTGCGACATCCTACTCGTCGAGACCGCCGGTCTGTGCCTTCGCTGCTCGCCTTACGTAGATGGTGCGCTGGGCCTCGCGGTGCTGGAGGCGACCAGCGGCATGAACCTGCCGCTCAAGGTGGGCCCGATGCTGTCGCTCGCCGACGTGGCCGTGATCACGAAGATCGATCGCGTCTCGCAGGCCGAGCGCGAAGTCTTTCGCGCCCACATTCAGAACGCCGCGCCGGAGGTGCAGATCAGGGAGGTCAACGCCCTGCACGGAATCGGGATAGACCCCCTGGTCAAGAGCGTCCGGGAGACACCGGAGGCCGCCGAGCAGCTGTACCTGCGCGGAAACCCGCCGGTCGGTACCTGCACGATCTGCGTCGGCAAGAAAGAGGTCGGCTGGCAGTCGCACTTCGGCGTCATCCGCGCACTCGACAACCAGGTCTTCTACCGAGGGCAGTGAGATGGGCGACATCGTCTATTTCGACAACGCCGCGACCTCGCCCCTCGATCTCCGCGTGGCGGAAGCGATGCGGCCCTGGATCGGTGAGACGTTCGGGAACCCGTCAAGCCTGCACGGGTTTGGCCGGCGCGCGCGCCAAGCGGTCGATCGGGCCCGCGAGCAGCTCGCGGCCCTGTTGAACGCCCATCCCGGTGAGATCGTCTTTACCGGTAGCGGCACCGAGGCCGACAACCTGGCACTGATCGGCGTGGCAACGGCCTACGACCCGGGCGATTGTCACATCGTCACCAGCTCGATCGAGCATCCGGCGGTGCTCGAGACGTGCCGTTATCTCGGGCGACGAGGAGTCGAGGTTTCGTATCTGCCGGTGGACGGCGACGGGATAGTCGATCCGGCCTCGCTCGAGAGCGTGCTGCGGCCGACAACCCGGCTGGTCTCGGTCATGGCGGCGAACAACGTCGTCGGCACCATCCAACCGATCGCGGAGCTGGCGCGGATCGCGCACGAGCATGGCGCTCTCTTCCATACCGACGCCGTACAGGCTGTGAGCAAGCTACCCCTCGACGTGCGCGCGCAGGAGCTCGACCTGCTCTCGCTCTCGGCGCACAAGCTGAACGGTCCGCAGGGCGTGGGTGCGCTCTTCGTCCGTGACGGCATCGAGCTCGAGGCTTACGTCCACGGCGGCGGCCAGGAGCGCGGTCTGCGCTCGGGCACCGAGAACGTCGCCGGCCTAGTCGGGCTGGGTCGGGCCGCCGAGATCCTCGCGGTCGAGATGTCCGAGGATGCCGCGCGATTGGTGAGCTTCTCCGATCGCATCATCGAGACGCTCGCCGAGAAGATCCCCAACGCCTATCTGATCGGACATCGCTATCGGCGCCTGCCCGGTCACCTCTGCCTGGGCTTCCGAGGGCAGGAGAACGAAGGCATCACACTGCTTCTGGAGCTCAACGAGGCGGGCATTGCCGCGTCATCGGGCAGCGCCTGCAGCGCCCAGCACGTCGCCGAGTCGTCGTATGTCCTGACAGCCATGGGATTCGACCCGATCCGGGCGCGCGGGTCGCTGCGCGTGACTCTGGGCCGGTTCACCAGCGAGGCTGAAGTCGAGCGGTTCCTGGAAATCCTGCCGCAGGCGGTCGCATCGCTTCGGCCCATCACCAGCCATGTTCTCTTGAGCGCATAGGAAGGAAACGAACGATGACCGTAACGCTGAGCGATCTACCCGGCTTGAACTGCGGTTTGTGCGGGTTTAGAGGCTGCGACGCGATGGCCGAGCGCCTCGCCGAAGATCCGGAGCTGGTCAAGCGCTGCGTTCCGCTGGCGAGCGGCTACGGAAAAGTTGGCAAGCGCCCTGAATCGGCCGCGCCGAAGCGACCGCAGGCCGCCTCGACCCAGTTCGCCTCGACGCGGGCGGCGCCGGCCCCGGTGGCCTCGTGCGCAGGCTGCGCAGTGGCGGAGCCGAGCGCCGTTCAGCTCAACTCCGGCCCGGTCGAAAAGAAATGGCTCGACAGTCTCGGTCGCGAGTTCGACTTCGTCCTCGAGTGCTTCCCCGAGGAGCCCGGCCCGCGCGAGATCATCATCCCGCACAATCCGCTGCTGACCAGGGAGATGGAGATCGAGGTCGGCGAGACGTTGATCGGTCGTCCGCTCGGGATGTCCTGCGGATGCCCGATCACGCACTGCGGAATCGTCCAGCAGGTCGATCGTCGAACGGGCGTGATGGTCTGGTGCGTGACGGGCCCGCTACGCCCGCGCCAGGAGGGCTTCAAGGATCTCGGCTACTACATCGCCGAAGGCTACGAGGGCCTGATCAAGGAGTCCCGTTGCGAGGTGCAGATCGGGAGACGCTACTTCTTTCAGCCGCGCATGTGCATGCTCCAGTGGCGCCACAGCGGCCTGGTCAACTACATCAACCGCACGGACGATGGCCTGCAGATTCGCATTGAGGGGCTCTGGATCGGATGAGCTCAGCACACCCTGCCGTGAGAGAGAAAGGCGAAGGAATGAAGATTGCCGACGACGTCACCCAACTGATTGGAAACACGCCTCTCGTGCGCCTGAGGCGAATCTCCGAGGCCGGCGGCGCCGAGGTCGTGGCGAAGCTCGAGTTCTTCAATCCGGCCGGAAGCGTCAAGGACCGGATCGGCATCTCGATGATCGAGGCCGCCGAGAGGAAGGGCCTGATCGGGCCCGACACCGTCATCCTCGAGCCCACGAGCGGAAACACCGGCATCGCCCTGGCCTTCGTCTGCGCCGCGCGCGGCTACAAGTGCGCGCTCGTGATGCCCGACACGATGAGCAAGGAAAGGCGGATGCTGCTCAAGGCCTATGGGGCCGACCTTGTGCTGACGCCGGGCGCCGACGGCATGCCCGGCGCGATCCGGAAAGCCGAGGAGCTCGCGGCCTCCGACAAGCGCTACTTCATTCCGCAGCAGTTCGAGAACCCGGCCAACCCCGAGGCGCATCGGCGCACGACCGCCGAGGAGATCTGGCGCGACACCGACGGCAAGGCCGACGTTCTCGTCGCCGGGATCGGCACCGGCGGCACGATCACGGGAGTGGGTGAGGCCCTGAAAGAGCGCAAGCCCGGTTTTCGCTGTGTCGCCGTCGAGCCCGATTCCTCGCCCGTGCTGTCCGGCGGAGAGAAGGGGCCGCATCCGATTCAGGGAATCGGCGCCGGCTTCGTGCCCGAGATCCTGAACACGGCGATCTACGACGAGATCGTACGAGTCAAGGGCGAGGACGCTCTCTTGACCGCCCGCCAGGTCGCGCGCGAGGAGGGCCTGCTTGTCGGGATCTCTTCGGGGGCGGCCATCTGGGCGGCCGGCGAGGTTGCCAAGCGGCCCGAGAACAAGGGCAAGCTGATTGTCGTGGTCGTGCCCTCGAACGGAGAGCGTTATCTGTCGACCGTGCTCTTCGCCGACCTAGCCGACTAGGCAAGACAGGCACACGTACTTAAGCCACAAATCGATGAACGAACACGTTTTTTACGCGTCAACCATCACGAGCGGTCGAGGGATCTGGCCCGACGACGCCGCCGCAACCGGAGCTTCTGCTTGCCAGGTGCGAATTCCAGCCGCTAACCGGTTCCGTCCCGGGACGGGGAGCGGGAAGATGGAAGACGTGGCGCCCGCCATTCGGCGGGAGCAAGAGGGCCTCCGAGACTTGGAGCCCTTTTCGTTCCCGGGACGAGATACGCCGAATTGGCGGGAATGGAGTGACAGTGAGCGAGTATCAACCGGAAACCCTTGCGCTTCATGCGGGGCAAGAGCCGGATCCAACCACGGGCGCCCGCGCGGTCCCGATCTACCAGACAACCTCGTACGTTTTCGACGACACCCAGCACGCGGCTGACCTGTTCGCGCTCAGGGTGCCCGGGAACATCTATTCGAGGATCAACAACCCGACCAACGCCGTGCTCGAGGAGCGAGTGGCAGCCCTGGAAGGAGGGGTTGGCGCGTTAGCCACCGCCTCCGGGCAGGCCGCGAACACCTACGCGGTGTTGAACATCACGAGGGCGGGCGACAACATCGTCTCGGTCTCAACTCTCTACGGCGGCACCTACAACCTGTTCGCGCACACACTGCCGCAGTACGGCATCGAAGTACGTTGGGCCGACCCCGACAAGCCGGAGCGATTGGCCGAACTGGTCGACGACAAGACGCGACTCGTCTTCGCCGAGACGATCGGCAACCCGAAGCTGAACGTCGTCGATCTTGCTGCCTGGGCCGACGAGGCGCACGCCCTCGGCCTGCCGCTGATCGTCGACAACACCGTTCCGACGCCCATTCTGTCGCCGGTCTTCAAGTACGGCGCCGACATCGCCGTGCATTCCGCCACCAAGTACATCGGGGGGCACGGCACTTCGATCGGTGGCCTGGTGGTCGACTCGGGGCAGTTCGACTGGACGGTCTACGCCGAGCGCTTCCCCGGATTGACCAAGCCGGATCCCTCTTACCACGGTGTCGTCTGGACGGAGGCACTTGGGCCCGCCGCCTACATCGGCCGGGTGAGGACCGTACTGCTCAGAAACACGGGGGCGGCGCTTTCACCCTTCAACGCTTTTCTCTTGCTGCAGGGGCTGGAGACACTGCCGCTCAGGATCGAGCGTCATTCCAGCAACGCCCTGCGAGTGGCGCAGTATCTCGAGAATCATCCAGGCGTCGCCTGGGTCAACTATCCCGGGCTCGAGTCGAGCCCGTACAAGCAGGTCGCCGACAGGATCCTGCACGGTGGCTTCGGCGGCCTCGTTACCTTTGGCATTGAGGGCGGTCTCGAGGCAGGGACTCAGTTCATCGAGAGCCTGAAGCTCTTCAGCCATCTGGCCAATATCGGCGACGCCAAGTCGCTCGCCATTCATCCGGCGACCACCACGCACGCGCAGCTGAACGACGAAGAGCTGACGGCCTCGGGAGTAACCCAGGACACCATACGGCTCTCGGTCGGAATCGAGCACATCGACGACATCGTCGCCGACCTCGAGCAGGCGCTCGCGATCGCCTCGCCGCTGACGGCGGAGGCGATTTAGGAAAGTCTCGCCCGGCGCCATCGACCGGGCTGAGGCAAAGCGGGTCCGCCTCCGCCAGTAGGCGGACCCGCTTGCGCTCGCTATCTAGGCGAGGCTGTCGCGGCTTCGACCCCGGTCGCAAGCCAGTGGTCGAGCCCCGAGAGGGTCGCATCGACCTTCGAGAAGAGGTCGTCGAGAACGACGCGATCGGCTACCAGCGGCGGCGCCAGCATCAGCATCGCCGGGCCGCGGTCGTCGGCGCGCGTGGACAGGCCGACGCGATTCATGGCGGCGGGAAGGACTCGCCCGCAGACCTCGGTCTTCTCCGAAGGCGTGAACTCGCGTCCCGTATCGCGGTCGGCGAAGAGCTCGAGCCCATAGAAGAAGCCCGCGCCGCGAACTTCTTTCACCGAGCGGTGGCGGCGCGCTAATTCATCCAGGCCGGCGCGGAAGTAGGGCTCCAGCTCGCTGACGTGCTCCGGGATCCGCTCGTCGCGCAGCGCCTTGATGTTGGCGACGGCGACTGCGGTCGAGACCGGGTGCCCTCCCCAGGTGGCGCCGTGCGTAAAGGTCGCGATCTCCGAGTCGAGCAACTCGTCGACGAGTGGCCGGCGGATGATCATCCCGCCCAGCGGCGCGTAAGCGGACGTGACGCCCTTGGCGAAGGTGACGATGTCGGGCTCTGCGCCGACTCGCTCGAGGCCGAACCAGCGCCCGAGACGACCGAAGGCGCAGATGACATCGTCGCTTGCGAGCAGTACTCCGTGGCGGTCGCAGATGCGGCGCAGCTCGCGCCAGTAGTCCTCGGGCGGCACCAGCACGCCGCCGACGTTCTGCACCGGCTCGGCGATCAGGAGCGCGACCGTCTCGGGCCCCTCCTCGATGATCGCCTCCTCAATCGCGCGCAGGCAGGGAAGCTCGGCGGTGGGGATATCGCCCGACTGCTCCCAGCCGTAGGTGTTGGGCACGTTCCGGAACCAGGATAGGAGCGGCTGGAACGGCTCGCGGAGGCGGGGAATGCCGGTAGCCGAAAGGGCTCCGAGCGTGGTGCCGTGGTAGGCCATCCGGCGCGACAGCACCTTCGTCCGCAGTGGCTCGCCCCTGCTCTGGTGGTACTGGCGCGCGAACTTGATCGCCGACTCGTTGGCCTCCGAGCCGGAGTTGACGAAGAAGACGACGTCGAGGTCGCCGGGCGCCAGGCCCGAGATCAGATCCGCGGCCTCGAGCGAGGGCGGATGAGCGGCCGACCAGTTGGTGGCGAAAGCGAGACGCTTGGCCTGATCGCCCGCCGCGGCGGCGATGTCGGCGCGGCCGTGACCGATGTTCACGCAGAAGAGTCCCGAGAGCCCGTCCAGGAAGCGATTGCCGTGCTCATCCCAGAGATAGCAGCCTTCGCCGCGTACGAATACCGGTCGCTCTGGATCACGCCAGGCGGCCGCCGAGGCGAAGTGCATACCGAGGTGTTGTGTTTGCTGGCAGTCGGACGCAGCGCGCCCGTTTCGAGAAGCTCCCATCAGGCCGCCGTCTTTCCGAAATTGCTCTCGTCGAGGTGCGCATAGCGCTCGAGGTGGCGCTTGGGGAACTGCAGCGCGTCGCGCCGGAAGGGCTCGGCCAGCTCCTTCGGATCAACCATGATCTCGATCACGACGGGAGTGCCGGCGGCGAGGGCTTCCTTGTAGGTGTCTTGCAGATTGGCCGGGTCGGTCACGCGCACCCCGAGGGCTCCCATGGCCTGGGCTATCTCGGCGAAGTTGAAGCCGCCCACGCCGTGGCCGATGTCGGCGCCGACATAGCGGTCGTCGTAGAAGTCGATCTGGTTCTTCTTCTCCGCGCCCCACTCCTGGTTGTTGAAGACGCAGGCGACGACCGGCAGCTTCTCCTCGACGGCGGTCATCACCTCGTGCAGGCTCATGCCCCAGGCGCCGTCGCCAATGATCGCCACCACCGGGCGATCGGGCGCGGCCACTTTCGCTCCGAGCGCCGCCGGATAGGCAAAGCCGCAGTTACCGAAGCCGAGCGCCGGCAGGAACGAGCGGGGCTTTGTGAAGCGCAGGTAGGCGTTCGCGACCGAGCAGATGTTCCCGATGTCGCTCGTGACGATGGCGTCGGCGGGCAGCGCGCGGGCCAACTCGGCGACCGCGCGGCGCGGGCTGATCGGGCTGGCGTCGGAGGAGGAGATCGACTCGAGCTCCTCCGCCCAGGCTTCCTTGGCTTCGCGGATCTCTGTCAGCCGCGACGGATCGGGCTTGCGCCCCTTAAGCGAGGCTTGTAGGCGATCGGCGATCGCCCCGGCGGCTTCTCTGGCGTCGCCGATGATGCCGACCTCGAACGGCCGAACACGGCCGATCTGGCGCGGATCAATCTCGATCTGGATGATCTTGGCCGTCTTGGGGAAGTAGTCGAAGCCGTACTGTGGCAGAGTGCCGAATCCGCTCACGCGAGTGCCGATGGCGAGGATCACGTCCGCCTTCGAGAGCAGCCCCATCGCCGCCTTCGAGCCCTGATAGCCGATCGGCCCCACGGCCAGCTCGTCATCGAACGGATAGGCGTCGGTGTGCTGATAAGAAGCCGCCACCGGCGCGTCGATCAAACGGGCGAGCCGGCGAACCTCGTCCGCCGCCGCCGACTCGGTCACGCCCATGCCGGCGATGATCGCCGGGCGCTTGGCGGCGGCGAGAATCTCGGCGGCTCGATCGAGCGCCGCGCTCTCTCCCGGGCCTCTGTTCGAGACGCGGTAGTGATCCGGCTCGAGAATCGCGAAATCGCCTTCCGCGTAGAAGAAGTCGCGCGGGATGTCGATCTGCACCGGCCCTCGCTCGGCGAGCGCGATGCGGAAAGCGGTGCGGAAGGCCTCGGCCATCCGGTCGGGTCGGCTCAGCTGAAGCTGGTACTTGGTGATCGTGCTGAAGATCGGGAGCTGGTCGACCTCCTGGAAACCGTCGAGACCGCGGCCGGAGCTCATCGCGGAGGGAGTGACGATGACCACTGGAGAGTGAGCGTGGTAGGCCGCCGCGATGCTCGTCACCATGTTCGTGATGCCGGGCCCGTTCTGGCCGATACAGACGCTGGGCCGCCCCGTTACTCGCGAAAAGCCGTCGGCCATATGCGCGGCCGATTGCTCGTGGCGAACGGCGACGAAGCGAATGCCCGCCGCGGGGAACAGGTCGAGCACGTCCATGTAGGCGGAGCCGACTATCCCGAACACCTCGCTGATGCCTTCCGCTCTCAGGGTCTCGACCATCGCCTCGCTGCTAGTCATGTACGTCACGCTTGATCACTCCTTGCTCGGGCCCGTCGGGCCGCGCCAGTATTGATAAAAGAGACTCTTTCCTCACGCCACGCCGATCATCGAGCCGATGTGCGCACGTAGCGCAGTGAATTCAGGCAGCAGGCGCGCATCCCCTCCGCTGCCGTTCAGGGCGGGCAGCAGCACGGGCTCGTCGTAGACGATCCTCCCCGGGTGGGGGCTCAGGACGACGACCCGCGATCCCAGGAAGACGGCTTCCTCGACGCTGTGCGTCACAAAGACGATCGATTTCCCGGTCGCCCGCCAGATCTCCTTCAGCTCCTGTTGCAGGCGCTCGCGCGTGAGAGCGTCGAGCGCGCCGAAGGGCTCGTCCATGAGCACGATCGCCGGGTCGTTGGCGAGCGCGCGCGCGATCGCACACCGTTGCTGCATGCCGCCGGACAGCTCGTAGGGGCGCTGGTCGGCTACATCGGCGAGGCCGACCAGCTCGAGGTAGCGGTCGGACAGCGCCCTCAGCTGCTCGCGCGAGATGCCGTTCATGCGCGGTCCGATCTCGATGTTGCCGCGCACTGTCAGCCAGGGAAAAAGTGTCGGCTGCTGGAAGACCATGCCGCGGTCGGCGCCCGCTCTCTCGACCAGCTCGCCGTTCACCAGCACCTTGCCAAGCGTCGGCTCGAAGAAGCCCGCGATCAGTTTGAGCAAGGTCGTCTTGCCACAGCCGGAGGGCCCGACAAGACAGACGAACTCGCCGGACTCGATCGAGAGATCGACGCCGACGAGCGCCGGCGCCGATCTCTTCGTGGTTCCGAACAAGTGCGTGACTCCATGCAGCTCGATGCGCTCGGGGGTGGAGCCCTGGACGGCCGCCGCCGGTTCGCTCTTCTGCGGCCGCTTCATCCTCTTAGGGCGCTCACCCACGCTGATCACTTGCCAGCGGCCTTGGCGACGAACTTGTTGGCCAGCGCCGCCCGGAAGACCGAGAGCGCCGGTACCGTGTCGACCTGACCCTGCTGCTTCAGGAATGCGGCCGCGCTGGCGAGGTTGACGGCCAGACCACCCGCGGCTCCGGGTTTCCCGAGGTACTTCGAGCCTGCCTGCTGGCTGGCGTTCAGGAAGATCAGTTGCTTGGCCTGCGAGAGGGCATCGGCACGCGTGATGTCGAGTTGCCGGGCGATTGAGGCGGCGGCCTTCTTCGGGTTCGTCCGGAAGTACTGGACCGCGCGCGATTCCTGCTGGACCCAGGTCTGGACTACGCTCGGGTACTTCTTCGCGAACGCTGTCGCGACGATCGCCAGGTCGGCCGTGAGCTTGCCGCGTTTGGCGAGGACGGCGCTGGTGATCAGCACCTTCCCGGTCTTCTTGATCGTGGCGAGCGTCGGGTTCCAGACATAGGCGGCGTCGATGTCGCCGCGCGTCCAGGCCGCGAGGATGTCCTGCGGCTGCAGATCGACGATCTGCACCTTGGTCGGATCTACACCGGCCCCCTTCAGGGCAGCGAGCAAGCTGTAGTGCGAGGTCGAGCCGACCGGCGTACCGACCTTCTTTCCCACCAGACCGGAGATGCTTGTGATTCCCGTTCCGTTCCGAGCCACAAGCGCTTCGGCAGCGCCGATGACGTCAAAGATCCACGGTACTCGATACTTCAGGCCGATGGAGATGCCCTTTGCAACTGGGCTACTTCCAGCGAGCCCGATGTCGACGCCGCCCGCGGCCACCGCCGTATTGACGTCGGCGCCGGAGGCGAACTGCGACCACTTGATCTTCGTATTCGGGAAAGCCTTCTCGAGCCAGCGCTTGTCTTTGACGATCAAGTCGCCGTTGGGAATGAGCTGATAGGCGATACGAATTTGGGACGGAGCGGAGCTCGGTTTGGCCGAGCTCGAGCTGTACGCCGCTAGGGGAAAGGCGACGAGCGCTGCGACGAAAGCGAAAGCCAGAAGGCCTGGCTTCACGAGTCGAAGGCGTCGTTCTGTAAGACGCGCAGACAACATGGACAACTCCTTCTTTCTTGGCTAGCTGACACAGACCGGATTTTGTATGTGAACCAATCCTACATAACGAAATTACATAATACATATAAGAATTCTTGACGTGTGAACGAGCGTTCGCCATCATGCAGCGGGCAGATTCGTCCGCTGGGACGGTTTCTTCGAATGTGCTTGGGAAGGAGTTTTCGATGGCTCACGGCGAGGCGGATAGCTCGGACCCGGCTGGTGATGGCCGGGCGCGCAACCTGTGGTTGGAAGAGGCGCTCGAAGGCGAGGAGGACGCGCCCGCCTTGGAAGGCGACGCCCACGCCGATATCTGCATTGTCGGTGGGGGCTTCACGGGCCTCTGGACGGCGCTGCGGCTGAAGGAACACGATCCCTCGCTCGACGTCGTGCTGATCGAGGCGGACGTCTGCGGCGGCGGCCCGAGTGGTCGTAACGGCGGGCTTGTCCTATCTTGGTGGGCGAAAATCCAGGCGCTTGAGCAGCTCTGCGGCACCGAGGAGGCGCTGCGTCTTGCCCGCGCCTCTGCCGCAGGGGTGGCCGATATCGGCGCTTTCTGCGCAAAACACGGTATCGCCGCAGACTTCCGGCACGAAGGGTGGTTGTGGACGGCGACAAGCCCGGCACAGATCGGCGCCTGGAACGATTCGATCACCCGGCTCGAGGAGCTCGGAGAAGAGCCGTTCGTTACGCTCGAGCCAGAAGAGGTCGTGCGGCGGGCGTCGTCGCCCGCGCACCTCGCCGGGGTGTTCGAGTAGACGGCTGCGATAGTGCAGCCGGCCTCGCTTGCGCGCGGGCTGCGGCGGGTCGCAATCGAGCGCGGAGTTCGTTTATTCGAGCGCTCGCCGATGCGTCGGCTCGAGCGCACGCGGCCGCCGCTGGTGCGCACCGACTCCGGGAGTGTGCGTGCGGAGCGAGTCGTGCTCGCGCTGAACGCGTGGGTGGCCGCTCTGCCGGAGCTTCGGCGATCGCTTGTCGTCGTAACGAGCGACGTCATCGCCACTCCGCCGATCCCCGAACGCCTGCGTGACATCGACTGGCCGGACGGCGTAGGTATCAGCGACTCACGGTTGATGGTCAACTACTGGCGCTCGACGCACGACGGGCGCATCGTCTTCGGCCGAGGCGCAGGCGGCCTTGCGTACGGCGCCCGTATCGGAACCCGCTACGACGGACCCACGCCTCGGGCCGGCTGGGTGCTGGACAGCTTCCATCGTCTTTACCCGAGCCTCGGCGACGTAACAGCCGAGAGCTCCTGGCGTGGCCCGATTGATCGCTCGAAGGTCGGGCTTCCCTTCTTTGGCCCGCTCGGCGGTCACGACTCCATCCTCGTCGGGGCGGGCTACTCGGGGAACGGCGTGGGCCCGAGTTACCTCGGCGGGCGCATCCTCGCCTCGCTTACGCTCGGGCTGGACGACCAGTGGGCAGCCTCGGGGCTCGTGCGGCGGCCGGGAGGACTTCCGCCGGAGCCGGCGCGCTACCTAGGCGGCAGAGGCGTGCGAGCTGCCGTAGCGAGGAAAGAGCTGACCGAGGACGCCGGCCGCGAGCCGCGGCGTCTCGACCTCTTCCTCGCCGGCCTTGCTCCCGCGGCGCTCGTCCCCCTCAAGCAACGCTAGAGACACGGGCGGAGAATCTCCATAAAGTATTCCGATAGTATTAATAAGCATCTTTGACTGATGAACGGGCGCACGCCATCATGCACTGGGTGGATTCATCCGCTGAGGCGGTTCCTTTGGCTGCGTCGAGAGAGGACGGGATGGCCCTAGACGACGGAGAACATACGACCGGGCCGGTAGGTCAACCCGTCGTAGACAGTGCGAGCCAGGCATCGTCTCGCGCGCTCCTCGCGGAGAAGATCGACGCGGAGGTTCCGCGGTCGAGCTTCTGGCAGCGCTGGGGCATCGCGCTGGTTCGAATAGGCCTGATCTTCGCGGTGTTCGGAGCCTGGTGGCTGGTCGCGCGCCTGGAGATCTGGCCGCGCTACTTCGTGCCCACGCCCTCCGCCGTCTGGCACAAGTTCATCCTGACGGTGACCGTTCACGACGGTACCCACGGCTACGGCGGCTATTACCTCTGGCAGCTCGTGTGGGCCAGCATGAGGCGGATCCTCCTCGGTTCGGGAATCGCCATCGTGATCGGTGTTCCGTTCGGGCTGATGCTCGGCGCCAGCCGCTGGGCGCGGGTCGTCCTCGAGCCGTTCATCACTGTTGTTCGGAGCCTCCCTCCGCTCGCCTACCTGATGCTGCTCATCATCTGGTTCGGGATCGGCGAGGAGCCGAAGGTGATCCTCCTCTTTTTAGCTGCGTTACCGCCGATAACGCTCGCCACTGCCGACGCCGTGCGCAACGTCCAGCAGGATCGACTGCTGGCGCTGCTCACGCTCGGCGCCTCGCGCATGCAGGTCGTCCGGCACGGCCTCTTCCCGTCGGTGCTGCCGGAGGTGATTACCGGCATCCGAGTCGCGGTCGGATTCGCGTTTACGACGATGGTCGCAGCTGAGATCTTCAATGGCATGCCGGGGATCGGCGCCATGGTTCTGAACGCGCAGCGTTTTCTCCAGACCGACGTGGTGATCCTCGGCATCATCGTGATCGGGACTTGCGGCCTTCTTCTCGATGCGATGATCAAACTGGTCGACCGCCTGCTCGTGCCCTGGCGTGGGCAACTTTGATCCGCCGGGTTGGCTCTACTCGCTTTTCGGCGTGAAGCAGCCCAGCATCGATCACGTCGTCATCGCCGTCTCCGATTTCGAGCGCTCGAACCGCTTCTACGCCGAGGTGCTGCGCGCCGAGGTCGTCGAGCTCAAGCGAGGGCGCGTTGCCTATCGCTTCGGCGAGCAGCAGCTGAACGTGCATGGCCCGGGCTCGGAGCTGGCGGAGCCGAAGGCGAAGATTCCGGCCGGGCCCGGTGCGAGCGACCTCTGTCTCGTCTGGCCGGGCACGATCGACGAGGCGCTGGAGCACCTGTGGCGAAACGGCGTCGAAGTGGAGCTGGGGCCGCTGGAGCGCGAGGGGGCGCGGGGGACCGGCACGAGCATCTACTTCCGCGACCCCGACGGCAACCTGCTCGAGCTGATCGTCTATCCGACCTAGCTGCGCAGAGAAAAGCCCCGGTCGGGACTAGGCCGGAGCTCTTTCCAGCTATTCGTTAACTAGCCCAGCGCTCTCTTCTACGACGATCTCTGCGGAGAATTCGAGCGGCGCGGCTGTCCGCTACTTCGCCTGGAACCCGAGCAGCGAGTGGCTCGCCTCGGCCGAGAGTGCTACTCGATAGTGGCCGGTCGCGACTGTCGCGTTGCCGAACAACTGCTTCACCGTCAGGCTGTGCGAGCCGCGGAAATCGCCGTCGCGCTTGACGTTGCGTACCAGTTGCCAACTCGATCCGCTTTTCCGCTCGAGCCGGTACGTGAAGCTCGCGCTGGGTGAGGAGAAGCTATAGACGAGCTTCACCTTCGGCGCCTGCAAACGAGCGAAAGCCTTCTTGGTCAGTCGCGCGGAGATCTTGGCGGCAGTGGCGATAGGAGAGGAGGTCGTCGAGGTCGGAGGCGGCGACGCAAGTGCCTCGAGCGCCGCCTTCGCGTCGATCAGGCCGTGAGCGGAGTTCTTGTCCGTCGTCTGGCGAGCGGTCGACTCGATCGCGTCTACGACCTGGGTGGCCGAAGCCGTGGGAGCGTAGGACAGCGCCAGCCCGGCCAGGCCGGCGACGAAGGGAGCGGAAGCCGACGTGCCGCAAAAGTAGGTGTAGTTGCCGCTCGGATGAGAAGGGCTTGCGGGCCAGGTCGAGTTGACACAGCCGGGCGCGTCGACGTCGACCCAGGAGCCGTAGTTCGAGCCCCACTTGCCGTAGCGGACGTTGTGGTTGGAAGTCGAGTAGCGCGTGCTCGTCTCGTCCACGGCGCCGACGGAGAGCACGCCTGGATATGCGGCCGGGTAGTCGGGCTTGGTGGAGTTCTCGTTTCCGGAGGAGGCGACGACGACCACGTTGTGCTTGATTGCGTAGCTCACGGCGGCGGCGATCGCGCGCGACCCCTTGGGCAACCCGAGCGACATGTTGATCACCCGGGCGCCGTGCGTGGTCGCCCAGATAACGCCGGAGGCAACGTCGCTCCAGCTGCCGGAGTTGTCGGCGCCGAGCACCTTGACCGGCATGATTCTGCACTTCCAGCAGACGCCGGTGATGCCCTTGCCGTTCCCGCCCTGGGCGGCGACCACGCCGGTGACGGCCGTCCCGTGCCCGTTGCCGTCCGAGGTGTTTACGCCTCCGTCGACGAAGTCGTGCCCGGGCACGAACGCGCCGAGATCCTCTTGCCTGCGGTCGACGCCGCTGTCGAGAACGGCGATGACGGTGCTCGCGCTGCCGGTGCTGAGCGACCAGGCGTCGGGAAGGTTCAGGTTCTCAAGCTGCCAGGAAGTCGAATCGAGATAAGGATCGCTGGTGCTGACTTCGTTGGCCTGGGCGCGCCCGTCTCTTTCGACGTAGGCGACGATCGGCGACTCGCCGAGCCTACGGACGGCTGCCTTCTCCGCTCGCGCCGGAACGCCGGCGACGGCTATCCCGAGCTGGCCGATGCTGCCCAGTCGCCGCGCTCCAACGCGAACGAGAGCAGCGTTCTGCGCGGTCGCGCTCGCATGCTCGTCGAACTGGACAAGCAGGCGCGTCGTCGTGGCCGTTGTCCGAGCAGGCGGGGAGGCGGCGGCCTGACCGACGGAGCCGACCACCGGAAGGACGGCGAGGAACAGGGCAAATGAGCGGAGTACCGCGAGCATCACTACGGAGATCGCCCGGAAGAGCCTGGAATCGGGCGGTAAGACGCTCTCTCTGCCTACTCACAGCGAACCTATTCGCCCTACTTCGACCGGGAAAGCCCTAGCCCGTTCGGGGGATGCCCCTACCGGCCCGAGAACGCTCGAGACACGCGATCCGTTGCCGGCCCGTATCCCGATCCGGCGAGGTTCGGGCCCGTATTCAAGTCGCACGAACGCCTGCCGATCGAAGAACGCTGTAGCGTTAGCCGTGCGGCGGGCCTGCCCGATCGGAGTTGTAGAGCGTGAGACGGCTGCCATCGACACGGCTCCGACTCCCGCGCATACTCATTGAGCGCAGGATATTCCCAGGAAAACGTGAAAAACTTTGAGACCAACGTGGAATCAGGCGACGACAGAAGATTCATTCCGGCTCCACCTCCCGCGCCCGCTCCGGCGGGGCGTCCTCCTCGCCCGCCTGCGAGGCCGAACCGGCGTCCCCTTCTCCGCCTGCTGGCGGTGGTCGTGCTCGCGCTGCTTGCCGGCGCCGTAACCTGGCTGATCACCGATCACAGCGGCAAGTCCTCGAAGTCGAGCAAAGCGACGACGAAAGTCGTTTCGGAGCAGGGCCTACAGACGCTGATCGCCTCAATCGGCCGTCCGGTCTACTGGGTCGGGCCTGAGCCGGGAGCGCGCTATTCGGTCGAGCAGCGCTCGAACGGGCAGGTGTACGTTCGCTATCTCACCGGCCAGATGAAGGCGGACACGGCCAAAACTCTGACGGTTGGCACTTACCCGAGGAATAACGCTTACGCGAGCACGGTCGCGCTCGGCAAGAAAAGCGGCTGGATCCAACTTGCGACCGGTACCGGCGGGCCGGCTGCCTTCATCAGCGGCGCCCTGCCGCGAAACGTCTACCTCGCGCAGCCGGGCCTCGACTATCAGATCGAGGTCTACGATCCAACGCTCGGTCGCGCCGCTTCGCTCGTAAAGGCCGGCCGCGCGCTTCCGATCGCACAGGGCGAGCGCCTGGGGCTCACGCTCGCGGCTCTGAAGCGGAAGGTGGCGACTCTCTCGTCGCCGGTTTACTGGATCGGCCCACGGGCCGGCGTGACTTACGAGTACACGCGCAGTCCGAACGGAAACGTCTACCTGCGCTATCTGCCGAAGGGAGTTGCGGTTGGGGCCAGCGGCGCCTACCCGACCATCGGTACGTACCCGGTGGCGAAGGCGTTCGCCACGACGAAGTCAGCGGGCAGGCAAGCCGGAGCGACGCGAGTGACGCTGGCCGGGGCACAAGCCTTCTACACCAAGGCGAAGCCCACGAGCGTCTACGCTGCCTTCGCCGGCTCTGACTACCAGATCGAGGTCTACAACCCCGTCGCGGCCCAAGCTCTGGCAGCGGTCAAGGCTCGGCTTCTCAAGCCGGTTAGCTGAGGAGTGAGAGCCAGCGCGGAGGTGCGCGCGACTTGGCACAAGCGGTCACATGGCGCGGATGGGCTCATGGTCACCCAGTTCCGGATTGCCCTCGACGATCCAGTGGGAGCGAGGTCGGGGAAGTATCGTTCTCCTACGAGGCCTCTTCTCAGCCGTTCTCTCGAGGGTTGAAGAAAGGCGCGTGAGTAGAGCTCTACGCAAAGGTGATTGATTCTGTGTTCGAGCAGTACCCGAAAACTCGCCCCCCGCTTCCAGATCGGATCGCGACCATCTATGCAGAGCAGTACCGGTCCAATCGCGAGGGCGATACGCGAGCTTCTTCGGCTGCACAAAGGATGGAATCCTGGATGCACCGGCAGGTTGCCCGAGACGTGCTCGCTCGGCCCGACGAACGGAGGTCGACTCTGGAGATAGGGGCCGGGACGCTGAACCAGCTTCCTTACGAGCCCGATGTGGGTCCTTACGACATTGTCGAACCATTCGTCGATCTCTACTCGGGCTCTCCATCCTTGCCGAGAATCCGTAACGCTTGGTCGGATATATCGCAGGTTCCTGATCAAGCGATCTACGATCGCATCACGTCCGTGGCGACGCTGGAGCACATCTGCAACCTCCCCGAGGTCGTCGCGCGCCTCGGATTGCGGCTCTCTCTGACTGGCGGTTTTCGCGCTGCGATACCCAGCGAGGGTACGCCCCTCTGGGCGCTGGGGTGGCGTCTTACCACGGGCCTCGAGTTCAGGCTCAAGCACGGTCTCGATTACGGCCTATTGATGAGGCACGAGCACGTGAACACTGCCGGCGAGATTCGAGACGTCCTGAGGTTCTTCTTCGGACAGATCGACTGTCGCGTCTTCGGGCTAGCCAGATCGATCTCTCTCTACCACTTCTATGCCTGCAGTAACCCGGCAATCGATAGGTGTAACGAATACCTTCAGCGCCTACAGCGCACGGCTAGCGCACTGGCCTGAGGCGCTCGCTTCGTCACGTGGAGGAGGGAGTCTTACGCGGCATTTCGCCGCGCAGAAGCGCAATTGATCCAGGCAGGCTCGCAAGGGCGAATGCGAAGCCGTTGAGCAGCGAGAAGACGGCCGCATCGGTAGCGCCGACCCCCGCCCGACCAAGCAGAAGAACGAAGCCTCCTTCGCGGATCCCTAGCCCGCCGATCGAGAAAGGGAGGAACGAGAGCAGGACGACGAGCGGCAGAGAGGTGACGAGCGCCGAGGTTGCGATAGGGAGCCCGATCGAGTGCCCGATCGACCAGGCGGCGGCCACGCCGAGCGCCTGGAAGACGACCCCGAGCAGAAGCGTTTTCGCCAGCACAGCGCCCCTAAACGAGGCCCGCACGGCTACGAGCGTCTCGGCGGTCGCGGGTTGGAGTCGAGCGGGGAGAAATCGTCGCAGTCGGCTGCTCGCTTTGTCCGCACCCAGCACCGCGGACACGAAAACCATAAACAGGGCGCTGACGATGGCGAGCGCGAGCAGGAGAGAGCGAGGCACGGCGCCGGGGTCGGCGGCCACGAAGGCCCAGGCGACCGCGATCAAGCAGACGAGAGCTGAGGCTCGGTCGATCACCACGGTCGCGAAGGAGCGCACACGCGTGCCCTGGCGCCCGACCACGAGTGCGCGTAGGACGTCACCACCGACCTGGCTGGGCAAGAAGTTGCTCGTGAAGACGCCCAGGAAGTAGGCGCTCAGGGCACGGCGCCAGGAGCGATCGACGTCGCACGCCTGTAAATAGAGGTGCCAGCGAAACGAGGCGAGCGCGGAGGCGAGAAGCAGAGCGAGCACGGCGAGCGCGAACCAGGCCCACTCACCCTCGGCGAGACTGTGTAGGGCGTTGGAGAAATCGATGCGCGTGGCAACCAGCGCGAGTAACCCGGCGCTTACGACCACGCGCACCCAGAACGAGCCGGCGAGCTTTCTCAAGACTCTCTTCAAAGTCGGGCTTTCATTCGGAAACGAGTCCCGCATAGTTTCACGAGGCGCAGCATAGTGTCCTCTCCGCGGACTTCGGCCTGCAGTTGACCGCGGAGATTGCGCTCCGCGCCGCGTGTCAGACTAAGGCGCTGATGATCCTCGTCGTTGCCTGGGTCCTCTTTCCGCTGCTGTTGAGCGTGCTCGCGCTCGGTTGCGGCCTGCTTTTGCGCAGCGCGAGCGGATATCGAATTCCCGCGGTGTTGCTTCTCCCGGGCGGCGCCGCCGTGATGATCGTGGCCGCGAGCCTGGCAACCGCCTCGGCGCGCACGGCTTCGTTAGCTATTCCGCTCGTCGTAACGCTCGCCGTCGCCGGGCTCGGGCTCGCGCTTCCCTGGCGGCCGCGCCGAGGCGATCCCTCGCTTGCGCTCTCGGCACTGGCTGTCTACGCCGTCTACGCGGCGCCCGTCGTGCTCTCGGGGCAGGCGACCTTTGCCGGCTTCATCAAGCTCGACGACACAGCGACCTTCCTCGCCTTCACCGATCGCGTGATGCAACACGGACGCAGCCTGGCCGGACTCGCGCCCTCGAGCTACCGGGCGGCGCTGGCGGTCAACATCCCTGACGGCTACCCGCTCGGAGCCTTCCTTCCCCTGGGCATCGGTACTCACCTGGTCGGTACAGACCCGGCCTGGCTCTACCAGCCCTGCATCGCCTTCTTCGCGGCCATGCTCGCGCTCGCGCTCGCGGCGCTTCTGACGCCGCTCGTCCGCTCATGTCGGTTGCGCGCGCTCGTCGCCTTCGTCGCTGCCCAGGCGGCGCTCATATACGGCTACTCGCTCTGGGGAGGGCTGAAGGAGCTAGTCGCCACCTTCCTGGTCGTGGTCGCCGCCGCCTTCGCCCCGACCGCCGCCGAAGAGCTTCGCTCGGTCCGGCGCCTGCTCCCGTTCTCGTTCGTCTGCGCCGCGCTGTTCGCCGCGCTCAACGTGAGCGCCGGCCTTTGGTTGCTGCCGCTTGCACTGCCCGCGTTCGTCTTCGTTGCTCGGCTACGAGCCAGGCGCCTGACGCTCTCTTTGCTCGGAGGTGTCGGTATCACCGCGCTGCTTTCACTACCGACGATCGTGATCGTGCGCGCCTTCCTCCATCTCACGACCTCGAACCTGCTTACGCCGGAGCAGCGTCTCGGCAACCTGCCGCGGCCGCTCAATCTGCTCCAGATCTTTGGTATCTGGCCGAGCGGCGACTTCCGTGTCTGGCCGTTCGATCACCTGATCACCGAGCTCCTGATCGCCGTGGCCGCGCTGGCGGCGGCGGCGACCGTGGCGCTTGCGCTACGCCGGCGCCAGTATCGCCTGCCGCTTCTTGTAGTCACCGTCGTGCTGGTGGCGCTGCTGCTCGAGCGCGTCTCCTCGCCCTGGCTGGCCGGGAAGGCTTACGCGACCGCCTCGCCGGTGCTCGTATTGACGGCGCTGGCGCTGGCGGCGATCGCCTTCGAGCGCGACATCAAGATCCCAGCGTCGCTGCTCGGGGCGCTGATTATCGGCGGTGTCCTCTGGTCGAACGTGCTCGCCTACCACGACGTCTGGCTCGCGCCGCGCGCCCAGCTGCAGGAACTCGAGCAGATCGGCGACCGCTTCTCCGGTCAGGGCCCGGCTCTGATGACCGAGTATCAGCCTTACGGCGTGCGTCACTTCCTGCGCGGAATGGACGCGGAAGGTGCCTCCGAGCTCCGCGTTCGCCCGATTCCGCTGGCGAGCGGGAAGATGCTCGACAAGGGGCAGTACGCCGATCTCGATCTCTTCTCCACCAGCGACTTGCTCGTCTATCGCTCGCTTGTGCTGCGCCGCTCGCCGGTCGAGAGTCGGCCGCCGGCTCCCTACGCACTCGTCTGGCGCGGTCGTTACTACGAGCTCTGGCAGCGGCCCGATCCGACCACTCCGCAGGTGCTCGAGCACTTCGGCCTGGGTGACTCGTTGCATGCGGTCGCGGTTCCGTCCTGCGCCGAGGTCAGGCGACTGGGGACCGTGGCGGCGCAGGCGGGTGGCAGTCTCGTCGCCGCGCCGCGCACGAACAGCGCCTTGCTCGATCTGGCGAGAGTTGTGCTCCCGACCGGTTGGCTCCCTTATTCGGCCGGCCAGATGGTCACGCCCACAAGCGACGGCACGTTGATGGGCAGCATCACGCTCAGCAGGAGCGGCACCTACACCGTCTATCTAGGCGGTTCCTTCGCCCGCACCGTCACGATCTCGATCGACGGCCGCCGCGCCGGCTCGCTTCGCGGTGTTCTGACCGAGGCGAGCCAGTGGACGCCCTTCGGCACGCTGCGACTCTCGGCGGGCAGCCACAGCGTGAGCTTGCGTTACAGCGGCTCGGTGCTGACGCCCGGCAGCGGCGCAGGTCCGTTTATGCTCGGGCCGCTGGCACTGAGTCTCGACGAGCCCTCGCGCCTGGTGAGCGTCGCCCCGACCAACGCCCGTTCACTCTGCGGCAAGAGCCTGGACTGGATCGAAGCCGTCGGGCCTTGAGACTTCTACTTTTCGCTCTCGGCGCCCCGTGCGCTCCGGTGCCGCTGCTCCTCTTCCAATAGCGCCAGCCTCTGGGCCAACGTCGCGTTCTGATCGGACAGGCGCGAGATCACGATCGAGTAGTGCAGCAGCATGACCAGCACGAAGAAGAGCAGCGCGGCGAAGAAGACCGAGGGTGGATAGCCCTTGACGCCCAACCAGCCGGCGATCGTGTTCAAGCCCTGGCGCCAGACCGCCAGTACGAGCAGGACGACGCCGGTGAGGAGCCAGATCAGCGAGTAGCGCTCGCGCAGGTGCCGGCGCCGGATCAGCTCGAAGACGACGCCCAGCATGGCGAGCGCGCCGATCGAGGCGATGATCGAGACCGAGAGTGGTGTCGTGTGTGTCATGCATCCTCCTGCGGAACGTCGGCGGGGCGGAAGAGCTCGACGAAGAGTGCGAGCAAGACCTTGACGATGTAGTAGAACGAGCGCAGCGCGGTGATCGAGGAGCGCCCGGCGCTGCGCTCGCGCATCCGCACCGGCACCTCCTTGAAACGCAGGCGGTGTTTGACGACCATCACGATCGCCTCGACTTCGGGATAGTCGTGCGGATAGTCGGCGGCGAAGAGCGCGATCCCGCGCCGGTTGACGGCGCGGAAGCCGGAGGTGGTGTCGGTCAAGCGCTGCCGCGCGATCGCCGATACGGTCAGCGCGAACAGGCGGATACCGAGCCGGCGCACGAACGAGGAATGAAATGCTCCCTCGCCGAGGAAGCGCGAGCCGATCACGAGATCGGCTTCCCCGGCCAGCACGGGCGCCAGGATGGCCGGCAGCTCGGCGGGATCGTGCTGCCCGTCGCCATCGATCTGGACGGCGAGATCGAAGTCGTTAGCCAGCGCGAAGCGATAGCCGGTTTGCACGGCGGCGCCGATGCCGAGGTTGAAGGGAAGCGTGGCCACGTGAACGCCGCGGGCGAGCGCGATCTCGCTCGTGCGATCGGAGGAGCCGTCGTCTACGACGACGATCTTGAAACCGGGGTCGAAGGCGCGGATCTCGTCGATCACCGCCGCGAGCGATCCCTCCTCGTTGAAGGCCGGCACGATCGCCAGGCGCCGCCGCTCTGCCAGCCCGGGAAGAGCCGCAGCGGTCATCTCGAGGTTCCCCAGCCCGAGTTGTCGCCGCCGGAGAGGGATAGAGTCGGGGCGGCGACGTTCTCGATGGTCTCCATTGCCTGTGAAGTATGGCAACGCGGCCCGACTCATCGGCAAACAGAGGCGTGCAGATGGGCGAGCCCGTCTGCGAGACGTATCCCAGGGCGCGGGCTGCGCATATTCGTGCGGTTAGAGCCAAAGACTCCCAACCGGCGACACCGCTTTATCGTTTCTGTCGTGGTTTCCCGTTAGGGAAGCGGGATCACGATGATGCTGCGGCTGGAATACGTGATCGTATCGGCGCCGCTGGACCTGTAGTTGAGCGTGAACGTGTTGTTCCCGTTAGTCAGCCCCGTGACGAGGTATGTCGCACTCACCTGGTTCTGGACTGTGTCGGAGTTGGTAGAGCTTCCTGTCACGCCAACCATCACGGACTGAGCATCGTTCGCGGCGATGGTCGTAGCGCCGCTGACTGCGAAGGCCTCGAACCCCTGCACCACGCCCATGGAGCGCGTACCGGCCGCTGTGATGTTCGCCGTGACTGTCACGAGGGCCTTGCCCGACGTGATAGCCGCCGTGGTGGCCGGGTTTACACCCGGGGTACCGCCCAAGGTGGCGGTGTAGGTCGTGCTCGTCACCGTGCCAGCGGCGTTGTTGGTGGTCGATACGGAGCCGACGGGGCCCGTAGCTCCGGTGACGCCAGTCGCTCCGGTGGCTCCGGTCGAGCCGGTCGGTCCTTGAGCACCGTTGGTCCCGTTGGTCCCGTT
>PMNA01000019.1 GCA_003162055.1 Actinomycetota bacterium | reverse complement strand
GATCAGACCGCCTATCAGGACGGGCTGGTCGCTGCTCATGGGGAAGCGTCAAGCAACGAACTCGAGCATGCGACGGCAGAGAGAGGCGAGCTCGAGGAAGAACTGGCGGACGTCGAGTGCGAGCTCGTCTGGCGCGAGGCGGACGTTGAGGACAAAAACGCGAAAATTGCAAAGACCGAGCGTAGGCGGGAGCTGATCCCGAAGTCGGCGCGGCTAATCAGGCAGATGTTGCTCCTCGTCTACGTGTTGCTAATGGGGCTCTTCTCGGTGGGGGAGTATCCACTTCTCAAGCTCTCCTTCACGAGGTTGCCCGTCGACGACGAAACGATCCGCCTGATCTCGGTGTTGGTTGGGATGATGCTCGTCGCGAGCGTGCACATTCTCGGTCAGGTTGCCTCTCGTGTCGTACGCACGGAGGGCGAGCGGACCGAGGGCCGCCGCGACTGGCAACTACACCGGGCGGTGTTCGCGCTCGGCGTGTTCCTGGTTGCCGGTGCCGTCATCTGGCTGGCGATGCTGCGCGCGAGCGAGATCGGCGCGGTCAGCCGCGAGTTCTCCGGACAGGGAGTCAGCCATCCCTCTTGGCTCGGCGCAGCGCTCGGACTCCTACACGCACTCGTCCTGCTCAGTGCCTTCTATCTCGCCTATCAGCGCGCTCGCGGAGCCGAGTTGCGAGACATCGAAGCCGAGATCGCCAAGCTCGAAGCCGAGCGGGCAACCGCGGAGGCAGCGCTAGAAGAGCTGGAAAGGCGTCGCGAACGGCTGCTCGTCCGCATCGACACACTCGATAACCGGACAGAGCTTCGTCTTGAGCGGATCTTTCGCCACCACAAGCACGAGGAGGCCGAGTACCTCGCCATTCTCAAGCGCGAACTCGCTGAGCCGCCACAAGCGATCGGCGACTGGGTCGCTGGCGGCGCGGTCGGCCGAATACGGCGCTCGTACGTGGGTAAGCCGGCGCCCATGAACGGGCGTGCATCTCGGAACGGCAAGTCGCCCGAGCCGTGGACGACGGCAGCGAGGCGCATCAAACCAGCCCTTCGTGACTCAGACAGGAAGGAGAACACGCCATGAAACAGCTCAAGATGATGACCCTCCTAGCACTGGTCGTAGCTCTCGTGACTGCCTCGACGGCATGCACGTTCTCGGCGGGGAAAGGCGGCTCGACCGGCGTCTCGCAGCGGGTGGAGCTTATCGACATCAGTCTCGATTCGACCAGGGCCGAGCGGATGGAGGCGCTACGGATCCTCGGCGAGATGACCGATCTCGCTGCCGCCGACCGGGGCGCGGTTGCTGCAGCTCCGTTTCAGTGGAGCGCTCTTGCCACGATCGCCTGGCCGATCAATCACCGCTTCAGTCCCGATCCGTCCGACCTGAATTCCTATTACCGACGCCTCGACCTTGCCCGGCAGGCCGAGCAGATGAAGCGGCAGGAAGAGGCGCTCTTTGTCCATCGTTCGAGACGTTCGGGAACCGACATCCTCGGCAGCCTGCTAGCCGCCAGCGAATTGTTCGCCTCTCAACCAACGGGGTCACGGACACTCGTCCTCAGCTCGAACATGTGGGCATATAGCCCCTCTGATGGACTGAATCTGAAGAAGCAGCCGCTGAGCCGTGCCCAAATCACTCGACTGGTCGCCAAGCTCGCACAGGCCGGAAAGGTTGCGCAACTCAGCGGCGTCTGCGTGTACGTGGTCGGCGCCGGACTCGATCCGGGCCGGCAGATACCGAACTCGACTCAGCTCAGCATGCGCGCCTTCTGGCGGGCGTACTTCGCCCGCACAGGCGCGCTCCTGCGCGCGTGGACGCCGACCCTCGACACCGAGCCCTCGTGCTGAAGGCCGCCGCGTGAACCCCTCGAACCCGTGGTTTCGGTTCTGGGTCGGGATCGTCGCGGTGGCGATTGCGCTCCGCATCGCCTACGAGATCGTGCGGCCGGTGCTGCCGTTGGTGCTCGTGGTGGTACTCGGGATCGGTCTCGTGCGCGCGTTTCGCTGGTACCGGGAGCGCTGGTAGCCAGTGGCCGCGGGGTGTCCGGTCGGTGTTGTGAAATCGTCCGTTTCTATTGACGTGCTGCGTAAACGCAGCGTTTACTGGAAGGCAGCTAATCGCTGCGTAAATGCAGCGCCACGGGATTCCCGTGGGCGGAGAGGAGGCGATCTATGAGTAGAACCTTTCATCACGGCGAGAGACGCATCCGGGTGCGCGCGATCAGGCGCAAGGAGCCGGATCTGCGCAAGCTGGCGGGGGCGCTGATCGACCTGGCGCAGGCTCAGCTTGAGGCGGACGCTGAGCGCCAGCAGAAACGGCGGAAGACGGCCGAGCGAGGACCAAGCAGACGGCCGAGCTCGAGGAAGGACGCTGTATGAGCCGGGTCGTGCTCAAGTGGTTCGAGCTTCGCTGGCCTCGCGAGGTCGATTCCGAGAGGCTGGTGAGCGTCTTTCGGATGCTCGCCGGTTCGAAGGTCGCGCCGGTGGTCATCGAGGCGGTCGGGATCGATCGTGGCGTCGTTCACAGACTCGCACTACCCGAGGCAGCTTCGCCGATGCTGCTTGCTCAGATGCGAGCGGCTCTACCGGCTATCGGCTTCGTAAAGCTCGAAGACAGGCCGCCGGTCGAGATCGACCGGGCGGTAGAGATGCGCCTTAGCACGACGAGTCGCCCGCTCGATATGAAGGGATCGGAAACGGTCTGCCGTGCCCTTCTGACGGCGCTCGCTTCCGTGCGGAACGGTGAGTCGCTAGTGCTTCAGTGGCAGCTGGCCCGGGTCGTCGCGCCGCTACCGGTCGGGAGCAGTGCCAGGGAACCGGAATCGGGGTCGCTTGCCAGCGATGTCTCGCGGATGCTGCTCGGCGGATCTCCGCCGCTCGACTCGGAAGCGCGCAGCGCGCTTCGCGTCAAGCGCTCGCTTCCGGGCTGGCGAGTGGTCGGTCGGATCGGCGTACATGCCGACGATCTTCCGCGGCAGCGCCAGCTCATCTCTCAAGTAGTCGGAGCGCTCCGCTCTGCAGAGACCCCCGGAGTGCGCTTCGTCATTCGAACGACGAGCCCGAGGAGTGTCAGCGACGCGAGAAGGCCGTGGCGAATTCCCACAAGCCTGAACATCGGGGAGCTAGCAACTGTTGCGGCCTGGCCGATCGGCGACACCGGCTCGCTCCCGGTCGCGCGTGAGGGCAGNNGGCAAGTCGACCGTGGAGCTGCGCCTGATCTGTCAGGACATCGAAGCCGGGCGAGCCATTGTCGTTATCGAGCCGAAGGGCGATCTCATCAGCGACGTGCTAGCTCGCATCCCCGCCCAACGCCAGGACGACGTTGTATTGATCGACCCGACCGATCGCGAGGCCGTTGTCGGCATCAACCCGCTTGCCGTTAACCGGCACTCGTCCGAGCTCGTCGCCGATCAGCTACTCGGCGTCTTCCATCATTTGTATGCAGCCTCGTGGGGACCCCGGACAAGCGACATCCTTCACGCAAGTTTGCTGACGCTGGCGCGCACGCCGGGGATGAGCCTGGCGAATCTCCCGCAGCTTCTAGGCGATCAGAACTTCCGGCGCCGGATCGTAGGCCGGCTCAACGAGCCGGTGGTGCTTCAGCCGTTCTGGCAAGGCTTCGAGGCCTGGAGCGATGCCGAGCGCGTGGCGGCGATCGCCCCCGTTATGAACAAGGTCAGGCCGATGCTGATCCGCTCGAGCCTGCGAGCGGTGCTCGGGCAAGCTGCACCGCGCTTCGAGCTCCAGCAGGTGTTCAGCGAGCGAAAGATCCTGCTCGTCAATCTCGCGAAAGGACTGCTAGGGCCCGAGGCAGCGGCGCTGCTCGGATCGATCGTCGTCGCCCAGCTCTGGCAGGTGGCGCTGGAGCGAAGCGCCATCCCCGCCGAGCGCCGGCATCCGGTCTTCATCTTTCTCGACGAGTTTCAGGACTTCCTGAACCTACCGATCGACCTGGCCGATGCGCTTGCCCAGGCTCGGGGCCTCGGGATCGGCCTGACGCTCGCGCACCAGCACCTCGGACAGCTGAGCCCGCAGATGCGCTCGGCCGTGCTAGCGAACGCGCGCTCGCGCGTCGTCTTTCAGCTTGCAGCCGAGGACGCTAGAACGTTCGCCGGTACCGACACGACGCTCTCACCGGAGGACTTCCGAACGCTGAGCGCGTTCGAGGCTTACGCGCAGCTCGTCGCTCAGGACGCCGTGCAGCCGTGGCTGAGTCTGCGCACGGAACCGCCGACGCCCGTTACGGGCGATCCGAGCGAGGTTAAAGCACTCTCCCGGAGCCGATACGCGACATCGCTCGCTCAGGTCGACGAGGAGCTTCGCCTTCTCCATGAGGGCGGACGAGCGACCGATATCGGCCCGAGGCGGCGGCCAGGAGGTACCCGATGAGGTGTCCGGTCGCTTGTCCGGTCGGTTGTCCGGTCGCGTTGAGTCAGCCTGCGCGCCTCTCGGTTAACCAAGCCGAATATCGGCGAGCAGCTGCGGGGACTGATTCGCAGTTTCTCTGCTTCTCTCTATCTCTACACGGGGCGGAGGTGCCGAGATGACAGGTGCGCCTCTGACCGACATGGAGATCCTCCGGATCCGGGAGCGGATAGGTGCGCGGGGCATGGCGATCGTGGCCCAGGTCTCTGACCTGCGTCTGATGAGCGGAGGCCAGATCCAAGCGGTTTTCTTTCCAGACGACGAACATCCGACCTGGGAGACGGCCGCCCGGCAGTCCAGGAGAACGCTCGCCCAGCTCGTTCGCTGGCATCTCCTGACGCGACTGGAGCGACGGGTCGGCGGCGTTCGGGCTGGCTCCACTTCATACATCTACGCACTCGGGTCAGTCGGCCACCGCCTGCTCGACCGCCAACGACCGACACCGCGCCTCTACGAGCCGAGCGAGGTGTTCGTAGATCATCAGCTCGCCGTCAGCCAACTCGTGGTCGATCTCGTCCTTGCCTCCCGGCGGAGGAAGCTGGAGATCGTCGCCATCACCGGCGAGCCGGATTGCTGGCGACGGATTCCAAGCATCGGCCGAGCGCTCCTTCGGCCTGACCTGTTCCTCGCCCTCGCAGCGAAGGAGTACGAGTACCGCTGGTTCGTCGAGGTCGACCGCGGAACGCATCATCGTCCGGCGATCCTCCGCAAGGCGCGTCTCTACGAGAGCTACTACCGCTCGGGTGTTGAGCAGGCCACTCACGGCATTTTCCCTCGGGTCGCCTGGATCGCTCCGAATGCCGAGCAGGTCGAACGGTTGAACGAAATCCTCGGCGGCAGCGAGTTCACACCTGGGTTGATGATCGTGGCAACGAGCGAAGAAGCGCCGCTCGTACTCGCCGGAGGCAAGGCATGAGCGGCGCTAGAAACCGGATCCTGATCGGCGACATCCGCGAGCGCCTGGCCGACGTTCCGGCGAAGAGCATCGACTGCGTGATCACCTCGCCTCCGTACTTCCAGCTGCGCGACTACGGGGTGAAGGGGCAGATCGGGCTCGAGCCGAGCGTCGAGGGCTGGGTCGATGAGCTTCGCCTCGCCCTGAACGGCCTTAAGCGCGTGCTCAAGCCGACCGGCTCGATCTGGGTCAACCTCGGCGACACCTACTCACGGCACGCGAAGTACGGGGCGCCGCCAAAAGGCCTACTGCTCGCACCTGAACGCTTTCTATTGGCGATGGCAGACGACGGCTGGATCGTCCGTAACAAGGTGATCTGGGCCAAGACAAACCCGATGCCACACGCCGTAAGCGACCGGCTCAATAACGCCTACGACGTCGTCTATTTCCTGGTGCGCTCTACCCGCTACTTCTTCGATCTCGACGCAATCAGGGTTCCGCACCGCTCGACGACGAAGGAGCGGCACGGCCAGCCGTGGCCGCCCGCAGGCGCGGGCGCGCCCTCCTGGGGCGAGAAGGCAGCGGGCAACCGCGGTCTCTCCGCGCTCAAGGCGAGAGGAGCGGTCGGTCATCTCCTCGGCAAGAACCCCGGCGATGTCTGGCAGCTCCCCGGAGCCAACTTCTCCGGCGCGCACTTCGCGACCTTCCCGCCCGCCCTGGTCGAGATGCCCTTGCGTGCAACCTGTCCAGAGCTGATCTGCGAGGCCTGCGGCACGCCGTTCACGCGAGCAAGCCGGATCCTCAACCAAGAAGAGCGAGGACCGACTCGCCGCTACGACCGCGCCCCTCGCGTCCGGCGCTACGACCGCCGCTACTCGGTTGTGCGCCAACGCGGTCCGCTTCAACCGGGGTGTTCCTGCGGGGCACCGGCAAGGCCGGGAGTCGTGCTCGACCCGTTCTTCGGAGCCGGGACGGTCGCTGTCGTCGCCGAGCAGAACGGCCGCGACTGGCTCGGAATCGAGCTCAACCCCGAGTACGCCGCAATCGCAGAGGAGCGGATCCAAGCGGCACGCAAGAAGCGGGCTGCAGGTAGCTACGAACGAAAGGAGGTGACGTAGATGGAAGAGCAACCAAACAGAAAAGAGGAGGGCGAGAGCGAGCAGAAGGTCCAGCCGAGGATCTACGTCGCCAGCCTTTCCGACTACAACGAAGGGCGCCTGCACGGCGGCTGGTTCGATGCCGACCGCAAGCCCGAGGAGCTAGAGAAGGACATTGGCTTCATGCTCGCCTGCTCACCTGAGCCGGGCGCAGAGGAGTGGGCAATCCACGACTTCGAGGGCTTCGGGCTGGCCTACATCTCCGAGTACGAGTCGCTTGAGACGGTCAGCCGACTAGCGCAGGGAATCGCCGAGCATGGCCTCGCCTTCGCGGCCTGGGCAGCAGTTCAGAACAACGATGAGAAGGCGCTCGGCCGCTTCGAGGACGTTTATCTCGGCAACTGGGAGAGCCTCGAGGAGTACGCGGACGAGATGCTCTGTGGGCTCAATCTCGACGAGGCGCGAAAACTACTCCCAGAAGGGATTCGTCCCTATCTGGTGCTCAATGTCGAGGCATTTGCCCGCGACCTCGAGCGAAACGGCGACGTGATAACGGTGAAGGCCCCGGACGGGACGGTCTGGGTGTTCGACGGCCATGTCTAGGTCAACAGACAGGACTCCTGTCGTGGACTCGATGGCTGGACGGTGGACGGAAGACGCATACGAGCTTCTGTCCGCCGCAAACCCATCGAACCCCTCGAAAGGAGGGATGAGCTATGACCAAGGCTCAAGAGGTGTACGAACGGGTCGAGGCATTGGTCGCCTCGGGCNNCAGACGACGACCGAGGATGCCATCGCTTCGGCGGTGACCGCTCTCAACAGGGCGGTCGACGCCATCGATGCCGAGGTCGCCGCGGCCAAAACGCGAGCGACGGAGGCCAAGGCCGAGTACGAACACCTACGCGACACGGCAGAGGAGCGCAAGGCGGCCATTCAGGCCAAGATCAACGCCCTCAGCACCTAGTCGCAATCAGATGGAAAGGCGACCCGGATTTCACGATCCGGGTCGCCGATTACCCTTTGAACACGTTGAGGATATCTCTTGGTAATAGTAAAATGGTAATTACTACTACCAGTACGCACATCGCTGTTATATCAGAAGGTAAAGCGATGAGCATACAGAGAGAAAACAAACAGATATACGCTAGTCGGTGTTGTGGAATAGTCGCNNACAACGAGCCCAGGAACTCGGCCGCAGATTGCGCACGCGCCGCGAGGAGCTTGGCCTCTCAAAGAGGCAGCTCGCAGAACAGGTCGACATGAACGACGCAACGATCGTGCGCCTCGAGCAGGGTCTTTTCGCTGCGCCCCGACCCGACAAGCTGAGCCGCATCGCCGAGGTGCTCGGCTTGAGCCTCGCCGACGTCTTTGCATTTGCCGAGTACGTCGTTCCGGGCGATCTGCCCAGCTTCCACCCGTATCTACTGAGCAAGTACCCGGATATGCCTCAAGGGGCGATCGACGATCTACTCAAGGAGTTCGACCGAATAACTCGCGAATACGACTACGCCCTTGAAGGGGCGCAAGAAGGCGAGGGCAAGTCGCCATAGAGATCACGAACTGAACATAGGAGGGAGGTAGAGATGCAACAGAACCCCAGGAATAACGGAAAATCACTCGCCCTCCTCCATGGTCAAGATCTCGACGATCGAAGCGCGTCTCCCGAACTCGCGCCGATCGAAGGAAACGGCGACGCCACCTCTACGAACGGCCACGCGGAAGGCAACCTCTCAGCGGTCATCTACTTGCGCGTTTCGACGAAGGAGCAGGCTGAGAAGGGCGGCGAGACCGAGGGATTTTCAATCCCGGCGCAGCGCGAGGCCTGCCGACGTAAGGCGAAAGCTCTCGGAGCCACGATCGCCGACGAGTTCGTCGATCGAGGCGAGAGTGCGCGTAGCGCACGACGTCCAGAGCTACAGCGGATGCTTGCCTTCGTG
>PMNA01000004.1 GCA_003162055.1 Actinomycetota bacterium | reverse complement strand
CCGTTCGTGCCGTTACTGCCGGCGGCTCCAGTTGCTCCGGTAGATCCGGTTGCTCCGGTAGATCCGGTTGCTCCGACCGGGCCCTGGATGCCCTGCGGGCCCATAGCGCCCGTAACTCCGGTCGCTCCGGTAGAACCGTCGCTCGCGTTGACTCCGGCGGCTCCGGTCGCACCGGTTACTCCGGTCGCGCCGACTACTCCAGCTACTCCGGTTGCGCCTGCGTCGCCCTGAACACCCCGGTCGCCCTTCGCGCCCTTGGTGCCCGCTCGACCAGTATCGCCCTGGTTGCCCGTATCGCCTTTCGAGCCCGTCAGTCCCTGGCTCCCTTGAGCCCCCGGGTCACCCTGCGCACCCGTGGCGCCTGTGGCACCTTTGGCTCCGGCCGGGCCCTGCGGGCCGATGCTCGTCGCGCTCTGTGCAGATGGGCCTGTTTTAGTTGCAGATGGGCCTGTTTTAGTAGTCGTCGCGTGCGCGGACGTGCGTGAAGATGAGGCGTCGGAGTCGAGCGCGCTCGGTGACCACTCCCAGATCGCAGCCAGAGACCCCCCGGCTAAGACCGCAGCAACCACAGCTAGTACTAGCAGTCGTAAGGAGAACTTCATTTGCTCAACTAACGCCTTTGTTGAGTGGATCTTCGATAAAACACCCGAAACCCCTAGAGCCGCACGGTTCTTTTTCTAGAGGATTTGTACGAATCGTAACCTATATCGGGTACCCGGCAAGCACTATTTGGGGGATATGCGAGTCCATTCCTTCGGGGATTGTGAACCGAGAAACGGCGTAGATAGTGGGTTTTCGGGCGGTTCTTCGGATCGGGCCCGGGCGAGCTCCGCGCCCCGCCGCCGCCGCCGGCGAGATTACTGCCATCGGCGGCCGCCCGGCCGGCGATCCGACTGCCCGAGCAGGCAGTTCGCACCGTCGGCGCATCAGAAGACGTCGTTTGGCCCACCGCGTGCGCCAGGAGATCGTTCGCGCCTCCGCTGGACTGCTACAATCCGCGCCCGGCGGACGCCTACGTGTCCGCTCGTTTTTCGTGTCATGAAGACCTACAGCGCAAAACCCCATGAGATCGAGCACGACTGGTACGTCGTCGATGCCGAGGGCAGGAACCTCGGTCGTCTCGCCGTGCGCATTGCCGACACACTGCGCGGCAAGAACAAGCCCCAGTTCACGCCTCACGTCGATACCGGCGACTTCGTCGTGGTAGTCAACGCCGAGAAGATCGCGGTAACCGGCAACAAGCTAGACAAGAAGATTTATTACCGGCACTCCGGTTACCCGGGCGGCCTGCGCGAGCGCACGCTACGCGAGCAGCTCGAGCGGAGGCCGACAGAGGTACTGCGTAAGGCCGTCAAGGGAATGCTTCCGCGCAACCGTCTGGGCCGCGCCCAGATCCGCAAGCTCAAGATCTACGCGGGCGCCGAGCATCCGCACGGCGCGCAGCAGCCGAAACAACTCAAACTCGAGGACTAGGATCTAACCCGTGGCAGAAGAGCAGCTTCAGTACCGAGGTACCGGCAAGCGCAAGACGTCTGTCGCGCGGGTGATCCTTCGTCCGGGCGATGGCAAGACCTGGATCAACGGGCGCACGATCGAGGACTATTTCCCTCGCCCCACCCATCGTCAGACGGCTCTGTCGCCGCTCGTTCTGGCCGGCGTAGAGGGGCGCTACGACCTGCGCGTGCGCGTGCGCGGTGGCGGCTCGAGCGGTCAGGCGGGCGCGCTGCGTCACGGCATCGCCCGGGCGCTGATCGAGGCCGATCCCGAGCTGCGCGTTTCACTCAAGCGCGCCGGTTATCTGACCCGCGATGCTCGCATCGTCGAGCGAAAAAAGGCCGGCTTGCACAAGGCTCGCAAGGCGCCGCAGTTCTCGAAGCGCTAATCCCTGCCCGTCGAAGCTCCTAGAATGGTGCGCCTACTCCAAGGCTGCTCAGCGCTCGAGGCGACGCTCTCGCAGCGAGGCGAAAAAGGAGGATCCCGGTTTCGATGGCAACTGAGCCGCAGGTCGAGATAGCCAGCGCAAGACGGTACTTCGGCACCGACGGTGTGCGCGGCGTCGTCGGCGAGGATCTCACGGTCGAGCTGGTCGAGCAGCTGGCCCGGGCCGCGACCATTTGGTCGAGCAGCGGCCGTGTCTTCGTCGGTCGCGACACGCGGGCATCCGGCGTTGAGCTCGAGGAAGCGTTCGCGCGCGGCGTCGTCGAAGCGGGCGGAGTGGCCGTGCTCGGCGGCGTGCTGCCGACGCCGGCGGTAGCCCTGCTGGCGCTCGACCTGGGCGTCGTGATCACCGCCTCGCACAACCCGCCGCAGTACAACGGGGTTAAGTTCTTCGATCACCACGGGCGCAAGCTCTCCGATGCAGCCGAGCTCGAGATCGAGGCGCTGATGGAGGCCAAGACCTCCGGCGGCGGCGTGATCGATCACGTCGAGGTGGCGACCGACAGTTATCTCGAGCACATCATCGAGCGTTTCGGCTCTGATCTGAGCGGGCTCAAGCTGGCGGTCGATTGCGCCAACGGAGCCTATTCCGAGATTGCGCCCGAGGCCTTCGCGCGGCTCGGAGCCGAGGTGGTTGCGATCGCCAACGCGCCGGACGGCGTCAACATCAACGACCACTGCGGCGCGACCGATCTATCGTTCCTCGCGCGCACCGTCGTCGAGAACGGCTGCGACCTCGGCGTCGCCTTTGACGGCGACGGCGATCGCATGCTGGCTGTTACCGCCGCCGGCGAGCCGGTCGACGGCGACCAGATTCTCGCCATTCTCACCCTGCACCTCGGCGTCGATTTGGTGGCGGTCACCAAGATGACCAATCTCGGCTTTCACAACCTGATGCGCGAGCACGGTATTCGCGTTCTTACCACCGATGTCGGCGATCGTTATGTGCTCGAGGCGCTGTGGCGCGAGGAGGGAATGCTGGGCGGCGAGCAGTCCGGCCACATCATCTATCTCAAGGATCACGTCACCGGCGACGGTCTGGCCGCGGCGCTCCTGCTCTGCTCAGCGCTCGAAGGGCGGACGCTCGCCGAGGCGGCCGCCGTGATGCCCCGCTTCGCTCAGGTCAAGCGCAATCTCCAGCTCGAGGGCAACAAGCTCCCGAAGAGTGCCCTGGCGAAGGTGAAACGACTGAATACCGAGCTGGACGGGCGGGCCCGAGTGCTCGTCCGCGCCTCCGGGACGGAGCCGGTCGTGCGCCTACTAGCCGAGGCCGAAACGCCGCAGGAAGCCGAAGACCTCTGTGGTAGGATCGAGGAGCAAGTTCGACGAGAGCTCGGCCAGTCGTCCTGACCGGGGCGGCCAAGGTGCCGGGCTTTGTGCTTTTCCGAGTCGTAAGTCGAATGACCGTTGTCGATTGATACGAGACTTCACTCTGGGGATAAATACGTTGTAAGCGGGGGAGGAGCTCCAGGTGTGCGGGATCATCGGATACGTCGGGAACAGAGCCTGTAAGCCGCTTCTTTTGAACGCCCTGCAGCGGCTCGAATACCGCGGCTACGACTCGGCCGGAATCGTCCTGCGCGAGGACGACGGGCTCGAATACATCCGAGCGGTCGGCAATCTGCAGCACCTGATCGAGGCCGCCGGCAGCAATGGCTCCAAGTCAACGCACGGGCTTGGGCACACGCGCTGGGCGACCCACGGCAAGGTCGTGGTCGAGAACGCCCATCCCCTCTCGGGCTGCGACGAGCGCGAGATCGCCGTCGTCCTGAACGGCATCATCGAGAACTACCGCGAATTGCGCGCCTCACTGATCGAGGAGGGCCACCACTTCAATACCGAGACCGACGCCGAGACCGTTGCCCATCTGATCGAGCGCCACTACGAGGGCGACCTGGTCGAGGCGGTGCGCCGCACCTATCGCGAGATCGAGGGGCACTTCGCCTTCGTCGTGATTCACCGCGACAACCCGGAGCTGATCGTCGGATCTCGCCGCCAATGCCCACTCGTCGTCGGCGTCGGTGACGGAGAAGGATTCATCGCCTCCAACACCGTTGCTTTCCTGTCGGAGACGCACGAGGTTCAGTTCCCCGACGACGGTGACATCGTTGCCGTAACTCCCGATGGCGTTTCGTACACGAGCGCGCTCGACGGCGCGGGCGCGATCGAGCACGAGACGATCACGGTCGACTGGGACGAGGAGCAGGCCGAAAAGGGCGGTTACGAGACCTTCATGCTCAAGGAGATCTACGAGCAGGCGACGGCTGTGCGCGAGACGATAGCCGAGCGAATCCGCTACGGCGAACTCACCCTCGAAGGGCTCCTGCTATCGGATGACGAGCTACGCAACCTGCGCCGCATCGTCATCCTCGCCTGCGGCACGGCTTACCACGCCGGCGTGGCCGGTCGCTACGTAATCGAGGAGTGGGCGCGCGTACCGGTGGAGCACGATATCGCCAGCGAATGGCGCTACCGGAATCCCGTTCTGGACAAGAACACGCTGGTGATCGGCATCTCGCAGTCAGGCGAGACGCGCGACACGATCGACGCCATGGTGCTGGCAAGGGAGAGCGGCGCCCGCACGCTTGCCATCACCAACATGATGGGCGCCCAGATCACGCGCGAGGTCGATTCCGTCCTGTACACACGCGCCGGCCTGGAGATGGGCGTCGCCGCCTCGAAGACGTTCACCGCCCAGGTCTCGCTGCTCTATCTGATCGCGCTCAAGCTGGCGCAGGTGCGCGGGACACTGCCCGAGGAAGAGATTCGCGCGCTGATCGCTGAAGTGCAGCTGCTGCCCGAGAAGATCGCGCAGTTCCTGCAGGACGCCGACGACGGAGTCCATCCGATCGAGGAGATCGCCGAGCGCCACTTCGACAAGCCCTTCTTCCTCTACCTCGGTCGTAACATCGGCCTGCCGATCTGTCTCGAGGGCGCGCTCAAGCTGAAGGAGATCTCCTACATCCCGACCGAGGCCTACTCGGCCGGCGAGATGAAGCACGGCCCGATCGCGCTGCTCGACTCCGAGACGCCGGTCGTCTGTGTCGCCACCGACTCGCACGTCTACGACAAGGTTGTCTCGAACATCCAGGAGACGCGCGCCCGCGGCGCCCAGGTGATCGCCATCGCCACCGACGGCAACGAGGACATTCAGCACCACGCCGACGATGTCATCTACGTCCCCAAGACGAACGAGTACCTGCAGGCGGTTCTGGCGGTTCTGCCGCTGCAACTTCTCGCCTACCGTATCGCTCGCCTGCGCGGCCTCAACGTCGATCAACCGCGCAACCTGGCCAAGACGGTCACTGTCGAGTAGCCGTCCGCTGGGCCATTCGGCGGCGCCGAGCCCGAGCCCCGGTGCCTCCTCGGCACGCTAAGAGCCGTAAGTGTTTCGACCTCCTTCGGCGCGGAAAGGTGGATAACAACAGTGCTTCCGAGCTGCCAAGGCGGCTGGGCGGGAGGCTGCAATCACGAGCGAGGAGGTAGTCATGACGACGACCATCGAGGAACCGGAGGTTCGCGCCACCCTTCCGCGCCTGAACGAGCCGGCGCCCGCCTTCGACGCCGTGACAACTCATGGCGCGCTCAAGCTGGCCGACTTCGAGGGCAGCTGGCTGATCCTCTTCTCTCACCCGGCCGACTTCACTCCCGTGTGCACGACCGAGTTCATCGCCTTCGCCGAGATCTACCCGGAGTTGCAGAAGCGCGGCACCGAGCTGCTCGGCCTCTCGATCGACGGCCTCTCGGCGCACATCGCCTGGGTCCGGAACATCGAGGAGAAGGCCGGAGTGAAGATCCAGTTCCCGATCATCGCCGACCTCGATCGCAAAGTTGCGGCTGCCTACGGCATGGTCCAGCCCGGCGAGAGCACGACCGAGGCCAGCCGCTGTGTCTTCGTCATCGATCCGAAGGGGATCCTGCGCGCGATGATCTATTACCCGCTCTCGACCGGTCGCAACATGGACGAGATCGTTCGCCTGATCGATGCGCTGCAAACCGCCGACGAGCACAACGTTGCGACTCCGGCCAACTGGCACCCCGGCGACAAGGTGTTGATTGGCGCTCCGCGCACGACCGAGCAGGCGGAGGAAAGAGTCGGCGAGAAGGGGCTCGAGTGCATCGACTGGTACCTATGCAAGAAGTCGCTCTAGGAGGTCGAGATGCCATGCGTTAAGCCGGACGGATCGCTCAGCACCTCGGGCAGGCTGATGCTCGAGGCCGTGCGTCCGGGCTCCACAGCGGAAGACGTGGCAAACGTCACGGGCATGCCTCTCTACCGGGTCCGCAGCATCCTGCGCGAACTGCTCGACGCCGATTACGTTAGCGAGGAAGGCGAGCGCTTCACGCAAACCGAGCAGGGCGCCGCGAAGGTGAAATCGAGCAGCTGATCAGGCGCTCGCTCCCGTATCACTACCGGGATCAATAGACTCGCGTACGTGGCCGCGATCCTGATCGACATCGACGGCGTGCTGTGCGTCTCGAACGAGGCGATTCCGGGAGCCACCGGTGCCGTTCGCCGCCTGCGCGAAGCCGGTCACAGGCTCCGCTTCCTGACCAACAACACCACCTGCCCGCGCGCCCGCCTTACCGAGTTGCTGCGCTCGAACGGCTTCGACATCGAGGAGCAAGAGCTGCAGACGGCGCCGCGGGCGGCGGCCCGAGTGCTCGCCCGCCGTCGCGTCCTGGCCCTGACGATGTCGGCGATCGTCGAAGATCTGAAAGGAATCGAGCTGGTCGGCGAGAGCGCGGACGCCGTGCTGCTTGGCGGGGCGGACGAGACCGAGGAGACCGGGCGCGTCTTCTCGCATATGAATCTGGCCCGGGCCTTCGCCGAGCTCGAGGCCGGAGCCGAGCTCTTCTGTCTGCACCGCAATCCGTGGTGGCAGACCAAGCATGGGCCGCTGCTCGATACGGGCGCCTACGTCGCCGGGCTCGAGTACGCGGCCGGCGTGCACGCGACCGTGCTCGGTAAGCCGAGCTCCTCCTTCTTCGCCGCCGCGCTCGAGACGCTCGACAGCGATCCCGGCCAGGCCCTGGTGGTCGGCGACGACCTGGCGTCGGACATTCGCGGCGCACAGCTGCACGGCATGCGCACCGCGCTCGTGCGCACCGGTAAGTTCCGCCCCGACGTCTACGAGCGCTCGGGGATTCGTCCGACCGTGCTTCTCTCCTCGATCGCGGATCTTCCCGAATGGCTGGCGACGCTTCGTTGAGGGTCGGGCTCGACCTGATCGAGATCGAGCGGATTCGCTCGGCGCTCGAGCGCCCTCGCTTCCGCGAGCGCTGCTTCACCGAGACCGAGCGCCGCTACTGCGACTCGCGCGCCAACCCGGCGCAGAGCTACGCGGCGCGCTTTGCGGGCAAGGAAGCAGTCGGCAAGGCGCTCGGCTGCGGCGTGCACTTCACCTGGGCGGAGATCGAGATCGCCGGGCGCCCACGCCCCTCGGTCTCGCTCTCAGGGAAGACTGAAGCCTGGGCAAAGAGGATGGGGGTCGGCCAGGTCGATCTCTCGTTGACTCACTCCAAGGGGATGGCCGCGGCGGTTGCGATCCTTTCAATCGTGGAAGAGGACCTGAAGTGAGCGACAGCTCGACCTTCGACCCGCTCTTCAGCTCCGCCGAGATGCGCGCGGTCGAAGAGGCCTACCCCGGCTATCCGGACTCGATGCGCGAGCTGATGGTGCGGGCCGGCACAGCCGTGGCCGAGTCGGCGCTGCGCCGCTTCCCTAACGCCAAGGCGTACACCGTTGTTTGCGGCGGCGGCTCCAACGGCGGCGACGGGCTGGTTGCGGCCGACGTCCTGCGCTCGGGCGGACGGAAAGTGCGTGTCGTAGAGGTGAAGAGCGGAGAGCGGGAGCTGGGAAAGCCGGACGTGATCGTGGATGCGCTGTTCGGTACAGGCTTCTCCGGTGCGCCGCGTGCTGACGCCGCCGCCCTGATCGAGCAGATGAATGCGGCCGCGGCACCGATCGTCTCGGTCGACATCGCCTCCGGCGTGGATGCCTCGACGGGAGAGCTGGCCGGGCCGGCGGTGAACGCCGCCGTGACGGTTACCTTCTACGCGCGCAAGGTCGGGCATGTCGTGGCACCCGGTCGCTTCCACCGCGGTGAGCTGGAGATCGTCGATATCGGTCTGGCGAACGGCGAGACCGTCTGCCGACTGGCCAGGCCCAAGCTGCTCTCGCTGCTACCGCGGCGGGCCGAATCCAGCACCAAGTTCAGCGCCGGCTCGGTGCTGGTCGTCGGCGGCTCGCCCGGGCTCTCCGGCGCCGTTTGTCTCGCTGGCGAGGCGGCCATGCGCGCCGACGCCGGCTACGTCACGCTGGTTGTTCCGCGCTCGGTACTTCCTCCGGTCGAGTTGAGATTGCTCGAAGCCGTGAAGCGGCCGGCGCCTGAGAGCAAAGACGGGTGTCTGACGACAGCGGCGCTTCCTTTAGTCGCCGAGCTCGAGCCGCGCGCGCAGGCCCTCGCGCTCGGACCGGGGATCGGGCGCTCGCAGGAGACGCAGGCTTTCGTGCGCCAACTGCTCGAGCAAACGACGCTGCCGGCGGTCGTGGACGCCGATGCCCTGTTCGGGCTCGAGCCCGGGAAATGGGCGTCGCCGGTCGTGCTGACACCGCACGCCGGCGAGCTGGCGCGCCTGCTCGGCAAGGACTCCTCCTGGGTGAACGAGCACCGCCTGGCCGCCGCGCGTGAGTGCACCGATCGTTTCGCGGCGGTGACGTTGCTCAAGGGCGCCGACACGATAGTCGTCTCGCCCTCGGGCGAGGCGATCGTATGCGAGGAAGGAACTCCGGCTCTGGCAACCGCCGGCTCGGGCGATGTCCTCACCGGCGTCATCGCCGCCTTCCTGGCCAAGGGTCTCGAGCCCGCGCTTGCGGCCGCCGCGGCTGCGGTCGCTCACGGCCGCGCCGCGCAGCTGATCGAGCCACAGGTCGGCGTCATCGCCGGCGATGTTGTGCGGATGCTGCCGGCGGCGATCGCGCGGGATCGCTGAGGACGTCGTCGCCTACACCGGTTTGCGCGCGACCCAGACGAACTCGAGCGAGTCGTCGTCGAAGGGCTCCCGGTTGAAGCCGCCGTACAACGCCTCGACTTCGAGGCCGGTGACGTCTATCAGCCCTTCCCACTCGGACTTCGTCGCCCACCACAGGCAGATCGTGCCGAGAGTGGTCTCTCCGCGTCCGCGTGTCAGCTCGATCCGACTATCGGCTGCGATGTAGCGAGCTACCTCCCAGAGCCCGCCTGGGCGCTGGACGCGCTTACCGTCGAGTTGCGCCGCGATCGTCGCGCTGAAGACGAACGCGTTCCAGGCGAACCGGCCACCCGGGCGAAGAGCCGCGGCGACCCGCTCGAAGAGGAGCCGGCGATCGTGCCATGTCGGCAGGTGGAGGAGCGAGCGAAACGGGCAGATGACGAGATCGACGGGCTCATCGACGGCAAAGTCGAGCATGTCTCCTTCGCGGAGATCGATCGGCAGGCCGGCAACGCGCTCGCGCGCGACCGCGAGCATCGCCGGTGAGGAGTCGATACCGAGCACACGTTTTCCCGTCCCGAGCGCTATCTCTACTGCCACGCGACCGGTGCCGACCGCGAGCTCCACGATCGGTTCGTCCGCCTGGCGGGCCAGCTCCATGTACCAGGCGACGTCGCCTGTCATGTCGGCGGCCCACGCGTCGTAGTTCTGCGCGAACGGATCGTACGAGCTCATCCAATGGAGTCTGCCACCGCGGGACGGAAGCGGCGGGTCTTTCTCCGTCCAGGCGAGAGGAACGTGCCGCCCGACGAGAGCGGCGCGAGCGCCGCCGCATCCTTCTACGATGAAGCGATGCACCGTTCGCAGCTGACGATCGACCTCGGCGCGCTGCGCCGCAACGTCAAGCACCTGATTACCGCGCTCGACGGGTCAGACCTGTGGGCGGTCGTCAAGGCGGACGCCTACGGGCACGGGGCTGTGGATGCGGCCGGCACGGCGCTCAGCGCCGGCGCCCGCACTCTCTGCGTGGTCACGCTCGCCGAGGCGCTCGAGTTGCGGGCCGAGTATCCAACGGCGCGCATTCTCGTGATGAGCCCTCTGCTTCCCGCCGAGATTGCGCGGGCTCGCGAGGCGGGACTCGAGATCACCGTCGTGGACGCGGACATACCCGAGGGCGTGCGCGTCCATCTCAAGCTCGACACCGGCATGGGCCGTTTCGGTCTCTCGGAGATCCTCTCCCCGCCGGGCCGCAACGTAGTCGGGCTGATGAGTCATCTCGCCACCGCCGACTGCGATCTCGAGTTCGCTCGCGCCCAGGTCGAGCGCTTCCGCGAGATCACCGAGCCCTATGCCGAGCTGACGCGTCACATCGCCAACAGTGCGGCCGTGCTGCGCCTATCCGAATCGCACTTCGACGCCGCTCGCTGTGGTATCGCTCTCTACGGGCTGTCGCCCTTCGGCGCCGATCCGGACGACGACGGTCTGGAGCCGGTGCTGCGCTGGGAGAGCCGCCTCGCTCAGGTGAAGCAGCTTCAACCGGGCGAGAGCACGGGCTACGGCCGCCGCTTCGTCGCGACCGAGCCGACCTGGATCGGACTGGTTCCCGTCGGCTACGCGGACGGCTTCCGCCGCGACATGACCGGCAGCGAGGTGCTCATAGCAGGCGAGCGCCGGTCGGTGATCGGGACTGTCTCGATGGATTCCATCGCCGTCTTGCTCGAACGCGAGCTGCTGGTCGACACCCCGGTCGTGATCGTCGGCGACGGCCTGCTGGTCGAGGATCACGCTCGCGTGTCCGACACGATCAACTACGAGATCACCTGCGGCATCTGCTCCGATCGCCGCCGTGCGCGCCGTGTCATCGTCGACGCCTGATCTACTCGATCTCGTTCGCGAGGTGCTTACCGGCGAAGAGGTCTATCTCGTCGGCGGCGCCGTCAGAGACGAGTTGCTCGGTCGAGAGCTCGCCGATCTCGACATCGTGTGCTCGGATCCGAAGAAGGCGGCGCGCCTGTTCGCAAAAACGAGCGGCGGCGCCCCCTTCCCTCTCTCCGAGCGCCACGGCGCCTGGCGAGTCACGTTCGTAGGCGGCGAGTGTGTCGACTTCACGCCGCTCAGGGGAACTCTCGCCGAGGACCTGGCGCTGCGCGACTTCACCGTCAACGCGATCGCCGATCCGCTTGCGGGCGGCGAGGTGGTCGATCCGTTCGATGGACGGCGCGATCTCGCCGAGCGTCGGCTCAGAGTCGTCTCCGAGCGCGTCTTCGACGACGATCCACTGCGGCTGTTGCGCGCGGTCAGGCTCGAGCAGGAGCTCGGGCTTGCTCTCGATCGGAAGAGCGAAGCGCTCGTCCGCTCGCACGCCGGGCTCGTGAGCGCGCCGGCCGGCGAGCGAATCCTGGCCGAGCTGGAAAAACTCGCCTGGTCCGGCTATGAGCGGCTCGAGGAGCTCGGCTTGCTTGCTCCTCTCGACGGCTCGCTCGCGCTTGCCGGCCGCGTCGAGCGCGAGCTCGTAGACACGTCCTGGCTGCGGCTGGTGACCGTTTTCGGCGAGCACCTGCAGCGGTTCCCGATCTCAAACGAGCTCGATCGCTATTCGGGCAAGCTGCTCCGAGCCCAGCCACCGGCCGACGACTCGCCGCGCCAGATCCACCGCTTCCGCCGCGCGACCGAGCCCTGGGCGCTCGACGCGCTCGCCTTTCTCGGCGCGGCTGAGTATGCGGACGCCGTTCGCCTGGCGCGGGAGACGGAGCCCGACGAGCCGCTACTGCGCGGCGATCAGCTGGGCGTTCCGCCGAATCCGCTCGTCGGCGAGCTGCTCGAGCTGATTGCCGAGGAGCGCGCGGCCGGGACGATCTCGACCCGTGAAGAGGCGCTCGAGCTGGTACGCCGTCGGCTCCAAGAACGCTGAGTCGGGCGATGCCCGCTGAATCGCAGACTCTTCCGGGGCTACTTCCACTTGACGCTGCAACCGACCGCTTCGGTCTCCGCGACCGGCGGCTCTGCGCCGGCGAGTAGCGCCTCGATCGCCTCGTGCAGATAGCGCCTCGTCACCGCCTTGTCGTCGCGAGAGTCGTCGATCGCTCCGTGGTAGCGCAGTCGCCGCGCCTCGTCGAAGAGGAAGACCTCGGGCGTGTGCTCCGCGCCGAGTGCACGGGCCAGCGCCTGACTCTCGTCGAAGAGATAGTCGAAGGGGAAGTCGAGCTCACGGTCTCGTTCCTGCATTCGCTCGAAGGAGTCCTCGGGGTAGCGGGCTACGTCGTTCGAGTTGACCGCGACGATGCGCAGGTCGCGTCCAGCGTAGTCGCGCGTCAGCGCCATCAGTCTGTCCTCCCAGGCCAGGACGTAAGGGCAGTGGTTGCAGTACTGGACGAGAGCGAGCAGCTTCGCGTCGCGGAAGTCGTCCAGGGCGTGATCGGCGCCGTCGACGCCGAGAAGCTCGAAGGGAGGGGCTTCAGTACCGAGTTTGATGCTCATCCGAGTGCAACCTCCAGTTGCTCGCGTGAGGGAACGGGCGAGACCCGCCCGTCGGGAAGGTGGTAGATGCGGCAGGTGAGCGAGGGGCGCCCGTTCGCGCCCATGGCGTCGATATCGAGGCCGTCGATGCGAATCGTGGGCGAGCCGGGGAAGCGCAGGCGCTCCGCCTCCGCGTCGCTGGTTACCTCGGTCAGCACGATCTCGTCGTCGCGCCCGAGCTCGGCCAGCACCTGCTCGAGCAGCGCTTTCGCTTCGGGATGCGAGGGGCAGCCCTGCCAGTAGAGGAGCTCGATCACTCGCCACCTGCGTCTTTCGGCCGCTCGACGTCCCGGCCCGGGTCGCCCTTGGCCACCACGCGGGTCACGGTCGCCGGGAAGAGCCCGGTCGAGATCCCGGCGATCCGCATCCAGCGCGGGAGAACGATCTCGCTCTTGCCGCGCTCGATCGCCTTGACGATCTTCGCCGCGATCCGCTCGGGGCTGAGCACGGCCCAGCGCATCGAGCGCTTGTTGATCAGCCGCGTCTGCGGGAATCCCTCGGTCGTGACCGGCCCTGGATTGACCGTGAGCACCGAGATTCCGCGCGGCTTGAGCTCGGCGCGCAGCGCGCGCGAGAAGGCGAGCTGGGCATGCTTGGAAGCCGAGTAGGGACCGGCGTCGGGGACGACCGTTGTTCCGGCCACCGAGACGATGTTGACGACGCTGGACGGAGTGGCCTTTTCCAGCCCTGGCAGGAAGGCGCGCAGCACCCAGACCGAGCCCAGGTAGTTGGTGCGGATCACCTGCTCGATCCGCTCGGGGCTGGCGCTCAGGAAGGAGCCGTGCGAGGGAATGCCGGCGTTGTTTACGAGCAGACCGATCTTCGGATGGCGCTCGAGCACGCGGGCCGCCGTCTCCTTGACCGCGTCCGCGTCGGAGACGTCGCAAATCTCGATCTCGCTACCGGTCTTCGCGGCGACCTGCTTCAGCCGGTCGGCGCGGCGCGCCAGCAGCACGCAGTGCCAGCCGCGCCGGGAAAGCTCGTGCGCGAGCGCTGCCCCGATTCCGCTCGAGGCGCCGGTGACTACGGCTACGCGTTGCTCGCTCGTCATCGCTCGGCTCCCGCCCTCTCTACTCGGAGCGTAGCGAACGCTCCCCGGGTGCCGCCGCACGACGGAGTGATTCGTTTCGTCGGCCGCTCGGATGAATTAGTTCACGCGCGCGAGGCACCACCTCTCACCGCCCGCCACCGAGCCACCCGCCCGCGGGGTGAATCCAAACTACTGCCCCAAAGCGAAGGAAAGCGCGCCGCAGTGTGACGATTTCGTGCCAGATGTGCGCCGCGCCGCCGGCTTCCCACTCCTTTGTATCGTCACGCGCCCCGAGAACCATCTCGCTAGACTCGCGCTCATGCCGGGGAGATTCGAAGGCAAGCGCGGGCTCGTTCTGGGCGTGGCCAACAAGCGCTCGATCGCCTGGGCGATCGCGAAACGGCTCGCCGACGAAGGCGCGACGATGGCCTTCACCTTTCAGGGTGAGCGGATCGAGGCGAACGTGCGCGAGCTGGCCGAGTCGGTCGCCAGCCCGCTGATCACGCCCTGCGACGTGCGCGAGGAGGCTGACTGTACTCGCGCGGTATCCGAGGCCGCCCAAGCGCTGGGCGGGCTCGACTTCGTCGTGCACTCGGTAGCCTTCGCCGCCGCCGAGGACATGGAGGGCCGCTTCATCGACACGCCGAGCGAACGCTTCTGGATGGCGCTCGACGTCAGCGCCTACTCGCTGGTGGCGATCGCCCGCGCCGCCGAGCCTCACCTCGTCGAGACGGGCGGCTCGATCGTGACCATGACCTATCTCGGTGGCGAGCGGGCCGTTCCGCATTACAACATCATGGGAGTGGCAAAGGCGACTCTCGAGGCATCGATGCGCTATCTGGCCTGGGATCTCGGCAGCGAGGGCGTCCGCGTCAACGCGGTCTCCGCCGGCCCGGTGCGGACCCTGGCCGCCCGCTCCATCCCCGGCTTCCCGACCATGGAGTCGATCGTCGCCGAGCGCGCGCCGCTGCGCCGCCCGATCGATGCCGCCGATGTCGCGTCCGCCAGCGCCTTCCTGCTCTCCGACGACGCGCGCAACATCACGGGCACGATCCTCTACGTCGACTCCGGCTACCACTCAATGGGCATGTAGGGACCGCCGAAAGTCCGCTCTCCTTTGGAGTGCATGAGGACTTTCGACGGAGGAAGGGAGTGAGCTAACGCGACGACGTCGCGTTGGTCTCGCGCTGGGATAGCGTTTTCTGAGCCGCGCCCGTTATGCCGGTCGCGGCGGCCTTTGGAAGGCGCTGGTGCGGCCGGCCACACGGCCAGCGATCCGCCCAACCTTCTAAACACGGTTGCGTCATAAACATTGGTTGGCAAGATCGGGCACTCGGCCCGGGGAGGAAACGGACGCGTAACGAAAGTCGCGCCCAAGGGCCCGGGAGCCTTCTTGTCTTCGAGCGCGCGAGCGGGATGCGGCGTCTCGCTCGCGCGCCACTCTCTTAACGACGCCCTTGCTCCCAGCGGGTTGCGCCCCTGTGAGAGAGATAGTCGCTTGGGGAGGAGTGCGATAGTCTCGTCGACCGATGGATGGGTACAGGCAGACGAACCTCGCGCGCTGGGACGAGCTCGTCGGCGTGCACACGCGTGCGCGGGATACCTACGACCTGGACGCGTTTCGGGCGGGTCGCTCGACGCTGCAACCGATCGAGATCGAAGAGGTAGGCGACGTGCGTGGCAAGCGCCTCCTCCATCTTCAGTGCCACTTCGGCATGGACACGATCTCGTGGGCAAGACAGGGCGCGGCCGCCGTGGGAGTCGATTTCTCGGCGGAGGCGATCAGCCTTGCACGCAGGCTCGATGAAGACCTCGGCACCGGAGCGAAGTTCGTCTGCTCAGACGTTTACGACCTGCCCGGGAAGCTCGAAGGCGCGTTCGACATCGTCTTCACCTCCTACGGCGTCCTCTGCTGGCTTTCCGACCTCGCGGCGTGGGGCAAGGTCATCAGCCACTTCCTCTCGCCCGGCGGCTTCTTCTACATCGTCGAGCTGCACCCCGTCGGCGGCATGCTTGACGACCGGGACGAAGGGCTTGTCGTGAGCGAGCCCTACTTCGACGTCGGCCCTATCGAGGAGACACGTGACGGCTCGTATGCCGATCCGAGCGCGGTTGTCGAGCACAAGACCTCGTACCAGTGGCGGCACTCGCTCGCGGATGTAGTCAACGCTCTCGCGGACAGCGGACTGCGCGTCGCGTTCCTGCACGAGCTTCCGTTCAGCACGTTCCAGTGGCTGCCGTCGATGGTCAAGGGCGAGGACGGGTGGTGGCGCGTCCCCGGCCACGACAACGTGCCCTTCCTCTTCTCGCTCAAGGCGTCGAAGCCGTAGGCCGTTGTCGGTCTTTCGCTCGCGCGGCAATCTCAAACGGATGTCAGCTAGGCTGCGCGGCGGCTTGAATACCAAACCGACCTACCACAAGATGAAGCTCTTTCTTCCGCTCGCAGCTTGCTATCTGGGGCTGGTCATCCTGGCCAACTGGCTGGCCAGCGCCTACGTTGTCCATGTGCCGCTCACGCCCTATATGGCGCCGGCGGGAGTCTTCTGCATCGGCGCCGTACTGGTGCTACGCGACTGGATTCAACAGCTCCGCGGCCTCTACTGGACGATGCCGCTCGTCTACGTCGCCGGCCTGATCTCCTGGGGTGTCGGCGATCTCGCCGGCTGGACGTCGCTGGAAAAGATCGCGATCGCCAGCGTGGTTGCGTTTACCGTCTCGGAGACCGTCGAGGCCGTCGTCTTCACGCCGATCCGAAACCGGAACCTGAGCCTCGGCGTCGCCCTCTCGGGGACGATTGGGAACGCCATCGACTCCCTCCTCTTCCTGGTCATCGCCTTCGGCAGCCTGGGCTTCTTCTGGGGCCAGTTCTGGGGCAAGACGGAGATGATCGTGATCGGCACGCTGTTCACGATGATGCGGAGGCGGCTTGTGCCGATTGCCGCTTCGAGCGCGTCCTGACCTGCTCTCCGCGCTACCGGCGATCGAGGCGCGAGGGAAAGCTTGTTCCTGCTTTGTTGCGGATGGCCCTGGACAAATCCTCCCCGATCTGAACGGTGTCTGACACCTGGGGGATTATCCTCTGGTGTATGCCCGAGCTACACGGATGGCGTCTCTGCCCGCGTTGCGGCGCGGAGCTGATCGCCGAGCCCACGAGCGCCAGCTGCCCTGGTTGCGGCTCACGCTACTACGCCAACTCGGCGCCGACGGTCGGCGCGCTCTGCGAGGACGAACTCGGTCGCCTGATGCTCGTCCGCCGCGCGATCGAGCCGAGGAAGGGCAAGTGGGACACGCCCGGCGGCTTTCTCGAGGAGGGAGAGGCGCCGCTCGACGGCCTCCGGCGCGAGCTGCGCGAGGAGACCGGGCTCGAGATCGAGCCCGGCGAATTCTTCGGCGCGCTGATCGATCTGTACGGCGACGACGCCGAGGCGAAGTTCGTACTCAGCCTGAACTGGATCACGCGCATTGTCGGCGGGGAGCCCATGGCGGCCGACGACATCTCGGAGATTCGCTGGTTCGCCGCAGACGAGCTACCCGGCGAGGATGAGATTGGTTTTCCCAGCGTCACGAAACTGGTTCGGCGCTGGCGCGAGCGTCGCTAGTGGCTCGTCCGACGCCGACTACCCCTCGCTGAGGCCGAGCATCTTCTCCAGCGAGCCCTTGGGGTGGGCGCCCACCGCGGTGCTCTCAGCCTTGCCGTCGCGGAAAAGCATGATCGTCGGAATCGAGGCGATGCTGAACTTCTGCGCGAGGGCCATCTCCTCGTCGATGTTGACCTTCACCAGCTTCACGGCGCCTGCGTGCTCCTCGACGATTCGATCGAGAACCGGCGCCACGGCATGACAGGGGCCGCACCACTCGGCCCAGAAGTCCACGATCACCGGCTTGTCGCTCTTCAGGACTTCCTGCTCGAACGTTGCCTCCGTAACGGCGTCTGCCACCCCGCTCACCCTTTCCTCGAATCGCTTTTCCCGTACCGGTATTAGAACGCTGAAGCCTACGGGATTCATCCCGACCTACCGCGTGCCCTAGAATTTCGCCGGCATGGAAAGCATTTTCGCACCCCTACCGGCCAAGCCCGACCATAGCGCTCTCGAGCTGGAGGTCCTTGCGCGCTGGGAGAGCGAGCAGTCCTTCGAGCGCCTGCGCGAAAAAAACCAGGGCGGCAAGCGCTGGAGCTTCATCGACGGTCCGATCACGGCCAACAAGAAGATGGGCGTCCATCACATGTGGGGGCGCACGCTCAAGGATGTCTTCGTCCGCTTCCGCGCGCTCCAGGGCTACGACCAGCGCTACCAGAACGGCTACGACTGCCAGGGTCTCTGGATCGAGGTCGGAGTGGAGCAGGAGCTCGGTCTCAACTCCAAGCGCGAGATCGAGGAGTACGGGCTGGAGGCCTTCGCCCGCCACTGCCGCGACAAGGTGATCTGGTCGACCGGTGAGATCACGCGCCAGTCGAAGCGCCTCGGTCAATGGCTCGACTGGGGCGCCGACTATTTCACCTTCTCCGACACCAACATCGAGTACATCTGGCGCTTCTTGAAGACGTTGCACGATCGCGGTTGGCTCTATCTCGGCCACCGCGCCACCGAGTGGTGCCCGCGCTGCGGAACCTCCATCTCGGCGCACGAGCTGACCACCGGCGACGCCTACCGCGACAAGATCGATCCTTCGCTCTACGTGCGGTTCCCTCTGCTCGAGCGCCCGGGCGAGGCGCTGGCGGTCTGGACGACGACGCCCTGGACGTTGCCGGCCAACGTGGCGGCGGCGGTCGATCCCGAAGCTGCCTACGTCAAGGTGCAGACCGACGGGGAGTCGCTCTGGCTGGCGGGGCCGCTACTGGAGCAGGTTCCCGTGACGGGCAAGGTCGTGGACGAGCTGCCGGGAGAGAAGCTGGTCGGCTGGCGCTACACGGGGCCCTTCGCCGACCTTCCCGCCGCGAGCGAGGTCGAGTACCGCGTCGTCGCCTGGGACGAGGTCTCGATGGAGGAGGGCACCGGCATCGTCCACATCGCGCCCGGCTGCGGCGGCGAGGACTTCGAGCTGGGCAAGCGCGAGGGGCTGCCCGTGCTGGCGCCGATCGACGAGGACGGCAGGATCCTGCCCGGGTACGGCTGGCTGACCGGCAAGGGCGCGCACGAGGCGGCAGACGAGATCATCGCCGACCTGGGTAAGCGCGGCGTGCTGATCCAGGCCGGCGAGATCCACCACCGCTACCCGCACTGCTGGCGCTGCGAGACGCCGCTTGTCTTCCGCATCACCGACGACTGGTTCATCGGTGTCGAGGAGATCCGGCAGAAGCTGCTCGACGCGAATGCGACAGTCAAGTGGACGCCCGATTACTTCAGCAAGCGCATGGACGACTGGCTGCGCAACATGGACGACTGGAACATCTCGCGGCGTCGCTACTACGGGCTGCCGCTGCCCTTCTTCCCCTGCGAGTGCGGCCATCTGACGGTAGTTGGCTCGAAGGCCGAGCTGGCCCAGCTGGCGACAGAGGGAATCGAGGGGCTGGAGGAGCTGCACCGGCCCTGGATCGACGCCGTCTCGATTCGCTGCCCGGCCTGCGGCAACGAGCACGTGAAGCGCGTCAGCGAGGTCGGCGACGTCTGGCTGGATGCCGGCATCGTTCCCTTCTCGACGCTGGGCTGGCAGAACCCCGAGTGGGTCGAGCACGGCTACGCGACCGGGGCCTCGAAGGGGCTCTCGAGCGCCGACCTGCCCGACGACGACTACTGGCAGAAATGGTTCCCGGCCGACTGGGTCTGCGAGATGCGCGAGCAGATCAGGCTCTGGTTCTACTCGTTGCTGTTCATGGCCGTGGCCCTCGATGGGCGCGCGCCCTATCGAGAGGTGCTCTCCTACGAGAAGCTGCTGGACGAGAACGGCGACGAGATGCACGGCTCGCGCGGCAACGCGATCGACGCCGACGAGGCGTTCGAGCGGATGGGCGCCGACGTGATGCGTTGGCTCTACTGCCAGCAGCCGCCGACCCAGAACATCCGCTTCGGCTTCGGCCCGGCCGAGGAGGTCAAGCGCAAGCTGCTGACTCTCTGGAACTCGACTTCTTTTTTCGTCACCTACGCCAACATCGAGGGCTTCCGCCCGAGCTTCGATGACCTCGCGGCGGGGCCGCAGGGGATCGAGCTCAAGCCGCTCGACTACTGGCTCGTCGAGCGCACTCACGCGCTGGTCGCCGAGGCGACCGAGGCTCTGGAAGCGTCGCTCACGGTCGGCGTCATCCGCTCCTTCGAGAGCTTCGTGGACGACCTCTCGAACTGGTACATCCGTCGCTCGCGGCGGCGCTTCTACTCGCTCGACGAGGCCGCTTTCCGCACGCTCTGGTTCGCACTTGTCCAGGGCATTCGGGTCATCTCGCCAGTGCTTCCCTTCCTCGCTGACCACCTCTGGAAAACACTCGTCGCGGAGCCCTGCGCCGGGGCGCCCGACTCGGTCTTCCTGGCCGGCTGGCCCGAGGCGCCCGCCGCCGACCGCGAGCTGTTGGAAGAGATCTCCGAGCTGCGCCAGGTGGTCGAGCTGGCCCGCTCGGCGCGCTCGCAAGCCGATCTGAAGCTGCGCCAGCCCGTGGGCCGGATCGTCGTCCAGGGAGCTCCGCGTGCGGAAGGGCACGCCGGGGAGATCGCCGACGAGCTGCGCGCCAACGAGGTCGTATTCGCCGAGGTCGAGGCGGTCGAGCTCAAGGTCAAGCCCGAGCTGCGCTCGCTCGGCCCCAAGCTCGGCAAGGACCTGCCCGCGGTTCGTGCGGCGCTCGCGCGCGGCGAGTTCGAGCAGCTCGAGGGTGGTCGCTTCCGCGTGCTCGGGCACGAGCTGGAGCCGGACGAAGTACTGGTCGAGAAAACCGCCAGCGCCGGCTGGTCGCTGGCCGAGGAGGGCGGCATCACTGTCGCCGTCTCGACCAAGCTCGACGAGGAGCTTCTGCGCGCGGGCCGCGTGCTCGACCTGATCCACCAGATCAACGGCCTGCGCAAGGAGCAGGGCCTGGCGCTGACCGACCGGATCAAGCTCACGCTGCCCGAGTCGGAGCGCGACCTGGACGACTACGCCGATCAGATCAAGTCCGAGACTCTCGCACTGGAGATCGGCTTCGACTCCTCGCTTAACGAGGCCACGCTCGAGCGCGTCGAGCGGTAGCGGCTACGCTCGCGCCTAGGCGCGGCGAATCAACGTCACTCCGTCGCGCACGCTCAGGATCACGCAACGCACGCGCGGATCGTTTCGCGCCCGCTCGTTGAAGGCGCGGATTCCTTCGTTTGCGGGGTGTTTGTCGTTCTCATCGAGGACGCGCCCGCTTCGGAGCGTGTTGTCTGCCGCGATCAGGCCGCGCGGAGCGAGCTTCGGCAGCACCGCCTCGTAGTAGTCGAGGTACTGGTCCTTGTCGGCGTCGATGAAGACGAAATCGAACGGGCCGGGAAGGCGCTCGATCGACTTCAACGCGGGGCCGAGCACGATCTCGATCTTCTTCGCGTGCGGGCTCTCAGCGATTGCGCGCCGCGCCAGCTCGGCGTGGGTCTCGTCGATCTCGAGCGTGACGATGCGCCCGTCGGACGGAAGCCCCTCGGCCATGGCCAGCGCCGAGTAGCCCGAGAAGGTGCCGATCTCGAGCACCGAGCGAGCCTCGAGAGCGAAGATGAGAAACTCGAGCAGGCGCCCGACCACCGGCCCGGAGAGCATGTTCGGCGAACCGAGGCTGCGCTCCGTCTCTCTCACCAACTCGTCGAGCTGCTCGGAGCTGGGTGTGGAGTGGGAGTCGATGTAGGCGAGGATCTCGTCCGGAGTGGGCTTCATCTCTCGTCTCTAGCTCTCAATTCCCGGCGCAACTCGACCGGCAGCCTGAACTCCACGTGCTCTTCGACGATGCGCGCCTGCTCGATCTCGTCGACGCCGCGCTCGCGGAACCAGTCGCACACTCCCTCGACCAGCCGCTCGGGCGCCGAGGCGCCCGAGGTGATGCCGACGGTCTCGACCTGTTCGAGCCAGCTCTCCTCGATCGCGGCGGCGTCCTCGATCAGGTGCGCATCGATGCCGCCGGCCCGGGCCACGTCCACCAGCCGGTTCGAGTTGGAGCTGTTCTTGGAGCCGATCACCAGCAGGAGCTGGATCTGCGGCAGCATCTCCTTCACGGCCCGCTGCCGGTTGGAGGTTGCGTAACAGATGTCTTCACGCTTGGGCGAGCGGATATAGGGGTAGCGGCGGCGCAGCACGGCGATGATCTCGGCCGTCTCCTCGACCGAGAGCGTCGTCTGCGTCACGTAGGCCAGCTTCGTGCCGTAGGGGAAGGTGAGCGCCTCGGCATCGTCCACCGACTCGACCAGCGTGATCGCCTCGGGCGCCTCTCCCATCGTCCCGATCACTTCCTCGTGCCCGGCGTGACCGATCAAGATGATCTCGAAGCAGTCGGCGGCGAAGCGGCGGGCCTGCACGTGCACCTTGGTCACGAGCGGGCAGGTGGCGTCGATCACTCGCTGCTCGAGCTCGGCGCCGTGCTGGTACACCTCCGGCGCGACGCCGTGGGCCGACAGCACCAGCGTCGCTCCGCGCGGTGCCTCCTGCGCCTCCTGCACGAAAACGGCGCCGTGCTCGCGCAGATCGTCGACAACGTGGCGATTGTGGACGATCTCCTTACGCACGTACACCGTGCCATCGAGATCGAGCGCGCGCGCGACCGTCTCGACAGCGCGCTCCACCCCGGCGCAGTATCCACGCGGCGAGGCCAAGAGCAACCGTTTAACCATTCAGTCATCGTAGCCTCGGCGACTCGCCCCGGGCTGTGAGGACGAGGGCAGGGCGTATCATCAGCTTTCCTGTGGCTGTCACGGATTTCACCCGGTTGATCCAGCTCGCGGGCGTGTCGGACTTCGCGGTCTTCCGCAATGTCGTAGCGGCGCTGGCGCTTTTGCTCGGCGTAGTGCTCGCGTTGCATCTCTTGTTTGATCTGTTCGCACTGCGCGGGCGGCGGCGCTCGCGCGAGCAGGCCGCCGGAGAGCACCGGCTGGCAGCGGTCGCCGAGCTCTCCGCCGCTCTCGCGACGGCGCGCGACAGAGAAACTGCCGCCCGTATCGTCTTGGACACGCTCAACGATCTGGTCGGATTCGATTTCTCGGGCCTCGTGCTCGTCGATGCCGACGGCAGCGAGGGGAGGGGATTACTCGGCAGAGCCGGAAGCGCCGATGTGAGCTGGTTCCCGTCCGTCAATCTCGATCTCGAGCGCGAGGCATCTGGTGTTCGACATGCCGTGGAGACTCGCGACCTGTTTGTGGTCGGTAACGCGCCCGAGTCGCCCGAGATCAACGCAGCGATCACGGCGAGAGCGGGCCTGAAGAGCATGGTCTTCCTACCGCTCGAAGGCGAGCGGGGAATCGTTGGCGTGTTGACGGCCGGCTCGACCGGAGAGTTTCGCTCCTTCGACACCGGCCAGCTCTCACTGATGAAGATGCTTGCCGCCGAGGGAGCGCTCGCCATTCAACGGATGGATTCGGTTAGCGCGCTCGAGCGCGGGCTCGAGCGCGAGCGTCTGGTCGCCGAGATTTCGCGTCACGTTCGCGCGGAGCCGGATGTCGATCGCCTGCTCCATGCCGCGCTTGCCGAGACGGCGAAAGCCCTTGCTGTCGAACGCTGCTTCATACGCCTCGGCGAGCCCGACAGCGCGGCGCCGCTCCGGGCCGAATGGAGCCGAGAGGGAATCAAGCCCGTCTCGGCAAGTGAGACTCCGTTTCTCTCGGTCTCGAATCTCGCCCTGCGCGAACGGAAGACGGCCGCCGTCGCCGATGTGGAGAACGACCCGAGGCTCGCCGACGATACCCTCGGCGGGCGCACGGCGTTGCTCGAGCTGGGGAGCCGGGCCGTTCTGTCGGCGCCGATCATCCTCTTCGACTCGGTGGTCGGAGCTCTCGCTGCGCACACGTCGGAGCTCAGGCGCTGGTCCAGCGACGACATCGCCTTCATCGAGGCCATAGCGCGTGAGCTTGGGATTGCGCTTCACACGGCGGGCTTGATCGAGGAGAACAAGCGCCGGCTCGAAGAGCAAAAGGCTCTTCTTACGGCGACCGAGGCAATGACTAACGAGCTGGAGCTGGACTCGGTACTGGCGCAGAGGCTGGCGGGTGGCCGGACGGAGTTGATCGGTCCCGCGAGCTCGAAGCAGGTGATGGCGACGGCAGTTCGCCAGGCGATCGCGCTGCTCGAAGGCGATGCCGCTCTGATGCTCGAGCTCGACGCGAACGAGCTTGTCGTCCGCGTGTCCGAGGGCGACGGGCTGGAGGAGATGGCCGGGCGACGCTTCGCGACGGCCGTCTCACTGGCGGGCGATCTGGTTCATTCTCGCGAGCCGCTTGTGATCGAAGACCTGGCTCGCGACGAGGGCCCACTGGGTCCGCTCGATCAGGTCGTCGGCCACGGTTTCAAGGCCCTGGTCGGAGTCCCGGTCGTCGGCCCCGACGATGCTCTGAGCGGCGTGCTCATCGTCTACTCGCGCCACGCTCGCGCCTGGCGCCTGAAAGAGATCGAGGCTCTCGTCACGCTGGCGGCCAACAGTGCTGCCGCGCTGGCCAACGCCGCGCTTTACCTGCGCGTGTCGTTCGAGCGAGAGCAGAGCCTGGCCATTCTCTCCAGCGTCGCCGACGGCATCGTCGCGATTGATCGCGCGGGCCAGATCGTGCTCTGGAATGCCGCGGCCGAGCGAATCACCGGTATCGACTCGAGCGAGGCGCTGGGGCGTCCCTTGACGGAGGTGCTTCGCCAGGAGATGGACGCGCCGGAGGGGCCCGAGGAGCGCTCGATCTCGATCAAGCGCGGTTCGCAGGAGCTGTGGCTGCAGGTGGCCGAGGCGGTGATGCGAGATCCGACAGGGCAGATTGTCGGCAAGATCTACACGCTCCGCGATATCTCGGCCGACCGTTTCGTCGAGCAGGCCAAGTCCGACTTCGTCTCCTCGATCTCACACGAGTTACGTGCGCCGCTGACCTCCATCTACGGCTTCGCCGAGACACTCCTGCGCCGCGGCGAGCTCTTCGACGAGGTCCAGCGGCAGACGTTTCTCGCCTACATCGCCTCGGAGTCGGATCGCCTGACGGGGATAGTGGACGCCTTGCTCGATGTCGCCGAGCTCGACTCGGGCGATCTTCAGGTGGAGCTGGCGACGATCGACGTCGGCAACGTCGCGCGCGAGGTCGTGGAGAGTTTGCGCACCGAGCTTGCCGGCGCTCAGGCGAACGGGCACAGCTTCGTGGTCGACCTCTCGGACGAGCCTCTCAGTGCCGAGGCCGACGGCGAGAAGTTACGCCGGGTGCTGGTCAACTTGGTCGACAACGCGGTCAAGTTCTCGCCGGACGGCGGCGCGGTGAGCGTCGTCGGGCAGAAGCGCTCCGGCTCGATCGAACTGCGCGTGAGCGATCAGGGGGTAGGTATCCCCGAGGAGGAGCGCGAACGCATCTTCCGCAAGTTCTATCGCGGCTCGTCCTCGGTGTTGAGCGGCGGAACCGGACTGGGACTTTTCATCTCACGCGGGTTGGTGACTGCGATGGGCGGCCGCATCTGGGTGGACTCGGTCGAGGGGGAAGGTTCCACCTTCACGCTCGAGCTCCCCCTGGAGAGCGAGACGGCGGCGGAGGAGTGAGCTACGCCGAGTCCGGGTATAGGAGACGAGTACCTAAATGACCAAGGTCTTAATAGTCGATGACGAGGCGCCGATCAGGCTGCTTTGCCGTGTCAATCTCGAGGCCGAGGGCATGGAGGTCATAGAGGCTTCAGATGGACAGAGAGGGGTCGAGTCGGCGCGCCGCGAGCTGCCCGACGTAATTCTTCTTGACGTGATGATGCCTCGCCTCGACGGCTGGGGAGTGGCGCAACAACTCGTTGGAGACGAGCTCACCAAGAAGATACCGATCATCTTCTTGACCGCCCGCGCCGAGGTGCGCGACCGCGCCCGCGGACTGGATATCGGTGGGATCGAGTACGTCACCAAGCCCTTCAACCCGCTCGAGCTGGCGCCGCTGATCGAAAGCCTGCTGGAGCGGATCAGGCGCGACGGGCTCGATCTACTGCGCGGCGAGAAGCTGGCCGAGCTGCGCTCGCTGGTACACGAGTAAAGAAGTCTGGAGATCGTCCGGGCAGGAGGCCCGAGGAGTGGCGGCGTACACTTCCGACGACGGGACGTGGCGCAGCCTGGTAGCGCGCCTGCTTTGGGAGCAGGAGGCCCCCGGTTCGAATCCGGGCGTCCCGATCTCGCTTGCTCGGCCGGCGGCTCCATACGGCCGGGGAGCCCGGCCTCCCGGTGCCGCCTGACGCCGCTGGCGGCACGATCCTCTACGAGCCCGTGTGGAAACACTCTGCTCTCCGGGCTCGCACCGCCAGCGGCGCCCCGAGCAAGCGAGATGGCTCTAATCGTTGTTGTGCGCCTCGTCTGGCGGCTCCAAGCAAGCGAGATGGCGAGTCTCGGTGTACAGCTCCTCGACCGCCGACGACGAGCGTCCTGGTTTCTCACTCCCGCTCGTCCGGGATACTGCGCGTGCCGTGTTGATCGGGAAACGCCTCACAGCGCAACTGCTCTGGTTCTGGTTATCCTGCACTCGATGTCGAGCGAAGACTGGCGAATTCAGATCGAGCTGGAGCAGGACGGCGATCAGGGCGCCGACTTCTTCGAGCGCCTCAGGGGTGGTCTAGGTGACGAGGCGCGCGAGCTTGCGAAGGCGCTCAGCGGCGAGCATCTGGCGGTCTCTCGCGACGACAACGAGCTATTCGTCTACGCCGCGACGAAGAAGCAGGCCGAGCACGCACACGCTGTGATCGAGGCGGAGCTCCGCGAGCGCGGGCTCGAGGCCACGATCAGTCCCGTCGAGCACTGGCTCGAGAAGGAACAGCGCTGGGACAACGAGCCGAAGGACGAGACCTGGGAGGAAGAGACGGCCGAGCATGGCGGAGCTCCATGGGAGGTGCGGGTCGGCTGCAAGTCTCATCAAGAGGCGATCGCGTTGGCCGAGCGTCTCGAAGGCGAGGGCTTTCGCCCGATCCGCCGCTGGCGCTATCTGATCGTCGGCACCGCCAGCCACGACGATGCCGAGAAGCTCGCCGGCCGACTGCACGGCGAGGTCGAGCCCGGTGGCGAGGTGGCCTGGGAAGAGGCCGCCGACGCGCACCTGATTAGCCCGTTCCGGCTCTTCTGAACCGGCCGAGACCTTTCCAAGAAACCAATCGCCTGCCGCGCTCTCGGGGCGCCGCTGGCAGTGCGACTCGAGCAGGAGACCGCCGCGACCGACATGGCGGGCACGACTCACAAACGCCATCCTCCGGTCGCCATTGTCTCTTACGGCCGAAAGTTTTCGCCGCTTCTACCGGCGGACTTTCAGCGGTGAAAGCGGGTGACGGGAATCGAACCCGTATAGCCAGCTTGGAAGGCTGGAGCTCTACCCTTGAGCTACACCCGCGCGCAGGCGTAGCCTAGCGCCCGTGGCGTAGCGCGGCCGCTCCCGGCTCCATTCACGGCGCGCCTCGTCCGACTCGAACGTGATGCTTCTCCGCACGGTGCCCGCGGAGCGAGTGATTCACATACGCCCTCGCTCGATCGCGCTCGTGCTGGTCTTCGCGCTTGCGCTGCAGGTCGTGCTCATCGATTTGATCCCGCTCGCGGGCGCGACCGTTGCCGCAGTCATCGCCACAGGAATCGCGTTCACCGTAGGCGTCTGGCCGGGCGTGATCGTGCTCGTGTACCTCGTCGTCTACCAGCAGATCGAGAACCAGCTGCTGCAGCCCGTGATCTACGGCAAGACCGTGCAACTCTCGCCGCTCGCCGTTCTGATCGCTGTGTTGATCGGGGCGAAGCTGGGAGGGATCGTCGGAGCCCTGGCCGCGATACCCGTCGCCGGCGCGATCCAGATCGTCCTCAGGGATATCCTGAACAAACGGGGCGCCGATGCCGGAGCGGCCGGCCGTAAAGTAAGCCCGAGCCCGTGCCGGTAGGCCCTGACGGCTGATAAACAGCGGGCCCATTCCTAAGAGAACCCCCTTTTTGAGCGATCTTTTCCCCGTTTGGAGGATAAGAAAGTGACGCCGCGACGACGATCCTGCGTTCGTGGTGTTCCGGAGACAGGGACGAGTTGCTACCTGCGCCGCCGGCGCGGTTTTGCTTTGTCTGCTCGCCGTTCCGGTAGCGAATTCCGCTTCGTCCCGAGCCCGAGTGACATCCGTCACGTCGCTGAACTACCAGGTAGTGCGCGAAGTGAACCGTGTTCGCGCCCAACACGGCCTGAAGGCGCTGGCGCGATCATCCGCTCTCACCAGGGCGGCTGCGAGTCACTCTCGTTCGATGGCGACCGGTGGATACTTCGCCCACGAGTCGTCCGACGGATCGCTCTTCTGGCAGCGGATCAAGGCTTTCTACTCGGCCAGCGGACACAGCTACTGGTCGGTCGGAGAGAACCTCGTTTGGGCCTCGCCGGACATGACCGCCAAGCAGGCCGTGAAGATTTGGATGAACAGCGCTCCTCACCGCGCCAACCTGCTCAGCACGCAGTGGCGCGAGATTGGCCTTTCTGCCGTGTACTCGCCGGACGCGCCTGGTGATTTCCAAGACCAGGCCGCGACGATCATGACGGCCGACTTCGGCGTCCGCCGCTAGCACTGGTCGGATAGGCGCCGACAATCCGGCCTTTGCGCCAGGAGTCGGCCTGGGCGTACTACACTGTCCGGCGCGCGGTGGCCGTAGCTCAGTTGGTAGAGCCCCGGGTTGTGGTCCCGGTGGTCGTGGGTTCGAATCCCACCGGTCACCCCTCTCGCTTGCTCGTCAGGCGGCGCCATACGGCCGGGGAGCCCGGCCTTCAGGCGCCGCCAGCGACGCCCCGAGCAAGCGAGAGGCGATATCCGGTGTACTGCTTCTCCGCGTGAGTGTGTTCCGCCGTCGTTGAGGCGTTACGCTTCGAGTACGCGCCTGTAGCTCAGCGGAAGAGCGGCGGCCTTCTAAGCCGCGGGTCGGGGGTTCGAATCCCTCCAGGCGCGCTCAGCTGGGTGGTGGGTCGGGGGAGGGGGCACATCTCTCTTCGCCCGCCACCGAGCCACCCGCCCGCGGGGTGATTCGAATCTAGCGCCGCCTCGCCGACCAGATTGCGCCCGATCGCAACAATTTCGTATCGAATCCGAGCCGCATGAGAATCCGTGGCTTGAGACGATCGTCCACCGAAATGCACTCGAATGGCCGGTGAAGTACCCGTGCGGGTGATTACTTTTTGACAAATGTAAGCAATGGTTCGACGTGCACCGGCTCTGCCGTCCATCCCCAATCGAAATGCCGTCGCCATCCCGTCGTAGCGCCAACTCCCCACGAGCCTGCCTCGGCCAGCCCGAGCGGCTTCCCGGCGGTCTCTACGCCGGAAGACGGCATTTCGGTGCGTGCAATCGCACGACCCCTCGGGCGGCCTAGAATCGGTGCGCTCTCGCTCTGGTCGCGGTGGTTGCTCCCCCTTCCGCCGCGGCCGGAGCGTGCAACGTATCCAACAAAAGCCCGCCCCTTCGGGGCGTGACGACTTTCGTTGGAGATAATTATCGGCGACTGTTTCGTCGCTTCGCGGGTGCCGCCGCAGCTGACATGCGCGGCTGCGGCCCAGCAAACGCCATCCTCCGAATCCTTCCGCGGGGCGAGCACCGCTTACACGCACGGCTCAGCCGAGCGCGCGACTAGGAGCAGACGAGCCACAAGCGCCAAAGGCGCGTGACTCGTTCAACAAGTCAATACCGGGAAAAGTCATAGCCGGCTTAGCCGGCCGACTTTTCCCGGAGAAGTGCGGGCGAGAGGACTCGAACCTCCACAGGCACTTGGCCCAACGGGACCTAAACCCGTCGCGTCTACCAGTTCCGCCACGCCCGCGGCCCTGGAAGGATAGACCCAGGGCCTGGCTGGTCGCATCCTCCAACAACTCCTACCGCCTGCGGACACTTGCTGTCTAGGCGGTTTCCTCCGTTGCCGGCTCCTTCGCGCCCAGGTCGAGGCGGAAGGGCGGATACTCGTCGCGCATCAGCGCCGCGTAGGCGATGACGCGCACGACCCAGCGGTTCATGCCCAGCACGAAGTCGTAGATCCCGCGCGGGTAGCGGTCCTTGAACAGGAGGACAATCGCTGCGATCGCTACGAACAGGCCGATCAGGCCGCCGCCGACGCGCATTCCGGCACCACCCTGGAAAAAGGCGAGTATCAAGTACTGGGGAATCGCCAGTAGCCACCACTTGACCAGTACCAAGCCGCGCGAGAGGCGCTCCGGATAGTCGATCTCCAACGTGGCCGGGTAATCGGGCACGGGCGCGAGCGTGAAGGGCGGATATTCGTCGGTGCCGAGCGCCGAGTAGCCGTAGTAGCCGACGCGCCAACTCCAGCGCAGTACTCCGACGTTGAAGTCGAAGATTCCGCGTGGGTAACGCCCTGTGAAGAGGATCGCGAAGAAGGCGAAAACGCTCATCACGATGAAGGCGATCCAGAGGAGCACGAGCACGATGTAGTGCGGGATAAGAAGAAACCACTTGACGAGCCAGAGCCAGCGGTTGAGGTTAGGTGCGAGCTCGGCCTCCAGGCGCGCGGGATAAACGGGACGGGCGGACACTTCCATGACTCCTCCTGAGATCGAATGGCTTGCCGGATTATCGGCGATAGAAGTGCTCACATCTGTACGGGAAACACCACACTCTCGTGCAGGTAGCCCCCGTGTTTTCAGGCGCCGAACGATGGTCGAAAGGGAGGCATAGGCGCTCGCTCGGGCATACTCCTGCTCGGGCCCCGTAGCTCAGTGGATAGAGCGACGGACTTCGAATCCGTGTGCGCAGGTTCGATTCCTGCCGGGGCCGCTTTCCCGCCGAAAGTCCGCCTCCCTTTTGGAGGCATGATGACTTTCGGCGGTGAGAAGTGCAGAGGGCCAGGGGATGGCGGTTGGTAAGCCGCGCCCGCCATGTCGGTCGCGGCGGCCGGCTTATCAGGTCGTGCTGTCCCCTGCGGGCTCGCACCGCCAGCGGCGCCCCGAGCAAGCGAAGAAGCGATGCTCTGCGTACGGCAGGTTCTCCGGCCTCGTGCAGGGCGCGGCCGGCGTCCCGGAGCCGTCGGCCGAGGAGGAGAGCAAGCGCGCTCCTCGCGGCTCGGCGGCCGTTCACGCCGCGCACTGTCGCTCGCGAGCGAGAGGCCTGTTCGCCGACTAAACCCCCTAAAGCGGTACATGCGCCCTGATTTCCCCCTAGCAGGCGCGATTCTCACTCGTACGGGTGAGCATGGGAACGTTTTCGGAGGTGTACCTTCGAGGCAGTAGTCGTAGCGAGGAAGTCCCCCAGACCATGCCCTCGTTATAGGAGTTCTTAAAGAGGAGTTGACCGTGTTCGCCGACGGTGTTTATAGAGGCACAGCCCCTGCCACACTCTCGTTGCGCCACCGTCTCGCGAAGACGGTTGGCCTGCTCGCCATCTGCCTGGTGGCGCTTGCCTGGATAGGCAATGCGGCCGCCGCGACCAGCGATATCGACCCGACTCTGCTCGCCGCCGCGAGCTCCAGCCCGGCAAAGAGCGAGCAGATGATCATCCTGAGCAGCGATGACGTGAGCGCCGCGATCGACGCCTTCAACCAGGCGAGCGCGGTCAAAGACGGTTACGGGGCCGGGACGCTGCGCAAGGAGCTGCCGCTCGTTGACGGCGTCGCCGTCACACTGCCGGCGGTGCGCGTGACGGCACTGGCGAAGATCGACGGGATCACCGTCAGTCCCGACGCCGCGCTCGAGGCGACCAGCTACGGAAACCTCCCCAATGTTCAGCTTTGGCCCTACCTGAGCGGTAATGCGCACCTCTGGTCGGGACAGAATAAGTTGGGGCCGGTGTCGCCGTCGCGGATGCCGACCGTCGCCGTGATCGACTCCGGCGTCGACACGAGCGTCCCCGATCTGGCGAACAGCCTGCTCATTCCGCAGGTGAATCTGTGCAGCCTGGCACCCAATTCGCCCGGCGACGGCGACGGACATGGAACCTTCGTCAGCTCGATTCTCGCCGGTAACGGAAGCGGCCATGTCGGCGCGGCGCCGAATGCCAAGCTGATCTCGCTGGACGTGATCAACGACGAGGGCATGGCAACGACCAGCGATGTGGTCGCGGCAGCCCAGTGGATCGTCGATCACCACAACAAGTACAACATCAGGGTCGTCAACTTCTCGCTGCACGCGATCACACCGAGCCATTTCGTCAACGATCCGCTCGACAAGGCCGTCGAGAAGCTCTGGTTCTCGGGTGTCGTCGTCGTGACGGCGGCGGGCAACGACGGCGTTGACGGACAGGCGACGGCGGTTCCCTACGCGCCCGCAAACGATCCCTTCGTAATCACCGTCGGCGCGCTCGACAGTAAGGGAACGCTCGACTATTCCGACGACACCGCCGCTCCCTGGTCGACCTGGGGCTACACGCTCGACGGCTTCGCCAAGCCCGAGATCGGCGCTTCCGGCCGCTACATGATCGGCGCCGTGTCGAGTAAATCGACCCTGCTGAGCGAGTTCCCGAACAACGTTTACAGCCCCGGCTACCTGCAGCTTTCCGGTACCTCGTTCGCGGCGCCGGTCGTGTCGGGCGCCGTCGCCCAGCTGCTCGCACGGCACCCCAACCTGACGCCCGACGACGTCAAGGCCGGCCTGATGTTGGGCTCGCAGCGGACGCCCGCTGCGACGCCGGGCTCACTCGGCCTAGGAGAGCTCAATGCCGGCCGGGCGGACAGCCTGCTCGGCAGGAGGCTGCCGGACCCGAACGCAGCGCTGAATCAATTCGTCGTCCACAAACGCGGCGCGATCCCGTACTTCAATGGGGACGCGTGGTCACAGGCGGTCCTGAGCGATCCGAATTGGGACACCGCTACCTGGGAAGCCAAGTGGTGGACGTCTGCCGCCACCGAGGACAAGTGGTGGACGTCCGGCTCCTGGGAAGCCAAGTGGTGGACGACGGTCTCGGATGACGATACGAACACGATCGCTCAGAGTCAGATCGACTTGCAGAGCGATGGGCCGGCGCAGGCAGACGCTAGCGAGACCGGGTACTTGCTCACCAAGGCCGATTACCTGGCCCTGTTCCGCGACCCGTTCCTCACTCCGGCATCCTGGGAGGGAATGGCTCTAAAGAATTAATCGCCAGCCGACGACGATGAATCGTATGAACGGGCGCAGCCCGGCGGCAGACACACAGGCGCAGCGTGCGTGGTTACCGCCGCGTGCTGCCGTCTACTTCTTCTTGGTCTTGAGCGGCACCGTGGTGACCCTGGCGCCGCTTTTGTCGCGGCTCGATAGCAAGCAACACGAGCCCTGGATGACCTTCGCCATCCTGGCCGCCTTGGCCGGGCTGGCCCACCTGCTCGTCGTCGTTACGCCGAAGAACGAGGGCTATGCGATCGACATCGTCTTCGTTATCGCGGCGGTGCTTCTACTACCACCGGAGCTGGCCGTGCTGGTGGCCGTCGCGCAGTTCATCCCCGACTGGCTGAAGGAGCGGCGGGCCTGGTACATCCAGATCTTCAACACCTGCGACTCGATGCTCTCGATCCTGGCTGCGAGCGCCGTCTACCGCTATTTGCCCCAGGCGGGAATGATCTCCAGCCGTTTGCACGAAGTGCTCGCCGCCGCCGCCGCGAGCATCGTCTTCGTCATCGTCAATCACCTGCTGCTCGACGAGGTCGTGCACCTGGCTCGCGGTCACAGTTTCCGCGAGCTCGGAGTCTTCTCTCCGATCAACTACTCGCCCGACCTCGTGCTCGTCTCGGTCGGAATCGCTGTCGCCTTCTTCTGGCGTTACAACCCGGTGCTCGTTCCCTTCACGCTTGTGCCGCTGACGTTGATCCAGCGGTCGCTGTCGGTGCCCGCACTGGAGGCCGAGGTTCGGGTCGATCCGAAGACCGGCCTGTATAACGCACGCTACTTCGGTGCCGTGTTCGCCGAGGTGCTGGAGCGGTCGCGGCGCCGGCACCGGCCTCTGGCGCTGATGATGGTCGACCTCGATCTGCTACGAGAGGTCAACAACACCTACGGCCACCTGGCCGGTGACGGGGTGATCAGAGGCGTGGCCGAGGTCTTCCGAGCCCACCTGCGCATCGAGGACGTACCGGCGCGCTTCGGCGGAGAGGAATTCAGCGTGCTGCTTCCGGAGACGTCGATCGACGCCGCGCTCGAGATCGCCGAGCGAATCAGGCGCGAGGTGGCCGAGAGACTGTTCCAGGTCGAGACGGTGCCAGAGCCGATCCGGGCGACCGTGTCGATCGGCGTGTCTTCCTTCCCCGCCGACGGGATGACCCAGACCGATCTCATTCACCACGCCGACCTGGCCGTCTATCGAGCCAAGCTCCAGGGTCGCAACCGCGTCGTCGCGGCCTCGACCGAGCTCGGGCTTCTGATCGAGCCGGCGAAGGCCGCCGCGGTCGTGATCCCCGAGGACGGCGAGTACAGCACGCCGTTGCCGGCGGCGGACGCGATTCGACCTCGAAAGGAACGGCGGCGAGCACTGGCGCGCGAGTGGTTCAGCGTCCACGACCTTCCGCGGCGGTTGATGTGGTTGGTCGCGGTGCTCACGATCGGCGGCGTCGCCGGAGGCGTCGCGGGCACGATATTCGGCGCGAATCGCGACTGGACCGGCATCTGCGCGCTCCTGGCTCTGATCGCGATCGGCCAGGTACTGGCGATCGAGACGGACGACTCGTCGATCTCGGTCACCGCTGTCGGCGCGATCGCCGGAGCTTCGCTCTTCGGCGCTCGTATTGCGTTTGCGGCGGCGTTGGTGGCGGCACTGGTCGACTGGGGCGCTCGCCGCTCTCCGCTGCATCAGCCGCTCTTCAACGTCGGCGCTCTCACCGTCTCGACGCTCGGAGCGGTCGGCGCTTTCGATCTCGTTGTCAAGCTGCCGCTGGGCTCGCACGACATCAGGGTGATACCGGCAGCGCTGGCGGCGGCAGGCGTCTACTTCGTTCTCAACACCGGCCTGCTGGCGCTCGCGCTGGCGCTCGAGTCGGAGCAGAGCTGGTGGACGCTCTGGCGCGACCGCTTCTCCTGGATGACCGGTCATTACCTCGTCTACGGCGCGGTTGCGGCGGCGATGGTGATCGGCTACGGCTCGATGCACGCCTACGCGCTGCTCGTCTTTGCGCTTCCGCTGGTGCTGATCCGCCGCACCCAGGAGGCCTACCTGAATCACACGCAAGGCAGCCAGCGCAGGCTGCGCACCGCCGCCGAGTTGATCAAGAAGCAGAACGTTTCCCTGGCCGAGGCCAACCAGCTGCTGCGTGAGCGCTCGACGGCCGCGATGGAGAGCCTGTCGGCCACGGTTGACGCGCGCGACTCCTACACCGCCGGCCACTCGCGTCGCGTACAGAAGCTGGCGCTGGCCATCGGCCGCGAGCTAGAGCTCTCGGAGCCGGAGCTGGACCTGCTCGGTCATGCGGCTCTCTTCCATGACATCGGCAAGCTCGCCATCCCCGACTCGATCCTGCTCAAGCCCGCCCGACTGAGCCTCGAGGAGTGGGGAGTGATGCGCAATCACTCCGACGAGGGCGCCCGCATCATCGAGCGACTCGGCTTCCTCGCCGACGCCGTGCCTGCGATTCGCCACCACCACGAGCGTTGGGACGGTAGCGGCTACCCGGACGGCCTTGCCGGCGAGGACATTCCGCTGGGCGCCCGCATCATCCACGTCGCCGACGCGCTCGACTCGATGCTCACGACCCGCATCTATCAGGCCCAGCGCCCGGTCGAGGAGGCGCTCGAGCAACTTCGCTCCGGCGCCGCTAAACAGTTCTGCCCTCGTTGTTCGCGCTGCGCCGAGAGCATCCTGACCAACGAGGTCGACCCCGCCGGCTACCTGGAGCTGGCAGACGGCGAGCGCCTCGAGCTGCTCGCGTAGGAGCCGGGCGGAAGAGTTGCGTCCTCGCCGCGCCGAGGGATCCGACGGCGGCCGGGCCCGCTCTGCTTGAATGCGGGACGTGGAGATGAACGTCGTCGAGCTCGCTCAGGACCGTGTGCGTCTCACGGTCGAAGTGCCGAGCGCCGACATCAAGCACGCGGTCGAGCACGCCGGCACCGATCTGGCCGAGCGCACGAAGGTGCCCGGTTTCCGCGCCGGCAAGGTGCCGATGCCGGTGCTGGTGCGCAAGCTCGGCAAGGAGCGCATCTACACCGAAGCGATCGAAACGCATATCGGCGGCTGGCTCAGAGCAGCCGTGGCGAGCAAGCGCCTGCGCCCGGTCTCCGAGCCGAAGTTCGACTACGAGCTGCCCGCCTCGACCGACGCAGATTGGAGTTTCAGCGCCGAGTTCAACCTACAGCCGCAACCGGAGCTGGCCGACTGGAGCAAGCTGGAGGTCGGCAGGGCCGAGGCGGAGATACCGGAAGGTCTGGTCGAGCACGAGCTCGATGTCCTGCGCTCGAGCGTCGCGCAACTTGCGCCGGTCGAGGGGCGACCGGTGCAAGCGGGCGACACGCTGCTCGTCGACTTCGTCAGCGGGCCGGACGAGGAGAGCCGAGATCAGGTCATCGAGCTGGGCGCAGGCAAGCTGACTCCAGAGCTCGAGCAGGGACTGATCGGGGCGGAGGCCGGCGAGAGTCGCGAGATTCTCTTCTCGCTCACCGACGGCAGCTCGAGCGCCGTCACCGTGACCGTGAAGGAGATCATGGAAAAGGAGCTGCCGCCGCTCGATGACGAGCTGGCGCGCGCCGCAAGCGAGTTCGAGACTCTGGACGAGTTGCGCTCGGACATCGAGCGGCGGCTGCAAGACCAGGTCGACGCCGAGCGCGACATCGCCTTCCGCGAGGCGGCCGTGGATGCGCTGGTCGACGCTTCGAACGTCGAGGTGCATCCGGTGCTGGTCGAGGAGCGGGCGCGGCTTCTCCTGGCCAACCTAGTCAGCTCGCTCGAGCGTCGCGGCATGAATCTTGACCTCTACCTCCAGCTGACCGGGCAGGAAGCGGGGCAGCTCGTCGAGCAGGTTCGGGTCGAGGCTCGCCGCTCGATCGCGCGCGAGCTGGTGCTCGAAGTTGCCGCCGACAAATTGAAGATCGAGATCTCGGACAACGAGATCGAAGAGCTGGTGCGCGAGCAGTCCGGCGCCGCCGGCGAGGACGCCGACGAGCTGGTTGCCGAGATCTGGCGCCAGGGCCGGCAGGAAGAGCTGCGCGAGGACATGCGCATGAGTGCCGCCCTCGATCGCATTTGCGAGGAAGTCAAGCCGATACCGCTCGCTCAGGCTGAGGCTCGCGAGCAAATCTGGACGCCGGGGAAGGAAAAGCCGACCTCCGCTACGAAACTGTGGACCCCTGGAAGTGAGGAGACGCAATGAGTCCTTTGATCCCAATGGTCATCGAGCAGACATCGCGCGGCGAGCGTTCGTTCGATATCTACTCCCGACTTCTCAACGAACGAATCATCTTCCTGGGCACGCCGATCGACGATCAGATCGCGAACCTGGTGATCGCTCAATTGATTCACCTCGAGTCCGAAGACCCGGATAAGGATATTTCGATCTATGTCAACTCACCCGGGGGCTCCGTGTACGCCGGACTCGCCATTTACGACACCATGCAGTTCATCAAGCCAGACGTGCAGACGACCTGCGTAGGTACTGCGATGTCGATGGGAGCGGTGCTTCTGGCCGGGGGGACGAAGGGCAAGCGAGCGGCGCTGCCGAACTCGAAGATCCTCATCCATCAGGTCTCGAGCGGTTTCCAGGGGCAGGCCTCCGACATCGAGATTCAGGCGCGCGAAATAATCAACATCAAGCGCCGGCTCGAGGAGATCCTCTCCGGGCACTCCGGTCAGAAGGTGGAGAAGGTCGCCAAGGACATGGAGCGCGACTACTTCATGACCTCACAAGAAGCGCTCGAGTACGGATTGATCGATCGCGTGCTGGCGCACCGCTCCTCCACGCCCACGCTGGAGAAGAGCGAGAGCTAGTGAGCATCGCCGTCGATATTTGCGCTCGACGACGGTTGGAGCTAGCCGAAACCACAATTTCGAGCTACAAGGAGTAGAAGTGGCCAGGGCAAGTGACGGCAACGAGCAGCTTCTCTGTAGCTTCTGCGGAAAATCGCAGAGGCAGGTCAAGAAACTCATCGCAGGCCCGGGTGTCTACATCTGCGACGAGTGCATCGATCTCTGCAACGAGATCATCGACGAAGAGCTCGCCGTCCCGGCCCAGCTCGATCTGGAGAACCTGCCCAAGCCCCTGGAGATCTACGGCGTTCTCAACGACTATGTCGTAAGCCAGGAGGAATCGAAGCGGACGCTGGCTGTCGCGGTGTATAACCACTACAAGCGCGTCCAGATGGGCGTCGAGGAGTCCGAGGTCGAGCTGCAGAAGTCGAACATCCTTCTGCTCGGCCCGACCGGTTGCGGTAAGACGCTGCTGGCCCAGACGCTGGCGCGCATTCTCAACGTCCCGTTCGCGATCGCCGATGCGACCGCCCTTACCGAGGCCGGCTACGTAGGTGAGGATGTCGAGAACATTCTGCTCAAGCTGATCCAGGCGGCCGACTTCGATATCAAGAAGGCCGAGACCGGGATCATCTACATCGACGAGGTCGACAAGATTGCGCGCAAGGCCGACAACCCGTCGATCACGCGCGATGTCTCGGGCGAAGGCGTGCAGCAGGCGCTGCTCAAAATCCTCGAGGGCACGACGGCCTCGGTGCCGCCTCAGGGCGGGCGCAAGCACCCGCACCAGGAGTTCCTCTCCATCGACACCACCAACATCCTCTTCATTTGCGGTGGCGCCTTCGCCGGCCTGGACAACATCATCGGTCGCCGCATCGGCAAGAACGCTGTCGGCTTCGGCGCCGAGATTCGTTCCAAGAACGACAGCGAGAGCTCGGAACTGCTCGTCAACGTGATGCCCGAGGATCTGCTCAACTTCGGCCTCATTCCCGAGTTCATCGGGCGCCTGCCGGTCATCTCGGCCGTGCACCAGCTCAAGCGCGAAGACTTGGTCAAGATCCTGACCGACCCGAAGAACGCGCTCGTCAAGCAGTACCAGCGTTTCTTCGGCTACGACGAGGTCGAGCTCGTCTTCACCGAGGACGCGCTCTGGGAGATCGCCGACAAGGCGCTCGCGCGAGAGACCGGCGCCCGCGGCCTGCGCTCGATCATCGAGGCGGCTCTGCTCGACGTGATGTTCGAGCTGCCCTCACGCAAGGACGTCTCCAAGTGCGTCATCACCAAGGAGACGATCTCCAAGAACCAGCGCCCGACCCTGGTCACAAGCGGTGTCGCAGCGGACGAGACCGAGGAAGAAGAGCTGACCGAAGAGTCGGCGTAGCGCTCAGGCGCGACGCTCCTGAATCGGTACGAAGTTGTTACGTCGAGGCGCACTTCTTCGCGCTTCGGGACGGTACCTTCGAACGACCCCGCGGGCGGGTGGCTTGGGGGAGGGCATAGAGAGAATCGCCCCGCGCTTGCGCCAAGTGAGCCCTACCTCCCGAACACGCGCCCGACCGCAACCACGATCAACAGCAGCGAGAGCGCCGATACCGCGACGATGATCAGCGCCGTCAGCGCGCTGAAGAGGCGCCCGTTGCGCCAGCGGCCCATCAGCTCGCGGCTGCTCGAGATGCGCCAGAGAAAGAAGAGCGTGATCGGTAGCAGCACCCCGTTCAGGTCCTGAATTCCGACCAGGAACGAGATGACCGGGAGATTGGGAATCAGCGCGACCGCAGCGCTGACCGAGATCAGGATCGTGATCGTGGCTACGAAGGCCGGCGCTTCGCGGAAGCGATGCCCGATTCCCTTCTCCATCCCGAACGACTCGGTCAGCACGTAGGCGATCGTCACCGGCAGGATCGCTGCGGCGAGCAGGCTCGAGCCGAGCAGGCCGACCGCGAACAGCTCCTTGGCGAAGCGGCCCGCGAACGGCTGCAGCGCTTTCGCCGCGTCGGCGGCCGAGCCCACCTTGGTCACGCCGTGCTCGTGCAGGGCCGCCGCAGTGGCGATGATCGCGAAGGCAGCGATGAGATTGGCGAAGATCGCTCCCGTCGCCACGTCGAAGCGCTCGCGCCGCAGCTCGTCGGGCGGCACTCCTCTTTCGGAGACGGCTGACTGCAGGTAGAGCTGCATGAAGGGAGTGATCGTGGCGCCGACCAAGGCGCCGACCAGCAGCACGTACTGCGATGTGAAATGGACGTGCGGCAGTACGGTGCGGTGCACGATCGCGCCCCAGTGAGGGTGAGCAAGGATCGCCGCGACGGGATAGGCGAAGAAGATGACCGTGAAGGCGATGAAGATCCGCTCGGCGATGCGGTAGGAGCCGCGCACGAGGATCAGCCAGATCAGCGCCGCGGCGAGCGGGACCGCCACATAGCGCGGCACGCCCAACAGCTCGGACGCGACGCCGATGCCGAGAAACTCCGAAATCGTGATCGCCAAGTTGGCGAGCAGCACCGTGAGCATCGCCAGCGCCGACCAGCGCACCCCGTAATGCTCACGGATCAGCTCGGCCAGGCCCTTCCCGCTCACGACTCCGGTCCGCGCCGCCATCTCTTGTACCAGGATCAGAGCGACGGTGATCAAGACCATCAGCCAGAGCAGGTCGTAGCCGTAGCGAGCGCCCACCGAGGCGTAAGTGGCGATCGAGCCGGCCTCGTTACCGGCGTTGGCCGAAATCAGCCCTGGACCGAGAAAGGCGAGTACGCCCGCGACGGAGGCGAACCAGGCACGCTTGCCGAAGCGATGCCGGGCGGGCCGCATCGGCCTTTCGGGCGGCCTCTTCGCCTCGGAGGCTTCGGCGGCGTTTGTTTGGGCCTTCTTCGCGTCGCTCATAGCGGTTGCCGACGGCTCAATCGGCCGTGAAGACGTGGACGCGCCGCCGCCAGCCGCGCGGGAGCATGACGTCGAGGACGTCGTCTGCGGAGACGGCGCCGAGCAGGTGCAGCTCCTCGTCGACGACCGGCACCAGCGTCAGGTTGAAGTCGGTCATCAGCCGGGCCAGCTCTCCAAGGCCGGTTTGCACTCCCACGGCAGGTGGAGTGAAACTGACCGTCTGCACGAGCGGGAGCTGCGGCGCCATGCGCAGCAGGTCGGCGAGCGGAATCGCCGACTCGAGGCGCTTCTCGGCATCGAGCAGGTAAACCCAGGTTGAGTGTTCGCTGGGAGTACCGCTCGAGCGAACGGCATCGATCGCGTCGGCGACACGCGCACCCTCGCCGACGGTGATCAGGTCTGTCAGCATCAGTCCGCCGGCGCGCGTGGCGCCGTAACCGAGTAGCTCTTCGACATTCTCGCGCTTGGCCTTCGGGAGCGACGCCAGTACCGCCTCGCGCCGCTTCTCGGGTAGTTCGCGTACGAACCCGGCGGCGTTGTCGGCTGCCATTCGCGCGACGATCCGTGCCAGCTCCTGGTCGGAGCGCGCCTCGGCGAACTGGCGTCGGTGATGCGAGTCGAGCTGCTGGAAGAGGCCGGCCTCGCGGGCGGGATCGCGATGTACGGCGCTGATGATCTCTTCGGCCTCGCCGCTGGAGGCGTCCTCGACCAGATCGGCGAGCTGTGCCGGATGTAGCCGCTCCAGCTTCGGGTGCGGAACGCGCAGGCGCAGCGTGGGCACGTGGCCGGTGAACGGCTCCACGTCGCGCCAGTCGAGAATCGCGCGGCTCTCGATGCGGCGCCCGAGTCGCCTCGGCAGCAGCCGGCGCAAGAAGGCGCGGATGCTCACATCGATGCCGGCCAGCCGGTAGCTGCCCTCGACCTGCGCCAGCTCGATCTCGTTCGCCCGCACGAGGCGGGCGCCGTCGACATTGATCAGCTGTCGGTCGAGCACATCTTTGCGCAGCAGGATCTCCTGTTCGTGGCGGCGGAAGTGACCGAGATCAAGGCGACTCGAGCGAAGTACGATTTCCGTCCCGCCGATCGATTCGATCTCGGCGGCGGGGACGAAGACCGGTCGCCCGGCCACCTCGGCGAGCGCGCCCGAGAGCGGCGGGAAGTCGTCGCCGTTCAGGCGCACGATCAGGTCGGTCACGCGCCCGAGCCGCTCACCGCCGCGGTCACGCAGGGCACAGGGAACGATCTGGCTGAGGTGCAGGTAGTGCATCTGGCGTCCTCGCTCGGTTTCTAGCAGCTTTTCTCCGCGACGACGACCGCGCACACCCGAGGACTGTCGTCCGGCGTAGGAAAGAATGATGCATATTCCGCGCCGAGTGAGCGTTCGCCCCGCCTCGGATTCGACACAGAATCGGCGCGGAGAAGGCCGTCGCTTTCCGTTTCGAGACGGTATCTTCAAACGACCCCGCGGGCGGGTGGCTCGGTGGAGGGCGAGTAACTCGGTGCCCCACCAATCACCCAGCCGACCGGTCCACCTCGCGCCCTCCGTAGAATCCATCTTCATGGAGCCGCTCTACAAGCCCGCAGGCGTCGAGGAGCGCTGGCAGAAGACCTGGGAAGAGGAGGGTCTCTACAACGCCGACCCCGATCTCTCGCGCCCGGCTTTCGTCGATGCCCATCCGCCGCCGAACGTCACCGGCGAGCTGCACATCGGCCACGCCCTTCAGCTGGCTCTCGGCGACTCGATCGTGCGCATGAAGCGCATGCAGGGCTTCAATGTGCTCTTCCAGCCCGGCTACGACCACGCGGGCATCTCGACCCAGAACGCGGTCGAGAAGTACCTCGCGACGAAGGGCAAGACGCGCCAGGAGCTGGGGCGAGAAGCCTTCGAGGCGCGCGTCTGGGAATGGCTGCACGAGTACGGCGGCAAGATCATGAATCAGTTCCGGCGCATCGGCGCCTCGCTCGACTACCGGCGCGAGCGCTTCACCATGGACGAGGGCTACACGAAGGCGGTACTGCGCTTCTTCGTCCATCTCTACCGCAAGGGCTGGATCTACCGCGACAACCGGATCATCAACTGGTGTCCCTTCCACCGCACCTCACTTTCCGACCTCGAGCTGGTGCACGTCGACGCCGACGACGAGCTGGTCACCGTCCGCTACCCGCTCGCCGAGGGTGACGGCTATGTCGCCATTGCGACCGTGCGCCCGGCCACGATCCCGGCCGACGTCGCGCTCGCGGTGCACCCCGGCGACGAGCGCTACCAGGATCTCGTCGGCAAGGAGGTGATCGTGCCCTTCGTCGAGCGCCGCATACCGGTGATCGCCGACGAGCACGTCGACCCCGAGTTCGGTACCGGCGCGCTCAAGATCACCCCCGCGCACGACCCCGTCGACTTCGAGATCGGGCGCGCTCACGGGCTGGGCGAGCCGAGCGTGATCGGCCCCGACGGGCGCATGAACGACGAGGTGCCAGGTCTTGCCGGCCTGACCCAGGATGAGGCGACAGAGCGCATCCTGGCCTGGTGCGAGGAGCGCGACCTGCTCGTCTCGCGCGAGCCCTTCCGCCACGCCGTCGCCCTCTGCGAGCGTTGTGAAACGCGGATCGAGCCGCGTGTCTCGCTGCAGTGGTGGTGCTCGATGGAGGAGCTAAAGAAGCCGGCGCTCGCGGCGCTGCGCGAAAAGCGCGTTCTCTTCCATCCCGAGTCGCAACACCGCTTCGCGATCGAGTCGCTCGAGGAGGCGCCCGACTGGTGTATCTCGCGCCAGCTGTGGTGGGGTCATCAACTACCGATCTGGGAGTGCCCCGACGGCCACCTGACGGTCGAGGAGACGGAACCCGTCGCTTGCGTCGAGTGCGGCTCGAAGGAACTGACCCGCAGCGAGGACGTGCTCGACACTTGGTTCTCTTCGGCGCTGTGGCCGTTTGCCACGCTCGGCTGGCCCGACGACACAGACGATCTGCGCGCCTTCTACCCGGGCAACCTGCAGACCACCGCGCGCGAGATCATCCGCCTCTGGGAGAACCGGATGATCTTCGCTGGGCTGGAGTTGCTCGGCGACGTGCCCTTCCGCGACGTGGTCATTCACTCGACCGTGCTGGCCACCGACGGTCGGCGCATGTCCAAGAGCCTCGGCACCGGTATCGATCCGCTCGAGGTGATCGGCGAGTACGGCGCCGACGCCGTCCGCTACGGGCTACTCAAGATGTCCTCCACCCAGGACGTGCGCTTCTCCTACGGCGCCGTCGAGGAGGGACGCAAGCTCGCCAACAAGCTCTGGAACGTCTCCCGCCTGATCCTCGCCAACGTCGGCGACGCGGCGCCCGCCGTGCGTCCCACTGAAGTCACCGAGCGCTGGATCCTGGCGCGGCTCGAGGTGACTCGGGCCGAGATCGAGGAGTGTTTCGCGGCCTTCGACTATGCAGGGGTCGTGACGCGGCTCTACCACCTGACCTTCGACGAGTTCTGCGACTGGTACGCCGAGTCGATCAAGCCGCGCCTGTATGACGAAGACGAGGATGCCCGCTCGACAGCGCTGGCGGCGCTCGAGCGCCTGCTCGCGCTCCTGCACCCGGTCATGCCGCACGTGACCGAGGAGATCTGGTCGAATCTGGCGGATCGCAAGGCCCGCCTGATCGTCTCGCCCTGGCCCACTGCCGACGGCGCCTTCGCGGCCGACGCGAACGCGCTCGAGCGGGTTCAGGACGCCGCCGCGATCTTCCGCCGCAGCGGACTCCGCGTGCATCTAACAGACGACGAGGAGCGCATCTTCCAGGCGGTCGTCAGGCCCGAGCGGATGAAGATCGAGGCGGTGAGCGTCGAGGCCGAGACCGGGCGCCTGAACTCCGAGGTCGCCCGTTGCGAGAAGATGCTCTCGAACCAGAATTTCGTCGGGCGCGCGCGGCCCGAGGTCGTCGACGCCGAGCGCGAGAAGCTTGCCCGTTACAGGCGTGAGCTCGATGCCCTCTGCGGCTGACCGGCGCCCGGGCTCGAATACGGTCTGGCTGAGCTCGCTCAGCCCCTGGCCCGAGCAGTTCGGCCTGGAGACGATGAAGGAGCTGCTCGGCGAGCTCGGTCATCCAGAGCGCGCTTTCCGCTCGATCCACGTAGTCGGTACGAACGGCAAGACAACGACGACGAAACGAATCGAAGCCCTGCTCGCTAGCGAAGGGGTGTCGAGCGGCGCGACGATCTCGCCGCACGTGCGCGGCTGGGCCGAGCGGATCAGCTTGAACGGCGTCGAGGCCGATCTCGAGCGGGCGCTCGCGCGCATTCGCGCCGCCGCGGAGAGCCTGCAGGCCACGCAGTTCGAGGTGATCACGGCGGCCGCCTTCGCGGAGTTCGCCGCCGCCGCTGTCGAGGTGGCCGCGGTCGAAGCCGGTCTCGGTGGCCGCTATGACGCGACCAACGTGATTGCGAGCGAGGTAGTCGTGCTCACCAACGTGGCGCTCGAGCACACTCGCTGGCTCGGCTCGACGCGCGAGGAGATCGCCCGCGAGAAACTGGCCGTGATCGTGCCCGGCGCCAAGGTCGTGCTGGGCGAGGGGGAGTGGGAAGCACTGGCGCGCGAGGCCGGCGCCTCGTCGGTCTCGGTCGCAGCGCAGGAAGAGCTTCCCCCAGCCGCGGTCGAAGAGTTGCTCGGTCGCGCGATCGGGGCCGAGACGATCGAGGCGAAGACTCCCGGTCGATTCGAGTGGCGCAGTGAGCGCGAGCTCTGGGACGGCGCTCACAATCCGGCCGGCGTCGCCTGGCTTGTGGAGCGGCTGCCGCGCGCCCGCTGGACGCTCCTCTGCTCGATCCTCGCCGATAAGGACGTTGACTCCATGCTCGAGGCTCTCGCGCCGTTTGCGAGCACCCTCGTGGCGACGAAATCCTCCAGCCCGCGAGCGCTTCCCGCAGCCGAGCTGGCGGCTCGCGCCGAGGGCCTGTTCGAGCAGATCGAGGCGGTCGAAGATCCCGCGCAAGCTCTCGCCCGGGGACGCAAGCTGACGGCGCCTGACGGCTGCCTTCTCGTTACCGGCTCGCTCTACCTTCTTGCCGATCTTGCGTCTATAGAGGAAGCTGTGGGGTAATGAAGAACGCAAGCCATGGTTTCACAGCGTTTGTCGTGTTGCTGCTCGTTGTCGCCGTTGTTCTCGGTAGTGCTTTCGGAGTCGGATACCTGGTAGGCAAACTGCTCATATGACGAACTCACTTCTCGCCCCGTACTCAGCCTCGCTGAGTAGCTTCTTCAGCTCGAACCTGTGGGACGTGATCAAGAATCTGTCCTTCTTCTTCCTGGCCGTCTTCTGGCTCGCGGTCGCGTACTGGGTCAACAAGGATGCTCGCCGCCGCATCGAGGACCCGTGGCTGATCGGCACCTCCACGGCGCTCGCGCTGCTCTTTCCGTTCTTCGGCGCGATCATCTACATGCTTTTCCGTCCGCCCGAGTATCTGGACGAGGTGCACGAGCGCGAGCTCGAGATAAAGGAGATGGAGGCGCGTCTCGGCAAGCGCGTGACTCGCTGCCCGGTGTGCCAGGTCGATATCGACTCCAACTATCTCGTCTGTCCCGTCTGCACCACGCGCCTCAAGCAACCCTGCGCGCGCTGCAAGGCGCCGCTCGAGCCGCTCTGGCAGATCTGTCCCTACTGCGAGTCTCCGGTCGCGCCGCAGGAAACGATCGCCGCCGAGGACACCTGGGAGCGGCCGCCGCATCTGCGCCGCTCACACTGATCGGTCGTTCGTCCCACCCACTTGGGCTATGAGCCCGGGCCCGATCTCTCACCCGACCGGGTGAAACTGCTGCAACCTGAGCTCCCCTTTAGGTCGCTTAACTAGACTTGCGACTGATGGCTGTTGAGCGCACACTCGTGCTCGTCAAGCCTGACGCGGTCAGGCGTGGCCTTTGCGGCGAGATCACCCAGCGCCTCGAGCGCAGGGGCCTGGTGCTACGCGGCGCCAAGCTGGTTCAGGTCGACGAGAAGCTGGCCGACGCTCACTACGCCGAGCATCGTGGCAAGGACTTCTTCGCCGGGCTGGTCTCCTTCATCACCTCCGGCCCAACGCTTGCCCTGGTGGTCGAGGGCGAGTCGGCGGTGACGGTTGTGCGCACGACCATGGGCGCGACCGATCCGGCGCAGGCGGCACCGGGAACGATTCGCGGCGACCTCGGGCTCTCGATGCCCGACAACCTCGTGCACGGCTCCGACTCGCTTGAGTCGGCGGCGCGAGAGCTAGCGCTTTGGTTTTCAGACAATGAAACCGTCTGAACTGCCCGATTACGCTGCGCACAACCGGGCTCTATGGTCGGTCTACGGCCGCGACCAGGAGGAGTGGGGACGCGCCCAGTGGGCGACGGACGACATCTGCTGGGGCATTTTCCGCGTGCCCGAGAACGACGTCAACGTGCTGCCCGGGCTGTACGAGACCGACGCGATCGAGCTCGGTTGTGGAACGGCCTACTTCTCGTCCTGGTTGGCCAGGCGGGGCGCGCGCGTGGTGGGCGTCGACGTGAATCCCGATCAGCTCGAGCGGGCGCGCGGTTTTCAGCGCGAGTTCGAGCTCGAGTTTCCGCTCATCGAGGCGAACGCCGAGGATGTAGAGCTTCCCGACGGCTCCTTCGATCTCGCGGTCTCCGAATACGGCGCCAGCACCTGGTGCGATCCCTACAAGTGGGTGCCTGAGGCGAAAAGATTGCTTCGGCCGGGCGGCCTGCTTGTCTTTCTGCGCAACTCGACCCTGCTCGTGCTCTGTAGTGATGCGAAGGGAGTCGTTCAAGAGAGGCTCGAGCGGCCGCAACCAGGTCTGTACCGCATCGACTGGGTGGACGACGAGGGTGAGGGAACCGAGTTCCAGCTTTCTCACGGTCACTGGGTCGATCTGCTGCATGGGAACGGCTTCGCGATCGAGCGCCTGGTCGAGCTTTACGCCCCCGAGGGAGCGGCCGCCAATCCCCTCTGGGACTTCGTCAGTCCCGAATGGGCCCATAGTTGGCCGGCGGAGGAGATCTGGGTCGCGCGGAAGCTGTGAGCGGCAGCGCGCCCACACCGTTGCTGTTGGCCTCGACCTCGCCGCAGCGGCGCGCAATTCTCGGCCAGTTGGGGATTCCGTTCGATGTCGCGCGCCCGCGCTACGACGAGAAGGATGCGCCCGGAGCCGATCCGATCGAGCTGGTGCGCAGGCACGCGCTCGGAAAGGCGAGCTCGCTAGTCGGAGAGGCTGCAGATCGTCCCCTGCTGGGTGTTGACACGGCGGTTCTGCTGGACGAGCGGGTCTTCGGCAAGCCGGCCGACGTGGGCGAGGCTCGGGCCATGCTGACCCGCCTGTCGGGGCGAACGCACGAGGTGGTCTCCGGCCTCTGCCTGATCGGCCCGGGCTGGGAAGAGCTAGAGCACGAGATCACCCGCGTGACCTTTCGCGAGCTCAGCGCGGGAGAGATCGACGCCTATCTGGTCACCGACGAGTGGCGCGGGCGGGCCGGCGCTTACGCCGTTCAGGGCCTTGGCGCGCGCCATGTCGCGCGTATCGATGGCGACTACCTGAACGTCGTCGGTCTTCCGGCTGCGCTGCTCGTGAGCATCCTCGCGCGGCGTTATCCGGGCCTTTACGGGCTCGGCTAGCGGCGGCCGAGGCGACCGTCGAACGTCCTTACCGACCACGTCCCGGTGCCGGACAGCAGGGAAAACAGCTAGACTCGGCCACCGCGATGGGCATCTTCAGCTCGATTGGCGGCTTTGGGGGCCGCGACATGGCCGTCGACCTGGGGACGGCTAATACGCTCGTATACGTGCGGGGCCGCGGCATCGTCCTTTCCGAGCCGTCGGTGGTCGCGATCGACCAGCGCACGGGCGAGGTGCACGCGGTCGGCGTCGAGGCCAAGCGCATGCTCGGTCGTACTCCAGGAACGATCTCGGCCATCCGTCCGCTCAAAGACGGCGTGATTGCCGATTTCGACGTCACCGAGACGATGCTGCGCCACTTTATCCAGAAGGTGCACCAGAATCGCTTCGCTCATCCGCGCGTTGTCGTTTGCGTGCCGAGCGGTGTGACCGGTGTCGAGAAGCGCGCCGTAGAGGAAGCGACGCTCACCGCCGGTGCGCGCCGGGCCTACCTGATCGAGGAGCCGATGGCGGCCGCGATCGGGGCCGGGCTGCCGGTCGGCGAACCGGCCGGGAATATGATCGTGGACATCGGCGGCGGCACCAGCGAGGTGGCGATCATCTCGCTGGGCGGGATCGTCGTCTCGCAGAGCCTTCGCCTGGGCGGCGACGAGATGGACGACGCGATCGTCAACTACCTCAAGCGCGAGTTCAAGCTCCTGATCGGGCATCAGACCGCCGAGGAGCTCAAGCTCGAGGTCGGCTCGGCCTATCCGATGCGCGAGGAAGTTCAGGCCGAGGTGCGCGGGCGTGACATGCTCACCGGCCTGCCGAAAACGGTCGTCATCTCCTCGGAGGAGGTTCGCCAGGCGCTCGACGAGGTGGTCGTCCAGATCATCGATGCGATTCGGGCCACCCTCGATCGCACGCCGCCCGAGCTGGCGGCCGACATCATGGACAGGGGCATCGTCCTGGCCGGTGGCGGCGCGCTCCTCACGGGGATCGACGAACGGCTCAGGCACGAGACGCACATGCCCGTTCAGGTTGCCGAGTCTCCGCTCACCTGCGTCGCGGTCGGATCGGGCAAGAGCCTGGAGGAGTTCGACGTGATTCACCGCAGCGAACGCTCGCGGCGGAAAAACAGCAAGCGCTGACCGATCGCGCGATTTCGGCGCCCGCGACCGTGTGATCGGCGCCTAGGTTTGCTCCGCTCTCTAAAATGGCTCGCTACGTGCCTCGTAACCGCACACCACGGTTCGGGGTCCTGGGCTCGGCGGAGCGGCGAGCGTCCGCCTCTTCATCCTTAGCTCGGGATCGAAAGAACGTTCGGCGTCGAATCGTCGTCGTTGTGCTTGTGCTGCTCTCACTGATCCTCTTGACCATCTCCTTCCGCGAATCCTCTCACGGCCCGCTGCATCGCTTCCAGGGTTACGCAAGCACGGTTACGAAGCCCTTCCAGGTGGTTGCCGATCGCATCGCTCAGCCTTTCGAGGACGCCTACGGCTGGTTCCACGGCATGCTCAGGGCCAAGGACGAGAACAAGAAGATGCACCAGGAGCTCGAGAGTCTGCGTCAGCAGCGCGCGCGGCAGAAGAATGCCGAAGCCGAGGATACGAAGCTGGAGGCGTTGCTCAAATACGAGCACTCGTCCCGCTTCCCGCAGGACTACTCGAAAGTGAACGTCGAGGTGATGACCCCGGCCACGGGCGCTTTCGAGCAGACGGTCGTGATCGCCGCCGGGCAGAATCGCGATATCAGGGTCGACGACCCCGTTGTCATTGGTGACGGGTTGGTCGGGCGCATTTCGCAGGTTGGCCCGACGACCTCGAAGGTGACGTTGGTGAGCGACCCGGGCTTCGCCGCCTCGGCCCTCGATCTGCGCACCGGCGCCGAGGGAATCGTCCGCCACCAGACGACCGGCAGCGACGTGCTGATACTCGACGGCGTCAAGATCGACAAGCGGGTCTACAAGGGCGACTCGATCATCACCTCGGGCGGGCGCAGGCCCGATCTCTCCTCCCTCTATCCGAACGGGATCTCGATCGGGCGGATCACCAGCTTCAGCCAGAGCGACGTCGATCCGGACATCGAGATTCAGGTTGAGCCGAGCGTTGACTTCTCCTCGCTGGAGGCCGTGATCGTGCTGATCTCGAAGAACAGGCAGGTAGGTGGTCCGTGAGGCTCGTTCTCAAGACGGCTGTGATCGTCTTCTTCGCGGCGATCCTGCAGGGCAGCTGGTTCGACGGCATCTCGCTCGGGTACGGCAGCGCCGGCCTGCTGCTCGTCATCGTCGTCTCGCTCGCGCTCCTGCGCGGCTCGGTCTTCGGCGCCGGCGCCGGATTTGCAGCCGGCCTTTGCTACGACGTCGCAACCTACGGCCAGCTCGGCCTCACCTCGCTGCTTCTCACGCTCGCCGGTTTCTGGACCGGTCGCTATGGCGAGACGACAGGACGCGACCGGGCCCATGCGCCCTTCCTCTCGGTTGCCGTGATCACCGTTCTCTACGGGCTGGGGGGACTGGCCGTTCGCTTCCTGCTCGGCGAGACGGCCCCGTTCGGGAAGCTCGTCCTGGGAGCTCTTCCCGGGGAGCTCGTGCTCAACCTGATCTTGACCGCTCCCGTCTACATCTTCTGTCGTTGGGTGGTCGGCAAGCCGCAGAGCGATCAGCTGGGCGGCGCCGAGGTGAGAGTGCTTGCCTAAGAAGCCGGACACTCTAGGCTCTTTCGTCCCCGGCGATCCCCGCGCGCACACACCCTGGCATGTGAACCAGCAGACGATTCTGCGCGCCGGAATCCTCGGTGCGATCGCCATCGCCCTGTTCGTGACCCTGATCGTCCGGCTCTGGGCGCTTCAGATCATCTCGGGCAACGAGTACCTGCGCATCGCCGAGAACAACCAAGTCAGAACAGTCCGCCTGCAGGCGCCGCGCGGCTCGATCATCGACAGAAACGGAACGGTTCTGGTGACGAACCGGCTCACGTACGAGGTTCAGGTGTGGTACGCGGAGCTGCCCGCCAGAGGCGACCGGCCGACTCGCCACGCGGTGCTCAAGAAGTTGGCCCAGGTCCTGAAGATCAAGCCGCGCCGCCTCTATCGCGAGGTCGACAAGAGAAGGATCGATCCGCTCAATCCGGTTATTGCCAAGGCAGACATCAGCCCCTGGCAGAGGGATTACATCCTCGAGCGGTCCGATGAGTTTCCCGGCGTCGAAGTCGCTTCGCGCTACGTTCGCGACTATCCGAAAGGCTGGCTCGCGGCCCAGACGCTCGGCTACGTCGGCTCGGCCACCCAGGCTGAGATCAATAACGACACGACGGGCTTGATCGAGTCCGGCGACCTGATCGGACAGAGCGGAGCCGAGGCGGCCTTCGATCAATACCTGCGCGGAACGCCGGGCGTGGCTTCGCAGCGCATCGACTCGCAGGGTCGTCCACAGAGCGCGCTGATCGTCAACCCCGAGCCGCAGCCCGGCTACACGGTGCGCCTGACGCTCAACGCCGCTCTGCAGTCGGTGGCTCAGAAGGCGCTGACGAACGGCATCCAGACGGCACGCAACTCGGGTTGCAGCGGTTGCTGGAACGCAAACGGCGGCGCGATCGTCGCACTCGACCCGAACGACGGCTCGATCCTGGCGATGGCCTCCAACCCGACCTACCCGCCCGCGGTCTATTCCGGCCACGTTACGAACCACAAGCTCGCGCGCTGGGGGCTGACGGACTCGACCAAGGTCGCCCACAACTATCCGGCGATCAACCGCGCCACGAGCGGCCTCTATCCGCCCGGCTCGACCTTCAAGCCGATAACGGCGCTCGCCGCCATGCAGGCCGGCGTGCTCAATCCCGAGCAGAACCTGCACTGCACCGGGGAGCTGAAAAACCACGGTTCGACCTTCAAGAACTGGGACCCGAACGCGAACAGCTGGATCAACCTGCCGACGGCGCTGGCGCTCTCCTGCGACACGTACTTCTATCAACTCGGCCTGCGCATCTGGGGCCTGCCGAAGGGTTACGGCGAGCCGATCCAGGAGATGGCGAAGAGTTTCGGCCTCGGTCAGCACACAGGGATCGAGATCGGAGACTACGCCGGCCTGGTGCCGACCAAGAAGTGGCAGCGCAACCACTACAAGACCGCAGCGGGCAAGACCTGGAAGCCCGGCGACTCGATCAACCTCTCCATCGGCCAGAAGGACCTCCAGGTGACCCCCCTTCAGATGGCGCGCCTCTACGCGGGCATCGCCACCGGCAAGCTCGTCCGCCCGCACCTGCTCGAGTCGGTCGAGCGCGACAAGACCGTGGTCAAGCTCGGTATCTCGGCGGCGCCCAAGATGATCGCCCCGGGCTCCGACTTCAGCCAGAAGCTGAACATCATTCGTAGCGGCCTCTTCATGGCGACTCACGACACCAACGTCGGTACCTCGGCGCCGGTCTTCAGCAACTTCCCGGTTCAGATCGCCGGCAAGACCGGAACGGCAGAGAAGTATCTGTCCGAGTACGGGGCGAACTTCAACCAGGCCTGGTGGTGCGGTTACGGGCCGGTCGACAAGCCGTCGCTGGTCGTCTGCGCAGTGATCGAGAACGGCGGCCACGGCGGCACCTCGGCCGCGCCGGCCGCGCTCGAGGTCTTCCAGCAGTTCTTCCACAAAAAAGGCACGTATACGTCGGCGACTCATTCGGACTGATGCTCGAGAGCGCAAAACCACTGGGTTCCCCGCTGGCCAGCAAGCGTGAGCTTCCGCTTGCGTTCGTCCTGCGCCAGGTCGACTGGCTGCTCGTGCTCGGGATAGCCGCCCTCGTCGGCTACGGTCTCTGGGCCATCGCGGGCGTCACCGCCCACGAGGTCGCCGGTCAACCCCATTACTACCTCGCCAAGCAGGAGCTCTACACCGCCGTGGGCGCGGTGTTGTTTGTCATCGCGGCCGCGCTCCATCCCGATCTCTACCGCCGCTACTGGCGCGCGCTCTACCTGCTGGCCATCCTGATGCTGCTTCTCGTCCCGCTGCTCGGCGTTGCCAAGCGCGGCTCCAGGCGCTGGCTGCAGATCGGCTCCTTCCAGTTCCAACCCTCCGAGTTCGCCAAGGTCCTCGTTGTGTTGGCTCTGGCCGGCTTCCTCGCCGATCGAGGTCGCGCACTGCGCGATCGAAGCACGGTGTTCGGGGTGCTGATTCTGGTTGCGATTCCGACCGCGCTCGTGTTCATCCAGCCGGACTTCGGCACCGCGCTCGTCTACGCGGCCGTCACCGCCGCCGTGCTCTTAATTGCGGGCACTCGCTGGCTGCACCTCGGAACGCTGATAGCGGCGACCCTGGTCGGCGCCGTGCTCGTGATCTGGGCCCTGCCCGCGCTCGGCGTTCAGGTGCTCAGGCCCTACCAGGTTCAGCGCCTCACCGGCTTCATCCATCCCAGTTTCGATCCGAGCCGCGCGACCTACAACGTCGCGCAGTCGAAGGTCGCACTGGGTGCCGGCGGCCTGCACGGGCGCGGAACGACGGGCTCCACGCAGACCATGCTCGGCTTCCTACCCGCGAACACCACCGACTTCGTTTTCGCCGCGATCGGCGAGGAGCACGGCTTCGTCGGCACCTCGATCTTGCTGGCGCTCTACCTGTTCGTCGTCTGGCGCGGCTTGCGGGCGCTCGCGGGAGCCGAAGACGGCTACGGAGCGGTGGTCATCGGTGGCATAGTCGCCACAATGGTTTTTCAGGTCTTCGTCAACGTCGGCATGACGATGGGTATCGCGCCGATCACCGGTATTCCGCTGCCGCTGGTGAGCGTCGGCGGCTCATCGCTGATCGCCAACCTGGCGGCGCTCGGTGTTCTGATCGGTGTTCAGATGCGCTGCACTGGCTCGCGCCAGAGGTCGAGGTAGACAGTGGCCGGCCGCTCGTCGCTCTCTCCGCATGCGCTGCTTGGGCTGGCGACCGAGCAGCGCGAGCTCGAGAGCAAGGAGGGAGGCCCACTCGTCGTCTCCGGGGCGCGCAGGTCGGCCTCGGCGTTGCTGCGCGAGCTTTCGCGAGCCGCCGTGCCGGGCAGCGTTCTACAGGCCGACGATTTCGAGCAGGCCGAGGCGCTCGTCTATCTGCTGCCCGCTCGGCCGAAGAGCGATGACCTGCGCCGGCTCAGAGCGGCCGAGAAGGCACGAGTCCCGATCATCTGTGTGCGCATCGGGGGAGAAAGGGGCCCGCTCCCTGGCGTGCTCGCAACGAGCGTCATCGAGCTGGAAAGCGGCGAGTCGGTGCCCGTGGAAGAGATCGGCAGGCTGCTTGCACGGCGGCTCGAAGGACGAGCGGCGGCACTCGCTGCCCGCATCCCGGCCGTGCGCCCCGGCGTCTGCGACGAGCTGATTCAGAACTCGGCCCGTCGCGCGGGCGCCATCGGCGCGGCGACGTTCGTTCCGGCCGCCGACATGCCGGCCCTCTTTCTCGAGCAGGCGCGCCTGATCCTCCGTCTCGGTTACGCGCACGATCACCGGCTCGAGCCGAAACGGGGAGTTGAGATCGCCGCCGTGCTGGCGGCCGGCCTGGGCTTGCGCCGGCTGGCCCGCCGCGTTCGGCACGAGACGCTCCTTCCCGCCTGGGCGCTGCAGAGCTCAATTGCCTACGCCGGCACACGGGCGCTTGGCGACGCGGCGGTACGCTACTTCGCGGCGCTCCCTACCGAACCTTCCGATTCCTAGGCTTCTAGGCGACGGGTACGAGATCGGCCCGCCTGGCCTTGATCGAGCGCAGGCGTCCGCGCAGTCTCAACCAGGCCCAACGTTCGACGTTCGCGTAACACGACGCGGGGGCTTCGCGCGTCGCGCAGAGATACTCGAACCAGGCATCGGCTTCTTCGATCTCGAGCAGCTCGCGAACGTCTTCTCTGGATCGCTCCGCTTTCATCGGATCCACCGTCCGTCAATAGCAGGTCGTGCCAGAGCCGAGTTAGAGCCGAGCGGTTTCGCTGTTTCTGCGCTGGCAGCCACTTCCCGATTGATCCTAGGTTCGCTTTCGGACGGCGTAATGTCACGCGGGTCGTTCTTCGGAGGCGAGCCGCAGGGAGGCAGCAGCGAACCCTGGTAGCCTTATGGAGGAGATGTCATTTTTCATTCCTCCGTGCAGCGCGATCCGCGCGCCCGCTTTCTGGGTGCCGCTCGCGCGCACTCATTTGAGAGAGAAGGTTTCCCTTGCCTCGTTGGTTCAGACGCAACACGGAACAAGCTCCAGAGAAGAAAGAGGTTTCCGCCCCCCCGGCGGAAGCTCCTCAGAAACCAGTTGAACACAAACCTCCCGCGCAAGCGGGAGCCCAACATCCCCGTCGCCGCCGCGGTAGTCGCGGAGGCCGCGGCCGCAAGAGGCCCGCGTCCGAGGCCCGCCCCGATCAGAAGCCCGAGGCGAAAAAGGCCGAGCCTGCAACCAAGTCACAGGCGGCCGAGCGGCGAGCATCGCAACGTCATGACCGCAGCGGTCGCCGGCGCAGCGTACCGCGACGGGCGCCCCTACCGGCCGCCAAGCGAGAGCTACTCGTCTCGGTAGACGCCGGCGAGCGCCGCGTCGCCGTGCTCGAGGACGAGAGGGTCGCCGAGGTTTACCTCGAGCGCCCCGAGCGCTACTCGATCGCGGGCAACGTCTACAAAGGCGCGGTCGACAATGTTCTGCCCGGAATGGAAGCCGCCTTCGTCGAGATCGGGCTGGAGAAGAACGGCTTTCTCTACGTGGACGAGATCATCGTTCCCGAGCTCGAGGGTCGTGGCCAGGGCCGCAAGATCCAGGAGCTCGTCAAGCGCGGCCAGGAGATCCTCGTCCAGGCCGTCAAGGATCCGATGAAGACCAAGGGCGCCCGCCTGACGACGGACATCTCGTTGCCCGGCCGCTTCGTCGTCTTCGTTCCCCAGGGCGAGGGGCTGGGCGTTTCCAGGCGCCTGCCCGACGAGGAGCGCACCCGCCTGCGCGAGATCGTCAAGGCGCTCGATAGGAAGAAGGGCGGCGTGATCGTTCGCACCGCCGCCGAGGGTGCCTCGGCCGAGGACATCGAGCGCGACCTGGTCTTTCTCGAACGGCTCTGGAAGTCGATCGAGGATCGGGCCAAGCGTGTCAAGGCGCCGGCGCTCGTCTACCAGGAGGCCGAGCTGCCGCTGCGCGTAACCCGCGACCTGTTCACCGGCGACTTCGAGCGGGCGCTGGTCGACCACGAGCGCACCTACAAGCGCATCGTCGGTTATCTGAAGAAGACCTCGCCGCACATGGTCGAGCGAGTCGTTCGCTACAAGGAGCGCACCCCGCTGTTCGAAGCCCACGGCGTGGACGCCGAGATCCGCTCGACGCTCTCCAGGCGTGTCGACCTGCCCTCGGGCGGCTACCTCGTCTTCGACTACGCCGAGGCCTTCACCGTGATCGACGTCAACACGGGCCGCTTCGTCGGCTCGCGCTCCCGCTCCTCTTCGGCGCACCTCGAGGACACGATCACCAAGAACAACCTCGAAGCCGTCAAGGAGGTCGTGCGCCAGCTTCGCCTGCGCGACGTCGGCGGCATCATCGTCATCGACTTCATCGACATGGCCAACCCGAAGAATCGCGCGGCGGTCGAGGAAGCCCTGCGCAACGAGCTCGAGCGCGACCGCACCAAGACCTACGTGGTCGAGATCTCACCGCTCGGGCTGGTGGAGATGACGCGCCAGAACGTCACCGACGGCCCGCGCGAGATCCTGACCAAGCGCTGCCCCGTCTGCGACGGTGACGGCATCGTCTACTCGGAGGGCTCGTCCGCCATCGATCTCGAGCGGCGCCTGCGTCAGCTTGCGCTCGGCTCGCGCAGCAAGGCCTTCCGCATCGAGGTGAACGCGAAGGTGGCAAGCCTGCTGATCGGCCCCGGCGCGTCCCGCCTCGAGGAGATCGAGGAGCGCNNCGCTTCTTCCTCGAGCTGGTCGAGAGCGAGGCGCTCGATCACTTCGTCGTGCTCGCCGAAGGAGCCGTAGAGGATATGAGACCGACGACGCCCGTCGAGGAGGGCGCCGAGATGGAGCTGACACTGGTTGAGGTCGGGCTCTTCGACAGCCAGGCCGCGGTCGGCAAGGTCGGCGATTACGAAGTGAACGTGCCCGATTCGGCGACTCTCGTCGGCAAGAAGGTGAAGGCGCGAATCGAGCGCTCGCTCACTGGCGGTGCCTACGCCAGTCTGATCGAGCCCGGGCGGGAGGAAGACAAGCCGCTGACGGCCGAAAGCATGGCCGAGCGCCCGACCAGGGCGCCGGCGAAGAAGGCATCCGCCAAGGCGCCGGCCGAGCCGGCAGCCGNNTGGCAGCCGCCGTAGAGGTCGAAACGCCGGAAGTCAGGGCCACGACGGAGCCGCCGGTAGCCGTTGAGAAACCCCAGGCAGCAGTAGTCGCGGTCAAGGTCAAGACACCTGTCGCAGCGGCAAAGACCGAGGCAACGGGAGATGCTGTCGCTGGCGAGCCCGGTGGCGCAGGCACAGCCGATCAGGGCCCGCCCAGGCCGAAGAAGCGCACACGCCGCGGTTCGCGCGGCGGACGGAGGCGCCACAAGCCGGCGCAAGCGGGCAGCGGCGGAGCGGCTGCCGGCGGCACGCCGGGCGACGCGACGCCCAACTCGGGCGCGGCAACCGAAAGAGCCGAACCGAAGACGGTGGAGAGGCCCAGAGCGCGCCCGGCAGCGGCAAAGCGTCCACCCAGGCCGCTACCCGTTATGCCCACGCAAGTGGCCGCCCCGGCGCCCGAAGGCGGCGCCACGCCCGCCGCGGCCGAGGCGAATCAGTCTCCGCCCAGCGGAGACGAGCCGGCCAAGCCCAAGAAACGCACGCGTCGCGGTTCGCGCGGCGGGCGCAGGCACCGCAAGCCCTCACAGGCAGGCGCGCAGAGCGGGAACGCAGCGGGCTCCGGGAATGCGCCAGACTCCGAGCAGGCGCCAAAAGCACCGAGCGAGAGCGCATAGGAAGACCGCTCTTGCTAGTATGCGCCCCGGTTCGCGGGCGAATGCCCGCGATTTGAGCGTCGAGGGACAAGATGACATACGCAGTAATCGCAGTCGGCGGGAAACAGTACGTTGTTCACGAGGGCGAGCGCTTGCTCGTCGATCGGCTTGCCCAGGATGAGGGCGCCGTTTTCCAGCCCGATGTACTGCTCGTCGACGCCGGAACGCCCAACCTGAAGCCGGACGCAGGCGCGGTCAGCGCACGCATCCTCAAGCACGCGCTCGGTGAGAAGATTCGCATTGCCAAGTACAAGCCCAAGAAGGGCTACCGCCGCCATACCGGCTTCCGCGCCAAGCTCTCGCAGATTCAGATCGAGGCAATCGGCGCCGGCAAGGCAAGCAGCACCGACAAGGCCAAGGCCGAGACCGCCACCGAGGCAGCCGCCAAGCTGACGGTCGCCAAGCCCGCCGTAGCTGCGCCCAAGCCCGAGGCGAAAACGCCAGCCAAGCCGAAGGCCGCGAAAGTCGAGGCAAAGCCGACTGTGAAGCCGGCCGCCAAGGCCAGCACGACCAAGGCTGCAGCGGCGAAGCCGACCGCAGCCAAGAAGCCAGCGGCGAAGGCGCCCGCAAAGGCTAAGGTTGAGACAGCAAAGAGGCCGGCAGCCAAGAAAGCGGCGCCGCGCAAGAAGGCGGAGAGCTAGCCATGGCACATAAAAAAGGTCTTGGTTCCTCAAAAAACGGTCGCGACTCGCAGTCCAAGCGGCTCGGCGTGAAGATCTTCGCCGGACAGAAGGTCAAGGCCGGGATGATCATCGTGCGCCAGCGCGGGACGAGGTTCCATCCGGGCCCCGGCGTCGGCCTCGGGCGCGACGACACGATCTTCGCGAAGCGCGAAGGCACAGTCGACTTCCATCGCTCCGGTAAGCGCCGCACCATCTCGGTCGATTCCTGAGAGTTCGGGCTCGTCTCCCTGGATCGAAGCGCCTTAAGTGCCTCGCCTTCCTGACGGGATAGGCTCTAGTCGTGAGCCCAGGCACTAGCAGCGAGCGCGGCACGCGCGAATCTCCCTTCCACGACCAGGCGCGTGTTTACGTCCAGGCGGGACGGGGCGGCGGCGGCAGCCTCTCCTTCCGGCGCGAGAAGTACATCCCGAAGGGTGGGCCCGACGGCGGCGACGGCGGCGACGGCGGCGACGTGGTGCTGGTTGCCGATCCCGGGTTGCGCGACCTGTCCAACTTTCGCTCGCGGCACGAGTTCAAGGCCGGCAGCGGTCGCCCCGGGCTGGGAAGCAACAAGCACGGCGCCGACGGCGATCCAGTGGAGCTGCGCCTACCGATTGGAACCCAGGTTCTCGACGAAGGCGGTCAGCTCGTCGCCGATCTCGCCAGCGTAGGCGCGCGCGCCGTCGTTGCCCGCGGCGGCCGCGGCGGACGGGGGAACCGGCATTTCGCGACTCCGGTCAGGCGCACTCCCCGTTTCGCCGAGGTCGGAGAGTCGGGCGAAGGAGGCTGGCTCGAGCTGCGCCTGAAGCTGGTCGTCGACGCTGCCCTGGCCGGGCTTCCGAACGCCGGCAAGTCCTCGCTCCTGCGCCGTATCTCGAATGCCAAGCCCAAGGTCGCCGACTATCCGTTCACCACGCTCGCGCCGGTGATGGGCACCGTTGACGGCCCGGACGGGCGCCAGCTCACAGTCGTCGACGTGCCCGGGCTGATCGAGGGCGCCAGCGAAGGGCATGGGCTGGGGCACGAGTTTCTGGCCCACCTGGAGCGCGCGCAGCTCCTCATCCACGTGATCGATGGCTCGGAAACGGGCCCGCTAGAGCGCTTCCGCCTGATCGACGCCGAGTTGGCCGCCTACGGCGCCGGCCTCGACGAGCGGCCTCAGATCGTCGTGCTGAACAAGGTAGATCTTGGCGCGGCGGCACCCTTCGAGCTGAGTGACGAGCGCATTGTCCGCGTGATCGCTCTGTCCTGTGCGACCGGGGAAGGGGTGGACGAGTTGATGCGGGCGCTCTTCCAGCTCTGTCCGCCGCGCCTCGAGTCGGAGAAGGACGAGCTAGAAGCCCAGGGCTTGGTCGATTTCCTCGTCTACCGACCTCGCTCGCGCCGCAGGCACCCGTTCCGCATCTACCGCACCGACCGCGGTTTCCGCGTCGTCGGCGAGGTGCCCGAAGAGGAGGAGCTGGCCGAGGCGCTGGCTCAAGCCGGCGCGCGCAGCGACTCCGTGATCGAGATCGTCGGGAAGGACAAGAAGAGATGAGTGTTGCGGTCTTCGGCGGCGCGTTCGATCCGCCGCATCTCGGTCACGTCGCTCTGGTTCGCACGGCGCTCGAGCAGTTCGGCTTCGAGCGCATCCTGGTCGTTCCGGCCGGCGATCCGCCGCACAAGAAGGTGTTCACGTCGGCCGATATTCGAGCCCGCCTGACCGAACTGGCCTTCGATGACATTCCGCAGGTCGAGATCTCGACCTGCGAGCTGGAGCCCGGTGGACCTCGCTACACCGTCGACACGCTTTTTCTCCTGGGGGAGAAGCACGACGACCTGACGCTTCTCGTCGGCGCCGATCAGTTCGCCGGCTTTCTGCACTGGCGCGAGCCCGACACGATTCTGGAGCTCGCCGCGCTGGCCGTCGCCAACCGACCTGGTTGCGACGACGAGAAGCTGGGGCCGGTCATTGCCGCGCTGGAGCGGCCGGAGCGCGTTTCCTTCTTCTCGATTCCGCCCCATCCGATCTCGTCGCACGAGATCCGCGCCCGCGTCAGCGGCGGGCGGCCCATCGACGGCCTCGTTCCGCTTTGCGTAGCCGCCGAGATCGACCGGCTTGGCCTGTACCGGGAATAGGGGCTCGCCTCAAAGCGGGAGTCTGAGTCGGCGAATCGTTTGCTACGTGCCGAGTTGGCACTTAGTCGGTGCGATCAGGCGCGTGTTTCGGCTTCCTCGGGCGATACGGGGTGAAAAGATAGGGCCTCCCGAAACCGGACTAGCCGTGGCAACGGCCCACAGGGCGGGAAGTCGGAAAGGACACCATAATCACAGCGAGCCTTTTGGCAACCAGTTCTGCGCGCTCCCTAACTACCGGAGGCGATCAACAGATGGGACGACCGAGGAAGAAGCCCGCTAACGGGAACGGAAAGATCGCGGCCACGCTCGGTTTCGAGGCGCGGCTCTGGAGCATGGCCGACGCGCTCCGGAACAACATGGACGCGGCGGAGTACAAGCACGTCGTCCTCGGGCTGATCTTCCTCAAGTACATCTCCGACGCGTTGCCGGGCGAGGCGACCTGCTCCGGAGCGGCAGCCTAGGTCTTCGGCCGCCCCAGGTTATGCTTGCGGCCATGCGATCGAGGGAGAGAGAGGGCGCTACTTCGGTGCTGATCGCTGCAGCGGTTGTCTCGGCCGTGCTGCTGCTCAGCGGCTTCGGCGCTCCACCGCGAGATGTCCGACCGGCTCGAACGGTCTCGTCTCTGCCCCTGCTGTATCACTTCGCCCTGATCTCCGCCCGCGCGGGAAGGATCCTGAAGACTGGCAAGGCTCGGTTTCTGACCGCGGTTGCCGACGGAAGAGGCGGTTGGTACCTAGTAGGTGGCTCAGGTTTGAGCCACAGGAGGGCGAACTGGACAGGCGACCCCGGTTGGGGGTCGCCTGAAGCGCGCGAGGTGCGGAGCTGCAGCGGGGTGCTGACCAGAGCCGGACGGCGACTCTATCTGGACGGAATCGTGAGAAAGCCCGGCTCCGGTCGAATCTGCACGATCCAGGCCTTCGACGCCGACACCGGCAAGCGCCTGTGGGTCAGTGCCGCGATCAGGCCGTTCAAGCCCTCCTATGCCTGGAACGCACTCGCCGCGACACCGGCGCGCGTATACGTGGGCGGTCACTTCCACTGGATCGGAGGGCGGACGACCGGGATCCTGGCGGCACTCGATCCGCATACCGGTAAGCTGCTCGGCTGGAAGGCGCCCAGCTTCGGGGTCGACCCGGCCATCCTGGCGCTGACGGTCTCCGGTTCCCGCCTCTACGTGGGAGGTGTCTTCAGATCTATCGCCGGAAAGTCGCGTCACAGCATAGGGGCGCTGGATTCAACTTCGGGCTCGCTGCTCGGTTGGAAGACGCCCGTGAAAAACAACCCCGCCGCGGAGATTTCCGAGGCCGGCGGCTACGTGGTCTTCGCCGGGGAGAACGGGATCTCGATCGTCAGCGCGCGAACGGGCGAGCCTCTCAACAACCTACTCACGGCGACTCTGGCGATGTCGAACGTGGGAAAGTTTGCGGTCAGCGGGTCGCTCGTCTATCTGGGCGGGTACATAGATATTCAACTTCCCGGCAACTCGGGCCCATCCCCCCACCTCCTCACCGCAATCGACCTCGCCACGGGACGCTTTACCAACTGGGGGCCCGAGGTAACAGCCAACCACCAACAGGTCGGCCCGATCGTTCCTTCCGGCCGGGAAGTGCTGGTACTAGGGGAGTTCGGCCGGGCAAGTTGAGGCTCTAGGAAGGAGGCTCCGCGGCCTCGGCCATCTACAACGAGCGCGTGTCTTTCCGTTCGAGCCGCGGGTACCCGTTAGGCCACCGGATTTTGAAGATCTCGACGGTCTGACCCCCACAGAGCTTGGCTAGAGACGGGAGGTATGCGTCGCTGACCCTCTCTCCCAGCACAACCGCCCTGAGCGACTTGCGAATGTCCACAAACACTGGCAGGACATCGTCTGTCGGGAGCACTAATCGGTACTCCATCTCACTTTCCCAGTCCTTCAGCTTGGTGAAGAAGAGCTCGCGCAGATGTGCTTTCACGTGCTCGTCAAGAATCTCCTGAGCTGGCTGATCCCGAAAGTGGTTGATTACGATGGAACGACCCCGCGGGCGGGTGGTTGGGAGCGCCAAGCGAAACGAAGCACTCCACCGTCTGGCCGCGCTCGGCGGCGCGAGTGCGCCTGCCTCGGTTGTATCCGTAGCTTCCAGCTACGAATACGACACTGCGTCCTAGCCTCGCACTCACCGATCGCAGCCAGTCGACGGGTCTTCATTCCGCTTGGCGCTCGGTGGCGGGCGTATAGAGAATCGTTACGGACAATCCGGCGCTGCCCGACTTGGCTCGGCGCGCATGCGAGACAGCCGATCGAAGCGAAGAGCTCTGGTGCCCGCCGCGGCTACACTTGAAGGGAAGGCAATCAAGGACTGACGTATCTCACTGACCTCACTCGAGCAAGCACGTCGCATAGCCGCCCTGGCGGGCGAGAAGCTGGCCGAAGACATCGTCGCGCTCGACATGCGATCGGTCTGCGACTTCACCGACTACTTCGTCATCTGCTCCGGGAAAAACCCGCGTCAGACCAAGTCGATCTCCGACGAGGTGTACGCCGGCATGAAGCGCGAGAAGTTCTCGCCCCGCTCAATCGACGGCGAGCGCGAAGGCAGCTGGATCATCGCCGACTACCTCGACGTCGTCCTGCACGTCTTCGCGCCCGAGACGCGCCGGTTCTACGCTCTCGAGGATCTTTGGGGCGACGTGCCCCAGGTCGAGCTGCCCAAAGTCGCAACCGGCTAGCTCGGCGCCGAGGCTGACGAGCGCGGCCGTTTCGCCGCTACAATTAGGCGCAACCCGGGGCCATAGCTCAGTTGGGAGAGCGTCTGGCTGGCAGCCAGAAGGTCGGCGGTTCGAACCCGCCTGGCTCCATTCTCGCTTCCTCGGCCGGCGAATCCGTACGGCCAGGCGCGACCAGCCTCCCGGATTCGCCTGACGCCGCTGAGCGCACTTCGCTCTCCGGGTCTGTGTGAGTCGACACTATCCCCTTCGGCGAAGCACGCTCAGCGGCGCCCCGAGAAACCGAGAAGTCGCCCGGTTCGAATCCGCCTGGCGTCAATATCCAAAGCAGTAGTCCTGATCTGTGCCCCTCGACCGAAGCTCCGCTCCGCGTCCAGAGGCAAGCTCGAGTTTCGCCTGCGCCCGTTCCGAGCACACTCCTTGAGAGATGAATACCTATGCTCGTGGCGCGACGCCGGGAGTCGAGACGGACAATCTGTCCTACGGCGCGGTGCAACTCGATGTCAGCGACAGCGGGCGGGCGCTCGGATTCTGGCACGACATCGTGGGGCTGAGCGTGCTCGAGAGCGTCGGCGAGGAATTACGCCTCGGCGTAGACGGACGGGAGCTCGTCGTCCTGCACCCGGGCGCGGAGCGGGGGGTGGCACCCGGCCACAGCGGTCTCTACCACCTGGCCATTCATCTTCCCGACGAGACCGAGTTGGCGCGCGTGATCTGGCGGCTCATCGTCGCCGGCTATCCGCAGGCGCCGACCGATCACACGATGTCGAAGTCGACCTACCTGAGCGACCCCGACGGCCTCGGCCTGGAGCTGGTGTTCGAGACGCCCGAGCGGTTGGGGTCGTGGCGGAACGAGGCGGGCGAGCTGCGGCTGATCGACTCCGAAGGGCACTTGCACAGTGTCGCCGAGCCGCTTGACGTGAACGAGGTGCTGGCCCACCTTCCCGATCGCGGCTTCGATCAGCCGCTGCTGCCGCCGGGCACGACGATCGGGCACCTCCATCTTCACGTCTCCGAGCTCGAGCCGGCCCTCAGCTTCTACCGCGACCTGATCGGCTTTCATGAGCACATCCACTCTCCCGAGCTCGGCTTCGCCGACCTCAGCGCCGGCGGCGCCTTTCCGCACCGGCTGGCGCTGAATGTCTGGGCCGGGGTCGGTGCCTCGCAGCCGCCGGCCGGAAGCGCAGGGCTTCGCGACTTCGACATCATCCTGCCCGGTGAAGATGCGCTTCGCGGGGTGCTCGGTCGCTTGGACGAGGCCGGGCACCCGACGGAGCTGGCGGAGGGCGGCTTGCTGCTCCGCGATCCGGCCGGAAACGCGCTGCGCCTGACGGTGGAGCCTTCTTGACGCCTCGGTCTTACGAGTCGCTCTGCATGGCGCCTGCCGCAGTCCGTGCCTCGCACGAGCGCCGCCGCCAGATGACGAGCACCGTCAGCAGCGTAAACAGGACGAGGTAGCTCGCGAGCACCCAGAGCGCCGTACCGAGCCCCGCGGCACCGTTACCGCCGTAGAAGGTGAGCGAGCGTCCGCCATCGGTCATCCGTCGCAGCGGCAGCCAGTCGCCAAGGAAGCGGAAGAAGCGCGGTAGCGTCTGCGCCGGATAGACGCCGCCCGACGAAGGCACGGCGAAGAGGATCGTGACAAGGACGGCGACGATCCTGCCGACGATGTCGAAGGTCAGCAGGAAGAAAAGCGTGACCATCGCCACGGCGGCCGACCCGAGCGCCGAGAAGAAGGCGAGCGCGACCGGATTCGTCGCCTGCATCCCGAGGCACTTGACTGCAAACAGCGTTTGCAACAAAGCCATGAGCACGGCGAAGAGAAGCGTGAGGGCGGTTTTCAGTACGGCCGACCCCGACTCGGACGCACCCACCGCTGGGTACTCGAACGTCCAGCCGGGCAGGTGGAGCTTGCTACGCCCGGCTGCTATCTCCACTCCGGCGCTGATGATCGCCGCCAGGAAGAAGCCGCCAAGCACGATCGTCAACTGGAAGAAGAAGGGGCCGGTTCCGAGCGCGCTTTTTCCCGGCAGGGCGACGGCCGGCCTGACCGTGACGACACCCGCGTCGCTGAAGGCGCCGGCGAGGGTGCCGGAGGGCTTGACGCCGAGCAGTTTCAGGCCCGCGTTGATTCTCGTTACGGCTTCCCTCTCGAACCGTTGCACCGTCTCGGTCGCAATCCGCTCTCCCGACGAGCTTGCGATCGTGCCCGCCTCCGGGTTGGTGAGGATTTCGATCTGTAGCCCCTTGCCCGTGCTCGACTTGCCCGCGAGCAGCGCCGCCACCTTTTGCGAGAAGTCGCGCGGCACCACGATCGCCGCGAACACCTTGTCGTCGCGCATTCGCGCGAGGAGCGCCTGACGGCTTGCGAGAACCGTGAAGCGAACCTCCTTGCTGCTGACCTCCTTCGACGTGACCGAGCTGGCTAGCTCGCTGCCGAGATTCAGCTTGATCTTGTGAAAGGTCGTGCCGGTGTCCTCGCTGACCACGGCGACGGGCACGTTACGGGCGTTCCCGCTCGGGTTGAGGAAGGCGCCGATGTAGGCGTAGGTGAAGATGATCGCCAGAACGGTGGCGAGCAAACCGGCGAGCCAGACGAGGGGGTTGCGGACTAGCTGTTTCGGCACGGGAGATGCTCCTTCGTTGTCAGCGCTTTGCTGGTACCGGAGTAATAACGAGACGGTACCGTATCGTAACTAAATACTCGGTCGTCAGGCAAGCATTGTTAGCCGAATCGAAAGTTCTTGTTACTGCCGCGCGATCAAGCGCCTCAATCCGCGGCGGCGCCGCGCAGGAACGCATCGACGATGCGCTCCGCGAACTGCTCGTCGAGCTGCTTGCCTCCGAGCAGCAGGTGGTAGTAGGCGGGGCCGATGAGCAGCTCGTGCGCAATCTCCGCGTCGGTGTCGGCGCGCAGATCGCCGCGAGCGATACCTCGCTTGAGCACCTTCCCGACCTCGGCGCGGCGCAGGCTGATCACGCGCTCGCGCACGAGTCGGCTGAGCTTCGGGTTGCGCGAGAGCTCGGACGCGAGCCCCTGGATGATGCCGCCGGTCGGCGTTCGCTTGAGATGCTCGATCGCCTCACTGACCAGTCGCAGCAGCTCGCTGCGTGTATCACCGAGGTCGGGCACCGGCTCGACGCCTGCCGCGACGTGCGAGAGCAGCTCCACGACCAGCTCCTCCTTCGAGCGCCAGCGCCGGTAGATGGTCGCTTTGCCGACGCCGGCGCGGCGGGCGATCGTCTCGATGCTGGTTGCCGTGTAGCCCCTCTCGGCCAATAGCTTGCCGGTCGCCGCGATGACGGCGGCGTCGATTTGCGCGCTGCGCGGTCTTCCAGAACGTTTTTTTACGAGCGAGGCCATTGGCATCAGTGAAGTACGTTACGAGGCGGTACCGCATCGTAAGTCCTTGAACGCCCGTTTGGTTGTCTACTCGGAAAGCCCGGCGCTGCGAACACCGCGCGGCATATTGCGCTCTCCGTACGCAGCCTTCACTATTAGCGAGATGCTCGCACGCCTCAAGTTGGTCGCCTCTGCCCTGACGGTCGTAGGATCGCTGGCTCTTCTGTCCGCCGCGGGTGTCTCCGCGCACGCCGGGGCGCAGTTCGCGGGTTCCGTGCACGCGCGCGCCCAGCTTCCGACCGCCGTCGCAGGCGCGGGCAAGATCAGGGCCCATCTGAGCAAGAAGAGCTTCAGCGCCGACGAGGTGCGCACGGTCAAGCTCGTCTACAGCTTTGCCCCGACGAGCAAGCACTTCGCTTACCAACTCCTGCAGCAGTCCGGAACCGCCTGGACGAAACTGCGCACGGTCGCGCGCACGGGCCGCTTCAACGGCCCGTACAGCAAGACGCTGAAATCGATCTTCGGCTCGAGGCCGGTCACCGCTGCGCGCTATCGCCTCGAGCTCGGCGCCGACACGAATCGTGTGCGGCTCGCGTTCAAGGTCGTTGCAAGCGATCCTCGCCCTACCAAGCCCGCGAAAACGGTGAAGCTTATTTTCATCCATCATTCAACGGGTCAGAATTGGTTGGCCGACGATAACGGTGGTTTGGGTATCGCGCTCAAGAACAACAACTACTTCGTCAGTGATACCAACTACGGTTGGGGGCCGGACGGAATAGGTGACCATACCGACACCGGCGATTGGTGGACTTGGTTCCGCGGATCGAAGAGCAGTACCTATATGCATGCTCTATATAACGAGTTCGGTCAGAACGCCAGTTATACGCGGCGTTCTTCCGATCCGGATTCAAGTAGCGAAAACGAGATCATCATGTTCAAATCGTGCTTCCCGAACTCCGCGATCGACGGTAAGCCGACCGACTCCGCCAACGGGGGAAGCAACCCCTTACGCGGCAGTAGTGATCCCAAGACCGTCGCCAACGTCAAGGGGATATACAACGATATCCTGACCTACTTCGCTGCTCATCAGGACAAGCTGTTCGTGCTCATCGTCCCGCCGCCTCTCGCGAAGGAAGCCACGACCCCCGCTCAAGCGGCTAATGCGCGCGCTGTTGCAAACTGGCTCGTGAGTAAATGGTTGGCGAATTACCCAAACAAGAACGTAGCGGTGTTCGATTTCTATAGCATATTGACGAGCAACGGCGGGAGCGCAGACAAGAACGACCTCGGAAAGGCGAGCGATAACCACCACCGCTGGTGGAACGGTCGCGTTCAGCACAGCACGACCGTATCGAGTAATTACCTCGCCTACCCGACCGGCGATAGTCACCCCTCGCAAGCGGGAAACCGCAAGGCCACCGCGGAGTTCGTGCCCCTGCTCAACTACTACTACCATCGCTGGGCGGACAGTAAGTAGCGGGTCGCGGAGCTCGCGCTCGCCGATAACATCGCCGAAGTCGAGATGGCAGATTTACTCACGAGAATGGAGTCGATCTACGGGCGCGTCTATCCGCGTCTTCCGGTCGCGCTTCAGAACGCGGCGCTAGGCACGATCGGGTGGCACAACGACCTCACTGTTCGGGGCCGCGGATTCACGCGGCTGCTCGGAGAGTACGAGGCCAGGACATTCGCCGATCCCGGCGCTGTCCGGGAGCTCCGCGACGCGCGGCTGCGAGCCTTTCTCCTGCACGCATACGAAACCGTTCCTTACTACCACGAGCTGTTTGATCAAGCGGGGCTGCATCCGCGGGAGATCAGCACGCTCGAGGATCTTGCCTCGCTTCCGATCACGAGCAAGGCCGACGTGCAAGAGCGGCGAAGCGAATTCCTCTCCTCGGCCGTTCCGCGCCGCCGCTGGAAGCTCGTGTCGACAAGCGGGAGCACCGGCTCGGGGCTGATCGTGGCGACGACCCTGGAAGCGGTTCAGGAGCAGTGGGCAACCTGGTGGCGCTGCTGGCGCTGGCACGGCATCGACCGAAAAACTTGGGTTGCTATTCTCGGAACTACTCACGTCGTTCCGGCCCGTCAGCAAGCACCACCGTTCTGGAGATACGACATAGCCGGTCGCCAGATAGTTTTTAGTTGCGCGCATACGTCGCCGGAAAACTTGAAATATTACCTATCCGAACTTCGGCGAAGGAAGCCGCTACGGCTTCACGGATACCCGTCTATGATATCTCTGATTGCTTCCTACCTGATCGAAACGAAAACGGATCTAGGTTATGACGTTCGCTGGATAACCACCTCGGCTGAGAACTTGCTTCCTCAACAAACGAGACTAATCGAGAAGGCATTCGGCGTGAGACCAAAGCAACACTACGGAATGGTAGAAGCGATCGCGAATATCTCCGAGTGTGAAAAAGGAAAGCTACACGTCGATGAAGAGCTCGCGGCGGTAGAATTCGTTCCGATTACCAACACGCTGTATCGTGTCGTTGGGACTAACCTTTCGAATCCGGTAATGCCGCTCGTTCGTTACGAATGCAACGATCAGGTGACGATCGAACCGGGAGAATTGTGCTCCTGCGGACGCCCGGGACGCGTCGTAACGGATATCGACGGGCGTAAGGAAGACTACGTAGTTCTAATGAACGGTGTACTTCTCGGTAGTTTGGATCGTATATTCGTAAATCTCCCGAACGTAAGGGAAGCGCAAATAAGACAGGATGCAGTTGGCGAGATACAATTCCTGGTACGACGTGGGGTGCTTTACACGAAAGAAGATGAGATACAGCTACGCGCCGAGATCGAAAGAACGATTTATGACGGTTCTCAAATATCGATCGAGTACGTCGACGAGATAGAGCGCACGGCGAGAGGAAAACTACGTTTTGTAGTCTCGTCGGTTCCTGCGGAAGACGTCGTCGGCTATAAGGTGCTTCCGCCGCCGAGCCTGTCGGCGCTCGGCAACGGTGATAACGACCTCTAGGGAATACCTGTGAGCGAGATCGAGATTGGCAGGGCGTCCAAGGCTCCGTATCGCTCGGTAGATCGTGCGGCGATCTTCACCGCCATAGATAGCGCTTCCGCCGCCGCCGCGAGATCGAAGCCCGAGCCGGCGAGCGCGGCCACGAGAACGCCAAGCAGTGCGTCGCCCGCTCCCGTGGTGTCCACGACGTTAGCTGCGAGTCCTCTCGCATTCGCTTGCGTCTCGCCGCGCATCAGCGCGCCGTCGGCGCCGAGCGTGACGACAACGACACGGGCGCCGAGATCGGCGCAGATCGCCTCGGCGCCGCGCGCAGGATCGCTCTCGCCGCTAAGTAACTGCGCCTCCTCGCGATTGACCTTGACGAGCAGGGCGCCGGCACAGAGCGAGTGCACGGTATTCACTGCCTGAGCAGGGCTTTCCCAGCGATGTAAGCGCAGATTGACGTCGATGATCAGTGGCTTGCCCGCTGCGAGCGCCAACGCGCGGGCTCGCTCTGAGACGGCACGCTCGTGCTCACCGACCAGTGTGTTAGAACCGAGCTCGAGCGCCGCGCAGGACGTCATGGCTTCCTCGAGCTTCGGCTCGAGTGCCTCCAGAGCCGGCTCGATTCCTTGCCCGTAGATGAGGAAGTCGGGCACACCCTGCAGGTCGATCACGTCGAAGGCGACCCCCGTCTGCACGCCGGGAAGTCGTTTCCACCAGCGCAGGTCGATTTTCTCGGTTCGCAGGCGCTCTTCGAGCCAGCGCCCCCAATGATCGTCGCCGGCGCCTCCAGCAAGCGCGACCTCCGCGCCGCAGCGGGCACAGACAATGGCCGCATTCGTCGGCGCGCCGCCGCAATGGGGGACGAAGGAGTCCGCCTGCGACCAGCTCTCGAGTCGGCGCTCGCAGATCAGGTCGACGAGCGTCTCGCCGAGGAAGAGAACGGGCTCGGACACAAGGTCGAACGTTAAGGACCGGTCCTGACGACGACCTGTCTCATTTTTAGGAAAACGAGAAATGCAGGCAAAAAGCGCCGCCGAACGTCTTTGGGGTTGAACAGTCGCCAGGAATCCTTACATTGAGAGGAAAGTAAGGAAAGCAATGGATGTCGTGTCGCACATAACGAGCAAGGGCCAGCTGACCGTGCCCAAGGCGGTGCGCGAGGCCCTGAAGCTGCAAGAGGGCGACCGGGTCGTGTTCCGGGTGGCCGGTGAGCGCGCCGAGCTGGCGCGCACGGCCGACTTGCTCGAGCTGGCCGGCGCGGTGTTGGTCACGGCGCCGCCGGCCGAGCTCTCGGCCGGCTGGGACGAGGTGCGGCGGCAGCTTCGTCGCAATCGAGCAAGACAGAAGAAGTGAGCGCCGTCCTCGACACCAACGTGCTCGTGCGGCATCTGACGGCCGACCCTCCCGATCAAGCAGCGCGGGCAACAGCGTATCTCGCCGGCGCCGACGAGCTGCTCCTTTCCGACATCGTCGTCGCCGAGCTGGTCTATGCGCTCGAGACTGTCTACCGCGTCGAGCGCGCGCGGGTCGCGGAGCTGCTGCGAGCGGTGATCGCCTTTCCGGCCATCGCCGTTCTGGACGAGGTGCTGCTGCTGCGTGCGCTCGAGCTCTACGAGCTGGAGAAGCTCGACTTCGTCACCTCATACCTCGCCGCCGGCGCCGAGCGAAGCGGAGTCGGGGCTGTCGCTTCCTTCTACCAATCGCTCGAGCGGATCGAGACCGTGCAGTTGATCGAGCCGCGTTAAGCGAAGTCGAGCCAACTGTTTACTCCCTCCACCTCCCGGCGCAGGAGCTAGCTCGCTCGAATCGAGATTGGCCCCGTCCGAATCCTCTCCGCTTGAAGTTCCGAGAGCCGGCTCGAGCTTGTGCCCTGAGCCGGCTCTCCATATTGATCCTTGCTCCGGAGGAGCGCCTCTCAGCGGCCGAGCAGGCCGTCGATCTCGGCGATCTGCTCGGGCGTCAGCGGGCCGTGTTGCATCGCGCCGGCGTTCTCCTCGGCCTGAGCGGCGGTCTTGACGCCGGGGATCGGAACGGTCTTCTCGCTGCGACCCCAGATCCAGGCCAGCGCGCCCTGCACGAGCGTGCGCCCGTTCGAAGTGAGGATCTCGCGAACGGCGTCGAGCTTGGCCAGCCACTCGGCGCGCGGGGCGCCGTTTTCATCGAAGACCGCGACCCATTCGATTCCCGAGGCGCGGAAATCGCCGGGCGAGACGCGCGAGTCCTTCGTGTACTTACCGCTCAGGAAGCCCATCGCCAGCGGGTTGCGGTTGATGCTGGCGAGGTTCTCACGCTCGCACAGCGCGAGCATCTCGGGGCTGTCCTCGAGCACGTTCAGGTTGTGCTGGATCGCCGTGAAGCCCGGCCGGCCCAGCCAGCGTGCACCGCGCGAAACGTCATCGGTGCTCCAGCAGTAGGCGCGAATATCACCCTTGGCCAGAAGCTCGTCCAGAACGTCGGCGACCGCGTCGGCGGCGGCCATTTCGAGATCGCCGATGTGGAGTTGGTAGAGATCGATGTGGTCGGTGCCGAGGCGACGTAGCGAGGCCTGGCAGGCGCTGCGGACGTATTCCGGCGAGGCGTTCGAACCGTACGAGCGGCGGCTGCCGTCGTCGGCGAACGTCCAACCGAACTTGGTCGCGATGACCACGCTATCTCGGTCCTTGCCGAGCGCCTTGCCGAGGATCTGCTCGCTGTGGCCGGCGCCGTAGGAATCGGCCGTGTCGAATAAGGTGACGCCACAATCGAGGCCGCGCCGGATCGCCGCGATCGAATCGCTGTCGTCGATCTTTCCCCAGCCGAACTCGGTTCCGTCTTCCCAGACCACCCCGCCGCCGATCGCCCAGCAGCCGAGCCCCATCGCGCTGACCTCGATGCCCGAACGACCGAGCGCACGCCTCATCGTCACCTGCTCCATCTCGAATTCCTTTCCTCTCTCTTTGTCTGTGTTGTAGGCGAATCAGTTGCTCGACGCGAGGATCTCGGCGACCTGGCTCATCTCGGTGGGGGTGAGCGGTCCGAATTCGAGCGCACGGGCGTTCTCTTCAGCCTGCTTGACACTCTTGAAGCCGGGGATCGGGATCGTGCGCTCGCTGCGGCCCCAGATCCAGGCCAGCGCGCCCTGCACCAGCGTGCGTCCGCCCGAGGTCAGGACTTCGCGTAGCGCGTCCACTTTCTCGAGCAGCGCCGGTACCGGACGTCCGTCCTTGAAGAACTGAACCCACTCCGGGCCGAGCTGGCCGCGCACATCGTTCTCGGGCAGCTTCGAGTCGGGCCCGAACTTGCCGCTCAGAAGGCCCATGGCGAGTGGAGCGCGGTTGATCGAAGCGAGGTCGTGCTCGTCGCAGACGGCGAGCAGGTCGGTCGCATCCTTGAAGACATTGAGATCCATCTGGATCGAAGTGCAGCCGGGCTTGGGCGCGAACAGGCGGGCGCATCGGAGGTCGTCGGTGCTCCAGCCGTAGGCGCGGATCAGGCCCTCGGTCACGAGCTGCTCGAGCGTCTCGGCAACCTCTTCGGCCTGCGCCTGCGGAAGCGACCAGATGTGTAGCTGGTAGAGATCGATCCGCTCCAGCCCGAGGCGCCAGAGCGAGGCCTGGCAGGCGCGGCGGATAGCCGTGGGCGAAACGTCCTCGCGCGTCCAGGTGCGCGCCTCCTCGTCGAAGACGTTCCCGAACTTGGTTGCCACGACGATCTCGTCCTTGTGTGCGGCGATCGCCTTGCCGAGCACCCGCTCGCTTCGACCGCAGCCGTAGACGTCGGACGTGTCGAAGAAGCTGATGCCGAGGTCGATCGCGGCGCGAATGGCGCGGATCGACTCCTCGTCGTCGGTCTCGCCCCAGCCCACCGGGGTACCGTCCCAGGTCCAGGCGCCGCCGATCGCCCAGCAGCCGAGCCCCATCGCGCTGACCTCGATGCCCGAATGCCCGAGCCTGCGCCTTGCCGTTCCAGCCGTGCTCTCCATCGAACTTTCCTTCCGCCAGATTTGTTGTTGGCAGGGAGAGTGTGACTACGGCATAGTATGAGTGCAAGTACGATAGTAATACGAAGACCAAACATTGTGTTATGAACCTTCGGTTTGTCCAGACACTCAGGGAAGTCGGTGAGAGGGGTTCCTTCTCGGCCGCCGCCGCGGCACTGCACTTCACGCAGCCGGCCGTCTCCAGGCAGGTCGCCCAGCTCGAGCGCGAGATCGGCATGCCGCTGGTCGTACGCAGCCGCCAGGGCGTCAGCCTGACCGCGGCCGGGCGCCTCGTCGTCGAGCATGCCGAGGCGATCCGTGGACAGCTACTACAGCTCGAGACCTCACTCACGGAGCTTTCCGGCGGCTCGCGCCTGGCCGTCGGCATCGGCGGTTTTCCGAGCGCCTTCGTCGGCATGATTCCCGAGCTGGTGCGCGGGCTGCGCGCCTGTGCGCCTGAGGCGGAGATCACCCTGAAGCGCTGCGGGCACGACGAGGCGCTCTCGCTTCTGCGCAGCGCCGAGCTCGATTTCGCGCTCGTCTTTTCGCGCCCGGAGCTGTCTCAGCGGCCGAACGGGATTCAGATCGCCGAGCTGGGGGAGGAGCCGATGCTCGCTCTCCTGCCGCGCGAGCACCGGCTGGCGAAGAAGGCGAAGGTGAAGCTCTCCGATCTGGCCAAGGCGCGCTGGATCGTCGGCGCGCTGGATCCCTCCTCGTCGGTCATCGTCAACGCCTGCATCGCCGCCGGCTTCGAGCCGAGCGTCGTCTTCGAGACCGACGATCCGCTGGCGACCCAGAGCCTTGTCGCCGCGGGTCTCGGCGTCTCGCTCAGCTCGCCCTGGATCTCGGTGGCGCTGCGCGAGGATGTGGTGCTGAAGCCGCTTGCGCCGCCGGTGCCGATGCGTCGCTTGCGCGCGCTCGTGGTCGATCCGCCCGGGATCGGGGCACGGATGCTGCTCGAGCTGGCTCGCGAGTTGAAGCGGCCGGCGCTTGGCAAGTAGACGTCGCTGGTTTGTTGCAAAGCTGGCACATTCTTCGGCGACTTCTCTCTTTACCGTTCCACGCCCCGTGGGTGGGTGGGGGGGCGGGTGGTCAAGGAGGCGCCCAGACCCCAAGTGAAGTGCTCAGCGGCACGGTGCGTCTTCTCGATCGCGTCGCACTCGTCCGCCGTGCTCCGGGATGAAGAAGTCGGCGCCGCTGCCGCGCGCTAGACTGAGTGGGCTGTCGCGACTGGCGCGAAAGGTGGAGCACCACCGTGGAACGGCAGCAATCCGAGCCGAGCGCCTGGGCACCCAGTTCCAATTCAGGAGGTGTCCCATGAGCGCGCAGAAGAACCTGGATCAGACGCTCGAGCAAGTCGACCCGGTGGTCGCCGGCCTGGTCGAGCAGGAGTTCGAGCGGCAGTCGCAGACGATCTGCCTGATCCCGTCCGAGAACCACGTCTCCCGTGCCGTCCTCACAGCGCTCGGGAGCGTTCTCACCAACAAGTACTCCGAGGGCTATGCCCATCGCCGCTACTACGAAGGTCAGCAGGTGATCGACGAGCTGGAGCCGCTGGCGATCGAGAGGGCGCGGAAGCTCTTCGGTGTCGATCACGCCAACGTCCAGCCCTACTCGGGCTCGCCCGCCAACCTTGCCGTCTACCTGGCCTTCCTCGAGCCCGGCGACACGATGATGGGAATGGCGCTGCCGATGGGCGGCCATCTCACTCACGGCTGGGGCGTCTCGGCGACGGGCAAGTGGTTCCACTCGGTTCAGTACGGCGTGCGCCGCGAGACGGGAATCGTTGACATGGACGAAGTGCGCGAGCTGGCGCGCAAGGAACGTCCCAAGCTGATCTTCTGCGGCGGAACTGCGATTCCGCGCACGATCGACTTCCCGGCCTTCGCCGAGATCGCGAACGAGGTGGGCGCGATCCTGGTCGCCGATATCGCCCACATCGCCGGGCTGATCGCCGGCGGCGCCCATCCCTCGCCGGTCGGCCACGCCCAAGTGCTCTCGACCACGACGCATAAGACGTTGCGCGGCCCGCGCGGCGCGATGTTGATGTGCGGCGAGGAGCACGCCACGGCGATCGACAAGGCCGTCTTCCCCGGCCTGCAGGGAGGCCCGCACGACAACACCACCGCGGCGATCGCGGTCGCCCTCGGCGAGGCAAGCCGGCCGGACTTCTCGACCTACGCCGCCCAGATCGTGGCCAACGCCAAGGCACTCGCCGAGGCGCTGGCCGAGCGCGGCTTCGATCTCGTCTCGGGCGGAACTGATAACCACCTGATCCTGATTGACCTGACCTCGAAGGACGTTCCCGGCAAGGTCGCCGCCAAGGCGCTCGACCGCGCCCGTCTCACCCTCAACTACAACACCGTCCCCTTCGACCAGCGCAAGCCCTTCGATCCTTCGGGCATTCGCCTCGGGACTCCGGCCGCCACCACCCGTGGCATGAAGGAGCCCGAGATGCTCGAGATCGCCCGCTGGATCGACGAGGGCGTCGAGGCGGCCAAGCGCGAGGACGAGGCCGAGATCGAGCGGATCGCGGGCGAGGTGTTGGAGCTGGCCCGCGCCTTCCCGATCCCGGGCGCCCCGGCCTAGTCGATCAGAGGTACTTCTCGAGCCAGGCGACCGCGTTCGCCCACATCTCGGCCGTGAGCTCGTGCCCGACGCCGGGGTGGACGATCAGGCCCAGGCGCTCGCTCTCGTCGCCGTAGAGCGGACGCAGCTGCTCGTAGAAGAGCTCGACCCGAGCACCGTCGTAGTGTCTGTCCTCGCCGCCGATCTGCATCAACAACGCCCGCGGCGGAATCGATTCCTTGCGTCCGGCGGGCTCGTTGCGCAGCGAGAAGTCGGTCAGGTCGGCCTCGCTGCCGAGGTCTACATCCGAGTCGCCGGGGATGTCGCCCCAGTAAGGCGAGGCGATGATCGGCGTCGCCACCTTGATGCGCGCGTCGTTCACCAGCGCCGCGAAGCTGACGAAGTCGCCCATCGAGACGCCCGCGACTGCGACCCGGCCGGCATCCACCGCCTCGTCGCGGCTGAAGTGGTCGATTAGCTTGCTCATGTCGGCAGCCGTCTCCTGCATCACGCGGCGCAGGCCCGGGAGGTCGAGCTTGCCCTCGGGCAGGAGCGAGTCGAAGCCGACGCCCGCCCGCTCGCCGTGCAGGCGGTTGTCCATCGCCGCCGCGACGAAGCCTTTACCGGCCGGTTCATCCGACTCTTCCAGCCAGTTTTCCTTGCAGCCCATGAAACCATGCGAGAGCAGAACAAGCGGCGCCGGCGCGTCGCCTACCGGCCTGGTCACGAGAGTAGGCACCTCGCCGATCAAGGTTTTCATCGGGCCCGTCATCCTCTGCCTCCCTTTCGAGATGCTCAGAGCTGGTCGCGGCGGCCGTGGAGATTACAGGCTGAGCGGCGACTCCGCCGACAATTCGGGCAGCGGCTCGAACGCCGATTCAGTCGTCTCGGGTTGCAGCGAGGAAGAGAGCGGGCGGGCAAGCAGCCAGCCGATCAAGCCGGCGAGCGCCGTCGCCGCCGCGGCGAGCGCCCAGACCAGCCGTGCGCCCGCGCGATCGGCGAGCAAGCCCGCACCGAGCGAGGCAAAGGTGAGGACGAGCGCGTTGGCGCTCATCATCAGCGCGAAGGAGCGCCCACGGAGATCGTCGGAAGCGCCCCGCTGCACGAGCATCGCGTTGGCGGTCAGGAGCAAACCGTTACCTCCTCCGCCCACCACGAGTATCGCGGCCGCGACTCCAAAGGGAGGCAGTAGAGCGACCAGGCCGATGCTTGCCGCCAGCAGCGCAAAGCCGAGCCCGTAGACACGGGCGAACGGGCTTTTCCTGAACAGCCCCTGCGCGCTGAAGGCGCCGAGAAAGACACCTAGGCCGGTCGCCGCCGTGAACAGGCCGTAGCCCAGATTGCCGGCGCCGAAGTCGTGCTTGACCAATTCGACCTCGGCGGTGTTCATAGCGGCGATCCCGACCATTGCGATGTTCCAGGCCACGAACACCGTCACGAACGAGCGCGAGCGGAAGACGGTAGAGGCTCCATCTAGTAGGTCGCGCAGGTATCCGCGCGACGCCGCAGTGATCGATTGCAGGCTGGTGGCGCGAATGCCGGCGATCAAGAGCGCCGCGACGATGAAGCTGGCGGCGTTGAGCAGATACGCCGGCTTGGGCCCGACGACGGCGACGACGGCGCCGCCGCAAAGCGGCCCGACGATCATCGTCACGCTGGTGGTCGTTTGAAACAATCCGTTCGCGCCGGCCAGGTCGCGCTCCTCAACGAGATTCGGAAGTGCCGAATAGACCGCCGGAGTGAACAGGCCGGTCGCCACGCCCGCCAGCGTCGCAAGGGCGATGATCGCCCAGGCGCCCGGTGCGAAGACCAAGGCGACGAAGATGCCGCAGCGAAAGAGATCGGCGCCGATCATCAGCGAGCGCCGCGGCAGGCGATCGATCAGCGGTCCGAAGAAAACGCCGAGCAGCGCGACCGGCAGCGTCTCGGTGACCAGCAGCGCCCCGACCCAAAACGAGGAGTGGGTTCGGTTGTAGACGTCGAGCGCAAGCGCGACAAAGGCGAGCCAGGTACCGGCGCTCGAGATCAGTGTCGCCCAGAAGAAGCGGCGCATGCCCGGATAACGAAACAGCGCGAACTGATTAGAGGTGGTCGAGCGGAGGCTCATCCAGGCCGAAAGCTATCGCCACGGTTGCGAAATGACAAGCACGCGGCGCTGTTTCTACTCAATCCAGCTCGAGCCGGCTCAACGCATCCGCCCGAGCTGCCTCGACCGGCAGGCGTGCGTGGCAACCGTCGAGGTGGGCGTTGATCAGGCCGCAAGCCTGCATCAGCGCACAGACCGTGGTCGGGCCGAGAAAGCGAAATCCCCGGCGCTTGAGCTCCTTGGCCAGCGCCTCGGACTCCGACGTAACGGTTGCTATCTCGCCGTAGGAGCGGGGCGCGGGCGCCGAGGGTGGAGCATAAGGCCAGATCAGCCGTGCCAGCGAGCCGAGCTCTGCGATCACTTCTTGCGAGCGTTGCGCGTTTTCGATCGAGGCGACGACCTTGCTGCGGTTGCGAACGATCCCGGGGTCGGCGAGCAGGCGCGCGACGTCCTTGGCGTCGAATCGCGCCACCGCCTCGATTTCGAACTTCGCGAAGCCGCGGCGGAAGGCCTCGCGCTTACGCAGGATCGTCAGCCAGGAAAGCCCGCACTGAAAGGCCTCCAGACAGATGCGCTCGAACAGGCCGTCGTCGTCCGTCACCGGCAGGCCCCACTCGCCGTCGTGGTACTCGCGCAGCTCGGGCGGGGATGACGCCCAGGAACAGCGCCCAACCCCGTCGGGCCCGATCTCGAGGTCATCACTCACGGGCGGAAATCCTACGGCGATTGATTGGCTTTATGTTTTCTTGGTGTGAAGTGGGTATCGTCCGCGAGCATGAACCAGCCGGAACAGCGCCCGCGTGCCGTGAGCGACATTCTCGAATACGGAGTCAGGCTCGCGGCCGGTCGGGCCCTCGTTCTTCTGCGCATCACGACGTCGTTGACCCTTCCGACCGGCGTGCTACTCGGCGCCGTCATTGTCTGGCTGGCCATGAGCTCAGGCTCGAAGCAGCTAGCTATCGGGATACTCGTGCCGGTAGCCGTCCTCTACACTCTCGCCCTCGTGGTCGCGGGAGCCGCCTGTCTGAAGGTGGTCGCCGGGGCTCGCACCGCTGCCGAGCCGAATGCGCGGGCAGCGATAACGTTCGCGCTTCGGCGGCTGGGCCCGATTCTTTGTCTGACGGTACTGCTGCTGGTCGGAGCCGCGCCCGCTATTGCTGTGCTGGTGCTTCCCATCGCCCTAGCGATCGGTGGATATGCGGTGCTCCTGTCGGCCTTTGGGTTTCTCTCGCTCTGGTTCTCGGGAACCTTCGCCGTTGCGATACCGGCGATGTTGCTGGAGGAGAAAGGAGTTGTCGAGTCGCTACGCCGCTCAGCGGGGCTCGTTCGCGGGCGCTTCTGGCGGGCGCTGGGAACGGTCGTGTTCGGTGGGATTGTCGCTCTTTTCACCGGCGTTCTCGTCGCAATAGTCGTCTCGGTTTTCCGCTTCGGCGACGGGAAAAACGTGGTCTTGATCCTCTCGCTAGTCGGTGTTGGGCTGGGATTACTCCTCGTCGCTCCGCTCTACGTCTCTTTCCTGGTCGTCCTTTTCGGCGACCTCCGCGCCCGCGAGCGAGACTTGAGCGCCAAGCGCGCGGGCTGACGGCCCGGATGCTCGACGAATATCCGCCGCCTAGCGTCGGGCGTCGGGCGCTTTGGCCGTCAGCTTGCTGACGAGACGGGGCAATGCGGCGCGGAATGCTCGCTTGCGGACGCGGCGCTGGGCGAACCGCGGCAGGTGCTGATAGACGCGGAATGCGGTGAGCGCAACCCAGGTCCGTCCCTTGGCGCGAACGAGCAAACGGATGAGGGGACGGAAGAGAATCATGCAATCTCCAATCGGTCGCTTCGCGAATCGGTCTCTCCTTTTTTACCCGTTTTATCGCGGCGAAACGAGCGAAACTGGCCGGCGCATCGGCGAGGGAGAGCGAACGTCGCTAGCTCGTTGCGACTAAGCGTGCTGGCCTTTGTTCTGGTGTGGATCTCGATTGTGCGCGGAACCGTGACCATTCCCGGCGGGATCGTCGGAGCCACGGTGCGGCTGCTGATCGCAGGGTGGAGCACCAGGTTGCCCTTGCCCGCCGGATTCCGTCCCTTTGTCCTTTCCATTCGGGGGGCCCTCCCCATGACCTGGGCCCTGCCCCTGGTTGTTGGCGTTCGACGAGCGATGCGGACCGGGGTTGTTCGGCGCCGTAGGCGTCTTAGTCGACGGGGCGCGCTTGGCCGGAGGAGCCGGCTCATTTTTCGTCGGCGTAGCAGTGCGAGGCGTGCTGCTAGGCGTGGCGCTAGGCGTAGTTCGCGGCTTGGTTCCGGGAGCACCAGGCGTGACGACGGGTGCCGAGTTCACCGGCGTGGTAGTCGTTACGGCGGGGGTCGTGCTCGTCGGTGTGGTGATCGTGACAGTCGGGGTCGAAGTCGTCGTGGTCTTCGAGCCACCGTTGTTGATGCGATGCGAGCGCTTGGGAGCGGAATTTGCCCGCGCGTCGGTGATCGGATAGGCGACGTGGTTGCTTGCTGCCGGTTTGATTACCCTCGTCTCAACGCCCGCAACGCCCGATGAATAAGAGCCTGAGGCATGCTTCGACAGGCGGGGCGTATTGGAGATGGACGGCTTGGCATGTAAAAACGATCCGATTGGGACTCTGAGCGGCTTTGAGGCCGTCTTGTTCGGCGCGGCAGGCGGCGGCGCTCGGTTAGGGGAGAGAACGCGTGGCGCGCCAACCGCCCAGGCCACGAGAACGAGTGCGGCGAGTGTCCCAAAAATCACGCGCGCGAAAGAAAACGACCGGTCCCCCCAAACAGGTCTCATCTACCCCAATCTTATCCGCAAACGTTTTCAGCACTATACCTCGATCGAGGGAGGTCGCCGGTCTTGACCAGCCTCGCGCGCCGACTCGTCGTCTACTTCGTGTTTCTTGCGGTCGTACCGCTCTTCGCAGGCTTTCTCGGCTTCACGGCCATTATCGAGCGAAGCGAGCAGAACCGGGTTGACGAAGGTCTTCAGGCGAACCTGAGGGCAACGCTTGCGACTTACGAGAGCGAGCTGGTGGTCGCGCAGAAAAGCGCTGAGCGGTTGGCGCGCTCGACTGCCTTCCAGCGGGCCGTCGCGCAGCGCAATCGCTCTGTCCTCGCCGCCTTCGTCGCTGATGTGCCCGGGCTCCGCGTCGAGAGCGGAAGCCTGCGAATTGGAAAGTCGTACTCGTACGCGGGCGAGCGCCGAGTTCAGTTCGTCGGGGCGAAGAAACCGGTTGGCAAGCTGATCGTCTCGGTTCCGCTCAACCCGGCCAGTCTCCGGCGCTTCGCGACTCTGGCAGGAGTTTCCTCCAGCGAGAAGCTGATGCTCGTACGGAGCACCCGCGTGTTTGAGCCGAAGTCTGGTGCAGGCAGCCGAGCGAAGCTGAACGAGGGCGGGATCGGTCGAGTTCGGCTCGGCGGCAAGGATTACCGTGTGCTGGTCTCTCGCCCGGTCAGCGATCGTGGCGCGGTGGGATTCGCGCTTGTAACGCCGCAGTCTCGCGTCGACAACGCGGTTTACCGCCTCGAGCTACGCGTCCTTTTCGGGCTGCTTGGATTCCTCCTCCTGATGGGCACGATCGCCTTCCTCGAGGGAAAGGTGATCGTGCGCAGTGTGGGCGAGCTTGCTCAGGCGGCGCGGGCGATTGCGCACGGTCACCTGCAAGAGCGCGTGCCGGTGCGCGGGCACGACGAGTTCGCCAGCCTTGCGGCCGCCTTCAACGAGATGGCCGAGCAGCTGGAGGCGCGAATGCAAGAGCTGGAGCAGGAAAGGAAGCGCCTCAGGGAAGCGACGCTGCGCTTCAGCGAAGGGCTCGGCGTCTCGCACGACGCCGTTCAGCTTCTGCGCGTCGTGGTGGAATCGGCGGTTGAGGCGACAAGTGCAACCGGCGGAGTCATCACCGGCCCGCACGGCGAACGCTTCGTTGTGGGCGAGCCCGAGAAGGGGAAGGAGAAAAGCGAGTGGTCTCTGCGGGCGGGGCGCGAGCATCTGGGCACGCTGGTCTTGAGTGGCGATCAATTCGGCGAGGACGAGCTGGAGATGGTGGCGCTGCTCTGCGGGCACGCGGCTGTGGCGCTCGACAACGCACGCCTGCACCGGATCGTCGAGCGCCAGGCTCTGATCGACGGCTTGACCGGCCTGGCCAATCGGCGCCGCAGCGAATCGGCGCTGGACGAAGAGATCGTCCGCGCCTCGCGCCTGGGCGGCGATCTCACCCTCGCGATCCTCGACATCGATCACTTCAAGGAAGTAAACGATCGCTACGGTCACGCCGCGGGCGATTCGGTGTTGAAGGAACTGGCGCTCGTCCTGACTCGCTCGCTCCGCGAGATCGATACCGCCGGTCGCTGGGGCGGGGAGGAGTTCGCGCTCATCCTGCCCGGTACCGACACGGCGGGTGGCACTCGGCTCTGCGAAAGGATCAGGCAGACACTTGCCGACCGTGGCATCCCGGTCGAGGGCGAGATGACGATCTCCGTGACGGCCAGTTTCGGCGTTGCAGGCTTCGGGAGTACTGGTAGCCGTGAGCGGCTGCTTGCGGCTGCGGACGAGGCTCTCTACCGCGCCAAGCGAGGCGGTCGCAATCGCGTCGAGTGCGCCGAGTGACGGTCGTTCGGCCCTCTCTCCGGCGCTGAAAAACTCCTGCAAAAGTTGTCAGTAGGCAACGTATTTCGCTCAAGGCCTGTCACTTTGTGTCCGACACCTCTCCTACTCTCGGTAGTCGAAGATCCGGTACAATCGACCGCCTTACTACGCCTTGACCCCGAGCAGGAGGACCGATTCTATGACGGTTGAGACACCCTCTCTTCTCGCCAAGGCAATCGAGGAGCATCTGGAGCTCAAGAAAAAGAACTCGTCTCTGGATCACTCGATGCCTCTCGAGCGCTATGCGTCCGAGGACCCGTTCGAAAATCACCCGTTGTTCAAAACAGAAGAGCAGGCACGACTTGAAGAAACGATGGATGGTGTGCCTGCACCGGTGGAGACAGTCGAGCTCGCCTGGCCAGGCGAAGAGACTGTCGATGGGCTTCCGGAGCTCGCAGAGAGCGTCTGGGCCCAATCGCGCGATTTCGACTGGGGCGACTGAGCCCTAGCCTTTCGGGCGCGCAATAGCCCTCCCACCGAGGGTTTGGCTTTGGCATGCGCAAGCGCGACTGGCGTCGGCAGCGATCTAGGCTGCCCGTCTCGGCTCGATCACGCCCGCCGGAGTAAGGAGCCTTCTCTAAAACAGAGAAGCGGGCCCGTAGGCCCGCTTCTTGGATTCACTGTCAGTTCGTAACGGGTTACGACGCCGCACTACTCTCGGAGTCGCCCTCCTGGTAGCGGAGGAACGCGCCGACCGCGAGGACGAGCAGCAATATGAGCCCAATCCAGCCCCAGATCGATCTTCCGACGTCAATACCCGGATAGCTTTGGTGGGTCAGGAAGCGGATCAGGCCGAAGAGGACGGTGAGGCCGGCCAGGCCGGCGACAAGCTGGGAGATCTTGATCGGCAGGTCCGGAAGCTTCATCTGTACGACGTTCTGCTCGACCAGGGTCAGGAGCACGACCACGGCCAGAGTCAGCAGAAGGAGGATGCCGAAGATCGGCCCAACACCGTATCCCCAAGCGGAGTCAAAGTTCCCGCCCACACCGGCGATAGCGCCAATACCTTTGATACTTGCATGGTTCCATTTCAAGAAGCTGTCTATCAACAGCAAGATCCCGGCTCCAAGCAGGATCTTGTTTCCAAGAGAGATTTTCGCGAGACTCATCCAGATCCTTTCGGTCCCTCGCGGCCTAGCGGCCGCAGTGTGTTGGTGCAGAAACTATCGGGTTCGTCGGACTAGTTCCAGTGTATTCGCTTCGCTAAACGTATAGGTGACTACATCAGCCGCTCCTCAATCGCTCGATTTAGCTGCATAGCGCCTAATAATCGGCTTCGGCGCGACCTTCAGCGGAGGAAGCTGGTCATTTGTCGATGTGACCGTCACGGTGCTCCGAAACCGGGCGCGGGGCCCTGTCGACGAGCTGAGCGGCTTCGGGCACAGAATGCGCTTTGGGCGACGCCTCAGCGTTTCGCTACTTGACGCTGCGCGGAGATGGAGAGAAAACTGCAATTACCGCCAATCTCTATGTTTCCCAAAGGAGTCCGCAGATGGACTGGGTATTTCTCGCCGGCCGTATCCTCTTTGCGGTCATGTTCTTCAACTCCGGCCTCGTTGGTCACATAATCGGCCGTAAGGGCACGGCTGCTTACGCGCGTCAGTCCCGGGTGCCGCTACCGGAGTTCAGTGTCGTCGCGAGTGGCTCGATGATCCTCGTCGGCTCGGTGCTGGTTGCGCTCGGCGCCTGGGGCGATCTGGGCGCGCTTCTAATCGCCGCCTTCCTCGTTCTCATCACGCCGGCGATGCACGCCTTCTGGCGTGAGAAGGAACCGTCGGCGAGACAACTACAGCAGATCAACTTCCTCAAGAACGTCGCCCTGCTTGGCGCTGCACTCATTCTTTTCTACGTCTGGAACCAGCTTCATGGCTCGGCCGGTCTCTCGCTGACAGGTCCGCTATTCGGCCGCGGATAAGCTATAGCGCATAGCGGAGCGGTCCTCCGCCCGAGACACTGCTAGGCGCTCGAATACCCAGCCGGCGGTAGCCGTCAGGCCCCGAAAGGGAGGACTTTTTTCGGCTGAGAGATCCTTCTCGAGGAGGAGGCGAATCTCGATCCTGCGCCCGAGGTTCGGAAACTCCCTCGCGGGTAAGTTGGGTTACGAGCGAGCAAGGAGGATCATGGCATCGAAAAGCGAGTACGTCATCGAGACCGAGGGCCTGAAAAAGAGCTTCGGCGATCAGGTGGCTGTGGACGGTGTCGATTTGCGCGTACCGCGCGGGTCGGCCTTTGGCTATCTGGGCCCGAACGGCGCCGGCAAGACGACGCTGATCCGCGTGCTGCTGGGGCTGACCCAACCAAGCGCCGGTACGATGCGGGTGCTCGATCGGCCGATGCCGAAGGAGCGCTCGCGAGCGCTGGCACGCGTCGGGGCGATCGTCGAGGAGCCCGGCTTCCACAGACACCTGAGCGGGCGCGAGAATCTCTCGGTCGCCGCGGCTGCGCGAGAGCCCGAGGCGCATACGCGCATCGACAAGGTCCTCGAGCAGGTTGGGCTGGCCGATCGCGCCGATGATCGCGTCTCGACCTACTCGCAAGGTATGCGCCAGCGGCTCGGCATCGCCCGCTGCCTGCTCTCCGATCCCGAGCTCCTGATCCTGGACGAGCCGACCAACGGCCTCGATCCGGGCGGCATTCAGGAGTTTCGCGCGCTCGTTCGTTCCTGGATCGCCGAGGGGCGGACGCTAATCCTCTCCTCGCATCTGCTCGACGAGGTCGAGAAGATCTGCGACTACGTGGCAATCGTCGATCGTGGCAAGATCGTTGCTCAGGGCACTTTGAGCGAGCTCTCGACCGGGGACGACGGTGCGATCACGATCGGCTGTGACGAGCCGCACAAGGCGCTTGCCGCTGTTGACGGTAACGGCTCGCTACGCGAGGTAGAAGAGACCGCCGGTGGTTTGCGCGTCCTGGTAAAGCCGGACGCCTCGCTGGAGAAAGTGGCGGCCGAGCTCAACACCAGGCTGGTCGGGGCTGGCATCGCCGTGCACCGCCTCGAGCCCTCGCGTGTCTCGCTCGAGCACCGCTTCCTTGAGATCACACGCCGCTTGGGAGGAGACTCGTGAGCACACTGGAGAGCTCAGTTCAGGTTTCACATCCACGACGCCCCATCTTCAGGTTGGAGCGCGCCGAGCTGCTGAAGCTGCGCAAGAGCCGCGGCGTCTGGATTCCGACCGCGCTGCTCACGATCGGAGCGATCGCAATCATGTACACGGCGGTCGAACTCTTCCACGTCTACAACTCGAGCAAGTACGGGCCCGCGGGCGGCACCGTCAACCTGGGGCACGCACTGTTGCTGATGGGTCAGGTCGCCGGCATGATCGCTGCGGCTCTGGTCGGTGCGGCGGCCGGCACGCAGGACCTGAGCTCGGGCGTCTTCAGGGATCTCGTCTCGACCGGGCGCTCGCGAGCACGACTGTTCCTGGCGCGGATTCCGGGCGGGCTGGCGCTGCTATTGCCGATGATGGCGATCGCCTATGCACTTGCGGCCGTGTTGTGCGTCGTGTTGGCGGGCGGGCTGCCCACGCCAAGCGTGACGCTGTTCATCAAGGCCGGGCTGTATGTGCTCTTCAGCGGCGCCGTCGTTTACGTGATCGCGCTCGGGCTCGGTGCGCTCATCGGCTCGCGCGCGGCCACGATCAGCGTCCTGATCGCCTACCTGTTGCCCGTGCAGGCGATTCTGCGCAATATCAGCGTGCTCGGCCGGGCTCGCGACGGCCTCCTGAGCCCGGCGGTCGAACGGCTCTCGCCGCTTTCGCCGCCCGATCCGCACGACGTACTGAGCATGTCGCTCGCGACCTCGTTGATCGTGCTCGCCTTCTGGGTCGCGATCTTCTGCGGGCTCGGGCTCTGGCGAACGCAGAAGCGCGACGCCTGACTGTCCCGCGGCAGGCGGGAGTACCGTTTTACTCATGATTCGCGAGTGGTTCCAGCAGCGGAAGAGCGACCTGATCGACATCGGTCTGGTCGCTCTGCTTCTGCCGCCGACTTTTGTCTGGGCAACGCGCAGTCATTCGTTCGCACTCGCTGTTGCGCCGGTGCTGGCGCAGACACTTCCTCTGCTGGTGCGGCGGCGCTACCCGTTGATCGTGCTCGGTATCGTGCTCGCGGCATCTATCTCTACACAGTTCGTGATCGGTGCTCTACCGCCGTTTGCGCTCGCGCTCGCCATCTACACGGTCGCTGCGCACACCGAGCGACGCGTCTCGCTCTGTGCCGGCGCTCTGACTCTGTTGGCCCTCCCGCTGATCTTGATCCAGCGTGTCGGTTTCAACACGGGCGAGTCGCTCCTGCACCTGGCCGTCTTTGTCGCGGCTGCTTGGATCCTCGGCGACAACCTGCGCACCAAGAGGGCCTACTACCGCGAGCTGGAGGAACGGGCCGATCGGCTGGAGCGCGAGCGCGAGGAGAACGTCCGCCGCGCCACCACCGAGGAGCAGGAGCGAATCGCGCGCGAGCTGCACGACGTGATCGCCCACTCGGTGAGCGTCATGGTCGTTCAGGCCGCGGCGGCGAACGACGTCTTCGAGCGTCAGCCCGAGCGGGCGCGCGAGGCCCTGCGCTCGATCGAGGAGAGCGGGCGCTCGGCGCTGACCGAGCTCAGGCGACTGCTCGGGATCGTGCGCACCAGTGAGCGCGGGCGCCTCGACCCGCAGCCCGGGCTGGCCGCGCTCGAGGAGTTGATCGAGCAGGTCCGAACCACCGGCCTGGAAGTCAAACTGGAGCTGAAAGGCCGGCTCGGCGAGCTGCCGGCCGGCGTCGATCTTTCTGCCTACCGGATCGTGCAGGAGGCGCTGACCAACACGCTCAAGCACGCTCAGGCGACTCGCGCTCGCGTTCAGCTCGATCGCAGCGAGCACGAACTGGCGATCGAGGTTACGGACGACGGTGTCGGGCAGGGAAACGAGCCTACGGACGGTCACGGCCTGATCGGCATGCAGGAGCGCGTGGCTCTGCTCGGCGGCGCGCTCGAGGCCGGGCCCGGAGGGAACGGCGGCTTCGCGGTCAAGGCTCGCTTCCCGCTCGATCGGGGGCGGCTCGGATGAGTATTCGGGTGCTGATCGCCGACGACCAGGCGCTCGTGCGCAGCGGCTTCCGCATGATCCTCGAGGCGCGCGACGATCTCGAGGTGGTGGGGGAGGCCGAGAACGGAGCACGGGCGATCGAGCTGGCCCGGGAGCTGGAGCCCGACGTGGTGCTGATGGACGTGCGCATGCCGGTGCTGGACGGGGTGGAGGCGACCCGCCGTCTGCTCGAGGCGGGCTCGAAGGCGCGGGTGATCATTCTCACCACCTTCGATCTCGACGAGTACGTGTTCGAGGCGTTGCGCGCCGGCGCCAGTGGCTTCCTGCTCAAGGATGTTGAGCCGGCGCAGCTCGTGGAGGCGATCCGAGTAGTCGCCTCGGGCGAGGCGTTGCTGGCGCCCTCGGTCACGCGGCGCCTGCTCGACCGCTTCGCGGCCTCGCTCGAGGCATCCGAGCGAACGCCGCCGCCCGAGCTCGACTCGCTTACTCCGCGCGAGCTCGAGATCCTGCGCCTGCTAGCGGGCGGGCTCTCGAACGGGGAGATAGCGCGGAAGCTGGTGCTGAGCGAGACGACCGTCAAGACACACGTCTCGAGCGTGCTGCGCAAGCTGCATCTGCGCGACCGCGTGCAGGCCGTCGTGCTCGCCTACGAGGCCGGGCTGGTCAGGCCGGGGCCGAGTCTCTAGAGACGCCGGCCCGGCACGCTTGACTATTGGAATCCGAGCGAAATACTCTTGTCCGTAGATGCAAACGAGAGAACAGGTCGCTTCGAATCAATCGAACGGAAGAGCTATTCGGCAACTCGTTCCGTTTCGGGCGAGGGTCGAGGCCCGCGTGCTTCTCAGGCGACTGACGGACGGCGTCTCTCGCGAGCGTTTCGCCGGCGCTCGATCTCTTGACGGTGCGTCCTTCCCGTATCCCGTCTTCTCTCACAAGGCGCGGCTCCTACGCGACTATCCGGAGCCCTGGTACTCGCTCCAGCAGAACAAGATCGCCAATCTGCTCATCGCCAACGAAACGATCGACGGAGTGACGATCTCTCCCGGGGAGAGCTTCTCCTTCTGGAGGCTGGTCGGGCGCACATCGCGGCGCAAGGGCTACCTGCCCGGGATGACGATCGTGGACGGTCGCCTCACCGTCGCAACCGGCGGAGGGCTCTGCCAGCTCTCGAACGCTCTCTACTGGGTCGCGCTGCACCTCGGTTGCACGATCAGCGAGCGTCACCGGCACTCTTTCGATTGCTTCCCCGATTCCCACCGCTCTGTTCCCTTCGGGGCAGGCGCGACGGTCAACTACAACTACGTCGACTTCCGCTTCCGTAACGAGAGCGAAGAGACCTACCAGCTCAAAGTTTCGCTCGACGACGATTATCTCCATATCGACGTCTTCGCCGATCGGATGCCGCGCTACCGCTACCGGGTGATCGAGGAGAACCACCGCGTGGATTCGGGCCTACGAGAGAACGACCTCGTCCGCCTGCGGCTGAACGGCGATTCGGTGATCGCCAGGGAGAAGATCACGCACAACGAAGGCCGCGTTCTTTACGACGTTCCTGACGACTAGGTCGACGAGCCTACGGCGCTCTCCAGCCGGTCCAGGAACGGCGCCTGGGCCGGGATGAGCTTCTCTCGGGCCTCTGCCGGCGCTAACCAGGCGGCTCGGTCGATCTCGGGAAACTCGCCTAGCTGGCCCGAGCCGCGCGGCCACTCCATCTCGAAGCTGTTCGAGCGGATGCTCTCCGCGTCGAGATTGCCCTGGGCGGCGAAGACGACGACCCTCTTTCCGCTCGCCTGCCTGACTTCGCCCAGCTCGAGATAGGGCTCCTCGGGCGGCGGCGAGCCGAGCTCCTCTTCGAACTCCCGCTTGGCGACCTCGAGCGTGTTCTCGCCTTCCCTCATCTCGCCCTTCGGGATCGACCAGGCGCTCTCGTCCCTGTGCTCCCAATAGGGACCGCCCATGTGCCCGATCAGCACTTCCAGCCCGGTCTCGCCGCGGCGGTAGAGAAGGATTCCGGCGCTCGTTTTCATCTTCTCACCGTACTCCAGCCGGCCCTCCGCACCGCCGTGAAACGGCGCGGAGGACGACTGAATCAGTATTCGATTCGGCTATCCGGGCGGAAAGACCCTGGATGTGACTTTGCCACCCGGCAGGAAGATGCCCTCCCAACTCGGACGGGCGGGCAGCTTCTTTTCGTATCCGATCTTGGCTCGCCACTCCTGATCGGTCAGGCGCTGACCGGGCGGATTGAGGAACTCGTAGTAGGAGTAGACGCCGCCCGCGGCGAGCTGGAAACCACCGTGGTCGTCGGGCACGATCACGTAGATGCGGTCGATTCGTCCCGTCCCGACCTCCAGCACCCCTTTTGGGCTGCTCGAGATGTCGGCGATGATCGCGTCGTGGAAGTTGTCAGAGGGCGAGGCGGCCGGCTTGAGAGTGCCGGTGCGCCACCAGAGCGCCTCCAGCTCGCCGCCGATGTAGCGGAGCCGCTTGTTGTCGGCGGCCGAGATGGGCTTGTTCGCGAGCTCGTCCTTGGCGATTCGCTCGAAGAACTGCATCAGCTCGGTCTCGTCGCCGAGCAGCTTGCCCAGCGGTTTCGTGAGCAGGTTTCGTTCGGAGAGCCCGCTCTCCATCAGCTTCATGGCCTCGGCGAGGCGTCCGAAGGCGACCGGGTCGGGCTCGACCCAGTTGCGCGGCGGCTTGGCCGGCTTCAGGCCGTCGCCGCCCTCGGCGAAGGACTGCTTCGAGAGCAGGATGGTGTCGTGCTTCAGCTCGGCGTAGGAGCTGAAGCCGGTCTGGAGCGATTTTGCCGCCCAGGCGTCGCTACCCATGTAGTCGGGGTAGGCCGCGCCGTGGCGCACGAACATCGGCTCGAGCGCGTACAGCCAGGCGTCGTAGACGGTTGAGCCCCAGTCCTTCTCTGGGCGGCTCGAGACGACCTTCTGCACCTTGGCGAGCTGCTTGTTGTAGTTGGCGTAGGCAGTCACGCCCTGCTTGGCGAGCAGTTGCTTCGCGTAGCCCGAGCCGAAGGATGCCGCCAGGTCGAGCGCCGACGGAGTGAGGCGCGGTTTACTGTCCGAGCCGACATTGGGCGCGATGAGCTGGTCGAGGATGTAGGAATCGAGCACGAAGCGCGTTCCCATCAACCGGATCGAAGCCCGCTCGGGATTGATCTGCACCGCGCGCTTCTTGACCAGGGCGCGAACGACCGCGCTGACGGCGGCATCGCTCTCGAAGGCCTTGGCGTTGTCGAGCCCGCCGGCAGACGTCTTTGCCGCCGCCGCTTCCACCTCCAGCGGCGTGTAGTCGTCGGCGACACCGACCAGGAAGGCGGTCGGCTCGTAGATCTCGCGCCAGAGGGCGATCAGCGTCGGGTCGCGGTCGAGCACGCGCGCGGCGAGGATTCCCATCCGAGCCGGTTCGAGATTCTGGCAGCCGACTGTTCCGGGCAGGCAGAAGGGCAGCTGGCCGAGCACGGACATGGCGGTGAAGTAGCGCTTGAGCTGGGCGTTGAGCGTGTAGTGGCCGCGCGGGGTGAAGAGTGAGTAGTCAACGGTCGAGCCGATCAGCGGAGACTCCGCTTTGGGATTCGTGTGCGCGTCGATCAGAGCCTTCTCCTGCTTTGCCTGCGGGCCCAGCTCGACCGACTGTCCCAGCTCGGCGGCCGCGACCTCGAAGAGCTGCTCCACTCGCGAGGCCGAGTCTTCGAGCGAACTGCCCTTGAGCTCGCTCGCCTGCTCGTGGGCGGCCTGGAGCGAGCCCGAGACGAGCGTCTCGAGCTTGGGTAGGAGCACCTGCTGCTCGAGCGTGCGCAGGAGCTTGTCGAAGACGAGGTGCCACTCGTGGTAGGCGACGTCGGTGGTGACGTAAACCGGCCAGCCTTCGTATTCGTTGCCCTGGTACGCGTAGTAGAAGCGGTCGAGCTCGGCGGGCACGATCACGAACCCGTTTTGCTCCAGAGCCGTGGTTACGCTGGCCTGCTTCACGTCTCTCTTGAGCGCCGGCACGACCTCGACGTCCGCGAGCGACTTTGGCGTCGCGGGCCCCGCATAGGCCGGGGAGTTGGCGTCGAGAAGCGGCACCGGAGTGAATTCGCCGAAGCTCACGGGCGAGGTCGGAAGCTTGAACGCGACTCGCTGGATCGGATTGACGCTTGTCGTCGTGACGGGCGCCGTGGTGGTCGCCGCCTCCTTCGCCTTGGAACCGCAGCCGATCGCCGCGGCAGCGATAACGAACAACAGCGCCGCACAGGAAAGCGCGTGCTTCGAGCGGGTCATCGTGAGCTCCTTTCGAGGATGAGCGGGTCGAGCCGGCCGTCGCCGTCGACGTCGGCGCAGGCGGGCTTGCCGGATCCGGGCAGGTCGGCCAGGGGCGTGAAGCCGAAGCCGCCCCACGTCCAGGCACCGGTGCCGACGATCGAGGGATTGTTGAGAGTCGAGTAGGCGAGCGCGAGCGAACCGTCGCAGACGGCAAGGCGGGCGACGGGACGAAGCAGGGTGCCGGCCACCCAGAGCGGGCGCAGGTCGCGCGGCCGGTAGAGACCGATATGAGCGGTGAGGTTGTGGCGATCGAGCAGCTTCTGTCGCGGTATCAGCACGTCGACATTGGTGGGTCGGAAGGGGCGCCGGAAGGAGACTACGAGCTGCCGCCGGCCGTTGCCCTCGGCGTCGCCGATCGCCGCGGCTGTGACCTTGCCCTTGACCTTGAACCGAGCCATGTTGCGCGGGCGCACGATCGGAGCGGCGGTCACTGCGCGAGCCAGCGTCCACCAACCGCCGTCAAGCGCCAGCGCGCCTGCGCCCGGCTTCTTCCAGCCGAGGAAGCTCGTGGGTGCCGCGGCGACGGTGCGGCCGACCCGGTAGGCGCGCACTCCGTCGGAGCCGGCCAGCACCTCGAGCAATGCTCCGCTGCGCGTTCCGGGCATCTGTTGGTCGAAGACCAAGTTGCCCAAACTGGTTGCAACGATCGTCGGGCGCCCGCCCTGCGCGGGCTTGATCAGGCGAACGGGCTGCACCACATGCGGTCCGGCCGCCCAGACGATGTCGGCGCCCCAGCCCGCGAGCAGCCGGCCCAGGCGCGTCAGATAGGGATCGCTCTCGGGCGCGTAGGGAGCGCCGCCGTGCAGGGCGACGACGACTATGTCGGAGCGGGCGCGGGCGCTTTCGACCGCCGCGCGCGCGAGCTTCGCGTTCCAGCGCGCTACGCCGGCGTGCCCGTCGACGGGCACCGGTCCCTCCAGCGTCGTGTCGAAGGCAAGCAGCGCTACGCGCAGGCCGTGAACCGAGACGATCCGGGCCGCAAGCGCCTGCTCGCGCGAGGCGCCGGCGCCGACCACGGCGATCTTCGCCGCCGCGAGCGCCTTCATTGTGTCGCTCACCGTCTCGGGGCCCGCGTCGCCGGCGTGGTTGTTGGCGATCGTCACGGCGTCGAAGCCGGCCTGCCGAAGCAGGCGCGCCGAGGAGGGCTTCGCCTCGAGAGCGTCGGGCCCCGAGCGGTGCGCCCGCCTGGTCAGCGGCGACTCGAGGTTGGCCATCGCCAGGTCGGCCGATGAGACTTCGTAGCAGATGCCCGCGAACAGCTCGCTCGGGCTCGATTCGGCGAGCGGAGCCACGCCGCGCCCGAGCATCACGTCGCCGGCGAAGACGAGGCGGACGGCCTTCTTACCGGCCGGCGTCCGCGCCTTCTCGCCACTCGTCTGCGAGCACGCCGCGGTCAGAAGAGCTGTCGCCAGGACGAACGACACGAGTAATGCTCGCACGCTCCTCTCTTTGCGGGAAACGACTCTGCTCGGATGACCGACCGTTGCGCCGGGACGCACGCAGCGACTCTAACAGCGCCCCGAGATAACCCCTAAGCCGTCTCGACCTCGGTCAGACCGCGCTCTTCGATCTCGGTCTCGCGCATCTTGTACTTCTGCACCTTGCCCGAGATCGTCATCGGGAAGCCGTCGACGAAGCGGAAGTAGCGCGGGATCTTGTAGCGGGCAATCTGTCCACGGCAGAAGTCCTTGAGCGCCCTCGCGCTGATCTCGGCGCCCTCGCGGGGGATGATCCAGGCGCAGATCGCCTCGCCGAACCTGGGGTCGGGGATGCCGATCACTTGCACGTCCACTACCTGCGGGTGCGAGTAGAGGAACTCCTCGATCTCGCGCGGGTAGATGTTCTCGCCGCCGCAGATGATCATGTCCTTGATCCGGCCGACGATGTTCAGATAGCCGTCATCGTCCATCGTGGCCAGGTCGCCGGTGTGCATCCAGCGCGCCGCGTCGATCACGTCGCGGGTCGCCTCCTCGTCCTCCCAGTAGCCGAGCATCACGCAGTAGCCGCGCGTGCACAGCTCGCCGGTCTCGCCGCGCCGGATGGTGCGCCCGGTCTCGGGGTCGATGATCTTCACCTCGACGTGGGGGTGAACCGGGCCCACTGTTGCGACGCGCTTCTCGAGTGGATCATCGAGGCGCGTCTGGGTCGAGACGGGCGAGGTCTCGGTCATCCCGTAACAGATCGTCACCTCGCTCATGTGCATGTCCGACTGGACGCGCTTCATCGTGTCGACGGGGCAGGGGGAGCCGGCCATGATCCCGGTGCGCAGGGTTGAGAAGTCGGTCTTTTCCAGCTCGGGCGAGGCGAGCTCGGTGATGAACATCGTCGGCACCCCGTAGAGCCCCGTGCAGCGCTCGGCCTCGACGGTCTCCAGCACCTCTTTCGAGATGAAGCCCTCGCCCGGGATGACGATGCAGGCGCCGTGGGTGACGATGGCCATGTTACCCAGCACCATCCCAAAGCAGTGGTAGAAGGGCACCGGTAGGCAGACACGATCGGCGGTGGTATAGGCGAGCGTCTCGCCGATAAAGAAGCCGTTGTTCAGGATGTTGTGGTGCGAGAGCGTCGCGCCCTTGGGGAAGCCGGTCGTGCCCGAGGTGTACTGGATGTTGATCGCCTCGTCGAAGTCGAGGCTGTTCTCGCGCTCGGCGAGGTGCTCGGGAGAAACCTCGCCGGCGCGCTTGAGCAGCGCTTCCCAGCCCTCGCCCAGCACGACCGAGCGGGTCAAAGCGGGCGCCTCGGCGGACTTGAGCAGCGCGCGGTAGTCGGCGTTTCGGTAGCCAGGCGCCAGGATCAGCATCGTGCAGCCCGACTGGCGCAGCACGAACTCCAACTCGTGCGCCCGGTAGGACGGATTGATGTTGACCATGATCGCGCCGACCCGCGCCGTGGCGAACTGCACGACAACCCACTCGGCCAAATTCGGCGCCCAGATGCCGACCCGGTCGCCCTTCTGCACTCCCTCGGCGATCAGGGCGCGGGCGCAGCGCTCGACCTGCTCGTCCATCTCGGCATAGGTCCAGCGGATTCCCTGGTGCCGCGAGACGAGCGCGTCACTGTCACCGTGCGCGGCGACGATCTCGGCCCACATCTGCCCGATCGTCTCGGCGCGGAGCGAAACGTCGGAGAGTCCCTGCGAGTATGCGAGAGCTTTCTCGTCCATCAGCGGCGGTCCGAGTATCTAACGCGGGGGCTGCTCGTGCAACTCCCTAGTGCCCGGTTATCAGCAGCGACCGCCGGAAAGTTGAGCGGTCGTCGAGCGCTGCGAGCAGGCATTCGGCCACGTCGGCCCGGTTGACGTGGTCCCTGCCGGTCACCTCTTTATCCGCGTCGACGCGGCGGTAGCCCGTCGCCGGCTTGTTCTTCAGCAGCGTCGCGTTGACGATCGTCCAGTCGAGCCCGGAGGCCTCCAGAAGCTCTATGCCGGCCACGTCGTCCTTGGCCATGCCGCGCGCCAGCCGGGGGAACAGCCGCATCATCCCGGTCGGCCTGAAATTGGGCGTGGCGATGAAGGTCGACATGGTCACGACTCGTTTGACTCCTCTCTTTCGCATTGCCGCCACGAGCGCTGCCGTGGTCGTCGCGATCAGCTTGCGCTCGGCGCCGCCGATGGTGTTGATCACGGCGTCCTGGCCCTCAAGCGCCGCGACCAGATCGTCGAGGTCGCGGGCATCGCCGTTCGCGACGCTGAGGCGCTCGCCCGTGAGCTGAAACTTGGCCGGATCACGAACGAACGCGGTGACCGTGTGGCCGGTCGCGAGTGCCTGCTCGACGACCAGGCGGCCGGTCCTTCCATTTGCTCCAAGCACGAGGATCTTCAATCTGTCTCTCTCTCAGCGATGTCTAGTATCGCCCTCCATCTTTCCAGATCGGCTCGCGGCGACCTTGCTTCGGCGGCGCCTCGGGTAGCGTTCGTGAGAGTGGAGCTCTCAACAGGTGCAGAGTTGCGTCTCTCGGGCGGTGACGGCGCGCTCAGCGTCGTCTGCATGAACGGCGGCCAGCGGGCGGAGGTCGAGGGCACCTGGAGCCCGACGATCGAGTGGCTGCTGGAAGGGCTGCGTCCCCGCTTCCCCGAGGTTCGCTTCGGGGAACTGCGCTACCGGGTCAAGTCCTGGCAGCGCTTCGAGGAGTGCGTCGAGGATGCTCGCGCCGCGATCGAGGCGGTCCGCGGCGAGCGCACCGTTCTGCTCGGCTTCTCGATGGGCGGCGGCGTGGCCGTCAAGGTCGCCTCCGAGCCCTCGGTCGAGAAGGTCATTGGGCTGGCGCCCTGGATTCCGCCGCGGCTGCCCCTAGACGGGCTGCGCGGGCGCCGCCTCTCGGTCCTGCACGGCTCGCTCGATCGCCCCTTCCTGGGCATTCCCGGTGTCTCTCCGCGACTCTCCCGCGTCGGCTTCGAGCGGGCGCTCGCGCTCGGCGCCGAGGGCGACTACACGCTCATCCCGGGAGCGGTGCACGGTATTGCGGTGAGGGCACCGGGGCTCGGGCTGGTTCCGCTTCCGCGGGCAAGGCGCTGGGTCGAACTGGTGGCGGCGGAGCTGGAGCGTCGCTGATCAAACGGGCCGCCGAAGCTACGGCTTCGTGCTCGGCGCTGCGAGCCGGAGATCCGGTACGGTGAAAACATGGAAGGTTGCCCGATCTGTGAGAAGCACGCCCACGGCGAGGGGGTACTTGCGGGCGAGGTGCTCTACGAGGACGAAAACGTGTTCGTCTCTCACGCCCCTCCTGCAATGGTCGGCGGCTATCTCGGTTACCTGTTCGTGGACGCGAGGCGGCACGCCCGCGGCCTGGCCGATCTCTCCGACAAGGAGGCCTGCGCGCTGGCGCTGATCGTCACGCGCCTGGCGAAGGCACTCGAGAAAGAGGGCGCCGAGCACGTCTACGCCTTCACCTTCAACCACGTGCCCCATCACCACGTCCACGTCGTCGCCCGCCACCCGGGCACTCCGCGCGAGTTCTGGGGCCCGCGCGTGGACGAGTGGGAAGACGCTCCCCGTGGCGGCGAGGCCGAGATCGCCGCGCTCTGTAACCGCCTTCGCGCAGCGTTCTAAGAGCCCATTTCGCTAGGCCTGCGCCGAACAGGTGTTGCATTCGCCCAGCTGGGAAGTGAGTGCTGACAAGACGCTCAAACCTGGGAGGCGAAAATGGCAGCCGGCGACATCGTGCACGTTGAGTTTCCGTCCGCGGACGCGGATCGGGCGCAGAGGTTCTGGGGCGAGCTGTTCGGCTGGAGCTTCGAGGACTCCGGCATGGCGGAGATGGACTACCGAATTGCCAGGACGGGAGAGCAGATGGCAGTCGCGATCTTCCCGTCCGAGAAGCGCTCCGGCTACCCCGTCTACTACTACGCGGTGGAGGACATCGAGGCGTCCCGCGCCAAGATCCGCGAGCTCGGCGGCCAGGCCGAAGAGAAGATGCCTGTGCCCGCCATGGGCTGGTTCGCGGCCTGCAAGGACAGCGAGGGCAACGCCTTCCACCTCTGGCAGATGGACCGCTCAGCGGCCTGAGGTTCGCGGGGCGGCTCGGTTCGATCTTTCTCATCTGCGTATTAACGAACCTCACTAGCCTTCCACATATGAGGCCTAAGCTTGCTGTTGCTGGCACCGCGTTGATTTCGGTCTTCTTTGTCCTGACTACGGTGGGCTGCGGCGGCTCCGCCTCGAAGGTCGCCGCACCAGGCTCGAGCACGCCCGCGAATCCACTTTCCGGCCGCCCGAGCTCGGGTCAGTTCAAGAAGTTCGCGGCCTGCATGAAAGCACACGGCGTCAACAATTACGGGCCCACTTCCCGCCCGGGCGGTCGGAGGCCGTGGGCCGGCATGAAGAACGGGCAGAGGTCTGGCGCCGGCACGACACGTAGTCCGGGGCTGGTACCTCGCACCGGCACGACAGGCGGACAGGGGCAGCGACCCGGCACCGGCATGTGGGGCGGGCAACGCTCAACGCTCACGCCGGCTCAGCGAGAGGCGCAACAGAAGGCGCTCGCGGCCTGTCGCAGCCTTCTGCCCTCGGGTGGCGCCGGACAGCTCGGCGGCAACTGATTTCGCACCCAAGCGGAGACCGACATGCGCCGCCGCCTCTAAATTCCTCGTGCGCCGTTGGCCGCCGCGACCGACACGGCGGGCGCGGCTCACAAAACGCCATCCCGCGGTCTTACCACCCCGAACACGGACCGCAATCACGGCTAGCCCGCCCCGCGCCTAGGAACAGACGAGTCACACGCGCCGCAGGCGCGCCGACTCGTACATACGCAGAGGTAATACCGCGAAGAGTCTTAGCCGGCTTCGCCGGCGGACTTTCCGCGGAGAAG
>PMNA01000010.1 GCA_003162055.1 Actinomycetota bacterium | reverse complement strand
GACCCCAGGTCATATCGGGCTTCTAGTAGGCAAAGCGCGGTTCAACCGCCGCACTGCCTGACGTCCCGCGCGAGTTGGTAAACGCCACGGCGCACCCTCCGGAAGTGCGGCTTTTCGCCGGCTACACCTGCTGAGAGTGCTGACTTCACCGACGTCCAGCGCAACGGCTCGCCCGCGAGTTGCTCCGCAGCCGCGTGGATCTCGCGTGCCCGCATCCGGCTCCCCGGCACGCTCGAGCACCAGCGTCACGGTCTCGAGCACTGGGCTCACCCTGGCGGGAGCGGGCCGAGGTTCACGAGGATCAGCCAAGGCTCTGCGGAGTAACTCGTCGTGGAGCACGCCAACCCTAGAAAGCTCAACCCCGGCTTGAGGGTTTGAACGTGCCCCGTTTAGCTCCATCCGTTGTTGTTAACACAACGTTGTTGCTGCTCAGGCGCACCTTCTACTGTCCGGTCGCTTGAGGAGATCCGCGTCTGGCAGATAGTGCGTTCCTGAGCGCGCTTGCCCGAATGCTGCAGTCGCAGCACCTACCTATTACGCGGAGGAACCAACCGACTGTGAGGCGCGCTCGAGCGCGCTCAAGTCACCCAGCTCGAGGCGTTGAGTCGGTGGGTTGGGCAGCGCGATCGCGGAGCTGAGCTCGAGCTCAGCGTCGACGTGCAGCAGCTCCCCGGATTCGAGCGGGCGCCAGCCGGGGTCATCGTCCATGGGCTCGCTCGCGAGCACCACCACCGCTCGCTTCGCGGCTTCCTCCGAGCGCACTCGGGTACCGAGGCTGCTGCAGTGATGTAGCGGCTGCCCGCCGCGATGGCCGCCGGCGGCGCGGGCGAGCACGTAGAGCACGTGCGTTCCGGGGTAGCGCAGCGCGAACAACTCGGATTCGGTGCTGAGGATCAGGTTCAGCGAGTACACGGGCAGGTGCTCGGCCACCCAGCTCACGGCGGCGACTATACCGGCGCGTACGTCGCCCTGATGCCGGCGGGTCTCGCGCGTGATCAGCGCGAACAGCCGCTCGGAGTCGGTCTCTCCTTTGACCAGCGCGCGATCCTCGCCGAGCTCGTCGTCCAGCTGAGACAGCCCAGCGAGTACGCCGTTGTGGGCGAACAAGCGTCCCTCCTGCTCGAACGGGTGCGTGTTGGCGAACGTGAGCGCGCCGGTGGAGGCAAAGCGGATGTGCGCCAGGAACGTGCGCGAGCTCTCACGGCGCGCCTCGCGCGCGAAGTCAGCGTCGCTGAAGGCCGAGATCGGCGCCTTGTGCACGATCGCGTGCCCCCTGGGATCGAATGTCCCGAGGCCCGTCCCGTCGGGATTGCGATGGCTCTGGACGGTGAGACTGTCGGGAGCATCCAGCAGCCAGAACTCGGCGCGCAGTGGCCGGGCTCCACCGCTCATGCCGAACAGGCGACACATCTCAGCAGTGTGGTCGGCGCCGGGGGCGTCGCGGGTAGGCGGTGCTCTGCTCTCGCAGTACCCGAAGCGCGCCGTGCAGGTCGTCGGAGAGCATGTCGACCATGTCGCGCGAGAAGTTCTCCTTGACCACCATGCGCAACACGCTGACGCTTTCTGCGTTGGCCGGCAGCGTGTAGGCCGGCACGATCCAGCCACGCTCGCGCAGCAGGTGCGAGAGCTCGCCGAGGTCGGTCGCCCGCGGCTCGCTGGCGCGCAGCACCACGATCGGGAAGGTTGAGCCGTCGTTGATCAGCTCGAGCCCGTCGATGTCTTGCAGCTTCGTCGCCAGCGCCCGGGCGTTCGAGAGCACATCGCCGACGATCTCGCTGTAGCCCTCGTAGCCCAGGCGCAGGAAGTTGAAGTACTGCAAAACTACCGAGTTGCTCGGGCGCGAGAAGTTCAGCGAGTAGTTGGGCATGTCGCCGCCGAGGTAGTTGATGTGGAAGACGAGCTCCTGCGGCAGATCGGAGCTGTCGCGGAAGACGACGGTGCCCATGCCGGGGTAGACCAGCCCGAACTTATGGTTTGAAACGTTGATCGAGCGCACCTGCGAGAGGCGGAAGTCCCAGCGCAGGTCGGGCTGGGAGAAGGGGACGACGAAGCCGCCGCTCGCGGCGTCGACATGCAGCGGGATGGGCAGCTCGCGCTCTGACTCGATCCGGGCGAGCAGCTCGTTGATCGACTCCAGGTCGTCCATCTGCCCGCTGAAGGTGGTGCCGAGCACGCCGGCCACGGCGATCGTGCACTCGTCGAGCAGCGGCTCGACCTGCTCGGCCGCGATCGTGTAGCGGCCTTCCTCCATCGGCACCACGCGGGCCTCCACCTCGAAATAGCGGGCGAACTTCTCCCAGCAGGTGTGCGCGTCGGCGCCCATCACCATGTTGGGCCGGTCGGTGGACAGACCGGCGGCCTCGCGACGGCGTTGCCAGGAGCGCTTATGGGCCAGCATCGCCAGCATGATCGCCTCGGAGGAGCCGATCGTCGCGGTACCGGTCGGCGCCCCGTCGGCGGGCGCGTGGAAGAGCCTTCCGATCATGCTCACCACGCGCTGATGCACCGCCTCCGTCTGTGGGTACTCGTCCTGGTCGATCAGGTTCTTGGCGAGCGTCTCCTGGGCGAGCCGGTCGGCCTGCGGCTCCATCCAGCTGGTTACGAAGGAGGCCAAGTTGAGCGAGGGGTTGCCGTCCAGGTTGAGTTCGTCGTGCACTAGTTGGTACGCGGCGTCGGCGCTCATGCCCTGGGCAGGCAAACGGTACTTGGGGACGTCGTGTGAGAATGCCCGCCCCGCGTAAGTGGGCGAGTGCATCTCGTCGGAGTCGATTTTCAGCTCATACATGAGTTTCCTTCGGATTGGCGCGGGATGGGGGAGGTGCGGCCGAGTAGAACGACGCTGGCAACGACGCGGGTGCGGAAGAGCGCGGTTCGAGTGAACATCGACTATGACCTCCCGAGATCGCGGAACCTATCGTCGCTTCTATCAGCCTCGCCGACTCCGGTCAAACGGACGCCGTGAGGAGCGCTCATACACCAGGGGTGGCGTGGGCGAGTATTCAGGAACGTAGTGAGATCTCCTCGGTCTGACTGGGCCCGCGAAGGGGCCCGCGATTCGAATCCGGGCGCCGGCCCTTGGGCGTCTAGGGCGACGTTTATCGAAACGGGCTATGCCCGTCATCTCTAGGCTCCGGCGCCTGCGACGGTGCGGCATGCCAGCCGGCTGAATAGCGGGGCCGACTAGCCCGCTCCCCGCTCGAGTTCCTTGACTGGTTCCCGGCCGATGTCCTCACTAACATAGGCGCGTCTGATGCCGCACTGGTTCTACATCTACTTCGTCCATATCCTGTCCGGCAAGGGCTACCAGCTCTGGAGCGGCCTCGGCTCAGACGTCGGCGAGGTCACCCTCATCGGTCTGGTGATGGTTTGGTGGCGCCATCACAACTGCCATGTCTATCACTGCTGGCGCCTCTCCTGGCACCCCCATCCCGATCACAAGCATCCGGTCTGCCGCCACCACCACCCTGACTACAAAAAGATCCATGCGTGAAGCGGCACGTCTGCGGCTGGGCGCGCCGCGCGTCAGGCGAACGCCTGAAACTGGGATGGGCCAGTGTTCAGGAATGTTCCCCGAACGCGCGGTAACCGTTTGCCCAACCTGCCGAGATGTCGCAACGCAGATTGCGAGTTGCCACTGATGCGGGAAGACCCCGCGTGCGCGACGCATCGACTCGATGAGGGAGGTATCGAGATGACGACCGTTACGCATCGACCACCCCGCCTGATCAACGTATTCGTGAAGGGTCTGCTTCGCGTCGGTGTCGCAGGGTGACATACCTACCTTCTTGGTGATGCGGCCGGATCCCATCTGGGTATCCCATATATTTGTGGAACAACCAGCGTGGCTCGGCACCACAGCCCAGAGAAGGCATCACGATGAACGCACCTAACGACAACGCCGTTCGGAAAGGCCTGCGCGGGTGGTGGCTATCTCCCCTGCGACTCGGCATGCAACGCCTGATCCACCCATGGGCGTACCGCCACCTCCGCGTCTTTGGGGTCACGCATATCGCCGCTGGCACCGTCGCGGTCGGCATTGGCGCATTCATACTCTCGTACAGCGCCTACGGATGGGCAGCCCTGTTCCTGGTTCTTGGGGCGCTGAATCTCGCGTGTGGCTACTGGTACCTCACTGTCGCTCGCTCCGCATCTGCCCGAACCTGAGCCTGGTCAACACTCGGCGGGGCGACGATGCCCGCACTCGCGGATCTTCCGGTAAATGGTCGCCGGGACATACCGAGCGCCTCGGGTTAAGGGTGTGCTCCTCACCGCGACGATAACCCGGCGTCGCTCTCGCGACCGAGACCGAACCGCGTCGCCTGGGCCAGCGTTACGAAATGTCCCTGATTACCTTCGCTGGGGCACCCGCCACGAGTGTTGCCGGAGGGACGTCATGTGTCACGACTGCGCCGGCCGCGACGACGGCATCAGCTCCGATGTGCACACCGGGCAAGATCGTGGCGGCAGTTCCAATCCACACATTCCTATCGATCGTGATTGGCTCAGCGGTGATATATGCCCGCCGCTTCGCTAGTTCAACGGGATGACCCGCCGTGACCAGATTGACCTTGTTGGCGATCATGACCTGGTCCGCGATGTCGATGGCTCCGTGGCCTTCGAACATGCATTGGTAACCGATGAAGACGGCCCGGCCGATGGTGATGTTCAGCCCGTAATCCGCGTAGAAGGGAGGGATCAGCGTGAAAGAGTCGCCAACGGGCTTGCCGATCAACTCCTCGAAGGCCGTCCGGATCGACTCCGCTTCATCCAAGCAGTATTCGCTGAGCTTGGAGGAGAGTCGGGTGGCCACCTTGACCCGCTCGAACAACTCCCGGAACTCAGGCGAGTTGGTTCCGATCAGCTGACTTTCGTCCATTCAGACTTCCTAACTCAGGTGCCGCCAGGACCGCCATTACGGGCACCGGTAGGCGTACCTACGTGATCGAGGGCGCGCCGGTCATAAGGTGTCCGTGCGTCAGGCACGACCACGATTCTCCCAGGCGTATCGGAGGTTGTGTGCGCGAGCGTGCGGCGATACACGCTGAGGGCGACGCCCTCGGGCGTACGCATGCACGCATGGATCGGCCGCTGGCGGATCGCGAACGTGCCGTCTTGATGAAGGTGCTGGACGAGGCGACCTTCGATGGCGCGCCCGAGCTTCGCGCACAGGTTGGAGCAACGAAGGTTGTCCGCGCAGAGCCGATGTGGTTGGACTTGGAGGTGAGTGAGGACGCTCCGGCGGTCGCCGAGATGAACGGACCGATTCCGGTCAGGGCGTTCGTGAAGGACGAAAGTGGCGAATTCGTCGCTGAACTCCTCGTCTGGACAACAGACGGCCGGCTCTCGGCGCTGGAGTTCGCGTGGGTTACCGACGAGAGGCCAGCGTCGCTACCAGCTCCGGACGCGATCGAGGTAAGGCGCGATCAGACGAAATAGTCGCGGGCTGGGCCAGAGTTCACGAATGACGCCCGTGGCGCGGGGTGTTACGACGCCGAGGAAGATGTAGCCGCGGAGGCCTTCACTTACCCCCCCAATGCGCGCCGGAACCTTAGATAGAACGCCGCAGACACAAGGACGATGCCGACGTTTGCTATCAGCCGCGCCCAGACCTGGTGCCTGAAGAACAGGACATCAACACCCACCACAACCGCTACCAGAGCAAGCACGTAAAGCGCGACGGCGGCCTGTCTTCTCACCGTTTCATCCTACGTGTTGGCGGTTCTCCCGAGGTGGGCCGCGCCGTGCGGTGCCGGGCGGAAGGGCGCTCCGATGGGCGAGTATTCAGGAATGTCTCTTGGAACCTCGGGCCCTGGCGGCAGTCGAGTCCTTTTTTCTATAACGAACTTTAGCTGTCTCGCGATTTGACCGACTCCTCCAATGGTCGACCCATGCGCCGCCTTTCCCCTCTGATATCAGCCGTCGCTCTGGTTCTCGTCCTCTACGCGCTAGCAGTGGGCTGCGGAGGAGCGAACGACAAGCCCGGCCTCGTTACGAGTTGGGGCAAGGACGGAGTGGTGCAGCTCCCGGGCTTCGAGGTCAAGCAGACCATCGAGGACCGCTCGGGCAGGATCGTCGCGGTCGGTAACTACAAGGGCAACTACGCCCAGGTCGTGCGCCTGCTTCCGAATGGCTCGCTCGATCCCTCCTTCGGCAAGGATGGGGTAGTCCGCTGGCCCTTCCACATGTTCGAGGGGCGCTTCCCTCATGGCATGGACTACCTCGGCTGGGACGAGGCCGCCCTCCTGCCGGATGGACGGATCGTCCTTGCCGGGACGAACATCGTGGGGCTCGTGGGCGATAAGTCGACCCTGGTCGTCTCCGAGCTCGACCAGAGCGGAAAGGTCGTTGGGAGCTTCGGCGACAACGGCTACTTCACCGTCGACAAGAGGCTCTACGATTGCTCTGCAGCTTCCGTTGCGAAGGGTGGCAATGCTTGCGACCGCCAGTTCTTCGGCCTGGCGGAAAAGAAGACGACCTGCACGCGCGGCCCCGCTGGACTCGCCATCCAGGGAGGCAAGATCGTCATCTCGGCCGATCGCTTCTGCAACGACTTGGCCGATCCGATCCTGCACATCGTCGTCATGCGCCTGAATGCGAACGGAACCCGCGACCGCTCCTTCGGCAAGAAGGGGGAGGTCGCGGTCTCCCGAACCGCGTCCCTGGTCGTCAGCGCCCCGCTGATTGTGCTTCCGAACGCGCATCTTGTCGTCGCCGGAACGACGCCGAAGGGCGAGAAGGTGCAGCTAACCGAACTACTCCGAAACGGAGCGATCGATCGGAGCTTCGGCCAGAAGGGAGTCGTCTTCACCCGGGCGGCAGAAAGCAGGCTGGGATTCCACAACCTGACCGCGCTCGTGAGCGACGAGCATGGAACCCTCTCGCTCACGGGCAATAACGACGAAGGTCCCTTCCTCGTCCGCTTCACAAGCTCGGGACAACCGCTCGACTTCCGGACAGGCTCCCACCGGCGGCCCTCGATCCGCGTCAAGGGCAACTACGAGAACTTCGGAGGCGCCACCTTCGGATCCACGTACGCGGTCTTTGCGCAGCTCCAGAACCACGAGCTTGTGGGCGCCGGTAATCGGCTAGCAAGGATCACATCAGGTGGAGTGTTCGACCCCTCCTACCCTCGTCAGCGACTGTACGGAGGCGGAAAGCTGATCATCACGACGCTCATCGCCGACTCCGACGGAACCGTGCTCGTCACGCTGCTCAAGCAGAACCCCTCGGAGACACTCACGGCGAACCTCGCGCGGTATCGCTGAGTCGAATCGCCAAGATCACCCTCGGCGGTGGCGGCAGCACCGCCTCCTGGGCGAGTGTGCGGGAATGTCCCCGGAGCGAACGGTGATCACCCGGACAGGGGATCCCCATCGGGCAGACCTTGACGATAGACAGAGAGATGCGTCTGCTCGCTCGCTACCCGATCTCGCTTGCGATCGTGCTGGCCGCAGTAGCGGCCACAGCCGGGGTCTTCCTCTTCGAGCACGTGCAGAACCGGCAGCCGAATCAGCGTGTCGTCTCTCTTGCGCATGTGCGCTACTACAGCCCGGCGCAGGTGCGGCAGGCGTTTGCTCGCCACGGCATCACGCTTCGCTATACGAGCACGGCCCTGCCGGGGCTCTGGCTGAGCAATACGCCGTTACCTGTTCCGACCGCTGGGCTGTACGTCATGCTCGCCGGGAAGAAGGGTACGGTCAGCTGGGGGCCGAAGACCGGCTCCGAATATGACCAGCCGATTGGCAACATAGACGTGCACTACGGCGGCGGCGACGCGCACGTGCTCGACGCAGTCAGTGCCGCGGTATCCGAACTGCGCTGAACCGCGCGTGCGATCAACCGAACGTCACGAACGTCACTTGCCACACCCGTGAGCGTTCCTCCGAGAACACGACTTTGAACGTTCGCCCTGCCATCCTGAGCGCACGGACAGGAGGGCGGCACGGACGGATGCGGTCGCGCGCCGCGCCCGCGCCGGCCGCGGGGACCGCCTGGCCGCGCGCCAGGAGTCAGCCGAACGCTCGATACGGGGTTCTGGAAGCAGGGGTCGAAGGGGCTCCCCCTCGATGATCGGAAAAGCCGACGGCGGGTCTCGCTTGTCACCGAAGGGTCACCCCGCAGGGGTTGACGAGCGAGGCTCGGCGGTGGCAGGAAGCGCTACGTCTCGAGCGCTCTTACTTCACTTGTATTAGCAACGAAACTCGTAAGGGAAAAGAGCGTCTTCGCTCTGGAGATCGTCAGACGCGCCAGACAGGCGAGAAGCGCTCTGGATCGAAGCGGTTGTAGCCCCGGCGAGCGGGGCCGACGACCACGTGATCGAGCACGGCGGCGACGATCGAGCGCTGCCGGGTCAGGGGAAGATCTACCCAAAGGTCGCGCACGTCGGAGGCCCTCCCGACGTGCTCACTGAGAACAGACGCGCGCGTCCTCTCGGCGAGTAGCTTCTTTGCGGCGGCAAGGCGGCGCTCGATCGGCTTACGAGCGGAAAGCCACTCCGACAGAGTGATGGCTCGCTCTCCGTAGGTCTCTGCCAGCTCGTCCAGCTGAAACTGCGCCTCGTCCAGCTCCTGCTGCCAGGGTAGAGCGATTTGGTCCTCAGAACCGCCGCTGAGCGCGGCTGCAAGCTCGGGGGAGTCGAGCCGGTAGAGCACGGCCTCGACGACGAAGGCCTCGAGCGAGCCGGCGAGGACGGAGATGCGGCCGCAGCCGGTGAAGTTGGGGCCACGAGCACAGACGTAGGCGCGAATGCCTCCCGCCTTGGGGCGAGAGACGAGCGTCTCGCCACAGAGGCCGCAGCGAAGCAGGCGCATCAGCAGGTAGCGGCGAGCGGTTCTGTTGGTACGGCGCTCGGGATCAGTGAGCAGCGCTCTGATGCGGGCGGTCTCGGCAGGGTCGATGATCGCCGGCCACTCGGCCTGGGCGACCAGCTCTCCGTGATGCTCCCTCTGACCCGAGATGCGGCCGGACATGAGGATGGTGCGCAGTGTCTGGGTCTTCCACTCCCCGCCGGATACGGTGGGTACGCCTCGCTCGATCAGGTCGGAGCAGATAGAGCGGAGCGATTCGCCTGCCAGCACGCGGCGGGCGCACTCGCGGATCACCTCTGCCTCCTCGGGGCGGATCGTCTTTCGGTCTGATTCGTAGCCGAATGGTCTCGATCCACCGCCGGCGATCTTTCCGGCCTGGGCTAGCTCTAGTGCCTTTCGCTTGATGCGCCGGCTCTTGTCGTCTGATTCCTTGCGCGACACGGCTCCGAGGATACGCGCCAGGAAGCGGCCGTCGTCGTTTGCGAGATCGACGTCTCCGGTGACCGAGGCGAGGTTACGGACGCCTGCTTGGTCGCAGACCTCGAAGAACTCCTCCAGCTCCTTGGGCTGGCGGTGCAGTCGGTCTAGGTGCCAGACAACCACAGCGTCGATCAAACCGCTTCGGAGGTCGCCCAGCATGCGCCGGTAGTCGGGCCGCTGGTGGCCGTTGTAGGCGCTCACGTCGTCGTCGATGTAGCGCTCGACTACTTGCCAGCCCTTGCGCTCGGCGAGCCTTTCGCAGTCTTCTAGCTGCCGGCGAACGCCGAGCTGCTGGCCGTCTCGATCGGACGAGATGCGGGCGTAGATACC
>PMNA01000018.1 GCA_003162055.1 Actinomycetota bacterium | reverse complement strand
CGAGGAAAGGTAGCGAGAGGACACGCACACAGAAGCGCCAACTTCGCCCCAAATTCGAATAGCGAGATTGTCCCTACGCGCCGCGCTGCTCGGCCACCGCGTGCAGCCGCTCGCGGATCGTCTCGGCTTCGTCGCCGAGATCGTCCAGCCNNGGCCAGCGTCTCGAGCGCCGCCTGCGAGAGTGAGCGCTGAACCGGGCGCTCGAACAGGCGCGAGCAGGCTCCCGCCGCCTCGCGCGACGCGCGCAGCGCATAGCCGCCCGCCACCTGCTCGAGCACGATTCCGCTCCGGCCCTCGCTGTGGCGCTCGCCGACCAGGCGCAGCGCAGCCTCGACGCGCGCGGCGTCGTCGACCGCGGCCGCGACCAGCTCATCCAGCGGCAGCGGCGCCGACGCGACCACCAGCAGCGCCTCGATGGTGCGCGCCAGCTCATCGAGCGGGCTGGTGGTGATCAGGCGGAGCGGGCGCTGGTCCATGCGGGACTCCTCTCTTTGTTTCTTCTCTCGACGCGAATGGGCGCGAAGGGCGCGGCCTGGTTGATCGCAATCTCGCCCAATCTGCCTAGCTCGAGCAGAGCGAGAAAGGCAACTGCCTGCTCGACCCGAGAAAGCTCACCGAGCTCGTTCTCGAAATCGAAGCGGCTGCGCCTGGCGAGCAGCGAGCGAAAGCGCTGTACGAACTGCTCGAGCGGCGGGTAGCGAAGCGACATATGGGCCAGCGAGACGGCCTTGGGAGGCGTGGCGAGCAGACGCAGAGCGGCGGCCAGAGCGGTTGGATCCTGCGGCGCAAGCGGGCGCTCGACAGGCGGTCGAAGCGGTGCCGGGCCAAGCCTGAAGAAGCGGTCTTGCTCCTGCTCGAGCCTGCTCGAGAGCCAGGCCGCCGCCTCCTTCGTGCGCCGATAGGCAGCCAGCCGGCGGGCCAGCTCCTCGGCGGCCTCCTCGGGCTCCAGCTCGGCCAGCTCGGCAGCCTCGTCATCGAAGAGCAGCCGCGCCTTCAGCTCCAGTAGTGCCGAGACCAGAACGAGAAACTCGCCGCAGGCTTCCAGATCGCCCTCTCCCAGCTCGCACGCAGCGGCGCCGTCCTCACTCCGGCCGCGCCCCAGCATCTCCTCGATGAAGGCCAGGACGATACCGGCCACGTCGATCTCGGCGAGATCGATCTCCTCCTTGAGCACAAGGGTCAACAGGAGGTCGAGGGGACCCTCGAAGGCCTCGAGATCCAGCTCGAGCTCGGCGACACGCATCTCGGCGAGCCTAGCGGCCCGGCCGGACGCGCCCCTTGGGCACGCTCATGCGCGGCCCCTTCACCCTCACCGAGGGCTCCTTCTTCTTCTTTGGCTTCTTCGGCCCTCTCTTCGTCGGCGGCGTGGGAGGCCCGGAGCCGCCCGGTCCGTCCGCCACCGGTTCGCTGGGGCGGCGAATGAATTGCCACCAGACGAAGAAGCTCCAGGCGCAGATGAAGACAAGAATCGAGACCCAGGCGTTCAGGCGCAGCCCCAGGAAGTGGTGGGAGGGATCGATCCGCAGCAGCTCCATGAAGAAGCGTATGAGCGCGTAGTAGGCGACGTAGAGAGAGAAAAGGGCCGGCGCGCGCAACTTGAAGCGGCGCTCGAGCAGAAGCAGCAGGCCGATGCCGAGAAGCGCAAGCAAGGACTCGTAAAGGAAGGTTGGATGGAAGGTCGAGTAGCTCCCGTATCCTGCCGGCCTGTTGGCCGGATCGATCTTCAGGCCCCAGGGCAGGTTGGTTGGTTTGCCGAACAGCTCCTGGTTCCACCAGTTGCCCCAGCGACCGATGGCCTGCGCGAGCAGCAGACCGGGCGCCACGATGTCGAGCATCTTCGGAATGCTCTCGCCGGCTCGATGAACAATGATCACGCCGGCTCCGACGCCGAACAGAATTCCTCCGTAAATGCCGAGCCCACCCTTCCAGACGGCGAACGGCGCCCACCAGTGGTGGATCTGCGAGACCTCGTTCCAGCTGGTTACGTCGTGGTACAGGCGCGCGCCGACAACACCGGCCAGCACGCCCCAGACGGCGACCTGGAAGATCAGGTCCCAGTTTCCGCCGCGATGGACGTAGCGAATCCCTGTCAACCACATGGCCGCGGCGATGGCTACCAGCAGCATCAGTCCGTAGAAATGGATCGCCAGAGGCCCGAGGTCGATGGTGCTGTGCCCGGGCGACGGTATCGAGGAAAGCAGCGTCACGCGCGAATCATCTCAGCTCGCGCGGTCATCGTGCTGAGGTTACGCGTCCGCTCACGCGCGACGGGCACCGGCCGGGCGAGCCTGTGGAGCCGCGACCCTCGAACGACGGGACGGGCTAGAGGAGGATTCTGACTGCGATATCTGGAGGGCAGCCGCCCTTGACGAGGTCGATGGCCTCGTGCAGGTTGACTTCCAGACGGGCAGCCAGCGAAGCCGCGCCGTCGGGTGAGTACCCGGCGCGCTCCAGCTCCTCACTCCGCCAGCGAACGATTCGATCGAGCTCTGACTCAGTGATTACGTTTGTGTTTGCCGCAGTCATGATGCTGTCCGTGTCTCCTTACTGTACTTGTCGGTTCACGGTAGCGCAGCTGGCTCCCTTTTTAGGGGGATATGGGTTCACTCAAAGTAACTCTTACGAAACTTTTACGGAGCGGGTTGAGGCCCGCGTCACCGGTTCCGGGCGCGAACTAACAGCGAGAGATCAGGCGACTACGCCGGCTTCGCCGAGAAGAGCCTTGGCCTCGGCGAAGAAATCACCGCTCGGCTTGACCTTGTAGGCGGGCCCGAGCCTAAGTTGCCTGGCGCCGTCCGAGGTCTCGACGTCGAGCAGCACGGGCGAGTCGCCCGGAAATTCGCGCACCAGCGCGGCCAGCTCGGAGACGATTCCGGACGGCGCTTTGCGCGCGTCCACCCTAAGGCGCACCTCGCGCCGCTCGGGAACGGCCTCGAACGTCTTGAGTTCCATAGCCAACAATTTAGATTCGCCCTCTTTGTGATCGATCCTGCCCTTCACGATCAGGACCTGATCGGATGTGCATAGCTCGCGGGCCTGCGCATAGACGGAGTTGAAGACGACGACCTCCGCTCCACCGCTCACATCGTCGAGGCGCATGAAGGCCATCGGATCGCCCTTCTTCGTGGTCAGCTGGCGCACGTGACCGACGATCCCGCCGACGATCACCACCTCGCCGTCGCGGCGGCGGTCGAGATCGGACAGGCCGCAGTCGGTCTTGCGCCTCAGTTGGTCGCGAATCGCGTGCAGCGGGTGCTCGGACACGTACAGGCCGAGCACTTCTTTCTCGATCCGGAGCAACTCGGGCTTGTCGAACTCCTCGGTCGCGATCTCGGGATGATGCCGGGGAGGCTGCTCTCCTTCGCCGCCGCCGAGATCGAAGATCGAGCCTTGCCCGCTCAGGCGATCGGCCGAGCGCTTCTGCCCCCAGGCGACGATCTGGTCGAGTGAATCGAGCAGGCCCTTGCGCGAGGCGCCCGTCGAGTCGAAGGCGCCGCACTTCACCAGCGCCTCGAGCACGCGCTTGTTGACGCAACTGGATTCGATCCGCTCGGCGAAGTCCCAGGCCGAGGCGAACACTCCGCCCTCCTCGCGGGCGCTGACGATCGCCCGCGCCGCCGACTCGCCCACGCCCTTGACGGCGTTCAGGCCGAAACGGATCTTCTCCTCGATCACGGCGAAGTCGGTCTGCGAGAAGTTGACGTCGGGCGGCAGCACCTCGATGCCCATCTCGTCGCAGGCGTTGACGTAGAAGGGCACCCTGTCCTTGGTGTTCATGACCGAGGAGATCAGAGCGGCCATGTACTGGCAGGGGTAGTGGCACTTGAGCCAGGCGGTGCGATAGGCGATCAGCGCGTAGCAGGCGGCGTGGGACTTGTTGAAGGAGTAGTCCTGGGCCTTCTCCATGTCCTCCCAGAGACGGCGGGCGACCTTAACCTCAACCCCGTTCGCCTGGCAGCCGGCGATGAACTTCTCCTTCAGCGAGGCCATCAGCTCGTGGATCTTCTTGCCGATCGCCTTGCGCAGATCGTCCGCCTCGGCCGGGCTGAAGCCGCCCAGGTCCTTGGCTATCTCCATGTACTGCTCCTGGTAGATGCAGATGCCGTAGGTCGAGCCGGTGATCGGCTTCAGGCGCTCGTCGGCGAAGTCGACCTGCTCCTTGTCGTGCTTGCGCTTGGCGTAGACGGGGATGTACTGCATTGGCCCCGGTCGATAGAGGGCGACGAGCGCGATCAGGTCTTCGAACACGGTCGGCTTGACCTGGCGCAGGGCGTCGCGCATGCCCGAGGACTCGAACTGGAAGACGCCGGTCGCGTCGCCGCGCGCGAGCATGGCGTAGGTCTTGGCGTCGTCGAGCGCTACCTGCGAGATGTTGAGGTCTCCGATCAGCTCGACCGCGGTGTCGATCACATCGAGGTTGCGCAGGCCGAGGAAGTCCATCTTGAGCAGACCGAGCCGCTCCACGTCTCCCATCGGGAACTGGGTCACGACCTCTTGATCGGCTCCCTTCTGCTGCAGCGGCACGACGTCCATCAGCGGCTGGGCGCCGATAACTACGCCGGCGGCGTGGATCGAGTCCTGGCGCACCAGCCCCTCGAGCGGCCGGGCCAGGTCGACGATCTCCTTGCAGAAGGGATCGGAGTCGTAGGCGGCGCGCAGCTCCTGGCCGGGCTTGAGGCACTCGTCGAGCATCTGCCCCGGGCCCTCGGGAATGAATTTGGCGATCCGGTCGACGGTGCCGTAGGGAATCTCGAGCACGCGCCCGGCGTCGCGCACCGCGGCCCGCGCAGCCATGGTGCCGAAGGTGATGATCTGGGCGACGCGATCGCGGCCGTACTTCTCGGCCACGTAGTTGATCACGCGCTCGCGGCCCTCGACCGAGAAGTCGATGTCGATGTCGGGCATCGACTTGCGCCCGGGATTCAGGAAGCGCTCGAACAGCAGGTCGTAGCGGATCGGGTCGATGTCGGTGATATCGAGGCAGTAGGCGACGAGCGAGCCGGCCGCCGAGCCGCGGCCCGGTCCGACACCGACGCCGTCTCGCCGGGCGAAGGCGATGAAGTCCCAGACGATCAGGAAGTAGTCGGCGAAGCCCATCTCGCGGATCGTCTTGAGCTCGTAGCGAAGCCGCTCGTCCAGCTCGGGAGTCACTTTCTCGTAGCGGCGCTGTAATCCCGCCTCGCATAGGGAGACGAGATACTCGAAGGCGTCGCGTCCCTCAGGCGTCGGGAACGAGGGCAGGAGAATTCGGCTCATGTCGATCTCGACCCCGCAGCGCTCGGCAATCTCGAGCGTGCGGCGCATCGCGTCCTCGTGGCCGACGAAGTCGAGCGCCATCTCCTCGGGCGTCTTGAACCAGAACTGGTCGGAGTCGAAGCGCCAGCGATTGGGGTTCTTGAGCGAGTCGCCCGACTGGATGCAGAGCAGCGCCTCGTGCGGCAGCGCGTCCTCGCGCCTGAGGTAGTGGACGTCGCCGGTGGCAACGAGCGGCATCTTCTTTCTACGGGCCAGCTCGACGAGGTTCGGGTTGATCCGCTGTTGCACGTCGAGACCGGCGTTCTGCAACTCGACGTAGACGTTGTCGCGCCCGAAGATTTGGGTGAGCCGGTCGAGCTCGGTCTCGGCGTCGTTCGGGCGATTCTCCTCCAGCGCCTTGCAGACTCGCCCCGAAAGACATCCGGAGAGGACGATCAGGCCTTTCGAGTAGCGCTGGAGCAGCTCCCAATCGACGCGCGGGCGGTAGTAGTAGCCCTCCAGGTAGCCGAGCGAGGAGAGCTTGATCAGATTGCCATAGCCCTCGTTCGAGGCGGCCAGCACGGTCAGGTGGGCGTTGCCCTTTTTCTGCACGCTGCGGTCGTCGCAGACGTACAGCTCCGAGCCGATCACCGGCTTGACGCCCTGCTTGCCGGCCTGGCGATAGAACTCGATCGCCCCGGCCAGCGAGCCGTGGTCGGTGAGCGCCACGGCGGGCATCTCCAGTTCGGCCGCCCGCGCCGCCAGGGCCGGGACCCTGCACGCTCCGTCCAAGATCGAGTACTCGGAATGGACGTGCAGATGAACGAACGCGGCGCTCAAGGCTCCGTCATTCTAGGAGCCGTAGCGGCTAGCTCCGAATCGCTCGGCGTTTATCGAAGAAGCCGGGCCGTCGCCTCACCGCGGCGTCCGGCTCGGCAGCGTGATCTCCCACTCGGCCACCGGGCCGGGAACGATGCGAAACAGCGGCTGAGGATCTGGACTGGAGACGGATTCGATCTCGGCGAGCCAGGACAGCGACCAGGCCACGGCTGTCGAGATATCCGGGGTGCAGTGTCCAGAGGCGCATGATCCGGTTCCGAGAGCAGGCCGGATCTGAGCCACGCCGGTCTCCCGTCGGCTCCGACTAGCGCTTCTTCAGAAAACGAAAGACCAGCAGGACGATGACCGCACCTAGGAACGCGACGACAAGCGTGGTGAGATTGAACCCGCTGATCGGGTTATTCACATTGAAAATCCTGCCGGCAAGCCAACCACCCACCAGCGCGCCAACGACGCCGAGCACGACATCGCCAATCAGGCCAAGTCCCGAGCCCTTAACGGCCTTGCCTGCTCCCCAACCGGCAATTACGCCGACGATGACCCACGTTAACAACCCCATCTTTCCCCTCTTTTCTGCCGGATTCGATCCGACGTAGTGCCGTGTCGCAAGACGACACAGATGTCTCGTAAATATCCTAAAAGCGGTTCGCGAACAACCTGGATTGGTAAACACCAGCGCGAAATCCCGCGCCGGGCGCACCGACGGGCTGCTCTCTCTTGGGTGCCCTAGGCGGTTACGAAGTAGGCCATCAAAATCGCGTCCACGTACTCCTGGCCGCGATGGTAGTGGCGCTTGCGGTAGCCCTCGCGCTCGAAGCCGAAAGACTCGTAGAGCTTGATCGCGGCCTCATTGTGCGGGAAGACGTGCAGCTCGAGCTTGCTCACGCCGTTCGCGCGGGCCCATTCCACCGCGGCTCCGAGCAGCGAGCGCCCGACGCCGCGGCGGCGGTAGGGCTGTGCCACCATCAGGCCTAGATCGGCGACGTGCTGCGAGGAGGGGTGATGATCGCGCGTCAGCGACAGGCGCCCGACGATTCCCTCTGCCGTCTCGGCGACGATGATCGCGGCGTCGGGGTGGCGGCGGAACAGGCGGATCGCACGGCGCTCCTCCGAGCTCGAGCGCCAGGTTCCGAGCGTGAGCAACCAACCGCCCGGCTCGGCCGCGACCGAGCGGGCCAGGCGCGAGAGCGCATCGGCGTCGCCGGGAGCGGCGCGGCGAATTCTCAGCGCCTCGTTCATTCGACCACTATTCCGTGACCGCCGCGTCTGGGATCCCCGGCCGCGGCCAGAGTCCCGTCGGAGCGCACCTCCACCGCCTGTACACCGCCGAAGAAGACATTCAAGTCGCGCCAGCGCGCGATCTCGTAGCCGAGTCGCTCGAGCCCGTCCAGCGCCGCGCTGTCGACGTCCGCGCCCCCCTCGCACTGCACGATCGGCTCGTCGAGGTGCACGCGCGCCCGTGTCACGGCCTCTTCCACCGGCAGGCCCTGCCCGATCACGTTCACCACCGTCTGCATGATCGCTCCGCGTAGCCGCACCGAGCCGGCGCTGCCGAGCACGAGACGCGGCCGCCCCTGCGCGAAGACGACCGAGGGCGCCATCATGCTGGTCAGCCGCTCGCCCGGTCGCTCCGTTCCCACAACAAGATCTTCTTCCCCGAGCATGTTGTTCAGGTGGATGCCGGTGCCGGGAATCACCACGCCCGAGCTGGAGCCGAGCGAGCAGGTGAGCGAGGCGGCGTTGCCGCGCGAGTCGACGACCGCGATGTGGGTTGTGCCCTTGGCGCTGCGCGGCTCGCGAGCTCCGGAGCCCGAGCGGCGAACGCGCTCCACGCCACCCCGCACCGAATCGTCCGCGAGCAATCTGGCAGCCAGCCCGCCGCGGCGAAGCGCAGCGGAGTAACCCCGCCCGGAGCGAGCACGCGTCTGCTCGCGCATCACCTCGACCAGGCGCACCAGCGCTTCGGTGCTGCCCGGCGCCCCGCCCTCGCCCAGCTCGTCCAGCAGGCGCAGCCCGTAGGCGACGAGGATCCCGCCCGAGGAGGGAGGCGGGTTGGAGACGAACTCGCAGCCGCGGTAGCGCGAGCGCACCAGCCGGCGCCAGACGACGCGGTAGCGCTCGAGATCCTGGAGTGTGATCCTCCCGCCCTCGCTCTGGATGTGCGCGACCAGGCGGCGGCCGAGCTCTCCACCGTAAAGCGCGCCGGCGCCTTCGACCGCGAATTGCTCGAGCGTGCCGACTAAGTCAAGCGGGCGGAAGACGTCGCCGGCCTGATAGCGCCTGCCCTCGGTCTCGTAGACCTGGCGCCCGTGCGCGTTGTGACGGAGGATGGGGTCGAGAATCTGGTGCAGGAAGGCCTGCGCCGGAGTGATCTCGACACCGCGCCGAGCCAGCTCGATCGCCGGCGCGACGAGCTCCCGCCAGGGCAGCTTGCCGAAACGGCGATGCACCTCCTCGAGGCCCTTCGGGGCGCCCGGCACGGCGCAGGAGGCCTCGCCGATCGAAAAGCCCTGCAAAGAGTCTGGCTCGAAGACGACGTCGACCTGCTGCATCTCGGCGAACTCCCGCTTTCCGCCCTCGAGCCCGGGCTGACTTACAAAGAAGTCCGCCAGGCGCGTGCGCCGGCTCGCAGCGTCGTGCACGAGGAAGAAGCCGCCGGCGCCGGGGCCGGAGAGCATGCTCTCGCTCACCCAGGAGGCGAAGGAGGCGGCGATGCAGGCGTCAACGGCCGAGCCGCCCTCGGCCAGGACTCGTGCCCCCGCCTCGGCGGTCAGAGGATGACCGGCCGCGATCGCGCCGCGCATGGAGAAAGCCTAGTAGGCGGAGGCGGTCAGCGCGCTAGCCTGAGCGCTTCAACTTCCCGTGGCGCTTGGCGTAGCGCTCACCGCGGCGGAAGATCTCCAGCCCGAGCGGGATTGCGATGGCGCCGATCACGAGCATCGGCCAGATGTCGCCCCAGAGCGCGTGCAGGCCTTTCCCGTCGATGATCGAGCTGCGCAGCGCCCTCAGCGCGTAGGTCGCGGGTGAGATCCGCGCCAGCGCCTGCATCCAGCCGGGCAGCACGCTGACGCTGTAGTAGACGCCGGAGACGACCAGCAACAGGCCCTGGGCGACGTAGCCCAGCTGCACGCCCTTCTCGGGCGAGATCAGCGGCAGGACGGAGGTCATCATGCCGATGCCGATGAACGAGACCGATGCGACGAGCAGCACGACGAGAGCCGCCAGGTAGTCGGCGTGCGGCAACTCGAGATGGAAGAAGAGGGCGACCACGACGAACAGCGCCGCCGTTCTGACGATGCCGTAGAGCACGCCGAAGATGCCCGTGCCGAGCAGGTGCATCGAGCGTGACAGCGGCGCCATGAAGGTGTGTTCGATCGTGCCCTCCCAGCGCTCCCACTGCACCATCTCGACCAGCAGCCCGAAGACCATGCCGAGATAGCTCCAGACCAGGGCGCCGATCAGGAGCCAGCTGGTGGCCTTGTTGACGTCGATCTTGGCGCCCGAGGCGGCGAAGCCCTTGGCGATGAAGGCGATCGTCAGCGTGTTGGCGAGCGTCCAGACGAACCAGGCCAGTTCCCACCAAGCGTAGCGCTTGATGATGTAGGTGTTGCGCTCGACGATGCCCGAGAAGCCCATCAGCTCCGAGCGCAGCGTGGTTGCGGCTCCGCGCATCATTCGCTCGCCTCCTCTTCCTCCGCGAGGGCGGTGCCGGTGGCGGAGAAGAAGGCCTCCTCCAGCGTCTTGGCCCGGTAGCGGCGCTTGAGCTCCGACGCCGGCGCCAGGCAGAGCAGCTCGCCCGCGTGCAGGATGCCGACGCGGTCCGCCAGCTCTTCGGCCTCGGGCAGGTCGTGCGTACAAAGCAGGACGGTCGAGTCGTGGACGCGCCGGACCTCGCGGATGAAATCCTGCACCTCGAGCTTGGAGCGCGGATCGAGCCCCGTTGTCGGCTCGTCGAGCAGCAGCAGGACGGGCGAGGTGAGAAGCGCCCGCGCGAGGGCCACCTTCTGCTGCATGCCGCGGGATAGATCCTCCATCGGGCCCGTCGCCCGCTCGAGCGGGAAGCCTACGCGCTCGAGAATGCGCGGAATCTCGACGTGTGTCTCACGCCGGCGCAGGCCGTAGAAGCGGGCCGCATAGCTCAGGTTTTCGATCGCCGATAGGCGCTTGAAGAAGGAGGCCTCGACCGAGACGCGGTTGATCAACCGCTGCACGCGCCGCGGCTCGCGGAATACGTCGTAGCCGAAGACGCGAGCGCTGCCCCCATCCTCGAGCAGGAGCGTGGAGAGCAGGCGGACCAGCGTCGACTTGCCCGAGCCGTTCTGACCCAGGATGGCGACGCACTCTCCGCGCGCGATCGAGAAGCTGACCGGCTTCAGGGCTGTGATGCGACGGCGGTGCAGGCCCTCGCGGCGACTGAACTCCTTGCGCAGCTGCAAGACCTCGACCGCGGGGCCGGCTGGAACGGCGACTGAATGTGAGAGAGCTGATGCGGAAAACACGATGTGACTCCTTGCAACGACGGAACGAACAGACAGCGCACGCTTCTAGATGCCGAGGCTGAAGAGCCTGGCGGCGCGCGGCTTCGTCAATGAACGTCGTAGAGCAGCATCGCTCTCCCAAGGTGGCAGCAGAGATCGCCGGAGGCCAGTAATCGGGCCACGTTGCTAGCATCGTCGGTCTGATGAGCATGGTCGAGCGCCTTCCTGCCCTGAGCGCCGCCGCCGAGCGCGAGCTGCGCGAGGACATCCTTCCCTTCTGGGCCCAGCGCACCGTCGACAAAGAGCAGGGCGGTTTCTACGGCCTGATCACGAACGACCTGCAGATCGAGACGTCCGCGCCCAAGGGCTCTGTCCTGAACACTCGCATTCTCTGGACCTTCTCGGCCGTTTCGAGAATCTGGCCCGATCAGCTCTACCGCGAGACGGCCGAGCGCGCCTACGCCTACGTGCTCGAGCACTTCTGGGACGAGGAGCACTCCGGGCTGGTCTGGATGGTCGATCACAAAGGCGACTTCCTCGATGCGCGCAAGCAGACCTATGGACAGGCTTTCGGCATCTATGCGCTCTCGGAGTACTTCCGCGCAACCGGCGAGCAGGAAGCGCTCGAGCGCGCGATCAGCCTCTACCGGAGCATCGAGGCGCACGCCTTCGAGCCCCCGCAAGGCGACGAGCACGGCGGCTACGTCGAGGCGCTGGCGCGCGACTGGAGCCCGCTCGAGGACATGCGCCTGAGCCCGATCGATCTCAACGTCCCCTACTCACAGAACACGCACCTGCACCTGCTCGAGGCCTACTCGGCGTTGCTTCGCAGCTGGCCGGATCCGGCGCTGCGCGAGCGCCTTAAGGCTCTCTGGCAGATCCTCGCCTTCCGCATCCGCGACGAGAAGACAAACCATCTCGTTCTCTTCCAGGACCGCGACTGGAAGCCACTCTCCGAGGCGCTGTCATACGGGCACGACATCGAGGCGAGCTGGCTGCTCTGCGAGGCGGCCGGCGTGCTCGAAGACGAGGAGCTGATCGCGCGCACAAACGCGATCGCGCTGACGATGGCCGAGACGGTGCTCGAAGAGGGCTTCGATCGCGAGCACGGCGGCGTCTCGGACGGGATCGACCACAACATGGCCGTGCTCGGCAAGGAGTGGTGGCCGCAGGCCGAGGCCGTCGTCGGCTTCCTCAACGCCTTCGAGCTCTCGGGCCGGGACGACTACCTCGAGGCCGCGCTCGCCAGCTGGCGCTTCATCGAGCAGTTCGTGATCGATCACAGCTACGGCGAGTGGTACTACCGCGTCTCTCCCGAGGGTCGCCCTGAACTTGATCTACCCAAGGTCTCGCCCTGGAAGTGCCCGTACCACAACAGCCGCGCCACACTCGAGATAATCGAGCGCACGCAAAGACTCTGTAGCCGCTAGAGCGCGAAGTCGAGCTCCTACTTCCGGCCCCGGCGCATCTCGGGAACCCTGTGCTTTTTGCCCTTGAGCGGCGTGCGAGCCCGCGGCGAGGCCGCTTCCTCTGCATCGTCCGACTCCGCCTGAGCGAGCAGCTGCTCTGGCATCATCCAGACGGCACCGGCGCCGGCGAGAAGAGAGCCGACGAGAGCGAGCCATGCTCCGCTGCGAAGCGTGCCTAAGTGATGGAAGGCCTCCGATACCGGGATGAAGAGCGCTATCCCGAGTAGCGCTAGCGACGCGGCCAGCGTCCAGGTCTTCAGAACCGAAAGGCGGGTGATCAACACGCCGAGGAGAGCGACTATCGTCGAGACGCCGAGCACAAGCATCACGATGCCGAGCGAGTGGTCGCCAGCGGAGTTCCAGTACGTATCGGAGACCTTCGCTCCGGCTGGCTGCGCCTCTGCCGCGAGCCAGAGAGAGCCCAGCAGAATCCCGGTTCCGATCGCGGTCGCGAGCCAGGGGGCGAAACGCCTGAGCGTCATGCTAGGCGACCGTAGCTTCCAGGCCGCCATGCGGCGCAACGAGACCGTACTCAAACCCATCAACACCCCGCCGCTCATTCCAAGCCAAGTGGCCGGTCCAAGCGCACCGAGTTGGTCGGGCGCAGCTTGGATCAGCGTGGTGGCGAAGTAGCCGGCAAGCAACCAGCCGAGGACACTCACGGAAAGGAGAGCCCACCTGCGCCTGAATGCGAGGCTGATCGCCACGAGCACGCCGGAGACGACGACGAGGAGGAACGGAAAGCCGGCGGCCGTTCCGTCGACCCAGAACGATGATCCCTGTGCTCCCCAGACGTTGGCCCAAGTACCCGCCAGCGCCAGGCCGATGCCGCTCACAGCGAGAGCTCTGGGGATCGCCAGCTCGCGCAGGTCAATAGCGCCTCGCTCGGCCGAAACGGCGATCAGCGCCGCGGCGGCTGCCAGTAAAGCGCCTTCGAACGCGAGCCCTACGCCGGTCGAAATCACACTGATACTCACGAAGCCAACCAGGTAGCCCAACGGATAGAAGATCGACAGACCGACCAGTAGGAGCGAAGCGCCGAGCGCCCATCTGCCCAGAGCGGGAGCCTTCAAGACGGCGTCGCCCAGAGCCGTGGCAATAGCGACGATCGCGACCAGAAGCATGAAAATGCCGAGCGCGTGACCGCCCGAAAGGCCGACCGAATCCCAGTAACGCGGATAACGGGGGCCGATACCGGCGCTGGTCGGGGACGTGACGACCGAGATGGAGTAGATGGAGGTCACGCGCCCGAGCGAGGCAATCACCAGAACGGGGCCCGCTATTGCGAGCAGCCAGGTCACGTAGAGCGGTAAATGGCGGCGCTCGCGCGAGCGTTGCCGGGAGACGAGAGCGCGCGCGGGAAGGGCACCCAGCACAATCAAAGCGCCTCCGAGGGCCCCGAACTTCGGGCCGAGCGCGAGCTCGCCGAGATGCCCGAAGCCGATCGCAACGGGAATGAACAAGAAGAAGCCGAGCAGAATCGCTCCGAGCCCGCTCACCGCGGCGAGGAAGCGGTCGCCTTCTTCGCGCATGACGTTGGCGATCAGGAAACCGACGCAGCCAGCGATGAGGGCCAGCAGAAGCAGGCGCGTTGTCCAGCTCGCCCAGTAGGAGGAGGCGGTGCCCTTCCCCACCGTTTCCTTCAGGATGTTGAGCCGAAGTGCCGCCAGCGTCAGACCGATGCCGATCGCGATGACGAACTTCCGGATAAGTGGCGTTGCCTGCGCAACGTAACGAAACAGGGCGACTGGCTTGGACATGGTGGCTCCTTGTTGACCTCTTCTCGGGCGAGGGAAGAGTATCGCCTGATCAGAAGAGCGTGTGACCGATGCCGCTAAGAATCCTCTTATCGAGAGCGAGGGGTCTTGGGGGCCCTCAGTCCCTCAGGAAGCTTGGTGGCTCGAGCGGATCGACCTCGCCGCGGGCTGCCGGCTCGAAACTGGCGCGCCAGCCCTTCTGCACGCCACCTGCTCCACCAAGACCGGTGGCAATGACCGTGACCCACATCTGGCCGGTAAGGCTCTCGTCGATGGTGGCGCCGAAGATGATGTTCGTGTCCTCAGTCGAGGCCTGGCGGATGATCTCGGCCGCCTCGTTTACCTCCATCAGCGACAGGTCCTCGCCGCCGGCGATCGAGAGCAAGATGCCTCTTGCGCCGACCAGCTGAGTGTCGATCAGCGGCGAGCGCAGAGCTCGGTCGGCCGCCTCCTTGGCCCGGTTCTCACCGGTGGCGAAACCGATGCCCATCAGGGCGGAGCCGGCGTCTTTCATGATCGTGCGCACGTCGGCGAAGTCGAGATTGATCAGGCCGGGCATCGTGATCAGATCGCAGATGCCCTGCACGCCCTGGCGCAGCACGTCGTCGGCGATGCGGAAGGCCTCGAGCATCGAGGTCGAGCGGTCGAGCACCTCGAGCAGGCGATCGTTGGGAATGACGATGACGGTGTCGCAGTTGCGGCGCAGCTCCTCGACTCCCATATCGGCCTGGGACTTGCGCTTGGTGCCCTCGAAGCGGAAGGGGAGCGTGACGATGCCAACGGTGAGAGCTCCCAGTTCGCGCGCTATCCGGGCCACCACGGGCGCCGCGCCTGAACCGGTGCCGCCGCCCTCGCCGGCCGTCACGAAAACCATGTCCGAGCCGCGCAGCGAGTGCTTGACCTGATCGTAAGCCTCCTCGGCCGCGAGCTTGCCGACCTCCGGATCGGAGCCGGAGCCGAGCCCTTGAGTCAAATCGCGCCCGATGTGGATCTTGATCGGCGCGTCGCTCATCTGGAGCTGCTGAATATCGGTGTTGATGGCGACGAAATCGACCTGCGAGATACCGGCGTCCATCATGCGATGGATGGCGTTGAGGCCGGCGCCGCCGACGCCCGCGACGCGAATAACGGCCAGGTAGGCGCTGGCGTCGGGCACGACCTGGTGCAGCCGGGCGGGCGGCTCGGGGATCGGCTCGATGTAACGGGGGCTCGAGGGCGGCTCGTACGGCTTCATACGCTTCGACTCGGGCGCGGGCGCGCTCGGCGCTGCCGGTGCAGCGGCCGGATGTGCGGGGGCCGGAGGTGTAGAGGCCGGAGCGGGCGGTTCCGGCGACGGGGCCGGGGCAGCCTGCTCCTCGTCGATCGCGGGCGGAGAAGGCTCTACGTGAGCCGCTGGCTCGTCGAAGATCGCGGTGTGCTCGACAGTCTCCTCGGGCGGCTCGGGGGCGCGAGCTGGAGCCGCCGGCTGCGGTTGCGTTTCCGCTCCCTCGCTGGTCGCGTCGCGCTCGGCCTGGCGCTGAGCGGCTTCGGTTGCGCGGAAGAGCTCTGCCAGCGGGCCGTCACGCATGCTTGCGCGTTTTCGCGCCATTGAGCACCTCCTTGGCGAGATCGCGGTAGTAACCGGCGGCCTCTCCCTTGGGATCGTACTTGAGCACGGATGAGCCCTTCACCGGCGCCTCGGCGAAGCGAATCGTCTTGCTAATTCGCGTGTTGAAGACGAGATCGCCGAAGTTCTCCTGCAGGATGTCGATCGCCTCGCGCGAGTGCAGCGTGCGCTTGTCGTACATCGTGGGCAGGATCCCCTGAATCTCGACGCGCGGATTGAGGTTCTCGCGCACCATCGAAAGAGTGTTCTCGAGCTGAACGAGCCCGCGCAGCGAGAGATACTCGCACTGCACCGGCACGATCACGCCGTCCGAGGCGACGAAGGCGTTGATCGTCAGCAGGCCGAGCGACGGCGGCGTGTCGATCAGGATGTAGTCGTATTTGTCGCGCACCGGCAGGAGCGCTTTGTCCAGCGCTCGCTCGCGCCCGATCATGCTCGAGAGCGCCAGTTCGGCCCCGGCCAGGTCGATCGAGCTGACCGCCAGATCGATCTCGCGGCGCTGAATGACTTCGGTGATCGGCAAGCGGTGAACGAGCACGTCAAACATCGAGCGCTCGATCGTGTCGGGGTTCAGGCCCTGGCTCATGGTCAGGTTTCCCTGCGGATCGAGATCGATCACCAACACGTCGAGGTCACGCTCTGCGAACGCAACCGCGAGGTTGAGGGTTGACGTCGTTTTGGCGACGCCGCCCTTCTGGTTGGCGAACGCGATCACGCGCCCCATCGACACTCCTTCTTCGGGCGCCCGTGCCAGCGGACGCGACAATAAGCTTGCGACCCCCATCGGCGCTCCATCTTCTGCCTGGTCAAGCGGAGTCCTTCCCTGAGCGCGCGGCTAGATCCGAGTCTACTGCCGCCGCGATACGGCATAGCTCACATGGTACGGGAAATGCGAAGCTTTCCAGGCACTTTCGCCAAAACCCGGGTCGCGGCCGTTGCGGTGGACAATACGCTTAGTCGTGGCACCGCCGCTGCCGGGCGCGCAGACAGGGCCGAGGGAGACGAAACCAGGCGCTGAGCGGGTACTTCTTGACGCGAGAGCCCGCGGGCTAGGTTCGTGCTGCTACTCCTCGCCGTCCCAGTAGTCGACGCACGAGATGCGCCCGATCACGCCCAGACCGCGGAAAGAGATCTTGCTCGAGCGCGGGTAGAAGCAGAGGTCGGCAGAGCGACGCGTCCCGTAGGCGAGTAGCGTCAGTCCGCTCCCGGCTCCCTGGAATGTGTGCGCGACACCGGTTCCCGGCGGGCGGGCAATCACATGGCCCGGCTTCACCTTGTACTCCTCGTCGCCGAGCAGCAGCAGGCCTTCGCCCTCGAGCACGACGAAGAGCTCTTCCTCGACCGAGTGGCAGTGGGGCGGGCAGGAAAGCTTGCCCGGGGCGACGGCGACATGCCCGAGACCGGAGGTACGCGAGCCCACGGCGTCACCGAGATCGCGCCGAATGCGTCCAATTGACTTCTTGGATCTGCCTACGGCTTTGACGTCCCTGAGACGAACCATATTGCTCGGCCGCAGCGAACTCGATTCCTTCACCTCGGGCGCCCCCTGAGCAGCTTCGAGATCGAACGGATAGTCCATCGTCCCCGTCTCTACCCAGCTCACGCCGAGCCAGGAGACATGCGAGCGCGGCAGATAGGTGGCCGCGTCGCCGATGTTCTCCGAGAAGGCGAGCACGTCGAGGCCGTTTGGGCCGGCCTTCAGCGTGTGCGGGCCCATGCCGCCCGAGAAGACGAAGCAGTCTGTCTCTGCGATGTCGTAGCTGACGCCCTCTTGCCAGAGCAGGCCCGAGCCGCCGAGAACGAAGAAGATCTCCTCGGCGCGGCCGTGAACGTGCGCCGGAGTTGACCACCTGCCGGGATCGATCTGGATACGCGACAGGCCGACACCGACCGAGCCGACGGCCGCGCCAAGCCGGCGCCAGTCGGCCGAGATGTGCCCGAACTCGCCGTGCCCGATCTCAACTTCGTCCCAGTGGGCGATGTTCGCGTGTGTCGGTCCTTTACTCAAGGCAAGGGCAGATTAGCGAATGCCTACCCACGGAGATCGCGGCGCCCGAGGAATGTGAGCCCTCTCTCAGCACGAGCAGGCAGCGCTCGAGGGCGACATGCGCAGCGGCGGCGGCCGGCCCTTCCCGCTCCAGCCAGCGCGTTGCCTCCGGGATCAGCAGCTCCAGCTCGTTCAGGACGAGCGCGGCCGGCGCCCGGGCAAGTGCCATCGCCTCGATGCGATCCAGCCTGGCGATGAGGGCACGCGCCTCCTCCACGATCCGAGGGTAGAACCGTTCGCGTCACGGAAACGTGCCGAATTCGAGCCGAAAGGCGGTCGCTAGCTGGCGGCGGCGCGGATGGCCATCGAGCGGCTCGGGCGTGGACGCAGGCCGAGCAACGACTCATCGAGCGCCTCGATCATCCGGGCGCGGTTCCCGTGCATCAACACCTCGACCAACGTGCGCCTAACCGCGTCGCTCGTATTCTTGTCGGCCGGCTCGCCGCCGGCCAGCGCTCGTAGGCGTACCCGCAACTCGGCCCGTTCGCTCGATCCGTCGCCGAGCAGCGTCGCGGCCCTGAGCGCCGCCATCGCCAGCCCCTCGTCGGCGCCGAGCACCGCAGTTAGCGCTTCTCGCAGCTGCTCGGAGCGGAAGGGCTCCTGGGCGAAGAGCGACAGTTCCCAGCGGTCGAGCGCTTCCGCCAGTGCGCGGTCTTCGTCGGCCGCGGCGATGCGGGCGCGCAGGTCGTGCGCCAGCTTGCCGCGGAACTGGTCGAGGCGGGTCGCCTCGCCGAAAGGTTCTGTAGCGGCGATGGGCAGAATCGGCCGGATTCCGTAGGGGCGCTTGTCGAGCCGCTCGAACAGCACCGGCCCCGCTGCGATGGCGCCGGCGGTCGCCAGGCGCAGCGCGCTGATCGCATCGGCCAGCTCGGCCGGGGCGTCAGGCGCCTCGATCTGATCGACTCCCAGGTCGCGCCGCAGCTCGATCACCGCCAGGCGGTCGGCGCGGCGCCCGAATTCGCGCGGCAGGATCCCGCTAGCCTCGGGCCAGTAGGTGGAAAGCTCGCCGGGAGGCGAATGGCGAACCCGCACACCATCTCCGAGCTCGACCTGCGCACCCAGCGAGAGGCCGACCAGTGGCGCCACCGCCATGTAGCTTCGCTCGCCGCCGAAGAGCGAGCCCTCGAGCTCGATGTAGGCGCGGTCGAAGGCGTCGTCGTGCCAGTCGAAGCCGCCGCAACTCTCGGTGGTGGCGACGAGCAGTGGTAGTAGCACCGTCATGAAAAGGGCTTCCTCGTCGGGCAGTTGCTCGCCGGCGTGGGCGCGCGCGAAGATCGCGGCCGCCTTCTCGTGCCTCAGATCCTCGATCGCAGTTTGGGCGTCGGCCAGCTCCATCAGCTGCTGCGAACGCTTCTCGACGAAGCCGCGCACCAGCGGCCGATACTCGTACAGCGAGGGCCGGCCCGGGGCGGCATGCTCCTCGAAGGCGAAGGGAACCTCGGCGCCGTGCGAGATATCGATCTCCAGCTCGGAGAAGGCTCCGAGGCAAAAGAGGCGCAGCGAGTGATAGAGGTGCGGAGCGCGAACTGCCACGTTTCCTCCTACGCAGTCGGGGCCTCCACTCCTGCATTCCGGGCGGGTAAATGACCGCCTTCCCTCATTCGAGTGCTTTGTGCGGACACCGCCCCATCGGGGGATGGCCGCGGCGGATCGAGGAGTCAAGCTGAGTGCCGGCGTATTGGCGGCGTGAAAGGCGGCATCTATATGACTGCGGAACTACTTCGGATTAGGCTGCGGAACTTCCCGGTTGCGAATCTGACTCTGCGGCTCCTGCTCGCGCGCTAGCGCCCAGCGAAGCGAGAAACGGCGAGCGAGTTCAGCTTCAGGCGCGCTTGCGAGGCACGGGGGCTCGGAAAGCTCTATCTGACGTGTTTTATAATGCCCAATTGACAGCGTACTATGGGCTGGAACCGACCTGGGAGACCTGGGAGTAAGGGATGAACGATCAGCCGTCAGATCGAGCTGGGCTCCCGGCCCGGAAGCCCCTACTCAAGCGCCGCAGGCTCAGAGAGCTACAGAAAGAGGAAGCACAGTTTCGCGCGATCTTCGAGAGTGCGGCGTTCGGCATCGTCCTCGCCGACGCGGAGGGCCGTCCTCAAGAGTGCAACCCGACCCTCGAGCGGATGCTCGGTTACACGGCGGACGAGCTCCGGACGATGCGGATCAGCGACTTCACGCATCCGGACGATGCCGAGGAGACCGAACGCGCACTGAAAGCGGTTGTCAAGGGCGAGCTCGAGCACGTCCATACCGAGAAGCGCTACGTCCGAAAAGACGGCAGTCTCGTCTGGGTGAACGTCATCGCCTCGAGCGTTCTCAACACGGACGGTGAGCGCGGGCTCTCGATCGCGATGATCGAGGACATCAGCGCCCGGAAATCTGCAGAGGCGGACACGGTCGTGGCGGTCAGCGCCCGCGAGTCTGCAGAGGCGGACACGGGCGTGGCGAGGGACTACGCAGCCGACCTGATCGAGACGGCAGGGGCGATGATCGTCGGCCTCGACCTGAACGGCGACATCGAGCTCTTCAACAAGGCGGCAGAGGAGATCACCGGCTATACGAGTGAGGAGCTGGTGGGCCGCAACTGGTTCGAGATCATTGTGCCGCAAGAGCGCTATCCAGCCGTCCGGGGAGAGTTCGAGCGACTGCTCGCCGGCGGAGTGCCGCAGGAATACGAGAACCCGATCCTGACCAAATCGGGCGAGGAGCGCTACGTAGTTTGGCGGAGAACCAAGCTCGACGACCACGGCGTGATAGTCGGCATGGTCTCGATCGGGATCGACGTCACCGAGCTCAAGCGAACGGAAAAAACTCTTCGCCACGAGCGAGACTTCGTGGCGAAGATCATAGATACGAGCCCGATCGGGATCGTGGCGTACGACCACCAGGGCAAGATCACCTTCGCAAACGCCGAAGCCGAGCGCATTCTCGGCCTGACCAGAGACGAGGCGAGACACGGGTACAACGCCCCCGACTGGCCGGTCACCGACTACGAAGGCCGACCCTTCCCTAACGAGGAGCTTCCCTTCCGGCAGGTGCAGGCGACCGGCCGGCCGGTATACGACGTCCGCTACGCGATCGAGAACGCGAACGGGGAGCGCGTCTACCTATCGATCAACGCCGCTCCCGCCCTGAGTGAGAGCGGTGAATGGGACGGCATGATCGCGTCGATCGACGATGTCAGCAAGCTCACGCGAGCAGACGAGACGCGCGAGTTGCTCAAGGCCGAGCTGCTCCAGTCTCAGAAGATGGAGGCGGTGGGCAAGCTCGCGACCGGGGTGGCGCACAACTTCAACAACCTCCTGACTGCGATCACGGGTTATGGCGAGCTACTGCTTGCCAGGCTCCCGGCCGATTCTGACCTGCGCCCCGACGTGGAGGAGATCGGACGGGCGGGTGAGCGCGCCGCAGAAGTGGCACGCGGGCTACTCCGCTTCAGCCGCCGCGGGCGCGAGTATTCCGAGAGGATCGACCTAAACTCCGTGATCACGTCGATGGAGTCGCTGCTCCGGCAGGTGATCCGTAGCGATATCGAGATCACCACGGTGCTCTCGGACGGTCTCGACCGAGTCAGGAACAACCAAAGCCTGCTCGAGCAGGTGATCGTGAACCTCGTCGTGAACTCGACTGACGCGATGCCCGACGGCGGCAAGCTGACGATCGAGACGGCGAACCTCCACCTCACCGAGCCGCGCTTAGTGCGCAACCTCTCGCTCCCAGCCGGGAGGTACGTGACGCTGGCCGTTCGCGACAGCGGTATCGGCATGAGTGAGGAGATGCAGGCGAGGCTCTTCGAGCCCTTCTACACCACCAAAGGCCCCGATTCCGGCACCGGACTCGGGCTCTCGACCGTCTCCGGCATCGTCGAGGAGAGCGAAGGGGCCATCCTGGTCGAAAGCGCGCCGGGCCGGGGCTCGACCTTCACGATCTTCCTCCCGTCGATTCCGGACCAGCGATCAAGCCCGTAGGACCGCCCGCCGCGGACCAGCGACGAAACCGACCTCGAGCAGGAGCGGCATGACTTCGCTCGTGACGACGGGCTCGCCGTCGAAGCGCTCCAGCGCCAGGCGCTTGATCTCGCGCCGGCGAACGTGATCGACCAGGGCCTCCAGCGCCGAGCGTAGCCACGTCTCGTCGGGATCGCGCAGCGGCAGCAGCGAGCGACCGCCACGCTCGACGAAGAGCACCGCCTCGCCACCCAGCAGCACGACGTGAGCGCCGGCAACGCGAGCCGCGCGCCCGCCCGAGCGCTCGGGCCAGGAAAGAGCCGCGCCGTAGGGCTGAGCCGGATCGGCGGCGGCGAGCACCAGGGTCTCCGTCTCGACGCCCGGGCGCGGTCGCAGCTCGCGCAGCCGCTCGACGGCGCCGGGAAGCGCGAACTGAGCGCCGCCGAGCCCCTCGACGAAGTAGCCGCGGCGGCAGAGCCCCAGCACCTCGAGCGCCTTCAGCTCGCCGTAGACGGCGCCGTAACCGCCCGGAATCCCCTCGGCGCGGACGCCGTCTCGGGTGATGATCCCCTGGCGCTCGAGCAGCAACTCGGCCAGCGCCCTGCGGTCGGTGCCGGGCGCGTCGGCGGGCCCGAACAGAGCTCGGGTGAGCGACCAGCGGCCCTGGGTCGCGGTCGGGGCCTGGGCACGCGAGCGAGCGAAACGGCGCACGCGACGCTCGCTCGGCTGGCTCTCGAAACGGCGCTCGGCGCGCAGCGGCTGCCAGGAGTCGTTCGTCACCTCGCCCGCCCAGACGAGATCCCAAAGAGCCGGCAGGGCTTCTTCGCGGTCGAGGCCGGCCGCGCCGAGGAGCTCGTCCCAGAACATTGCGCCGGCGGCGAGCGTGGCTCGAATCCGCTCGGGCGTCTCGCCTTCGGGGCGCAGCGCGCCCGCCGGCGGCCCGAGCAGGCGCGCGTCCTGGCGGAAGTAGACGGCGACGCGCTCTAGCCCGGCGCCGACCCAGACCACCTCGCCCGAGGCGCAGAGCTGGTCGAGCTCGGCCGGCTGGTAACCGGGCACCCGCCGCGGCAGCAGATCCGACTCCCACAGCGGCACCGGAAGCGCCAACGCCTGCAGCGGAACGAGCGCCTCGCGCAGCGTCGAGCGGCGGTCGATTCCCTGCCAGCCCGGTAAAAAGCGGGCCAGCGCGGCCGGCTCGGCCGGCTCGACCTCCTTGCGCAGGCGCGCCAGCGAGGCGCGGCGCAGCCTCCTCAGCACATCCGGATCGCACCACTCCCGCTCGACTCCGCCCGGCCGAAGCTCGCCGCGCACGAGCGCCTCGGCCTGCTCCAGCGAGGTCAGGATCTCCTCCACGGGGGCGGGCTCGAGACCGAAGTGCGCGGCGGCCTGCTCGGTCGTGAAGGGACCGCGCCCGCGCGCGTAGCGGCGAATCAGCGAGCTGAGCGCATCCTCAACCGGCTCGAGGAAGGCATCGGGAAGCCCTGAGGGCGGCATCGCGCCGAGCGCGTCGCGGTAGCGTCCGGCGTCCTCGGCCGCGATCAGCCGCTCCTCGCCGGCCAGGCGCACACGCACGGCTCGGCGCTCGGTCTCGAGCACGGCTGCGAAGGCCTCGTCGAACTCGCCGGGGCGCAGATCGCCGCGCAGCCTGAGCACGTCGTGCAGTTCGTCGGCGTCGCGCGGCTTTCCCTGCAGGTCGCGCTCCACCTCGTCGACCGCATCGGCGTCGAGCAGGTCGCGCAGTTCCTCCTGGCCGAGCAGCTCGCGCAAGAGCTCGCGGTCGAGCGAGAGCGCCTGGGCCCGGCGCTCGGCCGGCGGCGTGTCGTCCTCGTACATGTAGGAGGCGACATACTCGAAGATCAGCGAGCTGGCGAACGGTGAGGCCGAGGCCGTCTCGACCTCGACCAGATCGATCTCCCGCGTCTGCAGGCGCTGCAGTATTCGCTTCAGCGCGGGCAGGTCGAACACGTCCTGCAGGCATTCGCGGTAGGTCTCGAGCACGATCGGAAAGGACGGGAAGCGTCGCGCAACCTCGAGCAGGCTCTGCGCCTTCAGGCGCTGCTGCCAGAGCGGCGTGCGCTGACCGGGGCGGCGGCGAGGGATCAAGAGCGCCCGGGCCGCGTTCTCGCGGAAGCGAGCACCGTACAGCGCACTCTCCCCCACCTCGCCCACGACCAGCTCCTCGATCTCTTCCGGCCCGACCAGAAGCTCTTGCATCGACGGCGGCTGCTCGGCATCGGGAAGGTGTAGCGCGATGCCGTCGTCCGACCAGATCGCGTGCGCCTCGATTCCGAGCGCATCGCGCAGGCGAGCACCCAGCGCAAGCGCCCAGGGAGCGTGCACGCGCGCCCCGAACGGCGTCAGAACGACCACGCGCCAGTCGCCGATCTCGTCACGGAAGCGCTCGACCACGATCGTCTTGTCGGAGGGAAGCGCACCGCCGCCGGCCTCGGCCTGGTCGTTCAAATAGGTGAGCAAGTTCTCGGCCGCCCGCCCGTCGAGCGAGTACTCGCTGCGCAGCCGTTCTAACGCGATCTCGCTTGGCAGCGCCACCAGCTCGCGTACGGCCCGACCGATCGCCTCGCCCAGCTCGACCGGCCTGCCCACTCCCTCGCCCTTCCAGAACGGCACCGCGCCCGGCACGCCCGGAGCCGGCGAGACGAGCACGCGATCGCGGGTAATCTGCTCGATGCGCCAGCTCGAGGCGCCGAGCAAGAAGACCTGCCCCTGTCGCGCCTCGTAGACCATCTCCTCGTCCAGCTCGCCCACCCGGCCGCCGCCGTCCACGAGATGGACGCCATAGAGGCCGCGATCGGGGATCGTGCCGGCGTTGGTGACGGCGAGGCGCTGGGCGCCGGGGCGACCGCGAACGACTCCGGCCGTCCGGTCCCAGACGATGCGCGGACGTAGCTCGGCGAACTCGTCGGACGGGTAGCGCCCGGCCAGCATGTCGAGCACGTTCTCGAGCTGGGCGCGGGAGAGATCGGCGAACGGATAGGCCTTGCAGACCAGCTCGTGCAAGTCGTCGACGGAGATCTCCTCCTCGGCGCAGATGGCGACGATCTGCTGACAGAGCACGTCGAGCGGGATGCGCGGAATGCGCGTCTCCTCGATCAGCCCCTCCTGCATCCGCTTGGCCACGACGGCGGCCTCGAGCAGGTCGCCGCGGAACTTGGGGAAGATGCGGCCCTTGGCCGTGGCCTCGAGCGTGTGTCCGGCGCGGCCGATTCGTTGCAGGCCGCGCGCCACCGATTTGGGCGACTCGACCTGGATGACCAGATCGACCGCGCCCATGTCGATGCCCAGCTCGAGCGAGGAGGTGGCGACCAGGCAGCGCAGCTCGCCACTCTTCAGCCCCTCTTCGATCTCGGTGCGCTGCTCGCGCGCCAGCGAGCCGTGGTGGGCGCGCGCCAGCTCCTCGTCCGCCGCCTCGTTGATGCGCAATGCCAGCCGCTCGGCCAATCTGCGGTTGTTGACGAAGACGATGGTCGAGCGATGCGCCCGCACCAGCTCGACGATCTCCGGATAGATAGAGGGCCAGATCGAACCGGTCTGACCCAGCTCGCGCAGGTCGGGAACCGGCATCTGAACGGCCAGGTCGAGCTCCTTGCGGATGCCGGCGTCGACGATCGTGATCGGACGCCCGCCAGAGACGAAACGCCCGATCTCCTCCAGCGGCCGCTGCGTGGCCGAGAGCGCGATGCGCTGAATCGGCCTGCCGACGAGCCGCTCCAGCCGCTCAAGTGAGAGCGCCAGGTGCGAGCCGCGCTTGGTCGCGGCGACGGCGTGCACCTCGTCGAGGATCACCGTCTCCAGCGACTTGAGCATCTCCCGCGCCTTCGAGGTGAGGAGCAGGTAGAACGACTCGGGCGTGGTGATCAGGATGTCCGGTGGATGTCGCAACATCGCCGCGCGCTCCTTGGCCGGCGTGTCGCCGGTGCGAACGGCGACCTGGAGCTGCGAGCCGAGCCCCGCCAGAGGACCGCGCAGGTTGCGCTCGACGTCGTAGTTGAGCGCCTTGAGCGGCGAGATGTAGAGCAGGCGCAGGCCTTCGCCCGGGCTCTCGTTCAGTCGATCGATGCCCGAGAGGAATGCGGCCAGCGTCTTGCCCGAGCCGGTCGGCGCCTGGATGAGCACGCTCGAGCCGCTGGCGATCGCCGGCCAGCCGAGCTCTTGCGCGGGCGTCGGAGCGGCGAAAGAGCGCTCGAACCAGGCTCGCGTCTTCTCGGAAAAGGAGGCAAGCGCTTCCATCCGACCAGGGTAGCCGCTCCGGCCGCCACCTTTCAGCGTCGAGGAAGAGATCTCTCACAACGGCCTTAGACGAGGGCGAGAGAATCGAGATTCCCCGCCCCTGGCCCGGCGATAACGACCTACCGCGTCCGCGTTCCGGGCGATAGGACGTAGAATCCCGCTCTTCGGGGCGAGCAGAGCGACACGAGAGGAGAACGGCGTGTCCGACAAGGTCGACGACCAGCAGGAGAAGCAGCGAATAGGGAGCGTGACCGACGCCGAAGTCGAGGCAATGGCCGAGGACGACATCGAGCGTTATCTGCCGTTGCTCAGCGAAGACGCCCTGTTTCTTCCACCGGGGCTTCCATCGATCGGCGGCGAGGAGCTACGCGCCTGGCTGCGCGAGTTCCTGGGCGAGTGGCGAGTCGAGTGGCTCGCTTACAAGCACAACGAGACAGAGGTCGTCGGCGATCTGGCCTTCCATCGCTTCAGCTACAGCCGGCGCCTGGAGCCCAAGAAAGGCGGCCAGTTGGAGGTCTCTCATGGCAAGGGCCTGCACATCCTGCGCCGCTCGGCCGACGGCGACTGGAAGATCGCGCGTGAGACCTGGAACGACCGGCCGACACCGAACACGATCTAGCCGCCACGACCGAACCGCGAGGAGCTCGCCATGATCGACCTGACCGAGTTGCGTGACGGCGGGCAGGATCCTGCCAGCATCGCCGCCAAGATTGCGTCCTTCCTCTCCGCCGCCGAGCACACGCTCGAGCTGGCCCTGTACGACGTGCACCTGGACGGCGAGCATGCGGCACCGATACACACCGCACTGGCCGAGGTAGTGGCGCGCAAGGTGCAAGTGCGCCTCGTCTACAACGTCGACTACGGGAGAGAGCTCGCCGTTCCGCGGCCGCCGATCTCGAAGCCCGAGCTGGTCGAGGCACTTCCGATCGAGACGCGCGGAGTTCCCGGGGTTCCCGACCTGATGCACCACAAGTACGTCGTCCGCGACGGCGCGGCGGTGCTCACGGGCTCGACCAACTGGACCGACGACTCCTGGGCGCGCGAGGAGAACCTGCTCGCGATCGTCAGCTCCACGGAGCTCGCCGCCCGCTATCAGCAGAACTTCGAGGAGCTGTGGCAGAAGCGCGATGTCGAGCGCTCCGGGAATATCGACTCGGCGCCGATCGAGATAGACGGTCACAACGTACGACCCTGGTTCGCGCCCGGGCACGGACCGGCGCTTGCGCACCGAATCGCGCGCCGCCTCGGTCAGGCAAAGCGCCGCATCCGAATCGCTTCGCCGGTGCTCACCTCGGGTCCGATCCTCGGCACCCTGGCCGAGCTGATCGGAGACAACGGGCACGGCGGGCTTGATATCGCAGGCGTGCTCGACGCCACCCAGATCGCCGAGGTGATTCAGCAGTGGCGCGACAAGATGAAGATGAGCTGGAAGGAGCAGGCGCTACGCTCGTTGATCGCGAACGCGTCCTGGAGCGGCAAACATTCGACGCCCTGGACTCCCGACAGCGTGCACGACTACATGCACGCCAAGATCGTGGTGGCCGACGACGTGGTGTTCTTCGGCAGCTTCAACCTCTCCCGCTCGGGCGAGAGCAACGCCGAGAACACGCTGGAGATCGAAGACGGCGAGCTGGCTGGCAGGCTGGCGGCGTTCATCGACGATATCCGAGGCCGCTATCCGAAGCTCGAGCTGCCCGACTAGCGCGACGACAGGTGGGGCGCTAGGGCTTCTCGGCCTCGACCTCGACCGAGACGACCTCGCATTCGCTGGCGGGAACTTCGACGCCGTGCCTGAGCGTGTTGTGCACGCGGCCCTGCCTGTCGACCGCCTCGGCCAGCTCGAGAATCGCGTCTTCGTCGGCCGCGGCTTCGATCCGGACGCTCAGCTTGATGTTCTGAGCCCGCACCGGCTCGCCGCCCCAGTCGCATTCGCACACGACACGGGCGCCGAGCAACGCGACTCCGCGGCGCTCGGCCTCCTGTTGCAGATCGTTCACGAAGCACGCACCGATCGCCATCAGCAGGAGATCGCCGCCCGAGAAGCCGTAGCCGTAACCGGCCTCCTGCTCAGGCCGGTCGATCGTCAGCGAGTGCTTGCCGGCCCAACCGACCGCGAAAGCGGCGTCGTGAACCGACCGCACGTGAACTGTCGTCTGCGCCATCTTGGGGCCCCCTTTTACAGTCACTTGGTGTAAGAGTAAGGCAGAACCCACATCCGATGGCAACCCTGTCGGATGGAAGCGACGAGAAGAGGGGGAGCTCGGAAATGAGAGGGATAAAGGTCGCTGTTATTGCTTTGCTGGCGCTGGCCACCAGCGCCGGTGCCGCCACCAGCCCACACCTGCCCGGTGCGCCGAAGTGCCCGCTCTTTCCGTCCTCCAACGTCTGGAACAAGCGCGTAGACAAGCTGCCCGTGGCTGCCAATTCGCAGGCGATCATCAGCTCGATCGGGAGCGACGTCGGGCTCCATCCCGACTTCGGCACCGTCTGGAACGGGCATCCGAACGGCATCCCCTACAACATTGCCAATAAGAAGACGAAGCGCTACCGGGTCAGCTTCGACTACGCGAGCGAGAGCGACAAGGGGCCCTATCCGATCCCCGCCAACGTGAAGATCGAAGCCGGCAGTGACCGTCACGCACTGATCGTCGAGCGCGACCGCTGCCGTCTGTTCGAGCTGTATGCGCTGCAGAAGAAATCCGGTCGTTGGAGCGCCGGCTCGGGCGCGATCTGGAACCTGCGCTCGAACAGGTTGCGGCCCTCAGGCTGGACCTCGGCCGACGCCGCCGGGCTGCCGATACTGCCGGGACTCGTCCGCTACGACGAGGTCGCCCGCGGCCAGATCGACCACGCGCTTCGCTTCACGGTCGAGAGCACACGGCGCGCCTTCATCTATCCGGCACGCCATTTCGCCAGCGACCAGACCGATCCCAACCTGCCGCCGATGGGCCTGCGCGTTCGGCTGCGCGCCGACTTCGACACGAGTGGCTACCCACGCCAGGTGCGCGTCATCCTCACGGCGCTCAAGCGCTACGGGATGATCGTCGCCGACAACGGCTCGAACTGGTACGTCTCGGGCGCGCCCGACCGGCGCTGGAACGACGACGCCCTGCACTCGATCGGCAAGGTCACCGGAGCGGACTTCGAGGTGGTGGACACCTCGAAGTTGCGATCGTAGGGTCGCCGGCCTCGGGTGAGGCGCGGATCGAGCATCGGCCGCAGGAGCCGTTTCCGGCCAAGGAACTAAGGGTGCAGCTTGGGCGGGCTGAAGAGCGTCTCGAGCCGCGCGATCAGCCGTGCTGTCCAGAGCCTGAATGACCCGACCGGTCGCTCCAGGAGCACGTTCTCGTCACCTTCGAGACGAAAGCGCGCCTGTGCGTCGCGGCGCGAAGAGCCGAGCATCGCGCTCATCTCCGAACCGCCGACAGTGCTGCGGACTGCCAACGCAGTCCCCATCTGAGTGCAGTTTGTCTACGGGCCTGTTGCAAGCTCGAACTCCCCCTCTGATCTCTGTCTGATCGGAGCGCGGTGAAGGCTCGCCGCAGCTCGCCACTCCCCCCGCGGTTGAGACTTTTCGCCCCGAGCCGGAAACGTCCTTCTTGCAGGAATCGCGGCGCCGTCCATCGCTACCCGGAGCGGTGGACGCCAGGCGCCCGTTCGGAGCTCGAGCGCCTCACCCACCCACCACCGTCACCCTCCCGCGGGACGGATTTAAAATACCGCCTAACAACAGGGAAAAACGCGGCACTACGCAACGATTCCCTGCCGACTCACGAACGAAGTCCTGAGCCGCCGGAGCAGAAGTCAGACAAGCGCCGTTGCGCTCGGGCTCAACACAGGTTTATCGCGCGCGCGTCTCTCAGCTCTCGGGCTTATGACAGACGACTTCGATGTTGTGCCCGTCGGCGTCCAGCACGAAAGCCGCGTAGTACGTCTCGTGGTAATGCGGGCGAAGGCCGGGCTCGCCGTTGTCCTTCCCGCCGGCTGCGATGGCGGCCGCGTAGAAGGCGCTGACGAGATCGCGACTGTCGGCCTGGAAGGCCACGTGAACGGGAGTGACCTTCTCCTCCGGACGGATCCAGAAGTCGGGAACGCCGGTACCGCTCTTGAAGCCCGCGCCCCACTCGCCCGCGAAGCCGATCTTGTAGCCGAGCGGCTTCAGCGCCGCCCCGTAGAACTCTTTCGCCGAATCGAGATCCGAGACACCGATGTTTACGTGATCGATCATGGCAGGAGTCTCGCGCCTTAGTGGCGCAGCGTCAAGCCGCTGAGATCGATGCGGTTATCCCTCGTTCGAGGGATGGGAGTAAGGAGAGCTTTCGCCAGCGCGTTCTCGCAACAAAGCAGCCGCCTCGACCTCCCCCACGCTTGCGCGGCGCCGACCGCGCTCCAGCCCCAGCGGGTCACTATAAAAGAGATAGTTTTAGTGTAGAATCCTCTGCATGCGGACGCTTTCTGAAATCCATGCCACCGATTGCTGCGGAGTCGCGGCGACCGCCGAGATCATCGGCGCCAAGTGGACGGCGCTGATCGTCCACGACCTTTCCGAGGGCGCGCGGCGCTTCTGCGAGCTCGAGCACGCCTGCCCGGGGATCAGCCCGCGCACGCTCTCTGAGCGCCTGCGCACGCTCGAGCGCGAGGGCTTCCTGGAGCGAAGGAGCTTCCCGGAATCGCCGCCGCGGGTCGAGTACTCGCTCACCGAGAAGGGGAGCGGCCTGTTGGCGATCATCCACGAGATGAGCACGTTCGGGCACAGCTGGCTCGGCTGCAGCCATCACCAGGCAACCGCTCTGCCCGAAGCCGCCGCTGCCGAAGTAGCCGCTTCCTAGAGTTTTCCGAGCGCGCTCAGGATCGCTTTGGCGGTCGCGATACCTGGTTCGAGATAACCGGCCCAGAGGCGCTCGTTGGGCGAGTGAATGTTCCCTTCGGGGAGATCGAATCCGGTCACGATGGCCGGGATGCCCTTGGCCTGAAGCGCGGGCATGATCGGCATCGTGCCGCCCGAGCGGATCAGGAGCGGGCGGCGACCGAAGGACTGCTCGAACGCTGCCAGGGCAAGCTCGATCGCCGGCGCGCTCTGGTCGACCAGCCCGGGAGCGCTCGCGGAGAGAAGCTGCACGCTCAGCTCGGCTCCGGCGGGCAGCGCTTCGTGCAGCAGCTGCTCGAGCGCCGCGCCAATCACGACCGCATCCTGGCCCGGAGCGAGCCTGATCGAGAGGTTGGCCGTAGCGCGAACCGGTAGCACGGTCTTTTGCAGATGCGGCGAGCCCCCTTCGATGCCGTTGACGTCGAGCGCCGGCTGGGCGCAGGTACGCAGGTAGAACTCCGCCGCGGCGCTCGCGTCGGCGGGACGGGCGCCCTGCTCGGCCAATACGCGCTCGCCACTGGGAAGAGCCGTGACGGCCGCCTGCTCCTCGGCGCTCGGAGGCACCACTCCGGCCAGCAGCTGCTCGGGCAGGCGGCCGGCGGCGGGAAGCACCGCCGCGAGCGTCTCGGAGAGCGCGTGCAGAGCGTTAAGTGCGGCACCGCCGTAGACGCCGGAGTGTAGGTCGCGCTCGCCGCTCACAAGCTCGAGGTGGAAGTAGGCGAGGCCGCGGGTGGCGATCGTGAAGGCGGGAACGTCGCGCTCGATCATCGACATGTCAAAGATCAGGCAGGCGTCGGCGCCGCGCTCGTCCGCGGCGAGAAACTCGGCGATCGAAGCGCCGCCGACCTCCTCCTCGCCGTCGCAAACGAAGCGAACGTTCACCGGTAAAGCGTTCTCGCGCGACAGCGAGCGGGCCGCCTCGAGCAGCATCAAGAGCTGCCCCTTGTCATCGGCGGTGCCGCGCCCGTAGAGCCAGCCGTCATGCTCGACGAGCGTGAAGGGCTCGGACTCCCAGAGCTCGAGCGGATCGACCGCCTGGACATCGAAGTGTCCGTAACAGAGCACCGTGGGCGCCTCGCGCCCGCCCGAGGCGGCGATCTCACCGACCACCAGCGGCTGCCCCTGCCAGTCGATCCTCTCGGCTTCGCCGCCGGCCGCGCGGATCTTGTCGACGAGCCAGTCGCCGGCGCGCTCGACGTCGGCGGTGCGGGCCTGATCGGCGCTCACGCTCGGGATGGCGATCCACTCCGCCAGCTCTGCCAGCAGCTCACTGCTCACGCCACCGAGTGTACTAGCGCTTCCACGAACGAACTGTGATGATCTCTCCAACTGAGCGGCGGCCGGGCCGGGCGCCGAGATTCCGACTCCAGTGAGGTGACGCCATGCGTCTGTTCACAGCCACAACCGTCGCCGCTCTCGCCGCCGCTTCGGTGGCGCTGGCCGGGGGCTCACATCTGATCACCACGACATCGATCGGCAAGGGCAAGTTGGGCCAGACCCGGAGCGCCTACAAAATCGCTTACGGCGAGCCGAAATCTCACGACGCCCTCGAGGGCGGGCTCGTCCGCTTCAACTATCCGGAGCGCGTCGCCGTTTACTTCAAGACCGGCAAGAACTCGGGCCGCTACATAGTCGTAGCCAGCAAGGCCTACAAGACGGCCGAAAGCGTGGGCCCGTGCTCTACGGCCGCTGCCGTCAAGGTGGCCTATCCGGCGGCCGTGAGGGTATCGCTAGCCGGCGGCGAGTACACCTATCGACTCGGGACGAAGCTCTGGTTCGAGATCGAGTCGGGCAAGGTCGCCGCGGTCGCGCTCGGCGCCACAAAACAGGCCGCCTGGATTGCATAGAACACGGTAGCCTGTGGTTCGTAACACGATGCCTCGAAGAGCCAAGCCAGATCGACCTCCTCTGCCCGATGGCTTCCGCTTCGGCGTTGCCACCTCCGCCTTCCAGATCGAGGGCGGGCTGAACGGCCCGGGCGAACCGGCCAACAACTGGGTTTGCTGGGAGCGGGAAGGACGGGTCGAGCTCTCCGGGATCGCGGTCGACTTCTGGAATCGCTACGAGGAGCAGCTCGACCTGGCGGCCGCGCTCGGTTGCGACACCTTCCGGCTCGGGCTGGAGTGGGCACGTATCGAGCCCGAAGAGGGCGCGATCGACGAGACCGCTCTCGACCGCTACGCACAGATACTCGACGCCTGTGTTGAACGCGGGCTCGAGCCGCTCATCACGCTGCACCACTTCACCCACCCGGCCTGGCTCGGGGTCGATTTCTGGCTCGCGCCCGAATCGCCCGAGCGCTTCGCGGCCTGGGTGGAGCGAGTGCTCACGCGGCTGGCCGATCGTTGCCGGCTCTGGATCACCTTCAACGAGCCGGCCATCCTCGCTCAGTGCTGTTACGTCTTTGGCGTCCAACCCCCCGGACGCCGCTTCGCCTGGAAGGAGATGTTCACGAGCGCTGGGCACATGTTTGCCGCCCATGTTCGCGCTTACGGGCTGATTCACGAGTCCCGCCCCGACGCGATCGTTCACACGAATGCGTCGGAGGCCAGCATCTACGAGTTCGACCGCCTGTTCACCGACCTGTTGCTGGCGCGCTCGTCGGGAGTGCCTCGCGACGACCTCGGCGCCTGGATCGCCGAGAAGCGCGAGGCCTGGTATGGCGCTATCGCTCCGGCCAGGGTGATCGAGCGCTTTATGAGGCGCAACGCGGCCGCCATCGCGCCGATCGCCCGCTTGCCGCGCCGGCGCGAGAGCCTCTCTCCACGCGCCCGCCGCGAATCCGACGATCCCGAGGGCGTGCTGCGTCCCGCCGTCGAAGCCGTTTACTCCAGCTCCTGGGATCGCACGCTCGACGTGCTCGGGATCGACTACTACGACCCGGTCGCCGGAAACCACATGCGCCTACCGGGGCATCGCACCGCGGGCGGTCGTGCGTGGCAGCCGAACTCCGACCTCTGGGACGACGTCGTCTATCCGGCGGGACTTACCGAGTACTCGCGTGCCAACCTCGCTCTCTCGAAAGAGGCGCTGACGGACGAGCGCCCGCTCGAGCTCTGGGTGGTCGAGAACGGGCTCTGTAACCGGATGCGAAACGGGCACGGTTACGAGCGAATCGACGGCTGGGATCGACCGCGTTACCTGCGCGAGAACCTGGCCGCCGTGATCGCCGGGCTCGACGAAGGCCTGCGGATCGGCGCCTACCTGCACTGGTCGCTGACCGACAACTACGAGTGGGGCTCGTACCAGCCCCGCTTCGGTATCCACGGCGTCGATCGCGAGCGCGGCGCAAAGATCCTCGCCGCCGACTCGATGGGCCGCGACTCGGCCGGCGCCTACCGGCGCCTGATCGATGGCCTGCGCTCCGGCGACCGCTCGGTGCTCGAGGCGCCTGACTGAGTAGTTCCGGCCGGGGCTCGATCGCTCATAAGGAAGCGGCGATATGCCTCTCCGAGCATGCTCTACGGCGGAACACCATTCTCCAACCCGGATACCCCGAGAGCCACAGCCGTCACCTCCGCGGCGTCTTTGATGGGACCGCTCACCGTCATCTCCGGCTGGATAAACGTGCTTCCGCTGTTCATATTGACGGCCCGCTCCAATAGCCTGCAGATCTGGCTCGGCGTGCTACTTACCGCCACAGTGATTGCCGCCGAGATGAAGAGCTGGCATCTCGGACGCCGTCAGTCGCGCTCTCGTAAAGCTTTCTTCTTCGCGCCGAGGCAAGCCGGGTTTCACCGCGTTCTCTTCCTCAGGCTTCTAGTGGCGGGCGCAGGCAGTCTGGCCTATCTCGCATCGATGTGGTTCTGGCGGAATTCCCACCTAAAGCGCTCCGAGCCGGCGATCGTCGTCGGCGAGTAGGGGATCGCCTGGGCGACGACTCGAGCTCGCGCTCACCAGGTCGACTGGAGCGGCGGGCCAAGAGAGGTGATCTCCGGCTGGCTGTTCTTCGGCATCGAGAACCGGGGCAGCAGGTTCCGGCATCCGCTGCGCCGAAGGCACCGCCGCATCCCGCTGCACGGCATAGACGTCTTCCCCGACGATCTCCTGGAGGCGATCCAGAGCTACTCGCCCCGGCCGCTCGAAGTCAGAACACGCGGCTGACACCCCTGCCGCCGCGACCGGCGTGACGGGCGCGGCTCACAAACGCCAGTCCCCGACACACCCCGGACAGCGCAAAGCAAGCCCCGGCTAGCCCGCCCCGCTCATAGGAGCAGGAGTTGAGCAAGCGCCGCCAGGCGCGCTCAACTTGCAGCACCGCGGCGAGAAATCAGAGGTTTCTCGCCGCAATTACGCGACTTCGCGCAACTTCAAAGTCTCGGCCATCGCGCGTAGCTTCTTCAGGCTCTGGTTCTCGATCTGGCGGATGCGCTCGCGCGTGACGTTGAAGGCGTTGCCAACCTCGTCTAGCGTGCGCGGGTGCTCGCCGCCCAGGCCGTAGCGCAGCTCGAGCACGCGGCGCTCGCGGTAGGAGAGGCACTGCAGCAGGCGCTGGAGCGTCTCGCGGCGCATGCTCAGCTCGGCCGCCTCGTCGGGCAGCGGCGTCGAGGAATCAGGGATAAAGTGACCGAACTCCGACTCCTCCTCGTCGCCGACCGGCTTCTCAAGTGAGACTGGCGTCTGGGCGGCGCGCAGGATCTGATCGATCTCGTCGATCGGTAGGTCGAGCTCGCGTGAGAGCTCATCGCTGGTGGGCAGGCGGCCGTTCTGGGCCTGCAGCTTGCGCTCGGCTCGCATGATCCTGTTCAGCTTCTCGACCACGTGCACGGGCATGCGGATCGTGCGCCCCTTGTCGGCGAGCGCCCGGGCCACGGCCTGGCGAATCCACCAGGTGGCGTAGGTCGAGAATTTGAAGCCTTTCCGGTAGTCGAACTTCTCGGCCGCGCGCACCAGCCCGATCGTGCCCTCCTGGATCAGATCGAGGAAGGGCAACCCTTGGTTGCGATAGCGCTTGGCGATTGAGACGACGAGGCGCAGGTTGGCCTCGACCATCTGCTGCTTGGCGCGGTGGTCGCCGCGCTCGATCCTCTTCGCCAGCTCGACCTCCTGGGCCGGCGTGAGCAGGTCGATGCGCCCGATCTCCTTGAGGAAGAGTTGCAGCGAGTCGGTCGTCAGCTCGCGCCAGGGCTCCTCGATCACGACCTTCGCGACCGGGCCCTCGCCATCCACGACTTCGATCTGCAGCTCGTCGAGGGCGTTGTAGAACTCGTCGAGCTGCTCGGTGTCGAACTCGAGCTCGTCGAGAGCGGTGGCGATGTCCTCCGTTCGCAGCGCGCCGGCGGTCTTTCCGGCCTCGATCAGGTTCTTCGCCTGCTCGGAGGCAAGTAGGTCGAAATTCTGGCCCGTTGGTTTCTCTTCGGCTCGGGCCGCGCCTTCGTCTTCCGACCAGGTCACTCTTGCCTCTTCTAATTGCGTGCGGGACGGCGAGTTTGCCACACGCAGACTACCTTCGCCATAGCCCGAACGGCCGATTTGGCGTGCCGAGACGGGTAATCGAGACGATCGCCCCGTCCCGGCGGGTGCCATGGCCTGTCCGAGCACCCGCCCGGCGCTCGGAAACTGCCTATTTCACTTTGAAGTGACCGATCATCCCGCTCGCGAAGTGAATGTCGCATCGGTAGGTGTACTCGCCCTTCTTCAGCTTGACCGTCCAGGTAGTCGCGCCGGTGGAGGACACACCCGTCTTCTTGTTCACTCCGGGACCGAAGAGATGGAAGTTGTGCATTGAGCTTTTGTCACTGACGGCGATCTTGTACTTGCCGGCCGTGAGCGTCTTCACAGCCTTGCCGCCCTTGGTCAGGGTGATCGTGAAACCGGGGCCCGTGGTGCCGACGAGCTTGGTTGGGCTCTTCTGCGCCGAGGCCTGAGCGATCCCCGCGATGGCGAGCGCCAGCAGCGCAAGAAGAGTCACCGGGAGGACGCGCATTCGAATCCGTTGCATCGATATCTCCTTTCCGAGTTGACGAGTCATTCCCGTTCGCGCGGATTTCATGCCTGACGCCTACTCCGCGACGCCGAACAGACGGAAGAAGGGCGGGAAGGTGCCGAGCAGGCCCACGGCGATGAGCACGGCACTGACGACGGCGACCGGCAGCAAAGGCGGATCAGAGCGACGCCACAACAGCCCCAGCCCCAGCCACGAGACGAAGTAGGCAGCTATCGCAATGGTCGTCTCGCCGGAGAGCATTCCGACCCGGCCCGAGAAGGCGAGCCAGGCGCCGAAGCCGCCGAACACCTCGGCTAGCGTCGTCACCACTCCGAGCAGCGCAAAGGCAAGCGCGGCAGCGAGAATCGCCGCGACGGCCGGACCGTTCGGTTTTTCGCTGCTATTCCGCGTTATCGTCTCCATCTAGACCACCGGCGACATCTTTGTGATCAGCGCTCCGAACAGGGCCGCGATGGAAGCCGCGCCGAAGGCGCCGACGAGGAGCGCGAGCGTAAAGCGGCGCAGGCGCTGGTCACGCGCCAGACGCGGCCCGTAGTAGAAGGCGAGAAAAGCGACAGTCGTGGCCAAAAAGGGCGCCAGCCAGGCCAGGTGCTGCTTCCACTCCATACCGAAACTGTTCCAGCCGGAGGTCTGAGCGCTTGAGAGAAGCCCGGCCTTCGGGCTCGCCGAGCCGACTCGATACCAGGGATAGATGACCCAGGTTCCGAGGATCACCGTCCCCCAAGCGGCGGCTGCCATCGCCGCGCTGCCCAGCCTCAGCCAGAGCACATGCTGCGCGATTCCCTCGTCGGTCAAGTCCTGGCGGCGCAGACCGTAGAGAACGATCGCAACGCCGGCGAACGAGAGCAGAAAGCCGCCGCCGAAGACAAAGCCGTGAACGAGCGACCACCACTCCCGATAAGTGAGATGCATTTACCGCTTATGCCACGGAGAGCGAGAAGAAAAACCACCGCGAACGATCCGAGCTAGCGGACCAGCCCGCCGTGATAGCGAAGCTCGTACAGGCGCCGGCCGCCGCGCTCGGTCCACTCCATGCCATGGAAGTTCGAGACATCGCCTTCGTTCGTGTCGATGTACAGCCCGAGTGTCGTCTGGTGCTTGAAGCCGCTCAGAAAGCGACCTTCGCTGTAGAGCGCGGTCAGGCTCGCCTTGATCACCTTGCCGCTCTCCTCGGCGCTCAGCTCCTCGGGCACGAGGATGTAGCCGTAGTAGTTCATCGCCCAGATGGGATCTCCCAGGTGCCAGACGACCTCCTCGCCGATGAAGTCGCCGCTGCCGAAGTAGCTGTCGCGATAGGTGAGATCTCCCTCCTCGTAGGAGAGGTCGATCGAGCCCGGACGAGTCGGCTGGACGCACTTTCCATTACCGGCGTAGGTGGCGGCCTTGGCCTTGATGATGAAAGCCTCCAGCCTTCCGAGCGATAGCTCTGTCATCAGATCTCCCTGTCCAGCTCCGCGAGCTCTACCGGTCTTTCTTCCTCGGCTGAAAGGTATAGAGCCGCCAGTGCCCGTGCCTGTCCGAGCGCATCGGCGCGGCCGAGCAGCGGCTGCTTCTCGCCGCGAATCGCGCGGGCGAAATCCTCCAGCTCGAGCAGGTAGGCGTCAGCTGACTCGACCTCGATCGACTCGCTCCCGTCTTCCTCGTCGCGCTGCAGTTCGATCCCGCCGTGCCAGCCGTGCCAGGGGTCAAGCAGGCGCAGCACGCCCTCCGAGCCGATCGCCTCCAGCTCCTTTCGACCCGGAGTCTCGAAGGAGGAGTAGAAGAGCCCGCGCGCTCCGCCTTCGTAGCGCAGCAGGCCGCCGAAGCGAACGTCCACGCCCTCCCCGCCCGGCACCTGCTCGCCGTAGACAGCGACGGGCTCACCAGCCAGCAGACGGATGCCGCTGATGCAGTAGGTACCGATGTCCAGCAGCGAGCCGCCCTCCAGTTCCGGCTTCATGCGCACGTTGGTCGCCGGGTCGCTCATGGCGAAGGAGAAGAGCGAGCGCACGAACTGCAACTCGCCGATCGCGCCGCCCGCGACCAGCTCGGCGAAGCGCCTGGTCTGCGGAAGGTAGCGCCACATGAAGGCCTCGGCAACCTGTAGCCCGCGCGACCCGGCCAGGTCCCAGACCGTCTCGACCTCGGCCGGGCGCCGGCTGAGCGGTTTCTCGCACAGGACGTGCTTGCCGGCCTCGAGCGCGCGCAGAGTCCAGGGCACGTGCTCGTGGTTGGGCAACGAGATATAGACGGCCTCGATCTCCGGATCGGCCAAAAGGGCGTCGTAGGAGCCGAACGAGCGCTCGATCCCCCACTCGCGGGCATATTCGCTCGCCCTGGACGCGTCGCGACTGGCGACCGCGACGAGATTAATCAGCGGTGAGATTTTAGCGGGTGGTATGACCAGCCGGTTGATGCCGGCCGTCGAGACGACGCCTAGGCGAACGGGCTCTAGCCCCACGACGTCTCGCTCATCGGCCTGAGCGCGGTCTCGAGAATGCGCAGGTTGCGCGGCCGGGTGAGGACGAAGAGGACGATCTCGGCCACGTCCTCGGGCGACATCATCCCGGGCAGGACGTCGGGCGTGCGCCCGTAGTCCTCGGCGAGCGCGAAGTCGGTCGCCACGCCGCCCGGGCAGACGTTCGTGCAGCGCACGTTCTTCTCCCTCAACTCGTGATCGAGCGCGCGGGTCAGCCCGACCTGGCCGAACTTGGAGGCGCAGTAGACGGCCTCGCCGGGTAGCCCGCGCCGGCCAGCCTCGGAGGCGATCGCGACCAGGTCGCCCTCGCCGCTTGCGATCAGGTGCGGGATCGCGGCGCGAAAGGTGTAGATCGTTCCCTTCAGGTTGACGTCGATCATCTCTTCCAGGTGCTCGATCGGCAGCTCGGTGAGTGAGTGGTAGGAGCCGACGCCGGCGTTGGCGATGCAGATATCGAGGCGGCCGAAACGCTCGACCGTGGTGGCCACGGCCCGCTCGACCTGCTCCCGCTCGCGCACGTCGCAGGTCAGCCCCAGCGCGTCGGGCAAGTCGAGGTCGGCGCCCGAGCGCGAGGCCAGCCCGAGCTTCACGCCCTCGTTCGCAAGCGCGCGGGCCACGGCGGCGCCGATGCCGCGGCTGGCGCCCGTGACGAAGGCGACCTTTCCCTGCAAGATCGTGCTCATTTTTCCTCCAGCGATCGAGGGGCGAAACAGGAGAGTGCTACGACGAGCCTAGTCGCGTCCACGGGGTCGGTGCCAGTCGAAGTCGGCCGGCGTGCAGCGAGCGCTTACGCAACGGACATGTCCCGCGCCGCTTGTGCAGCCGGCGTGGGCTCAGCGCCCGGCAGCCGCCTGGCGCCTGCGCGCAATGGTGTCCATCGTCACGGCCGCCAGAAGAATGAGTGCGGTCGCGATGAACCTCGTCGAGGAGCTGTAACCGAGCAGATCACAACCGTTGTCGATCATCATGATGACCAGCGCACCGAGCAGCGCGCCCTTCACCTGGCCGCGACCGCCGAAGAGGCTCGTGCCCCCGATCACCGCCGCCGCGATCGCATACATCAGAAGTGGATCCGAGCCGGCGAGCGGATAGGCAGAGACATGGCGCGAAGCGTCCATCGCGCCGCTGATGGTGGCCATGATGCCCGCGATCATGAAGACCAGGATCTTGATGCGAGGAACGTTGATGCCCGCCCGGCGGGCTGCCTCGGCGTTACCGCCGACCGCGTACACGTGCCGGCCGAAGGTAGTGCGGTTCGCGATGAACGTCCAGAACGCGATCAGCACCAGCACGATGACCAGGGCCAGTGGAAGACCCCTGCCTCCTCGGGCACGATTCACCCAGGCCACCACGCCGAACATGGCCCCGGAGACAGCGACGACCTTGAGCAAGGAAAACCACAGGCTCCCGGCCGCGACCTTCTGCCTGTGCCTGCCGAACAGCGCATTCAGTACGGCGAGCGCGTAGAGGACACTGACGATAGCGGCGATGACCCAGCTCAGGCTTCGCGTGAACGTATACAGCTCGAGGTCGAGGATCCATTTGTCGTTGAGATAGATGGGGACAGAACCGATCGCTTTGAGGACAATGCCTTCCGCCACCAGCATTCCGGCCAGGGTTACGACGAACGACGGAACGCGCAGGTACGCCACCGACATGCCCTGCACCATGCCGAAGAGGGCCCCTGCCGCGATCGCAATCGGTATCACGACGAGGCCGGACAGATGCGCGTGTCGGGTGGACAGTTCGGCCACGAGGACGGAACCGGTCAGAGCGCTGAGGTAGGCGACCGAGAGGTCGATCTCGGCGATCAAGAGGACGAAGGTGACGCCTATTGCGAGGGTCGCCAGAGGCGCCACTTGCTCGATCACGGTGATGAGATTCGACCCGCTCAGGAACAACGAGTTCTTGGAATAGAAGAAAGCCGAGATGATGAT